>NZ_FNEX01000012.1 GCF_900100435.1 Pedobacter sp. ok626 | reverse complement strand
CAGCAGGGCATTAAATATCGTAAACAACGCCCCGTCGATGTAGAACCCGTATTTGCACATATCAAAGCTAATCGTGGCTTCAAACGGTTTTTATTGAAAGGGATAAGCAAGGCTGAAGTAGAAGTCGGGTTGCTTTCCATCGCTCACAACTTAAAAAAATGGAAAGCGTAAAGCTTTTTGTATCGTTGTTTAATGCTAAAGTACACCGGGGAACATAGATGCATACACAAATCAACGTTCAACCAAAACTTGTAGCTTTGATCTGAAAAAAGTAGCTAATAACTCAAAAAATAACACAATAAAAAAACCGTCTCATAATTGACTTATGAGACGGCTACTTTTTTATAATGATAATATCTCTACAAGCTTCAGCCAGGCGGGACTTACCTCCTGAGCATCTATATGCTTTATTGCATGATCAAAACGAGTAAACACCAGCTCTCTATTTACTTGCCCAACCATCACTCCAGATTGGCCATTCAAAACGCCTTCAACAGCAGCAACCCCAAAACGGCTTGCCAAAACACGATCCATACAACTTGGCTTTCCTCCACGCTGAATATGTCCCAAAACAGAGACTCTGATATCGTAATTCGGGAATTTCTTTTTCAAAACCTCTCCGACATTAAACGCTCCACCAACTTCATCTCCTTCGGCTACAACTACAATTTTAGAAGCCTTATCCTTACGTCCACTTTCTAAACGTGTAATCAATCCTTCCACACCCATATTGGCTTCAGGAATAAGAATGGCCTCTGCACCTACACCAATTCCGCTTCTTAAGGCGATCAAGCCCGAATCTCTTCCCATCACCTCAACGATGAAAAGTCGGTCATGTGATTCAGCGGTGTCTCTAATCTTATCTACAGCATTTACAACGGTATTAATCGCTGTATCATAGCCAATCGTAAAATCCGTTCCCTGTAAATCGTTATCTATGGTTCCCGGTAGACCAACAACTGGAAAATCAAACTCACTTGTAAATAAGTTTGCCCCTGTAAATGTACCATCACCTCCAATTACAATTAACGCATCTACCCCATGTTTTAATAACTGCGCATGGGCTTGCTCACGTCCTTCCTTGGTACGAAAAGCATCACTACGCGCTGTTTTTAAAATTGTTCCTCCTCGTTGAATAATGTTGGCTACGGATTTTCTGTTCATCTCAATAAAATCTCCATGAACCAAGCCCTCATATCCTCTTAAAATTCCTGTAACCTGTAAATCATAATAAATTGCCGCTCTAACAACTGCCCTAATGGCAGCATTCATTCCAGGAGCATCGCCACCTGAAGTTAATACTCCAATATTTTTTATTTTATTCATTTAGTTTCTAAGCCGATTAAACAATGGTAATACAAGGCCGTGAAAATAGCTATAATCTTTAAATGTTGTTTAAAAATTCTACTTCTTTAAAATTATACTGCTTTTCTGCGCCCTCCGACAGAATCACAAGCAAACCAGTATCCGTTACTGTAGTAATCACTCCCTCGAAGATCTTCCCATCCTGTCGAAATAACGCCTTTTGGCTAAATTTATACAATCCATTAAGGTAATTTTCCTGCAAAGAATTAAGGTTTCCCGATTTTAATTTCAGGTACTGGCCCTCAATATGGCTGCAAATTTGCCCCAGAAGCTCAATTAAATTAACATCCCGTTGTAAAATTTTACCCATTGAAGTTGGCCTGTTTAACAGTCTCAAATCAAAATCCAACTGGTTTACATTAATTCCTACGCCTATGATACTTGCCTTATATTTATTTCCAGATAAAATATTTTCTATTAAAATACCACCTAATTTCTGATCATTATAGTACAAATCATTCGGCCATTTTATTTTAAGAAAATCCCCCAGAAAAGCCGTCAGCGCTTCTCTAATACCTACGCTTACAGCCATATTGAGCAGAAACTGCCTACTTATAGGCAAGAAAGAAGGGTTAAGATAAACACTAAAAGTAAGGTTCAATCCGGGGGTCGCATACCAGGTGTTGTTCTGTTGCCCACGACCTGCAAACTGGTTATCTGCCATAATAACAGTTCCTTCGGGTAATGGCTCGGAATTTGAGACCATTGCCTTTAAAAAGTTATTAGTAGAATCGACTTCGGGTAATCTGATCAAATTTTGACCAACAAATAATGTTGGAAAAGTGTTATTTTGCAAGTGTTGATTGTATATTTGTTATATCAAAATTAAAATATTTTAATGATAAAAAAGAAAATTGGAAACCTTTCTACATACCTCTCAGAGATAGCTGTACACGGCATCCAGGAAAAAAAAGGACACGACATAGTAAGGTTAGACTTAAGAGAATTGAACAGCTCTGTTTCTGATTACTTTATCATCTGCAATGCAGATTCTGCTACCCAGGTAAAAGCAATTGCCGATAGCGTAGAAGAAGAAATCTATAAAAAAACGCAAACTAATCCATGGAGAAAAGAAGGTATGGATCATGCCGACTGGATCATTCTTGATTATTTTGACGTTGTAGTTCACATTTTTAAAACTGAAAAGCGCGAATTTTATGGAATCGAAGACCTGTGGGGAGATGCCCAGTCTACTTCCTATCAAAGCGCCTAATCATTCACCCCTACTTTTGATTTAACGATGAAAGAGAATCCGAATACGAAACCCAAGTTGATAAAGAGAGTCCCGAATATTCCCAAAAAACCTCAAAAAGGTTCAAAATTTAATATCTTCTGGGTATATGCCGCTATTATTTTAGGCCTGATTTTATTACAGTTCCTATTTAGTGGTGATACTGCAAAAACCATCCCTTACCGCACATTTGAAACTCAAATGCTGGCGCCTGGCGATGTAGATAAATTGATTGCCTACAAACATGAAGATTTAGTTAAAGTTGAAGTATTCATTAAAAAAGACAAGCTAAAAGGAGCTAAATATAAACCGTATTTAGGCAAAAACAGCTTTGGCAATGCTGATGGCCCTCTTGTTTACTTCAATGCCGGTTCTTTTGACCAGCTAAGTAAAGATTTGAAAGAATCTCAGAAAGATGTCGCTCCTGAGCAACAGATACAGCCTGATATACAAACCAGACAGAGTTCTTTTAACTCTTGGTTCTTAACTATCATCTTACCTGTTTTGTTATTCATCGGCTTCTGGATATTTATCATGCGCCGTATGGGCGGTGGTGCTGGCGGTGGCGGTGGACAGATCTTCAATATTGGAAAATCAAAAGCCACACTGTTTGATAAAGAAAGCCAGGTAAATGTTACTTTTAACGATGTAGCTGGTCTTGAAGAAGCCAAACAAGAGGTAATGGAGATCGTCGACTTCCTTAAAAACCCTAAAAAATATACCAATCTGGGTGGTAAAATCCCTAAAGGAGCCCTACTTGTCGGCTCTCCTGGTACTGGTAAAACCTTGTTAGCTAAAGCTGTTGCAGGCGAGGCGCAAGTACCATTCTTCTCCCTTTCGGGGTCAGACTTCGTAGAGATGTTTGTTGGGGTTGGTGCATCACGTGTTCGTGATTTGTTTAAGCAAGCTAAAGATAAAGCACCTTGTATCATCTTTATTGATGAGGTAGATGCAATCGGGCGTGCACGTGGCAAAAACAGCATGATGGGCGGTAATGATGAGCGTGAGAATACATTAAACCAACTATTGGTTGAAATGGATGGTTTTGGTACAGATTCAGGAATCATTATTCTTGCGGCAACCAACCGTCCTGACGTATTAGACTCAGCTTTATTGAGACCAGGACGTTTTGACAGACAAATATCTATTGATAAACCCGATTTGGTTGGTCGTGAGCAGATCTTCAAAGTTCACCTTAAACCTATTAAAACTGACGAGGTTGTAGATGCCAAAAAGCTTTCTGCTCAAACTCCAGGATTTGCAGGTGCTGAAATTGCAAACGTTTGTAACGAAGCCGCATTAATCGCTGCACGTCGCAACAAAGACTTTGTTGACATGCAAGATTTCCAGGATGCTATTGACCGTGTTATTGGTGGTTTAGAGAAGAAAAACAAAATCATCTCTCCAGAAGAGAAACGAATTGTTGCATATCATGAAGCCGGACACGCTATTGCAGGTTGGTTCCTTGAGCATGCCGATCCATTGGTAAAAGTATCTATCGTTCCACGTGGCGTTGCTGCATTAGGTTACGCACAATACTTGCCTAAAGAACAATTCTTATACACTACAGAGCAGTTAACTGACGGTATGTGTATGACTATGGGTGGACGTGTTGCAGAAGATATCGTCTTCGGTAAAATATCTACTGGTGCACAAAACGATTTAGAGCGCATTACCAAATTAGCTTATGCTATGGTAACGATCTACGGAATGAACAGTACCATTGGTAATATATCCTTCCACGATCCTCAAAACGAATACAACTTTAACAAGCCATATTCTGAAAAAACGTCAGAAATGATTGACCATGAAGTTCGTCTATTGATCGCTGAGGTATATACCAGAACTAAGGCATTATTGAATGATAAAAGAGATGGTTTAGAAAAACTAGCTCAAAAATTAATTGAAAAAGAGATTCTTTTCCAAGCTGATTTAGAAGAAATTTTAGGTAAACGTCCTTTTGATAACCGAACTACTTACGACGAATTTGTAAATGGTACAGGTGATCAGAAACCTGCTGCCAAAGGTTTATTACATGATGGTGTTGGCGATAATGCTACACCGATCACGCCAGCTAATACAGAGTCTTAATCACAATATTTATGGGGCTGCCGTTTCTTCAGAGAGACGGCAGCAAATCCATTTTTTATGCAAGAAAACATTTCTTCAAAAGAGCTCATGCTAAAAAAGATAAGAAAGGCCCTTCTGGAAAGAAGAGACAACCCTTATCCTAATTTAGAGGACACCCCTCTATATACAGAGCAAGAAGACCACAGAGAATATCCGGAAATTTTATTTGCAGAACAACTTACCGCTGTTTCCGGCAATTTCATTTACTGTGAAAATGGAATAGAATTTATTGAGAATATCCTCCAGCTGGCAGAGAAATTTAACTGGAGAAAAATATACTGCTGGGAGCCGGAATTACAAGACCTGCTGGCCACCTATGAATTCCCCTTTTATCAGACCGATAAAGACTTCGAAATGGCCGAGGTGGGTATAACCCTATGCGAAGCCTTAATTGCCCGCAATGGCTCTGTAATGGTCTCCAATCAAAACGCTGCTGGTCGTAGACTAAGCATCTTTCCCCACCATCATATTGTAATTGCGCGTAGCGGACAAATGGTCATGGATTTAAAAGACGCATTTAAAATCATAAAAGATAAATATGGAAGTCAAATTCCATCAATGATCAGCACCATCACCGGACCAAGCAGAACAGCCGATATTGAGAAAACTTTAGTACTCGGCGCTCATGGACCTAAAGAATTATTCGTATTTTTAGTTGACGATTTTTCTTAATCTAAATTATTTACTCTAATTTTATACTGTACACCAAAACAGTATACGGTTCAAAATGGGCATTAAAACAAACTTACACTCAGTTATTACGGGTACCGGAAGCTTTATTCCACAAAATGTTATCTCAGGAAATGCCTTTTTAAACGCTTCTTTTTACGACAATGGCGTTAAACTTGACAAAGAAAACAGTGAAATAATTAGTAAATTCTCAGAAATTACAGAAATAAATGAACGTCGTTATATTGATGACAATCAAGTCAGCAGTAACATTGCTGCAATTGCTGCTCAACGGGCAATTGACGACGCCAAAATAGATAAAGAAAGCCTTGACCACATCATCTTTTGCCATAATTTTGGCGATGTAAAAATTGGCAGTAACCGCATGGATATTCTTCCATCTCTAGCGGCTAAAATCAAACAAGCATTACAGATAGAAAATCCTGACTGCGTAGCCTACGACCTTATTTTTGGTTGTCCAGGCTGGGTACAAGGAGCTATACAGGCTAATTACCTCATCCAAAGCGGCGATGCGAAACGCGTAATGGTTATCGGAGCAGAAACGCTCTCCAGAATCATTGATGCGCATGATCGCGATAGCATGATCTTCGCCGATGGTGCTGCGGCTGTCATTTTTGAAGCTCAGGAAGACGATGAACCCCTTGGGATTATTGCCCATAAAACACAAACACATGCCGTTACACACGGCTCATTACTTGTGATGGGGAAAAGTAACAATCCAGACGAAAAAGGTGACAATGCCTACCTAAAAATGAACGGGCGCAAGCTTTATGAGTTTGCTGTAATAAACGTTCCTCAGGTTGTAAAAATGGCTATTGATAAGGCAGGAATAAGCATTCAAGACATTAAGACCGTTTTTATTCACCAAGCTAACGGAAAAATGGATACTGCCATCATGAAACGTGTATTTAAGCTATATGATTTAGATACTGTTCCAGAAAATTTGGTTCCAATGACCATTTCCTGGCTTGGAAATAGCTCTGTAGCCACCATACCTACCCTACTCGATTTGGTACGAAAAGGCTTAGTTGAGGGCTATAAAGTAAATAAAGGCGAGTATGCCTTATTCACTTCTGTAGGTGCCGGTATGCATATCAATGCATTTGTTTACCGTTTCTAAGGCAATTTATCCTAGACTTTATTTACTACAATAAAAAACTTAACCATAAAAAAGGGTCAGATGAAGCATCTGACCCTTTTTTATACGTTATAACTTTTTAAACTGACGCTACTTCTTGAGTAAGCGCTTCATCTACCAAAATTCTTCCGCAATGTTCGCAAACAATGATTTTCTTACGTTGACGAATATCCAACTGACGTTGAGGTGGAATCTGGTTGAAACATCCCGAACATGAATCACGATCAATAGTTACTACTGCTAAACCGTTATTTGCATTTCCTCTTAATCTGTTATAAGCAATCAAAAGACGCTCATCAATTAAAGTTTCTGCTTTCTCGGCTTTCTTAACCAACCCTTGCTCATCTTTTTCCGTCTCAGCAGTAATTGTCTCCAACTCTCCTTTTTTAATCTCAAGATCTTTTCTTCTTGATTCTAAATCAGCGAGTGCTTTATCATAAATCTCAGTTTTTTGAGCTATATCGAATCCGAATTCTCTGATCTTCTTCTCACAAACCTGAATCTCAAGCGTTTGTATTTCAACCTCTTTTGTCAAGGCATCATACTCACGGTTGTTTTTAACATCCTTTAATTGAGTTTCATATTTTTTGATCAGGTTTTGAGCATCCTTGATCATATTTTTACGCGTTACAATGGCATCCTCAGTATCATCCAATTCGCCTTTGAATTTTTGTATACGTGTTTCCAGACCTGCAACATCATCTTCTAAGTCGGCAACTTCCATTGGCAATTCACCACGGATCTGACGTATTTTATCAATTTGAGTATGCAGGGTTTGTAATTCGTATAAAGCTTTTAGCTTTTGCTCTACAGTTTGTTCCATTAAATGAAATAATTTATGGGGTTTGTGTTATGCTCCGTTAAACGGATTGCAAAGTTAGGAAATTTTTCTTGAATAATATCTATCAACAAATCAGATGTAAATTGTTCACTTTCAAAGTGTCCGATATCTGCGATCACTATTTTTTCGTCTGCATCAAAAAACTCATGGTATTTAAAATCTGCAGTTACAAATGCATCGGCTCCGGCAGCAATGGCTTCTTTCAGCAAAAAGCTTCCAGAACCACCACAAACGGCTACTTTTCTGATCTTTTTGGGCAATAAACGAGTATGTCGAATAACCGTTGCATCCATGTTATGCTTTACCAAACGCAAAAATTCAGATCCTTCAAGCGCCTCTTCTAACCAACCGATCATCCCGGCACCCACGGTCCCGAGTTTATTATCTAAGGCATAAATGTCGTAGGCAACCTCTTCATATGGATGACTCTCTAATAGTGCGACGAGTACTTTTCGTTCATCCTGAACCTTAAAAATGGTCTCCAGCCTAACTTCTCGTTCCTGATGTAATATGCCTGGCTCTCCAACAAAAGGGTTAGTATCCTCATCTCCTTTAAAAGTCCCATACCCTTCCGTGTTAAAACTGCATTCGCTATAATTCGAAATGTCACCTGCTCCAGCGGCGAATAATGCTTCTCTTAGCTCATCTGCGTGTGCAACTGGACAAAAAGTAACCAACTTCTTTAAAAGTGATCCTTTAGGGCTAAGTATTTTGGTGTTTTTTAAACCTAATCTATTGCAAATTACCCCGTTCACTCCGTGCTGTACATGATCCAGGTTGGTATGTATGGCATACAAAGCAATGTTGTTTCTAATTGCTTTTAGTACTACACGCTCCACATAAGTTTTGCCCGTAATCTTTTTCAGTCCTTTAAAAACGATTGGATGATGGGTGATAATCAGGTTGCAATTGTGCAAAATTGCCTCATCTACGACACTCTCAATACAATCTAAAGCAACCAGAGCGCCCCGTACCTCCTCATTCGGATCCCCAACTATCAAGCCCGAATTATCATAATCCTCCTGGTAATTTAAAGGCGCAAATGCCTCCAAATGCTTTATTAAAATCGACAACCTCATATTCACTAAATATACGATAGATTTTAATTATTGAATATTTCCCATTTTTACCATTTGCAGGCTATCGAAAACCATCCGTTGGTTATATTCGTAAGCCAGACTCTTATGGTTAACCAGGTCAATGATCGTACCAATAAAGCACAAACCTACGGTAAAAAAGTACAACACACCCATCCCGATTTGGTTTGTCAAAAAACGAGGTAATCCCGGTACAAAAAATCCGAGGATACAATACAATATCATATCATCAGGGTTTCTTCTTTTACTTCCATAAATCATTAAAAAACCTCTTAACTGTTGTTCGCTAAATCCTGTAGTTGCACTTTGCAAATACGAATATTCCTGCGGCGTAATGCCCGGCAGCGACATAAATGGTGAATCAAACATATCTTTCTTCCTTATATTTTAAGTTCAATACTTTTTTACTTTTCAAATTCATTTTAATCAGCGTGAGGATCCTGCTGCACAAAATCAGCAATGCAGGTACTCCAAACCAATGCTGCTTAAAACTTTCCCCAAAATCGCCTTGCAACAAATATGCAATAGACCGTCCTATCCCACATCCTGGGCACCAGGTGAACCCCATGTTCGCCAAAGGACATAATGTAAAATGTGGTCCTGTTCCATGGTCATGTACATTGGCCGTAGCCAGCAATAGTAAAGCTGTTATCCAAAAGATCAATTCAAAAGGCAAACGTTTTACTATTTTCATCATACAAAACTTGTCAATTCGTTAAAGATATACACTTCCGCTTAAAACAAGCTTCAAAACCAGCGGATGTGCATAAAATTATCCTTCTTTTCGAGCTTTCTAACTTTAGATCAATTGGTTGAAACTTTGTTACATTTAAAGCCCGTCATAAACCTTACATTTGTGATGTGAACATTCGCGACCTGATCAACAGATACAAAACAGATGAGCGCATTGTAGCATTGGCAAAAGCCCTTAACGCGGGCAAAGGCACCAAACTTCAGCTTAAAGGCTTAGTGGGTTCTGCCGATGCAACAATTGCAGTGGCTACTTATTTCCTATTACATAAGCCACAATTATTTATACTTCCAGACCGAGAAGAAGCCTCGTATTTCCTTGCGGATTTGGAAAGCATACTCGATATAGAGGTATTGCTTTTCCCTTCATCCTTCCGTAAAGCTTTCGATTTCACCCAGGTTGATACCGCCAATGTATTGGCTCGTGCAGAGGTTTTAAATGAATTAAATCACCATTCCGAATATGGAAAGATTGTGGTTTCTTACCCCGAAGCCATCGCCGAAAAGGTGATAGATCGCGCTGTACTCGAAAAAAACACGCTTGAAATTAGCTTAAATGCTAAGTTGGGTATTGATTTCATCAACGAGTTTTTATTCGATTATGATTTTAACAGAACAGATTTTGTATACGAGCCCGGACAGTTTTCTATCCGTGGTGGTATTGTCGACATCTTTTCGTTCTCCCATGATCTCCCTTACCGCATAGAGTTTTTTGGTGATGTAGTAGAAAGCATTCGAACCTTTGAAATAGAAAGTCAGCTTTCTGTCGAAGATGTAAAAACACTCACAATCATCCCCAATGTGCAGTCTAAATACCTCACAGAAAACAACATCAGCATACTTGATTATATAGAAAAAGATACCCAGCTGTGGTTTAAAGATGTCGAATTCACCTTGGATGTCGTTAAAAGCGGATATAAAAAAGCCGTTGAACTTTGGAAAGCCCTTCCGGCAAAAGAAAAGCAGGAAAATCAAGACTGGATAGACCCCAAATTTTCTTTTACAGATGAGAAAATGATGGGGGATATGTTCCAGGATTTCGCCCTGATTGAATTTGGCAAGCAGTTTTTCTATAAAACCGAACATGTTTTTCAGTTCGAGACCAAGCCACAGCCTTCCTTCAACAAAGACTTCAACTTACTGATTCACAACCTTAAAGAGAACGAAAAGCAAGGCTTACACAACTTTATATTCAGCTCATCGACCAAGCAAACCGAGCGTTTATACGCTATATTGGACGATATTGACAAAACAGCCAAGTTTACCCCAATAAATATTCCACTTAGAGAAGGTTTTATTGATGCCCAGCAAAAATTGGCTTTTTATACCGACCACCAAATATTTGATCGTTTTTACAAGTACAAGCTAAAAAGAGGTTATCAGCGAAGTCAGGCCATTACCCTAAAAGAGCTGAGAGACCTTAAGCCAGGGGATTTTGTAACCCATATAGACCATGGTATTGGTAAATATGCGGGTCTGGAAAAAGTAGAAGTAAATGGTAAAACTCAGGAAATGATTCGGTTAGTTTATGCCGACAACGATCTACTGTATGTAAATATCAACTCCTTAAACCGGATTGCAAAATACAGCGGCAAGGATGGCACAGCGCCAAAAATGAATAAACTAGGTACCGAAGCCTGGGATAAACTGAAAAAAAACACTAAAAAAAAAGTTAAAGACATTGCCCGTGATCTGATTAAGCTCTATGCTTTAAGAAAATCACAGGTAGGAACAGCCTTTAGTCCGGATGGATACCTTGAAACTGAACTGGAAGCTTCATTTATTTATGAAGACACCCCAGATCAGGAAAAAGCGACCAGCGATGTAAAAAAGGATATGGAAGCGCCACATCCAATGGATAGGCTAGTGTGCGGTGATGTAGGCTTTGGTAAAACCGAAATTGCCATCAGAGCTGCTTTTAAAGCCGTTGCAAATGGCAAACAGGCTGCAGTGCTGGTACCAACCACAATTTTAGCGCTACAGCATTTTAAAACCTTTTCAGCACGTTTAAAAGATTTCCCATGTACTGTCGACTATATCAACCGTTTTAAAACCAATAAACAAATTAAAGAAACTCTGGCCAAACTGGCCGAAGGTAAGGTGGATATCGTTATTGGCACACACCGCTTGCTTAGTAAGGACGTGAAATTCAAAGACCTGGGCATCATGATTATTGATGAAGAGCAGAAATTTGGAGTAACTTCAAAAGAAAAATTACGGGCATTAAGAGTGAATGTAGATACGCTAACCCTTACTGCAACACCAATACCACGTACTTTACATTTCTCTTTAATGGGCGCACGCGATTTGTCCATCATGAGTACGCCACCACCAAACAGGCAGGCCGTAAATACCGAACTGCACGTTTTTAACGATAAACTAATCCAGGAATCTGTGCAATTTGAGCTGGACAGGGGTGGACAAGTATTTTTTATTCATAACCGCGTTAACGATCTACCGCAATTGGGTGGATTGATTAAAACTTTGGTACCTAAAGCACGCATTGGTATAGCTCATGGCCAGTTAGACGGGGATCAGCTGGAAGATGTAATGCTTGATTTCATCAATGGAGAAAAGGATGTACTAGTAGCCACAACCATTATCGAGGCTGGTTTGGACATTCCAAATGCCAATACCATCATCATCAACCATGCCCATATGTTTGGCTTAAGCGATTTGCACCAAATGAGGGGCAGGGTAGGCCGATCCAATAAAAAAGCCTTCTGCTATTTGCTAAGTCCTCCATTATCAACCCTTACTTCAGAAGCACGTAAACGCCTTAGCGCTATTGAAGAGTTTTCAGACCTTGGGAGCGGCTTTAATATTGCAATGAGGGATTTAGATATCCGAGGTAGTGGAAACCTCTTAGGAGCAGAGCAAAGTGGCTTTATTGCTGAAATAGGGTTCGAAATGTACCACAAGATTTTAGATGAAGCCATTCAGGAGTTAAAAACCGATGAGTTTAAGGACCTCTTTAAAGACGAACCTTTACGCCCATTTGTGAATTATACCCAGGTAGACACGGATCTGGAACTCTACATTCCTGATGATTACGTAACCAATATCACTGAAAGATATAACCTATATACAGAGCTTTCTAAGATTGAAAATGAAACACAATTAAAAGCCTTTGAACTTTCCTTAAAAGATCGTTTTGGCCCAGTTCCGGAGCCTGTAAAGACCATGTTGAGTGTGCTAAGGTTACAATGGGTAGCTAAAAAACTTGCTTTCGAAAAACTAAGTTTTAAAAAGGGAATCTTACGCGGCTATTTCATTACCGATAAACAATCGGCATTCTTTGATTCCGTAATGTTCAATAAAATATTGCACTTTGCACAAATCCATCCGCGTCTATGTAACCTTAAAGAGGTTAAAGACTCCTTGCGCATTGCTTTCGACAACCTGAAAACCGTTGATGAGGCCGTAGAAATGCTCGAAATGGTAGCCAACTAAATCCCTTAAAATGAACCCACAACTTTTACAAGACCTCGTTACAATGCAAATGCCTTTTGGTAAATACAAAGGTCGAATTATGTGTGATTTACCCGAATCTTATCTCGTATGGTTTCATCAGGAGGGGTTTCCTCCCGGTAAACTAGGTGAAATGATCGCCACACTATATGAAATCAAATTAAATGGGCTAGAATACTTATTACAGCCTTTAAAGAAAAAGAAGTATTAATTAAGGATCAGGTACAAATAGGCATAAACTACCGGAGCGGCAATTAAAAGTCCGTCAAAACGATCTAAAAAGCCCCCATGACCCGGTAATATGTTTCCTGAATCTTTTACATTCAGACTCCGTTTAAGCATCGATTCTACCAGATCTCCCAATGTACCAAAACAAACAATCAATACTGCCATTCCACCAAATACCAACGGGCTGATTTCCGTAAAGAATAAAGAGATTATGTAAGATACGAGTACACTGGTAAATACACCACCAAAAAAGCCTTCCCATGATTTCTTAGGTGAATGACGCTCAAATAAGCGTGTTTTACCAAACTTAACCCCAAAAAGATATTGACCGGTATCACTGGCCCAAAGCATCAATAAAAAGGATAGGGGTAAATGAAAATTATATTCTGCCTGATTTTGTATAAACCCTAAGGAATAAAAAAAACAAAAAGGTACTGTAACGTAAATAAAGCCAACAAACGTGTAGGAAATATTAGAAAAAGGGATCTTCTCCTTTTTATACAATTCACTGATAAATACAGAGAAAATCAAAGGTACAATCAGTAACATAAACTTCGTTTCGAACTGTAACAGGTGATAGCCAGCAGTCATTAAAAATATCAATGCTGCAGCAAACAACGCAATGTTTCTATGCGGTCTGATACCCGCAGTTTTGATCATGTTAAAGAACTCCAGCAAAGCTGCAAGACTCAAAATCAAGTAAAAAAAAGTAAAAGTATAGCCCCCTAAAAAGATAGAGCCCAACATCACAATGGTAAAGAAAAAAGCAGTTATTGCCCTCGTTTTCATTCTGTTTTATTTTTAAAGTATCGGAATAGCAAAAAAGTTAATATTGCACTGATTACATAACCATACCAGGCCATATCCAGGGATTTATCAGCTTCCGACAAAGGTATATTGTTTTTTTGCATATACCATGCAGCACAAACCGCATATCCATTATTTATAAAATGACCAACTATAGCATACCACAAACTGCCACTCCAAAAATAAAGGTAACCAAAGGCTGCACCCAAGAAAAATCGTGGCAAAAAACCATAAAACTGCATGTGAATAGCGCTGAATATGAAGGCCGCAAACCAAATGGCCAAATGCGGATTTCTATACATACGACCTAACGTGCGCTGCAATCCAGCCCTAAACATCAGTTCCTCAGCGATAGCAGGTAACAGAGCAATCATACCAATATTGATAATAAACACCCCAATATTATTCATTTTCAAAAGCGATTTGGTAGTTTCTGTCCCCTGATCCTCAGCATTCTTCATCCATCTTTCAATACCTTTAAGAGCATCTGGAAATACCATTTTTTGATTTAGCTGAGTTACCCAATCCAAAACTGGTACAGCACAAACCATTATCAACAAAACAATAAACAATAATTCAGCCTTTGGCCTTTCAAAACCATAAAATACATCCAGTTTTTGCCCTTCTGTTTTAGCGAGTAAAACTGCAGGGATTATGAAAAGACCAATTTGCTGAGCAGTTAACATCATTCTTTGAGCAGGCAAATAATAGGGGTTACTACTTGTCATCCAACTCAAATCCTTTAAAATACTTCCACCATATTGAAAATATATCAGCGCAAGTGCTACAATTGATACTGCAACCAAGCCAACAATAGCGTAAAAAACAAGTATCAACAGCTGCAAAAAAGGGCCATTCTCTTCCTTCATGTTTTGTATGGAGTTCATTATTTGTAATATTTGTACCTTTGTGGCGTTAATTTTGGCTTGAAGATAGAGAAATGTCGGTAAAGATAGGAAATATTGATCTGGGAGAATTCCCTTTATTGCTTGCTCCGATGGAGGATGTAAGCGACCCGCCTTTTCGTTTTGTATGTAAACAAAGTGGCGTGGATATGATGTACACCGAATTTATATCCTCGGAGGGCTTAATTAGGGACGCTGCAAAAAGCCGAGCCAAGCTCGATATTTTCGAATATGAAAGACCAATTGGTATCCAAATATTTGGTAGTGAGATTGATCATATGCGCGAAGCAACTGAGATTGCTACGCTTGCCGGACCTGATTTAATGGACATAAATTACGGATGTCCGGTTAAACAAGTCGCCTGTAAAGGAGCCGGTTCTGCACTATTACAAGATATTGACAAAATGGTAAAAATGACAGAAGCTGTCGTTAAAGCCACTCATTTACCCGTAACTGTTAAAACCAGATTGGGATGGGATGATACTACTAAAAATGTCGAAGAAGTTGCCGAACGTTTGCAGGATATAGGTATACAAGCTTTAACCATTCATGGTCGTACCAGGGCACAATTGTACAAAGGACAAGCAGACTGGACATTAATCCGTGAAATTAAACGTAATCCAAGAATTAAGATTCCTATTTTTGGCAATGGAGATGTAGATAGTATTCAAAAAGCAGCAGATTGGCGCCTTGAATACGAGATTGATGGTATTATGATAGGTAGAGCGGCCATCGGATATCCATGGATATTCAGAGAAATAAGACACTTCTTTAATACTGGCGAAATTTTAGCCGGACCAACTATTGAAGAACGTGTTGCTGTATGCAGAACGCATTTCGAAAAATCAATTGCCTGGAAAGGACCAAGGGTGGGTATTTTTGAAATGAGAAGACATTACGCCAACTATTTTAAAGGAATACCAGACTTTAAAGCCTATAGAATGCAATTGGTAAAAGAAGAAAATATAGATACTATTCATAGTATTTTAGACGAAATAGCAGATAAATATCAACATGTTTTCACTAACGGTGAAATGGCCTGATTTTTGAAAACTATTTATTAAATGATAAGTTAAAATGGTTACTGCTATTACACTAGGCGTTAAGATTTCGGTAGAAACAACTTACCAGGAAGAACATTCTAATCCAGGTACCGGACATTTCTTGTTCGCGTACCGAATTACTATTGAGAATTTAACAGATTACACTGTTCAGTTGAAAAGAAGACAGTGGTTTATTTTCGACTCTAATGGCTCACAAAGAGACGTTGAGGGCGAAGGTGTAGTAGGAGAGCAGCCAATAATTGAGCCTGGTCAAAGACACTCTTATGTCTCTGCATGTAATTTGAATACAGATATGGGTAGTATGAGTGGAAATTACCTCATGCATAGGGAAGCCGATAACTCAGATTTTATTGTAGATATTCCAAAATTCGAACTGATTGTCCCTTATCGCTTAAATTAGCTTACTTACTTCTTCCAAATAGGACAGAGGTATAGTAAAATAGATTTGCCAATGCACCTAACGCCGCTATTACATACGTCATAGCTGCCCACCAGAGGGCGTCTTTAGCCTGACTATGTTCTTCAGTAGTATACAATACTTCTTTGTTGTTTTTTAACCACAATAGCGCCCTTTTACTCGCGTCAAACTCTACCGGTA
Organism: Pedobacter sp. ok626; assembly: GCF_900100435.1. Taxonomy (GTDB): domain Bacteria; phylum Bacteroidota; class Bacteroidia; order Sphingobacteriales; family Sphingobacteriaceae; genus Pedobacter. The sequence goes on along the minus strand of NZ_FNEX01000012.1, from coordinate 216,417 downwards.
AGGTGATAATACTAAATACAGTAATTAGTGCAAGACCGGCAACACCTATACCCAATACGATAGGATTAAAAGTAAATGCAATTAACAAAACACCTAAAATAAGTACCCATTGCATTAAATTTGAAGTGATGCTAACCACCGGTACCATATTAGACCTCAATTTTAACCAATGGTAAGATCTTGCATGTTGCACAGCATGCCCACATTCATGCGCAGCTACAGCAGCAGCGGCAACACTTCTTCCATAAAAAACATCTGTACTTAGATTTACGGTCTTATCTTCAGGATTATAATGATCAGATAAAGCTTTATCCGTACTCATCACTTTTACATCAAATATTCCATTATCACGCAACATTTTCTCCGCCACTTCCTTTCCCGAAAACTCTGAATTTAACTGCATTTCGGCATATTTTGAAAATCTATTTCTAAATCGCCACTGCACAAACATGCTAACTATCAGTATCGGAATTATCAAAATAATATAACTTCCCATTTTATATAATGAATGTTTTCCCTCGACTATTAAACAAAAAGTGTTCCCATTTTATTTAAATGCAGATTTAAATCACTTTTATGCAGATAATTAGCATTGTTTTAACAATCAAGGGCTATATTTTTTTAACGAATAAAATGGCTTTAAATACAATAGATGTAGCTCTTCTAAAAAATAGTAGTAAATAAACATCATTTGTTAATACCACGGATTTTAATCATTTTTGATAAAAATATTAGTATGGAAGCTTTTTTAATCCCCTTATTGATCATAATTTTAGTACTGCTTATAGTTCTATTTTTTAAAAAACCAGCGACTCAGGAAAATTCAGCAGCGCTGCTCGAATTAAAAGAACAGGAAAATTTAAAAGCCATAAACTGGCTAAAAGAAGAAAAGCAAAAACTGGAAGATGAATTAAATGACCTCCGTTCTATTTTTATGATTGAGCGTAGCAAAGTGATTAAAGCCGAAGAAAACTTATTGGCTCAACAACAAAAGCAAAATGAGCAGGAAAAATATATAGCCGAATTGCAATTGCGCTTTAAATTGGAATTTGAAAATATAGCCAATAAGGTACTGGAAGAAAAAACGGAAAAGTTTACGCTACAAAATAAAGCAAACCTGGATATTATTTTAAATCCATTAAAAGAAAATATTAAAGCTTTCGAAGACAAAGTCGACAAAGTATACAAAGCCGAATCTGATGAGCGGAATATTCTAAAAGGAGTGATCTCTCAACTAATGGATCAGAGTAAGCAAATTCAGGAAGACGCCAATAATTTAACAAGGGCGCTTAAAGGCGATAACAAGAAGCAAGGAAACTGGGGAGAAGTTATACTAGAACGAGTTTTAGAACGCTCAGGTTTAGTAAAGGATAGAGAGTACAGGATACAAACCAGTTTAAGCTCATCTGAAGGCTCCAGGATGCAACCAGATGTTATAATTGACCTTCCGGACGATAAACACATAGTAATCGATTCTAAGGTCTCTTTACTGGCTTATGAGCGATTGGTTACTGCGGATACGGATGAAGATAGAGAGGCGGAGCTTAAACAGCATTTAAATTCTATCAAAGCACACATCCAGGGCTTATCTGCAAAAAATTACCATGAACTCTATCAAATCAACTCCCCAGATTTTGTGTTACTCTTCATTCCTATCGAATCTTCCTTTGGAATTGCAGTTCAGAAAGACGCAGAATTATTTAATTACGCCTGGGATAGGAAAGTAGTCATTGTAAGCCCTTCAACCTTATTAGCTACTTTACGCACCATTGCCAGTATCTGGAAACAAGAAAGACAAAATAGAAATGTACTCGAAATTGCCCGTCTAAGTGGCAGTATGTACGATAAGTTTGTTGGTTTCTTAGCAGATATGGAAGGTATTGGCCGCAACATAAAGCTTAGTCAAGACGCTTATGATAAAGCACTTAACAAGTTATCCACAGGCTCAGGAAACCTTTCAAACACCTCTGAAAAGATCAAAAAATTAGGTGCCAAAGCCACAAAGCAAATTGACACCAAATTTTTAGATCCTATTTTATCTTCAGAAGAAGAATTATAATTTAAAGGCATTCCAGCCCTGTGCTTTCAATTCATGCACTACATTGGATTTTGATATCATCTTACATCCAGCATTCTTTTCAGTGATATGACCAATGATAGTGATATCAACATCATGCTTTAATTTCTCGTAATCTGCTTGTTTAATGGTAAATAGCAGTTCATAATCTTCACCACCATTTAAAGCACAAACAGTTGGATCGAGTCCTAATTCTCTAGCCGTTTGATAAGTCATCGGGTCAATAGGAAACTTTTCCTCATACAAGGTAACACCTTTATCAGATTGATGACAGATGTGTAAAACCTCTGAAGCCAAACCATCCGACACATCAATCATTGAAGTAGGAATAATATCCATTTGCGCTAGCAAATCAACAATGTCTCTACGACCTTCAGGTTTTAACTGACGCTCAATAATATAGTCCTTTCCTTCCAGATCAGGCTGAATATTAGGGTTTTCTAAAAATATCTGTTTTTCTCTTTCCAGAATTTGTAAGCCCACATAAGCACCACCTAAATCACCTGAAACGCATAAAAGATCACCTTCCTGAGCACCATTTCTATAGCAAACAGTTCCCTTTTCAGCGTGACCAATACTGGTTACGCTAATCACTAAACCTTGTTTGCTCGACGAAGTATCGCCACCGATCAAATCAATATTAAATTTGTCACAAGCCAGATGAATACCCTTATAAATTTCTTCAACGGCCTCTAGCGGAAATTTACTCGACAAGCCAATGGAAACAGTAATCTGCGTCGCAATACCATTCATCGCATAAATATCACTTAGATTAACCTGTACAGCCTTATAACCTAAATGCATTAAGGGTACATAGGCAAGATCGAAATGTATACCCTCCAACAATAAATCTGTAGAAATTAAAACTTCTTTGTTTTCAAAGTTTAATACTGCAGCATCATCGCCAATACCTTTGATACTGCTTTCATGCTGTACCTTAAAATTATCTGTCAGGTGCTTAATCAGTCCGAATTCACCCAGTTCAGCAAGTTCCGTACGCTCTTTATTTTCAAACATTATCTTATTCTATTACAGTTAATTAACATAGTTACCAACATTTTTTATAATCCCAATTTCGCCGAAATCTCCAGCATTCTTTCAATTGGTTTACGAGCGCGTTCAATGATATCAGCAGGTACAGTAACCTCAGGTAAACCATTTTTTAAGCACAAATACAGCTTTTCAAGTGTGTTTCTTTTCATGTAAGGGCAATCATTACAGGCACAATTGTTATTTGGAGGTGCCGGAATGAAGGTTTTGCCTGGACTAGCTTTCTCCATTTGGTGGATGATTCCACTTTCTGTAGCTACAATGAATTCTGAGGCGTCTGAATTGATAGAATATTTCAATAATCCAGTCGTAGAACCAATATAATCAGCCATTTGCAACACAGATTCTTCGCATTCAGGATGCGCAATAAATTTTGCCTTAGGATGACGCTCTTTTAATTTAGTAATTTTTTCTCGTGAGAAAATTTCATGCACCATACAGGCTCCATTCCACAAAACAAGGTCTCTACCCGTCTTTTTAGCCACCCAGGCTCCTAAATTCTTGTCTGGACCAAAAATAATTTTTTGATCTTTCGGCAAACTCTCTACAATTTGTACAGCATTTGTGGATGTACAAACAATATCACTCAATGCTTTTAGTTCAGCAGTACAGTTCACGTAGGTAATCACCAGGTGATCAGGATATTTTTCTTTAAATTTCTTAAATAAGTGCGGTGGGCAGCTATCAGCCAGCGAGCAACCAGCTTTTAAATCTGGCAATAATACCGTTTTTTCAGGAGACAAAATTTTAGCAGTTTCGGCCATAAAATGAACTCCTGCAAATACAATCACATCTGCTTCCGTTTTGGCCGCTTCTTGAGAAAGCCCCAAACTATCTCCAATATAATCAGCAATATCCTGTATATCAGGCTCCTGATAATAGTGAGCCAATACAATTGCATTCTTCTCCTTTTTTAATTTCTCAATTTCTTCAAAGAGGTCCAGCGTTGGATCAATACTTTCCTCAATATATCCTTTTCTGTTTAATTCGGTTAAGGTGTCCATTTTGTCTGCTTATTTTATTCAATTTTTTAAAATGTATCCACAGCTTGAATACACTTATCAACTTTTATAGTTTCCATTTAAAAATTTGAAAACTGTTTTTCTTGATTTTGTAAAGGTACGGAGTTTCAACACTTCAATAAATTATAATTATTTTAATATAAATAGATTTCTATTGTTTATTAGTGTGTTGATAACGTTTATAAAAAACTTTTTTTTCTGCGAGTATTTGAGTTATTAATAATTTATCAACATTTATATTGCTTTTTTATTTAAAATATCTACTGATTTACAGCGATATATTTTTTGAGCTTTAATTTTATCAATATAAATATGTGTATTGTTAGTAGGTGTGTAAAAAGTTAATAAACTCCTTAGCTCTGGTTAAAAATAACTCAAAATATTGTGGCAAATTCCCTTTTTAGCTTAGCTTTAAACATTCAAAAATATTTGCTCTGTTTCTATAGACAAGTAATTAACATTAATATCAACGTTGTTAACAACCTGTGTTTAACTGGACAATTATTGTAAATATGTGAACATTCAGATCAAGTAGTAGGGCTTATAAGTGCTTCATAATAAATTGAAAAACAATAGGATAGAAATGAGAGAAGTAGATTTTTTAGTTATAGGATCAGGGATTGCTGGTTTAAGCTTTGCATTAAAAGCTGCTCAGCATGGTAAAGTATTAATTGTTACAAAATCAAACGAAGACGAATCAAATACAAAATATGCACAGGGGGGAGTAGCTGTAGTCGTAGATAAAGATGATTCTTTTGAAAAACACATAGAAGATACACTGATTGCTGGAGATGGACTGTGTGACAAGAAGATAGTAGAGATTGTTGTAAAGGAAGGACCGCAAAGAATACAGGAAATTATCGATTATGGAATCAATTTTGATAAGAATAGGACTGGAGTTTACGATTTAGCTAAGGAAGGTGGGCACTCAGAACACCGTGTTTTGCATTATAAAGATGTAACAGGCTACGAAATTGAAAGTGTGCTTTTAAGGCAGATTCATCAAAATAAGAACATAGAGATATTAACACATTACTTTTGTTTAGAGTTAATTACTCAGCATCATTTAGGGCAACATGTGGATAAAAGTACTGAAGATATCCACTGTTACGGTATATATGCCTTTAACACAGAGCTTAACGATGTGGAGAAGATCTTAGCTAATGTGACTATCATGGCTTCAGGTGGAGCTGGACATGTGTATTCGAGTACTACAAACCCTGTAATTGCTACTGGAGATGGAATGGCAATGGTTTATCGTGCTAAAGGAAAAGTGAGAAATATGGAGTTCATTCAGTTCCATCCAACAGCTTTGTATAACCCTGGAGAGTATCCTGCCTTTTTAATTTCTGAAGCAGTAAGAGGTTTTGGTGGTGTGCTACGTCGTAAAAATGGTGATGAATTTATGTACGAATATGATCAGCGTGGCTCATTAGCTCCACGTGATATTGTCGCTCGTGCTATTGATGCAGAGATGAAAAAGTCAGGTGAGGACTTTGTTTATCTTGACATTAGAAATAGAAAAAAGGAAGATATTTTAAGTCATTTCCCTAACATATATGCTAAATGTTTATCTATAGGTATTGATATGACTAAAGATTTAATACCTGTAACGCCTGCTGCACACTATATGTGTGGTGGTATATTGGTAGATGAATATGGACGATCTTCTATTAAAAACCTATACGCCTGTGGCGAATGTTCTTCCACAGGCTTACATGGTGCCAACAGATTGGCCTCTAATTCATTGTTGGAAGCTCCTGTATTTGCGCATAGAATTTACGAAGATGCGATCAAAGCCTATAAAAATAGTGTAATTCCAGCTGACATTCCAGAATGGAATGCGCATGGTGTAACCCAATCAGATGAGGATATTTTGGTCACACATAATCTACGCGAGACTCAAAAGTTAATGAGTGATTATGTCGGTATTGTACGCTCTGATTTTAGATTAGAAAGAGCCATGAGAAGGTTATTTCTACTGCACGAAGAGACTGAAGAATTCTATAAAGCGAATAAAGTTTCTGTGAAACTATGTGAATTAAGAAATGTTATACAGGTTGCTTTTTTAGTGATTAAATCGGCTAAAATGAGAAAAGAAAGTAGGGGACTACACTATACAACAGATTATCCAAACCACTCAGAAGAATTGACAGATACTATATTTTAAGATATGCCAGTAATATTACCAGTGAAAGATAAAGACCCAAAATGGGGAGATAATTGTTTTATCGCACCAAACGCGACTATTGTTGGTGATGTGTTGATGGGAAATAATTGCTCAGTTTGGTTCAATGCCGTGATTAGAGGCGATGTAAATAGCATTACCATTGGTAATGAGACGAATATACAAGACGGGGCAGTGATTCATGCTACCTATCTTAAAGCAGCTACAATCATAGGGAATAGGGTATCAATAGGGCATAATGCTATTGTTCATGGTTGCATTCTTAGAGATAATATATTGATAGGAATGGGGGCTATTGTTATGGATAATGCACTCGTAGAACCTTATTGTATTGTTGCTGCAGGAGCTGTAGTACTCGAAAATACGCGTTGCGAAAGTGGCTTTATTTATGCGGGAACACCCGCTAAAAAAATAAAGCCCATTACTGATGAGCAACGGACTTTATTAGATAAATTGCCGGATAACTATATCATGTATTCCGACTGGTTTAGGTAATTATTCCTTAGGAATAGTTACCGTTTCATTACGTTCCCAATTAGCTCTTATAGAGAGTTCTTTGGGTTCGTTCCATATTTTCTCAGGTTGGAGCCCCAGTGCTACATTACCTGTATCCCATTTTCCATTCCCATTGGTATCATAGCTTATTCTTAACCAATACTTTCCTGCTTTGTAGTTTAAAAATTTCACAGTTGTATCCCTGGTCACTACCAAAGTATTTACTACACCTTTATTTCCATCTAGCACTTCCAGAATGTAACTTTTTTTGAATTCTGGTGGTACGATTTTAACAATTAGTGATCCATAATCATCTTTGTTAGCTAGCTGGAAAGTTTTGATAAATTCCTTGTTTTTGGCGTTAAAAATAGCAGTGAAAGCACCTGCTTCGAATTTAACTTCATAGGTCTTTTTGGGTTTCCATGGATACCTGAAATAGTAGGAGAGTAGGTCCGTACTGTCCTTAACCAGGGCAAAGCCTTTGCGTTCAACAGAGTCCTCCAATAGACTAATTTTAGCTACATCGGTGCTTTCAATAGGAAAATTAAAAGTTAATTTTAGCGGTTTATTAGGATTTAACAAAGCATTATCTACGTTGTCTGTTGCACTAAGAACTCTGGTATAAGTTTCCTTTTTTCCCCTGGTTAAGTTAGCTGTTTGCAATACTTTTCCGTTTTCTTTAATCGCTATTTTAGTAGAATCGAAGGTCAATTCTTTAAGCCAGACCTTCAACGAGTCATTGTTTTTACTGAATCTGATGATTTTTTTAGCATCCAAGGCAGGTGGATCTTTAACCACAACCTCTGGTTTTTTTAGTTTCTGATTGAAAGAAAGTGTAATACTTCCATCGGTATTTAGTCTTTTGTCTAAGATTCTGAATACAGTAGCATCCTCCTTAAATAGACTTAGATTAACGTTATCCAAAGGCTTGGTTAAGACAATAGAGTCTTTAAGAAAGCCGATTTCATCCGTTGCCTGCTGATAGATTTTGTCCCCATTTTTTTCCTTAAGCGCATAGATCTTATAAGTATCTTTCCTTAAGTTGTTTAGCGCATAATTGCCACTACTATCTGTAGTTGTAAAGATAGAAGGTCTTTTCTTTCCAAAAAGGGTATCTCTTTCTAACGGGAAAATGAAGACAACTGCATCAAGTTCAGGTAAACCAGTTACAGAATTGGTCACATTACCCTTTATACTTAAAGAATCCAGATGTGGACCAGTAGAAAATACATAAGTAAGATTCTTAACTACATTGCTCTCATTTACGTCGGCTATTGCCTTCCCAAAATTAAAGGTATAGGTAGTGTTCTTTTCTAAAGTATCTTTAATGCTAATCTCTAACTTTTTACCTTTTGTTTTTAATTCAGGTGGCCTCTCCATTTCTGGTGATACTGAAAATTCCTTGGACTCATTCTGCACTTTAAAATACTCATTAAATTCAATGACAATTTTTGGTGTATTAAAATTTACACTCAGATTTTTAGGAGTCATTTTTAAAATCTTCGGAGGCTCAGTATCTTTTGGTCCTCCTTGAGGCTGTTGAATACTGGCACAAGCGTAAAATAGGACGCTAATGAAAACAAGAGCAAAAATTTTCGGCAAGTTTTCTGTAATTCGATTTTTAGCCATTTATAAGCGCTGTGTTTAATTTGTATGTATTTTTAATGGATATCATTCCGAAATCTTAAAAGTGTCTTAAAATAGATTTAATAAGGTCATTTTTGAAGAGATATGATAGGTAGTTAATTTGTTATAAATCAATAAGTTGTCCTTTATTTGCTAATATGCACCATTAAAACGGAAATATCGGATGGTGAAACACCTGAAATTCTCGAAGCCTGGCCTAAAGTTCTAGGTTTTATCTTCAATAATTTTTCCCGAGCTTCTTTAGACAGAGATGTCAACTGCGAATAATCAAAATTAGGGTTGATGTCTTTATCCTCCATCTTCTGCATTTTATTTACAATCTCTTGTTCTTTCTCAAAATAGCTTTCATACTTAATCTTGATCTCGGCCTGCTCGATAGTTTCCTTGTCAAATTGATTAAGCATTTCGTTAAAGGTAGGACTAACTTTTCTTACATCATCTATCCCAACTTGAGGCCTGCCTAACAAACTAACTATTTTTACATTTTGGTTTAAGGGGGAAGTTCCGAGTTCCTCAAGCATGGCATTGGCACTACTCATTTCTATACCTTGTTTTTTAGAAAATGCTACAATTGAATCAGAGTTTTCTACTTTCTTGTTTACTGTAGCTAAACGCTCGTCACTGATCAATCCAAGTTTGTGGCCAATAGGGGAGAGACGAATATCTGCATTATCCTGACGCAATAGTAAGCGGTGTTCAGCTCTTGAAGTAAACATACGGTAGGGCTCTTCTGTACCTTTCGTAACCAGGTCGTCAATTAAAACTCCTATATAAGACTCCGAACGTTTCATGATCAGTTCTTCCTTATTGAATACCTTCTGATGTGCGTTGATTCCGGCTATAAAACCCTGACTAGCAGCTTCTTCGTATCCTGTTGTTCCATTAATCTGGCCTGCAAAGTACAGGTTGGATACTAATTTGGTTTCAAGGGTTAAAGATAGCTGGGTAGGTGGAAAGTAATCGTATTCTATGGCATATCCAGGTCTAAACATCTTTGCATTTTCGAAGCCTGGGATCTGTGTTAAGGCTCTATATTGTACATCTTCAGGAAGGGAGGTAGAGAATCCATTAACATAGATTTCACAAGTATTCCAGCCTTCTGGTTCGACAAATATCTGGTGTCTTTCGCGCTCAGCAAAGCGGTTTATTTTGTCTTCAATAGAAGGACAATACCTAGGGCCAAGACCTTTGATACGACCTGTGAACATTGGAGACTTTTCAAAACCTTCCTTCAACGTTTCATGAACATTGGCATTGGTATAGGTAATCCAGCAGCATCTTTGTTCTTTAGGAAGTTCGACATTGGTGAACGAAAAACGACCTGGATTTTCATCTCCCCATTGTTCTTCCATTAAGCTGTAGTTTAATGAACGACCATCTACACGGGGTGGGGTACCGGTCTTCATTCTACCAGCTTCAAAGCCAAACGCTGTAAGTTGTTCTGTCAATCCAGTTGCAGCTTTTTCACCAGTTCTACCTCCGCCAAATTTCTTTTCACCAATATGGATTAAACCATTTAAGAAGGTGCCATTTGTAAGTACAACCGATTTGCCTTTTATCTCTACACCTATAGAAGTTTTAACACCCACTACAGTATTATTTTTTATGATTAGGCTGCTCACCATGTCTTGCCAGAAGTCTACATTTGGAGTGCGCTCTAAGGCTAGTCTCCATTCTTCGGCAAATCTTTTTCTGTCGTTTTGCGTTCTAGGGCTCCACATAGCCGGACCTTTTGATAGGTTGAGCATGCGGAATTGGAGGGTTGTCTTGTCACTGATTATTCCAGAGTAGCCACCCATCGCATCTATTTCTCGCACGATCTGACCTTTTGCAACACCACCCATTGCAGGGTTGCAGCTCATCTGTGCAATGGTTTCCATGTTCATTGTGATCAGTAGGACAGAGGAGCCAAGGTTAGCTGCAGCGGCCGCTGCCTCACAACCTGCATGGCCTGCGCCTACAACGATTACATCATATTCTTTAAACATTTCGTCTTGTTATTAGTTAGTGTTTCACGTGAAACGTATGTTTTTTTGTTTACTTTTTTGTTTTTATTTAAGGTGTTTTGCTTTGTTTTTTGCTTTGAAAATTGAGTTTGAATCTTGTATACATTGTCCTATTTGGCTTAAAAAAAGGGTTAATTATATTTTGTTTTCTCGGCTCTAAATCTTCCTTTTTTATAAACGGTAGCTAAACTTAAATAGTGTTTATTGCTCAGAAAGGATCAACCAACGTTCTGTTATTACTTCAAGTTCTTTGGTTAATTTTTCTATCATTTCTGTTGTAGATTGAAGTTCTAGATAGTTTGCACTGTCGATATGAGAAAGAGATAAAGTTAAATCTGAGATCTCCTTTTCTACTTCTAAAATCCTTGCTTCTAACTCCTCCAGCTCGCGTTGTTCTTTATAACTTATTTTTTTTGTAGCAGGGGTAGGCGCTGGGGCAACAACACTTTGTTTTTGCTTTGGCTCTACTTTTTCTTTCGGCATATCTAAACTCAATCTGTATTCAGAATAGTTGCCATTGTAAATAGCTACTTCACCATTGCCTTCCATAATGAATAATTGCTCACTCATTTTATCAAGTAAGTATCTATCGTGAGAAACCAATATTAAAACGCCCGGGAAGTTTTCAAGGAATTCTTCCAGTACATTTAAAGTATCAATATCCAAATCATTGGTAGGCTCATCAAGAATTAAGAAATTAGGATTTTGCATCAATACCTTCATCAGGTGTAAACGCTTCTTTTCGCCACCGCTTAATTTCTCTACCATTCCGTGTTGCTTTTTAGGCGGGAATAAGAATAGGGTTAAAAGCTGCGAAGCAGAAATGGTTTGACCATCGGCCATTTTTATATATTCTGCGTCGGACTTTACAATATCAATTACACGTTCCTTTTCATTGAAAGCTAAACCACCTTGTTTGTAATATCCATAAACTGTAGTTTCACCTGTACCTACTTTTCCTTTTTCAGGTTGTAAGAATCCAGTGATAATATTCAGTAGGGTAGATTTACCTGTTCCATTTTTACCAGCTAAACCAATTCGGTCTGCACGCTTAAATGTATAGCTAAAATCATTGATGATATTTTTGCCATCGAAAGATTGGCCAATATGATCCAGCTCAAGTATTTTATTTCCTTGCCTGGACATTTTCACATTTAACGTGACTTTTTGATTGTCCGTTCTTTGTTTGGTCTTGCTATCTAAATCGTAAAAAGCATCTATTCTGGATTGAGATTTTGTGGTACGTGCCGCCGGCATTCTTCTCATCCATTCCAATTCTTTCTTCAAGAGATTTTTGTTCTTCTGAAATGTACTTTCGTCAGCGGCTTCTCTTTCTGATTTCTTTTCCAGGAAGTAGGCGTAGTTACCATTGTAGTTGTAAATTTTACCTCTATCCAATTCTACGATTGTGTTACATACATTGTCCAGAAAATATCTATCATGGGTAACCAACAGTAAAGTTTTATTTCCTGAAGTCAGCAATTTTTCTAACCACTCGATGGTATCAATGTCCAGGTGGTTGGTCGGCTCATCCAGAACATAAATTTCCGGATCTTCAATTAAAAGTTTGGCAAGGGCCAAGCGCTTTTTCTGACCTCCGGATAGGGTAGATATCTTTTGTTGCAAATGGTTAATGCCCATTCTGCTCAGGATGGTTTTTATCTCATGCTCGTATTCCCAGGCGTTATGCTCGCTCAGTTCTTCATACAAACGGTTTAATTTCTTTTCATCGGGGTTGGGATCTTCAATCAGTTCCTCATATTCCCTAATCAGTTGTTGTTGTTTGTTTTCAAGAGAAAAAATGAAGTCACTAATTGAGTAACTATCTGGAAATGAGGGTTCTTGGTCTAAGAATCCTATTTTAACGGATTTATTTTTTACTATTTTACCCTCCAAAGGTGAAAACCTTTCGGCAAGAAGTTTTAGCAAGGTGCTTTTACCTGCACCATTAATTCCCACCAACGCTACGCGCTGCCCTGTTTGGATGCCCAGGGTTAAATTTTTGAATAGCCATTCGTCGTGGTAAGCATGGCCTAAGTTTTCGGCTGCAATAAGTGTGCTCAAAGTCTGTGTTTAACGATATTATAGATAAGAAATTACCACAAAAGTAAGCAATAATTATTTGGTATGTAGCTGGCGCTATTGAATGTACAGTACGATGGTGGTAAAATAATCTGGAATATTTTTGCCAAATAGACAACGGGGTAATTTTTAGCTCGGTCTAAACAGGAGGCTTATAGGCTTATTGATCTAATTTATATAGCGTTTGAGTTGAATATTAAGCAGTGGATATTTAGTGTTTCTCGAGGGCTAAGAATTATCTATTTTACCGCTTAGCTAGGTGAACATAATTTTATAAAGAGGGTAGGCTTGAATATTTATAAAATGGATTTTAAACTAATCTGACAAACTGGTCGGAAAAAATTTTGGAAGAAGCAATTGCTAGGTTAGTTTGTTGAGCTGTATCAATGTAACAGAAATGTTGCGACTAGGAAGGCTCTAATTTTTCCTGGCAGATTTCTGGGGCAATTTGGGCTAAAAAATGACCTCATTAGGAAGCTTCTGAACAAAAAACAGATAAGAGGGCGATACATTTATCATTAAAGCACTAAAACGCGGTAAAAGGCTTAAAAACACACTAAATCGACGCATGAGATTTTTCTTAAGAAAGGATGTTTTCTTGCGGAAATTTTGACACAAAATTGACTTCAAAAACTCGTTTTTGTAAGTTTTTAAAAATACTTGAAGGGTCTTGAAATTTTAAGAATTAAATAAAAGCGAAAGGTACTGATCTTCCTTTTCCGTCATCAGGGTCTTTGCCGCTTTACTCTTGTCCTTGTAACCTAAAAGGTGAAGTGCGCCATGAACCATGACCCTGCACAATTCATGCTCAACAGTATGTTTAAATGTTGCCGCGTTTTCTTTGATTCGGTCTATACTGATAAATATATCGCCAACAATCGTTTTAAGCTCCTCAGAGTTATCAAAAGTGATGACATCAGTATAAGTGTCATGATTAAGATAATCTTGATTCATACGCAGTAAATATTCGTCAGAGCAAAGGATAAAGTTTAATTCCTGTAACAAATATCCCTCTGCAGCTATAGCGGATTTTAACCAATCTTTTAGGATGGTCTTTTTTTTAAGAGTATAGTTGGTGTCTTCAGTAAAAAAATTAATGCTCGGTTTGCTCATCAAATCATAAGTTATTGCCCCGAATTTAGCAATTTAAAATATTCTGCAATTTTATTTTTGTAATAAGGGTTCAGATTGGGAGGCAATTTTTGCAACCATTCTGTTTCATTTTTCTCCAACGTTTTAAATTTTTCCTGCATCTGTTTGTAAGAAGGAGGGAAATCTTTACCGGCTTTACTTTCTCTTTTTGCATCCTGATCTTGCTCTCGCTGCGCATTTTCTGCTTCTAAAAGCTTGGTCAACAATTCTTTCTGGCGCCTCATCGTTTCCTGCTCCAGGCGCTTGTTTACCAAGTCGGATTCCGTGGCTTTCATGTCCTGTATCATTTGGTTGAGGTTGCCCAGACCGCCTTTTCCATCTTTATTTTCTTCCCTATTTATTTTTTGTAAGGCTTCGCGGATCATCTGCTGTTGCTGGGCCATTTTGCTAAATTCCTCACTCATAGCCCCTTTTGGTACGGTACCTTTGTTTCCGCTTTTTTGCATTTGATCGCGCGCTTTTTGCATGTTGTTATTCAGTTGCTGTTGCATCTGCTGTAACTGTTGCATGCTTTGTTTTTTCTTCCCTTTTCCGCCGCCTTTGCTGTTCTTCATCATGTTTTGCAATTGATCAAGCGCCTCATTCAACATTAAAGAGAGGTTGTTTATCGAGGTCATGGTATATTGCTGGTTCTTATTCGCTGCAGCGGTATTTCTTTCGCCCAGGTTCTCCAAGCCTTTGTCAATATTGAAATTAATCTTTTGCATTTCCTCATTTACGGCGGTTTCAATCTGCGGAACGCGTTTACTTAATGAAAACAGACTATCGGCAATGGTTTTCATATTGTCTTTTATCTCGCGTTGTTTTTGCACGTTGGCCGTATACTGCGGGTCGTTATTGTTCAATCGCCTAAGGTTAAGCATCACCTTTTCTTGATCAAAAGACGTTTTAAGCAAGTTTTCCAGCAGCTGACGTAACTCTTGAGCATTCACATTGTTCTCCGTTTCAGCAGACTCTTGTTGCATTTCAGCCATTTTTTTAGCTTGTTGCTCCATTTGTTCCGCTGCTTTCTGTTGATTGTCGGAAGCTTTTTTCTTGTCATTTTTGCCAAGCTGCTCCTCACTATTTTTTTGCTGTTGTTCAATGTCGTTCATTTCCTTTTCGGGAGCCTGAAAAGCATTGGGGTGCTCTAATTCCTTGTTCTTCTCATCTAATGCTTTAATCTCTTTTTTCAACTCTTCAAAGGATTTAGAAAGCTCTTTTTGTTTGTTTTTCAGATCCTGTAGTGGAGCATCTTTGCTCAAGCTCTGCTTAGATAGGTCTTTTTGATCTTTAGCCAGTTCGTTTAGCCGATCGATCTTATTTTGTAGACCTTGCTCAAATTCCAGTTGTTTATATAGTTCTAAAATGCGGTCCAGTTCGTTCTTTAACGACTTGTTGTCCATTTGCATTTTGGATAGTTCATTCTGCGTCTGATCTTTATTGTTTTGATCCATCAGATTTTGCAGCTTTTCCAGCAAGGCTTTGGTCTTCTCGTCCAACACATTATTAAACAGGTCATCAATCTGCTTTTGTTTATCCGCCAGTTCCTGTTTTAGTTGATTATTCTCTTCTTTTTCTATCGTATTCTTTTTATTCAGCGTGTTGATCTCTTTAACAGCTTCTTCCAATTGCTTCTGCTTCTCCAATAGCTGTTCGATCTGCTTTTTATCATCAAATGAGATTTGCTTCTTATCCAGCAAGGTTTCTCCTAGTTTCTTGCTTTCCTTTTCAACCTGTCCGGCAAGCTTTATGGCTTTTTCCATTTTTTGTTTAAGTGCCTGACTGTTTTCGTTTATTTTTTCTGCCACTTGTTGGGAGGAGGGGATAGCGTAGATTTTAAGTTCCGATTTAGTCGTTTTAGGTCCGTTTACGCCATCATTGTCTGCCACTTCAAAGTAATACTCTAAAGTCTGCCCGGGTTTTATCAGGGGCTCGTTTAAGTTCCAGAAGAAAAAGAAGGAATCTTCCTGTTGTCCCTTTTTAATAGCAAGGGTCTTACTTACGGTATTGATAATTTTATCCTTTTCCTTGATGTTGTATTTGAATTTAAGCGAGTTAAATCCATGGTCATCTGTTATATTTCCAGAGAAGTACAATGCTTTGCTGCTTAGGGAGTCAGGTGCTTCCGTAACCGAAATACCCGGGAATTCGTCTTTGATCACATTCAACTGATGTGTAAGCGAGTCGTTACTGCTGATAAAATTGTTTTTAGGGACAATGCTATACATAGAACTTTCGCGAATGGTACTGGCATAAGAAAACACATTGTCAGATGCCGTTAAGACCTGCGATTTATTACCCAATACGAAAGTGAGGCGATCGCTGTTTCTCGTTTCCAGTTCCCAGGTTACACGGGTTCCTTCAGGGAGGATCAGGTCTCCGGCATTTTTAATGCTTTCGTTTTTCTTCATTAGGTAAGCAGGGTACTGCAATAGTGCGCTTACCATAACCACTGCGGGGCGAGGCTTTACTTCAATCACAAAAGGAGTGGAACTGAATCCACCAGCAGAAAACGTTATTTTTTGTGTTTTTTGAAGGTTTTTGAAGGTATAATTAAAATGGGTATTGTTTTCCTTCTCTAATTTATAGGTATTTGTACCGTCCGAAAGATACACCTCTTGTGGGATCTCGTTGCCATTTAGCTTAAGTTTTAGGGGCACGTCATCTCCTTGTGCAACCATCAAATTGGTGGTTAGCAGCTGAAAATCAAACGGAGCCTTAGGTAATATTTCCTTATTGTATTGCACAAAACTACTGGTTCCTTCTTTTAAGATGTGTGGCGCAATTAAAGCGATCAGTAAAATAACGGAGGCTGGTGCAAGGAAATATTTGATGTATTTTCTGTTGTCACCTAACTTTATAGCGCTAGAAAAGGGGATGGGATTTAGTTCGGCAATTTTCTGATCTATCCCTGCCAGGATGAGCTGACTATTTTCTGGAGAAGCATCGGCCATAGCCTTCAGCTGCAGCGTATTCAGTAGTTTGTCTTTTACATTGAAAAAATGATGCCCTATGATTGTCGAGGCTTGTTCAATGCTTAAGTTCTTGCCCAGCTTGAAATAAGCAAGGACAGGCTTAGCAATCAGAATCGCAATGCATACCAGGGCTACCGCCAGGTAACCGAAAAATAGCAATGTTTTAGTCGCTGTTCCGGGATGCGTATAATAGATAAACACAAAGAGTAACAGGTACAACGCCAGCAACAAAGCAGCGGCATAAATGCTGCCCCGCAAAAGTTTATTGAGGTAAAACTTTTGTGTAAACTCATTAATTTTAGAAATTAAAAGTTCGTAGTTACTGTTCATTTGTGGTCCAATATAGCTTAAAGGTAAAGGTCAGGGCAGTTTTTTGATAAAAATAGAGAATATTAATCTTTGTTTTATTTAAGTGTCGTCAATTATTAACAGTAAGAAAACATTTAAATTATCTTTTTAATGATATTTTAGTGAAAAAAAACATAAACAAACAAAACACAAACAAATGAAACATTCATCTTTAATCATTACCCTTATGGTGCTGAGCTTAAATAGCGCTTTTGCGCAGAAGAAGACAAAACCGATTAAAACCTGGAATAAAAACGTTGTGATTGCACACCGTGGCGCCTGGAAAAAGAATGCTTTACCCGAAAACTCTATTGCTTCTTTAAAGGAAGCGGTTAGAATCGGGTGTCATGGATCTGAATTTGATGTCCACATGACTGCCGATAGTGTATTGGTAGTGAACCACGATGCGGATTTTTTAGGTTTGCATATAGAAAAATCGACTTATCAGGAGTTGTTGAGTAAAAAGCTTTCTAATGGTGAATCTATCCCCACTCTTGAGGCCTATTTGAAGGCTGGTATGAAGCAGAAGACCACCAAGCTGATACTGGAGATCAAACCATCAAAAGCAGGGGCGGAGAACGACAAAATCTTAACCACTAAAGTTGTTGCTATGGTAGTGAAATTAAAGGCTCAGCCATGGGTTGATTATATCAGTTTTAGCTATGACATCTTGAAAAAGGTAAAATCGCTTCAACCAGAGGCAAATGTGGCCTACCTGGCTGGTGATGCGCCGCTTGAAAAACTTAAACAAGATGGGTTTTATGGTGCGGATTACCAATATGGGGTTTATAAAAAAGGAGAGTGGTTTGCTAAGGCGAAAGAATTGGGTTTAACCATCAATGCCTGGACCGTAAATGCAGAGCCTGAAATGAAATGGTTGTTGGATAGTAAAATAGAATTCATTACCACCAATGAGCCTGAAAAGCTTTTTGAGCTGATCAACAGCCAAAAATAAAACACTATAAAACAAAAAAGCATCGCGGGTTATCCGCGATGCTGTACAATTTATGTTTTTAATAATCTAGATTACTTTAACATTAATCGCATTCAACCCTTTTTTGCCGCTTTCAACGTCGTATTCAACTTTGTCGTTCTCACGAATTTCGTCGATAAGGCCTGTTGAATGTACAAAGATTTCGCTATCTCCGTTTGCAGGGATAATAAATCCGAAACCTTTAGTTACATTAAAAAATTTTACTGTTCCTTCTTGCATTGTATTATTTATTAAAAATTAAGTGTGCAAGGTACATATTATTTTTTTATAATATGCAAACGCTTCATTTTTTGATAAATATAAAATAAAACGGCCTTTAAGACCCTTTTTTGCGCCCTGTGACGATCAAATTAATTTCGCTGGAATGCGGAATTCCGAGTGTTTTTCCTGGAACAACCTGTAAAAGGTTTTGCAGATAAACGTTGATTATTGCCTCCAAAGTTTTCTTCCTCGGCTCGTAATTTTCAGGGAAATCTACGCGGAAATTACCAAGGTGAATTTTGCCTTTTTCATCGACTACTGCCGAAAATTCGTAGCCAAAATTGTCGTATGCATTTGTGAGGTCTATCCTGTATCGTGGGAAGAGATAATCATAGGACTCCGTTCTACCCACAAGTTTATCAACTGTGCTGATTTTCTTTACCTGTATTATTTTACTTAAAGGAATAAACGTTACCGGTTCCCGCCCCGCAAAGGCACTATCGCGGTTATCCGGGTTCCTGTTCGACTTTGCAGCAAGCTGTTGAATATAAAGCGTATCAGCCTTCGTTGGGCGTTGTAGCACTTCTGCCGTCGTTTTAAGAACCTTGTTGATATAGTCCTCAGCGTAATAGGTAATATTTACATCCGAACGGATATCTTTCGAGATTTCACGTCCCGTTAAGTGAAGACGCTGAAACACCAGGCTGTCTTTACTGATCTTTTTAATTTTAAACCACTCCTTCGCAAAATTATACACCTCGCCGTGGTCGTAATGCAGGAAAAAGCTTTGCATCCTTTTCTTTTGTGGACTATAAGCGCTTATTGTATCCTGAGATTTAAACTGGATAATCCAGGTTGGCTCCTGTTGAAAGCCCAATTCATTGAAGGAAAGCCCGGTACTGAAGCGGCGCTTCACCTCATGATATTTTATGCCAATAATCGAATCAAAGGATAGTCGGCCAGCAGGTTTTGAACTTTCTTTAGTCGTATTGTTGCAGCTGCTTGTGAGCAATGCAAGGCATGTGAGGATGGTTAGAATACGGGATTTCGTCATGCAAGGATTAAGGCTTCTAAATGGAAGAGCAAAGTTACAAGAATCATTTATATTCTTTGTTTTAGCTTAAAAACCTTCACAATCATTTCGTCATTTCTCCTAATGGTAAGTATAATTGTTTTGCCTTCGACTGATTTAAAGAGATGGCCAATGTCATCTAATTTTGTAGTGGCTACCGGTGAGAAGTTAATGGTCATGATCTCATCATCAACCAATATCCCTGCGTTGTCAGCTGGAGAGCCCGGTTCAATTCTGCTGATGAAATAACGTCTTATTTTACCATCCTCCATGTATACTTCAATTCCCGACATATCATGCTCAAAAGGACGGTTAAACTGCCCGTTTTTCCGTAAATACATCGAATTGTCGGCGTAGTCGAATATCACATTAAAGCGACTCAAAATATCTGCGCCTAAATTTCCATTGCGGTCTTTCAGAAAGATTTTAGCTGCAACATCATCATATTGAGGGTAAGAGGCTAACACCCTTTTCAGGGTAAAGCTACCTATTCTTAAAGCAGAAACCCGGCCGATACTACCATCTATAGGGCCGCTCATGCCTACTCCAAGGTTTGCTTTTATAGAAGCCCTCGGAACTGGGAATGGCTTTTCATGCAAACGCTCTAAAGAAATGGCATGGCTGGCACCATTATCGATCAATGTTTTGATTTCGACAAGGCCATATTCAGGGTTTTCAATGCTGATGTTTGCATAGGGCTTATAAGCGCTGATCTCAATAGGAATCCTTTCACCCTTTATTTTACCCGCACTATAGGGCTCTTTAAACAATAATTTCTTGGTCGAATACCGCAACTCAACGATAAAGCTTTTAAAGAAATAATAGCCCAATAAGCCATATATTTTTGTACCCAGATAGTTTGATAATCCGAAAATGTCCTGCTTCAATATCGCCGTAGGAATGTTGTCTATGTAGGATTTACCCAGTTGCGCCGAAACATCATTAGAGATATAGGCATCTATTTCGTTGCCGCTTCCCAGTCCTGATATCTTAATCGAACGAGATACTTTTATGCCAATGCTATCAATTAAACCCGGATCGGTAATGATAAGAGGACCAACTCCGGTGTCTAAAATGAAATTAAATGGCCCTTTATCGTTCAAGTAAAGTGGAATGATGATAAGGTTTTTAACCTGCAAAAATGGCATTGCGTCCTTACCTCGTTTTCCTTTAAAATAGAATTGCTGTCCTTGAGCAGTAATCACAGCGCAAACTTGAATGATCAGAATCATCTGATAAATTCTAAGTCTACGGAAATTAATTCTGCTCATTAACAATTTCATTGAACTAAACTACTAAATTAGTAGCAGTATGGTTAGATCTGCACATAAAAGTATTCAACTAAAAAAGAATAATCTAAAATCCTACCTGTATATCGGCTTAATCGGCTTGGGCCTTTTAACCAGTTGCTCCACAGAAAAGCGAATTTCCAGGAATTTGAATAAGGTTTTTTCGAATTCTACGGTACTTAAACAGTATTATGCCGGTTTTGCTTTGTATGATATGGCTGCCGGGCGGATGTTGTTTGAACAACATGGCGATCAATATTTTACACTAGCCTCCAACACCAAATTGTACACCTTCTATGCGGGATTGAAAATGATCCCAGATTCTATTCCTTCTCTCAGGTACATAGAGAGGGGCGACTCCCTAATCTTTTGGGGAACAGGCGATCCCTCTTTTTTACAGAGCAAGCTGAAAGGGACAAAGGCGGCAGATTTCTTAAGAAATACAACTAAGAAACTATTTTATGCCCCAGGTAGATATACCGGTAATTTTTATGGAAGCGGTTGGCAATGGGACGATTATAATGACTACTATCAAGCCGAGATCAATGAATTGCCCATTATGGATAATTTGGTTGATATTAAAAGTAAAAATGGCAAATTGATCCTATCCCCAACAGTACTGGAGGATTGTTTTGCAAAAGATTCACTTTCAAAACGAAACACATTTAGCGTAACCCGGGATTTTGTGGCCAATCATTTTAAGTATCCAAATGTCCCTGTGCCGGCAAATTACAACCAGCAAGTTCCTTATAAACTGAGCCTTCCACTTACTTTAACCATGCTTTCGGATACCCTTCACAAGGATATCGAGTTAATTGCGTTGAAAATGCCAGCCAATGCGAA
Source organism: Pedobacter sp. ok626 (assembly GCF_900100435.1). Classification (GTDB taxonomy): domain Bacteria; phylum Bacteroidota; class Bacteroidia; order Sphingobacteriales; family Sphingobacteriaceae; genus Pedobacter. Next base: position 194,994 of record NZ_FNEX01000012.1, on the reverse strand, counting down.
GACCATTTATAATTTAAGGACCGATTCGGTACTAAAGGAAATGATGTTGCCCAGCGATAATTTCATCGCAGAGCAATTGCTCCTGGTGTATGCTAACCAGCTGGGAGAAGAACTGAGCACAGCTAAAGCCATCGCTCATATTGAAAAGAATTACCTCTCCACTTTACCGGATAAACCCGTTTGGGTAGATGGATCTGGTCTTTCGAGATATAATTTATTTACGCCCAGAGACATGGTTAAGTTGTTGGAATTGATTTATAAGCAAGTAAATGATCCCCAGCGGCTGTTTAGCATGTTGCCTGCAGGTGGTAAAAGTGGGACGCTCAGAAATGCTTATCCCAAAACAAGTCAGCCCTTTGTTTTTGGTAAAACAGGTACACTTTCCGGTGTGCACAATCAAAGTGGTTATGTGCTAACGAAGAAGGGTAAAACCTATATTTTTTCTTTTATGAACAACAATTTTGTGACCCCTACTGGGGATGTAAGGCGAGAAATGGTGAGGATTATGACCTATATCCATGATAAGTTTTAAAAGGAATAAAAGCCCCTTAGAGCTTTTTAAATGGGATATCCATCAAATTATAGGCTTGCCAATCCATAAAATCAAAATGCCACCATTCATTTTCCAAGACCCTGAAGCCATATTTTCGCATGGTATTGATTAGTAATTGTCTGTTTTTTATAATTTGAGGGGGTAAATTGGTGTAGGTTATTGCAGCTTCGGGGGCAAAACTATCATACGGGGTAGGCATTTCAAGCTCTTGGCCAGTTTTTAAATCAATTAAAGTCAGGTCAACCGCACAGCCGCGATTGTGTCTCGAGCCTTTATTGGGGTTCGCAACAAACATTTTGTCCGAAGCTTCTTTATAAAAAGCCACAGTTATGCTATAGGGGCGGTAGGCATCAAATATTTTTAAGCCATAGCCCTTCTTTTTAAGCTCTGCCTGCACTCTTTTAAGCTGTAGCACCACTGGTTTTCGGGCAAATGCTCGGGCCTGAGGATACATTATACCCTTCATAAAGTTGTCCTTAGTTGCGTATTTGATGTCCAGAACAAGGCCAGGAATATATTTTTTGATCTCAAGCAATTGATAATTGCTGTTCTTTTTGCAGGAATCTAAATATTCAGGATAGGCGTCTATGATTAGCCCATAGGGGTTGGGTTTATTCTTTTGAGCTTGAACAGAAAAACAATAGCCTACCAATAAGAGCAGAAAAATTTTTTTCATTGGCGGGCGTTACTGATTGGCGGCTACGATTAGATCCAGATCTTTATAAGGTAAATTAAACATATTAGCCAGATCTTTACTGGTGAGATGGCCCTGATAGATATACAACGCCTCCCTGATGCCAGGTTTGCTCCAAACAAGATTCATCAGCCCGCCCATATCGCCAATATCTATTAAGATTGGAGTAAAGATATTGGTTAGTGCATAAGAGGCTGTTCTGGGTACTCTGGAAGCTATATTTGGCACACAATAATGAATGACGTCATGTTTTCTAAATACCGGATTTTTGTGGTTGGTTACTTCCGAAGTTTCAAAGCAGCCACCTTGATCGATACTAACGTCAATCACCACCGAATTTGGTTTCATCCTTGCCACCGTTTCTTCCATCACCACACAAGGGCTTCTGCCATGGGAAGCACGAATGGCACCAATCACCACGTCACAAGTTGTAATGGCTTTGCTCAGCACGATGGGTTGCATAACAGATGTGAATACACGGGTTCCTAAGTTGTTTTGCAGGCGTCTAAGGCGATAAATGGAGCTGTCGAACACTTTGACCTCTGCGCCAAGAGATATCGCTGTACGGGCAGCATATTCGCCAACGGTTCCCGCACCTAGAATGACAATCTCTGTTGGTGGAACGCCGGTAAAGCCTCCCAGCATCAATCCTTTTCCTCCGGTTACATTGCTGAGGTACTCAGCCGCAATTAAAATAGAGGTTGCCCCAACAATTTCACTCATTGAACGGACAACGCTTAAAATATTCCCTTCATCTCTGATGTGCTCAAAGCATAGGGCATTGATTTTTTTATTTAGGAGCGCTTTAAGGTAGGATTCTTTAAGTCCGCCCATTTGTAATGCCGAAATCAAGGTTTGCCCTTTATGCATCATGGCAATTTCCCCTACAGTTGGTGGGGCTATTTTTACAATGATATCCGCATCAAATACCTCTTTTTTGTTAAAGCTAATGATTGCGCCCTGCTCACTATATTCGTTATCGGAGAAGTTTGCCGCAACACCAGCTCCACTCTCAATAATTACTTTGTGCCCGTTGTTTACAAGTAGTGCAACAGATAAAGGAGTCAAGGCAATCCTGTTTTCCTGAAAAGAGATCTCTTTTGGAATGCCGATGTACAAGCTGTTGTTCTTCTTACTTATCTCTGACATTGCCTCCTTTGGTTGTATTAAACCTTGCTGAGCAATGGAGGCCATACCTTCGCGTAATCCTGTAGCCATTTTCATTTATAGATTTGGATTGAAATTAAGCAAAATAGCTGAAATAAAGAGTGTTTGATGTTTAAATTTTTGAAATTGACAATATACGGTCATTCTCATTTTGTGCCGAAATTTCTATTTTTACAAAATGAAGTGGTAAAAGAGGGGCAATTTTCTCTGGCCACTCTATAAAACAGATGTTTCCCGAATAAAAATACTCTTCGTAGCCAATATCATAGGCTTCCTGCAGGGTTTTAATCCTGTAAAAATCAAAGTGATAAATAATTTTGCCATTGGCATCATATTCGTTCACAATAGAAAATGTTGGACTGGTAACGACTTTAGTTACACCCAGTTCTTTAGCCAAAGCTTTAATCAAAGTGGTTTTTCCAGCCCCCATTTCTCCTTCAAAAATAAAAATCTGGTCGTCTTGAGTGCTTTCTATAATTCTTTTAGCCGCATTTTCAAGACTATCAAGGCCATTAACTTCAATTTTTATACTTTCCATACTTAAGCAAATTTATAATAATTCGAATAATTTCTAAGGGTGCAGACACAGATTAGACTGAACAGGTCTGTATTAGTGCTTGTCGGGCACTGTAATTATTAGGGAATGAGTAGGGTTAAACTTGGGAATAAGTAGGGGGTTGCTATAGGGTTGCCTTACCCTTGGTTTAGGGTTGCTTTACCCCTAGGGTAAGGCAAGGGTAAGGCAACCCTATAGCAACCCTAAAGCAAGGGTAAAGCAACCCCCTATTTTACCACTATTTATTCCCTACTCATTCCCTGGATATATCAATGGCTTCCAAAGGCATGACAAAACTCATAGCAGTAATTAAAAACAGAAAGACCGCATCAAAATAGGATACGGCCTTCCGGCAAAATTGATAAAAGCGGTTATTGACTATCTCGAGCTGTAAGTTGCAATAGGGATAATCATTTCTTCCAAAGAAATGCCCCCATGCTGGAAAGTCTCGTTGTAATAATTTACAAACTGATTGTAGTTGTTCTGATAAACAAAGTAGCGATCTTCCTTAGCGAAAATGTAGTTAGAGCTGATGTTTATTTTAGGTAACTGCGCTTCATGTGGGTTTTTAATCAAAAATACCTCTTTAGCATTGTAATTAAGGTTTCTTCCTTGTTTATAACGGAGGTTTGTATTGGTATTTCTGTCGCCAATTACCTTACTTGGGTGTTTAACCCGGATCGTACCGTGATCGGTGGTAATCACTAATTTAACGCGTTTCTGTGAAATCTTTTTAAGCAAGTCCATCAACGGAGAGTGCTCAAACCAGGAAAGGGTCAATGAGCGATAGGCGGCATCGTCATTAGCCAGTTCGCGGATCATTTGCATATCGGTACGGGCATGCGAAAGCATATCTACAAAGTTGTAAACGATCGCATTGAAGTCGTTTTGCAATAAGTTGTTGACTTGTTCGTTTAAGGCTCTGCCATCGTCATACGTCAGGATTTTGTTGTAGCTGAATTTGCATTCCTTGCGAAGGCTACGTTTGATCTGATCGGCAAGGAAAGCGGCTTCGTGCATATTCTTTCCACCTTCATCATCATCATTCTGCCACAAACCAGGGAAGCGTTTTTCCATCTCCAGAGGCATCAAGCCAGAGAATATAGCGTTCCTGGCATATTGCGTCGCTGTAGGTAGTATACTGGTATAAATATCCTCATCGTCCATTCTAAAATACTCGGTAATTAATGGATTAATGATGCGCCATTGATCGTAGCGAAGGTTATCAATCAGGATAAAGAAAACAGGGGTGGTGTCGTTGATCAAAGGAAACACCTTCTTTTTCAACAATTCGTTTGACAATAATGGCGCCGTTCCTTTGCCATTAACCCAGCCGAGATAGTGATCTTCAATAAATTTGGAAAACTGAGTATTGGCTTCGGATTTTTGCATAGTCAGAATCTCATGCATCTGAGGGTCGTCCAGTTTTTCAAGCTCCAGCTCCCAGAAAACCAGCTTTTTGTATACCTCAACCCATTCTTCATAACTCAGTTTGTCATTTAGCGTCATCCCCAGGCGTCTAAAGTCCTGCTGATATGCCATAGAGGTTTTCTCGCTAACCAGGCGTTTGTTGTCAATGAGCTTTTTAATAGTCAGTAAAACCTGTTTAGGGTTCACTGGTTTAATCAGGTAGTCATCTATTTTAGATCCGATGGCATCTTCCATCAGGTTTTCTTCTTCACTTTTGGTGATCAGCACCACAGGCACATCGTTTCTGATGTTTTTTATGGCGCTAAGGGTTTCCAATCCGCTCATTCCTGGCATATTTTCGTCCAGAAAAACTAAGTCAAAATGCTCCTTTCCAAACGCTTCAAGGGCATCATTTCCATTCGTATAGGTGGTTACATGATATCCCTTTTCATTTAGTAATAATATATGTGGTTTTAATAAGTTAATCTCATCATCGGCCCATAAAATCTTAGTTTCTTGCATCATTATATCTGTATAATGTAAAAATAATTCCTCAAAAAGAGTCTTCTCTTTCTTAGTTATGGATAAAAATAGCAATTTTTGTACCGCATAATTTATTTTTAGAGATTGAACAAAAAGAAAATCATAAATGATCCGGTATATGGCTTCATAAATATTCCTTCTGAAATCATATTTGACCTGATCGCTCATCCGTATTTTCAAAGGCTCAGGTATATTAAGCAATTGGGAATGACGCACCTAGTCTATCCCGGGGCTTTGCATACCAGGTTTCACCATGCTATAGGTGCGATGCACTTGATGAGTTTGGCGATTGAAGTGCTTCGAGGCAAGGGGCATGAAATTACTGCCGCTGAAGAGGAGGCTGCCACAATTGCCATTTTGCTACATGACATTGGGCATGGGCCTTTTTCTCATGCCCTGGAGCATACGCTGGTAAATGGGATTAAACATGAGGATATTTCCATGATGATGATGGAAAAGCTGAATGTAGAATTTGAAGGGCGCTTAACTTTGGCCATCAATATCTTTAAAGGCGACTATGCCAAAACGTTTCTTCCACAACTGGTTTCTAGTCAGCTCGACCTTGACCGAATGGATTACTTGAACCGTGACAGCTTTTTTACAGGTGTAAGCGAGGGGGTAATTAGTTTCGACAGGATCATTAAAATGTTTAATGTGCTGGATAACCAACTGGTGATTGAGGAGAAGGGGATTTACTCGATTGAGAAGTTTTTGATTGCCAGAAGGTTGATGTACTGGCAGGTGTATCTTCATAAAACGGTAATTGCCGGAGAAATGTTGTTGGTTAAGATTTTAGAACGCGCAAAGTATTTAGCTGGCAACGGCGAAGTTTTATTTGCAACTCCAGCATTGCAGCATTTTTTAAAAAATGAAATTACCGAGTCTGAATTCTTTACTTCGGATGTGCATTTATTGCAGTTTTCGAAACTTGATGATCAGGACATTTTTGCTTCGGTAAAGGTTTGGGTAGACCATCCAGATAGAATCTTGTCGGCACTTTGTGGGATGCTTACGCAAAGAAATTTGTATAAGGTAGAGATTAGTAATGAGGTTCCTAACAAAAACAGAGTGAATGACTTACGGGAAAGGACTGCGGCTTTTTTGAAAGTAAATAAAACAGATGTGTGTTATTTTGTGTTTACAGACATGATTAGAAACCGAGCCTATAACGCTGGTAGAGGCAATATTAATATTCTGTTGAAAAGCAATACAATTATTGATATTGCAAAAGCATCGGATTTATCTAACTTAGAATCTTTGGATAAGACGGTAAAGAAACATATACTCTGCTATCCCCGAATTATTTAGCCTTTTTTAACAAAATAATAAACAATTAATCCCGTTTTTTGGGTAGTTGATTCGCAATGCCGATCAATAACCTAAAGAGGTTTATTTGTTCATATCAATTTAACATATAACTTTGTAAAATGCAATTTACTGCCAAGCAGATAAGTGAGTTTATAGATGGTACCATTGAAGGCGACGAAAACGCAAAAGTCAGCGAGCTTTCAAAAATAGAAAATGGTAAGACTGGTTCTTTATGCTTTTTATCTAACCCTAAGTACGAGAACTATTTATACCAGACAAATGCTTCAGTAGTAATTGTAGGGAAAGACTTTGTGCCTTCGCAAAAAGTCGACAGCACCTTAATTCGGGTTGCGGATCCTTACAGTGCTTTTTCCGTTTTACTGGATAAATATAATGAGGTGGTTAACCAAAGTAACACTCAAACTGGCATCGAACAGCCATGTTTTATCCATCCAACAGCAAAAATTGGTAAAAATGTATTTATTGGTGCGTTTTCCTATATAGCTGAAAATGTGGAGATTGGTGATGGTACTAAAATTTCGCCCCAAGTATTTGTTGGAGCGGATAGTGTTGTCGGAAAAAATTGCAGCATTTCTCCAGGGGTGAAGATTTATAACCGCTCTGTTTTGGGAAATAACATCATTATCCATTCCAATACCGTAATTGGTAGTGACGGATTTGGCTTTGCTCCGCAGGCTGATGGTACTTATACCAAAATTGCACAGATTGGTAACGTAGTGATTGAGGATGATGTAGAGATTGGGGCGAATACCGCGATTGATAGAGCTACAATGGGTTCTACTTTCATCAGAAAAGGCGTTAAGTTGGACAATTTGATCCAGATTGCGCACAATGTTGATGTTGGTGAACACAGTGTTGTTGCAGCGCAAACCGGAATTTCTGGCAGTTCAAAATTGGGCGAGAAGTCTGTTATAGGCGGTCAGGTTGGCATTGCCGGGCACCTTTCTTTGGCCAAAGGAACACAGATTGGAGCTCAGGCCGGAATAAATTTTAATACGACTGAAGAAAATAAACAATGGCATGGCAGTCCTGCTCAGCCACTAAGAGATTGGATGCGGGCTTCTGTGATTTTTAAGCAGTTGCCGAGCGTTGAAAAAAGAATAGCGTGCCTTGAAACAAAAATAAAGGAGCTTAACTTGATCATCGAACAAAACAGTACAATAGCAAATAATAATGAACGTTAAACAAAAGACCATAAAAAACGAAGTTTCGGTAAGTGGCGTAGGCTTACATACCGGAGCAAATGTTACACTTACATTCTGTCCCGCACCGGAAAATCACGGGTTTAAATTTCAAAGAATAGACCTACCTGGAAGTCCGATAGTTGATGCAGATTGTGATAATGTCACCGATACAGCGAGAGGAACAACCATTACGCAAAATGGAGCGAGTGTAAGTACGGTAGAACATGTTATGGCCTCTTTGGTAGGAATGGACCTGGATAACGTGTTGATGAAGCTTGATGGCCCGGAAACGCCAATTATGGACGGAAGTGCAATCGAGTTTTTAGATGCTTTAGAAAGTGCGGGCGTTCAGCTGCAAAGCGTGGATAGAGAGTATTTCCAAATTCCACATAACATTACTTATACTGAACCTGATAGAAAAGTTGAGATTGTTGCAATGCCTTTAGACGACTATAGGTTTACTTGCATGATCGATTACAATTCGCCGGTTTTAGGTAGTCAACATGCTGGAATCTCTAGTATTGCTGAGTTTAAGAAAGAAATTGCTTCTTGCAGGACTTTTTGCTTTTTACATGAATTAGAATACCAGTTGCAGAACAACCTGATTAAGGGTGGTGATTTAAATAATGCAATTGTTATCGTTGATAAAGAGGTGACTAAGGAAGAATTGGATCACCTGGCTAAAATATTTAAACGTACAGCAATTGAAGTTGCTCCACAGGGTATTTTAAATAACATGGAATTGAGGCACCAAAATGAGCCGGCAAGACATAAATTGCTGGACATGATTGGTGATCTTGCCTTGGTTGGTGTTCATTTGAAAGGTCATATTATGGCTGCAAGACCAGGCCATGCGGCTAACGTAGCTTTTGCTAAAAAAATCAAAGCAGCGATCAAAAAGGAAAAAAATAAAAAGGTGCATCATGTTTATGATACTACCGTAAAGCCGCTATACGATATTGTTCAGATCATGGACATATTGCCTCACCGTCAGCCATTTCTGTTTATCGACAAAGTATTGGAATTGAGTAAAACTCACGTGGTTGGTGTGAAAAATGTAACCATGAACGAGGAGTTCTTTAAAGGTCATTTTCCGGGAGCACCTGTTTTTCCGGGAGTGATTCAGATTGAAGCTATGGCTCAAACTGGTGGAATTCTGGTACTAAGCACGGTGCCAGATCCAAGAAATTACCTTACCTTGTTCCTTAAGATTGACAATGTTCGCTTTAGAGCGCAGGTTTTGCCAGGTGATACTATTGTTTTCAGATGTGATTTAATGGAGCCGATTAGAAGAGGCATCGCACAAATGAAAGGTGTAGGAATGGTAGGCGGAAAAGTGGTGGTTGAAGCAGAAATGATGGCCCAAATCGTAAAAGTAAAAGAAAACGAAACTACATGATACAACCCTTAGCATATATACATCCTCAGGCAAAAATAGCCGATAATGTGGTTATTGAACCTTTTGCTGTAATTCATAAAGATGTTGAGATAGGTGAGGGTACCTGGATTGGCTCTAATGTGGTGATCATGGATGGCGCCCGGATAGGAAAGAACTGTAGGGTATTTCCCGGCTCGGTAATTTCTGGCGTGCCTCAAGACTTGAAGTTTGCGGGTGAGGTGACGACAGCAGAGATTGGCGATAATACAACCATCAGAGAGTGTGTGACCATTAATAGGGGCACCAAGGACAAGTGGAAGACGGTTATTGGTAGCAACTGTCTGATTCAGGCTTATTCTCACATCGCACATGATTGTGAGGTTGGAGATTACTGTATATTTTCGAATAGCACTACCCTTGCTGGTCACATTACGATTGGTAATTATGTTGTTTTGGCAGGATTAGTGGCTATCCATCAGTTTGTAAAAGTGGGCTCACACGCATTTGTTACGGGTGGTTCATTGGTTAGAAAAGACGTACCACCGTATGTGAAAGCTGCTCGAGAGCCTTTGTCCTACGCTGGAATTAACTCGGTTGGTTTAAGAAGAAGAGGGTTCTCATCTGAGAAAATCAACGAGATACAGGAAATTTACAGGGTTTTGTTTGTGAAACACAACAACGTAACTAAAGCGCTGGATATGATAGAAGCCGAATTCAAACCTACGGAGATTCGTGATGAGATTGTAGATTTCATCAGAAATTCTAACCGGGGTGTGATGAAAGGCTTTGGTTCGGGAAGTTAATACCTGCTGAATGACAATTAGCTTAGCTAACGTTGGAAGAAGGTTTAACCAGGAATGGATTTTCAGGAATATAGATTATTCGTTTCTTCCTGGAGAAAAATATGCGGTCTTAGGGCCTAACGGTTCTGGTAAATCTACGCTATTGAGTGTCTTGCTCGGGAATTTATCACCGTCGGAAGGGGCTATAAGTTACAAGTCGGGGATTGATATCCCCGTTGAGGATATTTATAAGTCGATTAGCTTTGCAGCGCCTTATCTGGATTTAATTGAAGAATTTACACTTCAGGAAACCATTAGCTTTCATTTTAAATTTAAAGCCTTTTACGAGGGGATGAGCGCTGAATCCGTGTTAGACCTGCTTGGGCTCGCGAAATCGCAGGATAAGGCTTTAAAATACTTTTCTTCGGGAATGAAACAGCGCACTAAGCTTGCGCTGGCTTGTTGTTCCAATACCCCACTTCTTTTTCTGGACGAGCCAACATCTAACCTGGATAAGCAGGGAATGAGCTGGTACTTGCAGTTAATTGAGCGATTTTCGGCAAACCGAACGCTAATTATAGGGTCAAATCAAGAGTCTGAGTATTCCCTTTGTAACCATTTTGTTGAGTTGACGGATTATAAATAAGTAATATTTATATTTGAAAACAGGCCGAAACGGACTATTTGGGGCTTAAAATGCCTTTATAAAAATATTTTTAAATTACTATTGTGGAATCGATAAATAGTCTTTACCTTTGCGGCACGAAAAAAGGCCAAAAGTTTAGGCAAAATTTCAAAACAAAATGGCAAAAGCATCAGAAGTAAAAAATGGGAACATACTTCGTTTTAACGGAGATCTGGTACAAGTAGAGGAGTTTTTACATCGTACACCCGGAAATTTACGCGCTTTTTATCAAGCTAAGATGCGGAATGTTAAAACTGGTAAAACAGTTGAATATAGGTTCCGCGTTGATGAAGAGGTTGAGATTTGCCGTGTTGAAACCAGCGATTACCAGTTTTTGTATGAAGATGGTGAAGCACTAGTAGTAATGGATAATACTACGTTTGAACAGTTTAACGTACCGAAGGCATTATTCGGTAAAAGTATTCGGTTCTTGAAAGAAGGAATGAATGTAATTATCGCATTTGAAAGTGAAGAGCCAATTATGGCACAAACACCTTCTCATGTTGAATTAGAAATAACCTACTCGGAGCCTGCAGTTAAAGGCGATACATCTACAAATGCATTGAAATATGCGACGTTAGAGACAGGAGTAGAAATAAAAGTCCCAATGTTTATCAATCAGGGCGATAAAGTTAAGATTGATACGCGTACTGGTGACTATGTTGAAAGAGTAAAATAAGAATTTTCATAGTTTAGTTTTAGGTTTAGGTTGATTGTGGCTTCGGAGTGGTTCCCGAAGCCATCTTTTTTTATGGGATTTTTTTTGGTTGAAAAATCAAATTATGCTTCTGAGGCTGGAATCTTTTGCCCAGAAGAAGGGCAAAACTTCCTAGGCCTCTTCAGCACAATATTGATTTTTCTTTATGCGGCCAAACTGAAATCCCCAAAAAGATGGCTTCGAGTTTTTGAGTATTTCAGGCTGGGCTTATAATTGTTATATTTGTTTTGATGACAAAAGCAGAGATCAGAAAAGTAGCAACAATGCAGCGGAAATGGCTTTCTGAAGACCAGATTGAAGATTATAGTCTACAATTGCTAAGGCAATTCTCTTTGTTGGACTTCTCATCGGTTCGTACGATTCATGTATTTCTGCCTATTACGGAGAAGAAAGAACCAAATACTTTCCTTTTTATTGATTGGTTGAGTGTTAATTATCCGGAGATCAAAATCATAGTTCCAAGGGCTGATTTTGATACTGCATTGATGACGAATTATGTGTATCAGGGTAAGGATGGTCTGGTTAAAAACCTGTACAATATCCTGGAGCCTGCGCAAGGCGAGTTGCACACAGGAGATGTGGATTTGGTACTTATTCCAATGTTGGCTTTTGATAAAAAAGGCTACCGGGTAGGCTACGGTAAGGGCTTTTATGATCGTTTTTTGCAAAATGTAGCTACCAAAAAGGTCGGATTATGCTTTTTTGAACCAGTTGAAGAGATCAGTGATGTGAATGAGCATGATGTGTGTCTGGACTTGTGCATTACTCCAAATAAAGTTTATTCATTTTAAGGGGTAACAAATATTAACTTTTGCTGATATACCTCCAAACAGTTTGATTGTAAACTAAAGGAGAACGTTATGAAAAAGTTAATATTAGTGGTACTAGCGGTTTTATTGACCGGTCTTACCTGGGCACAAAAGAAGTCGGATGCGACTATAAATAATGGGGGTAAACTTCAGATTTCGGCATTTGGAGGTCTCAGTATGCCGCAAGGCAAATATAAAAACGAGATTGGTCGGGCTAAGAACGGTTATTTTGGCGGCCTGGCCATTGATCAGTATTTTAAGGGGAATAAATGGGGTGTTGGTATTGATGCCCGGTTTTTGAACCATGATATCAGGAAGTTTGATAGTGTATTTTTCGACAACGGGTACATCGCTACCGATTATGTAAATCACCCTTCTTTCCAACATATTGGGGTTAGTATTGGTCCAACTTATAAATCTAATTTTGGGAAAATAGATCTGGAAGCGTTCCTGCGTGGTGGCGTATTGTTTCAGGGATTTCCTCAGTATAAAGAGTCTATTTATGTAAACCAGGCTTCGGGGCCGCCACTTCCATTGTTCGATACGCAGTATACGAGCAATCCTAAGCGCATTACGAAGGGCTGGATGGGACTAGGTGGTCTTCGGTTATCTTATGCGCTTAATGAGCATTGGGGCGTGTTTGCCCAGGCGGATTATTTAAGAACCTTTGGCAAAAGCTTCGGAAGCGACTCCAGTGAGTTTCATATCACTAAATATGCAGTAAAAAAAGCGCTTACAGCTTCAGATGTGCTACCCGTAAAGAATGATGCAATTACCAATATAAACACTTACTATGAAGAAATTCCTACTATTCAAAAAACGTATATACAAGCCGTAAATGTTGGCTTTGGAATTAAATACACATTTGGTGCTAAACGAAAAGTAGTTGAGGATCGTCCTCTGACTAAAACGGTCGCTCCACCAGTAATTGCTGCACCGAAAGATATTCTTGTTGTCGTAAAGGATAAACAAACTGGCTTGGCTTTAAGTGGTGTAATCGTTAAAATCAGCAGGAACAATGTTGATAATACCTCCATCAGTAATGCTGATGGTCAGGCTGAACGTGTTTTAAAAGCCGAAAGGGGTGTTTACCAGATCACAGCTGTGAAAAATGGCATTACGGCTGAACCTGTAGCGATAAGTGTGGCTGATTTTGATAATGCTGGCAATGTGATTTATAAAGAGATTTATCATGATGACCCTAGATTTACCTTGATTGGAGAGACCGTCAGGGCTAATGATAACTCCAAATTACCTGGTATTGGTACTGTACTAACCAATGCGACCAACAGTAAAAATATGACTCAGATTTCTGATGGAGAGGCTAAATTTGTCTATCAGTTGGAGCAACAATCCGACTATAACATTGTGGCCAATCAAGCTGGGAAGTTTTCGCAAACAGAAGGGGTGACTACAAAAGGTCTGGACAGAAGTAAAACGTTATATGTTACGCTAAAACTTGGTGTAAATAATTTGGATGCAGGGGCAGTTTTTGTGCTTAAAAACATCCATTATGACTTTGATAAGTCTTATATCAGACCAGATGCTGAGCGGATATTAGACAATTTGTTAAACGTAATGTCGCAAAACCCTACCTTGAGGATTGAGTTGTCATCTCATACGGATAGTCGTGGTAAGGATGCTTATAACATGCGCCTATCGCAACAAAGGGCTGAGGCTGCTGTAAATTACCTGGTGAGCAAAGGTGTGAATCGTAGTAGAATGGTAGCCAAAGGTTATGGTGAGACACGTTTGTTAAACCGTTGTGGCAATGGGGTAGAATGTAGTGATGAAGAGCATCAGGCAAATAGACGGACGGAAATAAAGGTTTTGAAATACTAGACTAAATCCGTTTAAGTTAAAAAGGAGTCTGGATCATAATTTTGATTCAGACTCCTTTTTCGTTACATGGGTCAAATAAAATCACCTCGTTTACTTTTGCGACTTTATAAAATCGCTTATAAGGTACGTTAGGGTCTTCGGTGTGGTTTGGCACCGTCTGCCGTCAATTAAGGCTACAGCGCCCTCGCAAATATGTAAATACGCGAATTTTTTAGTTGGATTTAATATTAGCTTTCTGATTTCGTTCAAAGAGAATCCTGAAGGGGTCATGGCGCTAGACAATACATTTTCTATGCAATCCAGATCAAGTTCCAATCCGGGTGTTGTTCCTGTTTTTTTAACAAGCTTACTCCAGGCAGAAAAGATAGGCTGATCGCTTTTGAGGAGATCATCAAAAAATACTGGATAGATATGTTGGTTTGCAGCTATGGTTTCGAGTATAGCATTGTTGTTGTAATTCTGGTGTAGCCCGAATATGCCATAGCGAATTAAATAACCATCTTTTATGGCATAACTGAATCCATTGCCGCTATGTCTTCCGGTTGCAGGCCTTAAATCAGCATGAGCATCAATATTGATGACGTCAATAGGGGCCTTTAATCCTAATGAGACTCCTTTGATAATTGGGTAAGCATTGTTGTGACCACCGCCGATAACAATGGGCGTTTTGCCGGCGGCAATGATCTTTTGAATCACTGGGTAAACTAATGCATCGATTTCTGCTACTTTTTCCTGAAGATATGGCACCTCGGTCTTTGTAGGCTCAGAAATAGCAAAATGGCCCAGAATAAGCAGTTCCTCGCCATTGAAAAAAGGGGTACTTTGTATGTTCAACAGCGCTTTGAGCGTTGGTTCCCATGTAGAGGCTGCACCGGCAATGCCGTAATTTGCGCGAACGCCAATATCTTCGGGGATGCCAACCAGTACAAACTGAGCGCTTGAACTGGTAATTTCATCTAGTGTGGCTACCGTTTGTACTTTCTGGCCCAGTTTAACCTCTCCTTCACGCAGATTGGTTAAGGCCATAAGGCCTGCGGAGTTGTATATGTTAAGACCGTCCATTAGCTTATTTTGCCATTTAGTATGATGGTTTCTATTTGCGATTGGCCAAAACTATAAGGCAGAAAAGCAATAGAAGACATTGGTCTTGTGATAAACAAGTTGGCTTTTTTGCCTTTAGCGATACTACCTACTTCTGAACTAAGCTCCATTGCAGCGGCTCCATTTATGGTGGCTGCGTTTACGGCTTCTTCAGGTCGCATTCGTAGTTTTATGCAAGCTAGAGACACTACGAGATTCATATTTCCTGAAGGGGTAGAGCCGGGGTTATAATCGGTTGCAACAGCTACCGGAATGTTTGCATTGATCAGTCCTCTGGCATTGGCAAAAGGGATGTTAATGTAAAATGAGCAGGAAGGTAGTAGTGTGGCGATCGTATTGCTTGTCGCTAAGCTTTCAATTACAGCCACATCAGTAGCTTCCAGATGGTCTACTGAAATGGCCTGATGTTTTACACCGACTTGTACCCCGCCTGATACAGACAGCTGATTGGCATGTATTTTAGGTTTTAAGCCGTATTTTGCTCCAGCCTGTAGCAATCTATCTGTGTCATCCACAGAGAAAAAACCATGTTCGCAAAAGGCATCCATATAATCAGCAAGACCTTCGTCCGCAATTCGAGGGAGCATTTCTTCAATAATTAATTTGATATAGCCCTCGTGATCGTTTTTGTATTCAGGTGGGTAGGCGTGCGCAGCGAGAAAAGAGGCCTTAATTGGAATGGGAAAGTTCTCTTTCAGTTTGCGGATAACTTTCAGCATCTTTAATTCGCTGTCAGTCGTAAGTCCATACCCGCTTTTTATCTCTACCGCTCCGGTACCTTGTCTGATCATGTCAGTTAGGCGCTGTGCCGCAGAATCATACAATTCTTCGGCTGAGGCGAGCTGTAATTTCCTTGCCGAATTTAAAATACCACCGCCTGCTGCTGCAATATCTTCATAGCTTTTGCCATCAATTTTCATCACAAACTCTTCCTCTCTCGAAGCGGCGAAGACAATATGTGTATGGGAATCACACCATGAAGGGAAAACATAGCCGCCCCTTGCATCGTGGGTAACAATGTAATTTGGCAAATGATCCGGTAATTGGTCCATGGAGCCAAAGTCTTTTATTTTTCCACCTTCACATAAAAGCCATGCATTTTCTATTGCCGGGAGGTTTTGCATCTGGCTACCCCTTAAAAGGAGCGTGTTTTCCGGATGCAGGCCAACTAGTGATCGGATATTGGTAATGAGCAGGTCTGACATGATTAAGCGTTTAATTCCAATAAAACAGGACAGTGATCAGAATGAATGGCATCAGCCAGAATGGTCACATTTTTCAATTTCTCCAGCATTGGTTGCGTAGCCAGGTGGTAATCGATACGCCAACCCAGGTTCTTTCCTCTTGAACCCGCTCTAAAACTCCACCAGGTGTAATGATGTGGATCTTTGTTGAAGTGTCTGAAAGTGTCTATAAAGCCGTTTGTTAAGAATAGCTCCATCCATTCGCGTTCCTCAGGCAGGAAGCCAGAAGAGTTGGCGTTTGATTTCGGGTTATGGATATCTATAGCGGTATGGCAGATGTTATAATCGCCTGAAATGATCATGTGAGGATGTTCTTTGCGCAATTCAGCAACGTAAGTGTCAAAGAATCGCATAAATTCATACTTTTTAACTTGTCTTTCATCACCACTAGATCCGGAAGGCATATATAGGCTCATTAACGAGAATCCGTCGAAATCGGCCCTTAATATTCTTCCTTCTTTATCAATCCATTCTTCACCACAACCATATTCTACATGATTTGGTTTTATTTTGGTGAGTATAGCAACACCACTATATCCTTTCTTTTCGGCCGGAAACCAGTAGTGATGGTAGCCTAATTGTTCTATTAAAACGAGAATTTCGGGGATTTGTGAAGGTAGTGCTTTAACTTCTTGAAGACAGACCATGTCTGCATTGGTTTCTTGCAGCCAGCCGATAAAGTTTTTGGTGGTGGCAGAGCGGATGCCATTGACGTTGTAGGATATGATTTTCATTATCGTATGCTTGTTTTTATGCAGTTAATGATGCTTTTTTTAATGCTTTTGCTTGTTTAGCAAATTCTTTTTCCAGTTTTTTTGCTTCGCGACGTTTTAAAACGGTAATGGTCATTTTTACGTCGGTTATGGGCCTGTTGTTGCTGTCTGTCTCCATAACTGCAATTTTATCGACCAGCTCAATGCCTTTTACGATCTCTCCGTAAACGGTATAGTTCTTATCTAAATGAGGGGCGCCACCCAGAGTTTTGTAAATTGCTCTATGTGATTCGGGAAGCTTAAATTTCAGGCGATTTTTCTCCAATCCATCAAGTTGTTCATCCGTAAATTTTTTACCCTGTACCAAGTAAAACTGACTGGCGCTAGATGCTTTTTCTGGATTATCGTCCCTTGCTGCTGCTAACACGCCTTTTTTATGAAAAAGGCTGTCACGAAATTCCGCAGGAACGGTGTAGCCTAAGGTTCCTTCGCCTAATAGAGCGCCTTTAACGGCGGTTTTTGAGTCTGGATCACCACCTTGAATCATAAAATCTTTGATCACCCGGTGAAATAATGTCCCATTAAAAGTTCCTTTTTCGGTTAGTTTAACGAAGTTGTCACGGTGTTGTGGCGTTTCGTTGTACAACTGGATAATGCATTCGCCCAGCTCTGTTTTTATTTTAACATATTGGTGTTTTGGCTTCGCTGAAAAGGCCGAAATAAAGCATGCACAGAGTATTAGGGTAATATAATTCTTCATTGTCAGTTTAATTACGCGGCTAAGTTAAGTTAAATCTACTTTATTCAGTAGGACGCATTAAAATGTTAAGGGTAGTATTTCTTATCATAGATCAACAATTGGCTTGGGTATTCGTTATAGCTTTGTAACATATTAATTTAAAGATTATGAAAAGATTATTTTTATTTCTGGTTGCTGTTTCAATCAGCGTTGCATCATTTGCACAGACGAAGTGGACGGTAGATCCAATGCATTCTTTTGTTAACTTTTCGGTTAAACACATGGGAATTTCATTTGTAGATGGTTCATTTAAGAAATTTGATGGTTCGGTCGTTGCGGCTAAAGCAGATCTTACTGACGCAAAAATCAACTTTACTGTGGACGTAAATAGTGTGAATACTGGGGTTGAAATGAGAGATAATCACCTCAAAACGGATGATTTTTTTAATGCGGCTCAATATCCAACAATGACTTTTGAAAGCACTTCGTTCAAAAAAGGAAAAGAAAACAATTATACTTTGGCTGGAAAATTAACCATTCGCGACGTGACTAAAGATGTTGTGTTTGCCGTTGTTTATGGCGGTACTGCTAAAGATCAACAAGGAAATACTAAAGCAGGTTTTACTGCGACTACAACGGTTAACCGTTTGGATTATAACATTAAATTTGATCCTACTGGTGCTGGTGTAGCTAAAGATATTAAGGTTACTTTAAACCTTGAATTTACTCAAGCGAAGTAATCCAACCAATAGGGCAGTTTAATAGATTTTAGATTGCCCTATTTAAATTAATCGTGATGTCGACCTTATCTCAATTCAATAAATTTACCAGTGATTTGCCGCTTCAGGATAGCTTAATGCCTGTTTTGTTTATTGGCCATGGCTCGCCGATGAATGGAATCGAAGACAATGAGTTTAGTGCTAAATGGGCAGGCATTGCCAAGGATATTCCGCAGCCTAAGGCTGTTTTAGTCGTTTCTGCGCATTGGTTTACCAAGGGGACACATATCACTGCCATGGATTTCCCTAGAACAATTCACGATTTTGGAGGCTTTCCTCAAGCACTGTTTGATGTCGATTATCCGGCTCCAGGTAGCCCATCTTTGGCTTTAGAGACAGCAGGACTTATTCGTAGTACCCAGGTAGGATTGGATCATGACTGGGGACTTGATCATGGGGCATGGACCGTTGTTAGGCACATGTACCCAAATGCAAATATCCCTGTTTTGCAATTGAGCATTGATTATACCAAGGATGCGGTCTATCATTATAACCTTGCAAAAGAGATATTTGAACTTAGAAAAAAGGGCGTTCTGATTTTAGGAAGCGGTAATATGGTGCATAACCTGAGGATGATGAGTTGGGAGATGATTCATGGTGGGGGCTATGATTGGGCTCTGGAAATGAATGATAAATTTAAAAGCCTGATTTTAAATCGTGAACATCAGCAATTAGCGGATTACAGGAATTTAGGCAGAGAGGCTATACTTGCTATTCCTACACCAGAGCATTATTTGCCATTGATGTATACCCTCGGCTTGCAAAATGGGACTGAAGAGGCTTCTTTATTCAATGATAAGGCTGTTGGCGGTTCTTTAACCATGACTTCGGTGAGGATTGGCTAAGCCTACATCAGTTTTTTAAGCCATTTTAATAAGCCTTGTTTACCCTCGTAAGGCGGGTAAATCAAATTACTCATGTTCATCGCAGACTGGAACACAATAGCGCGCTCATGAGAGAAGGTTTTGAAACCGAAAAAACCATGGCAACTTCCCATCCCGCTGGCATTTACCCCACCAAAAGGTAGTTTAGGATTAGAAATATGGATCAGGACATCATTTACACAGGTGCCACCGGCGGAAGTATTTTTGATGATGTGATTGATATTCTTATGGTCCGCACTAAAAATGTATAGGGCCAGGGGTTTACTACGGCCGTTTATTTGCTCAATTGCCTCTTTGGATGTTTGATAGGTGATGATGGGTAAGACTGGTCCAAAGATCTCTTCTTTCATGATCTCCGAATCGAGGTTGACCTGAGTAAGTACAGTTGGGTTTATGGTTTGTTTTGCCACATCTTTTCCGCCACCAAAGGCTATTTTTGCGCCCTTTTCGGTCGCATCATCCATTAAATTCGTTAATCTCTTGAAATGCCTTTCGTTGATGATTTTTGCATAGGCGTTTTCATTGATTTGCTGATTGCTGTTGAAAAACAGTCGGTTAGCTGCATGGGCATATTCCATTACAAACTCTTCTTGTCTGCTTTCGGGGATTAAAATATAGTCTGGAGCAATACAGGTCTGACCAGCATTGATGAGTTTACCCCAGGCAATTTTTTCTGCAGCTTTTTTAAGGTTGGCGCTTTCGTCGATTATAGTGGGGGATTTGCCTCCAAGTTCGAGTGTTACTGAGGTTAAGTTTTTGGCTGCGGCCTCCATCACTACCTTGCCAATAGCGGTGCTTCCGGTAAAAAATATATGATCAAAAGGGAGGCTAAGTAGGGCTGTTGATACTGTCGCATCGCCTTCAAAGCAGCATATTTCTTGTTCTTCAAAGCATTCTTTGATGATTTTGCTAATGATACTGCTGGTAGCTGGGCTTAATTCTGAAGGTTTTAAAATGGCACAATTACCAGCCGCAACAGCAGATAAAAGCGGGCTCATCATTAACTGAAAGGGGTAATTCCAAGGGGAAATGATCAGACAAGCGCCTTTTGGCTCATAGTAGATCCTATTTTTTGCCATTAGGCTAGTTAGACTTTTTCCGATACGTTTGGGCTTCATCCATTTCCCTACATTCTTTATCGCGAAGTCTAATTCCCCATAAATAAATATGAGTTCGGTTACAGCAGCTTCGAATTGACTTTTGCGCAAGTCGGATTGTAAGGCGGCGTAAATGTCCTTTTCATATTTCTCTATCGTGGCCTTTAAAGTTTTTAATTTATCAATTCTTTGTGCAGCATTGCTGTTTCTAAGCGTATATTTATGTTTTTGCTGAGCTTCGAATATAGAATTGATAGTTTGCGTCATGGTGATGTTTAAGCTGGAAGATCATTTATCGACATTTCAGATCGTTAATTAAATATATGCATAATAAGTACAAAATGAAAAAGGGATTGTTTGTTGTTTTCATGATTTCGGTGTTTACGCAAATTGCCGCTGCTCAAACCATTAAAACCGGGGTTTTGGTAATTGGCAATGGAAATAACGCCATTGGGGCAGGCTTTCAATCGGCAATTTCGGGCGTAAAAACCATTATGCTAATTCAGGCGGCAGATCTGGTTATTACACCACAGGATAAGAATATCAGTTCGGGGCTAGAATCCTTGTTTTTGAAGAAAATGCGGTTGGCTAAGGGGATTCAGGACAGTTTAAGCAAGGTATATGTAGATAAGACTAGTGCAAATGCGGTACTTAAAACCTGGGCCGACAGCACTAAAAATTTAACAGTATTGAGGAATGTAAAGTGGTCGAGGATAAAAAGATCAGGGAACAATTGGAATGTACTGTTGGAAGATGGACGAACGATAAAAGCGGAGGTCCTGGTTAATGCCGATGGTAGCGGAAATGTAACTGAAGCTTTGGCGTTAAAAGGGCCCATTAAAAAGCAATGGCAGCCTTTAAGTTATAGCGATAATTTTTACCGGGTGAGTGTTAGCGCGGGTTATTGGGTTAACAATAGCAACGCCAATGTTATTCTGTTAGACAGTTTCTTGTTGCCGAAACAAGAAAACCTGGTGGTTTTGAATCCAAAAGACGAAAGTCTTGCTGGTGGACAGGCGGCTGGGGCTACAGCAGCTTATGCGGTATTTTTTAGAACAAAAACCTCACTCTCGGCTTTAAAGTCAATACAGAAGGAGTTAATCAACCATCATTTGTCGGTAATGCCCTTTGCCGACATTTTACATAACGATCCCAATTGGAAGTCAATCCAATTTGTTGGCCTTTCGGGCTTTTTGAAGGCAAATCTGGTAAATGGCCTGGCTAATTTCAATCCAGAGCAGGAGGTGACTACAGCAGAAATAAAAGCACCATTAAAGGAGTTTTACTATAAAGCCCAAATTTGGTTTGATGATCATAAGGAAGCAAAGATGACGGTCGGCACTTTGTTAGATATGATTTGTATGGTTGGCAATAAGTCGCCTGAAACTACCAAAGCCGAGGTTCGGAAAAGATGGACGTCGGGGTATCAGTTTAAAAATGCGTTTGATTTAAACAGGTATGCTACCCGTAGGGAGTTTGCTGTCTTGGTGGATGAATATTTAAGTCCCTTTGAAGTTAAGATTGATAAATTGGGGAGGGTAATCAGATAAAATACACATAGATAAAAACTAATTTCAGTTCCTGTATTATAGATAATCTCTATGTGCCTATCAAGATTAAGTATCCGTAATATCCCCAATACGGTTGTTTTTGAGTGCAGATAGCCTTACCTTTGCGTTGTCAAAAAAGAATAAAAAACACAAAAATAATTATGGCAATAGTAGGTAAAAAATTCCCGAGCGTAAGCATTGATGCAATGTCAGAAATGGGTGATGATTTAAAGATCAACATTTTTGAAGAAGCAGTAAGTAAAGAGAAAAAAGTTATATTATTCTGGTATCCAAAAGATTTTACTTTTGTTTGTCCAACAGAACTACACGCTTTCCAAGCTGCTTTACCTGATTTTGAAAAAAGAAATACAATTGTAATTGGCGCTTCATGCGATACTAACGAAGTTCACTTTGCATGGTTGAATACTGCAAAAGAAAACGGTGGTATCGAAGGTGTTACTTACCCGATCTTAGCAGATACACACAGACATTTAGCTAACATTTTGGGAATTTTAGATCAAGACGTTGAGTACGATGAAGAAGGCAATGAATCTTTCTCTGGTTCAAATGTAACTTACAGAGCTACTTATTTAATCGATGAGACTGGTAAAGTATTCCACGAAAGTGTTAACGATATGCCAGTAGGTAGAAATGTAAAAGAATATTTACGCTTAATTGATGCTTATGCTCACGTTCAGAAACATGGCGAAGTTTGCCCTGCAAACTGGGAAGAAGGAAAAGAAGCAATGAATGCGAACAGAACTGGCGTTGCAGAATACCTGAGCGCGAACTAATAAAAAATAAAAAAATATGTTTTTAGAATTAACAGAAGATAATCTTCAACAGTATGTTGCTGAAAACAACAAGGTTATGGTTCAGTATGCTGCGTCTTGGTGCGGAAACTGCAGAATCATGAAGCCAAAATTCAAGAAACTGGCAGCTGAAAATGAAGATGTTACTTTCTTAATTGTGGATGCGGAAAAACTTCCTGGTTCACGTAAACTTGCAAACGTTGACAATTTGCCAACTTTTGCAGCCTTTGAAGGTGGAGCGCTGGTTGATCAGGTTCAGACCAATAAGGCAGAAGTGTTAAATGAATTATTTGATAAAATAAAATCATGAAAATACCAGTAATAAGACAACTATTCCAAAATAGTACGCCTGAAGATCTTGAAGCAACTTTAACTGTTTTAGAAGCTTTCTGTGAATTTAGAGGCGTAAATGAGGAAGAGATTAATGTGGCAGGCGAAATGATTACCAATATCTGCGGAGCCCTTGAAGTTCATGGGAGTGTAAAAGGCGGTATGGTTGAAAAAGACGCACTGAACGCATTTGGACAAAAAGTAATGGGTTCAATTGATAGAAATTAATCTCCTATACTTGTAAAAAGAGGGCGATTCCATATTGGAACCGCCCTTTTTTTTGTGCATTTTAAGCCAGGTTTCGACCAGCATTTACAATGCCGTATACCGTTCTGATGGCTAGCTTTTCATAAGCCTGTTGCTCCT
Organism: Pedobacter sp. ok626; assembly: GCF_900100435.1. Lineage (GTDB taxonomy): Bacteria > Bacteroidota > Bacteroidia > Sphingobacteriales > Sphingobacteriaceae > Pedobacter. The sequence continues at coordinate 171,729 of NZ_FNEX01000012.1, read as the reverse complement.
CATCTGTGATTTTGGACTGTAATTGTTCCAGTGCATAATGTTGGATGAGTACAAGTGGTAGTACAATCTTCTCTCTGACCGCAATAGAGCTCTTCTCAACGGGGTAATTCTCCATTAAGGCCTTGTGACCCGAAAGCTCCAATAACATTTCCTTAGAGAGCTCGAATTCGTCGTGTAAGATTTTCCAGAAAGCACCATATTCTTTATCATTTGCAAAGTGGGCAGTGATAGAAAAATCAGACTTGCTCATCGACATCATACAGTTATCTACGATGGTTTTAAAGTATCCGGATTCCTGGTATGTTTTTACAACTTTATCCCAATTGCCTTCAGCTTTCTGATTTTTTAAAGCCGTTCCCATTCCGTAAAAACCAGGAATGTTTTGTTTTAACTGGCTCCAGGCGGTTACAAAGCTGATCGCTCTAAGATCTTCCAGTTTCAAAGCTCCTCCAGAGTTACGTTTTACCGGTCTGCTGCTAATGGTGATTTTAGACAATAAAGTTAGAGGAGAGAATTTCTCCAGATAACTTAAAAATAGGGGATGCTGACGTAAAGCAAGGAAGGACTCATAACTGTCTTTTGCCATTACATCAAGTAGGTTTTTGTGTAGTGGGTCGAGCAGAATATTGTGTGTTTCTTTAATTCCAGCGGACATACCGGCATTGATCAGTTGCTCAATGTTAAATTCGGCACTGTCAATTGATCCGTATTGTGAGCTAATGGTTTGTCCTTGTATGGTCAGCTGTATGTTCTTGTTGGCAATTTCTTTACCCATAGAGGCATAGAAACGGTGTGTTTTACCCCCACCACGTGAAGGTGGGCCGCCACGACCGTCAAAGAATGCAAGTTGTATGTTGTGTTGGTCTGCAATTCCTGTTAGGGCTACTTTAGCATTAAAAATAGACCAGTTGGCCATTAGATAACCACCATCTTTGGTGCTGTCTGAGAAGCCCAACATGATGTGTTGTTTGTTGCCGCGGTTTTTTAAGTGTTTTTTGTAAAAAGGATGCGTGTAAAGTGTATTCATGATCTCTGCAGCATCTGCAAGGTCATGTACAGTTTCAAATAAAGGCACGAAATCAATAGATAAGTCGTCCTCTTCCCAACCATTCCATAAGAAAAGCTCCATCAATTGCAGGATGTCACTTGCTTGTTGGCAGTTACTGATGATGAAACGGTGACAGGCCAGCTCTCCATTACTTTTCTGGATCTGTTTGATCTCCGCGATGGTTTGCAGGGTATCCTTCACCAATGCGTCTGAAGATTCTGGAACATTCAATTTTGCACTTTTGAACGACATGTTTTTAATCTTTTCTGCTTCGGAAAGACTATCGTAGTCCTCAGGAAACAAGGAAACGATTGGCTTACTTTGACGGCAGAAAGCGTGTACATCTCTTAAAACCCTGCTATCTTGTCTGATGTCTAAAGAAGCGAAATGGCTACCATAGAGTTCTACTTTACGGATCAAATCGGATACGACATCTGTAAACAGGCCATCGTGGTCTTCATTTAAAGTGGTTAGGATCTTATTGAGGTTTTCGATTAAGAAATCAGCAATATTCTCCATTGGAATATTAGGATCGAACGCATTTTTGTATAAGACATCCTGTACAATTGCAATGGTATCTTCTACACCTCTGAAGGTAATGCGACGTTTAAGATTCCTGAAATCACGGTAATAGCACCTGAATAGGATTTGACGAAGCATTTTAGAAACTTGTATAGTAGAATCGGCGTGTACATTCGGATTGCCATCCCTGTCGCCGCCTGGCCAGAAGCCCAATTCGATGATCTTTTTCGACTGCAGGTTGTAATCGTTTAAGCTTTTATCTACTTCTGACTGGATATTTGCAGCGGCAAAATAAAATACGTTTTCTAGGTACCATGCCAGGCTTAATGCTTCATCAACAGGGGTTGGCGACTTCTTGTTAAAGAAGGGCGTTTTACCCAATTGCTGTAACAACAGGTTAATGCTTGATATATCGTTGGTCTTAATGGCAGTGGTTAGATCGGTAATGATCGACAATACGCTACCTGGATAAAACTGGGTAGGGTGTGCAGTTAATACCAGGCGAAGAGAAAACTCCTCGATTAGTTTTTCAATCTTATCCGTAAGGGCTTTATTGTCTATGCCCTTTTTAAGGTACGACAACAAGGCATTGTGTTCATCGGCAGCATTCAGCTTATTGAAGGAAGCATCTTCTACTGCGTCGAATAATACAACCTGACGCTCTATGTATTGTATAAAACGGAATAAAAGGTCTACAATGTCCTTCTTTGAATGTTTTTGGGTGTACTTCTTGAAAAAAACATCAATAATTTCTGCGGGAGTGTCATGGTTTTTTACACCATCCTCGCAGTATTTTAAAAAGAGAGGGAGTAAAGTACCGGTGTCTTTAACTTTGTAAAACGGAAGGGTTAGGAAAAGGCTATTATAAAGTTCGAACCGGGATACGACTTCATTGTTAAATAAAGACTCTCTCTGACCTTTTGCTCGTTGTTTTTGCATCATAATTTGAAGGAAATATTTTCGCGCTTAATCTAGCAAAAATCATCCAAATAATGGCTTAAAAGGGCAATAATTTTATTTTGATTTATTTATATAAATCGATAACTTAGATGTGTAGAGATTTAAAAAATCTTTAAAGAGGGTTGGTATATTTAAGCGGAGACGCTGAAATTATACCATTTAATTGTTATTTTTTTGGGGTAAAAGAGGTTGATTCATCTATAAAAGATGATCAACCTCTTTTTTACGTTAAGGTAATTTTTAAGATTACTTCAAAAATACTTTCCGTATCGCTTTATTTGCGGCATCTAAAATGTAAATATTTCCGTCTTTGTCAACGGCCATATCGTCCATTGAACCGATTTTTGCCTGAGAGAATGCTCCATCTGCAAATCCAGGGGCTAATTTCACCAGCGTTGAAACCTTTCTGCTGGCGATATCAACCTCTCTTAATGCGTAATTGTATTTGTCGCCGGCAATCAATTTACCAGGGCCATATAAAGCCAATCCACCTGAAATACTGTTGAATCTCGCAGCTAATCCTACTCCGTCCTGGAATCCAGGATCAGAACTACCTGTGAAATAGTTTTCATTTCCAGCTCCGGCAGCAATACGCCCAATCGCATTATTACTGCTTGAACTGGAATCTACATAATAAAGATTTCCATCAGCATCTACTACTGCCTTGGCCATTGGCCAGAATGGCCCGCTGATCTTCGTATAACCACCGGCTGTATTTACTTTGTTCATCCCTGCATAAGCAGCCACAATATTTACATAAAGATTTCCTGCATTATCAAATGCCATCAAGCCTGGTGCGAAGCCGGAAACATAGATGGTATTCTGACCGGAAGGCGTAATTTTTCTGATGTGGTTGCGCCCGATATCTGACACATAAATATTATTCTGTTTATCGATGACTATTCCGTAAGGCGTGTCAAAAACAATATCTGCGCCATTGGTCTGTAAAACACTAACTACACCAGCTGGCGTGATCTTTTTCACCAGATGGTTCATCCTGTCGGCCACATAGATATTGCCTGAATTGTCTACTGCTATTCCAGCCATGAAACCTCCAAAAGTATCATCGTTAGGTCCACCAGCTAGGGTCAGCATACCTGCTCTTCTAAATTCCTGTGGTGCCAGGGCTTCTTGTCCAGCTACGACTACTTTTAAATCACCCGTGCTTAAGCCAGCTGGTGCATCTAGGACCAGTGTGTTTTCTGTGGCTGTTTTTACTGTTGCCAGCAGGCCATTAAAGTACACCTTGTTGTTTATAGGATTGGCACTAAAACCTGATCCCTTAATGGTCACGGTTGTACCTGCCAATCCATTATCCGGACTTACAGAAAGGATACCGAGCGTTTGGTCTTTAAATTGTGGCCCATCAGTTGCCTGATCATTCACCACAACTTTTACCACTCCTGTTCCTGTACCCCCCGGTACCAGCAGTTTTATCTGGGTTCCGCTGGCAGATTGAACTGGAATTTCAACCCCGTTAATGAATACTTTGTTTTCGTCCAGAACCTCACTAAACAAAGCCCCGGAAATCGTCATTTCAGCTCCTTTCGGACCGCTTAATGGCGTTACAATTTGAATTGATGGCGGAGCAACTACAGTAAATATCGGTCCCGCAATTTTTTGTCCGTTGATATTTACAGAAAGTGGTCCTGTTTTAACACCATCTGGTGCTAGTACGACCAGTTTTTCTTTCGTCGCTTCCAGAACAGTAGCGCTGGTTCCGTTAAAATCGATCAGATTGCCTTCGGTCAGTTCTTCAAAGCCTATCCCATTGATCGTTACTTTTGTGTTTTTACCACCGCTTAAAGGTTTGATACTGCTAATGGCCTGATAAGTGAAATTCTGACCTTTGGCTTCTTTACCATCAACCTTCACTATGATCGGCCCAAAGCCAGCATCCACAGGCACTTCGGCCACAATAATTTCGTCGGACACGCTGACAACCAATGCCGGTTTTCCATTGATGAAAACTGTAGCCGGCCCAGTAGTGCTACTGAAACCAGCGCCGCTAATCCGGATTTGAGAGCCCGCCGGTCCGTTGGCAGGGAATACCGTTTTTACACTTAAATCCTGATAGATATATTGTCCCAGGTCAAAATTACGGGAATCGTAATTTAGGGACAATGCGCCCGTCACACCACCTTCTGGCATGCGAAGTACGATTGTATTTTCAGTGGCACTGATCACTTCTATGGCTTTTCCGGAAATGGTTGCAGAATACTTACTGAGTTCGGTCCCAAAACCCTCGCCAACAATAGAAACCAGGGTTCCTGCATTTCCACTATTTGGGTAAAAGCTGTCTACTTTGAAAGGTACCAGGGGTACTTCCACCTTATCCTTTTTACAAGCCCCAATAAACAGCAGGAAGCACAGCATTATGCCAATACTAAAATTCCATTTGTGTTGAATATTCATCTTTTTTATGAATTAATTTTTTAACTATTAAACTAGAAGCTATACCTCAATCCCAGTTGTATTTGAGCTCTCGATCCAAAATAATCGATGCTGTACGGCTGACCAGGGTTATTAAACGTAAACACAGGATAATTATCCGCATTTTGCTGTGGCGGGAACAAGGAAGGTGTTAAGCCTACGCTACTGGTGGAATTAAATGTGTTTGGTGAGAAATACTGGACGCCCCATGTCTTGCTGATCAAGTTGGTTACATTCATCACGTCCACTGTAAAGCTTAATGATTTGGACTTATTGGCGTTTACAAATAACTCATGGGAAAGGTGTAAATCAGCCTGGATATTCCATGGGGTTCTTCCTTTATTACGCTCCGTGTAGCTTCCTCTTCTGCTAGTAAGGTATTCATTCCCATCAATAAATTGATTAAATGCGGCTGCTTGTTGCGCTGCAGTTGCCGTTGGGATATCCTTGAAATAGCGGATGGCTTCCTCTCGCAATGGGATGTAGGTTAAACTCACCTGCTGCGGTAAGCCCTGGATATTTCCGTTTACAATTCCATAACTAAAAGGACTGCCCGATTGTGCGCTAAAGAATAAGCTGATATTCGTTTTACCTGCTCTGCTCCATTCGTAGTTATAGCTGATGCTAGATACAATGCGGTGGCGAATGTCAAAATTACTTGCACTTAGTGTTGGGTTATTTGGAATCAAGGCCTGGTTCAGTTGCCAGTTACTTTCCATCGAGTTACGCACGCCATTGCTTAGATCTTTTGACTGCCCGTAAGTATACGAAGTGCTTAGATTTATGGCATTGATAAATCTTTTCGCAATGGTACCTGTCAGGCTGTAACGATAGCCTTCTTTGGTATTGCTCAGCAGGTAAATATTGGAGAAACGTGGATCAACTGTGCCACCATAAACAGGCTGTTGCTTTTCTTTGTCGTAACCATAGTAAAGTGGATTGTCTTTGGTATTCAACTGCTGGAACAACACATCTTTTAAGTTTTTAGTGTACATTCCTTCTACAGTAAAACGCCAGTTATTATCTGTTTCGTAATCGACACCTAAGCTTCCACGTAATACTTGTGGCATTTCAAAACCGTTATCTACCAGGTCGACCTGTGTACGACCGCTATTTGGGTTATTGATCACCGTTCCGTTTTGCTCAATAAATCCAGCAATGCCATTCGGACTTGGTTTAATTGGATCTGTTCCCGGTAGGAAAGGCTGTTGATCGGCTCTCTGGTCAATCGCACCAAAAGTATTTCCGGTGTTGTAATAAGCATAAGCTAACCATGCAAAAGGAATACGACCGGTAAACATCCCTATTCCTCCACGGAAAATCAACTTTTGATCACCTAGGGCATCGTATCTAAAACCTAAACGCGGAGACAATTGTACCTTGTTTAAAAACTTATTATTGATGCGGTTTAATGGCGTATACGTGTAGGTATTTCCAAAATTTGGATCTGCGAAAATGTCGCGGACTTTATCACTTAAAGTCGGCATGGTTGGCAAATTCACAAAATCTGCACGTAATCCTGGCGTGATACGTAATTTATCGCTGATCCTGATCTCATCCTGCACATATAAACTGTACATGTTTACGTCGAAATCTGCTGCAGGATTGGCCAACAGGTAATCTCTGCTGTTATTGAAATAATTGTAACTGCCTCTTACGCGGTAAGGGTTGTTGTTCGTGAAATCTTCAATACTCTGATAATCCACACGACCGTTCCAGGAATTTACGAAACCATATTGAATGTTGTACAACTCATTATGTGTTCCGATTAAGAACTTATGACGTCCTTTTGTCCAGTTTAGGTTAGCGGTAAACTCCCAGGTTTTCTGTTTCATGTTGAAGATACTCGCTTCGCGATCTGTACCTAAATAAATGGTCGTTCCTGGTGTACGGCCCATAATCTGTACCTGTGGCAAGGTAGGGTCGCTTAAGGGATCCCTGCTGTCGTTTACATGGGTAAAGCCAACTAATAAATTACCAGATAGTTCATTATTGAAGCGGCTTTTCAGCTCGGCAACAGTACTCGTTTGGTTATTTTCCTGTAGGAAAGCCATGCTGCTGAAACGGAAATCCTGCTGGTCGCGGTCCATATGTGTGGCCTTACTGAAAATCGTATTATTTCTGATCGCCAACTGGTGTTTATCGTTAATGTTCCAGTCTAAACGGTTAAAGAACTTCTGGGATTTGCTCCAGTTGGTATATACATCTGCGGTACCTGCATCAAAGATGCTTCCGTACCTGGTTTTTACCGTATTGGCAATAGAATGCGCATCTGCAACGCTGAAAATAGGATTGGTTTCTGCGGTACCTACGAATAATTGTGTAGGGTCCTGACGGCGGGTGATCTCCTCGTTGCTAAAGAAGAAAAGTTTGTTTTTAATAATCGGGAAACCGATGCGAAAGCCGGCCTGATAATCATAGAAATCAGCATTCATTTTGCCCAAACTACCTACGCGATCCCGACCGGTTAATGTGGCGTTTCTTCCTAATCCATAAACGGAACCACTTACGGTATTGGTACCACTACGCGTGACGGCATTAACCGATCCACCGGTAAAGTTTCCGATCTTCACATCAAAAGGTGCCAGGTAAACCTGCATGTCTTCTATGGCGTCTAATGAAACTGGGTTTGTTCTCGTACTGCTGCCGTTCATACCTGAAGTTCCGGTTTGTCCACCTTGTGAAGGGCTAAAACCAATGGCATCGTTATTTACTGCACCATCGATAGTTACGTTATTGTACCTGAAGTTTGTACCGCCGAAGCTATTGTCGCGGCTCCCCTGGGGGGTTAAGCGGGTAATATCGGTAATACTTCTGCTGATCGTTGGCATGTTTTTCACCTGCTCAGCGCTTATGTTTTTACCCGTTCCGTAGTTGTCTGCTTTTTGCCGAATGGTTTTCTTTGCGGATACTTCAACTCCTTTCAGTTCCTGTGCATTTTCTCCCAGCACAAAGTTGAGCTGCTGACTGCCGCCCAGTCGGATTGCGATGTCATTGCGTACTGCATTTTGCATCCCCATCGTGGAAACGGTCACCAGGTAAGGTGCTCCAATGCGGAGATTATTTAAGAAATAACGGCCATCTTTATCCGCCGACATGGCGTAACGGGTACCAGATGGCGTGTGAATGGCCACAACTGTAGCACCAGGTATCGCTAAACCTTTGGCATCTTTAACCTGCCCTGTTAACGAACCGCTTGTTTCCTGCGCCATGCTATAAAGCGACACCAACATCAGGGCGCAAAGCATAACGACTGAATATATTTTCTTCATTTTTTAAGTTTAATTGTTTTACGAAGCCTGTTATTGGGTGATTCGCAAAGCGGCATCAATAATATGTAATACACCATTTCCAGAAAGGACATCTTGTTTAAGCAGTTTTACCTGAGCTGTATTTCCGATTCCTTTGAGTGTAATTCCTTTAAAACTACCTGCTGCACTTTCATCCGGCACCAAGGTCATAGTCACAGAATTGCCGTCAAGCATGGACTGCAAACTCATATTAGAAGGCCCGGTACTTAAAATATAGTCGTAGATAAAGCGCCTGTCTTTCACAATATGGTAGTTCACAAAGCGCTTCAATACTGCTGGATCTGTATTGTTGATTTGTTCGATACTGCTATAGCCTATCGCCTGCATCGCGTCATTATTAGGAGCGAAAATGGTGTAAGGGCCTGCTTCATTAATGGTTTGTAGTACACCAGAACTTCTTAAAGCTTGGGTAAAAAGTGTAGTGCTGGCTTCTGCGGCGATTGCATCACCCAATAAATCATGCAGATAAGGCGTCAGCACACGGTTAACCACCTGGATCAATCCATTGGAAGCTGGGATATTTTTTGAAATCACCCTAGAGCCATTCAGGGTCAGGATAGTATCCTGGCCTTTGATCCAATGTGTGGCATATAACTTGCCCCCGCGAGAGCGCAGCTCCTGATTAAATAGGAAGGGCAGCTTGTTCAGTTCGTACTTTCCGTCCAGGGTATGGTAGTTTGCTATCCGGGAAATTATAGTCGGATTAGCAGTCATAACACCTACTGCACCTGTATACCCCGCGGCGCTAAAGGCCGCATCTGAAGGTGCCAGGACTGTATAAGGACCTTGACCTTCTTGTAAGGACTTGTCCAATCCGCTACGTTTTAAGGCAGCACTAAATGCCGAGAGGTTAAAGTTATCGGCGATCACCAGGTTGATTTTATTGTTATCGTACTCGTTCTTTTTCTGATCCTCTTTACTGCACGATGCGCCCAATATGGTCATCAGTATTAAAGAAAATAGGGTGTTCTTTTTATATAAATGTGCCATGTTTAGTTTAATTTAAATCCTTTAGGAAAAATCAGGCGGTCAACGACATGGATAGGTCCATTTAAGGTGTTGACATCGGTCTCTGTCACCGTAGCTGCTGGATATTCTGAACCTTTTGCCTTCATCTGAATGCTGTTATTTACCGATGAAAATTCGATTGGCATTTTATACGCGAAATCTGAGGTGGGGTTTCCACCCAGGTTAACCATGTAATTGTTCAATGTTGCATTGAGTACATTGCCATAAAACACAGTAGAATTGGCGTAAGCTTTATCACCACCACTTGTAACTGGCTGAAACATCCTTCCCCAGTCACGATGAAAGTTGTAAATCGTATCCATCGGATATCCACCCACTGCATTAAATGTATTCTCATCAAAACGAATCGAACCAGCACTTCGCTCATTAAATTTCATCACATCGGCCAGCGTTTGAAACCCTGCTTTATGGAAAGCCTCATCGGTTGGTGCAAAGAGTGTAGATATTGTGATATTTGGTCCTATATATCCTGGATAAATCGGCTCATTGATGCCCCAGCCAACTTGGTACAGCTTTCGGGAGCTAATGTAAGGCCGGACTTCCTCCGGACTAGGTCTATAGCCGAAAAGCGGTTCCATATCATTGATCATGGTCTCTATAAAATTTTCATCCGCCAGGCGCTGGGATTCCAGGAATATCGTAAATCTGCCATCAGCTCTTAAAGCTTCTAAAATGGTTTTTGTTGGCTTTTCTATGGTTTTTTCCAGGACATACAGTCCACCGTCGGTTGCTGGCAAATAGTTCAATTTACCTAAGTTCTTGCCGTTGATCAGTAAGGATTCGCCTTTTATACCTACATAGTTTTTATAGAAATAGAGATCATACTGATTTGCTCCAGTCCCTGTATTTTCATAATAAGGAAGATAGAGTCCTGGTTGCTCCAACAAGGTCTTCACCACAAAATTGTCGGTCCGCTGTGTCAATTCTGTTTGTGTAACCGGACCAAGGGTCGTATAAAACATCATTAAGCTATCTAGTTCTGCTATAGGCATCTGAGCGATTGCACTCGCCGTTAAACCAGCAGCTTGCATGGCCGCATCATTCGGGGCGAAAACAGTATACACCAATTTGCTGCTCCTGGCTTTCAGGATTGTCTTGATATTGCTTTTTTGCCAGGCGCTATAGTATAGTTTTGCCGGAGATGCGGCTAATAATTCTTCTACGGTTTGTGTGGCTTCAGGTTGAAAAGGAACCTGGCTTCCTTCCGGGTCAGGCAAAAATTCGCTCTTGGTACAAGCCGCTAGAAGAAGCAGACTTGAGCATAAAATGATTGACCTTAAATTTTTTATATTCATCATGATATCTTATTTTTTTATCGCTTGATCTGGTGTTACCATTCCATCAGTCAAGTGGTGGACAAGCCCATTACTACATAAATTGTCATTTTTTGCGACGATCTCACTGGTCACTGCTTTTATGGGGCTATCCGAAGGTCCGTTACCCGGACGCAGGACTAGTCCATAACCGAGTTTAAAGCTGGGGTATTGTTTTCCACCTCCGAAAGTCATATAGTAGTTGCTGTTCTTCAGGAAATAATTAAAGGCGCCATTCGAATTGATTATGGAGAACACCTGACCATCGGACACAAAGAAGTGCCTGTCGTATAAAATATAAACCCCAAAAAGCAGATCCCCCAGGTATTTGCTGGCATCCATCTCATTTAAAGAAGCTGCGGTAATCCCTACATTTTTAAGGGCTTCGTTATTGGGCGCAAAAACAGTGAATTGCTGTGTTGTCGCCAGTTGATCCCATAGGTTAAACTTCTTTAAGCCGCTTACAAATACGCTGTAATCCGGATGTTCGGCCAGCCATGCTTGTACCGTTTTATTGAAATTAGGTTTCATTACGTTATCTAATACCTGTAGGTTGCCATTGGCCAACACCACATCTTGCCGGGTCACTTCGGATCCAGAAAAATACAACTCATTTTCTGCACCTCCATTCGGGTTTGTTGATGCTCTGGAAACATATAATTCTGCGTCAGATAGAGTGGCATAGCGCACATCAATTCCGTTATTTGGAATATCACTAACCCTCAGCTTACGGGGTAGTATGTGGTATCCAATCACTTTTCTTAGGCTATCTACGTTCATCTTATCAAAATCTGAAGGATTATAAATACCCATCCTGTTAAATGCGGCATCTATTGGTGCCAATACCGTAAAAGGACCTGCCCCATTGAGCTGATCTATATAGCCCACTTTTTTTATGGCGGCATAAAACAAGCGCATTTCATAGTTGTTTTTCACAAAATCGGCTGCCGGGCGGATGTTTTCGTTAGGTGCGGCAATCGTTAAATCATCATGCTTACAGGAAGCCAGCAATAAGATTTGTATTCCTATGGCCAGTATCATCAGCGTTTTATTCCTATATTTTCTTTTTTCCATGGAAATCATATTCTTAATAAATTGGCGGTGCATATTTCCTTTGAACCGTGGTTAAATAAACCTTACCATTTACTACTTCAATGGTATTTACAGTTGCGAATGTGGCTGGATTGTTCTTTCCAGAGTGAATGTTGACCAAAAGGTTAGGTAATATCGCTGCGTTATCATTGCTCTGCATCCTGATTTTACCGTTCTGCAGGCAATTTACAGAAACCCAGTTTCCTCCATTATCCGTAGAGCCACTAAAAAATGGATTGGAAGAAACATCCATCCCCGGTACAAAAAAGTCGAAGCGCGGCCAGATGTTTGTGGTGATGCCATTGGATGATTTACTGGCCCAGATCGGGAAGCTGGAATAAGGGTTAACCACTGAGGTTTCGGTATTCAGCTTCACATTGGCGAAGTATTTCCCTTTATAACCAGGTACTGTGGCCCCTTGAGTACTCAATAAATTCTGATCCTCGTAAAGTGAAAGATAAACGTTCATGTCATCTTTCATTCCCCACTGAAAACTTGCAAGCAGAAAATTGTCTTCTTTAAGCGACTTATCGGCCTCCCAGTAACCTTTTCCGCTCATGTTATAGAAATTTACATAGGCCAGCGAGTCAGACAAAGGGAGTTTATGGAAGATTTCCTGACGCAATAAAACGCCTGTTCTTTTGGTCACAAAATCTTTCTGCAGCAGGTGCATGGTATAAACCTCCTTAGCGGTTAAATTAATAGTCGTATCGATCAGAATATCCTTTTTAAGATGGGTTTCTAATTGGAAGAAGGGCACTGTATTTTTAGGTCGGTAAGCGAACATAATACGCACTTTTCCAGATGGCACCTGGGCCCAGCTGCTCAAATCAAAACCGTTTAAGATCGGGCCTACCAGTACGTTTTCTTTTCCAGGATATTCTGGATTGTTTACCGAAGTGCTGTTTCCGACATGGGAGGGATAGGGCGGAGCATAAGCATCTCGCTGATCTAGAAAATCACCTACAATTTCTGCACTTACAGGCATTCCGCTGGCATCCACTACGGGGTTGATGAACATACAGAAAAAGGGCACTTTATTGTCTTTGCTGCCCAGGGTTTGCACGTAGTTCAGGTTATTGAACACACGGAGGTAAGCAGGCTCCTTAATTTTACTATATTCGAGCTTTACACAACCGGAAATCAGTAGCAGGAAATTACAAGCTACAAGCCAGAGGAATGTGGTGTTCATTTGAAATAATCTATTCTTTTTCATTATTTGTTATGTTTGATAATGATCATTTTTGCTTTGGTTGCCGGCGTACTTCCCGTTCCCGATTGTCCAATTAAGCTCAAGGTATAAATGCCCGGCTCATGTACGGGCAATGCTCTTCCTGGTCGCAGATACAAGTCTTTATTGGCGATAAAAGCATCGTTTTTCAGTACCTCAATGTCGTTTGCCCAAACACCCGGGACAACGTTAGGTTTAGAGCGGTAGACCATCACTTCATATGGACTTTGCGAATAACTACTGCTTACATACGGGTGCTCAAACAATGGTATCCCCAGTTGTAGGTTGACACCGGCATTGGGATTGTCTTCACCACCGGCAATAGATTGGCCGTTATTTAGCGTAAACGTAATATAAGGGTTGCCTGTTGAAAGGTTTAAAAACCTTTTAAAGAAGAAGTAACGGTACTGATTTCTGGCATAGGTAGCATCTTCTTGCGCAGGGCCACCGCTATAAGTTGCCCCACTCAAATCGTTGGCTACTACTAATAATTTAGGGGCACCCGCAGCATCTGGAGATAACCAGACTGTATAATTTTGTGCGGGGCGAAGTACTTGTGTTGCGCTGGCTATGACCTTACCCGAAGCATCCGCCGCTTCGATGGTATGACTGCCTTGAATGAAGTTACTATAGGCACCAGATCCGCCAAAACTAAGGTCGCTTGCAATGGTTTTGCCATCTACTTTAAAGCTTACTGCGTCTGTACCCCAGGCATTAGCGGCTTGTATGCGGAAATAGGTATTGTTAACAGCAGCAGTATTATCATTCAATACCTGGAATGAATTCTGGTAGGTGTCAGCGGTCTCAGCATTCTCATTGATTAAATAATTAAAACGCTGAGGCGCGATTAAAATCGTGTAAATCCCTCCAGGTTGATAGGTTTGGATTGGCGCATAAGTTAAAGCGGTAGAATTCATGATATCTTTTGGAATCGTAGAGGTTGGTGGATCCAGTATGGTATACTGATTCAATTCAGACCCTAATGCCGGCATTTGCCTGCCGTCCTGCATCAACACTTTAAACTGATACGTACCATAAGGGACCTCTATGTATTCAGATGTTTGTGTTGCTGAACTGATGTTATTCGTCTTCGGATTTACAAATGAACCATCGGAGTAAGCCAAAGAGACACTGCCCGTTAAATCTTCGAGAGTCCCACTGCTGTTGAAGGCAGGGTTTTTAATTTTACCGGATAGGTTTACGATCCTGATTTTAAAATGATCAGGTTTTGAGGGGGCCGCAACACCGCGCTTTATTTGAACAACATCCGGCTGCCCTTCCATACCAAAAGTTGGCATCAGGAAATAGTCCGTGGGGTTATTGTAATCATTTTTGACCTCCGTTTTGATATCATTACCCAATGTGGCCTGATATGATCTGGTCATGAAGTCCAGTTTTACAATTTCCTGTGCATTAAAAAGATCCTGTGGCACGTTCCAGATTTTAGTTAAATACCCGTTACCAGGGAAATAGGAGGTTCCCGGTAATTTAGGAGGCGTTCCTGGAGTTGGACTAGGGGTTAGAAAACTGGTCAGACTATCGCCATTGGCGATCACCTGATTGTAAAGCGCCAGATTGATTACCCTGGCGGTAGAATTGACACGGTTATCCGTTAAAACGCGGTTATCGGCCTCAAAATTCAGCTTATCCTTTTTGCAGGCCTGACCTAAAATCATGACCATCAGGAAAAAGAGGGGAAGGAACTTATATTTTAGCTTATTCATTATTTAAAAAGGTTATAGGTAAAGCCCAGCATAATTTCTGCACCACGATTAAAACTTCGGTTGATGTATTCGTTACCATACCATTTACCACCAGTCTGAGGATTCGCATAAACGGTTTTTATTGCTGGATTCAGGATATTCTTGGCGTAGCCTTTGAATTTCACGCTTTTAGTGATTCGCTGACTGAATACAAAATCTAATACCGGTACAGGTTGCGTATATAAATCAGGTTCTCCAGTCAGGTTAATCTGTACCAAACGTTCACCTACCATATTAAAAGTCATGGTTAAATCAGAGCCCGATTTTGGGTTTTCATAGTTTAACCAAAGATTGATAGAGTATGGTGCCTGCTCAAAAAGTGGAGAGTTTTTTGGCGTATAACGATCCAGTGAACGAATAGCTTCATAACGTTCCGGTGTTTTTTTAATGTCACTTTGAGCCAGTAACAAGTTAGAGCCGAAATAGAAGTTCTTCAAAGGATCATATAAAGAACCCAGGCTTTTCACGACCTCTAACTCCAATCCCCATACTCTACCCAGGTTAGGATCGTTCTGGAATTGGATGGTTGGAAACTCTGGGTAGGTAGCTGCTAAACCTGCGGTTTGCAAGCTGAATACCTTTACCAACTGGTTTTCAATACGTTTGCCAAATGCAGAAATGGCCAATACTTCTCCTTTTTCCGGGAACCATTCCCATCTGAAATCCAGATTTTGAGTAGATTGGTTTTTCAGGTTTGGATTACCTACTACCAAGCCCATCTGGAAAGCATCAAATTCAAAAACGTTGGTGATTTCCCTCAACTCTGGTCTCGCCAAAGTGGTGTTATAAGCTGTACGGAAATTCATGTTGTCGTTTAAGGCATAGGTTGCATTTACGGAGTAATAAGGTTTGAAACCTGTTTTGTACACCGAATTAGGGTTGATTGGGTTCAATGGAATCCTTCCGCCGTTGGCCTCTCCGGCAGTCAATGAAGGATCTAAGAATACACCTGCAGTATCTACTTTGGAGCCGATATTAGTGGTTTCGAAACGTACACCACCTGCTACACGAAGTTTTTCAGTGATTTTCAAATCTACCATCCCGTAAAGGGCATTGGTTTCAAAATACCCGGTATAGTTGTTTGGAGACTTCTGGGTATTGTATAAGAAACCACCGATAGGCAACATGCCCTCGTCCTGATTGGCTGCAGGCATTTTTACGCCGATCATCTGATTGCTCACCAATCGGTTCAGGTTGCCTTCCGCATCGTACAGTGGGATTGATTTATTAGTCGTAAAGTTAGAGCCTGGTAAGAACAACTGGTTCTCTGTGAAAGAGCGGTCACGGAACAAATAATTTATCCCTGTTTTAAATTGCTGGATCTGTCCGAATAATTTAAAAGGGATGCTTAAATCTACTTTGTAGTTGTAGTTTTTCTCATCCAGGTTACGCCATCTACGTCCGTTTGGCTCTGCCTGCATGATACCGTAAGGACCAAATCCATTCACATAACCAGAAGTTAAGGCGTAAAGATGTTTTGTATAGGTCAGATCTCCGGAAGTACCTCCAGCACCGATTCCTGGTCTCATATACCAGCCACCGCCTCTTGGTATGTAATCTGCTAAACTCGCGAAACGGAAATCAGGATCATTCTGCTTTGATCTAGAGCTGGCCACGTTGTAACTCAACCGGGGTGATAATTCTTTCTCAGAAAGCTTGTGTTCGCCTTGTAAGTTAAATGTATTCAGATTCCGGAAAGTTTGTTTTAAAGAATAGGTCGTCGTATTTACATCTCCAGGCAGGCCTGTATATTCGTAACGACCATACAGATTTGTCGCCTTGCTTTCTCCTCCCCAGCTGCCCAGATACTGCATACTGATTTCATTTCGACTGTTAAAACGATAGGTTAAACCTGCAAGGGTACCGTAATTGAGGGTTTCAACACCAGTATTTTCTTTATAGGTTTGGTATTTACCCATGTACAAACTGTTTGGCGTGATATAGTTTGGAATATTTCTTGGACTGTATACGTCTGGATTACCAGTCACCACACCCTGATAGATACTGTATTGGGTTAAATCCCCGTTGGAAATATCGGTGATTCGGCGGTAGTAATTTCCACCGAGGATCAAACCTATTTTATGCTTTTTAAACACCTCATAGCTATTTCCGTAAGTAGCCGAGTATAACTGATTCAATGGAGCCTTCTTGTATTGGGTAGTCATTACCGGATCAAAAGACTGCATGATATTGTTGATTCTATTTACTTCCTGATAAGCTGAGGGGCTGTAATTGCTATTTGCAATCATGCTTTGTATAGAACCTAATCCGGCTGGATACTGCTTAGCCAGGTTTTTAAAATCAGCAGTTAAGTTTTTGTCACTTATTTTATCTCCAAAAGTGCCCATGTCGCTGTTCCAGAAACTATTGTATTGGCCACCCAGACCTACATTAGAGTTTAAACCGCTTTGAGCTATGATTTCAAAAGTCTCCTTTTCAGGTACTGATTTTGTTTTTAATTCTACAATACCGGCGGCTGCATCGGCAGGTTTATCCGGGGTTACGGTTTTATAGATGGTGATGTTATCTAACAAAGAGGCGGGAACCAGGTCCAAAGGGATGGTACTTCTGTCTGGATCTGAAGAAGCCAGACGCACACCGTTTAGCTGTCCGATCACACTTCTATCACCCAAACCGCGGATGGCTACATACTTGTCATCGGTTACCGTTACACCAGCTACCCTTTGCAAAGCCTGTGTAGTTGTAATACTACCGGTTTTTTCAATCAGTTCTGAGGAAATGGCATCCTGTATAATGGAAGATTTTTTCCGTTCATCCAAAACAGCAACACTCGTGTTTGCTTTTCTTCTTGCCTGCACGGTCACCTCGTTCAAAGCTTTACTCGAAGCATTCATGGCAACCATAAGGTTACCACTGTTTTTATCAACTTTCAGCTCTCTGTTGTCGTAGCCGATATAGCTGAATATTAACAAGGCTTCAGGCTGACTGATCGTCATACTGAAATTGCCATTCGCATCAGTTGTGGTGCCCCCCTGCACGCCTTTTACCCGGATGGATACTCCTGGCAAGGTTTCCTTGTTCACTGCATCAATTACTTTGCCCGTGATGCGCTGCTGGGCGGGGATGGCTTCAATTACCACATAATGATCTACTACTTTATACCTTAAGCCAGAATTTGAAAGCACATTCTTAATGGCCTCGGCAACGGTAATATCAGGAGCCCTGAGGGTTACTTTTTTGGAACTGATGTCAAGCGTTTTTTGCGGAAGCAGAAATTTAATGCCGCTTTTCGCCTCTATGGTTAGCAAACTTTCTTTAATCCCCATGTCTTCCAGTTTCAACTCTACCTTTCGGTTAAGATCCTGACCGGTAACCGTGTTGGCATACAGCATACCTACCATAGTAAGCTTAGTAAACAACAGGACAAATGAACATTTCATCAGCAAATAAATTATTCTTAAAAATCTGGAACCACCGGGTTCCACAAAAAGTGAAGGATTATCTATTGATCCTTTTTGCATATATTTGAATGTTATATGGGTTAAAATTGCCCTTTGGGGCAAATAATCTGTTAATAGGCCGGGTTTCCGGCTGTCATTTCATCGTGCCTATGTGTCTTCCAAAACAATGAGGGCTCGAAGAAATATCTAAGCGTTCCCTTTAGCCTGCCAGGGCCATTGGGAACGTTTTGTTTAAGTAATTAATGAGTCATAACCGCCTTTCTTTAATTAATAATGATGTTTTTACCTGTTATGCTGTATTTAAACTGTGCCCCAGAACTTAAAACCCGGAGCGTTTTGCTTAAAGGGACATTGTCCTGAAGGGTTACAGTTACTATTTCTTTGGCTTTTGCAGCATTTTTGAAGCTGAATTGGACATCATAAGCCCGCTCTAATTGTTGTGCTATTTCCCCGATTGATTGATCTTTAAATACGAGTCTGGAATTTTTCCACCCACGAACATCCTGCACGGCTATTTGACCAAGTATTGCCGGGCCGTTTAAGGTGTTTAACATCACTTGCTGACCGGGTGTAAGTATGGCCAGATGTTCTGTTTGTCCCGGATTTATACGGTCGACGCGAACTTTGCCGGTCGCAACCTGTACTTCAAAGGGTTGACCTTTAATTGCGTTGACCTTAAAGGAGGTGCCCAGTACCTGTGTATAGATGTTCTGCGTGTGTATGATAAATGGTTTTTTGGGATTATGTGCGACCTCGAAAAATGCTTCGCCGGTAAGTGCGATTACTCTTGTTGAATCTGAAAAATGGTCTGGATATTTTAGGGTACTGACGGGCCCCATATAGACCAACGTGCCATCTGTCAGGGTGATTTTGGCCCTTTGCCCTTTTACAGTCGAAAATTCCTTCATTACCAGTGTCGAAGCTACCGGAACCGATGTTGAGGGCATTTCTTTTAATCGGTTAAAAGTGTAAATTCCGACGCCGAGGATTAAAGGAATCCATACAGCTGCATACTTTAAAAATCGGGTTGTTTTAAAAGAATGAGGTGTTTCTGATTGATCTAAAAATATCGTCCTTGCCGCTTTTCTTTGCTCGAATTTGGCTTGCCATTCCCGCATCTGCTCATCGGATTCGAGCGCTGTGCTCGTTTGCAAATCCCACTCTTCTTGTGATTCGGCAATAATTAGCTCATGCAAAATTTTTCGGCTACCCGGTTTAAGCAAATAAGCGCGGACTTGCTGCAATTCTGCGGGGCTACAATTGTCCTTAAGGTATTTTTTTAGTAGTTCTTTATCTATTGGTTGCTGCATAATGCGATGTCCTTCAAAAGGTATAGCGCAAAAAATTAGCAGTAGGGTGAACGTGATTTAAAAAATATTTGAATTATTTTATAAATGTGGAAAGGAGGATAATTAGACCGGTTACATCAAGGTGTTCGTGTAGACTTTTTCTTAAGTGATTTAGCGAAAAGCTAATGTGACTCTTCACGGTATTGGCAGATAAATTTAGTTTACGGGCAATTTGGGGATAAGTCATTTCCTCATTTCTGCTCATCTCATAAACTTTCCTGCGTTGTGGACTAAGTTCTCCTAATTTTTTCTGAAAGCAGGCCTCAATTTCGGCATAGATTTGATCATGATCTGCATGTTTGGAATCTTGCATGGTTTCTTCATGATAAAGCTCAATAGGTTGGGTAGCCAAAGTCTTTCTGCGGAAAAAACTAATTACGCTATTGCGCATGGCCTGAAATAAATATGCTTTTAAGGTTCCGTCAGGACAAAAATCAGTTCCTCTTTTTTCCCACATCCACATCATTAGATCCATGACAAGTTCTTCGGCAATTTCTGTGTTGCGGACGTATTTAAGTGACAAGGAGTATAGTGGTTTAAAATATCGCTGAAAGATGATGTCAAAAGCCTTATCATTACCATTGCGACAATATTCCAATAGCTGATGGTCTGATAAAGCATATAATTCCTTCATGATCTTCCTGAACTTAACGCTAGCAAACCTAGTAGGAAGAAATAAGCTGAAGATTAATATTGAGTTATGTGATTGTTAACAAAAGCTTGAGCTGTGCTGATTTGAAGCCAGGGAGCGCTAAAAGCAAAAAGCCCTGTATCAACGTAATACAGGGCTCTTTATCTTAATGCAGATCTGCCGGTACTTCGACATTCTTTTTAAATTTCTGTAGGTATAACAATGGGATCGAACAGAGCAAAATAAGCCCGGCTACCCAATAAGCATCACTATAGGTTAACAATAGGGACTGCTTAGTTACTGTACCATCGATTGCTTTAATGGCAAGAGCTTTGGCATCCAGGTATGAATAACCCTTAGCCATGAAGTTGTTTACAAAGGCATTAAAACGCTCTGTAAAGGCCGGATTATATTCGTTGATGTTTACGAGTAGATTGCTGCGGTGGAAGCCCTGACGCACGTGTATAAGCGTTGTTAAGGCCGCAATGCCGAATGAGCCACCTAACTGTCTCATCATGTTGTTTAATCCTGAACCTTGTCCAATTTCTGCTCCGGTTAAATCTTGAATAGCCAAGGTGGTTAATGGCACAAATAATAAGGCCATACCCACACCACGGATCATTAAGGGTAGGAAAAAGTCGTTTGGTCCCGATTGTAGTGTAGATCTGCTCAGCATAGAGCAGAATACAAAAAACAGGAACATTCCGATAGTTGCCATGAACTGTGCGGGGATGTTTTTCTTGAGCATAATTCCTATAAATGGCATCATTACTATGGTGCAAAGTCCTCCTGGGAATAATAGTTCTCCGGTTTGAAGTGGAGAGAACCCTAGCAGATTCTGACAGAATACTGGAAATACAAACACTGAACCATATAATCCAAACCCTAGAATAAATGAGGTAAACATCCCAACGGAGAAGCTACGATGTCTCATAATCTTAAAGTTTACAATAGGGTGGTCGGTACTTAGCTCTCTCCATATAAATAGAATTAAGCCTAGTACTGAAGCTACAGTGAGGGCTACAATGTATGGTGTTGCAAACCAATCTTCACTTTCTCCTTTTTCCAATACTGTTTGTAAACTTCCCACGGCAATAGCCAGTAACAAAATACCCCACCAATCTACAGGCATTCCTTTTCCATCCTTGGGGGTTTCCCTGACAAAGGTATAGGTGCAGTAGGCGGCGAGAATTCCGACGGGAATATTGACATAGAAAATCAATGGCCATGAACTGATCTCGAGTAGGTACCCTCCAATCGTAGGGCCTACTGTAGGCCCTACAACTGCTCCAAGTCCGAATAAAGCCGTGGCAATACCCACGTCTTCACGTGGCCAGGTTTCTATTAGGATAGCCTGCGCAGTTGAAATTAAGCCTCCACCTGCTAGTCCTTGCAAAATCCTGAAGGCAATGAGTTCTTCGAGGTTAGTCGCATTTCCGCAAAGGAAGGATGCGATGGTAAAGAGGACTATGGAAAAGAGGAAATAGTTTTTACGTCCGAAACGGCTGCCCAGCCATCCCGACATCGGTAATACAATTACGTTTGCAACTGCATAACCAGTAGATAACCAGGCTACATCTTCGAGAGTTGCCCCCAGGTTACCTTGTATTTGAGGGATTGCCACATTTACAATAGTGGTGTCAATCAGCTCCAATAGTGAAGCTGTGATCACTGTAAATGTGATAATCCACTTTTTTAAACCTTTCTCGGCCATTGTCTAGTCTTTTATAGAAACAGAAACCTTAACGCTCATTCCAGGACGTAGCTTTTCAAGGATATCTTTTGGAGCTTTGGTTATTTTTATTTTTACGGGTACACGTTGTACAACTTTAACAAAGTTACCTGTGGCATTATCTGGAGGCAGTAATGAGCCTTTTGCTCCTGTAATCGGCGCAAAATTATAAACTTCACCTTCTACGTCCTGATCAGGATAAGCGTCCACTTCTATTTTAACTTTCGAACCGGTTTTGATGTCTTCCAGTTGAGTTTCTTTGAAGTTTGCAGTAACGTATAGGCTGTTGTCATTCACAATAGAAAACAAGGATTGACCTGCTTGTACAAGCTGTCCTTTTTGAACATTCTTTTTAGATACAATACCTGAAGCAGGGGCTTTGATTTCTGTATAAGACAACTGCAATTTGGCGAAATCTACATCCGCCTGACGTTGTGTTACACCATTGCTGCTCACAGCCAACTGCGACTGTGTAGTGCCAACTTGTTTCACCGCGGCGTTGTATTGGTCGTTTGCCGCAGTAAAGGCCGCTTGAGCGGATTCTTTTTGCGCTTTAGCCTGATCAAATTGCTGTTGAGTAACAGAACCGTCTTTTACCAGGTTTTGGTAACGATCGTAATCTTTTTGTGCAAGGTTCAGTTTTACTCTTGCAGCCTCGATGTTTGCTTTTGCGGTACTGGTATTGGCTGAGGTAGCAGCGATCTGTGATTCAGAGACACCAACACCTGCACTTGCCCCTTTTTGTCCTGCCATTGCCTGTTCCAGCTTTATTTTATAATCGCTATCATCTAGTTTAACCAGTACGTCACCTTCTTTAACTCTGGTATTTTCTTCGAATTTAATGTCTTGTACATAGCCTCCAACACGGGAAACTACGGGGCTGATGTCGCCATCAATTTGGGCATCATCAGTATCTACGTGTTTGCTGTAATAGATATATTGTTTGATTCCAAATATTGCGCCCAGGAGGATGAGTACCCCTAATATGATTGGGATAACTTTATTCTTTTTTTTCTTTTCAGTTGTCATTGCCTAATTTGTTATGGTATTTTATTGAGAAATTTTTCCGGTAGATTTTAATAAAGTGTAGTAGGCTAAGCCAGCATCTGCTTTAGCTATTTCTAAATTGATTTTAGCTTGATATAGCAAGGTTTCTGCATCTATTCTGTCTATTGCCGAGGCTACGTTGTTTTTATATTTTGATTCCATCAATTTATCATTTTCTGTAGCCTGTGCGATTGATGTTTCGAGTACGCTGATCTTGTCGAGGGCTAGCTGATAATTCTGGTAATTCTTATTGATTTCCGTTTTAACCTGATCAGAGAAGATGCTTTTTTGTATGCCCACTTCTTTCTGCTGTATTCTGGCATCCGTTACTTTATTCTTGTTTGTCCATAAGTTGCCGATGTTCCAGGAAATATTCGCACCGATGGTTACTGGCATAATGTACTGGTTGGCAGAAGGAATAAAGCTACCATTTGGATTAATGTAGTACAGATTTGCACCTACACCAACGGTTGGTAAAGTATTGGCTTTAACAGATTTTATATTGACATCCGCAACCTTGTTTTGTAAATCCAGTTGTTTCAACTCCTGTCTGCTTTCAAATCCCGTATTCAAATAGCTGCTTAAAGGGGCAATAGCTTTCAATTCCTTGGTTGGATCTGTAATTTCAATTTGGGTGTTTTCGTTTAAGCCCAATAGAATGTCGAAGTTGTAATTGATGATCTTTCTGTTGTTCTCTGCTTCCATGTTTGTTAGCGAGATATTTGCCCGTTGAAGTTGAAACCTCAAAACATCGTTTTTGGTAACAATTCCCTGCTCAAAAAAGCGTTGAGATTGCTTTAGCTGACTGTCAATGGACTCCAGATTTTGGGTAATTACCTTTTTGCTTTGCATTACTTTAAACAAAGAATAGTAGGTATTGATAATTGCATAACTGATCTCTTCTTTGTCTTTGTCTGCATCAAGTTTGGCTACATCAGTGAGTAGACGGGTAGATTCTTCTGCATATCTCAGCTTGCCACCACCATAAATCAGCTCTTCGACCGCTGCTGTGCCAACAAAGGCATCTGCACGTTTAGGCAATTTAATGGGATCAGCACCACCAAGGGATAAGGTGTTGCTAGGGATTTCAGCGTGATTGTATAGAAAAGAAGCCTTTGCTGTAGGCAAAACATTGTCCTTGACCATATTTAGCTTTGCTACGGCCTGGTCTATTTTGTTTTGAGAAAGCTTTAGATTCTTACTATTCTCTATCCCAAGCGCTATAGCTTCCTGTAAGCTTATTTTTTTTACATCCTGGGCATAGATGACTGCCGGAACAAGAAATGCCAGGCAGCTCAGTTTGATTGATTTATGTATCATTTTTTGGTGTTAAATACGTGATGATGAGGTCTTTTAAATGGTTGATTAAGCGATCGGTAATCACCTTTCTGTCTTCTTCGTTATTGATGTCAAGTGTTGTGCCAGAGGTGATTTTTGAAGGAGAGATGGCAACGTTGCTTATTGTCCCCATGATCGTGGCAATCAGCATTTTAACGTCGACTTGTCTAAAGCTTCCTTCAGTGATGCCATCGCTAATAATTTTCTCTATGACCAACAGATTTTGAGCCATTGAGTTTTTTATTTTAAAAAACATTTCCGGGCGGTGAGGCATGGAGAGTTCCCTGTGCATCATTTTATGAAAACCGGGATTGGATAGGATTCTTGTCGCATACCCTTCAATTACTTTTAGTAATTTTTCCATTCCAGACATATTATTCTGATTGAGGCAGGCGAGTTGAGCGCTAAAATCGGCAATCCTTTGGCTCATGATTTCCATGAAAACACCTTCTTTGGAGCCAAAATAATAGTTGATCATCGCCATATTGGCTGTGGCGTCTTTTGCAATTTGGCGGGTAGAAGTGGCTTCATAACCCAATTCGATGAACAGCTTTTCAGCTGCTTCGAGGATGTTGGCCCTCTTATCTATCTTTTCCATTATTTTATTTGTGACTACAAAACTAATCAATCGATTGATTAGTTGCTTTTGAATCGAATGATTTTTTAAATAATTGACGAAATACTGACAAGGGTTTGTTATTTTTAGAACTGATCAAACAAATGTTCGATATGAAAAAGATGAAACTATGGATCCGATATGCTTGTTTTTTAGGCATAACTTTAATTTCATTGAATGTTTGGTCTCAGGATCTTAATGCCAGTGGACCCTGGATGCGAATAAACCTGCTGGGGTATCAGCCTCATGCGATTAAGGTTGCTGTTTGGGTAAGTAAGGATCAAATGGAGCAACCAGAGAAGTTTGATCTTGTAGAAAAAGGAACTGGAAAAGTGGTATACAGTTCGGGAAATGTGAAGCCTTTTGGTGCGTACGGACCTTTTAAAGTATCGTGTAGATTGAATTTTAGCGAATTTGAAGATCCTGGGCATTATTTTATTAAAGTGGGCAACACCGTGTCGCCAGAAGTGATCATTAGTGAAGATGTTTATCGTCATACTGCCGATTTCGCCTTACGTTATATGCGTCAACAGCGTAGCGGCTTTAATCCCTATTTGAAGGATAGCTGTCATACACAGGATGGATACACCATGTATGGACCGATGCGAGATAGCACACATATCGATGTTAGTGGCGGATGGCACGATGCCTCTGATTACCTTCAATATGCCACAACATCGGCAAACGCGACTTATCACTTGCTTGCAGCGTACCGGGATTTTCCTGAGACATTTACGGATCAATACCAGGAAAATGGCCTTGAAGGAAAGAATGGGCGGGTAGATGTTTTAGATGAAGCGAATTGGGGACTGAAATGGCTGCTAAAGATGCATCCAAAGAAAGACTGGTTATTTAACCAAATTGCGGACGATAGGGACCATAAAGGTTTGCGCTTGCCGACAAAGGATGATGTGGATTATGGTAAAGGGAAAGAACGACCTGTTTATTTTGCAAATGGTAAACCTCAGGGCTTAGGTAAATATCAAAGTCGCGCCACGGGAACCGCTTCTATTGCTGGAAAGTTTAGCAGTGCTTTTGCTTTAGGCGGCAGAATGTTTAGGGATATTGATGCAACTTATGCGCAATTGCTTCGAGATAAGTCCAAATCTGCTTATGCGTTTGGATTAAAGCAGCCCGGAGTGCAACAAACAGCCCCTAATAGGGCGCCTTATTTTTATGAGGAAGACAATTGGACAGATGATATGGAGCTTGCTGCAGCTGAACTTTATCAAAGTATCGGTGGGAAATCATTTTTGAAGCAAGCGTTGAGTTACGCGAGTAAAGAGCCGGTAACGCCATGGATGGGAGCCGATACAGCAAGACATTATCAATGGTATCCTTTTCACAATTTTGGGCATTACGAAATCGCTAAAACAGGGGATAAGCTAGGGGCTGAAAAAGTGGTGTCTTATTATAAAGAGGGGCTGGATAGGGTTTGGCAAAAGGCAAAGCAAAATGCATTTTATAGGGGTGTCCCATTTATCTGGTGTTCAAATAACCTAACAACTTCATTCGCTATTCAGAGCTTCCTTTATCATAAGGAAAGTGGAGACGAGACCTATGAGGAGTTGGCGCAAGCAAATTTTGATTGGCTGTTTGGTTGTAATCCATGGGGATCAGCGATGGTGTATGGCTTGCCAGCGGAAGGGGATACACCAAAAGATCCGCATTCCGCATTCACGCATTTGTTCCAGTACCCGATAGATGGGGGATTGGTAGATGGACCTGTTTATGGACGCATTTATAAAAGTCTTATCGGGATTACTTTGTACCAGTCGGACGAATATGCCGAATTTCAATCCGATTTGGTCGTTTACCATGATGATTTTGGTGATTACAGTACCAATGAGCCTACAATGGACGGAACGGCATCATTGATTTATTTGCTAGCTGCTTATGACAGCAGAGTGAAGCAGGAAAATTCTTCCTTTAAAAAAGACCATGGTGCTATTATTAGGGGGGACACAAATGAAAAGAAGATTGCATTGGTCTTTACAGGACATGAATATGCGGATGGGGTAGCGCAAATCAATAAAACTTTAAACAAGCATAAAGTAAAAGGATCGTTCTTTTTTACGGGCGATTTTTACAATACTCCAGGACTCAGGTCGCTCATTAAATCCCTTAAAGCGAGTCACCACTATTTAGGAGGGCACTCAAATAAGCATTTGTTGTATTGCGACTGGACCAAGCGGGATAGCCTATTGGTTACAAAAGCGGAATTCCGATCTGATTTAGATGCTAACTATGAGGCGATGGCTAGGTTTGGGATTAATAGGCCTGATGCCCCCTTCTTTTTGCCACCGTTTGAATGGCACAATGAAAAGATTGCTGATTGGACAAAAGGAGCTGGTTTAACATTGGTTAATTTTACTCCAGGCACGCGTTCTAATGCTGATTACACTTACCCAGAAATGGGTAAACGTTATGTAGGAAGTTCGGAGATTTATAAGTCTATCGTTGATTTTGAAACTAAGCAGGGAATGAATGGATTTCTACTCTTACTTCATGCGGGGACGGATCCAAGAAGAATGGATAAGTTTTACAATAAATTGGATGATTTGATCATTTATTTAAAGCAAAAGGGCTACAGTTTGGTAACAGTTAATGATTTGCTAGGGAAATAAACTGGCAATATTTGTTTACAGATAAAATAAATCAATATCTTTGACGCCTAAGAATTAGTATAATGATTAAAGAAGACAACAATAGTTTTGACTGGGTTTATTATGTTATGGGCCTATTTTTTGGTATTTTAACTGCAGTAATTATTTCGGGTAGCTTTGGTGCCGCTGTATTAGGTGGAATTATAGGGTTTATATTTGGCGCTATTTTCTTAAATGGAATAGTTAAAGGCCGCGAATATTAAGCTTAAATTAGTATCAATTTAAGACATCTTCTGATGAAAAGAATAAGCCTTATCGCATTGCTTGCGATGTTTACTTTCGTTGCTGAAGCCCAGGAGCTTAAGTTTGCTCCTGTTGATGCCAGCCCTGCGGATCTTGTCTATTTCCCTTTAAATGTTACGAAAGCAAAGGATAATTCAACCCCATCAATTAAGGTTGTTTATTCCAGACCCGCAAAAAAGGGGCGTGATATATTTGGCGTGCTTGAGCAATTTGGCAAGGTATGGCGTGTGGGCGCTAATGAATCCACAGAAATTAAATTCTACCAGCGTGTAAACATTGGTGGTAAGTCCATTAAGGCAGGTTCTTATAGCTTATTTGCGATTCCTAATCAAGATAAGTGGACGCTGATCATTAACCGTCAGACAGATCGCTGGGGTGCCTTTACTTATGATCAGTCTAAAGATGTCGTTCGGGTTGATGTACCGGTTAAAACATTGGATAAGCCGATGGAATCTTTTGCGATCACGTTTACCCCGCAACCGGAAGGGGCTAATTTGGTTATGGCATGGGATAAAACTTTAGTAGAACTTCCCATTACCATAAAATAGTTTTGGAAGGGGCTTAATGCCCTCCCGCCACAAACTTTAAGCCTAAAATTGAACCGATTAGAGTGACAATAAAAAAGATCCTCCAGAAGTTCAGGGGCTCATCAAAGAAGAAAATTCCGATAATGACAGTTCCTACTGCGCCTATACCCGTCCATACCGCATAGGCTGTGCCCATTGGTAAAGTTTGTACTGCTCTGTTGAGCAATAAAAAGCTTAACGTAATGCATACGAAAAAACCAGCACTCCATTTAATGTTCGTAAAGTTGTTCGAAAGCTTTAAACAGGTCGTAAAACCCACCTCAAAAAAACCTGCAATAATTAATATAATCCAGCTCATAATTCAAATATTTGTGGCAAAAGTACTTCGAATTAAGCAGGGAGTTTTTTACAAATGTTAAAAAATTACCGGTCGGGTGCTTTATCTTTACATATAACCATCGCCAATTGCAAAACGTTTTAAAAACATTAAAAGGCATTTACGCCCTGAAAGAACCGCAATTAAATCAACTACTTGATTTGATGGAGCGCATTGAAGTGCCTAAAAACCAGCGGATCATTCATGCCGAAAGTATCGAGAAATCACTTTTTTTTATTGAGAAAGGAATAGCCAGGGCATTTTGTGATGGCCCGGAAAATCAGATTACTTTTTGGTTCGGGATGGAGGGAGATGTTGTATTCTCTTATAACAGCTATATTAATGCATTGCCAGGCTATGAAAGTGTGGAGGTATTGGAGCATAGTGTATTGTATGAAATCAAGACAGCGGCATTAGAAGCGCTTTTTCAAAAGGACGTTGAGTTTGCAAATTGGGGCAGAAAGCTGGCAGAGTTGGAGCTGATCAAAACGGAGGAAAGATTGATTGCACGGTTATTTAAAACGGCAACAGAGCGCTATCAGGAACTATTGAGCAATGATCCGGCTTTGATCCAAAGAATTCAATTGGGCTATATTGCTTCTTACCTGGGAGTAACGCAGGTAACTTTAAGCAGGATTAGGGCAGAGGTTAAGTAATCAGGCTTTATTGATAATGGCCACTGTAAGTCTGCTGATGCAGTTCATTTTTCCTTTATCATTATAGATCTTGATTTCCCAAACATGGGTTTTAGCGCCAATATGGAGTGGCTTACAAATACCTGTTACCAAGCCTGATTTAACCGGTCTGAGGTGGTTGGCATTAACTTCAAGGCCGACGGCCTGGTATTTTTCAGGATCGATGCACATGTAGGAAGCGACACTACCAAGCGTTTCGGCCAGGACTACAGAGGCTCCACCATGTAAAATTCCTGCGGGTTGATGGGTACGCTCATCTACAGGCATGGTTGCTGTCAGCGCATCTTCAGCTACTTCTGTAAACTTAATCTCCAGAAAAGCCCCCATGTGGTTTGTAGGTCTATCGTTTAGCTGCTCGGGTGTAAATTCTTTAAACCAAATCATAAATAACGACTTTTAATGATTTCTGTGTGGTGTATGATGTGTCCAGGGATTACGTAGAGTAGGGCTCTTACTGTAATCTGGCGCTCAGATGCTGTGCCACTTCTATTTAATTCTTTTTCTACTAGGGAATTGAATAAAAACATGTTCGCCCTTCTCAACAAAGAAAACTCTTCGGAGAGGCTTAATAAGCTCCGATCCTGAAAATGCGCATGTGTTACGTAGTCATCCTCATCAAAGCCTGGAAGTGCATGGTTTTCTCCGCGTGCAAAGCAGGTTAAGCGATACACCAGAATGCGTTCTGTATCTATGATATGGCCAATAAGCTGTTTAATGGTCCATTTTCCGGGGGCATAGGCATAGTCCGCTTTTTCAACCAGATCATTTACAAAATCCGGAAACTCTGTGGCTTGCCTTTTTAATAATTCGAGTACATCATCCTCAACGAGGCTGATATATTGTTCAGCCCATACGGGATACTCATGCGTTTGAGGTCGGTTCATAAGTAATGCTACTTTTTAAAATGATACGAAAGGTGGTGCCTTTGCCAAGCTCCGAGTCTTTAACAAAGATTTGGCCATTATGGTAGTTTTCAACGATTCTTTTGGTAAGCGACAAGCCTAAACCCCAACCGCGCTTACGAGTTGTGTAGCCGGGCTGAAATACGGCGTCAAATTTAGATCGTGCAATCCCTTTTCCAGTGTCGGTTACGTCTATGAAAACTTCCTCTTTGGTTAAGTTTTCGATAATGTTTATCGTGATTTTACCTTCGTTTTCGATTGCATTTGCTGCGTTTTTCAGCAAGTTCTCTATAACCCAGTCAAACAGGGGTACATTTAATAAGGCCCTTACTTGTTCATCCCCAATGATTTCGAAGATCACCTTGTCTGATGTTCGAAGTTTGAAATATTCAACAAAATTATAGATCACAGCATACACGACATGGTCTTCGACAATTGGTTTAGATCCAATTTTTGAAAAACGGTCGGTAATTACTTCCAGACGTTTAATGTCATTTTCCATTTCGGCAATTAAGGGATCGTCTTCTGCATCAAATCTTGATTTGATGAGCTCTACCCAAGCCATGAGTGATGAGATTGGAGTGCCTAGTTGATGGGCTGTTTCTTTTGCCATACCTACCCATACCTGGTCCTGTTCTGCTTTACGCGCAGCGCTAAAGGCCACATAGGCCGTGAGTAAAAACAGACCGATTACGGCCAATTGGATATAGGGGAAATAGCGCAGTTGTGTTAATGTGGCAGAATCTTTATAGTAAATGTACCATCTGGTGCCATCCAGACCAATAATTGGCGTTGGCGGATGCTGCTTTTTCATTTTACGTAGCTCACGCGAAAAATAAGCAGGATCGTAAGTTTTGTTAGGTTGTTTTTCTACTTCGTAATTCGTTTTTGTAGAGTCTAATCCCTGATAAGAAAGGATTGCGCCTTCAGAATCAATCATGATTACGGGAAGCTTTGTGTTTGTTCGGATCAGGTCTATCAAACTGGTATACCGATCGTCATCATACATAGCTAGCGATTGCTCTGTTACTTTTACATATAGCTGAAATTGAAGCTGTTCTTCTCGCTCCATCTTTTTTACGAAGAAGTCGCTATAGACAACGGATGCCGTGCCAATTACAATGGCAAAGACAAGTAAAAAGAACTTCCAGCGGCGTTTTTTCTCGTAAGGGTTCATAGAATGTGATGGCAAATTACAAAATAGCATTCAAAAATGTATCAATTGAACGGTAACGCGGTAAAAAATATATCTTTGTAGTTCGTAATATGGAAAAGAAAGTAAGAGTAAGATTCGCCCCGAGCCCAACCGGCGGCCTGCATTTGGGCGGTGTACGTACCGCTTTATTTAATTATCTGTTTGCAAAAAAGCACAACGGTACATTTATTTTGCGGATTGAGGATACTGATCAGACACGTTTTGTGGAAGGTGCCGAGGAATATATCGTTTCCTGCCTTAAATGGTGTGGCATGGTTCCAGATGAGAGTCCGGAGCAAGAGGGCAACTTTGGCCCCTACCGTCAAAGTGAGCGGAAAGCAACCTACAAACAATATGCAGATCAGTTGATTGCTGATGGATATGCTTATTACGCTTTTGATACCCCAGAAGAACTGGATGTCAAAAGAAAACAGATACCAAACTTTACTTACGGATTGGCTACAAGAGGGGCTATGAGAAACTCCCTTACTTTAACCGAGGCTGAGGTAGAGGCACTTTTAGCAAGCAATACGCCATATGTAGTGCGTATTAAAATACCTGAAAACGAAGTTGTTTCTTTTACTGATTTGATAAGAGGGCACGTTAGTTTTGAGACCAATTTGGTAGATGATAAAGTTCTGCTAAAAGCAGATGGAATGCCAACCTATCACCTGGCAGTTGTTGCTGACGATAAGGCAATGGAGATTAGCCATGTATTTAGAGGCGAAGAATGGCTTCCTTCGGCACCAATTCATATTTTATTATGGAGATATCTGGGCTGGGATAATGAAATGCCTCAATGGGTGCATTTACCTTTAATTTTAAAGCCCGATGGAAATGGTAAGCTGAGTAAAAGAGATGGTGATAGATTAGGATTCCCTGTATACGCACAAAATTGGACTGACCCTAAAACCGGCGATTTAACAAAAGGTTTTAAGGAACTTGGTTTTATGCCTGAAGCGTTTGTAAACCTACTGGCTATGCTGGGTTGGAATGACGGAACGGATCAGGAAATATTTACCTTAAATGAATTGATCGAGAAATTTTCGATCGAGAGAATCAGCAAAGCCGGAGCTAAATTTGATTTCGAAAAAGCAAAATGGTATAACCAGGAGTGGATTAAACATACCAGCTCAAAAGCGCTGCTTCCTTTTGTAAAAGAAGCGTTTAATGCTCAGGCCATAGTTTTAAATGACGAGACTTATCTGGAAAAGGTAATTGACCTAATTAAAGATCGCTGTACGCTATTAACGGATTTTGTTGCGCAAAGTATATATTTTTTTACTGCACCAGCAGGATATGATTTGGATGCTGTGAAACCAAAATGGACACCTGAAAAGGCTGCCTTTTTTGAATCCTATGCTTTAGAGTTGAAAGAGGGATTGACTGGTATAGAACTGGAAGAAAAGTTCAAATCACTCGCTACGGCACATAATTTTAAACCAGGAGAGTTGATGTTGCCTTTTAGAATTATGTTGGTTGGCGGAAAATTTGGCCCTGGAGTATTTGATATTGCAGTAGCTCTTGGCGCTGAAGAAACCATAAAAAGAATTCATAAAGCAATAGCTGCCTTTAATTAAACTGAGCTTCCTTTTAATTTTGGTATAACAATTGTCCCAGCCTGTTATTAACCAAATTAAAAGGAATTTATATGCAATGGTTCGGTAAAGGAAGTGGCAATGTTGACGATAGAAGAGGGATGACTGGCGGCAAGGTACTTGGCGGCGGTGCAGCTATAGTTGTTGTTGTGCTCGGTCTTATCTTTGGTCAGGATTTTACAGGTTTAGTTAGCCAGTTACCTATGGGTGATGAGGCGAATGTTGTCGGCAAACAGGGTGTTCCCCAAGATGCTGAAGGCAAGTTTGTTGCTGGTGTTCTGGAGTCAACAGATTCTGTTTGGTATGCGCAGTTCAAGAAAATGGGACGGGTATATGAACCCCCTGTGCTTACGCTGTTTGATAACAGTGTTCAATCTGCCTGTGGGAATGCCAGTGCTGCCGTAGGACCATTCTATTGCCCAGCGGATCGTCGCGTATATATTGATCTTACTTTTTATAAAGACCTAAAAGACCGCTTTGGTGCTGCTGGCGATTTTGCGCAAGCTTATGTGATTGCCCATGAGGTAGGGCATCATATTCAGAATTTACTGGGGATTTCGGAACAGGTGCAACGTGCCAGAGCCCGGCTGAGCGAGGTAGAATACAATAAATTATCTGTTAAATTAGAATTACAGGCCGATTTTTTTGCCGGTCTGTGGGCGCACGATGCCCAGAATCTCGCTAATTTTAGATTGGAAGAAGGCGATATTGAAGAGGCGTTGACAGCTGCAAATGCGATTGGTGATGATAAACTTCAGCAGCAAGCACAGGGACAAGTTGTTCCTGATGCGTTTACCCATGGTACATCAGCCCAACGAATGTATTGGTTTAAAAAAGGCTTCGATACTGGTGATTTTAAGCAGGGAGATACTTTTAATTCTGCAAGGTTATAATTTCTTTTTTGCAACAAAATGATTATTTATAAGTTTAAACTTATAAAGTTTATATAACTTTAATGCAAAACTAATGCTCTGCGCTGTCGCCAAAAGTTTATAAGCCTTATTTATTTTTGATAATGATATTAATTGTAGATGATACCCCCGAGAACCTGATTTCTTTAAAGAAGGTTCTGGAGAGACATAATTTTGAAGTAGATACCGCATCATCCGGTGAAGAGGCCTTAAAAAAAGTACTTAAAAATGAGTACGTCTTGATTATCCTTGATGTTCAAATGCCAGGGATGGACGGATTTGAAGTCGCGGAAGCGATTTCTGGCTACAGCAAGGCCAAAGAAACGGCAATTATCTTCCTGTCTGCTGCAAATACTGAACTTAAGTTTATCGCTAAAGGCTATTCTTCAGGTGGCCTGGATTATATCACAAAGCCGGTAGATATGGATATTTTGCTCTTAAAGGTGAAAACGTTTTATCGAATTTACGAACAAAGCAGAAAACTCATCGAAATACAAAAAGCATTATTAGATGAGATTGAGTTTCGGAAAAGAGCAGAGCGGAAAAAGGACGAGTTCATTAGTATTGCAAGTCATGAGTTAAAAACTCCTTTAACAAGTGTAAAGGGGTATGTGCAATTATTAGCCCGAAGCGTAGATAAAGGGGATATCTCTACCGTAAAAAAGCACCTCGCTAAAGCCCAGGTTCAGTTAGAAAAGCTCAATGAGCTTATTGCAGACCTTTTGGACATTTCTAAAATAGAGAGTGGCAAATTAAAATTCAATAAAAAGCACTTTGTATTTGATACCTTACTTGATGGAGTGATCGAGGTTATTCATCAGGCCAATCCAGAATTTAAAATTAGCAGAAAGGGCGAGGCCCCTAAAGAAATTTATGCCGATGAGATGCGAATAGAGCAGGTGATTGTCAATTTTTTAACGAATGCAATTAAGTATTCGCCTGGAACAAACGAAATAGAAGTGAATGTCAAAACAACAGCAGATCAATTGTATGTTGGTGTTCGTGATTTTGGAATAGGGATTGCCCCAGAGCTACAAAAGAGTGTATTTGAGAAGTTTTATAGGGTTGAAGAAACATCGATTCATTTTCAAGGATTGGGAATCGGTTTATACATTTCAGCCGAAATTATCAATAGACATGGGGGTGAAGTTGGTGTAGAAAGTAAACTAGGAGAAGGATCTGAGTTTTATTTCACCTTACCCTTAGTGTCCAATCCTGAAACGGAGTAAAAGAATATTTGTATGAGTAAGAAATCTGTAAAAAATAACCTACGTATCGGTTTAGGTTTGTCGTTATTGATCCTTTTTATAACCTCATTGGCCTCTTATCTGAGTATAAGGAATTTGATTAAAAGTGCCGACATGGTTTCTCAAAGTAACAGAGTCATCTTTAAGCTTGAGGATGTGATCTCGACCATGAAGGATGCTGAAACAGGACAAAGAGGATATTTACTAACTGGAAGAAAGGAATTTCTTGAGCCTTATAAGGGGGCGCGGGAGGCTGCTTTAGGCTTGGTAGAACAGATCTTTGCTGAAACCAAAAATAATCCTGTACAGCAAAGGAATGTGAAAAAGTTGGAGAACCTTGTTCAAGGAAGGTTTCAGGTATTGAAGAATACGGTTGACATTAAAAGCCGTGGTGGCTTTGTAAGTGTTGCCGAGCTAATCGATGGCAAAATTTATATGGATGGCCTTAGGGATCTGATTAAGGTGATGGAATCAGAGGAAAAAAGGATATTGGATTTGAGGACAGCCAATCTGAACAAGATGGCTGGTTTTACACCTGCATTGATCATTTTTGCAGCCTTTTTAGCCATTTTAATTACTATATTCTTTTACAGAAAGGTTACGTTTGATTTTAATACGAGGCTAAGACTACAAGAAGAATTACAGCATAAAAATGAAGAAATAGCTAATCGGATTACTGTTATTCAGGGCATTGCTAACAGGATTTCAAGCGGAGATTATCAAATACGGCTTGATGAAGAGCAAAAAGATGGCTTGGGAAGTTTGGTTGGCTCTTTAAATGCGATGGCTGAATCGTTGCAATATTCATTTTCACTACTCGCTGATAAAGAATGGCTACAATCAGGAATCGCTGCGCTAAATGATAAAATGGTTGGCGAGAAAAGTGTTCAGCAGCTAGCAGATGACGTTGTTGCTGAGATTGTAGAACGCACGCATAGCCAGGTCGCTGCATTTTATCTGGTTGAAGATGATGGGGCGTTACAGCTAGTAGGTAGCTACTCGCTGATGGAAGAGTACAAGCGGGAAAAACTGAGATTTGGGGAAGGCCTTGTGGGACAAGCGGTTCAGTCTCGTAAGCAACTTTTAATTAATGATATTCCCGATAATGAGTTAACCATTAGCTTTGCGATTGGAACTACGCGTCCACGTAATGTTATTGCAGTGCCGATTTTTAGAGAGGGGGAAGTGATTGGCGTGATGGAGTTTGGCTCTTTACAGGTGTATACGCCTTTGCAATTGGATTTCTTTAACAGCATTTCAGATAATATTGGGATAGCGATTATAGTTTCTCAAAATCGCAAAAAATTGCAGGAATTTTTAGAAGAGACACAAGCACAAGCCGAAGAGTTACAGGCCCAACATAGGGAGCTTGAAGGCTTAAATGCGGAATTGGAGGCGCAAACTCAGCGGATTCAGACTTCTGAAGAAGAATTAAGGGTACAACAAGAGGAGCTTTTACAAAGTAACCAGGAGTTGGAAGAACGGACCAATTTATTAGAAGAAAAAAATCAGCTTATTCAGGAGCGAAACCTGGATATACAGCATAAAGCAGAGCTATTGGAGCAGAGTACCAAATACAAATCTGAGTTTCTCGCCAATATGTCTCATGAATTGCGGACGCCTTTAAACTCGATTTTGTTGCTGTCCAAACTGATGTCAGAGAATAAGGATTTGGATGAAGAGTATATTGAATATGCGGAGGTGATACAAAGTTCGGGACAGGGATTACTAGGTTTGATCGACGAGATCCTGGACCTTTCTAAAATTGAAGCTGGTAAAATGAAGCTTGAATTTACAGATGTTAATATTACTGAAGTAGCAACAGATATGCGCTCGTTATTTAATCCTGTGGCAAAGAATAAGCACCTGGAACTGATGATTGACGTGCAGGATGCATTGACGACTATCAATACAGATAAAATGCGATTAGAGCAGATTCTGAAGAATTTACTGTCTAATGCCATTAAGTTTACCGCCGTAGGGAAGGTTGTTTTGACCGTTCACAAGGACGAGGCGGGTGAAAATATGCTATTTAAAGTTACTGATACGGGTATTGGTATTCCATTAGGTAAACAAGGGTTAATTTTTGAAGCCTTTCATCAGGCAGATGGTTCTACTCGTCGTAAGTTTGGTGGAACAGGGCTGGGTCTATCTATAAGCAGGGAACTGGCGAAGCTTCTGGGTGGAAAAATAGAGGTAACCAGTAGTGAAAACGTGGGTAGTGAGTTTACTTTTTCTTTGCCCTTGATGCGTAAGGAAGATATTGAAGAGGATTTGGCCCAAGAACCGGTGGTGCCGCCTATTTACATGGAGCGAATTGAGCCTGTTGTTGCCGAACGTTTTACTGTTGATCTTATTCCTCAGGAAATAGAAGATGATAGGAATGATATTCAACCCGGGGATCGTGTCATCTTGATTATTGAAGACGATACTAATTTTGCTAAAACCCTCTTAAAGTTTACCCGGAAAAGAAACTATAAAGGCATCGTAGCTGTTCGTGGCGATGTTGGAATTGAATTGGCGAACCGCTATCAGCCTTTGGCTATATTGCTGGATATACAGTTGCCAATAAAGGATGGATGGCAGGTAATGGAAGAGTTGAAAGCTAACCCTGTTACCAAGCCTATACCGGTTCATATCATGTCTTCTCTTGAAGTTAAGAAGGAGAGTTTACTGAAAGGGGCGGTTGATTTTATCAATAAGCCAATTGCTTTAGAGCAGATGAAGCAAATTTTTCAGAAGTTGGAAGACGCATTGAGTCGGCATCCAAAAAAAGTGTTGATTGTTGAAGAAAATAAACAGCATGCAGAAGCGCTAAGTTATTTCCTTAGTAATTATAGCATACAGACGGAGGTAGTCAGCAATGTAAGCCAGAGTATTGGCGCATTGAATAAGAATGAGGTAGATTGTGTGATCCTGGATATGGGGATTCCCGATAAGAATGCTTACGAAACGCTTGATACGATTAAGAAAAGCAGAGGATTGGAAAACTTACCGATCATTATTTTTACGGGGAAAAACTTATCCAAGGGTGAAGAAACCCGGATTAAGCAATATGCAGATTCGATCGTAGTGAAGACCGCACATTCTTACCAAAGAATTTTAGATGAAGCAGGACTTTTTCTTCATTTGGTTGAAGAAAAGGAAATAGATGGCAAGCATAAAAAGACGCCATCTGAAAATCTGGGCGGCTTATATGAAGTCCTGAATAATAAAACAGTCCTGATTGCTGATGACGATGTTCGGAACATATTCTCTTTAACCAAAGCTCTGGAACAGCATAAAATGAAAGTTCTTGCAGCTACTGATGGAAAAGAGGCGCTACAGATGCTTAAAGAGAATCCAAAGGTGGATGTAGTGCTTATGGACATGATGATGCCGGAGATGGACGGATATGAGACGACAAAGGAAATTAGAAAGATTCATGCATACAAACAATTGCCAGTTTTAGCTGTTACAGCAAAAGCTATGATGGGTGACAGGGAAAAATGTATAGCTGCAGGGGCCTCGGATTACATTTCTAAGCCGGTGGATATTGATCAGTTGATTTCATTATTAAGGGTGTGGCTTTACAACAAGGCGTAGTCATAATTACTATGGTTTTAAATATATGGCGGACAACAAAGTATTAATCGTAGATGATGATAACCGGAATATTTTTGCTTTAACAGCCGTTTTAAAGGCAAGAGGTTATCAATGTGTATCTGCTACAGGAGCAGAAGAAGGGCTTGAAATTCTTAAGAATGATAGCGATATTGCTGTGGTGTTAATGGACATGATGATGCCCGGCTTGGATGGGTATGAGGCCATGGCAATAATGAGGAATAATCCGGAACTAAAGGATGTGCCAGTGATTGCGGTTACAGCACAAGCGATGCTTGGGGATAAGGAACGTTGTTTGAATGCAGGTGCTGTTGGTTATATTTCCAAGCCAATAAATGTGGATGAACTAATTAGGATGCTAAATCTTTACGTTTTAACAGAATAGAATTTGGAAGTATCAGTAATTACCGATGAACACGTAGAAATATTGCTCTCTGATCTTTTGGAGCAGTATGGTTACGATTTTACCGGTTATTCAAGGGCATCTATAAAAAGACGCATTTCCAGAATCTATGCTTTAGATCGAGCGTTAAGCTTTGCTGAATTTAGATACATGATTTTAAACGATCAGGTCTATTTTAAAAGATTTGTGGAGCAGATTACGGTTAATGTGACGGAAATGTTTAGAGATCCATCTTTCTTTCGGAAATTGAGAGAGGAAGTGTTGCCCAAGCTGGGTACTTATCCTTTAATCAGGATATGGCTTGCCGGCTGCTCTACTGGAGAAGAGGCCTATTCTATTTCTATTATTTTGAAGGAGTTGAATTTGCTGCATAAATCACTGATTTACGCAACTGATCTTAATCCCACCGTGCTGGAAAAAGCTTCCCAAAGCATGTTTGCCATCAGTCAAATGCAGCAGTATTCAGAAAACTACATTTTATCTGGAGGCACCAAAGACTTTTCCAGTTACTATACCGCTAGTTATTCTTTGGCAAAGTTTGATGATGAATTAAAGCGTCGGATTGTATTTTCCACCCATAATTTGGTTTCTGATCATTCCTTCAATGAATTCCAACTAATTCTTTGTCGAAATGTACTGATCTATTTCAATCGGGATTTGCAACATAATGTGCTCGATTTATTCGATAATAGTCTAGATGAACTGGGGTATCTGGCACTGGGGTCAAAGGAGACGGTAGAATTTTCGAGGATTTCCAAAAGATATAAGCGCTTACCAGGAGAAAAAATATGGAGA
Organism: Pedobacter sp. ok626; assembly: GCF_900100435.1. Classification (GTDB taxonomy): domain Bacteria; phylum Bacteroidota; class Bacteroidia; order Sphingobacteriales; family Sphingobacteriaceae; genus Pedobacter. Next base: position 131,731 of record NZ_FNEX01000012.1, on the reverse strand, counting down.
AAAGTCGGCTGATGAGAAAATGTAAAGCATTTATAATTGGGGGCTCGGCGGGTAGTCTGGAGGTATTACTCAAGGTACTCCCAAATGTTAGAACTGATATTCCCTTTCCAATTATCATTGTGGTTCACAGAAAACATGGAACGGACTCTTTGCTGCCGGCGCTGCTTTCAACGCGCACGGAGCTTAAGGTTAAGGAAGTGGATGAAAAAGAAGAGATAAAGGCAGGAACGGTTTATGTCGCGCCCTCAGATTATCATTTACTCATAGAGCAGAATGAAACCTTTTCTTTGGATTACTCCGAAAAGATAAATTATTCCAGACCGGCAATTGATGCCACATTTCAAACCGCTGCAGAGGTATACAACACCAAACTTGCTTGTTTGCTGCTTTCAGGATCAAATTCTGATGGAGTAAATGGGTTAAAATGTGTAAAATCCTGGGGTGGTACTACCTTAATTCAAGACCCGGATTCGGCGCAGGTGGCCTATATGCCTGCCCAGGCTCAACTTAATGTGGCAATAGATCAGGTACTTATGATTGAAGATATTGCAGAATTCATAAATTTGCTATCTTAAGCCATATATTTTACACAGACTATGAACAAGAAGGTATTCGTATTTGACGATAATGTTGACATTTTGGAATTGTGTACTATTATTTTGGAAGATGCTGGCTACGATATTAAAACGTCTTCCACATCCAATAATATTATAGATCAGGTAATGACTTTTACGCCTGATATTATCTTTATGGATAACTGGTTGCCAGATGTTGGGGGGATAGAGGCGACAAGAGCCTTAAAGGCACACGCGGTATTGAAAGATATTCCAGTGATCTATTTTTCTGCCAATAACGATGTAAAGTCACTGGCTGACCAGGCGGGGGCAGATGGGTATCTATCCAAGCCCTTCGATATCGAAGAGCTTGAAAAGATCATCAGTAAACATTTGGTTATTTAACACCCAAAACATCTACGCCCTGTTCGAATACAACATCTACAGGGATTCCTCTTTTAGTTAATTTATCAAGATCGGCCTGTAACTCAGGAGTAATTACGGCTTTTTCACGTTGTGTTTTTTCAACAGCAGCTTTGTCTCCGTTACCTTGAAGCGTAATGATTAAGTTGCTTAGCTTGTTCATTGAATCTTCAAACTTAACGAAGTCTACTTTGTAGGTTCCATTTTCATTTCGTATAAATGCGCCATTGTCTTTAAAAAAGTTAAAGCATTGCATATTCGCTTTTCCATGAGCACTTGCAGCTCCAAACCTTACTGAGCGAAGAATGCCGGCCATATAAGTTGTATAGAATTGCTTAATGTCACCCTCAAGTTCGCCTTTTTTAAGTAGTCCGGTTACCATATAAAGACCTAAAACATCTGCTTTGCCTTCTTCTAACCACGAATATTGTTCTTGGAGTGCCTCTTTAACAAAGCCTTTGCCGGTTACAGTCTTTTTAATACCCAATCCATGTGCTACCTCATGAAACATCACATTGGCAAAGAAAGCGTCAAAGTTGATGTATTGAAGCTGGTCCTTATCTATCAGTTCTTTAGCGATAGGCATCATAATCTTATCGAATTTGGCTTTCATGGCATTTTTCAACTGAGAACGTCTGGTCCCCTTTTTTTGTTGAATTACCTCATCATTCGGAAGATTAACTGCGATCGTTTTAGAACCGGCATTACAATCACCTGCATAGTACACCACATCATAAGCATTCAGTTCTGAATCCGTTCCGGGTTTTTCAGCTTTGTATTTTGCATCAACCGGGAGTCCTTTCTGTAAATCAGGTAACATACTTACATATTTTTCCAGTTTTTTACTCCATACTTTATCCTTTACCAGCACATACGCCTCATAAGAAGCGCGGGCATTGAACAACTTATCTTCATAGTTCTCGATCGGGCCAATGATTAGGTCAAGTGTATTGGTTTTCATATCCAACCAGGCATAATCACTAGCGGTATAATTATCAGAAAGTAGCGCATCAGCACGTAGGTTAAGGTATTTCTTTAATCCTGCATCATCGGCAAGTAAAGCTGCCTGTTTCAATAAACTGGAAGCTTTTTGTAGTTCTGTAGCGTATAGAACATGATAAGGAATGGAAATAAGCTTACCCTTGTCGTCTTTTCTAATCACCGAGTATTGACCAGATTTATCTTTTACATCAGAGTTTTTAAGTTCTTCTTTGGTCATACCAGCTGGGTAAAAGGTAGCGCCATCCGGTTTTGGGCCAATGCCATAAATGAATGGTTTGTCTCCATTTAACCTATCCCAAGGTCCATAATTGATCAAAAGGAAGTCCCTGGCTTTTTCATCCTTAATGGTACTTAACAGACTATCGCGCTGAGGATACGCTTGTTGCCAGAATAATTCATCCATAATCTTGGCTGCCTGTATCATTAATGGTAGTATTTTCCGGTCATTTACAGAAAGATCATTAATGTTGGTTGTCAACTTAACTTTTTCGTAAATAGCCAGACGCTCGTCTACATACTTTTGCAAACTATCTTCAGTGGAGGAATGTTTTGTTGTTTTTTGATCGTTATTTCCCTGAGGGCCAGAGCATGAAGCTATCCCCATGACAATTGAGCATCCAGCAATAAAAACAGTTGCTTTGCTTATGTGTTTCATATATCAGTTAGTTTTAAATAGGTTATGAGACCGCCAGGATACCATGGGATTCATATATCGAATTATTTGCGGCTAAAATAGTAAAAAATAGTAATTTCACATTCTCTATCCCCTTAATATGGTACAGCACTATAAAATTACAAAAATTGGGCTCGTAATCGGTTCTTTATTTTTATTTGTTGCCTGCTCTACAAACAAGTACGCAGCAACGGAGAAAATCTACAAAGATAAGGCCAAAGCTTTTTCTGAGATCATTAAGACTGTGCCGCCTCCAGAACAAAAAATCGACGGGCTTGATCCCACCATACAATCCTGGGTAGGATCAATTAATTTCGGTATCCGCAAGCCTAATTTTGTCATCATTCACCATACCGCCCAAAACTCTACTCAACAAACGATCAATACATTTCTTGTCAAAGGGAAAAGTGAAGTGAGTTCACATTATATCGTTGGTAAAGATGGCGTGGTTGTGCAAATGGTAAATGATTACTTGCGCGCTAATCATGCCGGGATAGGGAAGTGGGGAAACACGAGTGATCTGAACTCTTCTTCAATAGGGATAGAACTGGATAATAACGGCATTAATCAACCCTTTACCGATGCACAGATCAGAAGTCTGCTTGGGCTTTTGGATGCTTTAAAGAAGCGCTATAACATTCCTACGGCTAATTTTATCGGGCATGCAGATATTGCACCGGGAAGGAAAAATGATCCAAAGAATTTTCCCTGGAAGGTTTTGTCGAAGAAAGGGTTTGGCCTTTGGTATGATGATGTTTTAAATTTACCCCCAGAAGATTTTAACGCAGAGTTGGCATTGAGGGTGATTGGTTATGATACCCGTAACCTGCCTGCAGCTATTGAGGCTTTCAAAATCCATTTTGTGCAAACAGATATTACGCAGGTACTCACACCGGCAGATAGACTGATTTTGTATAATTTGTATAAGAAATACATGTAAACAAAAGAGGCGCTTTAGAAAGCGCCTCTTTTGTTTTTACTTATTTCCTTTTGCCCAGGCATCCTTTAAAGATACTGTGCGGTTAAATACCAGGTGTTCTGGTGTGGAATCTTTATCCAGGCAGTAATAGCCTTTTCTGATGAACTGATAGCCGGCATCCTTATCGGCTGTAGCCAGATAAGGCTCAATATAAGCCTGTTTAATTACCTCTATACTGTTTGGGTTCAGGTAATCCTTAAAGTCCCCTTCTTCCCCGTCAGGAGACTCTACAGTAAACAAACGATCGTACATCCTGATCTCAGCGCTCTTCGCATGTTTGGTACTTACCCAATGGATCGTTCCTTTTACGTTGATGCCGCTCGTATCTTCACCGCTCTTAGATTCAGGGATGTATGTACACTGTATTTCAGTTACATTTCCTTCCGCATCTTTCACAAAGTTCTCACATTTAACAATGTAAGCATGTTTAAGGCGTACCATTGCACCAGGTGCAAGTCTGAACCATTTTTTTGCAGGTTCTTCCATGAAATCTTCACGCTCAATCCACAGCTCGTTACTAAATGGAATTTCTCTGCTTCCGCCTTTGTCTTCAGCTTCAGGGTTGTTTTCTCCAATTAATATTTCGCCTTGCCCTTCCGGATAATTGGTGATCACCAATTTTATTGGATCTAAAACGGCCATTACGCGATTGGCAGTTTTATTCAAATGCTCACGAACACAGAATTCCAAAAGACTAAGTTCAATGATGTTCTCTCTTTTGGCAACGCCAATTCTTTCACAAAACTCACGGATACTTTCTGGAGTATATCCACGTCTTCTTAATCCGCTAATTGTGGGCATTCGAGGGTCATCCCAGCCACTTACCACACCTTCATTAACCAATTGAAGCAATTTACGTTTGCTCATTACGGTATAAGAAAGGTTTAAACGTGCAAATTCGTATTGTTTAGAAGGGTAGATCTCTAATTTTTCAATGCACCAGTCATACAGCTCTCTATGAGAAACGTATTCCAATGTACAGATGGAGTGGGTAATAGTTTCAATGCTGTCACTTTGACCATGAGCAAAGTCATACATTGGGTAAATACACCATTTGTTACCTGTACGGTGATGCTCAGCGTGTTTAATGCGATAAATTACAGGATCACGCATGATCATGTTTGGACTGGCCATATCTATTTTGGCCCTTAAAGTACATGCGCCATCTTCAAACTCGCCGTTTTTCATACTGGTAAACAAATCCAGGTTTTCCTGAATGCTGCGGTTCCTGTATGGGCTCTCTTTACCCGGCTCGGTTGGTGTACCCTTTAATGCTGCAATTTCCTCAGCTGTACTGTGATCTACATAAGCTAAGCCTTTTTCAATTAGCTTAACAGCATATTCGTACAGTGTATCAAAGTAATCAGAAGTATATAGTTCGTTTTTCCATTCAAAACCAAGCCATTTGATATCAGCTTGCTGACTGTCCACGTATTCTGTTTTTTCGGTTACTGGGTTGGTATCATCAAACCTTAAGTTTGTGTAGCCCCCGTATTTTTTTGTTAAACCAAAGTTTAAACAAATGGCTTTAGCATGGCCAATGTGTAAATATCCATTAGGTTCAGGTGGAAAACGGGTGATTAACGTCTTGTATTTTCCGCTATTTAAATCGTTCTCAATGATCTCTTCAATAAAGTTCAATGATCTTTCCTCACTCATATCAGCTGTAAATTTTTGGTCAAAGTTAACATAAAACGGCTAATTTACTTACATTTACAACCTACTTATTAGCATAAAATATGAGCAATGCACTAAAAAGGCCCATCCGGGTTTTAGTGGCCAAGGTTGGATTAGATGGTCATGACAGGGGAGCAAAAGTAATCGCTACTTCTTTAAGGGATGCAGGTATGGAGGTTATTTATACCGGATTGCGCCAAACTCCTGAAATGGTGGTGAATACGGCCCTACAAGAGGATGTTGACGCAATTGGCGTTTCCATTTTATCTGGCGCCCACATGACTGTATTTCCAAAGATTGTGGAGATCATGAAACAGAAAAACGTAACAGATGTTTTGCTTACCGGTGGTGGAATTATACCCGAGAAAGATATGGGTAAGCTTAAGGAAATTGGAGTGGGAGAGCTATTTGCTCCGGGAACGACAATGGAGACTATTGTTAATTATATTAAAAACTGGGTTGCTGAAAACAGAAATTTTTAGATCATGACTTATCAAAATATTTTATCCGAATTAAAAGAACAGATTTTATATGTAACCATTAACCGGGAGCATAAACTAAATGCTTTAAATAAAGAAACATTGGCCGAATTGGCCGACGTGATTGCTGTTGCCACACAGCAGGAAGAGATAAGAGGTGTTCTTTTAACCGGAGCCGGAGAAAAAGCTTTTGTAGCCGGGGCTGATATTTCGGAGTTCTCTGATTATAATGGTCAGCAAGGCGAAGAATTGGCCAGGAATGGTCAGGCACTTGTTTTTGATGCTATAGAAAAGTGTCCTAAACCAGTCGTAGCTGCGATTAACGGTTTTGCCCTTGGTGGTGGATTAGAATTGGCTATGGCTTGTCATATTCGTGTTGGTGCTGACCATGCAAAATTGGGTCTGCCAGAAACTTCACTCGGTTTGATCCCTGGATACGGTGGTACTCAACGCTTAGCACAAATCGTAGGCAAAGGAAAAGCCATTGAAATGATTGCTACCGCTGATATGATTTCTGCAGTAGATGCCGAAAAAATCGGATTGCTAAACTATGTGGTTCCTCAGTCAGAACTTATCGCGAAAGCAGAAAGTATCTTAAATAGGGTGAAATTACGCGCTCCTCTAGCAATTGCAGCTGCAATAAAATCTGTCAATTCCGCATTTGATTTTGAAGGGGATGGATTTGAAACTGAAATAAAGGAATTCGGAAAGTGTTTTAATACAGAAGATTTTAAAGAAGGTACGCGTGCTTTTTTAGAAAAAAGAAAACCAGCTTTTCAGGGTAAATAGTTGATTTTTACAATATAACGGCGTTTTTTTCTTTTTCATCCCCCAATTTTAGGATTCAGGTTGGGGGAATGTCCACACAAAAAAGTGTAGAAAATATTTCCCATAACAAAAAAAAGCACATATATTTATCTCAGTATTATTCAATAAATACCTATGAGAAAAATATTAATTGTTGACGATGAAATAAATATTGGGATACTATTATCTAAATTTTTAACACGTAATTCATTCAGTGTATCAACAGCGACGAGTGGTGTTTCAGCGATGGAATATCTGTCCAAAGAGTATTACGATTTAGTTTTATGCGATTACCGGCTGGAAGATACCGATGGTAAAGAGATGTTAATCAAAATCAAGGAAAAGTATCCCAGGACAGGGGTAATCATTATAACGGGTTATTCTGACATCAAGTTGGCTGTAGAATTAATCAAACTTGGCGCTTATGATTATATCACTAAGCCGCTTTATCCTGATGAGATTCTAAATACGATTAACAAATCGATTGAGACACAGATGGCGCTTAATGCTGATCCTTTGCCTGAAGTTTCTGAGACACCAAAGCAAAGATTCCAAAAGCATATTTATAGCCAAACGGATAATTTTGTAGCTGGCCAAAGTAATGCTTCAAAGCATTTATTAAAACAGATCCAATTGGTAGCACCAACTTCCTATAGTGTAATTTTAACAGGTGAAAGTGGTACTGGAAAGGAATCTGTTGCTAAGGCGATCCATTTAAACAGTCCAAGGCGCGATAATCCATTTGTGGCTATGGACTGCGGTTCTTTGACCAAAGAGTTGGCTGGTAGTGAGTTTTTTGGACACGAAAAAGGATCCTTTACGGGAGCTTTGTACACTAAAATCGGACATTTTGAAATGGCCAATGGTGGAACACTCTTTTTGGATGAGGTAGGAAATCTTTCCTATGATATTCAGGCCGCCTTGCTAAGAACTGTTCAGGAGCGTAAAATCAAACGCATTGGCAGTACTAAAGAAATTGATCTTGATGTAAGGATTATTGTTGCAACGAACGAGAATCTGGCAAATGCCATTCAAAAAGGAAAGTTTAGGGAAGATTTATACCACCGCTTTAACGAGTTTTCTATTGATCTTCCCCCTTTAAGTCAGCGTGGAAGAGATATTTTGATATTTGCAAATACATTTCTGGAAGTTGCCAATCAGGAACTTAGTCGAAATGTGCTGGGCTTTTCGCAAGAGGTTGAGGAATGCTTTTTAACCTATAACTGGCCAGGTAATGTAAGGGAGCTGAAAAATGTAATCAGAAGGGCTACCTTGTTGACGGAGTCTCAGGAAATTCAACTGAAGGCGCTTCCATTAGAGATTTCGACCTATGCAAAGGCTAATGCGATTGAAACGACCATGTCGCGCACTGAGCGCCCGAGGGACTTAAAAAATGCGGCATTAGAGGCAGAATATGAGGCTATTTTAAAAGTGCTGCGAGAAGTTAATTTTAACAAAACGAAAGCTGCTAAAATTCTGAATATAGATAGAAAAACACTTTACAATAAGATGAGGGCTATTAACCTGGACAAATAAATCGCATTAAAAATATGTCAATTTTCAACTATAAGCAACGGAATAATATCAACCTGGTTATTATCATAGCATTAGGTTGTTTAATTGCCTATTCCTTGCAGGGGATTTTTGGCTCAATTTTAAGTACGCTAGTATTATTTACGATTTTACGGCCAGCCTTTATGTATCTGGTTGATGTTAAGCACTGGAATAAGAGCTTTTCAGCTGTGCTATTGCTTGCAATTTCAGTTATTGTACTCATTCTTCCATTTTATGCCCTAAGTGCGATGGTGATTAAAAAAATCGCTGAACTGCAAAATGATCCGGCTTATTTTAAGGACCTCCTTTTTAAGGTCCAACATTTGGTTCCAGTAGGAGAGAATGTTGAAAGACTAATTGGAGAGGGTTTAAAAAAGACCAGTACCTGGGCTACGGAACTGTTCCCCTCGCTCATTTCAGGTGCATTTAATATTGTACTGGGTCTGCTATTGATGTATTTTTTACTGTACTTTATGTTGGTAGAAAGGGAACGGTTTGAGAGCGCATTGATAAAGTATGCCCCTTTTAGGGCACAAAATGCCCAAAGGTTTGCCGAGGAGATGCGGAACACCACTTATGCAAATGTGTTGGGGCAGGGTTTTATTGCTATGGTTCAGGGAGGCTTGTTAGGCCTTTCTTTTTTTGTGTTAGGTTATTCCGATCCTGTATTTTGGGGGGTAATAACCACTTTTATCTCTTTTGTGCCTGTATTGGGACCACCTATTATTTTTGTTCCTGGAGCCTTAATACAAATTGCCAATGGCAATGATTTCAGTGGATGGGCAATGTTGGCATTCGGTTTCCTGGTGATTATCAACATTGATAATGTCCTGAGGCTCATCATTGCAAAAAAAGTTGGAAATATTCATCCCATTATAACCGTAATTGGCGTAGTTATTGGTGTACCCTTGTTTGGAATACTTGGGCTGGTTTACGGCCCGCTATTGTTGTCATATTTTATACTGCTAATTAAAATATACGAAACAAGTTCAATGGCTTCGGAAAGATTGGAAAGAATTAAAACAATTTCTGAACACGAAGGGTTGTAATAGTAGTGTTCCGGAGAATAAATATATCGTTAACCATTAAAATTTAAATGTTATGAATGATAATTCAAAAGTGTTAGTTGGATTGTTGGTTGGATTAGCTGCCGGCACCGCACTAGGTTTGCTGTTTGCTCCGGAAAAGGGCAGTGAAACCAGAGATAGATTAAGTCAATCTTTAAAAGATCTTGGTGATTCTATTAAAGATAAGGCTGCAGATGAGATTAATAATCTGAGTAATTTAAAAGATAAAGTAGTTAGCTCTGTTAAAAGTAAGCTTCGTCAGTCTGAGGACGAATTTGTTGACGACGATCTGGAACACGCTTAAAAACTAGCAAAAACCACATCATAATGCAGGAAAATAAAGAAAAGAGTATTGAAGGCTTGTTTGACGATGCCAAAGATTATATAGATACGCGAATAGAGTATACCAGGTTATATCTGGTAGAAAAAATCGCGAAGATATTTGCCGATCTGGTAACGAATGCCGCAGTTGTCATTTGCTTTATTTTGGCTTTTTTGTTTGGTACGTTTACTTTGGCCCTCTTTTTATCGGATGTGTTAGGTAGTTATGCTCGTGGTTTTGGCTGTGTAGCTGCTATCTATTTGCTACTGGCGTTCATTGTGTATTATACCAAAGAGAAGTATATCGAAAAGGCAATAATTAACTTTACCATTAGGAATTATTTTAATAAACTGGCCGACAAGGATGAAGAAGAAGATCAGAAAATATAACATCAATAACCTTGATGATCTACATGCTATGGTTTCTACTTTAAAGGCCGAACATGAGCTTAAAGGTGACTTATTGCTTAAGGATACCAAAGGGTACCTCAATCAGTTTACCATAAGTGGACTGATCAAGCGCTATGCCACACCTTCAGCTTTCCTTAAAATAGATGATAAGCTGAACCTCAGCAGTAGCATTATGTCTATGGTATTGCCTTTTTTAATGAATACAACTTTATTTAGAGGCTCAGGATTTTTAACTAAAACACTGGTTGGTTTGGCTTCAAATAAAGTGGGAAAAACATTGGATGCGGAACATATCTCCGCTATTTTCAATTCCATTAAATCCTGGTTTAGCAGTAAAAAAAGTAAAGATGAAAAGACGCCACAATATGTGGATTACGGGATCCCTCCCGATAGTGAGACTTATTAAAACAATAAAGCCAGGCTAAATAGTCTGGCTTTATTGTTTTTAAGTTTAATACTGTGATTAAACTGTCGATTTTATTTTTAATTCATTCAATTGCTTATCATCAATTGTAGAAGGACTATCAATCATTACGTCTCTTCCCGAGTTGTTTTTAGGGAAAGCGATTACATCACGGATGCTGTCCAGACCAGCGAAAATAGAGCATAGCCTATCAAATCCAAAGGCAATACCACCATGTGGAGGTGCACCAAACTCAAAAGCGTCCATTAAGAAACCAAATTGTTTCTGAGCCTCTTCTGTTGAGAAGCCTAAGTGTTTAAACATTAAGGCTTGCAAGGCTCTGTCATGGATACGGATAGAACCACCACCGATTTCAGTACCATTTACGACCATGTCGTATGCATTCGCTCTTACATTTCCAGGATCTGTATCCAATAAAGCAATATCTTCCGGTTTTGGAGAAGTGAAAGGATGGTGCATGGCATGGTAACGCTCTGATTCCTCATCCCATTCTAGCAACGGGAAATCAAGCACCCAAAGGGCACTGAATTTGTTTTTATCGCGTAAACCTAAGCGGGTTCCCATTTCCAGACGTAGCTCGCTCAATTGTTTGCGTACTTTATCTGTATTTCCGGCCATTAGAAGTGCTAAGTCACCAGGTTGGGTGTTTAGGGCTGCCGACCACTTTTTAAGCTCGTCTTCGCTGTAAAATTTGTCTACAGAAGATTTTAATGAACCATCTTCATTGTGTCTCATGTAAATCAAGCCTGTAGCTCCAATTTGCGGACGTTTAATGAAATCAGTCAATTCATCAACCTGCTTGCGTGTATAGCTTGCACAACCAGTAGCATTGATTCCAATTACAAGTTCAGCATTGTCAAATACAGGGAAATCTTTCCCTTTTACCAGTTCAGTCAGTTCTACAAACTGCATCTCAAAACGGGTGTCGGGTTTATCGGAACCATATAAACGCATGGCATCAGCATATTGCATTCTTTGAACTTCCGGCAAATCAAAGTTTTTCAGGTCTTTGAATAAGGTACGGATCAATCCTTCAAATGTATTCAATATATCTTCCTGCTCAATAAACGACATTTCGCAATCGATCTGGGTGAATTCAGGTTGTCTATCCGCGCGTAAATCTTCATCTCTAAAGCATTTAACGATTTGGAAATATCTATCGAATCCAGAAACCATTAAAAGTTGCTTAAAGGTTTGTGGCGATTGAGGTAAAGCGTAAAATTCGCCAGCGTTCATTCTGCTTGGGACCACAAAATCTCTTGCACCTTCTGGTGTAGATTTGATCAATACTGGAGTTTCAACTTCAATAAAATCTAATCCATCCAAATAACGACGAACAGCTTGTGCCATTTTATGACGTAAAATCATGTTATTGCGGACAGGATTTCTACGCAAGTCTAAATAACGATATTTCATACGTAAATCATCACCACCATCTGTTTCATCATCAATCATGAAAGGAGGTAGTTTTGCCGCATTTAACACTTCAAGCGCAGTGATTTTTATTTCCACTTCACCTGTTGGCATTTTAAGATTTTTGTTAGAACGCTCTACCACTTGTCCGATTGCTTTGATCACAAATTCACGACCTAGATTACGAGCAGCTTCGCACAAATCACGGTTATCATCCATATTGAAAACCAGTTGAGTGATGCCGTATCTGTCACGAATGTCTATAAAAGTCATTCCTCCTAAATCTCTTGATTTCTGAACCCAGCCACACAGGGTTACGTTTTCGCCCAGGTTCTTAATGGTTAAAGCGCCGCAAGTAGTTGTTCTTAACATTATTATTAATTCTTAAGCGGCAAAAATATTCATTTTGAACCACATATTTCAAACCGGAATGATTTTACTTATTATATTCAAGAATTTTTAAATAAAGATGCAACGTTTCTGAATTTACATTGTCATATATAACGAATAAGAAAATATTGGAAATCGCATACATAGATAGGCACGTCGCTCTTGTAGATCAATGCAGGAAGGGAGACCGTAAGGCACAATTTGAAATTTACAAATTGTATGCTAAGGCTATGTATAATGTGGCGTATAGAATTGTGAATTTTGACGAAGAAGCGGAGGATGTTTTGCAGGAGGCTTTTTTAGATGTTTTTACAAGGATTGACAGTTTTAGAGGTGAAACGACATTTGGCTTGTGGTTAAAACAAATTGTGATCAATAAATCCATCAATCAGCTAAGAAAACGGAAGGTTGATTTTGTAAATATTGATGAGGTGGAGGTCGCAGAGGAGGAGGAAGCTGATTTAGGTGATTTGGAGTTAAAGGCAGAGGAAATCAGGCAAGCGATTATGAGTCTTCCTGATAGGTATCGGGTCGTGTTGAGTTTATATCTGCTTGAGGGTTATGATCACAGTGAGATTGCTCATGTATTAAAGATTTCTGAAGGGACGTCACGCTCACAATTTATGCGGGCCAAATTAAAATTGAATGATTTTTTGATAAAGGGAGGGGTAAAAGATGAAAAATGTTGAGGATTACGTAAGAAAAAATAAGGCAGATTTCGATGTGGAAATGCCGTCAGATAAACTTTGGGGAAGAATTGAGGTTAGGTTGAATCAACAAAAAATAAATAGCAATAGGAAATTTCCGTTTTGGTTGCGCATAGCTGCGTCGATCTTGTTGGTTGGAGGGCTTGCCTATTTATTCAAGTTCTATAGCGGAAATAGCCGATCTGAACTTTCGGCGGTAAATTCAGGATACAAAAAAGAGGAAATGAAGTTTGCCAGCTTAATTGAGGAAAAAAAGGACAGCTTGCTGATTTATGCAAAAGATAATCCTGATTTGTATAAAAAATTTAGTGAAGATCTTGATGGATTGGATAAGGATTATGAACGGTTAAAAAAGGAATTGCAGCATAGCCCGGATCGAAGATTGGTTGTTAAGGCGATGGCTCAAAATCTGGAAACCCAATTGCAGATTGTCAGCCAGCAATTATCCGTGATCAGTCAGGTCGATAATTATAGAAGGGAAAATCAAATATGAAAGGGTTAAGGGGAATAATTAGCATTATCATTTGTCTTGTTGGATCTATCGGAAGTCAGTGTATTTATGCTGCTGAGACAACATTGGATCCAAACACTAGGACTGGTTCGCCAGTAGGACACGGAATTGATGAGCAGGATCCTGGGGTAAGTAAAATCAGCAAGACCTTTGCTGTAAATGCATCTGATAAAGTTATTTTAGATAACCAGTATGGCACATTAAACGTTAGAACATGGAACAAGAACGAGGTGCGGCTTGATGTGATTGTGTACGGGAGTCCTGAATTGGATGCCCGAAAATTATCAGAGTTTGTTACCGTAAATGCCATTAAAAAGGAGGGGGTAGTAATTTTAGACACAAAACTTTCTGGTAATAAACGGCTAAATGGGAAGAAAATCAGGGTAGAGTTTATGGTCTATATGCCTCAGACGAACAACCTGAAGCTATCACATCAATACGGAAACGTAAGTATAGGTGATTTTACAGGTTCAGTCGTTGCGGGAGTACAGTACGGAAATTTCTCAGCAGGAGATCTGAAAAATGGCAATAATGATCTTTCCATTAGCTATGGGAGCACGACGATTAAAAGTATCAACAAGGCAAAAATTTCGCAGGAATATGGAAATGGTTTAACGATAGGAAGCGTTGGGACATTGTCTCTTAATTCGTCTTATGCGGCTGTAAAGATCAATACGATTCTAGAAAAAGCCAATATTTCACTGGAATATGGCGCGGGGCTGGTTATCGGCACAGTTGGGCAACTGACGCTGGATGCTGCTTATGCCAATGTTCGAATCGGGACAATTAAGAATTATGCTAAAATTTCGCATCAATACAGCAACCTCAACATAGGTGTAGCTAATGGAGTAAATTTAAATGCACAATACAGCGATGTAACGCTGGGGCGTTTAAATGGCGATGCTAAGCTGAATATCCAATACAATAGTTTAAATATTGATGATGTAAATGTTGATTGTCAGTCCTTAATTGTTGACTGTGCTTATGTGAAAACCAACATTAAATTTAGTAGTAATTATAATGGCAGTTTAGACGCGTCCACCAGCAATTCATCGCTTAATTACGGGGCCGGAATTTCAGTGAGAGTTGAAGGCGATAAACAGAATAAACGATATGTGGGTAAGATAGGTGCTGGTGGCAATGCGAAAGTAAATCTGGTTACCAGCTACGGATCGACGGTGATCAATTAAATAAATTAGGGTACACAACGCAGCAGCTTGTTGATTTATCAGCAAGCTTTTTTATATCTTAGCGGCTATAAAACTACCATATGGAACTTTTAAGCAGCCCAGAAGCCTGGATCTCTCTTTTAACCCTTACTGTTCTCGAGATCGTTTTGGGGATAGATAACATCATCTTTATTTCTATTCTGTCTGGTAAACTACCTGCACATCAACAAAAAAAAGGGCGTCAGGTTGGTTTGGCTTTAGCAATGATCACTCGCGTTTTATTGCTTTTGTCCCTTACCTGGGTAATGAGCTTAACCGCACCATTGTTTAACCTGGGCTCGCTGATCAATATAGCGGATTCAGAATGGCTTGGTAAACTGGCTATATCTGGTCGAGATCTCATCCTGATTATCGGGGGATTGTTCTTGATCTATAAAAGCACACATGAGATTCATGACAAGCTGGAAAGCGAAGAAGAGAAGGAAATCAAGGGAAAAGTATATTCTTTTTCTGGGGTGATTATCCAGATCTTACTGTTAGATATTGTTTTCTCTTTGGATTCTGTAATTACTGCTGTAGGCATGGCGGAGCATGTAGAAATTATGATTGCCGCAGTGGTTATCGCTGTGATTATCATGATGATGTCTGCAAGTACAATTAGCAATTTCGTAAATAACCACCCTACGGTAAAAATGCTGGCTTTATCCTTCCTGTTGCTAATTGGCGTTTCGCTATTGGCCGAAGGATTTGATCAACATATACCAAAAGGATACATTTACTTTGCTATGGCCTTTTCCATTTTAGTAGAAATGTTGAATTTGAAGATGAAGAAAAATGCGAAGAAGCCCGTTGCGCTTCGCAATGTCCCTAATGAACACGAAAATAAAGCCTAATTTTTCTCAATGATTTCTTTTTTTGAGGCCTCACTGGCCGAATTATCCATACACCGTATCGGAAATAAATCCGAAGATGAGTTTTATGTATTGTCTGAAAAATCCATAGCGATCAGAGACATTACATTGAGTAATTTACTACAACAGTATTTTCTAAGTCCGTACGAAAAGGTAAATGAAGTTTACCGCTTTATTCATCCCAACGGTGATCTTAACCTGAATGAAGCTTATCATTTCGCAGAAGAGATATTTGCAAATGGCGAAACCTTTCATGAAAACAGCAAGCAGCTGGCTAAGTATCTTTATGATGTATCTGGACATCCAAAAATTAAATCTGGGGAGCTATATGTAGCCTATTTCGAGAATGTACAGATCGAAGGCGAACTCCATGATGCGATCGGAATCTTTAAATCTGAAACGAAAGAAAGCTATTTAAAAGTTTTTCCTGAGCAAGACGGCTTTGGCTTAAGCTATGAGCAGGAGGGTATCAACATCAATAAACTGGATAAAGGTTGTTTAATTTTTAATACGGATAGGGAAGAAGGGTATAAAGTTGCTGTGATTGACCAACGAAGTGCAGAGGCTGTATACTGGAAGGACGAGTTCTTGAAACTTAAAATCAGAAATGACAGTTATAATCAAACTGCAGGTGTTTTAGGCGTATATAAAAACTTTGTAACTGAGAAGCTGGACCAGGAATTTGATATTTCAAAGGCCGATAAAATAGATTTGCTCAATAAATCGATGAAATACTTCAAAGAGAAGGAAAGCTTTGATATAGAGGAGTTTTCTAATGAGGTGATTGGTAATGCGGAGGGGATAGAGTCATTTAAAACTTATAAAAAGAATTTTGAAGAGGAGTTTGATCAGCCTATTCCGGATAGCTTTGACATTTCAGGTGCTGCGGTAAAAAAACAAGCCCGAGCTTATAAAAGCGTATTAAAGCTGGATAAGAACTTCCATATTTATATTCATGGCGACAAAGAGCTTATCGAAAAGGGTTTTGATGATGATAAATACATGAATTATTATAAGGTTTTCTTTAAAGAAGAAGAATAATGTAGTATGGGTTTGGTTTTAGAATAAGCATAATAATGCTAATTTTTAAATAAAACCCGCTTAATTTTTCGATACTGTGAAAAATGTTTGAATTATTCTAGCATTTTTATGGAAATGCTTTGCTCATAGTTGGAAATAAATGGTAGATTTATTTTTTAAGTCAAACGTTTTAAACCAAATATGAGTCAAGAACCACAACAAAGCAGTATTTTTAAAGTTATAGGCGCCTCCTCCCTGGGGACGCTGATTGAATGGTATGATTTCTACATTTTCGGAAGTCTAGCCACTATTATTGGATCCCAATTATTTCCCGCAGACGCTGGTGCCTCTGCCTTAATTAACACATTAGCTATTTTTGCTGCTGGTTTTATTGTGCGTCCTTTTGGAGCATTGGTATTCGGTCGCCTTGGCGATTTGATTGGCAGAAAATATACCTTCTTGTTAACCCTTGTATTAATGGGCGGTTCGACCTTTTTAATCGGATTGATCCCTTCTTATTCAAGCATCGGTTATGCAGCACCCATATTGGTGTTAATATTAAGACTGATACAGGGCTTGGCCCTCGGCGGTGAATACGGTGGTGCGGCGACTTACGTTGCTGAACATGCGCCGGCCCACAAAAGAGGTTTTTTTACCAGCTGGATTCAAACTACCGCTACCGGAGGATTATTTCTATCTCTGGGGATCATCGTATTGACTAAAAATTTGGTCGGTGCAGAAGGTTTTGCTGATTGGGGCTGGAGAATACCATTCCTGCTATCTATTCTATTGGTTGGTGTTTCTATCTACATCAGGATGAAGATGCACGAATCGCCAATGTTTACCAAGTTAAAATCAGAAGGAAAAGTATCTAAAAACCCACTAAAAGAGAGTTTTAATAATAAAACGAATTTTAAAATGGTATTGCTTGCCCTGTTTGGAGCTACAATGGGGCAGGGGGTAATTTGGTATACAGGGCAGTTTTACGCTCAATCCTTTATAGAAAATACCTGCCACGTTGATTTTAACGATTCAAGGTATATCCTTTTATGGGGAATTGCTTTTGCTACCCCATTCTTTGTGATCTTTGGTTCCTGGAGTGATAAAGTAGGTCGTAAGTGGATTATGCTAGCAGGGATGCTGTTGGGTGTAATATTTTACAGACCGATTTATCAGATTTTTCTGGATGACACCGATGTTTCTAAGGTAGAACAAAAGGATATCAAAGAGATTTCTAATCCAGTAGTTACCAGAACTGCTGTTGTAGGAACAACTGACAGTTTGATTACGACCACTTCAATGGTTACATTATTGGATGGGATGTCATTTAACAAGATTCAATCACATACTAAGTTCGCGGATGCCAATAAGCCAGCAGTAGAATTACCGGATGTTTATAAAGACAAAAAGCTATCTACTCCTATTTTTTGGAAGTTTGTATTGTTGATTTTCTTCCAGATATTATTGGTTACAATGGTTTATGGACCGATAGCGGCCTTTTTAGTCGAGCTGTTCCCTACAAAGATCAGGTATACGTCTATGTCGTTGCCTTATCACGTTGGTAATGGTGTTTTTGGGGGCTTGGTGCCGTTTATTGCGACGCTTATTGTTAGTTTTTCGGGGGCTACGCCTTTGTCTGGCTTATGGTATCCAATTGGGATAGCAGCTTTGAGTCTTGTTATAGGAACCGTGTATTTGTCTAATAAAAAGCCTGATCATAACGAGGCTGAATCAGAAAACCATTAAAATATTCAGATTATGAACGCAATAAAGAAAGCATTAGGAATAGTTTGGATCATATTGGGTCCTGCATCTATCATATTTATGTTTATGCAAGCCATAGAAAAAGTAGGCTTAGCCGAAGCAGGGGTGCATAAAACAAATACAGCATTACAATGGGGGATTATCCTCTTCATTTTTATACCCATCAGCGCAGGACTGGTCATATTTGGCTATTATGCACTGAAAGGAGAGTATGACAAATTGCCGGAAGATTAGTCCTGTCATAAAGAGGCCCGTTATCTATATCAGATAACGGGCCTCTCTTTTTTGTGCTTAAAGTACTCTTAGTAGTAATCCTTTCAGGTATTCTCCTTCTGAGAAGGAGATTCTTACCGGGTGATCTTCAGGTTGGCTAAACTGTTTAATGATCTGAACTTCTCTGCCAGCATCTAATGCAGCCCAGGCAATGATCTGTTTAAAAGTTTCCAGATCTACAGCTCCCGAGCAGGAATAGGTAGCCAATATGCCGCCTTTTTTGAGCAGAAGCATGCCAAGCCTGTTTAAGTCTTTATAAGCTCTTGCAGCCCGGTCTAAAGCCGATCTGGAAGGCGCATATTTAGGGGGATCTAATACGAGGACATCAAAAGTTTTACCTTCTTCTTTAAAAGCACGGAGTTGTTTGTTCACATCCGATTGGATGCTGCTTTGTTTATCTTCGCTAAAGCCGTTAAGCCCAAGGTTATGTTTTAAAGTTTCAATGGCCAGTGCTGAGCTATCTACGCTGGTTACATGGGCAGCGCCGTATTTTAGGCTATTTAAAGTAAAACCACCGCTATAGCAAAAGCAATCCAATACGGTTTTGTCTTTTGTGTAGGCAGCAAGGATCTGTCTATTATCGCGTTGGTCGCAATAAAACCCGGATTTTTGACCATCAGCGATATTGATATGATACAAAATACCATTTTCTTTTACTTCAATAAATTCAGGTGGCGTTTCTCCCCAAAGTAAGCCTTGTGCAGGCTCCAGGTTTTCGTGCTTACGCGCGCCAGCGTCGCTTTTATCGAATATTCCTTTAGGGTTTAGCTCTTGCTTTAAAATATCAATGATATCTTCCTGTACCGCCTCTATTCCTGCGCTTGATACCTGCAGAGATAGGAAATCGCCATATTTGTCTACAATAAGTCCAGGTAAAAAATCAGCTTCGCTAAATACCAATCTGCAGGTGTTGGTGTCCGCATTCAATAGGTGGGCACGGGATTCAATAGCGGCCTTTAGCTTTTGCTGATACCAGCTTTTATCTATGGTAATGCTTTCATCCCATTCTAATAAGCGTAATGCTACCCTTGATTGATCGTTGTAAAAGGCATAAGCAAGAAATTCTTTTTCTGCTGATCTTACGATGACCACCTCGCCATTTTCTGGCTTTCCTTTAATTTTATCAATTGCACCAGAGAAAATCCAGGGATGGCGCAGCATAGCAGCTTTTTCTTTGCCTTTTTTAAGTATTACATCGATCATCATGGCGACAAAGATAAAAAAAACAATGTGGCTAGTTGATTAATTCATGATGATCACATTATTGAATAAATTGTAAATTCACGGCATGGAAGAAATAACCTGGAATGACTTCGAGAAAGTTGAATTGTGTGCGGGAACAATTTTAGAGGTCTTTGATTATCCAGAAGCTAGAAAACCCGCCTATAAAGTAAAAGTAGATTTTGGAGAACTGGGCATTAAAATGAGCTCTGCTCAGATTACAAAGCTATATACGAAAGAGGAGTTGGTTGGAAAACAGATTGTGGGGGTGATTAACTTCCCTAAAAAGCAGATTGGTAAATTTATGTCGGAGTTCCTGGTTACAGGATTTGCAGACGAAAATGGAGATATCGTGTTGACCACATTAAATGGGAAAGTTCCTAATGGGAGTAAAATGATATAATACTATCTTTGGCCCATGAGCTTTTATAATTTTTCAGAAGAAGATAACCCTGGCGCCGAAGACGAACATTTCATGCGTTTGGCCTTACACGAAGCACAAAAAGCTTACGAGGCCGAAGAGATCCCGATAGGCGCAATAGTAGTCTGTAAAGGCCGTATAGTGGGGCGTGGACACAATTTAACAGAGCAGTTGAATGATGTGACTGCCCATGCAGAAATGCAGGCGTTTACGGCAGCCTCGCAAACCCTTGGTGGCAAATATTTAAAGGATTGTACTTTGTACGTTACGATTGAGCCTTGTGTGATGTGTGCCGGCGCAAGTTACTGGACGCAGATTGGCAAATTGGTATATGGTGCGCCAGAACCTAAAAGAGGTTTTACGACTAAAGATGCTAGTTTGCTACACCCAAAAACCATCCTGAAAAGTGGGGTCCTGGCACAGGAATGTGGAGCTTTGATGAAAAAGTTTTTCGAAAATAAAAGAGGCTAAACTTGACAAAGTATTGAACAAAACTTAACCCTCGATTGTTATATTTGCTGTTGAAGACGGCAATAGTTCAGTCGTTGGCATAAATTAAATAATTATTTAAACTTAAATCATAATAGTATGGCTTTTGAATTACCTGCGTTACCGTACGCAACAGATGCATTAGAACCGCATATCGATAAATTAACTATGGAAATCCACCATGGTAAACACCACCAAGCTTACGTTACCAACCTAAATAAAGCTTTAGAAGGCAAGCCAGAAGCTACTCAAAGCATCGAAGAAATTGTTAAAAACATCTCTAAATTTCCAGTTGCAGTAAGAAACAATGGTGGTGGTCATTATAACCACTCTTTGTTCTGGGAAGTTATAGGTCCAAATAAAGGTGGTGAGCCTAAAGGTGAATTAGCTGATGCAATCAATGCAGCATTTGGTTCATTCGCTGACTTTAAAACTAAATTTGCTGAAGCTGGTGCAACTCGTTTTGGTTCGGGATGGGCTTGGTTAAGCGTTGGTGCTGATAAAAAATTAGTAGTTTCATCTACTCCTAATCAGGATAACCCTTTAATGGATATCGCTGAAGTAAAAGGTACGCCAATTTTGGGTATGGATGTATGGGAACATGCTTACTACTTGAAATATCAAAACAGACGTCCTGATTACATTTCCGCTTTCTGGAATGTAGTAAACTGGGATGCTGTAGCTGAGCGTTTCAAAAAAGCTTAATTTTCTTCCTGTTTTTATAGCAGGATCAATAATATAATAGGCCCGGATGTTTTGCATCCGGGCCTATTTTTGTGGATATAGGCTGTTTAGATGCCTACCACATCTTTTTTCTTTTTTTGCTTCATCGTTTTTGGGATTACTGCCAGTATTTCTTCTTTCAAAGCATTTAGCATCCTTTTTTTAATGAAGTTTTTGTGCGTTGCAAGGCTAATCTCTCTTACAGGTTCTGGTGATTTAAAATGCCTCACTTTGCTCAACTGCCGGCTATTTAGTTCCTCTAAGGCCAGCTCAGGCAGTAAAGTGGCGCCATTATTCATGTCTACCATCCTAATTAAGGTTTCGACACTGCCTGTATTGTAAGTTAAGCCCTGAAGTCTGTTTTGACTTGTCGAACGGCAGATATTTAACACCTGAGATCGCATACAATGACCTTCATTAAGCAGCCAGATGTTTTCATCTTCCAGGTCATCTGAGTCAATAGTCTTCTTTTTATACAGTTTACTATTTTTGCTGATATAGGTGACAAAGTTTTCGTAGTAGAGTGGTAGCTCCTCTATCGCGTTGTCGCCTAGTGGTGTAGCAAGGATTCCGCAATCCAGTATGCCGGTTTTTAAATGATGTATGATGTCTTCAGTCGTGTACTCCCAGATCAGCAGTTTTAAATCAGGGTATTTTGCCATCATTGCCGAAATTACCCGGGGTAAAAGGTACGGCGCAACAGTTGGAATAATGCCAACCTTTAATTCTCCTGTAACTTCTTGCTGTTGGTTATTGATGATTTCTTTGATCTTTTGACTTTCCTGTAGTACCAGTCTTGCTTGCTCAATAATCTGGGTGCCGATTTCTGTTGGAACAACAGGCTGTTTGCTGCGGTCGAAGAGCTTAACATTTAGCATTTCTTCCAGCTTTTGAACCTGCATACTCAGTGTGGGTTGGGTCACAAAGCATTTCTCGGCAGCACCAACAAAACTTCTGTAAGTGTCTACCGCGACAATGTATTCCAGTTGAACTAAGGTCATATAGCTAAAGTTTATTTTTCTTTAGCGAAGATATCAATTTTAACTATGTTTCTCTAAAAAATCCTGATAAGCTAGCTTAATGCCTTCTTCCAGAGATACTTTGTGTTTCCAGCCTAAGGCATGTAGTTTAGATACATCCATTAATTTACGTGGTGTGCCATCTGGTTTGCTACTGTCAAAAGTTAACTCGCCTTCAAATCCTATGATATTTTTGATCAATATAGCCAGATCTTTTATAGTTAAGTCTTCCCCAGTACCGATATTCAAAAATCCTGTTTCATTATAATTTTGCATTAAGAAATAACAAGCGTCTGCCAGGTCGTCCGCAAATAAGAATTCGCGCATTGGCGTGCCAGATCCCCAAATGTTAACTTCAGCCTGTTGATTTACCTTTGCTTCATGAAACTTGCGAATCAGCGCTGGTAATACGTGAGAATTTTGAGGGTGGTAATTGTCATTGTAGCCGTACAAGTTGGTAGGCATCACTGAAATGAAATTGCAGTTGTATTGAGCGCGATAAGCATCCGCCATTTTAATTCCTGCAATTTTAGCAATGGCATAAGGCTCATTGGTTTCTTCAAGCAGGCCAGTAAGTAAGTATTCTTCTTTTAGCGGCTGAGGTGCCAACTTAGGGTAAATACAGCTTGACCCCAAAAACATCAGCTTTTTAACCCCGTTTTTATAAGCCTGGTGGATTACATTATTTTGGATACATAGATTTTCGTAAAGAAAATCCGCACGGTAGGTGTTATTAGCGATGATGCCGCCAACTTTCGCTGCTGCTAAAAACACATATTGGGGCTGTTCAGCAGTAAAGAAATCTGTAACCGCTTGTTGGTTGCGCAAATCAAGCTCTGCTGAAGTTCTGGTGATTAGGTTGCTGTAGCCTTCTTTTTGTAATTTACGGTAAATCGCAGAACCAACCATTCCCCGGTGTCCTGCAACGTATATTTTTGCGTTTTTTTCCACGTATCTTATAATGAGGTTACAAAAGTACGAAAAGCCCCCATGAATATGTATTATCCTGAAATAAATTCGGCGCGACGAGAGGTATAAAATAACTATTTGCCTAAGTTTGTACAAAAAACAAAATAGTGGGTAAAGATAAATTAAGAAAGTTTGCGGAAATAGACACCTTCCCAAATGTTTATCAGTTGGATGCTGGAAAAGAATTAAAGGGTAAATGGGCATCGCAACATTTTAAAAATGATCATCCTATCGTGCTCGAATTGGCATGTGGTAAAGGAGAATATGCCCTGAGTATGGCAAAGATGTTCCCGGAAAAAAACTTTATCGGAGTTGATCTAAAAGGCAACAGGATATGGAGAGGTGCGCGTACCGGAATGGATGAAGGAATTGCCAATCTGGCTTTTTTAAGAATCCAGATTGAAGATATCATGGAGTTTTTTAGTGAGAATGAGATAGATGAAATTTGGATCACTTTCCCAGACCCACAGCCTCAGGATAGCCGCGAAAAGAAACGCTTAACCTTTCCGGGATTTTTAGATAAATACAAAACCTTCCTGAAACCGGGTGGCAAAATAAATTTAAAAACGGATAACGATGGCTTGTATCTTTATACAGTTGAAAAAGTAGAAGCGCTTGGGTTGAAATGTCATAAAAAAACGGATCAGTTGTATAAATCAGAGTTTTATGATGAGGTGCTTTCTATTAAAACTCATTACGAACGCATTTATTTAAAGCACGACAAAAGCATTAATTATATACAGTTCTCTTTGGAGTAACCACAAACAATAAATGGAACAATCATTTTACGACCAGGTTTTTGAATTGGTAAGGCTAATCCCAAAAGGGAGAGTAACCTCCTATGGTGCTATCGCCAAAAGTCTGGGCGCTGGTGGTTCTGCACGTATGGTGGGCTATGCCATGAGCAATGCTTCATTAGCACATCCCCCTATTCCGGCCCATAGAGTCGTAAATAGTACAGGGCTGCTGACCGGGAAGTTCCATTTTAAAACACCAGATCTAATGCAGGAATTGCTAGAGAAGGAGGGTATTGTGGTTAAAGGGGATAAAATACAGAACTTTAAAAAGTATTTCTGGGATCCGTTACAAGAATTATAATATGGAAAAAGTAGAAGAATCGAACAACGTTAAAGTGCAAATCAGATGTGGATGGTGTGGAACCGACCCTTTGTATGTTAAGTATCATGATGAGGAATGGGGTAAGCCTGTTTATGATGATCAAACGATGTTCGAATTTTTAATTCTTGAGGGGGCTCAAGCTGGTCTCAGCTGGATCACGATCTTGAAAAGAAGGGAAGGGTATAAAAAAGCTTTTGCCAACTTTGATGTAGAAAAGGTCGCTGCATTTACAGAGGCAGATGAAGAACGCTTGATGAACGACCCAGGAATCATTAGAAATAAGTTAAAAGTAAAGGCTGCCATCACCAATGCCAAACTATTTATAGCAATACAGAAAGAGTTTGGTTCATTTTCTGATTATATCTGGGGATTTGTACCGGGTAAGCAACCGATCATGAACAAGGTGCTTACTTTAAAGGATGTTCCGGCCAGAACGGACATATCTGACGCGATAAGCAAAGACATGAAAAAGCGAGGCTTTAAGTTCTTTGGTACCACAATTTGTTATGCGCATATGCAGGCAACCGGCATGGTAAACGACCATGTGATCGACTGTATCAGCAGATAATTTATTTGTGCATATCGTTGTACGCAGCTACGAAGGCCTTGATGAGTTTTGGGTCAAAGCTTTCTGTGGCTTTTATACGCTCTGCAAGATCTTCGTCATTGGTCAGCTTTTGCAGTAATACATTTTTAATTTGCTGGTTTTTACCCTCAGAGTTTCCGCCATTAACAGGAAGCTCTATCATGGGGCCTGTGCCAAAACGTTCTAGAAAATAAGCCGTAGGGGCAGCGGCTCTTGGTTGATCGTCGTCCCGGTTTCTTCCACCACCTATGGTAATGCCTACACCGCCACCCAGTCCGCCAAAACCACCAGTTCCTCCACCTATGCCAATGCTTGGCTGTATACGACGTCTTTTTTCTTGAGGTTGTTCAGCAGCTCCATTTCCACCGATGCTATATAGGTTTACAGCGCCTCGCTCTATAATCTTGAAAAAACGAAGTTCCATGCGCTTCTTGATCACAATAGGTTTGCTTACATAGGTTTCTCCGTTCCATAAAAACTCTTTGATGTCTTTAGCTTTATATGGAGAAATGCTTCCGTCATCATTTTTAAGCATTACAGTAGAGAAGTCTGTACCTTGTATGGTTCCCCTAACAAAGTTTCCTTCCGAAATAACGACAATATCCTGTGCTTTTACCGCAATTGCGGTTATAGAAAGCATCAACATCAAGGCGTATACTTTTATCAATTTCATAGTGATCAAATAACGGAAATTATTCCGTTATTGTTGTGGTCCAACGGAGTATTGTTACCTTTATCCGAGTAATTTTAATTAAAAAATATGAAACGACTTTTTCTTCTTGACGGTATGGCGCTGATTTACAGGGCACATTTTGCATTGAGTAAAAACCCCAGATTTACTTCGGCAGGAGTCAACACTTCGGCAGTAATGGGTTTTGCTAATACCTTAATGGAGGTACTTAAAAAGGAAAACCCAACTCATATCGCTGTAGTTTTTGATACGGCGGCGCCTACAGAAAGGCATACTGATTTTGAGGCTTATAAAGCGCACCGTCAATCTATGCCTGAGGATCTTTCTGCAGCATTACCATATGTTTTTAAGTTGATAGAAGGCTTTAAGATTCCTGTAATTACAAAGGATGGCTATGAGGCTGACGATATCATTGGCACTTTGGCTAAAGAGGCTGAACAAAAAGG
This sequence comes from Pedobacter sp. ok626, assembly GCF_900100435.1. Taxonomy (GTDB): domain Bacteria; phylum Bacteroidota; class Bacteroidia; order Sphingobacteriales; family Sphingobacteriaceae; genus Pedobacter. Next base: position 105,518 of record NZ_FNEX01000012.1, on the reverse strand, counting down.
CTTTCAAGTGTTTTGTATGACCCCGGATAAAGATTTTGCCCAATTGGTGTCAGAAAATATCTTCATTTATAAGCCAGCACGTATGGGCAATGAAATGGAGATTCTAGGTGTAAAGGAAGTATTGGAGAAATGGGAAATTGAAAATGTAGAGCAGGTTATTGATATTTTAGGTTTGTGGGGAGATGCCGTTGATAATATCCCTGGCATCCCTGGTATTGGAGAAAAGACCGCAAAATCATTGATCAAGCAATACGGTTCGGTAGAAAATATCATAGCACATTCGCATGAATTGAAGGGTAAGCAAAGGGAAAATGTAGAAGCCTATGCAGAACAAGGACTGTTGTCTAAAAAACTGGCAACAATTCTATTAAATGTTCCGGTAGAATTTGATGAGACGGCACTGGAAGTAGAGACACCGAGTAGAGAATTGCTGGAGCCTCTATTTGCCGAGTTAGAATTTAGAACCATTGGAAAAAGAGTCTTTGGGGATGATTTCAATAGAGGAGGCACGACGGTAGTTTCTCAGCAAACAGACCTTTTCGGTAATGCTGTAGGTGAGCCTATAAGAAGTGTTCAAGTGGTTGTTACTCCACCACCACCGATTCATCAAGAAATGGTGCCGCTTAAAACCATAGTAGATACTGAGCATGATTATAAACTGGCTGATACAGCTGAATTGCGCAAATCATTAATTGAGCTTTTGCAACAACAGGAAAGCATTTCTTTCGATACGGAGACTACCGGAACGGATGCTAATCTGGCTGATTTAGTCGGGATGTCATTTAGCATTAAGCCAGGTGAAGGTTATTATGTGCCGGTACCTGCCGATAAAGAAGAAGCACAAAAGATTGTAGATGAGTTTAAACCCGTACTTGAAAACGAGAATATTGTTAAAATAGGGCAAAACATTAAATATGATATGTTGATCCTGAAATGGTATGGCGTTTCCATAAACGGAAGGTTATTCGATACCATGTTAGCACATTATCTGATAGATCCGGATACCAGGCACAATATGGATGTGCTATCGGAGAATTATTTAAACTATTCGCCGATTTCTATTACAACCTTGATTGGTGCCAAAGGCAAAGGACAGGGTAATATGCGTGACGTTCCAGTAGAGCAGGTGGTAGATTATGCTGCCGAGGATTCGGATGTAACTTTACAGTTGGCTAATGTTTTTATGCCAATGCTAAAAGAGTTAAACGCTGAAAAATTAGCGACTGAGGTGGAAAACCCTTTGATTTATGTCCTTGCTGATATGGAAAAAGAAGGGGTGAGGATTGATATGGATACTTTGATCAATTACTCTAAAGAACTGGAATTGGATATTAGAAGGTTCGAACAGAATGTGTACGATAAATGTGGCATTAAGTTTAACCTGGCCTCTCCAAAACAATTAGGAGAGGTGCTTTTTGATAAATTACAACTAGATCCTAAAGCTAAAAAGACTAAAACGGGTCAATATCAAACGGGAGAGGATGTTTTGCTGGCACTGGCGCATAAAAGCGATATCGTTCAGGACATTCTGGATTTCCGTCAGTTGCAGAAGTTAAAATCAACCTATGTTGATGCTTTGCCTTTGCTGGTAAATCCTAGAACCGGGCGTGTACACACGAGTTATAACCAGGCTGTTGCTGCAACAGGAAGGTTAAGTTCAAATAATCCGAACCTGCAAAACATTCCAATTCGTACAGAACGAGGTAGGGAAGTGCGCAAGGCATTTATTGCAAGAGATGAGGATCATATCCTGCTTTCTGCGGATTATTCGCAAATAGAGCTTCGTATTATTGCAGAAATCAGTAAAGAAGAGAATATGTTGGAGGCTTTCAACAACGGAATAGACATTCATACGGCAACAGCCGCTAAAGTGTATGGTATCTCTATTGAAGAAGTTGATTCAACACAGCGTCGCAATGCTAAGGCAGTAAACTTTGGGATCATATATGGGCAATCTGCTTTTGGATTGTCACAGAACCTGGGGATACCAAGAAAAGAGGCTGCGGCAATTATAGATCAATACTTTACTCAATATCCGGGTATCAAAAGGTTTATGGCGGATACCATGAATTCTGCGCGTGAGAATGGATATGTAGAGACAATTTTAGGCAGAAGAAGGTATTTACGTGACATCAATTCGGCGAATCAAACGGTTCGTGGCTTTGCAGAGCGAAATGCTATCAATGCACCGATACAGGGCTCTGCTGCGGATATGATTAAGGTAGCAATGATAAATATCCATAGAGATATCCAAGAACAGGGATTGCAATCAAAGATGACGATGCAGGTGCATGATGAGTTGGTGTTCGATGTGTTAAAAACAGAAGTCGAAGCCATGAAGAATATTATTTCACATCGAATGAAGACTGCAATAAAAACTACCGTTCCAATTGAAATAGAGATTGGTGAAGGTGCTAACTGGTTAGCGGCGCATTAAACGTGTTAGGACTTATAAGTCGGTCGTCATTCTGAATTTATTTCAGAATCTCGCACTAACTATTCAAAATCTGCTAAAGAGTGATCCTGAAATAAATTCAGGATGACGAGCGCAAAAAAATAGCCTGATCATTCAATTGTGATCAGGCTATTTTTGAATAGCATATTTTGCAACTAAAGTTCAATCGTTTCACCAATTCCCGGTAAAAACAGCAACTTGTTCTCTCTTTTAAACTTGGCCATTGCGGCTTCAGTGTCTATCTGGATTGGCGGGAAAGTGTTGTAATGTACGCCAATCACTCTATCACAGTCAATATATTTTGTAGCCACTACGGCATCATCGGCATCCATTGTATAATGACCACCAATAGGAAGTATGGCATAATCTAAATTATATAAGTCTGCCAGAATTTTCATCTCAACGGTTAGTGCCGTATCTCCCGAATAGTATATCGTTTTTCCACCTAGCTCCAGTACAAAACCGGCAGGGTTACCACCATAACTGCCATCCGGATTACTACTTGAATGCGTAGCCCATACCGTCCGTAGCATCCCAAAGTCAAATTTAGCTTTGCCAAAATTTACATCAGTGACATTTTGTACACCCTGTTTTTTGATCCAGTCGGCAACCTCAACGACGGCAATTACTTGCGCTTTGGTTTGGTTTGCAATTGCTACTAAATCGGCAACATGATCACCGTGTCCGTGGCTAACAAGGATATAGTCGGCCTCAATACCTTTGATATCAATGTGCTTCGCTAGAGGGTTGTGGGTGATAAAAGGATCAAAAAGAAACTTTTTGCCATCAGCTTCAAGCATAAAGCAAGATTGGCCATAATAAGTATACTTCATCTGTGTTTTTTATTAGTAAGCGTGCGTATTATTGTCCAAACATACCACCAAGACCACCAAACATATCCTTTGTTGCAGCTTGCATTTCTGTAGCGCTTACCTGATCAGCCTGTGCTAAGGCTTTGTTTATGGCTGTAAGTAGTAACTCTTCTAACTCTTCTTTATCTGCCTGTTTGTAAAAATCTTCGTTAATTTCTACAGATGTAATTGCTTTATTTGCAGTGGCAGTAATGCGTATAGCGCCACCTTCAACTTCAGCAAAAACAGAAATTGTATCCAGGCGTTTTTTTATTTCATCGGCCTTTTGTTGTGCCGCCATCAATTTATCGAACATAATCAGGTTGTTTTTTTATAACAACGAAATTAAAGGAAATTGGTTTAAACTATACCGATTAAAATGAAAAAGAAGCTTTATTTCATCAGTTTGCTATTAAAATCGATAAATAACTTAAAAAGATCGTCGTATTTAGTAAAGGGGAGAGTGCCTGGTAGATCGTAAATGTTGTGATATGCTGCTATGCCGCCAGTGGTGTAAATAAAGAAAGCAGGGACCCCTTTTTCTGAAAAAAAGTAGTGATCGCTGTTTGGCGCTTTGCCTCTGGATTTAATTTTTGCGAGGTAATTATTGGCGTCGTTAATCTGGTTTAGCAGCGTAAATTCCTTTGGGTAGACCGTTGCATTAACCACAGTAATTCCCGTTTCTCCGGTTCCAACCATGTCTATGTTAATTAGAAAGCGGATTTTACTCAGGTCGACCAGAGGGTTTTCTGTAAAGTACTTAGAGCCAATTAATCCCGCCTCTTCTCCCGCAAAGCAGATAAATGCCATGGTATAGGGTGCGGGATTAGCTGCATAATATTTGGCCATACTCAACAAAAAGGATACCCCACTGGCATTGTCATTTGCACCGGGGAAATAAGTTGTACTTCCCATGCCGCCTAAATGATCATAATGAGCTGTGAATACAACTATGGAGTCGGGGTGTGCAGTTCCTTTGACTAGTCCACAGATGTTCTCTGCCTTAAACTCTGGGATAAAGCTGTTTTCGATATTTATATCAAAATTTTCCGGTGTTGTTATGGCCGATTTAATGACTTGAATCTCGGTATGGTCTGTCAGTTTAGTACTTACAGACCAGGTCAGTTTATCTTTCAAGGTTATGACAACTTGGTCTGTTGAAGAAATGAATGTTGAGCTATCTTTCTGTTCCAGCTTACCACTCGCTTTTCCGCCCATACTTTCGGGTTTGACTATAAAGTCCTTCCCGGCGATAAGGGATTTGCCATTTATTTTGAGTTCCATGCTGCCCGGAAATGTATTGACAGGGAACGAGAAATCCTGCTTAAATGTTTTTCCGTCCATCGGACTTAATCCATACGCCTTAAATTGAGCACTGATATAATCAGCTGCCTTGCCAAGTCCATTATTGGTATATCCTCGTCCCCACATTGTTTTGGAGGTGAGCGTATCTAAGATAGTTCTGGTTAACTTAATGTCTTGGGAAAAAGCTATCCCAGGGATAATAAGGCATAGAATGATTAGGCACTTCTTCATATTAAATGGTTTGGGTCTAGGGTTTCGTTGTCTTAGGGTAAATATATAAAAACGGATTAAATATGCTGTGATCTAGGCTAAATCAAACAGAATTGGCCATTTTGTGTTATAAAAGCATCAATTAAAATTATGGATGTACGATCGAATGAACCTTTTTGGCTGGTAAAAAATGGAATAAAGCACTCTTATCCCTCTCTGCGGGAAGATATAGATACAGAGGTGTTAATTGTTGGCGGTGGTATAACGGGGGCGCTAATGGCTCATGCTGCTATAAAAAAGGGCTATAAAACAGTTTTAATCGATAAAAGGGAGATTGCCAACGGCAGCACTTCGGCGACCACATCAATGCTCCAATATGAAATAGATATTCCTTTATATAAACTGAAGCAGATGATAGGGGAGCAAGGTGCTATTGCCAGTTATCTGTCTTGTAGGGATGCTATAGAGAGCCTGCATAGTGTGGTAAATGAAATTCAATCAGGATGTGGCTTTGAAAAAAAACAGTCCGTTTATTTTGCGGGCAATAGTAAAGATGTAAAATGGTTGAAAACCGAATTCGAGACTCGTGAGGCTGCGGGCTTTGTTGTGAAGTGGTTGGAAAAGCAGCAATTATATACAGCCTATGGGCTGGTGGCCGAAGGAGGTATTTTGTCAGAAGATGGTGGAAGCGTGGATGCTTTTCGCCTGACGCATGATCTACTGCACTACAATACCGAAAAGGGTTTAAGGGTATTTGATAAGACCGAGTTGAAAAAGGTAAAGTATGAAAAGGATGGGGTTAAGGTGCAGGTACAGACCGGCGCAGAAATTCGTGCTAAAAAGATCATCTATTGTACGGGGTATGAGACCCAGAATATGCTGCCAGATAAAATTGTGAATTTAAAAAGTACTTATGCGATTATTAGTGAGAAAGAGAATAAGCATACCTCATTCTGTAATAAAACCTTATTCTGGAATACTGATGCGCCGTACCTGTACATGCGTACAACGGACGATGGGCGGTTGCTTGTTGGCGGAGAAGATGTAGATTTTAAAAATGCAATAAAGCGTGATCTGTTGCTTTGCAAAAAGAAAGATCGGTTGACCAAAACACTGAAGAAATATCTTCCAGATGTGACGTTTATAGAGGATTTCTGCTGGTGCGGTACTTTCGGCGAAACAAAAGATGGTCTGCCTTATATTGGTCAACATCCCAAATTTCCGGATAGCTATTTTCTTTTGGGCTTTGGTGGTAATGGCATCACTTTTTCGGTAACTGGAGCAGAGATGATTATTGATATGATGGACGGAATGCCCAATCTTTTATCCCATTATTTTAGGTTCGGACGTTAAGACAAATACACGTTTTTATTATTAAATGATGAAATTCCTTTTTTTAAGGGGTTTAATGGTTTGAGAATGACCGAAAAATGTAAAAAAATTAAAAACGTATTGCACAATTCGATATTTATTTAAACCTTTGCGCCTCAACTCATTCAAATATTTATTATACGCAGAAAATGATCAAACACGCAACGCATAAACTTTCTATTGTTGAAGCAAAGAATATTGCTTCAAGGAGTCTGTTTATTGAACGTTTACAACCCGTGTTTTTTGTGACTACGAACCGGCAAACCTATACGCCGCGGATCTGAGTAAATCCCTTATACCAGGTCATTTACGAAGAGGATTGCCTCTCAAAAAACAATTAATCAAAACATTTATATTTTTTCGTTATCATATTAATGAATATAAACGATTTTATAGTGCAGGTTGCACTTCCTGAACATCGTGTCTTTGCAGAAGAAATCTGTGAGGAGATGGCTGAATCGGCTAAAGCACGAGGAACAGGTATTGCTAAACGCTCTCCGGAGTACGTAGCGGGGAAAATGGTTGACGGTAAATCCGTTATTGCATTTCATAAAGATGGCTCATGGGCAGGATTCTGCTACATAGAAACATGGACTCACGGACAGTTTGTGGCCAATTCTGGACTTATTGTTAGTCCTAAATACCGTAAGGCAGGTTTAGCACATGCCATTAAGGAAAAAATCTTTGAGCTTTCTCGACAGAAGTATCCAAAAGCCAAGATATTTGGCTTAACAACGGGGCTGGCTGTAATGAAGATCAATTCCGATCTTGGCTACGAGCCCGTTACTTATTCTGAACTTACTCAGGATGAGGAATTTTGGAAAGGTTGCCAAAGTTGTGTTAACTTCGAAATATTAAAAATGAAGGAACGCAAAAATTGTATGTGCACCGCAATGTTGTACGACCCAGTGGAACAAAAGCACGACGTAGCAAAGAAGTTTGCTGAGGAACTGCATAAAAAGCCGAAGTTGTACGAACGCTTTATGCGTATTAAGCAAAGATTAGTGCTTAAGACCAAATCTCCAGGTAAGAAGGGTCCTAAATCCCTGTTTCTATTGTTTAGTGTTTTATTTAAATAGCTGTTATATTAAGATGAAGAAGAAAGTTGTTTTAGCTTTTAGCGGAGGTTTAGATACCTCATTTTGTTGCATTTACCTTGCTCAGGACCGTGGACTTGAGGTTCATTCTGTTATTGTAAATACAGGAGGTTTTTCTGATGAGGAATTACAGGAAATTGAAAAGCGCGCTTACGCTCTTGGTGTAGTTTCTCATGCTGTAGTTGACGAAACTACAAATTATTATAACGGCTGTATTAAATACCTGGTTTTCGGTAATGTATTAAAAAATGCTACCTACCCACTTTCTGTTAGTGCAGAACGTGTAAGTCAGGCAACAGCTATTGCCAACTACGTTAAAAAGATTGGTGCTGATTACGTAGCCCACGGTAGTACAGGCGCAGGTAATGATCAGGTACGTTTTGATATGATCTTTAATATCATCATTCCTAATGTAGAGATCATTACACCAATTAGAGATTTAAAATTATCCCGCGAAGCGGAAATAGAATACCTGAATGCACATGGTGTGGAGTATAGCGCTGAAAAAGCGAGATACTCGATCAATAAAGGACTATGGGGAACTTCAGTTGGCGGAAAAGAAACTTTAACTTCTAACGAGACTTTACCTGAAGAAGCATGGCCTACACAAGTTTCTGAAACAAAACCACGTAAACTTAGCCTAGCTTTTGAAAAAGGAGAGTTAGTTGGTATTGATGGCGAAACCTTGGCACCAGTTCAGGCTATTCAAAAATTGCAAGCCATTGCACAGCCGTATGGCATCGGTAGAGATATCCATGTTGGTGATACAATTATTGGTATCAAAGGACGTGTGGGTTTTGAAGCTGCGGCTCCAATCGTAATTATCAAAGCACACCATACGCTTGAAAAACATACGTTAACCAAATGGCAGCTTTCGTGGAAAGAACAATTGTCTACTTTTTATGGCAACTGGTTGCATGAAGGTCAATTTCATGACCCAATTATGCGCAACATCGAAGCTTTCTTAACTGATACTCAGAAAGTCGTTAGCGGAACGGTATTTGTAGAATTGTTGCCTTATCGCTTCAATATTATTGGTATTGAGTCTGAGCATGACTTAATGAGCAATAAATTTGGTAGTTATGGCGAAATGAATAATGCATGGAGTGGCGAGGATGTAAAAGGATTTTCTAAGATTTTTGGTAACCAGGTAATGATCTGGCATAAAGTAAACGGACATGATTAGAGCAGGTATAGTTGGTGGTGCAGGATATACAGGAGGTGAATTAGTTCGCATCCTGATCAATCACCCTTCTGTAGAAATTAAATTCGTACACAGTAAGAGCAATGCTGGAAACCTGGTTTCTGATGTGCATACCGATTTACTTGGCGATACGGATTTGCGTTTTTCTCCTTCGCTTACTTCTGATATTGATGTGTTATTTCTGTGCCTTGGACATGGGGATTCGAAACTGTTTCTAGAGAACAACGACATTAACAAAGCGATCAAGATCATTGATTTAAGTCAGGATTTCAGATTGAAAGTGAATGCGGGTACGCGCTGGGCTTATGGTTTGCCAGAGCTGAACAGAGAAGCTATAAAAAACAGTAATTTTATTGCTAACCCTGGTTGTTTTGCAACTTGCATTCAATTAGGCTTGCTTCCACTGGCTGCTAAAGGCTTGCTGAAAAACGAAATACATATCAATGCAACAACCGGATCAACAGGTGCGGGACAAGGCTTGTCGGGAACATCACACTTTAGCTGGCGCAATAACAACTTGTCAGTTTATAAGGCATTCGAACACCAGCATCTAAATGAGATCGGTGAAAGCCTTAGACAGCTAAATAAAAAGTTTGAGCAGGTATTGAACTTTATCCCTCAACGTGGCGATTTTACAAGGGGTATTTTAGCGGCGATGTATTTGGAAAGCGATCTGACAGCCGAAGAAGCGCAACGTATTTACCGTGATTATTATGCTAAGCATCCGTTTACGCACGTAAGCAAAATGAATATCGATTTAAAACAGGTAATAAATACCAATAAAGCAGTTGTACATGTAGAAAAACATGGTACCAAGCTGTTTATTGTAAGTATCATAGATAACCTGTTAAAGGGTGCAAGCGGACAAGCAGTGCAGAATATGAATTTAATTTTTGGATTGGAAGAGACCGAAGGACTCCGGCTAAAGGCAGTAGCATTTTAGTTTGAACGTTCTCAACGCTCTTTTATGTGCCGTCTTTGTGCCGATTTTTAGCATAACGGACGGGAATCCTTAATCCTTAAAAAATTAGATAAAATGAACTTATTCGACGTATACCCATTAAATAATATTGAAATAGTAAAAGCATCTGGTAGTAAAGTATGGGATGCTAATGGTCAAGAATATTTAGATCTATATGGCGGTCATGCCGTAATCTCTATTGGCCATACTCACCCACATTATGTAAAACGCTTAACTGATCAGCTTAATAAGGTCGGCTTTTACTCTAATTCTGTGCTTATTCCTTTACAAGTAGAACTAGCTGAAAAACTAGGTAAAGTTTCGGGAAAGACCGATTTTCAGCTATTTTTATGTAATTCAGGAGCCGAAGCGAACGAAAATGCGCTAAAGTTGGCCTCTTTTTACAATGGAAGAAAAAAGGTAATAGCTTTTAAAGGGGCTTTTCACGGCAGAACTTCTTTAGCGGTTTCTGCAACAGACAATCCTAAGATTATCGCTCCGGTAAATGAAACTGACAACGTTATTTTCTTACCTCATAATGATGAAGCTGCTCTGGCAAATGCTTTTGCAGAATACGGAAATGAAATTACAGCCGTAATCATCGAAGGCATACAAGGTGTTGGTGGTATTAAAGAGGCTTCTGTTAGCTTTTTACAAAAAATCCGTTCACTTTGTGAACAGTACAATGCCGTTTATATTGCGGATAGTGTGCAGTGCGGTTACGGCAGAACGGGTAAATTCTACTCGCATGATTACGCCGGTGTTGATGCCGACATCTATACCATGGCAAAGGGAATGGGTAATGGTTTCCCGATAGGAGGGATTTCTATTGCGCCTAAGTTTAAGCCTTGGCATGGTATGTTGGGTACTACTTTTGGTGGTAACCATTTAGCTTGCGCAGCTGCATTGGCAGTTTTGGAAATTATTGAACAGGATAATCTGTTAAAAAATGCGGAAGAGGTTGGTACTTATCTGATCAATGAATTAAAGCAAATAGAAGGAATAAAAGAAGTGCGTGGTCGTGGCTTAATGATCGGAATAGAACTTCCTGAAACCCTTCCAAACGTAAAAAAAGACTTACTATTTAAACATAAAATCTTTACTGGAGAGGCAAAGCCTAATGTAATCAGACTATTGCCTGCTTTAAATTTAACTAAGGATCTGGCAGATCAATTTTTGAATGATTTTAAAACCGCTTTAAAAGGATGAACCAATTCACCTCAGTAAATGATGTGCAAGACATCGGCCAATTGGTTAAAGATGCATTGGCACTTAAGGAAAGCCCATACGCACACCAGCACCTGGGTAAAAATAAAACCCTGGGTCTGGTTTTTTTAAACCCAAGTTTACGTACTCGTTTAAGCACCCAAAAAGCTGCCCTTAATTTAGGGATGAATGTGATGGTGATGAACATGGATAAAGAAGGTTGGGCACTAGAAACTCAAGATGGTATAGTGATGGACGGAACTACCGTAGAGCATATTCGGGAGGCTGCCGCTGTAATGGGGCAGTACTGTGATGTGCTGGGCTTGCGCTCTTTTCCTAAATTGTTGAACCGTGAAGAGGATTATAACGAAGACTTTTTCAATAAATTTATAAAATATTGTAAGGTTCCAGTGGTTAGCTTAGAAAGCGCTACCCGTCATCCTTTGCAGAGTTTGGCGGATCTGGTTACGATCAAAGAAACCTGGAAAGGAACTGCCAAACCTAAAGTTGTTTTAGCTTGGGCACCACACATTAAAGCATTGCCACAGGCGGTACCTAATTCTTTTGCGGAGTGGATGTGTAAAGCGCAGCAAGAAGAAATGCTTGATTTTACCATTGCTCAGCCTAGTGGTTACGAGTTAAATGAAGATTTTACACCTGGAGCCAATATTACCCACAACCTCGATGAGGCTTTGGCCGGTGCAGACTATATCTACGTTAAGAACTGGTCTAGCTACAAGGAATATGGTAAAGTATTGCCTTATCCAGAAGGCTGGATGCTTACCAATGATAAATTAAAACCGACTAACGATGCTAAGGTAATGCATTGCTTACCAGTTCGCCGCGATTTGGAGCTTTCGTCAGAAATATTGGACGGCCCTAATTCATTGGTGATCCACGAAGCGGGAAATCGCTTATGGGCAGCGCAGGCGGTATTAAAGCAAATGCTTGAGAAACTATAAGGCATATGAAAAAGAAACTAAGTGTAATTAAAATCGGGGGTAACGTTATTGACGATTCGGAAAAACTACATCGGTTTTTACTGGACTTTACTGCGCTTCCGGGCGACAAGATTTTAATTCACGGTGGTGGAAAAATTGCTACGGAACTGGGCGTTTCGCTTGGCGTAGAGGCCAAAATGGTGGAAGGTAGACGTATCACTGATATAGAGACACTTCGAGTGGTAACTATGGTGTATGCCGGTTTAATTAATAAAAACATGGTTGCCCAGTTACAGGCAAAAGGTTGTAACGCAATAGGGCTTACTGGTGCTGATGGTAACATCATAAAAGCGGTAAAGCGACCTGTAAAGGATATAGACTATGGTTTTGTAGGTGATCTGGATGCTTCATCTGTTTCCTCTAAAACACTGGCTAGCTTGTTGGATGCGGGATTGGTGCCGGTGCTTTGCGCCATCACCCACGATGGGCAAACACAGCTTTTAAATACAAATGCTGATACCATTGCTTCGGCAGTGGCGGTGGCAATGTCGGATTTATATGAAACTTCGTTAATCTACTGCTTTGAAAAGCGGGGAGTAATGCGTGATATAGATGACGATAGTTCATTGGTGACAGAGATAAAGATGGAGCAGTTTGACACTTTAAAAAGTGAAGGTGTGGTTTCGGGCGGAATGATCCCTAAATTGCATAATGCTTTTGAAGCAATAAAAAGTGGTGTATCAGCCGTATACATTGGTAAAGCTGATGAGTTGCCACAGATTAATGGAAATAATTTCGGAACCAGATTAATAAAGTAATTATGAACAAGTTTAAAGGCAGCATTGCTATTTTAGGAAGCGGAAACATTGGTATCTCTTTAGCCAAAGGCTTAGTTAAATCTAATTATGCCGAACCCGGACAGATCAGCTTAACCAGAAGGAATATTTCGGGCTTAAGTGCTTTGGCCGAGCAGGGTTTTGTGGTTAGTGATGACAACGCGGCCGTAGTTGCAAATGCTGATATTGTTGTTCTGGCGGTATTGCCACAGCAATTAAACAACTTGTTATCCCAAATAGAAGGCGTTGTTAATGCCGATAAACAAGTGTTTATTTCTGTAGCGTCTGGTGTAAGTTGTATCGACATCCGGAGTAAATTGGGCGAAAGCGTACAGGTGGTTAGGGCGATGCCCAATACTGCGATCGCCATTGGACAGTCTATGACTTGCGTGGCTACTGATAATGCAACTGCCGAGAATGTGGCGGAGGTAATCAGAATGTTTGAAACCGTAGGTTCTGTGGTTAAAATTAACGAGGATCTTATGACTTCGGCAACCGCTTTATGTGCCTGTGGTATTGCATTCTTTTTAAGAGCAATCAGAGCAGCGTCGCAAGGTGGAGTAGAGATCGGTTTCCATGCCGATGAAGCTTTAAAGATGGCTGTACAAACTGCGAAAGGGGCTGCAGACTTACTATTATTGATGCAATCACACCCAGAGCAGGAAATTGATAAGGTAACTTCACCTAAAGGCTGTACTATAGCAGGATTAAACGAGATGGAGCACAATGGCTTTAGCTCATCATTAATAAAGGGGATTAAACTTTCAGCAATTAAAGCGGGTGCTTTATATACAAAAGAATAGATATGATGATAGCGGGACTGCAAAAAGATAGTTTAGAGTTGCTGAAACAATTGATTAGCATCCAATCCTTTAGCAAGGAAGAAGATAAAACAGCTGATGCAATTGAGCATTTTTTGCAGCAGAAAGGGATAAAAACCAATCGCAAATTGAATAATATATGGGCTTATAACAAGCATTTTGATGCGGCTAAGCCGACATTGCTTTTAAATTCGCACCATGACACGGTAAAGCCAAATACAGGTTATACGCGCAATCCTTACGATCCCGCGGTTGAAGGCGGTAAATTATATGGCTTGGGTAGTAATGATGCCGGAGGATGCCTTGTATCGCTTATAGCGACCTTTCTTTATTACTACGATCAGGAAGGATTAAATTATAACATTTGCTTAGCCACTACAGCTGAGGAAGAAATATCTGGTAGTAACGGCTTAGAATGTGTGCTGCCTGATTTAGGTGAACTGGAGTTTGCTATTGTGGGTGAGCCTACTCTAATGAACCTGGCTATTGCCGAAAGGGGATTACTGGTTTTAGATTGTACTACACACGGAAAAGCGGGGCACGCGGCGCGAGAGGAAGGGGATAACGCCATTTACAAGGCTTTAAAGGATATTGAATGGTTCCGAAACTATCGTTTTTCTAAGGTGTCTGAAGTTTTTGGTCCTTTAAAGATGTCGGTTACCATTATCAATGCAGGTTCTCAACACAATGTTGTGCCTGCAACCTGTACTTTCACCGTTGATGTGCGGGTAACAGATGCTTATACAAATGAGGAGGTGTTAAAGATCATCCGTACAAATGTGGATTGCGATGTGCAGCCCCGTTCTACACGATTAAAACCTTCATCTATTGATAAAGCACATCCAATAGTTGAGGCTGGATTGGCTTTAGGCCGTACTACCTATGGTTCGCCTACTACCTCTGATCAGGCATTGTTGAGCATTCCTTCTTTAAAAGTTGGGCCTGGGGATTCTGCCCGGTCGCACATGGCTGATGAATATGTCTATGTCAACGAAGTTGAAGAAGGTATCGAGCTTTATATCGCAATGCTGAAACCAGTAGTTGGAGGCAAATAGATTAAATTTTAAAAATTGACACATGAAGATCTGGCAAAAAAATATTGATGTAAATAAGGATATTGAAACATTTACAGTGGGTAAAGACAGGGAACTGGATTTACAAATGGCAGCTTTTGATGTTTTAGGTTCACTTGCTCACGTAGAAATGCTGGAAAGCATAGGCTTGCTTACTGCCGATGAGCTTGCCGAGATTCAAAAGGAACTTAAAAATATTTATACTGAAATAGCGGCTGGAAAGTTTGTTATCGAAGATACCGTTGAAGATGTACACTCCCAAGTAGAGTGGTTGTTAACTCAACGAATTGGAGAAGCCGGTAAAAAAATACACAGCGGACGTTCGCGTAATGATCAGGTTTTAGTTGATCTGAAACTTTATTTCAGAAGTTGCATCGAAGAAATGGTGGGCAATACCAACGTATTGTTCGGACAGCTGATTTCGTTGAGCAATACGCATAAGGATAAATTGCTGCCAGGCTATACGCACCTACAAATTGCTATGCCTTCTTCGTTTGGACTATGGTTTGGTGCTTATGCCGAAAGTTTGGTGGATGATATGGAATTGATGTTGGCCGCATGGAAAATCTGTAACAAAAACCCTTTGGGTTCTGCTGCTGGTTATGGCTCTTCTTTTCCTTTAAACAGAACGATGACTACCGCTTTGCTAGGCTTTGAACGCTTAAATTACAATGTGGTTTATGCGCAGATGGGTAGGGGTAAGACAGAAAGAATTTTGGCGCAGGCCATGTCCTCCGTTGCTGCTTCTCTAGCTAAAATGGCGATGGATGTTTGCTTGTTCATCAATCAGAATTTTGGGTTTATCAGCTTCCCAGATGAGTTAACTACAGGATCGAGCATCATGCCGCACAAAAAGAACCCTGATGTATTTGAGTTGATTCGTTCACGTTGTAATAAGATTCAGGCATTGCCAAATGAGATCGCCTTAATGATCACAAACCTGCCTTCAGGGTATCATCGCGATTTGCAGTTGTTAAAAGAGAATCTTTTCCCTGCAATCACTTCTTTGAATGAATGTTTGGAGATGACCACTTTCATGCTTCAGAACATTACCGTAAAAGACCATATTCTGGATGATAAAAAGTATGCTTATTTATTTAGCGTAGAGGTGGTAAATGAGCTTGCCTTAAATGGTACTCCTTTTAGAGAAGCGTATAAAATTGTTGGCGAGTCTATCGATAATGGCACTTTTGCTCCTGGTAAGGCGGTAAATCATACGCATGAAGGAAGTATAGGAAATCTTTGTAATGGGGAGATTGAAGAAATGATGTCAGAGATCTTGTCGCAGTTTAAATTTGAAAAAACACACCAGGCTATCGAGAAATTGTTGGCGTAAATAAGATTTTAACGTAATAACAAAAAACGCCTGTATCAATACAGGCGTTTTTTGTTATTTAAACTCGGATGTTTTATGGAATTCGATATCCGGATAATCCCGCATCGTCATATTGATCATGAACTCATTGTCGGCCAGATAAACCGGATTACCGTCTTTATCCTCACCGATATGTGCTTGTTTCCTTTTCAGGAATTCAGCAAGTTTAGTCTTGTCTTTTGAAGTTACCCAGTTGGAACGTGTGTAGCTTAGCATCCTGAAAGCCGCCTTAGCACCATATTCATGTTCCAAACGGAAGGCAATTACTTCAAATTGAAGCTCACCAACTGCACCAACTACCTTACGATTTCCGGGCTGCATCACAAACAATTGTGCTACCCCTTCCTCTGTAAGCTGTTGTATGCCTTTTTCCAGCTGTTTTGTTTTTAACGGGTCTCTGTTCTCCAACTCCTTAAATATCTCGGGAGAGAAGCTAGGAATGCCCTTAAATTGAAGTTTCTCGCCTTCAGTAAGGGTGTCGCCTATTTTAAAGTTGCCGCTGTCATAAAGACCCACCACATCACCTGGCCATGCTTCTTCAACGATGCTTTTTTCGTTGGCCATGAAATCCATTGGGTTGGAGAATTTCAGTTTCTTATCCTGACGGGTGTGGTAATAAAATTTATTACGCTCAAACTTGCCGGAGCAAACCCTCAAGAAGGCAATTCTATCTCTGTGTTTTGGATCAAGGTTGGCGTGAATTTTAAATACAAAGCCCGAAAAGTTCTTTTCTTCTGCAGCTACTTCACGCTGCTCTGCCTCACGTCCTTTCGGACTTGGAGCAATATTGATGAACGTATCCAACAATTCTTTGATACCAAAGTTATTGATCGCACTACCAAAAAACACAGGTGCCAACAATCCTTCGATGTACATGCTTTTGTCTAAATCGCCGTAAACGCCATGTACAAGTTCCAAATCACCTTTTAATCCTTCTAATTCTTTAGGTTTTAAGAACTTATTTAGATTCTCGTCGTTTAAGTCGTTCACCTCAATTACTGGTGCACTGATTTTTGATTTATCAGGTTCAAACAGGTTTAAGTGTTTGTTGTATATGCTGTATACGCCTTTAAAGGTGTGTCCCTGACCAATTGGCCAAGATAAAGGACACAGGCTGATGTTTAATTTATTTTCAATCTCGTCTAGCAAATCGAAGGCTTCTTTACCTTCACGGTCCATTTTATTGATAAAAATGATTACCGGAGTGTTACGCATTCTACAAACAGACATTAGTTTCTCTGTTTGTTCCTCAACTCCCTTCACACAATCCACAACAAGGATTACGCTATCTACTGCCGATAAGGTACGGTAAGTGTCTTCCGCAAAATCTTTGTGACCAGGTGTATCTAGGATATTGATACGCTTACCGCTATATTCAAAGCCCATTACGGAAGTAGCTACAGAGATACCACGCTGTTTCTCTATCTCCATAAAATCGGAAGTATTGCTCTGGTTGGCCTTATTGCGTTTTACCGCTCCAGCCGTATTAATGGCACCGCCAAAAAGCAGGAATTTTTCTGTTAATGTGGTTTTACCGGCATCGGGGTGACTGATAATGGCAAATGTTTTTCGTTTTTCTATTTCTGGGTGAATCATAAAGAATTAAGCCTGTGCGTTCAACGCGGCTGCAAAGATAATTATAATATATAAAAATTCGTGCCTGCGTAAAAGCATTGCATTTGGGCCATCTTGCTCTTCCAAATTGGAAGAGCAAGATTTTAAATCCTTCACAAGGTTAAGGTTTCTTCACACCTGGTTCACACCTCCTTCACACCAAAGCCACAAAAAGGTACCTTTTTGTGAAGAAAGTGTGTCCAATGTGTGGATCATGTGAGGACTATTCCCTAAGCATGTTTAGTTTCTGGGTTCAATTTATGTAGGGTCTATTTGCCTTCATAGAGGATACTGGTCGCCATAATCATGGGGTGGAGATGTTCATAGAAGGCGATCAAATTAGCTCGTTCTACGTTATTCAAAAATTCTTTTTTGGTATAATAACTTTGCGTCATCATTTGGCGAAGGTATTCAAGAGTATCGTCTATTGGATAATCAGCAAAAAAAGATTTTAGAATTTCATTGGCAACTTCTTGTTGCTCAGCTTTGGCGCCGGATGGTCTTTTGTGTAGATACTGTTGGTGATTCATATGCTCATTTTTAAGCTTTAAAAAATGAGTCTCCGAGGATTTAGGAGTTGCTTGCGGTGGATTTCGTTTTTTAATGAAACGAAGGTGTACTATAGCAGACTCTACGTAAACCCGCCATCTTTCGGGCTTCTGACGACCTTGAACCCGCGGATTACAATAGAGCCCATAACGCTATAGTGCACCTTCAAAAGTACAACAATATTTGTTACGGGCATTAATCTATTGTCTCGGTTCATATTGTCAGAATTTTGAAAGATGAGACTCTAATTAATACCTCATTTAAGAAGTAAACGATATGTTGTGCTGTTTCTTTATTTCATTGGCCGGGTTTTTAGTTGTCCTTGTTTTATGAGTTGTTACGTTTTTTAAAGATAAATATAATATTATTAATAAACATAATTTCTGTAAAATTAACTAATAGTATTAAATGGCTTATATATTAGGCATTCAATCCCCCATCAATTGTAATGGCAGTACCTGTAATAAACTTTCCTTCTTCACTGGCCAGATAGGCAACCAGGCCCGCAATATCTTCACCTGTTCCGTAGTCTGAAAGTGCCATGCGGCTTCTCAAAAAATCGGCTAGGTCGGTATTTGAAGGGTTCATGTCGGTATTAATTGGACCCGGCTGTACAAGGTTTACAGTAATGCCCTTAGCGCCCAGATCTCTGGCTAGCCCTCTCGTAAAACCTGTAAGCGCGGCTTTACTCATGGTATATAAAGTGGTTTGAGGGCCGACTGCGTTCTCAGCCATGTTGCTGCCAATAGTGATGATTCTACCATTATTGGGCATACTAGGAGCCACAGCGAGGGCTGCTACATATATCGCTCGAACGTTTATCGCCATGATCTCCTCATAATCTTCGAGTGTATGAGATTCAAATTCCTTACCAATGTAGATTCCGGCATTACTCACCAAAATGTCTATAGGGCCGAGTTCTGTAATGGTTTTTTGGATAGCAGCGGTTAAGGCTTTCGGGTCAATACTGTCGGCTTTCACAGCAGAGGCTTGCCCGCCATTCGCCTTAATTTCTGCGGCTACCGCTTCTGCTTTTTCCTTGGATTTAGAATAGGTTAATACTACCGTTGCACCTTCTTCTGCCAGTCTTTTGCTTATCGCTGCACCCATTCCACGGCCACCACCGGTAATAAATGCGATCTTGTTTTCTAAACGTTTCATACTATTTTGTTATTGATTTCTATTCAAAAGTAGATACTATTGCATATTTTTATAGGTATACATTAAATTGTCAGGTACTAACAAAAAGGTAAGAAATGAGAAAGGAATCATCTACGAATACTATCAATGAAAAACAGATTAACGACAGTTGCGGCATGGCCTATTCTTTATCTGTATTAGGGGGGAGATGGAAGCCTGCGATACTTTGCAGGTTGATGCACCAAACCATGCGATACAGTGATTTGAAGAATTCGATAGTACAAATTTCTGAAAGGATGTTGGTTTCGCAATTGCGCGAACTGGAAGCTGACCAGGTAGTGAAGCGGACGGTATATCCGGTGGTTCCGCCAAGGGTAGAATATGAACTCACCCCACTCGGTTTAAGTATGAGGCCGATGTTGAAAGCGATGTCAGACTGGGGCAATATGCATAGGAGCAAGGTTAATCCGGATGCAGATATTGTGGTGTCGGACTTTTAGTTTATGGCAAATAAAAAGGGCACCCTGGTTTTGGGCGCCCTATTCTATTGATTCGTTTGGCTAATTTCTGCCACCACGTGCTGGTCTTTCACCACCACCTTGATTGCCTCTGCCTTCACTACTTCTTTGAGGCTGTTGCTGTTGTACGCGCTCCGGCCTTTGTTGCTGTTGCTGCGGTGCAGGTCTGCTTTCCTGACGCTGAGGCTGTTCCTGTCTTTGCGGACGTGGAGCTTCAGGTCTTTGCTGTTGCTGCTGAGGCTGTTGAACCGGTCTGCTTTCCTGACGTTGAGGTCTTTCCTGTCTTTCTGGACGTGGCGTTTCCGGTCTTTGTTGTTGCTGCGGCTGCATTTGAGGCTGTTGTGTCGGTCTTTCCTGACGTGTTGGGCGCTCTACTTGCGGCTGCGAAGGGTTAACTTGTTGTGGCCTTTGTGCCGGATTTTCCCTACCTGGTGTTACCCCTTCTGGCCTTTGAGGACGAGATCCAGGATTTTGAGGATATTCAGTCCTACCCGGTCTTGAACTGTTACCTTCAGTGGGTCTTGTATTTCCCTCTGGACGTGTAACACTCGGCCTATTGACATTCCCTTGGTTTTCACCTCTCGAAGGACGACCGGTCGCTACTGATCCATTCCCTGCAGGGTTTCTATCGCCTCTTATCGCTGTAGCACCTTCTTGTCTAATCGCTTCTCTTGGCCTTGCATTTACATTCGAATTACCTCTGCTAGGTCTCGGCGTATAAATATTTACACTGTTCCCACTGATGTTAGTTCGGCTCGGTCTGCCAGTGTTATTTAAATTGTAAACCCTTACATCCTGTCTGGTGGCACGTCTAATATCATCAGCCCTTGGGCCAGAATAATAAGTTCTGCTGTTGCGTACATAAGTGTTATTAATGATAACAGTGTTGTTTATGTAAACCGTATTTCTGCGCGAATAGTACCTTGGGAAACTGTCGTAATAGATATTCCTTTGCGGAATAAATACCCACCATAAAGAAGGGATGTTAAAGCTGATGTTGATGTTCATGCCCGGACCCATCGGTGCCCATCCATAATATCCATCTCCACTTCTCCAACTTACCCATGCCGGTCCCCATGTGGTATCCGGAATCCAAACCCACTCATTGTAGTTGTTGTAAACCCATCTTCCATAGTGGAACGGTGCCCAACCCCAATCATAATTCGAAACCCAGGTGTTACCGTATTCAGTCATTACCCAACGACCATTTGTGTAATAAGGTCTAAAATCGCTTTGCTGGCCTACGTCTGGTCTCCAAACGTAACCATATTGAGGATCCTGAATCCAGGTTCCGTAGGGAGACAGTTCATCATAAAAAGATTGTAACGACACATCGTCTCCCTGTGCCATAACCTTTTGTGTTGTCCCGGTTAGCATGAGCAGTAGCCCAAGTACTATAGCCGGTAATTTGATCATGTTTTTCATTTTGTGTGTGTTTAATTTACCTAACGCTTTTAACGTATCAATTTGAGTTCCAAAAATTACGAATAGTTTAATGTATCTACTAAAATATTACATTGTAGTGTTTCTAGGCGTCCTAATTAAATTTGCTTATCTTGTGGTTAGACCCATTTTAATTTAAAATTACTGTATACAATTTAAGGTTTTTTAAGCGATAGGGCTGGGTTTAAATGCTAAGATTACTTATAGACCACACTATTTAAATGAGGAAATATGCGCTTTACCGCAAATAATTCTCTTCTTTTGCAGACAAAATCATATTACGAATGACAAAAGGTACTTTATTTCTTATCCCTGTTCCTCTGGCAGAAAATGCGGCTCAAAAATCTTTTACTGCATTTCTTGGAGACACCATCAACTCTTTAAGTGTTTATATTGTTGAAAATGAGAAGACTGCCCGGAAGTTCTTAAAAGAAGCGGGAATAACAATTCCGCAAAGCGATTTGACCATCCATGATTATGGAAAACATAAGCGCAATGACTCTATGGTGCCTTATTTTAAGGAGCTGATGACGGGAAAAGATGTGGGGCTGATGAGTGAGGCGGGTTGTCCGGGAATTGCTGATCCAGGCGCTGATGTAATTTTAGAAGCACATAAGCGAGGTATAAAGGTTGTGCCTTTGGTAGGGCCAAGTTCTATTTTGCTGGCTTTAATGGCATCAGGATTTAATGGGCAGAGTTTTACCTTTAATGGTTATCTGCCAATTGATAAAGTGGAAAGAGGAAAGCGTATTAAAGAATTGGAGCAATTGGCGAAAGCTAAAAAGCAGACTCAGATTTTTATTGAAACACCATTCCGTAATAATCACCTTTTTGAAGATATTCTAAAAAATACAGCGGCACAGACGCAGCTTTGCGTAGCCTGTAACTTAACTGGAGAAGATGAGTTTGTAAAAACGATGTCGGTTGGTCAGTGGAAGCAGGAGCGTATTGACCTCCATAAAAAGCCAACTATATTTTTGATATACGCTTAACGGTACATGTTTTTGCTGTCGATAAATGAAAGTACTTTGTCTGGGACAAAGTACTGCACATTTTTGCCAGCCGCAATTCCTTTGCGGATAAAGGTTGACGAAATATCCATTTGAGGAGTCTCTGTGATCTTAATTGATGGATGGTCTGCCCATTCCGTCAAGTCGACTCCCGGTCTTGGATAGACATAAATCTCGTAGTTTTTTAAAATAACCTCGTAGTTTTTCCACTTTTTGAAAGAGGCCAGATTATCAGCACCCATAATCAGCGCAAACTCTTTCCCAGGGTATTTTTCTTGTAAATAAGCTAAAGTATCGATGGTGTAAGAGGGCTGGGGTAGACTAAATTCAATATCGCTGACTTTAATCCGATCGGATGTTTCTGTTGCTAACTTTGCCATTTCCAGCCTGTCGTACATATTCGAAAGGCTGTTTCTGTTTTTTAATGGGTTGTGCGGCGAAACCACCAGCCACACTTCTTTGAGTCCGGAAAAACTGGCCATGTAATTGGCTATAATTAAATGGCCAATATGAATGGGGTTAAACGAGCCAAAGAAGAGTCCGGTTTTCATCAGTCTATATCATTGTTTTTAAAAGGTTGATGAGCTGTTTCGCACAAGGCGTAACGGTTCATTTATTTACTTATAAAATCTCCTACTAATTTTTCAGCTTCAAGACAAGCGGTTTCTAAATCGTGGTTTTTAAGGATCACATCAAATTTATCAGCGTAAGCTAACTCTTTTTCAGCCTTTACAAAGCGTTCTTGGAGCTTTTCGGCACTATCAGTACCCCTACCTGTTAAACGTTCTTTTAAGATCTCTAATGATGGTGGCTGAACAAAAATAGCCAGAGCATCATTCTCATATTTGCGTTTTAAGCGCAAGCCACCTTCAACATCAATGTCAAATATAACATGTTGGCTATTGTCCCAGATGCGTTGAATTTCTGATCTTAATGTGCCATAAAAGGTTCCGGTATAAACTTCTTCAAACTCAACAAACTCCTGATGCGCTATTTTATGCAGAAAATCTTCTTTGGAAATAAAATAATAATCTTTTCCGTTTACTTCATCACCACGTGACTCACGTGTAGTGGCAGAAATGGAGAAACTTAAAGATGGAAACTTCGTAAGCAAATGTTTAACGATAGTGGTTTTGCCTGCTCCGGATGGGGCAGAAAATATAATTAGTTTACCTTGTTTCATTGGTACTTACAAAACGTTTAATAATTGTTCTTTAATTTTTTCCAGTTCCTCTTTCATTCCAACAACCAATTGTTGAATCTGGGCATCGTTGGCTTTAGCACCCATGGTATTTATTTCACGGCCAATCTCTTGAGAGATGAAACCTAGCTTTTTACCGTTGGCATCTTTGCTTTTTAAAGTATCAATGAAATAATCACAGTGACTTCTTAAGCGGATTTTCTCTTCAGTAATGTCTAATTTGTCTATATAATAAATCAATTCTTGTTCTAAACGGTTCTGATCTACATTGATCTTACCTACGTTTTCTTCTAAAAATTGGTTTAAACGAGCTTTGATTAGCGGGATTCTAAGTGGCTCTAACACTTCGATCTGGCTAAAAAAACTAAGGATATTTTTAACTCTAAGCTCCAAATCTGTTTTTAAAACAGTGCCTTCAGTCTCTCTAAACAAGTTAAAACTAGCCAAAGCCTTATTAAATGTGTTGTTCAGGATCGCCCAGTCATTTTCACTTACCTCGTCTTCAACATAGCTAATCACGTCGGGGAAATTGAGCACAGCTTGTAAAAGATTGCTTGAATTTGCACCTAAGTTGATGTTGATTTCTTCTAATTGCTTGTAATATTTACTTAGTAAAGCGGCATTGATGGTGGCGCCTTTTAATGCTTCTTCACCACGTTCGATATTAATGGAAACACTAACTTTTCCGCGTTCTATATCTTTGCTGCAAACATTGCGCAATAGCAATTCCTTATCAGAAAAGGCTTTAGGAAGCTTTAAATTGAGCTCCAAAAACTTACTATTTAAGGATTTTATCTCTACAACGAATTTTACATTCTGATGATCTGCAGAGGCCAGGCCGTATCCTGTCATTGATTTTATCATGTGCAAAGATATAATTTATTGGCTTTCTCTGCCCATTTAACTTTTTTTAACTAAGGGAATTACTAAACATTGGCTATTTTTACATCAATAAATAACCTATAATGAAGTTTAATTCTTTAAATATTCTATTGTTTTGGGCGTTTTTTCTGATCTCCATTCCCGCCGTTATGGCGCAAGATTTTTTGTTGGGGGGAGTTATATTTGAAAAAGGGACTTCAAATCGCATCGCGGCATCGGAGGTTATCAATAAACGAAATGGTTTTAGGGTAGTTAGTAGTGATTTGGGCTTGTTCCAGATCCGAGCTTCGGTAGGAGATACGCTTTTAGTGATCAAAAGAGATTTTTCTGACGCGGAGCTTGTTGTGGCCAGTAATAAGGATCTTGCGATTTATTTAGTGCGTGGAAAGATGCTTAAGGAAGTGAATATCAGTGGGCAAACTAAAAAACAGGAGCTGCAGGATCTGAAAAGGGATTATAAAAATAAGGGCTCCTTTTATCAAGGTAAACCACCATTCTTATCTTTTTTGTTTATGCCTTTGACCGCAGTTTATGAGCTATTTGGTAGAACACCTAAGAATGCGAGACGATTTGGCCGGTATTATGAAACAGAAATGCAGCAAAGCCGCATTGATGGGTTCTTTAATGAATATTTGATACAAAGCAATACGGACCTTAAAGGGGCTGACCTGGAGAAGTTTATGCTGGATTATAGACCCGAGTACGAAAAGGCCAAAAACTGGGCAGAGTATGATGCCATTAAATACATCAGAGATTCATACAAAAAATATACAGATACGCTGGGAAAAACTATTAAGAATTAGATAGATAGGGCTTCGCAAGTTTTTTCTGCGGCTAATTTCTCCGCATTTTTCTTGTTGTAATCCCTTCCTATACCATAACTTTCGCCTTCAATAACTGCCTGAATGCTGAATAATTTGGGACTTTCGCCTTCTTCATTCGGGATCAGATCAAAGGTAATGTCTTTTCCATGGCGCTGACACCATTCGATTAGTTTACTTTTGAAGTTAGTTTCTGTAAGCTCCAGGGTATGGATGTCAATATAAGGCTTAACAATCCTTTTAAGCAGGAAATCTTTAGTGAAATTATAGCCTTTATCTAAATAGATGGCGCCGATAAGGGCCTCAAAGGCATCGCCAAGCATAGAATGGTGCTTGGTTTGAACGTTAACCGCTTTTTGATCAAATACAATCAGCTGATCGAATCCCATTTTGCGGGCAAGTTGATTTAAATTGGCGCGGTTTACAATTTTAGAACGCATTTCGGTTAGAAATCCTTCTTCTTTGTAAGGGTAGTTTTTAAAGAGTAATTCGGCTATTACAGAGCCCAGGATGGCATCGCCTAAAAATTCAAGACGTTCGTTGCTGCTTCTGGATCCATTTTTTAGAATTTTTGCCACAGACCTGTGCCTGAATGCCATTTTATACAAAACAGCATTTCCAGGCACAAAGCCCAATATGTTTTTCAACTTTCTTATAAAGACCTTATCTGCTGAAAGATAAAGCTTATAGAGATCAAATAATGGCATTAATTACTAAAAAATTAAAGGAAGCGACTAGTCGTAGCTCCCACATAAAGCGACTTATTCTTCGTATTTTTTGAAAATCACAGACGCATTATGACCACCAAAACCAAATGTATTGCTTTGAGCAGCACGAATGGTGCGTTTTTGCGCCTTGTTAAAAGTGAAATTTAATTTTGGATCACATTCAGGATCATCATTAAAGTGGTTTATTGTTGGCGGAACAATATCGTTTTGTACTGCGAGAATTGTAGCAATAGCTTCAACTGCACCGGCAGCACCCAATAAATGTCCAGTCATCGATTTTGTTGAACTGATGTTTAATTTATAAGCATCTTCTCCAAATAAATCTACAATGGCCCTACTTTCAGAGATATCTCCCAGCGGAGTAGAAGTTCCGTGAACGTTGATGTAATCGATGTCCGCTGTCGTTAATCCGGCGTCGTTTAAGGCATTTGTCATCACCATTCTTGCACCTAATCCTTGCGGATGTGGAGCTGTAATATGGTTTGCATCTGCACTCATTCCACCACCAACTAATTCTGCATAGATCTTAGCACCGCGTTTTTTAGCATGCTCCAATTCTTCCAGAATAATTGTTCCGGCACCTTCACCTGCAACAAAGCCATCACGGTCTAAGTCAAAAGGTCTTGAAGCTGTTGCTGGATCATCATTTCTTGTCGAAAGGGCATGCATTGCATTAAATCCACCGATACCGGCTTCATTAATGATGGCTTCAGAACCACCGCTGATCACAACGTCACACATATTCAAGCGAATATAGTTGTAAGCATCAATCATAGCGTTTGTAGCTGAGGCACAAGCAGAAACGGTTGCGAAGTTTGGTCCTCTTAATCCATATTTAATAGAAATATGGCCGGGAACAATGTCGATAATGACTTTTGGAATAAAGAACGGATTTATGCGTGGCGTACCATCACCTAAAAAGAAGTTCCTCATTTCCTCTTGAAATGTTTTAAATCCGCCAATACCAGAACCCCAGATTACACCAATACGATTGGTGTCGAGCTGTGAAAAATCGAAGTTACCATCTTTAACAGCCTCATCTGTAGAAACTATTGCGTACTGAACAAATGGATCTAATTTGCGAGCTTCCTTCCTGTCCATGAAGTCTTCAGGATTGAAGTTTTTAAGCTCGCATGCAAATTTTGTCTTGAACTTTGAAGTATCAAAACTGGTAATAGGGCCGGCACCACTCACCCCATTAAGCAAACCATCCCAGAACTCTGGAACGGTATTACCAATTGGAGTGAGCGCACCTAACCCTGTAACTACTACTCTTTTTAATTCCATTTATACGGATTATACGGAAACCGTATTTTACTTAACGTTTTTCTCTAAGTAAGCAATTGCTTGACCAACTGTACCAATAGTCTCAGCCTGATCATCAGGAATTGCTACGTTGAATTCTTTTTCAAACTCCATAATAAGTTCTACTGTATCTAGAGAATCCGCACCTAAGTCGTTAGTGAAAGAAGCTTCTGGTGTAACTTCGTTTTCATCCACACCTAATTTTTCAACGATAATAGCCTTAACTCTTGAAGCAATATCAGACATAATGTTATAATTTAATGGTTAAATAATTCAGTGCAAAGAAAAATAAATTATTACACATTTCAAATGTTTTTATTTCTCTCCCAATTTTAATGTTTTTATTTTGAACATTAACAATGTAAAATTAGTTTTATAATTTCGTATTCCCGTAAAATATTCTGTTTTGAACAAAACTTATTTAAAACTTTCATTAGACCTCGATTTTGTTTTAATTGCTATTACCGCATCTTTAAAGGATTATGTACTTTGTCATAAAATAAATACAAGCTTAAATTTCGGGTTTGAGAAGATTGACGATCATGAAGTTTATTTTAATATTGATGAAGCACCCCTGGCTTTCTCCAAATATTATTACTTTGTGGAGCAAGGAGAGATAGAATATTACATTGTAAACAACCGAAATGGCGAAGGTTTTTTAATTCCAGAGATGAATAAAGTTGATTTTTTTATGATTATTCATCAGTATATTGACAAGGAAGATTTGAATTATATTATATCGGGCATTAATAAACTGCCTGATATTCAGGTTGCTGCGCAGATTGATCCTGCCAAATTGAAGTCAAAAGAAAATTTGATAATGTAAATTTTATATTGAAGGTGTACAAAATACACTATATTTGATTTTACATAACCAAACAGATAACTTTAATAAATCAGACTGGCATCGGTTTTCTGTGTTGATAAACGCTCGTTTTGTTGGTCTGTAATAAATTTAAATAACTCAATGAAACCATTTCATTCAAGAACAAAAATCGTAGCAACATTAGGCCCAGCCTCAGCTAAACCAGAAGTTTTATATAGTATGTTTAACGCGGGACTGGATGTATGCCGCTTGAACTTTTCTCATGGTTCACAAGCAGACCACCAGGAAGTTTTGGACACCATTCGCGCACTCAATGAAAAACATAATTATAACGTAGGTATACTAGCTGATTTACAGGGTCCTAAGATTAGGATTGGTATGGTTAAGGATGGTGGTATTCAGTTGGTTAATGGTGCTACCACTACGATTACCACGAAAGAATGTATCGGTAATGAGGAGCGCATTTATATCACTTATGAAAGCTTTCCAAAGGATGTTAAAGCTGGTGAGATCATCTTATTAGATGATGGTAAATTACAGATGAGAGTTCTTGAAACTAATCTTGTTGACGAGGTTTTGTGTGAGATTGTTCACGGTGGAATCTTGACTTCAAGAAAAGGAGTGAACTTGCCAAATACTAAAGTTTCTATTCCCTCTCTTACCGCTGAAGATCGTAATAATTTAGAGTTTGTTCTCGAAAACGATGTAGAATGGATCGGTCTTTCGTTTGTGCGTAACGCTGAGGATATTATAGAATTAAAAGATATCATCAAACAAAGAGGTAAAACTGCTCGTGTAATTGCTAAGATTGAAAAACCTGAAGCTATTGCTAATATTGATGAAATTATTGCTGTTTCTGACGGTATTATGGTTGCCCGCGGTGATCTAGGTGTTGAAATGCCAATGGAAGAAGTGCCTTTGTTGCAAAAAATGATTGTGCAAAAATGTCGTGCGGCTTCTAAACCAGTAATTGTGGCTACACAAATGCTAGAGAGTATGATCACTACACCAAGGCCAACTCGTGCTGAAGTGAATGATGTGGCTAACTCTGTCTTGGATGGTGCTGATGCTGTAATGTTAAGCGGTGAGACCTCTGTAGGTGAGTTTCCATTGATCGTTATTGAAACAATGCAGAAGATCATCCAAAATATTGAACAAAATAACTATCCTTTCCACCCTGAGAAATTCTTGAAGCATAAAGCTGATAGCTTTTTAAGTGATGCGGTTTGTGATACAGCTTGTTTCTTATCTAAGCAAACAAATGCTGCTGGTATCGTTTCGATGACATTGAGCGGTTATACTGCGTTTCAAATCTCTAGCCACAGACCAAAAGCACATACTTATATCTTCACAAGTAACAGAAGCTTATTAAATAGCTTGAGTTTATTGTGGGGTGTTCAGGGCTTTTACTATGATAAATTTGAAAGTACTGATGAAACTATTCAGGATGTAAATGACTTGCTTAAAGCGAATAAGTTGATTAAAGCTGGTGATGTAATCATCAATACTGCGGCTATCCCGATGGAAGCTAAAGGCAAAACGAATATGATTAAGGTTTCTGTTATTGAGTAATATTCCTTAGCATTCAAAAATTTTTCTACTTTTGCAATCCGCAAAATGGAGAGTTGTCCGAGCGGTCGAAGGAGCACGCCTGGAAAGTGTGTATACCTCACAAGGGTATCGAGAGTTCGAATCTCTCACTCTCCGCAGAATGATTTAAAGCCCAACATTGTTGGGCTTTTGTTGTTTTAAGGCTTTTTTAGAGTTCTAAACTCGTTATGTTAAATACAAATAAATCAGCTCTTATTGTATTCATATTGTGAAGATCTTGTCTAATTTGTGGAAATACGATCAAAGGGGATTGTTATTTAAAATTGTTGTTAAATCGAAGAAGTTTATATAGGTTTACATAGTTTAATGACGATTGTGTGATTTTTATCACACAATTCATGCTTAACTTGTGATTATGCAAATTGAAAGAACTGTACAGAAGAAATTATCTGCCTGGAAAATAGACGCAAACCGCAAGCCTCTGGTGCTTCAAGGTGCAAGGCAGGTTGGTAAAACCTGGTTGTTGAAACATTTTGGTGCTACCGAGTTTGACAATGTTGCTTATTTCAATTTTGAGGAACAGCCGGATCTAAAGCAGTTTTTTGAAAATACTAAGGATATCCAACGCATTGTGCAGAACTTATCATTGGTGCATGGTTTGCCGATAGAACCGCAAAAAACATTAATCATATTTGATGAGATACAGGAATGTAATGAAGCTTTGAATACGCTAAAGTATTTTTATGAAAATGCGCCCGAATATGCTGTGACCAGTGCAGGATCATTATTGGGTGTGGCCATGTCAAAAGGAAATTCATTTCCAGTGGGAAAAGTTGATTTTTTGCAGGTGAACCCCATCAGTTTTTCTGAATTCTTATCTGCTGATGATCCAAAGCTATTTGCATACATTGAAAGTATAGATAAACTTGAACCCATACCTGATATCTTTTTTAATCCATTGGTAGATAAGTTGAAGAAATTTTTTATTTGTGGAGGAATGCCTGAAGCAGTTGTCACTTTACTGGAGCAGGAGGACATAGGAAAAACACAGCAGGTGTTGCAAAATATAATAAATGCGTATGCTCTTGACTTTTCTAAATACGCAGAAAGTAAGGACGTGCCTAAAATTAATCACTTATGGTCGTCTATCCCTTCGCAACTCGCCCGGGATAATAAAAAATTTTTGTATCAAAGTGTAAGAACGGGTGCCCGGTCAAGAGAATACGAAGATGCTTTGCTTTGGCTTTCGCATGCAGGTTTGGTACATAGGGTCTTTAAAATTACCAAACCTGGTTTGCCTGTTTCTGCTTATGATGACCTTTCGGCATTTAAGCTTTATTTGATTGATGTCGGTTTGCTACGCCGGCTTTCATTGCTTGATCCGATAGCTGTTAGGGAAGGTAATCGGTTATTTACAGAATTTAAGGGTGCATTAACCGAAAATTATGTGTTGCAGCACCTGGTCAAAAATTTTGAGGTGCAACCGCGTTACTGGACTTCGGGTAACCAAGCAGAGGTTGACTTTATTATTCAGGTGAAAAATGAAATTATCCCTATTGAGGTGAAATCGGATGAGAATGTACGTAGTAAAAGTCTTTCTATTTATAATGGGCTTTACGAGCCATCCATACGGGCAAGGTATTCCCTAAGGAACCTGAAGAAAGATGACGGCTTGATTAATATCCCCTTGTTTTTGGTTGATTATACAGAGAAATTGCTCGCGCTAATTAGCTGATCACTAGAGGTGATGGACTGAAGTTTTAGGACATACAAAATTCTCTACTAGAGATAAGATATGTGGTAAATCTCTACAGTGGGTTTTTAGCCCTCTATTATGTTAAAACATCATGTTTTTCCGGTCTTTATTCTTATAGATCTCTCTTATTATTCTTAAAAGTTCTTTCAAGTGTTCCAATGGATTGACCCACATTCCCCGCTGAATGATTTAAAGCCCAACATTGTTGGTCTTTTGTTGTTTTAAGCATTTCTATTGATGTTTAATTGCAAATCATGCCATTAAACGAGCAGACATTTATTAAAGACTCTTTGTGTAAAATCTTTAGTATGCAGAAAGTCTTTACTTTGATTTTGTTAAATTTAAAAAACTAACAAATCAAAAAAATATGAAAAAACTAATTTTAATACTCTTGTTTATTCCCTTTCTGGGCTCAGCGCAGGACAAAGGGACCCATTTTGAACATGGGCTTTCCTGGCAGCAAGTAAAAGAAAAGGCAAAAAAAGAGAATAAATACCTTTTGGTAGACTGTTTCACAACATGGTGTGGCCCATGTAAGTACATGAGCAGCAATATTTTTCCTCAGGAAAAAGTCGGCGATTTCTTCAATAAGAACTTTGTGAACGTAAAGGTGCAGTTCGACAAAACTAAAGATGACAACGAAGAAGTGAAAAGCTGGTATGCAGATGCGGATTTGATTAACAAGGAATTTAAAATTAGAGCTTATCCTACATTTCTGATTTTTTCACCACAAGGTGAGCTGGTACACAGAATTGTTGGCGGTGGAGAGGCCGATGCTTTTATCGCTAAAGCGAAAAAGGCATTGAATCCTGAAACACAGTATTACACCATGTTAAAGAAGTATGACACGGCTAACCCATCTCCTGAAGGATTAAAAGAGCTGGTTGCTATTGCCGAATCTGCCTATGATGATGAAAATGCTGCAAAATATGCCACGCTTTACCTGGCAACGCAGAAAGACCTGTATACAAAAGCAAATTTGGAGTTCTTAAGCAAATACACAAAGAACAGTAAAAGCAAAGGTTTTGACGTGATCCTAAAAGATCCTAAAAAAGTGGATGTTGTACTTGGAAAAGGAAAAGCAAATGAAGTTCTGAGTAAAGTTATTCTTAATGAAAACGTTTATCCGGGATTAAGAAAGCCAACTGCAAATATAGATTCGCTGATTGCGGTAGCGAGTGCTAAATATCCTACGGTTGACATGAAAAAGTCTACGGATTTGCTGAGAGTTCAGTTTTACCAGGGTACAAAAAAGTGGGACAAGTTTCAACCAGCAGTATTAGATTACATGAAAAAATATGGTTCAGAGGTAACTGCAGAAATGTTAAACAGTTTTGCATGGGCAGTTTTTGAAAACTGTAAAGATCCTGATTGTGTTGCATCTGCATTGGCATGGAGCAAACGCAGTGTTGAAGAGACTCAGGAAAAAGACCCTGCGATTTTAGATACTTATGCTAACCTTCTTTATAAACTGGGCAAAAAAAGCGAAGCAATTGCAATGCAACAAAAGGCTGTGAATCTAGTTCCAACTGATAAAAAGGGTGACTATCAGGCAACGCTTGACAAAATGAAAAAAGGAGAGTAAACTCATTTAATAAACGATGTAAATAGAGAGCGTCTGTGTTGTGAACTTCATGATACAAACGCTCTTTGTTGTTGTAAGCCTTTTTGGGGCATTCCGGGGCAGGTTGCAGGCCTGCCTGTCAGCTTCCTGCAATTAGGATTATAAAAGGGAGGCAAGCATTGCGGCATTACCCCTCCTGATAAGTTTATTGCCACTTGTCGAATTCCTTTTTAGCCAGGGCTTTCGCGGTAGAAGGATCAATGTTACCGGCAATGGTAAGGTAAGCTTTTGATGGAGTAATGGTTCCCTTGTAAAGGGATTGCACGTCGTTCAGCGTTAATTGCTGCAAGGCTGTTTCATTAACTGCTTCCGGATAGTAACGATCTTGAGCTTTCAAATGTTCAACTATATTTTGCTTTGCCTTGTCAAAAGAAGATTGATTTAAAGCGGGTGTTTTTATAGTACCTGACATTACTGAAAGTGCCTTGTCAAAATCTGTAGCTAATGAAGCCAGATTGCCGCCTTTGTCATCGAAACTTACACCTGTTTCAACTTCGCTTGCTGTTTGATTTAACATCACATTTAATACATCTTGCGCCCCGGCTTTGCCACTTTGATTCGCTGCGTCGCTGTCAACAGTAAAGCTCGAGTAAACTTTATTCGTTCCCGTGTTCTCAGCAACAATTACGGTCAGGCCGTTGCTAAGTTTAAAGCTTACTGGATTTTTCATTGTGGAAGATTGTGCTTGAGCGAATTGAGTAGAAAATAATGCAATAGTTGCAATAAATAATTTTTTAGTAGTCTGCATAGGTAGAGTCTTTTTTTTAATTTATAAAGCAAATTTACGGTAGGTATTTGGCCTCTGGAATAAAGAATAGGCAGAAAGGCAGATACGCCCGATGAAATGCATTTTTCTTGTGTTCAGTTTGTTCAGGCCTATGGTGTTCTGTGTTTTATGCTTATTTTTATCATAATCATTCCCGATTCTAAATGAACTGCTTAATTGTTGATGACAATCTTATCGCGTTAACTATTATTAAAAAAATGATAAGTCTGGAGCCTGCTCTTACTGTGGTAGGGGAGTGCTTTAGTGCAGTTGAAGCTTATATGCAACTCCAACAAAAAGAGATTGATATTTTGTTTCTGGATATAGAAATGCCAGATATGAATGGCTTGGAGTTGGTGAAGAGTTTGGGAGATAAGCGGCCTATGGTTATCATTACTACATCTACTGCGGATTATGCGGCGGAAGCCTTTGATCTTAATGTGGTAGATTTTTTGATAAAACCCGTTAGGCCTGCTCGTTTTTTGATGGGCGTAGAAAAAGCCAGAAAGATGATGATGGTAAAAAGCCTGGCTATGCCCGATAATGCAGATGAATTTGTCTTTATAAGGGCGTCTAATGTAGTTCGGCGATTAAAAATAAACGATATTCTATATATGGAGGCCAGGGGAGATTATGTTAAAATCAACATCCCTGGCCATACTTACGCTATCCACTCTTCATTAAAGTCGGTAGCAGAAAAGCTATCTAAAAGTATTTTTTTTAAGGTGCACCGCTCGTTTATCGTCAATGTAAGTAAGATTGATACAATAGACGGTGGAATGCTTGTCATTAACCAAAATATTGTACCTGTGTCTGATGCCTACAGGGCAGGGTTATATGATCGGATGCAGTTTCTTTAAGTACGCGCTATATTTTGATCCATAAATAAAGTACAGCAGCCAGTGCCGCGCCTATTATAGGTCCAACAACCGGGATCCATGAGTATCCCCAATTGTTACCTCCTTTTCCGGCAACTGGTAATATTGCATGCATTATCCTTGGTCCAAGATCTCTTGCCGGATTAATGGCATATCCAGTAGTCCCACCGAGTGATAAGCCGATTACCCAGACAAGAAAAGTTACAGGTAGGGCACCAATGGATCCTAGTCCAATAGGATTTTTATCTACACCCATTTCTGCGCCTGTAAAATGGAAGATGACAAAGATCAGTACGAAAGTGCCGATGATTTCACTGATTAGGTTGGAAACCGTATTTGGGATAGCTGGGCCAGTACAGAATGTGGCATGTTTGGCGCCTTTGTCTTCAGTACCTGCGTAAAAGTCTTTAAACAAGAGCCAAACCAGGAAGGCACCCAGCATCGCACCGATAAACTGTGCTGCAATATAGGTCGGAGCGTCAGCCCAACTGAATTTTCCGGCAATAGCTAAGCCGATGGTAACGGCTGGGTTTAGGTGGGCACCGCTGTATGGGGCAGCTATAACAACGCCTACAAATACGGCAAGGGCCCAGGCGGTGGTGATGACAATCCAGCCCCCGTTATTCCCTTTGGTTCCTTTCAAAACCACGTTGGCAACGACTCCATTGCCCAATAAAATAAGAAACATAGTGCCAATAACTTCGGCTGTAAATGGAGACATGTTAGTTAGGTTTAAGTGTGTTTAGTGATATATTAGTTTTCGGCGGCAGCTTTTGCAGCCTTCACCGCCTTATTCCAACCCTTAATTCTTTCAGGAATATGATCCGTTTTTCCAGCATTGAAATTTTTATCAATTTTCCATTGTCCACTAATGTCGTCCATACTGTTCCAATATCCAACCGCCAGACCAGCTAGATAAGCGGCACCCAATGCCGTTACTTCCGTTACTTTTGGTCTGATGACTGTAGTGTCGAGTAAGTCGGCCTGAAACTGCATCAACATATCATTGGCTGTGGCGCCGCCGTCTACTCTTAATTCTTTAATGCTATGGCCGGAGTCGGCTTCCATGGCTTTGAGCACTTCCATTGTTTGAAAAGCGATACTCTCTACCGCTGCTCTTGCAAGGTGTGAAGCTGTTGTACCGCGGGTAATGCCTGTTATGGTACCACGAGCATCCTGATTCCAGTGTGGGGCGCCAAGTCCGGCGAATGCAGGGACCAGGTATACTCCTCCAGTGTCCTCAACCTTAAGTGCCAGCTCTTCCACCTCAGCTGAGGTCTTGATGATGCCCAGACCATCTCTTAGCCATTGCACGACAGCACCACCAATAAAAATACTGCCTTCTAAGGCGTACTGTACTTTGCCGTTTATTTTCCATGCGATGGTAGTCACCAGATTGTTTTGCGAAACAATAGGTTTATCACCGATATTCATTAGCATAAAACAACCTGTTCCGTAGGTGTTTTTTACCATTCCTACTTGCGTGCACATTTGTCCGAATAAGGCTGCTTGTTGATCGCCTGCAATTCCGGCAATAGGGATTTTTGCAGCAAGTACATTGCCCGTGGTTTCACCGTAAACTTCACTGGAGGATTTCACTTCAGGAAGGATGCTTCTTGGAATATCGAAAAGATCCAATAGATCCTGATCCCAATCCAGGGTATGAATGTTATATATCATTGTTCTTGATGCATTACTTGCATCAGTAACGTGAACTCTACCATCGGTTAAATTCCATATCAACCAGGAGTCGATAGTTCCAAAAGCGATCTCGCCAGCAGCAGCTCTTTCTCTGGCTCCCGGTACATGGTCAAGAATCCATTTGATTTTGGTGGCGGAAAAGTAGGCGTCTAAAATAAGCCCAGTTTTCTCCTGTATGTCTTTAGCCATGCCTTTGGCTCTAAGTTCATCGCAATAGCCAGATGTACGTCTGTCTTGCCATACAATAGCGTTGTACAAAGGTTCTCCGGTTTTTCTATCCCACAATACAGTGGTTTCTCGCTGATTGGTAATACCAATTGCAGCAATATTGGTAGGTGTAATGCCTGCTTTTACGATAGCCTCTGTAGCTACAGAAATTTGCGTAGTCCAGATCTCACTAGCGTTATGCTCTACCCATCCTGGTTGAGGATAGATTTGTTCAAACTCCTTTTGTGCGAGGGAAATGATGCTTCCTTCCTGGTTAAATACAATCGCCCTTGAACTTGTGGTTCCCTGATCAAAGGATAAAATAAATTTGCTCATAATTTACAATTGCAATGATGTGTAATAAAACGTAAGTATAAACAATCATTATCGAAAGTAAAAGACGCAATGTGAAATTGTAAAAAAAAAGCATTCCACATGGAATGCTTTTCTGGAATAGAAGGGAATTTAATCCTCACCTAAATAAATTCTTAATGACCTTCGCGTTTGCGTTGGTTATCTCTGTTAGAGGTTTGGTCGGAACGCTGACCACCCCCATTTGAAATGCCTTGCTGTTTCTTGTCCTGTTTTGTACTGTGAAACATTCGATCCGAGGTTGTTCTGCCCTGGTCACTTCCGCTGTGTTTTTGTGTGGGTTGATTTTTCATCAGAATATAATTTGATTTTTAATTGTGATGAAGCTATCATGTGCTATCAAAAATTTATTCATTTGGGGTCTGCTACACATGATGGTTTCATAATAATGAATGGTAATATGAATACTACATTTTACAACAGTACAGGAAAAGATATGTTTTATAAAAGTATCATATAGACGATTTATACATAAAAAGCCTGCTCACGTTTTTGTGAACAGGCTTTTTCTATTGGGGGGTATGTTTTGTGTTAGAATTTAACTCCAAATCCTAATGAGAAGACTTGATTTTTAAATTCAGGGGTTTCATTTGAACCATCCTCATTGTTTTTCTGGAAGTCTAAGGCATAACGGCCGTGGATATCGACCTTATTGTTGATGTCATATCTAAAACCAATAAGTCCGCCGACAAGACTCTTTTTAAATCGATCAGATTTATCTTCAATGATCTCCTGCTCTGCAGTTCCTAGGCCACTCTCAAATTTATTCTTTGTAGAAAGTAAGAAGGACACTTGTGGACCTACTACAAGGTTTAGGCCGCTTCCACCAACATTAATGCTGGCCAGAATTGGAAGATCAATAAAACTGGTTGTTTGTGTAAAGTCCCCAAATGGAGTTTCAGCTTTGTACCCTTTAGTCGAATAAAGTAATTCTGGCGTAAATGCTAGACCTTTGATTAGGTTGATATCTAAAGTTACGCCGGCATTGAAACCAGGGTTTATCTTTGTTTTAAAATCGTTGTTACCATTATCCTTGATAATGTTTGGAAGGTTCAAACCTGCTTTAACCCCCAATCTGATTGGGGCTTGTGCGTTGGCAGCACCTGCTGCAAATAGGCCTAAGGCCAAAATAATTAACTTTTTCATATTTATGTGTTTTAATATATTGGCAGTTGAAAGAAATGTGCCAATTTTGAATAGGTAGGATCTTTTTTCTCATAAATAGCTGTAATAGGCATGTCTAGCTGTTGATTAGCCCGATTAATT
The DNA here is from genome assembly GCF_900100435.1 of Pedobacter sp. ok626. Lineage (GTDB taxonomy): Bacteria > Bacteroidota > Bacteroidia > Sphingobacteriales > Sphingobacteriaceae > Pedobacter. The sequence continues at coordinate 67,654 of NZ_FNEX01000012.1, read as the reverse complement.
CCACTCGATTATTGACGGTGATGATAGAATTCTTGAGTGTCGAATTGTATCAAATTTGATACAATTCAGGCTGAACTTCAGAATTGCCCTCATATACTCCTTGTTCAAAATTGCTCAAATCCATTAAAATGGAACTTTTGCTTAACTTTGAGGTTTAACCAATTGTTATACAAATGAATGTCAAGCATTTTTTTATAGTTAGTTTACTCTTATTAGCAACCTTCTTTAGTACACAAGCACAAAAGAAAACCTACTTACAAACACTGGCTGAACCTAATGAATGGGTCGACTCTGTATTTAAACGGTTAAGTAAACGTCAAAAAATTGCGCAAATGTTCTTTGTAAGGGCACATACCAATTTTGGTAAAGCTTATGAGGATTCAATAGGCAAGGTGATTAAGAAGGAGCGCATTGGTGGTTTGGTATTCTTTCAGGGAGGTCCAGGTAGACAAGCCATTTTAACCAACCAATACCAATCCCTGGCCAGAGTGCCTCTATTAATAACATCTGATGGTGAATGGGGATTAGGAATGCGTTTGGATAGCACCATTTCCTATCCATACCAAATGGCATTAGGTGCGGTTCAAAATAAAGATCTGCTATATAAAATGGGGATTGAAGTCGCTAAGGACTATGAACGAATTGGAATGCACATGAATCTGGCCCCTGATGTGGATGTAAATAACAACCCTAAAAATCCTGTGATCAACTTCCGCTCTTTTGGCGAGAACAAATATAATGTGGCGACTAAGGCTGCTGCTTATATGAAAGGTATGCAAGATGGAGGATTGCTGGTTAGCATCAAACATTTCCCTGGTCATGGAGATACAGATGTGGATTCGCATTACGATTTACCACAGTTAAAATTTACAAAAGCGCGTTTAGATAGTTTGGAGCTTTATCCTTTCAAAGAGTTAATTAAGGATGGTGCTGCTGGTGTTATGATCGCACACATGAACATTCCAGCATTAGATAGTGCACCAAATATGCCATCTACGCTGTCTAAGCCGATAGTAACTGGTCTTTTAAAAGACGAGCTTGGCTTTAAAGGGATTGTCATCTCTGATGCAATGGGTATGAATGGTGTGGTAAAAAATTTCAAAAATGGTGAGGCTGATGTGATGGGTATTATTGCTGGTAACGACATTTTAGAATTATCTGAGAACAGTGCTAGAGCGATAAAACTGGTGCGTAAGGCGGTTAGAGCAGACAGGATTAGCATGGCGCAAATTGATGAAAGTGTTAAGAAGATTCTTACCGCTAAATATTGGGCAGGGTTAAATGTTAAAAAGACAATTGATGAGCATAACGTGGTGGCAGAAGTAAACCGTCCGGAAAGTTTGGAGCTATTACAACAATTAGCAGAGGCATCTATGACTATGCTAAGGGGAAAAGAAAATATTCAGCAATTGAATGCGGAGAAGCGTACGGTAATTATCAGCATCGGTACACCTGAGGTTACAACCTTTCAGCGCGAACTAGGTGCTTACTATAAGAATGCTATCTTTTATACTTTGGATAAAAATGCAAACGCCACAGCAATTGCAAAGGTGTTAAGAGACCTTAAAGCATTCGATCAAATCATTATTGGCATTCATGATACGCGCACGCGCCCTGGTAATGGAATGGTATTGAGTGCTGATCTAAAGATGTTTATTAAAGATATGGCGTTAAGTAACGCAGTATTTGCTTTGTTTGCCAACCCTTATAATCTGGCAGCATTACCGGGATTGGAGCAAAGTAAAGGTTTGATTATAGCTTATCAAAAGGAAGATTTTATGCAAAAGGCAGCTGCTGCGGTGATTAAAAATCAAGTCATTGCCACAGGAAAACTTCCGGTTACTGTAAATAGCTTCTTTAAATATGGCGAGGGACTTTAATATATTATTGTGCAATTTTTAGACCTCCATACACACCAGGAAGGAAAGGAAGACGGGGTTAGACGTATACTTAGTCTTTCCTTAACCAGAGGTATGCAGTTTGCATTACCAGAAGATCAAGAGCTTTCATTAGGATTGCATCCTTGGTTTGCAACAATAGAACATCTGGAGGAGGATTATTCAAGGCTTGCTGAGGCTGTAAAGGAGACTCGGGTTAAACTGATCGGTGAGTGTGGTTTAGATAGATTGAAGGGGGAAAGCCTGGAAAATCAGTTGATCATTTTGAGAAAACAGCTCAAGTTGGCCAATGAACTCCATAAGCCAGTAATTCTTCATTGTGTAAGGTGTTTTGAAGAATTGATGGCTCTGCAAAAGGAAATGAAAGTCAGCGTCCCTCTTATTATCCATGGGTTTAACAAAGATGAAGAATTGGGACGGAAGTTGTTAGAAAAAGGGTTTTACCTTTCTTTTGGTAAGGCGATAATGCACGCCAATTCAGGACCAGCTGACTTGCTTAAACATATAGATATGTTCTTCTTGGAAACCGATGCTGCCGACTGTAGCATACAGGAAATTTATCAAGCTGCAGCAAATTTAAAAAATACTACTGTAGAGGAGATGAAAGCACTTATTTTTGCCAACTGGAAAAAAATAATGCTTATTTAATATGTCTGATTTAAATTGGTTGTCGCGCTCAGCTTTACTGATTGGGAATGAAGGAATAGATCTTCTGCAACAAAAACATGTACTGGTTGTAGGATTAGGAGGTGTGGGTTCTTTTGCTGCGGAGTTTATATGTCGTTCGGGTGTAGGCGAAATGACAATTGTAGATGGAGATGTTGTTGATCCTAGCAATAGGAACCGTCAATTGCCAGCTTTATCTACCAATCATGGTCAGAGCAAAGCTGAGATCATGAAAGAACGCTTATTGGCCATCAATCCGGATCTTAAATTACAGGTTATACAAGATTTTTTAACTCCTCAAAAATGCAGGGAACTAATGGAGCATCATTTTGATTATGTGATGGATTGTATTGACAGTCTTACCCCTAAGGTTATCTTATTGTCTAAAGCTTTGGAAAAGAATGTTCCCATCGTGAGTTCAATGGGTGCTGGGGGTAGAATGGATCCTACTCAGGTAAGGGTAACCTGGCTTCCGGAAACTTACCAATGTGTTTTTGCCCAGTACGTAAGAAAACGTTTAAAGAGGCATGAAAATTATAATCAGATCAAAGCTGTTTTTTCTACTGAAGAGACTTCGAAGGATGCGCTGCTGATGACGGATGGCAGTAATTTCAAACGTTCTGCCTATGGTACCATGTCTTATTTGCCTGCTGCCTTTGGCGGAGTTTGCGCTTCAGTAGCTATTAGGGATATGTTAGGTCAACCGATCTCCATGGCCGAAAGACCGCCAAGGATCGCAAAAAAGAAAAAGAAACCCTGATTTACAGGGTTCTATTTGTTGTTTTCGGGTTTAACGGCTGCAAAGGTCCATCCTTTTAAAAACTCCATTACTTTTTTAACACTGTGACCTTTTCCTTCTTCAAGGTAAGCCGAGTTCTGGATGTGGATTACCTTACCATTTCCGTCAAGAATTACAAATACAGGGAAACCAAAGCGACCTGGATAACCTAAACTTGCCATTACTGCAGGGTTTTTGTTGTCCTGGCTATAGTTAACCAATACGGTTTCGTAGTTGCTGTTTAAATAATCCTTCAATTCTGGGGTAGCATCAACCAATTTGTGAAAAGCAATACACCAGCTGCACCAATTACCGCCAACCTGGATAAACACATGTTTACCTTCTTTTTTTGCTTTTGCAACAGCGGCATCAATATCGGCCTTTGCATTGGCTTTAGGGTTGTAAATCTTCACAGGTTCCTTTTTAACCGGTTCTTTCTCCTGGGCGAATGCTGTGCCAGATACGGCTATGAAAGCGAGGATTACTAAGGCTAGTTTTTTCATCTTTTTAAATTTATATACAATTTTAAGTATTTATCCTTCAACTATGGTAATGTAATTATCATGATGAGTCTGTAGTCAAACTATTATTTTGTCTGCCGATGTTATAAAATATTAATAGCTTTACCTAATGCCTCAACAGCCTCTAAAAATATTACAAGCATCTGCCGGATCCGGTAAAACCTTCAGTTTAACAGCGCATTATTTAACCCTGTTGTTATCGGGGGAAACGAAGTATCGCGAAATTCTAGCTGTAACTTTTACAAATAAAGCTACAGAAGAGATGAAAAGCCGGATTATGGAGGTGTTGAAAGGCTTTGCTGAGGGAGATCCTTCAAAAAAGATCAACGACTATAGGGAGATCGTTTTAAAAGCACATTCCGATCTGGATGGGGCTAGCTTAAAGCAGAAATCAGATAAGATATACCGCAAGATTTTGCATGATTACGGCCGGTTCTCGGTGAGTACGATAGATGGTTTTGTGCAGAAAGTAATCCGGGGTTTTGCCTTTGAGTTAGGTTTGGATGCGGGTTATGGCCTGGAGATGAATTACGATAAGGTAAAGAACGAACTGGCAGAGCGATTGGATAAGGCTTTGGATAAAAACCCTGTTTTATTACAGTGGATCATTGACCTTGCTTTAGATCGGATCAATAACAATCTGAGTTGGAATTACCGAAGAGAGCTAATTGATCTGGCGAATGAGATTTTTAAAGAGCGTTATCAGCCGTTCGAAAATGCGATTAAGGAGCTGGGAGAGTCGGCCGATTTAGACGCACTTTTTAAGGACTACAACAAAGTTACCCGTCTTGGAATGGAGACCTTTGAAAGTACCATTAAGGAATTAGCCGAGCAAGCCCAACAGATTTTTGAGGTGGAAGGAATAGAAGTTTCGAGTTTAAAAGGAAAGTCGCGGTCACCATTAAACAATCTGCCGAAAATCGCCGCAGGAGATTTAAGTAAAATAAGTAGCCTTACGAAGTTGGTAGATCAGCCTGAGGAATGGTTTCAAAAAGGAGAGGAAAGTGCTGCTTACTCGGAGTTAAATCCTATTTTATCAAAACTGATAAATGTTTATCAGGATGGCCTTGCTGGTTATTTACTGGCTCAGGCATTCAATAAGAATTTATATTATCTGCGTTTGATGCAGGAAATGGCTGTTTTATTGAAGGATTATAGGGATGAAAGTCCCAATTTATTAATCAGTGATGCTCAGACCTTGTTAAAAGGGATAACCGATGACGCTGATGATAATCCATCTTTCATTTGGGAAAAGATGGGTAATAGATACCGTAATTTTTTATTTGATGAGTTTCAGGATACTTCAGCTAATCAATGGGGTAGTTTTAAATCGTTATTGACCAACTCTATCGCATCGCCTAGCGGCAAACTGATCGATCACCTGATTGTAGGCGATACCAAACAGTCAATTTACCGTTGGCGTAATGGTGATTGGAATATTCTTCACCAGCAAGCGAAGTTGGATGTTAAAGCAGAAAATGTACTGGAAGACAGTTTGGAAGAGAACTATCGGAGTACATTAAACATCATTGAGTTCAATAACTATCTATTTAAGCAGCTGCCGCAACTGATGCAGGCCAATTTAAATGGGACTATTGCCGAACAGGATGTGGCAGAGGTTTTAAATTGGTGGCAGGGACAGGGTTTTGATCATATTGTGACTGATGTTTATACCAAAGCAGGTCAGAAAACTACCCCGTTTACACTGAATGGAGGAACCATTAATTTTAATGTGCTAAAGGAAGACCCTGAAGGCAATACATTAACTAAAACTACTTTTAGGGATTTGGCGCTGTCTAAAATGATGGAAGAGCTGAACATCCTCATTAAGGATAAAAATTATAAACCGAAAGATATTTGCGTGTTGGTACGCTCTAATTCGGAAGCTGTAGCTGCGGTAGAGGCACTGATGGATGAAGGTATTGATGTGATATCTGGAGAAGCCTTGTTGTTGAACAATAACAGCGCAGTCAAACTAATTATGAATACTTTGCAGGTAATCGGCGGATTGCCAGAAAATACGGCCCTGTACAAAGCAAACTGTATAAAATTGTACGCCAACTTACAGGATAGGCAAGTTGAACCACATCATTATTTCTCGCTAAAGTTTAAAAAACTGACGGAACTTGCCGATCTATTGCCCGGTGATCTGTGTACACATTGGCAAACCTGGATGCAGCAACCATTGCCTGCTTTATTAGAAAAAATTATAGCAGCTTATGGTTTGAATGAGCCTAAGCATGCTGCCAATTTACCTTATCTGTTTGCCCTACGCGATTTAATGGGCAGTTTTGCTTTGCACGGTGAGCGTGGCATTGCCGCATTTTTGGCTTTTTGGGATGAAGAGGGGGCAAGGAAGACTTTGCCTTCGCCAGATAATGCGGATGCTGTACAGGTGATCACTATTCATAAATCTAAAGGCTTGGCCTTTAGGGCTGTAATGTTACCGTTTTGCAATTGGGATATTAATGGTAAACCTAATGGCATCTTCTGGGTTCCTGCATCGGACACTCCTTATCATCATTTGCACAGCATCCCTTTAAAATACAATAAGGAGCTTGGTCGTTCGAGTGTAGCGAAACCTTATTTTGAGGAATTGCTTTACAATAATATGGATGCCCTGAATATGCTTTATGTAGCGACAACCCGCTCAAAAGAATATTTGTACATCAGTACCATGGGTAAAAAGACTGACACAATTACCAATATCGGTGATTTGCTCAGTAAGGTCTTTGCTGATCAACTGTCTGAAGAAGGTAATTACCTGATAGATGGGGTCGTGCCTGATCAACCTGAAAAAAGCAGTCCTATTCAACAAATTGAAATGGAGCATTACCCAGTTTCTGATCGATTGAGTCAGGTATTTGATGCCAATTTAAAGCGAAGAGAAATAGACTTGTTAACTGGGGAGAGTGCTGGTAGGACAGGGACTATTCTACATGAGGTCTTAGCTGAAGCTGGCGATGTAGCAGCCGTAGATTCTGTTTTGCAGACCTTATTGCTAGAAGGTATTTTTAAGGAAGAAGAGTTGCCGTTCTTAAAAGCGCAGGCTATTGCCGTTCTACAGCACGAAGGCTTACAAGAAATATTGGGCAAAAGTGAGCAGAGCTTAAATGAACGCAGTATTATAGATACCAAAGGCAAAAGTTATCGGCCTGATAAGGTTTTGGTAAATGGCAATGAGGTAACGATTGTTGATTATAAATTTACACAGCAAGAAAGCGATAAGCATATTGAGCAGGTTAGTCATTATAAAGATTTGTTGATGGCTATGGGCTATACGAACGTGAAAACCTATTTGTTTTATGCGCTAAGTGGACAATTAAAACTGGTTTAAGATGAGTAAGGATTTAAATATGAAACCATTTTTAAGAGAGGTAGCCGAGGATTTGGTAACGCAGCTTGGCGACAACTTGCAGCACGCTGCCATCATTTTTAACAATAAGCGCCCGGTGGCCTACTTACAAGACCATCTGGCAAAAATCATCAATAAGCCCTTCTGGAGCCCTTCTTTCTTTACGATTCAGGAGTTTTTTGCCCTTTCTTCTGAACTGAAGGTCGCGGATGCTTTTACGCAGTTTTTTACTTTATATCAGAAATACAATGAGCTGGTATTGCTAAATGGCGAAACCAAGATAGAGCCTGCTAAGTTTTATCCCATCGCCAGGATTATTTTGAGTGATTTTGCTCAGATAGATAATGATTTGGTGAATGCCGGAAAGCTATTTGAACAGCTGGAAGATTTTGCAGAGATAGATGCTCAGTTTGATTATTTAAGTGAAGAGCAACAGGAATTTTTAAAGGGTTTCTGGAGTTCTTATTCTGAAGGGAAACATAAAAAACAGCAGGAGCAGTTTATCAAAATGTGGGGACGAATGCCGGATTTGTATCATGGCTATCATGAAGCGTTGAAAGAGAAAGGACTAACCACGATGGGGCATATTTACCGACAGTTAGCTGAAGGGAAAGCAGGATTGCCCAAATTTACAGATCCTTATTCTAAATTGGTGTTTGTGGGCTTTAATGCCTTAAGTAGGGCCGAGGCTGTGGTATTTAAGCGTTGGCAGGATCAGGCAAAAACCCTATTCTACTTTGATACGGATACCTATTATATGAAGGATACGTTGCAGGAGGCAGGGCTATTTTTAAGAAAGAACTTTGAGGTAAACGGCCTACTGAATGCCTTGGGGGCAAGTAAAAGCCTAATCAAAGCGAACCCAAAAACTGTAAATGTTTATAAGACGCAAGGGCAGGTTGCACAGGCAAAAATATTGAGTACTGCACTTCAGGCCGATTATCCGCAGTTAAAAGCTGAAAACAATGCCGGTAAGATTGCGCTTATCCTTGCGGATGAAAGTTTGCTTTTACCCGTATTGCAAACCATTCCTACGCATTATCATGATGGCACAGAAAAGCATCCTATAAATATAAATGTTACAATGGGCTACCCATTGGTCGCTTCTTCTATTTTTGGCCTGGCCGATTTGTGGTTAAGTGTACAAGCCCAATTGATCCAGGGAGAAAAAGATACGGTTTATCATAGGGAGGTCGAGGCCTTTTTGTCCCACCCACTTACGGGAATTAGTGAGTTGACGCGGAGTAAAATTCAGCAAAAGCTGTTGGCGGAGCAATTGGCAGAAGTGCCTTTGTCGAGGTTGCAATCCCAGAAGGGCTTGTTGGCGATGTTTTTTACCAAAGTTGAAAATAGTGCTGAAGCGACAAATACCTTGCAAGCCATTTTTAAGCATATTCTTGAGCAGCAGTTGGCCAATAAAACATTGCGCCAAACAGAGGCCGATTTGTTTGTGGCGGCCATTAAAGAGCTTAATCGACTATACGACGCCTTAAATACCTATTTGCCAGGTTTAAACAGTTCGAAGGAATTGTCGTTTATTTTATCGCTTATTCAAAAGGCGGTGCAGGGGATCGCGGTGCCTTTATCAGGAGAGCCACTTCAAGGTATTCAGGTGATGGGATTGCTGGAAAGTAGGAGTCTCGATTTTGATCAGGTATATATTTTAGGGGTCAATGAAGGATTGTTGCCTCAAACGAGTGTTTCTCCGAGCTTTATTCCAGATAGCATCCGTAGGGCTTATGGTCTACCTGTTCTTGAAAATCAGGATGCCATTTCAGCCTATATGTTTTACCGTTTGCTACAGCGCTCTAGTAAAGTGAGTTTGGTTTATAATGCGCAGGCAGATGATACCAATACGGGGGAGCCAACTCGATTTTTGAGACAATTGGAGTACGAGAGTGGTTATACTTTTAATTATCTGGAGCATAAGCAAAGTATCTCTACAGAGCAGAGAAAGCCGGTTATCATCCATAAAGATGAAAAGGTGATGGCAGTGTTGAATAAGTACCTTACAGGTGAAGCTCAATTATCTGCATCAGCTTTAACATCTTATGTGAATTGTCCTTTACAGTTCTTTTATAAATACGTGGCCAGGATAGAGGAGCCAAAAGAGATTTCGGAGAACCTGGAAGCCAATTATATTGGTTCTATGTTGCACTATGTGTTGGAGACTTTTTATGGAGATTTGATGGCTGAGGACAAATTAATCACCAAAGAGCGAATCACTGAATACCGTAAAAAGGTGCCTCATCTGGCTGTAAAAGCTTTTGCGCAGGTGATGTTTGAAAATGAAAATCATCAGGTAAGCCATAACGGAATGCAGAAGGTGGTGTTGGCTATTGTTGAGGAATATGCCAATCTGATTTTAGATTATGATGAGAATGAAGCTCCTTTTGAGGTTTTAGCCTTAGAGAAAAAGGATAAAGTTGATTTTAAATTTAAAGTTAACGGTGTAGAGCAAACCATCATTTTACATGGAATTATTGATCGTATAGATCGTAAAAATGGGATTACGCGGATCGTAGACTATAAAACGGGTAGCGATATTTTGCGGTATAGCAATTTGGCAGATGTTTTTGATACCAACAGCAACAAACAAAATAAGGCGCTAATCCAGACGCTATTTTATACCTACGTTTTTGAAAGGGCAAATGCGCTTGAGCAGGTTGAGCCTAATCTGTACAGTATTCGCAACATGCGTAAGGAAGGTACGTTTTTTATTGAAGGCAAGGAGAAGCTAAAGCTAAACGGAGCAAAGTTGGAAAGCATAAAAGAGGAGTTTATTGGTTTCTTAGAAGGTAAACTTGCCGAGCTGTTTGATGAAGGTCAGCCCTTTGTACCAACAGAGAATGAAGCTGGTTTCGCATTTTCTCCATATTTAACTCTGTGTGGAATGTAAAATGCCAAATTATTTTAGCCGATTTGAGGCTTCTAAAGTGTAATTAAAACACTACTTTATAATTGCATTACAATACTTATATTTGTGCCAGTTAATATTTGAATATACAATGAGAGAGATTCAATTTAGAGAAGCTTTGCGTGAAGCCTTAAGCGAAGAAATGCGTAAAAATGAAAACGTTTTCCTTATGGGCGAGGAAGTTGCGCAGTACAATGGCGCTTATAAAGTTAGTCAGGGTATGCTTGATGAGTTTGGCGAGAAACGTGTGATTGATACACCGATTGCTGAGTTAGGCTTTGCCGGTATTGCTATAGGTGCTGCAATGAACGGATTAACTCCGGTTGTAGAATTTATGACTTTTAACTTCTCTCTGGTTGCTATAGATCAGATCATTAATGGTGCAGCTAAAATGTTGTCTATGAGTGGTGGACAGTTTCCTGTACCAATCGTATTCCGTGGCCCAACAGGTAACGCGGGTCAGTTAGGTGCACAGCACTCTCAGAATTTTGAGAACTGGTATGCAAACTGCCCGGGTTTAAAAGTTGTAGTTCCTTCAACTCCTTACGAAGCTAAAGGATTGCTTAAACAAGCTATTCTTGATCCGGATCCAGTTATTTTCATGGAATCGGAAGTCATGTACGGTGATAAAGGTGAAGTTCCTGAAGAAGAATATTACCTGCCGATTGGTAAAGCCAATGTGGTAAAAGAAGGTACTGATGTAACCATCGTTACTTTTGGTAAAATGCTTACTCGCGTGGTAAACCCTGCGGTTGAGGAATTGACTAAAGAAGGAATTAGTGTTGAAGTGATCGATTTACGTACTGTACGTCCTATTGATTATGCTACAATTATTGAGTCTGTTAAGAAAACCAACCGTTTAGTGGTTGTAGAAGAAGCATGGCCATTGGCTTCAATTTCTTCTGAGATCGCATTTAATGTTCAAAAGAATGCTTTTGATTATTTGGATGCTCCAATCTTACGCATTACTTGTGCAGATGTACCATTGCCTTACGCACCTACACTTATTGCAGCTAGTTTACCTAACGCAGAAAGAGTGGTAAAAGCTGTTAAAGAAGTAATGTACGTGAATAAATAAAACCCGTGGTTGCTCTTCTGAGCACATTATGATATAGAATCCTGTCGGTAATTCCGGCAGGATTTTTTTGTTAACCATAATTTATTTTAGGATGTCAATTGTTAGGTTTATTTTTGGCGGCAATTGTACGTTGGGAGATCAAACAAAACATAAATGAGCAATCATTCTAAAATCATTGCTGCTGAATTAGCAGTAACGGAAAAACAAGTTATCGCTACTATTGAATTACTGGATGGGGGAGCAACAGTTCCTTTTATTTCACGGTATCGGAAAGAGGCGACAGGAAGCTTGGACGAGGTACAGGTAGCTGGTATTCGCGACAGGTTTCAGCAATTGAGGGAGTTGGACAAGCGCAGAGAGGCTATTTTAAAGGCACTTGTAGCACTAGACAAACTTAGCCCGGAATTGGAAGCGCAGATCAATGCAGCGACAGATATCGCAACGATAGAGGATATTTACCTGCCTTATAAGCCTAAACGCAAAACAAGAGCTTCTGAGGCTAGAAAAAAGGGATTAGAACCTTTGGCATTATTGATACTTGAGCAAGGGAAGGTATCGCCGGAAACTGAGGCTGGTAAGTTCTTAAATGACGAGTTGGGTGTAACGTCTTTAGCTGATGCATTGGCAGGAGCCAGGGATATCATTGCGGAGATGGTAAATGAAAACGTAGAAGCGAGAACTGCTATGCGTCATTATTTCCAGCAAAAAGCAGCTTTTAAATCTACTGTAATCAAAGGTAAAGAAGAAGAAGGTATAAAGTATAAGGATTATTTTAACTGGGAAGAGTCGCTTAAAACGGCACCATCCCACCGGGTTCTGGCTATTCGCCGGGGAGAAAATGAAGGTATTCTGAAGTTGGACGCAATGCCGGCGGAAGAAGGTGCCTTGGATATCCTGGAACGACAGTTTGTTAAAGGTAACAATGCTTGTGCTGCTGAGGTCAAAATGGCTGTTCAGGATAGTTACAAACGTCTGCTTGGTCCTGCAATGGAGACTGAAATCAGAAGTGTTTCTAAAGAAAAGGCTGATGAAGAAGCTATCCGCGTATTCGCTGAGAACGCACGTCAGTTGTTGCTTGCTGCGCCAATGGGACAGAAGAATGTGCTAGCTATAGATCCTGGTTTCCGGACTGGATGTAAGGTGGTGTGTCTGGATAAGCAAGGCAAATTACTAGAAAATACAACCATTTATCCGCACACTGGGCAGGGAAATGTTAAAAAGGCAGCAGAGATACTTACAGCGCTTTGTGCTAAATATGAAATTGAAGCCGTTGCTATTGGTAATGGTACCGCTGGTAGAGAAACTGAGGTTTTTGTTCGGGGATTAAATATTCCGGGCGTTATGGTCGTGATGGTGAGTGAAAACGGAGCTTCTATTTATTCTGCATCAGAAGTTGCGCGCGAAGAGTTTCCAACACAGGATATTACGGTAAGGGGTGCTGTTTCTATTGGTCGCAGGTTAATGGATCCATTGGCTGAACTGGTCAAGATTGATCCTAAATCGATAGGTGTAGGACAGTATCAGCATGATGTTGACCAGAATAAATTACAGGCTTCCCTTGATGATACGGTAATGAGCTGCGTAAATGCGGTAGGTGTTGAGTTGAATACAGCCTCGAAGCAGGTATTGGCTTATGTCTCTGGTTTGGGTCCTCAGTTGGCGCAGAATATTGTTAATTATCGTAATGAGCATGGTGCGTTTAAAAACCGTGAGAGCTTAAGGAAAGTGCCTCGTTTGGGTGATAAAGCATTTGAGCAGGCTGCTGGTTTCTTAAGAATTAGAGATGCTGAAGCTGTTTTAGATGCAAGTGGTGTGCACCCTGAGCGTTATGCTTTGGTTCATAAAATGGCAAGGGATTTAAATTGCAGTGTAAATCAATTAGTCAAAGATACTGATCTGCAAAAGCAGATTAAGCTTCAGCAATATGTAAGCGAAGAGATTGGCTTACCCACCTTAAATGATATTCTTGCCGAGTTGGCTAAACCGGGAAGAGATCCTCGTGAGCAGTTTGAAGTGTTTAGCTTCACGGATGGGGTGAATGAAATTGCAGATCTGAAAGTAGGAATGAAATTACCAGGTATTGTAACTAACATTACCAATTTTGGTGCATTTGTAGATATAGGTGTACATCAGGATGGTTTAGTGCATACTAGTCAGATTTCTGATAAGTTTGTCAGCAATGCCAATGAGGTTGTTAAAGTGCATCAGAAGGTAGAAGTTACCGTGGTTGAGGTTGATGTGGCGCGCAAAAGGATTTCCCTTTCTATGAAAAAAGAAGTGGGTGCTAAAGCTAAGCAAGATTATAAAGGTGGTGATAGATCTAAAAATCCTGCGGGAAGGTCTTTCGCAAAGCCTGATCAGCATAAAAAAGTAGCAGCTAAACCTCAGCATAAGGCAGGGCAGAAAGAAAAGGCACTACCTGATGGGGATTTGCAATTGAAATTAGAGGCCTTGAAAAATATGTTCAAGTAATCGGAGAAAATAACCGTTCTCTTCAGAGGCTGCATTACTTGTCGCTGAAGAAGCTCCAAGAACGCTAAGGCCTCTTCTGAGAAGGTAATTTTCTTACTTACAACACAAAAGGCAGGGGTTGAACTCCTGCCTTTTGTGTTGTAATGTTTTTTGTAGGGATTGATCTTTCTTGGGATCGATTTTATCCGAAGACTTTTAGTGTTTCGTCAAAAGCTGCCCAAACCATGTATGGGTGAGAATCTGTATGGTATACTTCGCCGCTTGCGCTAATGCCAATAACACCGGCAAAGCCATCAATGGTAGCTAATTCCTGAAATGATTTATCACAGGCAGCTTTAAGGGTAAAACCGTCGGTTACGCGGGTGACAATCTTAGCGGCAAGGCCAGCGCTTACAATGTCTTCGCCAACTCCTGTGCAGGAAATGGCTGCATGTTGGTTGGCAAAGTTGCCTGCTACAGTCGCGGAGTCGCTAACGCGACATGGGATCTCAAAGCCTTTACCTCCAGTAGAGGTCGCTGCGGCAAGGTTGCCGTATTGATCTAAAGCAACGCAGCCAACAGTTCCTTTGCGTAAGGATTCTTCTCTTTTGGTTTCGTATTCCTGCTGGCGCTGCGGAGTTATGGGGTTGTAAAAGTCGAAGCCGTTTTTGCGGGCAAATGTGAGGGCGCCATCTCCGCTTAACACACGGTCATCGTAAGCCAGTAGCTTTTGTGATACCTTTATTGGGTGTTGTACGTTCTCAATATTAATTACCCCGCTAAACTTTTGGGTTATCCCATCCATTAGAGAGGCGCTTAGCCTTACCTTGCCATCACTTTGTATTTGCGAACCCAGGCCGGCGTTAAAAAGTTCATTGTCTTCCAATAATTCCGTTGCAAAAACGACGGTTTCTAAAGCTGTATGTGTTTTTAGATAGTTATAGGACTGTTGGGTAATATTAGACAAGGCATCCTGTTTTGCTTTTTTGGTCTCTTGATTGGTTGCCGACTCACTGAAAAAGCCACCATGAATAATAATTTTCATTTGCTGTTAGTCTATTGAAACTGATTTTGGATGGTGTATAGTGAGTTTGTGTAAGTTAAGGTCGTATACATCGCCGGCAGACATCGTGTGGACGGTCAAGTTACTGATGGATACCGGTTGCCCCATTTCTACATCCGTAAGGTTGGTGTCGGTGATATTTCTACCATCGACCAAGATTACCATGCCTGAGCCAATGGCCTCCATGGTATTGCCGTTTGAAATGTATAAACCTGTATCTTCTCCCAAGCCTATGCCCAGAATTCCAGGGTTGCTGGCAGCTGCATATAAAAGTCTGCCTATACGTCCTCTCTGAACGAAATGAGTATCTACAATTACGCCGTCAATAAAGCCTAATCCACCCGTGATTTTTACTTCTCCTTTTAACAAGGCGTCTTTGCTGCTGCCTTGGTAGATCATGTTTTTTGAGCTGGCTGCTGCTCCGGCAGATGTGCCTGCAATGACAATCGTCTCGTCTTGATATTTGTCGAGTAGAATTTGATGAATTGAAGTGCCACCAAAGATAGAAGATAAGCGGAGTTGATCGCCGCCGGTAAAGATAATCACATCTGCTGCCTTTACACGAGCACAATTTTCTGCTGCGTTCGCATGCTCTCTATTGGCGATATTCAATACCCCAACATTATGAACCTCAAGTTGGGCAAATGCTTTGATGTACTCTTCGCCTACTTTTTCGGGTATTAATGATGCGGTAGTGATGATTTCAAAACGCGATTCCTTATCCTTTGATGATTCAGTTGTGATTCTTTTTAAAATGCCCCTTTCAAAAAAGTTCATATTCTGAGGTAATCCAAACATGGTTTCTGTGAAACTCCCTGTATTTATCGCTCCTCCTATAATTATTAATTTCCCTTTTGGAGTCATTTTGCCTGTAATATATTATCAATAATTCCAAATATATACGCAATAGTGTAAAATCCGCCATTTTTATTAATAATAATGGGATTTATTTGTGGTTTTTTGAGTGGTTTTCCAGATTATTTCCTTGTAAAAAATAGATGTAAAGAATCGATATTGGCGTAGTAATTTATTAGAAAAATATACCCAACTTTAATGTCTCCATTTGACCGTATCAAGATAACTGTAAGATATTCCTATAATATGGTCACAATCAACACATAAAAGAACAATTTCAATATGAATATATTAGGCATACAAGTGCTCCGTGGACCGAATATTTGGTCGATTAGAAGAAAGAAGTTAATCCAGATGCGTTTGGATTTGGAAGAGATGGAGCAGCGGCCTACAAATGTGATTGAAGGTTTTGGTGAACGGATAGCAAAGTTGCTGCCTAGCTTATATTCCCACCGTTGCTCCAAGGGTGCGCCTGGTGGTTTTCTAGTTCGTATTGAAGAAGGCACCTGGATGGGGCATGTGATTGAACATATTGCGCTGGAAATCCAAACTTTGGCAGGAATGGATACGGGTTTTGGAAGAACAAGACAGACTAAAACAGAAGGTATATACAATGTTGTGTTTAGCTATATCGAGGAGAAGGCTGGCTTGTATGCTGCCGAAGCTTCGGTTAGAATTGCAGAAGCATTGATTAATGATCAGGAGTATGATCTGGAGGCAGATATCCAGCGAATGCGGGAATTAAGGGAAATAGAGCGTTTTGGCCCAAGTACCGGTTCAATTGTGGATGAGGCTATTTCAAGAGATATTCCCTGGATAAGGTTAAATAAAAGTTCTCTTGTCCAGTTGGGTTATGGTAAGAATCAGGTTCGTTTTAGAGCGACGATGACAGAAAGGACCAATAGTATTGCTGTTGATATTGCTTGTAATAAAGATGAAACCAAGAGGATTTTGCAGGATTCTGCTATTCCTGTGGCCAAGGGGGTAACCATTTCAGATGTCGCGGATTTACCTGATGCTATTAAAAAGCTTGGTTATCCGTTGGTGTTTAAGCCGCTGGATGGAAATCATGGTAAGGGTGCTTCTATCAATGTGCTGACGGATGAAGCCGCTGCTGCGGCTTTTGAATACGCTAAAATCTATTCGCGTAAAATTATTATTGAGCGTTTCATAACTGGATATGATTTCAGAGTTTTGGTTATCGACCATAAAATGGTTGCTGCTGCCTTGCGTGTTCCGGCTCATGTAACTGGTAATGGACAAGGAACAATGCAAGAGCTGATAGATAAAGAAAATGAAGACCCTAGAAGGGGGTACGGGCATGAGAATGTTTTAACGGAGATTGGTGTTGATCGCGATACGCTCGATTTGCTGGAAAAGAAAGGTTATACTTTAGAGACTGTTCCGCCGAAAGGTGAAATTGTTTACCTAAAATCTACGGCCAACTTAAGTACAGGTGGGACATCCATAGATGTAACCGATTTGGTGCATCCTCAAAATATATTTATTTGTGAACGTATTTCCAGGGTTATTGGCTTGGATATTTGCGGAATTGACATCATGGCCGAGAACCTTACTCAGCCTTTACCTGAAAATGGTGGGGTTGTATTAGAGGTTAATGCTGCACCTGGTTTTAGGATGCACCTGGCTCCAAGCGAAGGTTTACCTAGAAATGTTGCGGCTCCGGTAATTGATATGCTTTATCCGCCAGGTAAATCAGCCAGGATTCCTATTGTGGCGGTTACTGGTACCAATGGAAAAACAACGACAACCCGACTTATTGCGCATATTTTGAAAAGTAATGGTACCAGAGTTGGTTTCACAACTTCTGATGGTATTTATGTGCAGAATACGATGCTGATGAAGGGGGATACAACTGGGCCGATTAGCGCTGAGTTTATTTTAAGAGATCCTACGGTTGAAATTGCTGTACTGGAAACTGCTCGTGGAGGTATTTTAAGGGCTGGTTTAGGCTTCAATCAATGTGATATTGGTATAGTGACCAATATACAGGAAGATCATCTTGGGATTTCGGACATTCACACATTGGATGATCTGACCAAGGTAAAAGCTGTGATTATTGGCTCGGTTAAGAGAGGTGGTTGGGGAGTATTAAACGCAGATAACAAATACTGTGTTAAAATTGCGGGCAATGCCGATTGTAATGTGGCTTATTTTAGCATGGACGAAAATAACCCTGTTATTGTAGAACATAGTAAGAAAGGTGGCATAGCGGCGGTTTACGAGAACGGTTATATTACGGTTAAAAAGGGCGACTGGAAGATCAGGGTAGAAAAGGTAACACATATTCCTTTAACCTTTGGTGGAAGCGTGGATTTTATGATCCAAAATGTATTGGCTGCTACACTGGCTACTTTTTTATGGGGGTATAAAATTGAAGATATCCGCATGTCGCTAGAAACCTTTATCCCTTCTGCGGCTCAAACGCCAGGGCGGATGAATATTTTTAACTTTAAAGAGTTTAAGGTTTTGGTTGATTTTGCGCATAATGCAAATGGTTACAACGGCATAAAAAACTATCTGAAATCTATTGAGGCTACGGACCATATCGGTGTAATTTCTGCTACTGGGGATAGAAGAGATGAAGACATCAGAGAAACAGGACGCATCTCTGCTCAAATGTTTGATAAAATTATCATTTGTCAGGAAAAATATCTGCGTGGACGTGTTCCTCAGGATTTGATCGATTTATTGCTAGAAGGAATTGCTGAGGTGAAGCCTGATATGGAAGTTGTGATTAATAACAGTGGAGATGATTGTTTGAAATATCTGATGGCTACTACTAAATCAGGGTCATTCATTACAATCTTGAGTGGTACAATTGATAATGCGGTGGATAAAGTATCTGAATATCTGGATAAGGAGTTGGGCGTTTAATCGGACTTTGGAGTTTTAATGTGAATCCAAATAATAAGAGGATACTCAGTTGAATTGAGGGCCCTCTTATTATTTGAAATTGTGTAGCTTATTGTCAATCCTTTTCAGTTCCAGCGATCGACCCGAATAGTGCCTTGATAATTGCGACAACAATGGCTAAAAATGCGGCTGCCCAAAATCCTGAGGTATGAAATCCTGACATTACATTGGAAACTAATAAAATCATTAATACGGAGATGATAAAGGAAACCAATCCAAGCGTTAAAAAATTAACGGGAAAAGTGAGTACCCGTAGAATAAATCCAATTGTGGCATTGGCGAGTGCAATTAAAAGAGCTGCGATGACAGCTGACCCGAAGCTGTCTACTGTAACGCCAGGGACCAAATAGCGTGCTCCAATAAATACAGCAAGTCCGGTCAATAATAATTCTACAATAAATCTCATAATGTTTAATTTAGCGGTATGGTTAAAAGTTTTGTTAAGCAGTTCGGTGTTTTTTTCTTTGCTTTTTTTTTGTTTGCCTGTTCATCAGCAAATAACAAGCCACTTTTAATAGATTTTTCTGCAGATAGTTCGGCTATTGCATTTGACAATATCGATCGCGCCGGGTTGTTGCAATTGCAAAATGAGTCCTCTGGGACAGATTCGACACTTAATGGTTTGGTCTCTGTTCTGCAAACGCCATCCGATCAGGATTCTACACTAAAAGAGCTCCCAATCGAGGGTAGGGTTGTAGTTACTGATACTAATCTTGTTTTTATTCCTAAAATGCCTTTCGTAAAAGGAAGAGATTATTTAGTTATGACTCATTTGAATGCTCGGTTTGGAAGTGTAAAAGAAATGTTGAAAAACGACTTGAAGCCTGGGGTAAGAGCTCAGCAGCAATTACTAACCAGATAGGAACATTTCAAATATTAGAACTCATTGTGTTATAGCATTTTTAATTTATAAAAATATTTCTTACATTTGCGCTGTAATAGAGGTAAGAGGGGGCAGAAGTCCCCTCTTTTCTATTATTGGCAAATTGGTTATGCAAGTAGAAAAAAGAGTAACAGAATTAGTTGAAGAGAAGATTTCGGATAGGCCGGAGTTGTTTTTAGTTGAGGTTAGGATGCTGCCAAATAATAAGCTTATTATACACGTTGATGGCGATGAGGGGATTAGTATCCAGGATTGTGCAGCCATTAGCAGGCATGTGGGTTTTCATTTGGAGGAGGAAAATACAATTGAAAAGGCATATAATCTGGAAGTATCTTCACCAGGAGTTGGTGAACCGTTAAGGCTTAAAAGACAATATGTTAAAAATATTGGACGTGAGCTAAGTGTAAAGCTGACTGGTGGTGAGGTGAAAGAAGGGAAGTTGTTGAATGCTGATGAAAACAGCATAACCATAGAAGCAAAGGTTAAAGAAAAAGGTAAGAAAGTCCAGTTGGTAGAAACCAGCATAGACTTTAATGATATAACAGAAACAAAGGTTTTAATTTCATTTAAATAAAAATGAGCAATATTAATTTAATCGATTCATTTCAAGAGTTTAAAGACTTCAAGAACATCGACCGTCCTACAGTGATTAGTGTGCTGGAAGAGGTATTTCGCAGTATGTTGCGTAAAAAATATGGTACGGATGAGAATTGCGATGTAATTGTTAATCCGGACAATGGAGATTTGGAGATCTGGCGCACCAGAAAAGTAATGGAAGATGGCTTTTCTGAGGACGATGATTTAGAAATTGAATTGGCAGAGGTAAAACAATTGGATCCGGATATGGAAGTTGGCGACGACTACATTGAGCAGATTACATTGGAAAGTTTTGGTCGTAGAGCGATTTTAGCTGCTCGTCAGACACTAGTTTCTAAAGTATTGGAATTAGAAAAAGACGAGATCTTTAAAAAATATAAAGACAGAGTTGGGGAGATTGTTACCGGTGAAGTTTACCAGGTTTGGAAAAAAGAAACTTTGGTGCTTGATGATGAGGGTAATGAATTGATGATGCCTAAAACGGAGCAAATCCCAGCGGATTACTTCAAAAAAGGAGATTCTGTTCGCGCGGTGATTTTGAAGGTTGACATGGTAAATGCTACACCAAAAATCATTATCTCGAGAATTGCACCTGAGTTTTTACAACGTTTGTTCGAAATTGAGGTTCCTGAGATTTTTGATGGTTTGATTACCATTAAGAAAATTGTTCGTGAACCAGGAGAGCGTGCCAAGGTTGCTGTTGAATCTTACGATGACAGAATTGATCCGGTTGGAGCTTGTGTTGGTATGAAAGGTTCACGTATCCACGGTATCGTTAGAGAGCTTAAAAACGAGAATATTGACGTAATTAACTTTACAAACAATATCTCACTATATATAACCAGGGCATTGAGCCCGGCAAAAATCACCTCTATTAAATTAGATGATGAAACTAAACATGCTTCAGTTTATTTGAAGCCTGATCAAGTTTCGTTGGCAATTGGCCGTGGTGGACATAACATTAAACTAGCTGGTAAATTAACTGGTTACGAAATTGATGTGTACCGTGAAGCAGGTGAAGAAGATGAGGATGTGGATATCGAAGAGTTCTCGGACGAAATCGATAGCTGGATCATTGATGAGTTGAAATCTGTTGGCTGTGATACAGCTAAGAGTGTATTAGCTTTGTCTGTTGATGAGTTGGTAAA
The DNA here is from genome assembly GCF_900100435.1 of Pedobacter sp. ok626. Classification (GTDB taxonomy): domain Bacteria; phylum Bacteroidota; class Bacteroidia; order Sphingobacteriales; family Sphingobacteriaceae; genus Pedobacter. Next base: position 46,507 of record NZ_FNEX01000012.1, on the reverse strand, counting down.
ACGTACCGATTTAGAAGAAGAGACCATCAAAGAAGTCATGAGTATTTTAAAATCAGAGTTTGAATAACGTTGGCTATGGTGTTTACAAAATAATGTAGTAATTAAAAACTAATTGCCTACACATGAAATAAACAAGAATAAACGTTACTTTTGTATAAGAATTAAAGAAAAAATAGGATATCAATGTCAGACGACAAACCAATAATTTTATTTAAAGCAGTTAAGGAACTTAACGTAGGTATAGCTACGGCCGTTGAGTTTTTAGAAAAGAAAGGCTTTTCTGTTGAGAATAAACCCACTACTAAGCTCTCCCGCGACATGTACAATGCATTGTTGAAAGAGTTTCAGGGCGATAAGATCGTAAAAGAAGAAGCCAATCAAATTGTTATTGGTAAAATTCGTCGTGATGAGCCGGAAGTAACCGAGAAAGTTGCTGAAGCACCTAAGAAAAATGTTGAATTTGAGAACGAGGGGATTTTAATTAAAAACCTGAATGCTTATACTCCTCCGGTTGAGAAACCTAGGGAAGAAGCTCCTGCTGCTGAAAAAGTAGAAGAGAAAGCTGAAGAAGGTTCTTTGCCTGGTGTGAAAATAGTAGGAAAGATCAATCTTGATGATTTAAATGCTAAAACACGCCCTGTTAAGAAAGAGGAAGCTCCAGCACCGGAGCCTAAGGCCGAAACGCCTGTGGCACCAGTAGCACCGGCGGCTCCAGTTGAAAAAGCACCTGAGCCGGTTAAGGAAGTAGAGAAGCCGGTTGAACAGCCTGTTGCGGAAATAAAACCTGAACCTGTTAAGCCTGTGGAAACACCTAAAGCCGAAGAGCAACCAAAACCGGTTGTTGAGGCACCAGTGGTTAAAGCTCCTGAGCCAGTAGTTGCACCAAAAGTAACTCCTGAACCGCCAAAAATTGAAAAGCCTGAAGAAACTGAAGTGATTAAAGCACGTTCGGTAAAACTTTCGGGACCTAATATCATTGGAAAGATTACCTTGCCGGTAACGCCTGATCGTAAATCACAGCCAGTAGCTTCTTCGGGAGAAAGTGCTGATGCGAAAAGAAAACGTAAACGCAAGAAAACTCCTGGTGGACATCCTGGCCAACCTGGTCAAGGACAACAGCATGGTGGTGGTGGTCAAAACCAAAGCGGTCAACAAGTACAAGGCGGACAGCCGGGTGCTCCTAAGCCTGCTCCAACTTTTGCGAACAGACCTGATTTTAGAAACAATACTAACAATACAGCCAACAGGCCTAATTTTAGGAACAGCAAACCAGGATCACCTTCTGGCGGACCTAAAGAGGAACCTACGGAAAAAGAAATACAAGATCAGATTAAAGCAACACTTGCTCGTTTAAGTGGAGCTGGTAAATCTGGCAAGTTTGCTCAACGTGCAAAACTTCGTCGTCAGAAACGTGATGATGTTGCTTTGTCAGCTGATGAGGCTGCAATGGAGCAAGAGTTACAATCACGTGTACTTAAGGTTACGGAGTTTGTAACGGCAAATGAATTGGCTACGATGATGGATGAGCCGGTTACAAAAATTATCGCGACTTGTATGAGTTTAGGTATGTTTGTATCTATCAACCAACGTTTGGATGCTGAGACTTTGACCATTGTTGCTGATGAGTTTGGTTACGAAATACAATTCGTTAAACCGGATGATGAAAGTGACATCGTTATTGAAGAGGAAGATAACGAAGATGATTTATTGCCAAGAGCACCAGTTGTGACCATTATGGGACACGTGGATCATGGTAAGACATCGTTGCTGGATTATATCCGTAAAGCAAATGTGGTAGCAGGTGAGGCCGGTGGTATTACCCAGCACATTGGAGCTTATATGGTAACTACGGCAACAGGTAAGCAAGTGACATTCTTGGATACACCGGGTCACGAGGCCTTTACGGCGATGCGTGCTCGTGGTGCCAAGGTTGCGGATATTGCAATTATCGTTGTTGCGGCGGATGATGCAGTAATGCCTCAAACAAAAGAGGCTATTAACCACGCACAGGCTGCAGGCGTACCATTGGTGTTTGCTTTCACAAAAATTGATAAACCAGGTGCAAATACTGAAAAAATCCGTGAACAATTATCAGCTATGAATATTCTGGTTGAGGATTGGGGAGGTAACTTCCAATCGCAGGAGATTTCTGGTAAGAGCGGTCAAAATGTAGACTTATTATTAGAGAAGGTTTTATTAGAGGCTGAGTTATTAGACCTTAAAGCTAATCCTAACAAACGTGCTACTGGTAGTGTAATTGAAGCTACGCTTGATAAAGGGCGTGGTATTGTAACTACGGTTCTGGTACAAGCTGGTACTTTAAAGGTAGGAGATCCTATCCTTGCAGGTAGCTATAGTGGAAAAGTTAAAGCGTTATTTAACGAACGTGGTCAAAAAGTAGATAAAGCAGGCCCATCGGTACCAGTACAGGTATTGGGTATGCAAGGTGCACCTACTGCAGGTGATAAATTCAATGCACTGGAAAGTGAAGTTGAGGCTAGAGAGATTGCAAACAAACGTTTACAATTGATGCGTGAGCAAGGGCTTCGTACTCAGAAACACATTACATTGGATGAAATCGGTCGTCGTTTGGCTATCGGTAACTTTAAAGAGCTTAACTTGATCGTTAAAGGTGATGTGGATGGTTCTATTGAGGCGTTATCAGATTCATTATTGAAACTGTCTACGCCAGAGATTCAAATCAATATCATTGGTAAAGCGGTAGGGCAGATTTCGGAGTCTGATGTATTGTTAGCTTCTGCTTCTGATGCGATCATCATTGGTTTCCAGGTGCGTCCTTCAACAGGTGCACGTAAACTGGCCGAAGCTGAACAGATAGATATCCGTTTATACTCTATCATCTATGATGCGATCAATGAGATCAAAGCTGCGATGGAAGGTATGTTGGCTCCTGAGTTCGAAGAGAAGATTACAGCTAACGTTGAGATCAGAGATACCTTTAAAATCACTAAGGTTGGTACTATTGCCGGCTGTATGGTATTAGATGGTACGATTACACGTAACAGCAAGATCCGTATCGTTAGAGATGGTGTAGTAGTTTACACTGGTGAATTGGCTTCATTGAAACGTTATAAAGATGACGTGAAAGAAGTATCAAGAGGTTACGAGTGTGGATTGAACATCCAGAACTTCAATAACATTGAGGTAGGCGATATTGTAGAGGCTTACGAACAAGTTGAAGTAAAAAGGAAGTTGTAAACTTTTAAAATATATTAAGAAAGCGCATTGGAGGTTAACTTCAATGCGCTTTTTTTGTTTACAATAAATTTTTGCCCTGCCTCAAAAATTTATTTTATAATTCGAGGGATTCATAGTGGGATTTTATTGACGTAATGGGGTGCTTCATTGGCGTAAGGTAAACGGCTATTGACGTAAAGCAGTGCGTTACTAATAATATTATTAATACTTTTAGGGAAACGCAAAATCAAATAATTATGCTCTCAATTCTTTTCTTTAAAGCGTATCATCTACGGCGCTCTATTCATAAAGACTTATAGTATTCTTACTTGAAATGAACTTATCCATTTATTTGGTGTGCTGGTTCTGCGCGTGGTGAAATTTCAGAGGAAGCCGAAAATCTTAAAAAGAGTAGGCAATTAATTATATCTAATTATGTTAAAATTTTTAAAACCAGTGGTGCTAGTTGCCTTTTTAGCATCAGCAGCTTTCACAGGCTGTAAACAGCAAGAGATAGTAGTGGAAAAGATTGATGAAACACCGAACGTTGATATCCTTACGTTAAGAAAGTATTTTGCGAATAGGATCAATGTCGAGGTAGATGATTTAAAATACGATGAAAAAACCCAGCAGTTTTCATTACGTGGCGTAGATCAGGTAAGTCTTGAGAAATTAACGCGATTCTATTTAAACTCACAAGCCAAATAAAATGAGATATTTAAAAACTCTCTTGTCATTGACCTTATTTCTCTCTTTTTGTATCCAGTCAAAGGGCCAAGAGCCGAGTCAAGGAAATTATGGTAATATTGATGATGTGATTATTGCTAACGAACATTTGGTTGGACAAAAGATCAAACTTAGTAACGGGACGACAACAAGTGTTAAGTATAATGTTGATATGTCTAGAAGTTCAGTCGATGGTGGAAATAGTAATTGGTATCCTGTTGATATGAAGGTCGGTTTAGGTTACAAAGAGGGAAATGCCTATAAGTTTTTTAATGGTGCATACCTGTTTAAAAATGGCGATTTTGGAATGTATTCTTCAACCTTATATAAATTGTTGACTGCTGATGTTGATCATTCAAAATTGCCAACAGGAGCTAAGATTTATATTCTTTACGAGACTCACAAACCTAATGTCCCTGAAAGTGGCTGGCGTATTGAAGCATATTCACTAAGTGGATCAGTCGTAGCATATGATTTTATATCAGGAACGACTACTCCTGGACCAGATCCAGAGCCAGGGGCCGGAGAACCGGTAATAGGTGTTCCGCCTGCATTTACAGCGCCGGAAGTTGGTTCTGTTCCTTTATATGAGTATGTATCTGGTCTTAAAAGACGGTTTACAACTGTATACTACTCAAGTTTTCCGGGATATACTTATAACGGTATTTTAGGATATGTTTTTACATCCGCTACGCCAGAAACAGTGCCTTTATATAAGTATGGTCATCCTACAAATGGGAATGTTTATTATAGCATTAGTCAATCTGGCCCTCCTGCATATATATATATCGGAATTGTTTGTTATGTCTATGCAAGTCAGATAACTAATGCTTTTCCTGTCTATGTAAATTATTCCGCATCGTTGGGGGGCTATCATCGATATTCAAAGTATCCAGATATTTTTCCTAATTATAGATTTGACGGTATAACGTTTTATATTCTTCAGAATAGCGATGTATCTCATTTGGTTGCCGTTAATTCTTTTGCTGCTAAAAGCGGCGGTCATCATTATTTATCTACAAATGTAGTAGATGATTGGAATTATTGGAATTATTTAGGAGCTTCGTTTCGTGTGCCTAATACACAGCTTCTAGGAACGTTGCCAGTAAATGTATTTTTTAGTTCTAAAGGAAAGGATCACTTGTATACCATGGGAGGAATTAGTGACTATAGTTGGTGGGCAAGTGAAGGGGTGGCATTTTATGCATATCCTTCACAATTTCCTGGTACGATACCAATTTATAGTCATACTAGTAAAGATGAAAAAGATCATTATTACAGTCCGGATGGGGGGATATTAGATGCGAATTATTGGAAACCAGTTGATGGAGTCGCATTTTATGCTTACCCTGTAAATTAATGCTTGTATTTAAAATCTTTAGAATGGTCTTAGATGTAGGGATTCTATAATAACAAAAACTATATTTCTTTAAAATATAGTTAAATGTGAGCGCATTGGAGGTAAACTTCAATGCGCTTTTTTATGGCATGTACATGCTGTACTATTCGACTATTTACCTATTTTACAGAACATCAATTGCAGATATGTTCAAGATTAAAAATTTCTTTAAAAAGAAACCAAAGAATGTCAATCCATATGGTTGGTTTGGAAACTATAATACCTGGGATGAAGCTAAAAGTAGCGCTTCGGGGTACGAAGCGGGTAATATCCTTGAGAAAACAAAACAATCATTATTAAAAATCAAGAATGGTGAGGCTACATATGAACGGGATTCTGTGTTATTTGATAAAAAAGAGTATCCCTACGCCATTATCTCTTCGCTGTTGTATATTGCGGTTAAAAATGGGAATAAGTTAAATGTGATTGATTTTGGAGGGTCTTTAGGAAGTACCTGGTTTCAAGTTCGAGATTTTATTCTTTCTGGAATAGAAGTAGCTGGTCAATTGTTGAACAAGCCGTTTCTGGTAACCTACTCTTCCCAGAAATATACAATTAAGGTTTTAAATTGACAAAAGCGTTGTTTAAGTAGCTTTCTTAATTGCTTCATGGTAAAGTCTTTTTTGCTAAACAATGGGCTTCTAAAAAAATGACTCAGAAGCCTACCAGTCTTTTTTAATCTGAGTACAGTAAACCATTTATCGTGTAATATTTTTGCTAAAGTACTTTGATTATATATTTCCGTATTTATGTTGGCTAATAGGATTTCCTCTAAAACGAGTTTAATCTTACTAAATGGAACGTCTTTATTGTTGGTAAATGTAAAAAAGTCACTAATAAATTGTTCGCTAGGTGATTTTTCCAATAATCTACTCAGCTGATTTTCATAAATTTTTTTTCGACAACTATCCATTTGCCTTACCCGAGTACTGGTGATGTTGTTTTCCTGTGTTCTATATAGCAGTAGGGTTTCGTTCAGATTGGCTAATTTATGTTTTTCTGCAATTTGTGTTAGCAAGTAATAATCTTCAGCATATTGATAGTTTTGACTGTAACCATACTGTTTAATAGTTTCAGTTCTGAAAAAGGTTAAAGGATGTATAAAGACATTATTAAATAGAAGTTGAACTTTAATTTCCTCGTCAGTTTCGGGGACCTTAATTATTCCGATATGATTCCCTTTCTCATCAATATTTATAGCCTGGGCACCGCAAACTGCGAACAATGGGTTGGCTTCCATAAAGTGGAACTGAAGTGCCAGGCGTTCGGGTAAACTAATATCATCCGCATCCATTCTGGCGATGTATTTACCTTGTGCCAGTGCTAATCCTTTATTTAGGGTAGCAACAATCCCTAAATTTCCTGCGTTTGGGTGATATTTAATTCGGTCATCATGATTGGATTGTATGATCAATTCACTGCGATCCGTACTTCCATCATTAATGATGATAAATTCAAAGTTTGTAAACGTTTGAGCTAAAATACTTTCTATAGCATCATGTAAAAATTTCTCCGCATTATATACAGGCATTAGTACACTAACTAACGGTTTGGTCGTTATATTTTTATCCATTGTTCTAAAAGAATTTCTGAAGAATTTGGATTAGTATTGAGCCATTTTTTAGGTGCAATAACAAGTTTATTCTCATTAGTGTTTAGCCAAGCTCCCCACCAGCTAAATGTACTATTGGCAATGATCTGATTTTTACATAAACTCATCAACTGCAGGTCAATATAACTTTCATTTCCTGTGTTCCAGTTAATATAGTGAGCACTTTCTATATTTAAGTTCTCAATGCACCAATTAATGTCGTCAGAGAATATAAAATATTGTGGGCGATCTATTTCTTTGTCAATAATTTGCTTTGCCTCTGAATAATAATCGAGATTGCATATGTTTCCATGTACTGGATGATTTAAATAATCTCCTCTCCTAATATGTATGGAAACGGACTGTGTGGAAGTTATAATTTTAGCTAGTTCTAAGTTTCGACCAGTTAGTGGTTTTTTAAATTCGAATGCTTTTCTGAGTTGACCCTCGATATCAGAAAAATAGTTTTCATTTTGCCAATAACCATCATAGTACGTTGGTGCTACATTTTGGTAAATTTGAGGGCGATATTGAAACTCCTCTGCCTCTATAAAATACGCTTTCTTTAAACCTAAAATGCTACGTAACTTTCTATACATCCATTTTCGGTTATGGATATTATACAGGTCAATACTAAATGAGCTAGCTAAGTCTAAATCGATATTAAATATTCTATTGAGTTCAAATCCTTGATGTAAAGTATAATTTTTGAAATTACTTATGTCTGCCTTTACATTATTAAAGTTTTTTCTCAGTGATAAATAAAAAGCGTATTGAAACATTTGGTTCCCTAACCCACCTAAAAATTTTACAATTTTCATCTATTCCTTTTTTTAGCTTTTTTGATTTTATTGGAAATGATTGCACGTGTTATTTTGTATCCAGTAAAGAGGGGAAATTCGGTATACTTTCTAAGTATTGCGAAGGAATCAATATGGAAACGTTTTATTAAGGCCACTAACAAGTTCAAATACCTTTTCTTATCTGGATTGTTTTGTAAGTGTTCCTTATAGATGTAGAAATGCTCTCTTAACTGTATTTCTGCGTCATCTATGCATTCATTGGTTACCTGCTGATCATTTATGCCAATGTTTATTAAACTTGTCTCAGAATAGATTATTCTGGGGTTTTGTTTTAATATACGCATATACCATTCTACATCAACAAGCCATTTTAAATTGGTAGCAAAGGGAACAATACTTCTTCTCCTAATGATTACAGCACTTGGACAACCAACCCGATTCTCTAGAAATAGTTCCATCGGATTGTTTTTAAAGTGTTTCATGAAATCTTCATCTGGGGCATTTAACTTTAGTCGACCATCAGTAAAATGATCCAGACTTGGAGTAAAGGCAAAATCAGCTTCAGGATGATCATCTAGTAATTTGCAAAATTCCAATAAACTAGTTTCTTTACTTAGCCAATCATCATGAAATATAAACTTTACATAGTCTCCTTTGCAAAGTTCGAGCAATTGATTCCAATTGTTTTGTGGTCCTAAAGGCTTGTTATTCTTTTTATAGATTAACTTACCTTTAAAATCATAGTCGTTTACAATGTTTTTAACCTGATCGTTTGTTGAGTCATCTGAGATTATAATTTCATAATCTTCAATTCCTATTTGTTTTTGCAAAGCAGCAAGTGAATTTCTTAATAGCTGTTCTTTGCTTTGATAGGTTGGGATACAGACGGAAACTTTACACATCTTACGCTGTTTTTATTGCTCTTATGAGTCCACGCCTAATATATGGAGGTTGCAAATTGTCATATATAAAGATCATATATCCATTAGAGTAAGATGTTTTAAATGCATTATCTTTTAAAATGTTATCAAAAGTAATTTCATCATCTTGTAAATGGTAAGTGCAGATCGCTAGTTTCGCAACTTGAGAGGCTAAGGTATTTTTACTTCCGTCTAATAGTTGCTGTTCAGCACCATCAACATCAATTTTTAAGAAATCAATCTTCCCCATTTCCTTGCAAAAGGTATCTAAGGTGATGTTATGCACATCATCTTTATCGGAAACAAATTTGTTTATAATCTCTATTTTATCTGACCATGGTTTAAATGTTGCTTCCAGCGCCTCGATCCAATCAGGATTCGTTTCAAAAAGATATATTTTTTTAGCCTTATCAATATTCTGTAAAGCGAAATTTCCTTCAGCAGATCCAACGTCAACAATTACATCATTTTGCTCAATGTTAAACTCATGGGTTAAATATCTATGCGGAGAGGCAGGATCCTGCTCTTTTAACAAAAAGTTATGCATGTGCTGGATAGCTTGTTTCGTTAACCCTCTTTTAAAGAATAATTTCTTGTCATCCAAGAGCACATATGATAATCCAGTTTCAGCATCTGTAAATACTTCTACATCCTCTTCATTGTATTTGGAATTAAAATGGTAAGGGAAGATCTGTAATGGGTTGTTTAATAGATACGTTAAAACCGACTTTTGTTCTTCGATAATTGTTTTCTCGTGTTCTAATTCTTGAAGATATTTGAGAATTTTGGTCCTGAGTAAATTACGATTGTAATCACTTTCAGGATTGCTGTCTTCGAGAGGTTGTTGTTTTTTTTTGAAAATTGATTTTATTAACTTTAACATAATATTTTATTTAGTAAACCAGAAACACCCGCATCCATAATTTGACTTGTCCAGCAATTGTTTTGAAGGATCAATAACTAAACCCCCATCATTTTCATCTTCAGGGATAAAGGCAAATTCTTCAAGTTTCATATCCGAAAAAAGATCCAATATTTGCTGTTTGCTGTATATACGGTGCGCATTAAAATAAATCAAATCTTTAGCCCCCATTGGAGTAACCATTAATAGACTGCCTCCGGGCTTAACGACTCTCTTTAATTCATTAATCGCTTTGACATCACCGTCGTAATCAAGTGGATCGCCATAACGGCCCAGTCCTATGTGTTCAATTGTATGCATACAAGATATTGATTCGATAGAATTAGATTCAAAAGGCAGATTTAGCAAGTCTCCAGCAAGTGAGTTAAGATTGCTTAATGTTAAATTTGCGGGTCTATAATCATAAAAATCTACGGGTATAAAGGCGGAGAGGATGGAGCAAAAATGCAAAGTAGAAGAGACATCAATGTGCTTAGCTGGATTTATTTGTTTAACAATCCTGGCCGCCCAAGCAGGGTGGTAAACATAATGGCGGTCGAAACCTGTTGTTGCGGTTGCGTCGTCCATATAAGGCAATTGTAATGACTCGTCTAAGACAAATCTTCTTAAGGTGGACTGCTCTTGGGTTTTTAATTGTTCAAATTGTTTATTGAAAGCTTTCTTCCTTTTTAATTTAACTCGATATTTTTTAAACATTTTATGATAAATGTAAAAGCATTGTTTGTTTAATTTTAACGATGCCGATTTTGATAATTATTGATTTATAGTTAGTTAATAGAGGATTGTAATATATACAACTATTTGAAATTCTAAATTTAGGATAATTAAAGCATATTTTGATAGTAAGTGATGGTTTTTGAACCTGTGGGTTCCATTTAATTGCTGTTATGGTGATACGTAAGCGGTGTTTGGATGAGAATTGCAACTAATTTTAAAGAGGGAGATATTATTTAGATATTTACGCGTTAAAGAAGATTTTGTATAAATGTTAAAAGAACCCCTGATTTCTGTAATTGTTCCCACTTATAATTATGGTAATTATATTAATTTCACATTAGATTGTGTCCTCAGTCAGCACTATAAAAATATTGAGGTTATAGTAGTAGATGACGGCTCAACTGATAACACTGCTCAAGTTTTGAATAACTACTGTCAGAAAGACGATCGTATAAAATATTTTTATCAAGAAAATAGAGGTTTATCATCGGCAAGAAATCTCGGGCTTGAAAAATCAAAAGGCGATTTTATACAGTTCCTTGATTCCGATGATTTGATATCTGATTTTAAATTATCACTTCAGATTGAGGCATTCAGAGAAGATCCCAGAATTCATATTTCTTATACAAAGTGTTTTTATTTTATCGGAGAAAATACAGATGTTTTATTTGCAGGATTAAATCTGAGTAATGAAGATTGGATGCCTAAGATTTGTGGTCAGGGAATTGACGCTCTTAAAGAGTTAGTCATATCCAATATAATGCCTGTTAATTCTGCATTAATCTCAAGAAGAATGATCACTCTAGTCCATTCATTTAACGAAGACTTTAAAAGTCTGGAGGATTGGGATTTCTGGCTTAGGTGTGCTTTTAAAAATGGTTTTTTTAAGTATCTATCAAATGATAAGGCTTATGGTTTGATTAGGGTTCATGAGAATAGTATGAGTCAAAATAGAAGTCGTATGTATGATTATGAAATTAAGTTGAGGCAGGATATTGAAACATACTTGACTGAAATAAGGCCGGCAACGCAGAAAGATATTGACAGATTAAGGAAAATTAATAATAAAAAAATTAAAAACCTGTTAAGTATTATTATTGCAAATGCCGGCCCTTTTGATTTTGATAAGTTTAAGCAATTGATAAAAGACAGTGGATTTTATATGTTTTTTAAATCATACATAAAATTTATTAATGATAAAAGGAAAATTGGGTCTTCTTAATGGTAGTTTATCGCATTTATTTGGTGGGAATTTTAAGTAAGAAGAGACTATGATAACCATTATTGTATCATCAGCAAAAAGACAATTTTTAGAACATCTACGTAGAAATATTGAGGCTACAATTGGTACACCTTATGAACTTATTGCTATTGAGAATAGCAAAGGAGAAATGGGGATATGTCACGTGTATAATCAGGGTGTTTCCCGGGCAAAGTATGAAGTGCTATGCTTCATGCATGAAGATTTAGAAATTAAAACTAATAATTGGGGATTAAAGGTCTTATCTGCTTTTGACAATCATCTGGATTTGGGTGTACTGGGGGTCGCAGGATGTGCTTATAAATCCTTTGCTCCTTCTGGCTGGGATGCTGATGGTAACGAGGGAGGGGTCAAAGCGATTAATTATATACAGAACTTTAAATCCAAGACTAAAGAAGGAACTAAAGTATATTTCAATTCCACAGGAGAAGATATTGTTGAGGTAGCTTGTCTAGATGGAATGTGGTTGTGTACACGCAAGGCTATTGCCGTAAACCATAGGTTTGATGATACGCTTTTAAAAGGTTTTCATGGATATGATGTTGACTTTTGCCTAAATGTGGGACAAACCCATCAAGTTGCAGTTACATTTGAGATATTAATGGAGCATTTTTCGGAAGGTAGTTTTAGTAAAGAATGGCTTTTAGAAATTTTGAAAGTACATCAAAAATGGCAACACATCTTACCGATAAGTAAAGTAGCCCTCAGTGATGTACAACAACTTCAATTTGAGAAAAGAGCTTATAAAAGATTGATCACAAACATGATTAATTTTGGATTTAAAAAAGGAGAGATACTAAATATATTAATCAATGGTAAAAAATCCGGTAAGATACCTTTAATACAGTTTTTGAAATTGAGCTTTTGTCTTTTAAAACTATAGTCTTTTTAGCTTAAGTTTATTACCAATTGACTCTTTGTACAGTCTCGTGATTTTGCTTAACAGGGGCTTGTCAAATAAAGTATAAACCTTATTTCTATTAAATAGCAGAAGGGCAAACAGATCAATAGAAAAGTACTTATCGTCCCTAGTGGATAGCGCACTAATCAATTTATCTAAAAAAAGGATATCCTTTTCGGTATTTAACCTGGAAGTTTTGAATGTATTTAACCATTGAATACGAAGGTCATTCTCTAATTTTCTACGCTCTATTTTCTTTAAATCATCGTTGCTTGCGATTTTAATCTCAGATAGGTGTTCAGAATAAGTTACCGTATTTTCATGTTGCCTGTAGTTTACCAAAAGGGCCTTTATGAATTTAACTTTGCCTTTTGATAAGGCATTGTAGGCTATCCAATGATCATGTGTTACACCTATAGGAATTGGAATGAGGAATGGGATCAGATTTCTTTTAAAGAGCATTGCATGGCCGGCAATGCAATTACTTAGTAATACTTCGTATTTATGGCTTTCCTTGATATGACCGACTCTGTCAGTAAATTTCCTGTTCAAAGAATTACCATTCTCATCTACTAATAATGAATCGTGATAAACCAGACTATATTTATCCTCTTCAAAATGTCTAATCATTAGAGATAGCTTTTTCAAATCCCAGATGTCATCCTGATCTGAAAGTGCTATAAAATCACCTTTACAGAGACTAAGTGCACGCTCAAAATTTTTGATGTACCCTAGGTTTTTTTCATTTTGATAGAATTTTAAGAAATCGAATTTCTGACTATATGCCTCTAAAATACTTGCTGTCCTATCAGATGAGCCATCATCAACAACAATGATTTCCTTATTTTGGTAGTCTTGATTAACAAGGGAATCTAATTGTTCAACGAGGTGACTTTCTCCATTGTAAGTGCAGATGGCAATCGATATGAGTGGAATTGAAGAAGGTATATTATAACCTTCTTTTTTTATAATCGGGCCCCAAAACTCTAGATTTTTTTCCCAAGCATGACATCCGAAAGGTAGTGTGTTTCCTCCCAATTCAAAGGCATATTTCGGATGTGTTTCTATGGAAAACTTAACTGCAGTTAGAAAATCAGGAATATTTAGTTTTTTTTGTTTTCTGTTTATTTCGATTGACCAAAATAAATCTTCGTTGAAGGCGGGATTTTTAAGATCTATATAATGTTGAATCATCTCTTCTTCACTGATGGTCAAATCATAAAACTTTTTAATATTCCTGAGCGAGAAGCCTCCGTTACCAACTCTATTATACAATTGCTTGCTCTTAGGTAAGCCCTTTTGAGTAACATTGAATTTTATATATAAATCGGATTTTAGTTTATTGTACAGTCTATTAAAGGGCGTGTTCTTTTTAAGAGGCCTAAGCCATGGAGCGCCAATATAATCATATCCACTATCTGCCCAGTAATTCAACATATCAGAAAATGCGAATGCATCTGGTTGATAGATTAACATATAGTTGTAATTCAGAAAGCTTTCATAAAATTTTGGGGACAGCATGAGCCTGTTGTATCCGTGTATATCTTCAAAGAAGCTATCTTCAAAACAAACCATTTTATCAAATGGAAATTCTTTGAATATTGTAGATAAGTCTAAACTTTCGGGTTTTACAACGCAAATCGTATGGCCTTTAAACACTTTAAAGCATTGCTGTATTGAAATGCGTTCAAATTCGTTTAAGTTTTTTTTATATAAAGGAATGACTATAACATTTAACATCTACCTGAATAACGATTTAAAGATTTTTTGAATATATAAAAATACGTTCCTGGCCTTGCAAAAGATGTAGACGTCAATAGGAAAGACTTCTTTGATAATCTGTTCTCTGTCGTCTTCAAAATCAAAATCAATGTTGTTAACCCCTGATGTACCCATATCGTTAAACTTTGAAATAATAACATTGACATACCGGAATTGGTAATCACTTTTAAAATATAACAAGATGTTTAATAAGTAATCTGCCCAGATTTTATACTTAGTATTATAGCTATATATATTGAAAACACTTTTTGGATAAAACAGCGTTTGGTGATTGAAATTGTGTTTACCTACGCGATACCTATTCATTTTTCCAAATCGAAGCTTCTTTTTGCATATATAATAAGCATCTCCATAAAGAACGTCATGCTCATTATATTGGTTCTTGTCAAAAATGGCACTTAGAACGTTAGGGCTATATAATTCATCATCAGCTCCTAAAAAATAGATATAGTCGCCACTACATTTGCTAAGTGATTTGTTCATCGCATCATAAATTCCGGCATCCTTTTCAGAGCTGAAATAAGCTATATGAGCCTTGTATTTCTCAATAATATCCAGGGTTCCATCAGTGGAAATTCCATCAATAATTATGAATTCGAAATTTTTGTAGTCTTGTATAAGAACACTTTTAATAGCGCTTTCAATAGTCGGTGCCGCATTTCTTACAACAATTACAATACTAACTTTAGGATGATCAGAAGGATAAATCATATATAGTTAATCCGTAAAAGTTTGCATATCAATTAGACGTTTATATAGGCCATTATGAGTTATCAATTCAGAATGATTTCCCATTTCAATAACCTGCCCTTTATCAATAACTGCAATTTGATCTGCGTGCTGTATGGTGCTTAATCGGTGGGCAATTACAATGGATGTCCTGTTTTTCATTAGGTTATTTAGTGCTTCCTGTACCAGTTTCTCTGACTCGGTATCAAGTGCTGATGTAGCTTCATCTAAAAGCATAATAGGGGGGTTAGCTAAAACTGCTCTTGCAATACAGATCCGCTGTTTCTGACCGCCTGACAAGCGGTTTCCCCTATCGCCCACGAAGGTTTGATAACCGTCTTCAGTATTTAATATAAAGTCATGAGCATTGGCGATTTTTGCGGCATTAACAACTTCTTCTTCTGTTGCTTCAGGCTTTGCAAAAGCAATGTTGTTGAAAATTGTATCATTAAATAGCAAAGACTCCTGGTTTACAGTACCCATTTGAGCCCGTATGCTCTCAACTGTTAAATCTCTATAGTCATGACCATCAATTTTAATAGTGCCTGATTTTGCATCATGAAAGCGTGGAATAAGGTCCATCAAAGTACTCTTACCACCTCCTGATGGGCCTACCAAAGCTACTGTTTTGCCTTTCTGAATAGTTAAATTGATACTCCTTAATACCTCTTTTGTACCATAACTAAAGGATACATTTTCAAAAGTTACTGCCTGATTAAAGCCTTTTATAGTCTCGGCACCCGGTTTATTTACCATCTGTGGTTTGGTGTCGATAAGTTCTAATACGCGTTCTCCGGCGGCTATACCTGAGTGTATTCCACTGAATGCATCCGTCAAGGCTTTTGCAGGACGCATTACCTGTGAAAATATAGCAATGTAGGAGATGAATTGTCCAACTGAAAGCGCACCAGGTTGCTTGCTCATAGTTAGGGATCCACCATACCAAACAATAAACGAAACCATTAAAACACCAAGAAATTCGGATACCGGTGAGCCTAACTGTTGCCTTCTTACCATTTTTCTATTCAGATTAGAATAAAAGACATTTTCAGCATGGAACTTGTCTTTTATTCTTTGTGTTGCATTAAAGGCTTTAATGATTTTTATACCGCCTAGTGCTTCATCTAAAAATCCGATCATTTTGGCAAAAGATTCGTGTGATTCTTTTGCTTGTTGTTTTAGTCTTTTTACGATTTTGCTAATAATGAAGGCCGATATAGGAATTACCATTAACGAAAACAGGGTTAGCTTTACAGATATCATTAATAAAGCAATGATATAGAAAATGAGTGTTACAGGCTCTTTAAATACGACCTGTAGTGTGTTAGTAACCGTAAATTGTACAACCTGCACGTCTGAAGAAACTTTTGAAATAATGTCTCCTTTACGCTCATTGTTAAAGTAGCCTACATGGAGGTTCATTACATTGTTAAATACCGTTTTACGAAGGTTCAATAAGGTATGCACCCTTAAATCTTCCATTGTTCTTTGTGAAAAATACTTGAAGATGTTGGAAAGCAATACTGAAATGATGATAATAATACAGATATAGGTTAATGTTTTCTCGGGCCCATTAGTCGCCAGGGAATGATTGGCGAATTCCTGAAATTTCGCCATGACGTTAAAGTTCGAAGCCGGAGCATCAGTTGGGGCTGGAGCAGGCTTCTCGTCTGACATCATTACCCCGAATAAAGGAGCTAACAAGGTAAGGTTTAATACCCCAAAAAGTACAGCAAGTAAGGTGGTGATGATATATGGTATTGCAAATTTTTCTATTGGTTTTGCAAATGACAATAATCTGAAATAGGTTTTCATTTATAAAAATTAGGCTGCAAAGTTACGCTTTCTATAATTAAACATAAGTTTTTACAGGAATACTACATTCTTGTTGGAAATAGAGTGGTTAATCTTATCGATGATATCTTGCACATTAAGTTCAGAACCGTGTTTTCTCTTGAGGGATACAATGTTTGCTCTTGAAGCTTTTATCTGGGGGATGTGCTGCAGATATTCCTTATAACTGGTCATCATCCATGATTTTCCAAGAATAAGCTTGGGTAATACTTCTAAAAGTAATAAATAAGTAGGCCATATCCAGCCCCTGAATCCATTTAGGTGGATTTTGTGAAATATAAACCTGTTCCGATAATAGATCTTCTTAATGAACTCTGATTTAATCTGAGTTTTTGTACTCCCACTAACCTGATGAAAACAGATGGACCGGTGCTCATAATAGCATTTCCATCCAACAAGCCATGCTCTTAAGCATAGGTCTGAGTCTTCAGAAGAGAAGGGAGAGTAGATTTCATCAAAGCCATTTAATTTTTTGAGTTTTTTGGTATCTACTAAAGCATTTGCCCCTGAAAGGTAAGCTGTATAAGTACTCTCCTCGTTAGGATCAGTTGAAAAATAAAAGCGGTTAGCTTTAAGTCGGCAACCCTTGCGAAATAAAATTCGGGCTGCATCTTCTATTTTGCTGCCATCGGCACTCATAATCCGTCCCATTACCCCAAAAGTATCCTCATGTTGGAAATACTTCCATTGTTGCTCAAAGTAGTCTTCGGTAAGTCTTACATCTGAATTTAAGAGAAATGTGAGGGCATACTGTGCGGTCTTTATTCCTTGGTTGCAGGTGTAAGAGAAGCCCCGATTTTTATCATTTATCAATAGAAGAATTTCTGGGTAGTGTTGTTTTATAAAATCTACGCTTTGGTCTTTTGAACCGTCATCTATGACAATGATCTCGTAGGGAACCGCTGCTTTTTTGACTGCTTGAAGCACTGATGGTAAATAGGCTTCGAGCAAGTGCCTACCATTATAGTTTGGGATAATGACTGAAAGGCTTTTCTTCATCATGATTATTTAACGATCTTATAATTACGGTATTCAAATAGCCTGATTCCTGTTAGATCTTCTATTTTTTGTAACATCCTTCTTTTAAGGCTCATCTTAGGAGTTCTTTTAGTTAGATCTTCATCAAATGTCCAGTTAGTGGCGGCTATCCTATTTTGCATCACTTTGGGGTGATTTTCCTCAAATTTGACCAGACGATCTGCATTTCGCATGTCGAAAGATTCCTGAATTGGAAAGTTTTGCTCTACCCAGTCTTGAGTTTGATAGAATTGATTAAAATTTCTGACTTTTCCTTGTAGGGCCTTAGGCGTTTTAACCCAGCCATAATGATAAATATAGGCGTCAATTAGTTTTACCCTTAATTTTCTATCATTGATCCTAAAACCTTGTGCATCTCTGTAAGAATGTATCCCTGGCAAGTTTTTCAGTATGCGAATCTCTCTTCTATACCAACGACGTGATTCAGCATAATAATCATAAGAGGCATAGAAATGCACGTATTTTAAAAGTAGCGCTTCTATCTGCTCATCCTTCAGGTTGTCTTTCATTTCCTGTTTGATGATCTCGTGATACTTCTCATGGATACACTCATCACCTTGTATATAAATCATCCAATCAATGTCGGGTGAAATCGCTTTGATGGCTTTGTTAGTCTCTTCTGCGAATACCTGTCCTCCTTTTTGAAGAGAATCATCCCAAACCGTATTGATTATTTTTATCTTATCTGGTGAAATTGATTTTATAAGTTCAGCAGTTTCGTCAGTTGAGTTCCCTAAAGCAACAACAAAGTCATCGCATAGAGGTAAAACAGAACGGATGGCCTCCGCTACAGGGTAGTCGTTTGCGATTGCATTTCTTATAAAGGTAAAGCCTGTGACTTTCATTAATGGTATTGAATGTTTTTTTGCAAATGTAAGTTTTATTAAAGCAGGATTGGCTTTGTGTTACTCCTTTACTTTAAGCACTGGTTGCGTTAATTGCAGTTTTTTCCAATGCGTACCTCTCTGATATAGCAGCTTACTTAGCGGATATTTAAATTTAAAATGACCGTTGTAATCTATTCCAAGTCTACGGTAGGGGATGTTGGGATTTCCCTTTAAGCATTGCTTTATAGCTTCTGAATAAACTGTTGGTCCTGTCATTTTATGTACATCGTGAGGGTATTTGTTATTCCTGATATTGTCTAACATCAACTCCATGGTTTTTTGAAGAAAGGGATGCTGCGCTTCAAAAACCAATGCCCATTGTACGCATAAACCAGGATTCCGTTCATCAGAAATGATGGCAACATCATCTGGGAGGATGAAATCATTAAGACTTCCTTTAATAGAACTGTCTATATCCAGGTAGATGCCTCCTTTTTTAAGCAATATGGCATACCGGAAAAAGTCTGCCTTTGCTGCACCAATATTAAGTTGCTGATAAAGCTTTAAAGTTTCATCATCGTAAGCTTCCTTCAAAAAAGATTCAATTCTTTTATCATCATAGAACTCATAGCTGTAATCCCGATTTTTTCTTCTGAATTTTGAAATTTGCCATCTGGTAATTAATGGCAGTTTGTTGGACTTAAACGTTTGATAAATAGTCTTCGGTATTGACATTGCTAATGCTTGATCTAAGATGTTTGGAAGTAGTCCCTTTAAGGGAATATTGAATTAATTCTATTTCTTTGTAGCAAAGATACTTTATTAATGGATGCCAACGACCCACTTTTAAAAGGAATTGAACAAGGAAATTTTAATGCCCTGGCGCGGGCAATCACCTTTGTCGAAAACGATATCCCTCCGGCTACTGAATTGCTAAGGACAATCAAGGTTAATTCAAGGGTTCCTGTAATAGGTATAACTGGGCCTCCTGGAGCAGGTAAAAGTACCTTGGTTAATGCAATTACGGAGGAGATTGTAAAGGCAGGTAAGAAAATTGCTATTCTCGCCGTGGATCCTACTTCTCCATTTAATTTTGGATCATTGTTGGGCGATAGGATCAGGATGTCCCAGCAGTTTAATAACCCGAATGTATATATACGGTCATTGGCAACTCGTGGAGCATTGGGCGGAATCTCTGCAAAAACGATTGAAATTGTTGATTTAATCAAGGCAGCAGGATTTGATATGATTCTTGTGGAGACGGTTGGCGTCGGTCAATCTGAGGTCGAGATTGCCGGGCTTGCTGATAAAACTGTGGTTGTGCTAGTTCCAGAATCCGGGGATGAAATTCAAAATATAAAGTCGGGTTTGATGGAGATCGCCCAAGCGTTTGTTGTGAACAAGGCCGATAGGGAAGGGGCCGATACGTTTGCTAACAATCTTAAAAAATTGGTTCATCAGCATCATCATATTCCTGTGTTTAAAACAGTCGCAGATAAAAAGGAGGGGATAGCTGAGTTGTGTGAATGGCTGCTTCAGCCTACTTTAATTGATAATGAGCGCAAATCTTTTCTGCTGGAGGAAAAGGCCTTTAAGATTATTCAGCATTATCGTATGGTTGGTGTTGACAGAAAGAAATTACATGCGGACCTTGCTGAGGCCTTAAAAAGCCCGGATTTTAACATTTATCGTTTTACGGATAGCTGGATTTAATACGTTGATAATTAATCTGTCTTAAAAATAGGACTTAGCTGTAATGTGGGTCTGGACAGTAATTACGCGGTTTTCTTCTATTTTATTAAAAAGTTAAAACCTGCTTGAAGTGTATTTTGAACACCCTTTAGTTGCATGTCTATCCTTTTTTATCCAGAATCAAAAACTTTTGGCGTTTTAAAGTGTTTATGGGGTGTTGAATACGCTAAATGATGTTATTTATTAATAATTTAGAAGTTTGGAACGGAGTTTGTGTAAGTGTTTTGAGAATTTAAAAATTTGTTTAATTTTGCTACACAAAAAAATTATACAATTAAAATTTGTTTAACCTTAAAAAAGAAAATTATGAATTATTCTACTTTAAAAAAGGGTCTAGCAGCCTCTTTCGTAGCAATGGTTGGAGTAACAACTCTTGCTAGCGCCCAGGATGCTACGACTTCTTCTTCTGCCAAGGTATTTGGTGGTAGAGGTCAGTACAGAACGTGGTCGATTGGTGTTAACGGTGGTGTTTTATCTCCATTTGTTGCTATCGGTGGTACTAACGATTTCAAAAATGCCGAAGTTAACTTAGGTTACGGTATTTCATTGAAAAAACAATTAGGTCATGCTTTTGGCTTAGAAGGTAACATTTTCCGCGGAAAGATCTCTGGAACTAACAAAGATGTAGCTGGTGGAGTTCAAAATGGTACTAAAGAATTTGAAACTGATGTAGCTTACTCAGCTGACATTAGAGGTGTTGTAAACGTAGCTACAGTAGATTTCTTACGTCGTGAGAACTCAGTTAACTTTTACGTATCTGCTGGTTACGGTTTAATCGCTTATGCTCCTAAAGTAACTTTGGCGAATGGTTCAGTTGTTGATTGGAAAGATAAAGCTACCGGTTCTGCAACGGATAAACATGATGCTAAAACTTATGTTAAAGAAGCATACATCCCTGTAGGTGTAGGTGTTAAATTTAAAGTTTCTGAGCGTGTAGCATTTAACTTAGGTTATACTATGCACTTCTTAGACGGAGATAACTTGGATGGAGTTTATGCAAATGGCGCTTCAAACAAAGATAAATTCTCTTACGGATACGCAGGATTAGAATTCTCTTTAGGTTCTAAATCTAAACCAGCTTTAGAGTGGGTTAACCCATTAGCTTTAATGTATGATGAGTTGAAAGATCCATCTTTACGTAATGAAGTTGAAGCTTTAAAAACTCGTGTATCTGCTGTTGAACAATCTATTGAAGGTTTGAAAAAAGATAGTGATGGTGACGGTGTTTCTGATCAATTTGACAAATGCCCAGGTACTCCTGCAGGAACAGCTGTTGATGGTTCAGGATGTCCTCTACCTAAAGTAGAGACTGTTGTAGCTCCAAACACTGGTAACTTAACTGGTTTTGAAACTATCCAATTTGAATTCAACTCTTCAGTTTTAAAAACTGAGTCTTACCCTACTTTAGATAAATTATCTTCAGTATTGCGTGAAAACGGTGGTAAAGTAACTGTAAACGGTTACGCTTCAAGCGAAGGTACTGCTGCATACAATTTGAAATTATCTAAAGACAGAGCTAATTCTGTTAAAACTTACTTAGTTAACTCTGGTGTTAACGCTAGTCAAGTTGTAACTAAAGGTCATGGTGAAGCTAATCCAATTGCTTCTAACGATACTGAAGAAGGTCGTATCCAAAACCGTCGTGTTGAATCAGCTAGAAACTAATTATTTCTAATTAAATACGAAAAAGAGGGCTTCAATCTTGAAGCCCTCTTTTTTTTATTTATACCTTTGTGTAAGTATGTATTTATTCAGAAAAAAAGATTCTAGCAGGCCAACAAATACCAATATTAAAATCATGCACATCATCAATGCTATTGCCATTACGATGTTTGTGGCTGGCATTCTGTGGAAGTTAGTTGATTGGCTTTTTTTAAGTTAAAAATATACATAACAACATAACTCATAATATATGAATACGGTAATAAACACCACTGATGCTCCGGCTCCAATTGGACCATATAGTCAGGCAGTAATTGCTAATGGCTTTTTATTTTTGTCAGGTCAGGTAGCGATCAATCCTGAAACGGCTGAGCTAACCCAGTCTTCAATAAAGGAAGAGACACATCAGGTAATGAGAAACATTAAGGCTGTTTTACTGGAAGCTTCTTATGAATTTGATGATGTGGTAAAGACGACGATCTTCTTGTCAGACATGAGCTTATTCGCTGAAGTGAACGAAGTATATGGTTCCTATTTTGATAAGACATTTCCTGCTCGTGAGACGGTTGCTGTAAAAGGTTTGCCAAAGGGTGTAAACGTGGAAATTTCGATGACGGCATATAAAGCTTAAATTTTGCCTAAATCTAGTTTACGGTACTTTTTCGCAGGGATTTTATCCTTTGCTATCTGGGGCTTTTTCTCTATTCCATTAAGGAATCTGAAGGCTTTTCCTTCGGAAGAGATTCTGTATTACCGTATTTTTACCTCTCTTGTTTTTATTTGGCTTGCTATTATTGCATTCAGGAGAAAGGAACTTAAAAAGGATCTTGCTTATCTTTCGTCCATTACGGCCAAAGAAAAGCGTAACATCCTATTTCAGTTAATTGGCTCTACGTTGTTGTTAACGTCTAACTGGTATACTTATATCTACGCCGTAAATAACGTCAGTCTGCAATCTGCGGCCTTCGCTTATATGGTCTGTCCGCTGATTACCGCTTTTGGAGGTTTTTTGATTTTAAAGGAATCATTGTCCAGATTGAAATTGATCTCCCTTGGTATAGCTTTACTCAGTATTTTGTTATTGGCCACTGGCTCATTTGTAGAAGTGTTGTGGTCAGTAATTATTGCTTCACTGTATGCTTTTTACCTCATTATACAGCGTAAAATGCAGCATTTAGATAAGCTTAACGTGTTGGCTGTTCAAATAGGTTTAGCGGTTATACTAATGCTGCCCTTTTATTTATTGAAGCATGAAGGTTTTCCTCAAGACTTATGGTTTTGGGGTAATATTACAGTCATTGCTGTCTTCTTTACTATCATACCGCTTTTTTTGAGCTTATTTGCGTTGATAGGAATTCCTTCATCCACCTTGGGGATTATCATTTACATTAATCCAATTATAGCTTTCACTGTGGCTATTTTTTACTTTGGTGAACATGTCGATGTACATAAATTATTCGCTTATCTATTACTTTTGATATCTGTAATTGTATTTAATTGGGGCATAATAAAAGATATCTTTACATTTAAGAGAAAAAATATTTAAAGCTTTGTTTGCATCTACCTTAGATACGACTATCGAATTTCTGAAGGGCGTGGGGCCTAAACGTGCAGAACTTTTGCAAAAGGAGCTGGGTATTTTCACTTACGACCAATTGCTCAATTATTTTCCATTTAGATATATTGACAGGACGCGGTTTTATAAAATCAATGAATTGAGTCCGGATCTTCCTTATGTACAGATATTAGGACGAATTACCGGTAAAGAGCAAATTGGCGAAAAACATAAGAAGCGAATTGTAGCCCGTTTGACTGATGAAACTGGATCTATCGAATTGGTATGGTTTCAAAGTTTAAAATGGGTAGATGAGCATGTGATGAAAGGGAAGGTTTATATCGCATTTGGCAAGCCTGCGGTATTTAACGGGAGTTTTAGCATTTCTCATCCTGAATTGGAAAGTTACCCGAGGCCAGCGACTATTACGGGCAACCTTAGGCTGCAACCAGTTTACAATTCGACAGAGAAATTAAAGAAGTTTTTTCTGGATAGTAAGGGAATTCAAAAACTGCAGACTTTATTGTTGGAGCAGCATCTTTACGAAGTTAAAGAGACCATACCGCCTTATATTCTCGAGAAATATCACATGATATCGAGGAAGGAATCTATTTTAAATATTCACTTCCCTAAAGATGTAGCGCTATTGAAGAAAGCCGAAAGTCGGTTGAAATTTGAGGAGCTGTTCTTTATTCAGTTGCAATTGTTGCATAACAAACAACTAAGAGAGTTGAAATTTAAAGGACATCTGTTTCCTATAGTAGGAGAGCGTGTAAACACATTTTATAATGAAATACTTCCTTTCGAACTTACTGGTGCACAGAAACGCGTAATCAAAGAAATTAGAATGGATACCCAACGTGGCATTCAGATGAACCGTTTGGTTCAGGGCGATGTTGGAAGTGGTAAAACAGCTGTAGCTTTGATGAGCATGCTGCTGGCTAGTGATAACGGCTATCAGGCCTGTATGATGGCGCCTACGGAGATATTAGCCCGTCAGCACTATGAATCCATCAGTTCATTATTAAAAGATCGCCTGGTTAAGGTTTCCATACTAACAGGTAGTACAACCAAGAAGCAACGTACGCAGCTACACCAGGAACTAGAAGCTGGTGAAATTGATATTTTAGTTGGGACACATGCTTTGATTGAGGATAAAGTTGTATTTAAAAATCTTGGTCTGGTTGTGATAGATGAGCAGCATCGTTTTGGAGTAGAACAACGTGCTAAATTATGGCGTAAAAATACAGTGCCGCCACATATATTGGTGATGACCGCTACTCCGATACCAAGAACGCTCGCGATGACCTTGTATGGTGATTTAGATGTCTCTGTAATCGACGAATTACCTGTGGGGAGAAAACCTATTGAAACGAAGCATTTGTTTGAGGGGCAGCGTCTGAGAATGTTTGGTTTTATGAAACAGGAGATCGCTAAAGGTCGACAGGTTTATGTGGTTTATCCATTGATTAAGGAAAGCGAGAAGTTGGATCTTTTACACCTTGAGGCGGGAATAGAGCAGATGAGCTATCAGTTTCCAAGACCTGATTATCAGATTAGTATTGTACACGGTAAAATGAGTAATGCCGACAAGCAATACGAAATGCAGCAATTTATTGATGGCAAAAGCCAGATCATGGTAGCCACAACTGTAATCGAAGTGGGGGTAAATGTCCCTAATGCTTCGGTGATGATCATTGAAAATGCAGAACGCTTTGGGCTTTCACAATTACATCAATTGCGCGGTCGGGTAGGACGTGGTGCTGAGCAATCTTTCTGTATTCTGATGTCGGGAAATAAATTAAGTGCAGATGGGAAATTACGCCTGGAAACCATGGTGAAAACTAGTAACGGCTTTGAAATTTCAGAAATAGACCTGCAGCTTCGCGGTCCCGGCGATATTACGGGCACTCAACAAAGTGGTATACTGGAACTGAAATTGGCGGACTTGGCAAAGGATCAGCTAATTCTGCAAGAAGCCAGAAATACAGTTATAGAATTACTGACTGTAGATCCTCATCTGGAATTGCCCGAAAATAGTTTGTTGAAGACCTACCTTGCTAAAAGGCGTCGCGGTATTGCCTTCGACAAAATATCTTAATTAATCTTCATCACTTCCTGGTAAAGATCCTGCACCAGAATAGGCCCCCTTACGAATAACTGGTACGCCAAGGTGCTTATATAGTTCATCGAGGTGCATCAGACTGCCATTGGTTAAATTGCCTAGGAATATAACGATTATATCCTTTTGGAAATCGCGTACATAAATGTGTCTGAATCCGTGCCACCAACCTGTGTGGTACACTACTTTTCTATCTTTTTCTCCGTCAAACATACGCCAGCCATAACCATAATTAAAATGACCTTTAATAGCTTTGTTTCGACCTTTATACGCTGAATCCAGACTGTTTTGTGTTAATAATCTACCGTTCTTTAGATATTTGTCATATAAGACCAAGTCATGCAAAGTACTGTAGATGCCTTTATCACCAACAGGGCCATCTAAAAAGTTCTGCGCTACAGAGTATCTCCAGCTGTTACGATCATGGCCTACAACATCTACGGGGATTTTTTCATACTCTGCCTTCGAATAAACATGTGTGTTTTTCATCCCTGCAGGCTTAAATATATGTTCCATCATATATTGGGAGTAGCGTTGACCAGTTACCTTTTCAATAATTGCACCCAGCACCATAAAGTTAGAGTTGTTGTAATGGAAAACTCTGTCAGGTTTGGTATATGGACTAGGTTTTTTGTCGGCAATTACCTGCATTACTTCCTGGTTTGAAACTCCTTTTTTCATGTCACGTTTTTCCTTACGCCAGATATCATCAATGAAATAGACATAATTCATCATTCCGCTACGGTGCGATAGGAGTAATTGTACAGTTATTCCGTCATAAGGAAAGTTTGGGAAGAATTTTTTTACATCGTCTGTAAGTTTAAGCTTTCCTGCTTCAACCAGTTGCATAATTGCAACGCCGGTAAAGGTTTTGGTAATGGAGGCCAGCTCAAATTCTGAGTTTATTTTCAGGCTGTCACGATGTAGATGGTCCGCCCAACCAATAGCTTTTTCATAAATGATTTTTCCGTCCTTTGCTACAAGTACATTTCCATTAAAGCTATATTTTTTATGCAAATTTTGTACAAAGTCGGCAATCCATTTATCGCCTTTTGCCGGATTGTATGCCAATAATAAACTATCGGCCTTGTCGTCTTCAGGGATTCTCACCTTTTTATCGGCTTCTGCCTTTTTAGCTTTTTCCGCAGGGCTTGAACAAGATGAGAGCGATAAAACGGTTAATGATAGGGCTATGGTTAGCAGGCGATACTTCATGAACAATGCAATACGGTTTAAAAAGTCGAAAAATAAGGATTTTTAACCCTTTAAACGTAAAAGAGTTTTAAACATTGTACACTTTGTAGTTGATTAATTACATAATTCCAACTCATTGAGGCACAAAAACCCTAAATTTGCGGCAACAAAAAATAGAACACTATGAATTTTAGAACCGAACACGATACGATGGGTGAAGTGCAGGTGCCTGCTGATAAATATTGGGGTGCTCAAACTGAACGTTCAAGAAATAATTTTAAAATTGGTCCGGAGGCTTCCATGCCTAAAGAGATCATCCACGCATTTGGATATTTGAAAAAAGCCGCAGCATTGGCAAATACGGAGCTTGGCGTTTTATCCCAAGATAAAGCCGATTTAATTGCAAAAGCTTGTGATGAAGTGATTGCTGGTAGCTTAGATGATCAGTTCCCATTGGTGATTTGGCAAACTGGCTCGGGGACTCAGAGTAACATGAATGCCAATGAGGTTATCGCTTATCGTGCACATGTTTTAAATGGTGGGGATTTGGCTGATGACAAAAAGGTTTTGCATCCTAATGATGATGTAAATAAATCGCAGTCTTCAAATGATACATATCCTACTGCAATGCACATTGCAGCATATAAACAAGCCGTTGAAGTTACGGTTCCGGGGTTAGAAAAATTACATAAAACCCTTGTTGCAAAGTCTGAAGAATTTGCAACTATCGTTAAAACAGGACGTACTCACTTTATGGACGCTACGCCTTTAACTCTTGGACAAGAGTTTTCCGGTTATGCGCAGCAAATAAGCAATGGTCTTAGAGCGATTAAAAATGCTTTGGTGATGATAAGTGAGGTCGCTTTAGGTGGTACAGCTGTTGGTACAGGTCTAAATACGCCTAAAGGTTATGATGTATTGGTGGCAAAAAAGATAGCAGAATTAACAGGTTTGCCTTTTGTTACAGCTCCTAATAAATTTGAAGCCTTGGCTGCGCATGATGCAATGGTAGAGCTTTCAGGTGCTTATAAGCGTGTGGCCGTTTCGTTAATGAAAGTTGCAAATGATGTAAGGATGTTAAGTTCGGGACCGCGTTCTGGGATTGGAGAGATCATTATTCCTGATAACGAACCTGGATCTTCTATCATGCCCGGTAAGGTTAATCCCACCCAGCCAGAAGCATTAACAATGGTTTGTGCTCAGGTGATTGGAAATGATGTTGCTGTAAGTATCGGTGGAGCTACGGGTCATTTTGAACTGAACGTGTTTAAACCAGTGATTGCGTCTAACGTTTTACAATCGGGACGTTTAATTGGAGATGCTTGCGTGTCATTTAATGACCATTGTGCTGCCGGAATTCTTCCAAATCTTCCGGAGATTAAAAAACATCTGGGAAACTCTTTAATGCTAGTTACTGCACTGAATCCTCATGTTGGTTATGAGAATGCAGCAAAGATTGCGAAGAAAGCACATAAAGAAAATAAAACTTTAAGAGATGCCGCAATTGAACTGGGGCTATTAACCGGCGAGCAATTTGACGAATGGGTTCGTCCAGAAGACATGGTTGGTAGTTTAAAGTAAGCACCTAATTTGGTATGGGAATGTTGAGATTGGCGATTTATCTGTTGCTTATTTTGTGTGTGTCTGCTTCATGCAGAAGGTTGCCGGATGTGCAGGGAAAAGGGGAAGCTTTTTTGCAAGGTATATGGAATCAGGATAGTATCGCAAATGCTGATAAGCTCTTGAGTTATACGCAGCATAAGTTTAAGTTTACCTGCGACTCGTTTTATGTTGACCTGACCACACACTCCAAAGTGAACTACTATTCCGACTCCTGCTTTAATGGAGGGGTATGGAAGGAGTATGCCAAAGGAGTATATGAAGTAAGAGGAGATAGTCTATTTTTGGCAGGAACTTACACCAAGTCAAATTATAAACAAAAGGTGTCAGGCTGTTACCAAATTGGAAGATATGAAAAGGCGTTTTACATTAAATCTTCTGAACCTGGCAGCCTGCATCTGGAAAGTGTAGGAAACCAAAGGGAGTGTAATCTGGTTTTGAAAGAACGGATTATTTGTGTACCTAAAGAATTGTAATACCAGCATATGGCTTTTGATAAGCTTAATTATATAGCAATGAAGATGAAAAAGAGTTTAATAACGAGTGGGTACAAAGCGATATTAATTTTAGCTGTTACCTTGTACCTACCACTAAATGCAGGAGCCTGGGGTATGCTTGGGCATAGAATCGTTGCGCAGGTTGCGGAAAGCCACCTAAGTAATAAAGCAAGAAAAGGCATAAAAGATATATTAGGTAACGAAAGTCTTGCGATGGCAAGTAATTGGGGTGACTTTATAAAATCTGATCCTAGTTATGATTATTTGTACAATTGGCATTTTGTAAACTTGCCTGCAGGATTAGATAAACAAGGGGTATTTAATGTACTGGACACTGAAAAGGGGCCAAATGTATACAATAAAGTCCTTGAAATGGCTGCTATATTAAAAAATAAGCAAAGCAAAGCCGATGAAAAATTGTTAGCTATGCGTATGCTGATTCATTTAGTTGGTGACTTAAATCAGCCTATGCATACAGCAAGAAAAGAGGATCTGGGTGGAAATAAGGTTTTTGTAACTTGGTTTGGCGAAAAGTCTAATTTACATCGGGTTTGGGATGAGGCACTTATTGGTTATCAGCAACTAAGTTATACCGAATATGCGAATGCTATTGATTATCCTACAGCTACTCAATTGGGTACCTGGAAGACTTATTCATTGAAAGACTATGTTTATGGATCTTATGAGGCTTGCAATAAGATTTATGCTAATATCAAGCCTGAAGAAAAATTGAGTTATAAGTATAATTTCGAATTTGTAGGCTTGCTCAACGAGCAGCTTTTAAAAGGTGGAATTTGCTTGGCTAATGTTCTTAATGACATTTATAACTAAGGAAATGAAGATATTAATGGTTTGCCTGGGTAATATTTGCCGTTCGCCATTGGCGGAGGGTATTATGCGCCATCTGGTGGAGGAGCAGCAATTGGGCTGGGAAATCTCTTCTGCAGGAACGGGTGACTGGCATGTAAATCAGCCTGCTGATAGAAGAAGTATTGCTATAGCCAGCAATTTTGGTTATGATATTTCTAAACAAAGGGCCAGA
Organism: Pedobacter sp. ok626; assembly: GCF_900100435.1. Lineage (GTDB taxonomy): Bacteria > Bacteroidota > Bacteroidia > Sphingobacteriales > Sphingobacteriaceae > Pedobacter. The sequence continues at coordinate 16,395 of NZ_FNEX01000012.1, read as the reverse complement.
CATTTTAACCGGGATATGTTTGATGATTACGATCATATCCTGGTTATGGATCAAAATAATTTGAAAGATGTATTAAAATTAGCTTCAACTGCAGAGCATCGTAATAAAGTGAGGTTATTTTTGCCGGATGAGCTTGAAGTAACAGATCCTTATTTTGATGATAAGCTGTTTGAGCCCGTATTTTTGGAAATAGAAGAGCGCTGTAAGCAAATCATCACAGATTTTAAGTAAATACTTGTCAAATGGAATACACCGATGCGCTTAAATTATTTATGATTTTACTTGGCTGCAAACCAGAGGGGAGGCATACAGAGCAGCATGATGTATTTTTTGCCATAGGAAATTCCCTAAGCGATTTGAAGACTGATATTACGGATTTTTGGCCAGAAGCAAATGGAAAAATCCATATTGATGCCTGGCGGGAAGTAACAACGGTGGGTGGCTATAGTTTGAAAGTGGTACCTATGGCCAATATAGTGGAGTTCAACATGAATAAACTATTTTTTATCAATCTTGGGGGATATAAACCGGGAGAATTTGATGAGCTCCATTATAAGATGCTCTTGATTACTGACACCATAGCGGAAGCCACCAGATTGGCCAAAGAGACTACTTTTTATAGGCATACAGGATTTGAGAGTGCTGTTTCTCATATCGATGATAAGTATGGAGTCGATGTTGATGATGCATTTGAAATCGCTGACGTTCTTCCAGAGCATGTGAAAAGAAGGTTCCACATACAAATAGAACCTACAACTTTCCCCTTTGAAGATGAATTACACCTTGGTTATCTACCACTAAGTAAAGTCTGAATTTCCCTCCTTTTTGTTTAGTATACAGTTGTTTATCTAAAATTGTCATATCTTTGACCCGATGAGCAAAATTTGTTTCCTATTGATTTGCCTTTTTATCTCTAATGAGGCTATGTCCCAAACAAGTCCTTTTTTGTCGCAACAACCGCCATCAGTAAATGGGGCCGTGAATATTGTTGCTTCTAATCTGGAAGAAAATAATGGGGATACCTATTTTGCCGACGCAGAGAAGAAAGAGCGTCATGGCGATTTAAATGAAGCGATTACCCTATTTGGTAAGGCCGCATTTGAATACAATAGTTCTAAGAAGTTTAGCCAATACGGGTCAGCATTATTAAGATTAGCGAATGCTCATTATTTAATGGCGCATTATGCTGAAGCTGAACAGGTGACACTTAATGTCGCTTTAAAAAATTACTCCAAAATTGGCAGTAAGACAGGACAGATGGAATCGTATAATCAGTTGGGTAAAATATACCTGGCAGCAGATAAGTTAACGCAATCCTTATGGTTCTATACGCAACAAGGGATACTTGCTAAACAAGTAGGCGATAACAATGCATATATAGATTCGGTTTTGGGTCTTGCACAGGTAAAAACGAAGAAAAAAGAATACACGCTTGCCTTGAAAGACATAAATAGGGCCGAGCTTTTGGCGAAGTCTTCAAATCTAGCAAGATTTAAAAATCAAATTAGAGAAGCAAAGGCTCAGATCCCCGCTAAAGCTATGGCCAAGAAACAATTGGTGAAACAATAAATTATAAAACAAATCGTTTTTTTTGTATCATTGTCATTATAGTAATTTGACTACTTTTAGTATGTTTACAGAAAAGAGACAGTAATAATACTGTCTCTTTTCTTTTTTTTTCTAAAATTGGTATCATATTAGTACTAAATACAAAAATGGATTTTAAAATCGTAAAAGAGATGTTAAAAAAGATATTACTGGTAACCTTTACTGCCGCAGTTCTTGCATGTCACGCGGCTCCACAACCCCAACAATTGGTTCCGGGAGTCAGCAATATTATGCCCGATGAGAAGCAGGCCTTGGTATGTAAGGAGATAGTTGCGCTGATTGAAAATTACAATTACAAGAAAATAAAAGTAAACGATTCGATCTCTTCACTGGTATTGGATAAATACATTAAGGAGCTTGATCCCTATAAATATTATTTCCAGGCATCAGATATTAAGGAGTTTGAGAAATTCAGATTTTCATTAGATGATGATTTCCGTAACGGAGACTTGAACGCTCCATTTTATATATTTAATGTTTATTTAAAGCGATATAACGAATTTATCAACTTTGCTTTCACTGAAATTAAAGCAAAGCAGAATTTTAATGCGAATGAGACCTATGTGTTTGATCGTGAAAAAATGCCTTGGGCAAAATCAAAGACTGAGTTGGACGATATCTGGAGAAAAAGGATTAAATACGAATTGGTTAATTTAAAGATTGCCGGAACTGCTGAGGCTAAGAATCAAGAAACACTTACAAAACGTTATCAAGCGTTGAAGTCGCAAGCTTCAAAACTAAATAATCAGGATGTGTTTCAGACTGTGATGGATGCGTTTACCGAAACGATTGATCCACATACAAACTACTTCAACCCGACCAATGCTCAGCAATTCAATGAAGACATGGCTAGGTCTTTTGAAGGTATCGGTGCAAGATTACAATTAGAAAACGAAGTGCTGAAGATTTCAGAGGTAGTTCCAGGCGGACCTGCATTTAAAAGCAAGCTATTAAGTGCTGGCGATAGGATTATCGGAGTAGCGCAAGGTGATGGTGAATTTGAAGATATTATTGGCTGGAGAATTGAGAATTCTGTTGCGAAAATAAAAGGTCCTAAAGGTACAAAGGTTCGTTTGAAGATCATTCCAGTAGGTAAAGAAATGTCTTCTAAGCCAGTTATTATAGAATTGGTGAGAGAGAAAATCGTAATGGAAGACCAATCTGCTAAAAAGAAAGTACAGACTATACAATCTAATGGCAAACCATACAAAATCGGTGTCATTACTGTCCCTGCTTTTTATGCTGATTTTAAAGCGGCAAATGCAGGGGACCCTAATTATAAAAGTACAACACGTGACGTAAGGCTATTGATTGACACCTTGAAAAGACTAGATAAGGTTGATGCAATTGTAATGGATTTAAGAGCAAATGGTGGCGGTTCTTTGGTGGAAGCTATCGATCTTACTGGTTTGTTTATCAATAAAGGGCCCGTTGTGCAGGTTAAGGACCTTAAAAACGATGTAGAAGTAAGTGAGGATACCAATCCTGGTGTAGTATGGGATGGTCCATTAGGGGTTATGGTAGATAGATTGAGTGCTTCTGCGTCTGAGATCTTTGCTGGTGCAATTCAGGATTATGGAAGAGGAATTATCATGGGGACACAAACCTACGGTAAGGGAACTGTGCAGTCTTCAATCGATATGAATAAATTGGTTAATCCGTCTATTTTACAGAAGCTAGCGGCTTTGGTAAATAAAAATGGAATGATACTAAAAGGAGCTAAGGATGACGTTAAGCTTGGGCAAATCAACCTTACAATGGCTAAGTTTTATCGCGTAACCGGTAGCAGTACACAACATAAAGGAGTAATGCCTGATATTCAATTCCCATCGTTATATCCAATGGATAAAATCGGAGAGGATACAGAACCTTCGGCCTTACCTTGGGATGAAGTTAAAAGGTCTGATTTTGCCCCTGTTGGCGATCTAACACCGTTTAAATCAGAACTTGTGAAGCTGCATGACCAACGTATGGAGAAATCACCTGATTATAAGATTATGGTGCAAGATATTGCTGAATCTAAAAAGCGTGAGTCTGAGGTTTCAGTGCCTTTAAATGAAGGTAAATTGAAAATAGAAAGAGACAGTCTTGAAGCGAAGAACCTGTCCAGGTTAAACGCTTTAAGAGCATCAAGAGGTTTGGCCCCTGTTAAAAAAGGAGACAAGATAAAGAAAGAAGATAATTTTGATTTTATTCAGAATGAGAGCTTAAAGATTATGGCCGACTTTATGGAACTGACAAATCCTAAGGGAAAACAACTTGTTAAAACTACGGCAGAGTTTAAATAAAGATCATTCAACTATATACAAAAAGGGCATCATATACATGATGCCCTTTTTGTATATAAGCAAGTGTTTATTTTTTGCTGTCTGTATTTTTTTGAATTTGCATGGCCATCATTTCTTTCATGGTGCGGTTCATCCCTTCAGTTGAGCCATCCAGGAAGATTACATTGCCTTCGCTATTCTCTGCAAATTGTTTAATTGACTCTGTCCACATGGTGAAAAGGATTACCGATATATCCAGATTAGCTTCTTCCATTTCCATGGCAGCTTTAGTCATACCATGTGCAACCTCAGCTCTAAATAAGGCAATACCCTGTCCACGAAGCTGTGCAGCTTCACGCTCAGCAGCGGCAGCAATTTTAATGGCATTACCATCCGCTTCAGCTCCTTTAGTCTTAGTAATTAATAAAGCCTGACCTTCATTTTCTGCAGCTGCTTTTAAGTTATTAGAAGCCACAACACGACTCATCGAGCGCATGATCTCCTCGTCAAAAGTAATGTCGTTAAGTTGTAAATCCTGCAAATGATAACCCCAACTTTCCAATACCTGGTCAATTTGATGTTTAACATGGTCTACAATTTCATTACGCTGTGCAAGTACATTGGCTTGCTTCTGTGTGGCCACATAAGCCCTGATCGACCCTTCGATGGTACGAATTAGCGCCTGCATTAAGTTCGTTGAATCTACGAACTTAAAAGCTACGTTTTTAATAGTTTCTTCATCGTGGTTGATTACAGAATAAAGGAGCATTGCCTTAAAGTATACATTTGCCTGATCTTGAGTAACCGCTTGAAAAGATAACTCTACTGACCGGTTCTGTATCGAGATTCGGGAGTGAATGGTTTCGATTAGAGGTATTTTTAGGCTAAGTCCTGGGCTTAAAAGCCGTCTATACTTGCCAAAAATTGTAACTACAGCAATTGTGCCTTGTTTAACGGTAACGAATGAGCTGATTAAAATGACTATCAGAACAAAAAGAATGATGTACGTTGTATACATAATGGGGTTTTATAGGTTACGAATATGACGATATCAAGATACTAAAATTTTTGTCTCATTTGAAGATTTAATGATCTTATTGTTGAATTCGCCATAAAGGCATGGATATTGTAATACGATTTGTACTAAATCTAATCATCATGAATGTTAAACGTATTTTTGGCACTGTACTAACCGTATTAGGTGTAATAGGACTTATTTATGCCGGATATGGCTTTGTGAAGCACAGCATTCAAAGCCGCGAACTGGTTGTTGCTGGTATTATTGGATTGATATTTTTTGTATCAGGTATCGGTTTGGTTAAAAATACAAAGGACGAGTCTTAGTTTCTAAACTGAATTCGTCCTGATGAGGAGAAATCTAAATTGTGTCCAGGGAAGTCCGTGTCAGTTAGTAATTTAATTTTTTTGAAAGCTCCGTCCTGAGCATCTACGGTTAGACGATTGATCTTGTCCTGTTTTACAGAAACGATATCCGCAAATAAGAAATCTCCTTTGGTGTTTATTTTGAGTCGTAATAGGGGCGCAATTCCATTCGGACCTTTAAGGCTAAACATCCCATAGGTGCAAAAATTTCCCAGACTATAAGCGATAAACTTGTTTTTGTAGACTTCTACAGCGCGGGTTACGTGTGGGCCGTGACCTAAAACTACATCGGCACCAGCATCAATTACAGCATGAGCAAATGCGTATACATTGCCGCGGTTTTCGTTGTAAAATATTTCCGTTTTCTTGGTTACATGTTCAAATTTGGCACCTTCTGCACCTCCATGAAAGGAAACGATTACAATGTCGGTTTCTGCTTTTAAACGTTTAACCAATTGTGTTGCGCTGTCCACTTTATTTATCGATACCGTATTCTCATTGGGTGCAAAAGCGCAGAAAGCATACTTGATACTATCTTTTTCAAAAACACTGAAAGGATGGGACATCAGGCCAGCATAATTGATGTTTAGTGAATCTAAAATGGCCGCGGTTCTTGTTCTTCCTTTTAAGCCAAAATCGCCCACATGATTGTTGGCTACACTGAGTAAGTTAAATCCGGCTTTTTTGATGATCCCAGCATAGCGTTCGGGCATTCTAAATGCAAAGCAGCTGTTTCCAATTGTGTCTTTGCACTTTGTAGATTTTCCATTGTTCAAAAAACAACCTTCTAAGTTGCCAAAAATAATGTCGCCAGTCAAAAAGGATTCGACTGTTTTAAAGCTGTTTACTCCATCATCTGGAGGTAGATTGGATTTACTTGGGTAAGCGGAGCCGATCATGATGTCGCCAACAGCTACAATGGAGATTGTATCCTTTTTTATCACCTTAAGCGTATCCTGGATAGGTAAATGTTTAGGAACACTTGCGGTATTGCTTTGGCAGCTTGACATAGCAAGTAGGATGGTGGCGGATAAAAAGCTTATGGTAGAAAATTTCATCTTTATCTGGGTATAAAAAAAGTCCTTCTAAATATTTAGAAGGACCAGTATTGTTAAAGGTTAAGAGGATCTATTCTTGAATAAGATCTTCCTTTACGCCATCTAGTATACGGCCACCTTTATAAAAATATCTTGAGTAATAAGGTTCGTTTAAATTGCTGATCACTACACCGCGACTTGACGAAGCATGCGCGAAGCGATTGTCTCCAAGGTAAATCCCGATATGCGTAATACTGCGACTTTTTATTTTGAAAAATACCAAATCTCCTTCTTTCAGTTCATCTTTAGGCAATGGGTCAACCATGCTAAAAATATCACGTGAGTTTCTTAAGATGGTAGTGTTGAAAACTTTATCATAAATTGCTTTGGTGAAGGCCGAGCAATCAATTCCTTTTTGTGTATTTCCTCCAAATCTGTAAGGAGTACCAATCCATTCGTAAATGAATTTGTAGAGTTTTACGTTTGAAGTTGCATCTACTGCAACACCCATAACTTGTGAAAAATATTGTGAAGCTAAATTATCTGGGTCAGCTAATTTATTTGTTTCTTTTGTTTTCGTTTGTGCGTTGATAGCCGTAAGACTGCACATACAAATCAGGGAGGACAACAAAAACTTTTTTATCATGTTATACTGTTAAGTTTGGGTATTAATCACTTACACTTAAACGTACACCACTATGGGCTTATTGTTTGGATGGCAAACATATACATTTTACAAATGTTATCCAAATACGGGCAAGTTTATATTGAAAGTTATTAACATTTTAACAAAGTCGGCCAATTTTTTTCCACCATATAAGTTTCTGTCAGTCGCGTTTTGAGTGCAACTTATGATTGCGTTCTGAATGTTCTGTTTGCTTTTAATTTGTTAACTTGGCCATATGTGTTAATATTGACCTCATTAGAAGCGTTACTGGTCAACTTAATTTATGTAATCATTATAGGCATTTTACATCAATTGCTTCGATTTATTGCAATAAAAAAGTAGATTTGCTCTCGTAAAAAAATCAACACCCCAAAAATGAGTGCAGTAGAAATAAATAAAGATACCTATCTGAAGTGGTTTGAGTCGATGTTGCTGATGCGCAAGTTCGAAGAGAAAACCGGTCAACTTTACGGACAACAAAAAATCCGTGGATTTTGTCATTTATATATCGGTCAGGAAGCGGTTGTAGCGGGAGCAATTTCTGCTATGCAGAAAGGAGACTCCATGATTACTACTTATCGTGATCATGCTCATGCACTGGCTTTGGGTGTAAGTGCAGATAGCATTATGGCAGAAATGTACGGTAAAGCTACTGGCTGTTCAAAAGGAAAAGGTGGTTCAATGCACATGTTCAGTAAAGAATTTCATTTCTATGGTGGACACGGAATTGTAGGTGGACAAATTCCATTGGGAGCGGGTATTGCATTTGCTGAAAAATATAAAGGTACCAACAATGTAAACATTTGTTACATGGGTGATGGTGCCGTTCGTCAGGGTGCTTTAAACGAGGCATTCAATATGGCTATGCTTTGGAAACTTCCTGTAGTGTTTGTTTGTGAAAACAATTTTTACGCAATGGGTACTTCTGTTGAGCGTACTACAAACATGACTGACATTTACAAAATAGGTTTGGGCTTTGATATGCCATGTGCTCCGGTTGACGGCATGGATCCGGTTGCAGTTCATAATGCAATGGACGAAGCTATCCAACGTGCAAGAGCTGGTGAAGGTCCAACCTTCCTGGAAATGAGAACATACAGATACCGTGGACACTCGATGTCAGATCCAGCTAAATATCGTACTAAAGATGAATTAGAAGAATATAAAGCTAAAGATCCAATTGAGTCTGTGAGAGAAGTTGTTTTGAAAGAGAAATATGCTGATCAGGCTTGGATTGAAGAAGTTGAAGGTAAGATAAAACAGATTGTTGATGATGCTGTGAAATTTGCAGAAGAATCTCCTTTCCCTGATGCATCAGAGTTATTTAAGGATGTTTATGTGCAACAGGATTATCCTTACGTAAAAGATTAATTAAGAACGCATTTCAATAGATATTATAGAATGGCTGAAATAGTTAGAATGCCCAAAATGAGCGACACCATGACTGAAGGTGTAATGGCTAAATGGCATAAAAAAGTTGGCGATAAAGTTAAAAGCGGTGATGTAATGGCCGAAGTGGAAACCGATAAGGCGACCATGGATTTAGAATCATATTGGGATGGTACCGTTTTATACATTGGTGTAGAAGAAGGTAAAGCTGTTCCAGTTGATGCTGTTATTGCTGTAATCGGTAAAGAAGGCGAAGATTATAAAGCAGCCCTTGATGCAGAAAGCACTGTAAGTGCAGCTCCAGCTGCTGAAACTAAACCTGCTGAAGAAGCGAAAGCAGAAAGTACTCCTGCAGCGGCTACAGGTTTAACTGAAGCAGATATAGAGAAAATGGGTGTTACTGTAGTTAGAATGCCTTTGTTAAGCGATACCATGACTGAAGGCGTAATTGCTGAATGGCATAAAAAAGTTGGTGATAAAGTTAAAGATGATGATATCCTTGCTGATGTAGAAACCGATAAGGCTACTATGGAAGTGATGGGTTATGCAGAAGGAACTTTATTGCATATTGGTGTTGAAAAAGGTCAGGCAGCTAAAGTAAATGGCATTATTGCTATTGTTGGCCCTGCTGGAACTGACATCAGTGGAATTCTTAGTCAAGGTGATGCACCAGCAAAACCTGCTGCTGATAAAAAATCTGATGCTCCAGTAGCAGAGAAAGCAGCTGCAGAAGAAGAAGCTCCGGCTTCATCTGCTAGCACTGATCGCGTAAAAGCATCTCCATTAGCAAAAAGAATTGCAAAAGATAAAGGGATTGATCTTGCACAAGTTGCAGGTAGTGCAGATGGTGGACGTATCATTAAGAAAGATATTGAAAACTTTAAATCTGCTCCAGTATCGGCAAAAACAGAGTCTTCATCAGCTCCGGCTACAGAGAAAGCTGCGCCAGTTATTCCTCAATATGTTGGTGAAGAAAGATATACTGAGAAGCCAGTATCGCAAATGCGTAAGGCGATTGCTAAAAGTTTAGGCGAGAGCTTGTTTACAGCTCCACATTTCTACTTAAACATAAGTATTGATATGGACAATGCGATGGCTGCACGTACTGCTATTAATGCAGTAGCTCCTGTTAAGGTTTCATTCAACGATATTATAATTAAAGCTGTTGCTATTGCGTTAAAACAACATCCTGCGGTTAACTCTTCATGGCGTGGTGATAAAATTCGCTTCAATGAGCATACAAACATCGGTGTAGCAATGGCTGTAGAAGACGGCTTATTGGTTCCTGTTGTTCGTTTTGCTGACGGTAAATCATTATCTCATATCTCTGCGGAGGTTAAAGCTTATGGACAGAAAGCGAAAGCTAAAAAATTACAGCCGTCAGATTGGGAAGGATCTACGTTTACAGTTTCTAATCTAGGTATGTTTGGTATTGATGAGTTTACATCAATCATCAACTCTCCTGATGGGGCAATTTTATCTGTAGGTGCGATACAACAGATTCCTGTAGTTAAAAACGGAGCAGTTGTACCGGGTAATGTTATGAAACTAAGCTTAGGCTGCGATCACCGTGTGGTTGATGGTGCTACAGGCGCTGCTTTCTTACAAACACTTAAAGGATTTTTGGAACAACCAATCACATTATTGGTTTAACTTTCAAATCATAAAAATACGAAAGGTTGTCTGTGTAAAAGCAGACAACCTTTTTTTATGCCTGTTAGTTTTGTACTTTTGCGCTCATGTCGAATATCAAACCCTCTTTAGCAAAAGGAACCAGAGATTTTTCTCCTCAGGAAATGGTGAAACGTAATTTTATTTTTGATACCGTTAAAACGGTTTTCAAGAAGTATGGTTACGCCGAAATACAAACGCCTTCAATGGAGAACCTTTCTACTTTAACAGGTAAGTACGGCGATGAGGGGGATAAGCTGATATTCAAAATATTAAATAGTGGTGATTACCTTTCTAAAGTAAAACCTGAATTATTGGCGCAAGCCAATTCAAACGCAATGATTTCATCCATTAGTGAGAAAGCTTTAAGGTACGATTTAACCGTGCCCTTTGCCCGTTACGTTGTGATGCACCAGAATGATATTTCATTGCCTTTTAAACGTTTCCAGGTACAGCCAGTATGGCGTGCTGATAGACCACAAAAGGGGCGTTACAGAGAATTTTATCAGTGTGATGTGGATGTAGTAGGTTCTGATAGTTTATTGAACGAGGCGGAGTTTATTCTGATCTATCAGGAAGCACTGAGTAATCTGGGATTAAAAGACTTTACCATAAAAATCAATAATCGTAAAATATTATCTGGGATAGCCGAAGTTATTGGTAAACCTGAATTGATTATTGATATGACCGTTGCTATTGATAAGCTGGATAAAATCGGTTTGGATGGGGTAACCAAAGAGTTGATTGAGCGTGGCTTTACTGAAGCTGATATTGAAAAATTAAAACCTGTTATCTTATTGGAAGGCTCTAATGAGCAGAAAATGGAGAGCTTGAGATCGGTTCTGGCAAGTTCCGAAACTGGTCTAACCGGGATAAAGGAAATAGAGGCAGTATTTGATTATGTAAATGAAATGCTGAAAGCGGATTCATCATTAAGGCCTAATGTGGAGCTTGACATTACACTTGCACGCGGCTTAAACTATTACACCGGTTGTATTTTTGAAGTTAAAACCAATGAAGTAGCTATGGGCAGCATAGGTGGTGGCGGAAGGTATGACGATCTAACCGGGATGTTTGGTTTAAAAGGTTTGACTGGAGTTGGTGTTTCCTTTGGCGCCGACAGGATTTATGATGTATTACAGGAACTAAACCTCTTTCCTGAATCTGCTGCTATTGGCACAAAGGTATTGATTAGTAATTTTGATCAGGAGGCCGAAAGATACGCGCTGCCGATCTTACAGCGCTTACGGACGGAGAATGTAGCCGCAGAACTTTATCCTGCCTCAGCGAAGCTTAAAAAGCAAATGAGCTACGCAGATGATAAGCGCATTCCATATGTGGTTCTGATTGGAAGCGACGAAATGCAAACAGGTTTATTAACCTTAAAGGATATGCAAAGTGGACAGCAGCAAAAACTAACTGTTGAAGCTATAATTGAACTATTGAAAAATTAACTGGCGGCAGAGGCCATAAAAGCATCGAGATTTTTTCTGGCCTTTGTCTTGATTTTATTTTTGATAAAGCTTGTCCAGCCTAACAGCAGGCCTGTAGAACCAAGAGACTGCTTTGCCCAATCGTAAAAGCTAAAGCGGTCTGTATGTTTAATGATTTTATTATTCTCAATGATAAATGAGGCTTTAATGCGATTGTGCACCTTGTTTCCTGTAGCCGAAAAGGTATACCAGGCATCCCATTCAGCATGAGTACCTGTTTCATCTTCGATGACGTTTTTGAATTCAATTCGCATGTCTTTGCCACTTTTAAGTAGCATGGCCCACATCGATCTGACTTCCGCAGCATTTAAGTTTGTGAATACAGGATCGCTAAATGTTGCATCAGCAGCATAACAATCTTGCATAGCCTGGGCATCTTTGCGCTGAAAACTGCTGTAAAAATGATGGATCAGTTGTTCGTTACTAGTCATATCTAAATCTTTCTATCTAATCTACGAATTACCCGAATGATTTAGTATGTTTTTCCCGCAAGTATTCCTTCAATCCTATCAAGCAGATCATCAATGTCAAAAGGTTTTGGTAAAAAGCCATTTGGCTTATACTCTCCGTGCTGTATATTCTGGGCTGTGTATTTTGCAGAGATCATTAAGACAGGCAAGTTTTCTGTAATTTGATTTGTTCTAAGCTGTTTTAATAAGTCTCTTCCATCTCCGTCAGGAAGCATGATGTCAAGGATAAGAAGGTCAGGTTTATTCTGATCAATGTGCGTCATCATATCCGCACTTTTGCTTAATCCGGTGACTTTATAAGACTCGCTTTGCAAAATTAAAGTGATCACATCAAGAATAGCGTTATTGTCCTCAATTACAAGGATATTCTTAAATGTAACAGCTTTTTTTTTCAAAATCGGGGTAATTTATGAGATACAAATATATTAAGTAGAGTGCCTTGTTTAGCTATTATTTATTTTTTAAACAATAATCTTTATGGCTAATTAGCCTGACTGAAGTAAAATAATTGTCAATAATAAAAAATATGTGTGTTTTGATGAAACCTTTTGCGATTAATATAGTCTTATATATAGTTTTTAGTTTTAGGTTAAAAAGGGGAGCAATTGTGGCGATTGTTCCTCTTTTTTGTTTGTACAATTCTTGTCATAGATTGGCAATGATTATAAATCATTGAGTAGAATTTGTTAGTTTTGACACGAATTGGAGAGAAGACACTTACATATCCATCGGATATTATCGGTTGTGTTGTTATGGGTATTTGCCATAGCACTTACTCCCATTGCTGCCTTTCACAATCATCATCACGATGAGCCAAAATGTTCAGTGCATGAAAAAACATGTACCCATAAATTGCATATTGGCAATCAAACAGAGCATTGTTTAGTCTGTGAAGCCCATTTCGAAAAAAATTACATTACTGCTAAACATCAATTTCAGGTTTACCTGGTTTGGAAACCAGCATCCAAATCTTACCACACTATAAGTGGATCATACACAGAATTAATTGACCTGGCGCTTCGGGGTCCTCCTGCAGTCTAATCGCCAATTTGCAGGTAGCATACCTGTTTTCCTTAATTATTATTTTGATGGATCGGCATGATTTTCCATGCTGGTGCAGTCGTTTAAACAATTTATTCCGATGAAAAGAGTACATCTTTTACTAGTTATAGCGTTATATCTATTTTTCCCGGTATCGAGTTTCGCTACCGAAGTTGCCCAATTTAGAGGCAAGGTTATTGACGCCAGTACACAGGCTCCACTGGCAGGTGCAACCATTTATATTACAGATTTAAAAGCCATCACAAGCACCAATGCTCAAGGAGAGTTCATTCTCAAAAATGTACCCGCAAAAGGAAAGTTTTTGCTTGAAGTTCGCTTTGTAGGCTACAAAACATATTCGACAGTTGTTGATTTGGGCAGCCAACATAACTTAGTGATCCCTTTATCACCATCCGTTATCGAGAGTGCTGAGGTTGTCATCACTGGCTCGCCTTTTAGTTCTAACAATAAAACCAATAGTTTATCGGTGGTTACGGTTGGTAAAACACAGTTAGCCCAATCAGGAGGGACAAACCTGGTTGATGCGATTGCTAAAATTCCGGGCGTATCCCAAGTAAGCACAGGCGGCGCCATTTCCAAGCCAATTGTCAGAGGCCTTGGTTATAACAGGGTTTTAACAATGGTTGATGGAGCGAGAGAAGAAGCGCAGCAATGGGGTGATGAGCACGGTATCCAGGTTGATCAGTTCTCGGCAGCCAGGATCGAAATTTTAAAAGGTCCAGCAAGTTTATTGTACGGTTCTGACGCTTTGGGAGGTGTGATTAATGTGATCGACGATCTCGTGCCGGCTCCGGGTGTACATAATGGTGCATTTAGCTCTACTTACAGTACGAATAATGGACTAAGTGCCTCTTCTTTAATGTTACAAGGAAACAATGATGGCTTTGTTTACCGCGGTCGTGCATCCTATAAAAATGCATACGGCTTTGGGTATAAAGATACCACTGTGCCAAACTCGGGATTTAATGAGTTAGATTTTAACGGAATGTTGGGTTTAAATAAAAGTTGGGGCTACTCGCATCTAAGTTTTTCCCGTTTTCATACCAATATCGGCCTTGTCGAAAACGGGCCAGATGCTGAAGGTAAATTTCTGAATGAAGATGGAGATGTGATCAGCCAATCAGAAGCAAAGAAAAGGGAACTTGGTTTGCCATTTCAAAACCTAACACATTATAGAGCAGCCTTAAACAGTAATTTTATTCTCGGAAAAGGGCAATTGAAAACCGTATTTGCTTTCCAAAGTAACATCAGGAAAGAGTTTGAAGAAAGCGTACAGGAGCCAGGGTTAAACTTAAACCTAAAATCATATACTTACGATGTAAAGTACAACTTCCCTAATTTCGGCGAGTGGCAGCCTGCTGTTGGTGTGCAGGGTATGTACCAAAATAACGTAAATAGCGGGGAAGAATTTTTGATCCCCGACTACAACAGCAACAACATTGGGGCCTTTGTTTATTTGAAACGAAATTTCACAAAAGGGGCGATTAATGCAGGTGTACGTTACGATTACAAAAAGATGAATGGTAAAGATTTGAGCTTTAATGGCGAACAGATCTTTAATGGTTTTAACAACGAGTTCTCTAATGTATCAGGTTCATTGGGTTTTGCCTTCGAAGTTGCAAAAAATCTAGTGCTTAAAGGCAACGCAGGTTCGGGCTTCAGGGCACCGAACATTGCCGAACTTGGGGCTAATGGGCGACATGAAGGAACCTTTAGATACGAAATTGGGAACAGCAATCTTAAACAAGAAACCAGTCTGCAGTTCGATCTAGGACTTGAATATACAGCCGAGCAGGTAACCTTTGGCTTAAATGCCTATGCCAATCGGATCTTCAATTACATTTATCCAGGAAACTTTAATCAGGAAACCATTCCGTTTAATAACGAGGATGGAAGTGTAGAAACCTTGCCGGTTTATCGCTATGTGCAAACTAATGCTGATTTATATGGCGGAGAGGCTTCTGTTGATTTTCATGTGGTAAAATCCCTACATTTTGAAAACTCATTCACTTACACCAAAGGTGTTAACAGGGCAAATGATCAGGCTTTACCATTCATTCCTGCTGCCAGCATTAGCAACGAAATACGTTTTGAACCAAATGTAAAAGGATTAACGGATAGTTACCTAAAAGTTGGTGTTACAAATACATTTAAACAAGCTCGTTTTGATAGTTTTGAAACGCAAACCAACGGTTACACTCTGTTGGATGCCGGTTTTGGTACCAGTTTCAATACCGGTAAAGGTAAATTGAACGTTTGGGTAACCGGACAAAACCTTTTAAATAAGGAGTATTATAATCACCTGAGTAGATACAAACCGGTTGGTATTTATAACCCGGGCCGAAATGTTACATTTGGTATTAGTGTTCCTTTTCTATAGTATCTAGTATCAATAATGTAAAAGGGAGATGGTGCGAGCACCATCTCCCTTTTTTTATGTGCGCCCGGCACGGGCGCAAACTCTAGGGTGGAAGTCCCGAACGCACCTTGATAGTGGGAAGCGTTAACTTAAGGCAAGGGTGTCCTCCGCGAGGAGGAATCTGAAGGAAGCCGGCGGTAAATCTCTGGCCTGACGAACAGGAAGCGAATTAGGCAGTTGGATGTGGGTGAGTTTGCATAACAAAACAAAGCCCTAAACTATCCGAAACATCCTGCTGTACATTCGACAGGTATATGGAGAGAAAGTTTGCGTTCTTACCCGGGGAGGTCTGCCGAGTAGTTGCCGGAGGGGGATGCGCCTCCCGAAGGAACAAGGTTATGTAGTGATACATAACTGCCACCGCAGAAGTCAGCAGAGGCCATAGTACTTTTTTTTTTTTTAGAAGGAAGGGCTGAACATTAAATGTCCGAGTAGTACTACCGGAAATGGGACTATCGTAAAGAAAGCAGAAAACTCCGAATGGAGAGCTGCTCTGTAAGGAATATGCTGGAAGCAGAAAGGTAGCAGGGAGCGCTGAGCGATATCTTGAAAGAAAGCAGGAAACAAGGAAACAGAGAAAAAAAAAATGCAATTCGACATGTTACTCGAAGAAATTATCAGTAAAAGCAATCTGTATCCGGCTTATGATCGGGTTGTAGGGAACAAAGGAGCTGCCGGAGTGGATAACATCGGTTTTTCAGACTTTTCTGAGCAAGTTAAAACTGAATGGCCATTGATCAAAAGTCAACTGGAGCATGGTGAGTACCGGCCTAAAGCAGTTAAGCGGGTCAAGATTCCTAAATCTAGTGGGGGAATCCGCCTGTTAGGTATTCCTACTTATATGGACAGGATGATTCAACAAGCGATCTCGCAAGTACTGGTTAAGCTATATGATTCCGACTTTTCAGAAAACAGCTATGGGTTCCGCG
>NZ_FNEX01000002.1 GCF_900100435.1 Pedobacter sp. ok626 | reverse complement strand
AAAAGCGAAACGATATATACTAGATATTTAAAAATATTTAGGTGCCTATATCGGTGGTGTCCACCTCTTCCCATTCCGAACAGAGAAGTTAAGCCCACCAGAGCCGATGGTACTGCGGTAACACGTGGGAGAGTAGGTCGGTGCCAAATCTTAAAAGAAAGCCGGTAGTCCAATAGACTATCGGCTTTTCTTGTTTATAAACTTTTTTATTTTCCTTTAGGGGTTTAAGCACATTTGGACTATCGGCTCTCTTATCTTCTGCCAATTTCTGTTTATAGCGCCTACGGATTCAATAGGATTCTGCTGGCAGAGCACACTCAACCATTTGTTGGTATTGGTAATCTGTTTTGTCTCTAAAAGCGTTTGGTTCAATCATGATATCATAGTTCCCCTTGCTTGTAATTAGCCTAGTATTATAAGATTTGTCCGCCAATAATCTTTTCCTGTCTTTAAATCGATTAAATCCCTTATCGATGTTCAGAATGCCTATGAAGTGAAATAAGTGGTCTAATGTGATCCATTAGCTTTTGCTGCTGGAACAAGATGGATTGTGCAGCATTAAAACAAATGCAAGAACAATAATTTTAAAGAGGGATTTTCAATGTAATTTGTTAACATTGTTTTTAAATTCAAAAGACTTTAGTACGAGAGATAAGTGATGACTGTTTATAGTAAGCTTCCGGATACCGAGTTGACCACTTTATTGAAAGATGGAGATCAACATGCGTTTACTGAGATCTACAATAGACACTGGAAGCTTATTTATGCACATGTGTACAAGATGCTAAGGGACGAGGACGATGCTAAGGATGTTGTTCAGGAAGTTTTTGGTAATTTATGGCTTAGGGCTGCATCAATAAAGAGTGCGACGAATGTTTCAGGCTTGTTGTATATCGCTGCGAGGAATAAAGTATTTGACCTTATTGGTAAGAATAAGGTGCGCGCAGACTATATTGGTGAGATAGCCAGCTTTATTTCCGATTCGAGCAATGCTCAGGTAGATACCATTGATGAAAAGAGGATTCTTGAAATTCTGGAAAGAGAGATTCAGAAGTTACCCCCAAAAATGCGGGAAATCTTTGAGTTGAGTAGAAAGGACGACCTTTCTCATAAAGAAATAGCCACCAAGTTGAATATCTCAGAACAAACAGTTAAAAAACAGGTTCAGAATGCCTTAAAAGTGATTAAGCCAAAGCTTAACGATATGGGTATTAGCATTGCATTTTTGTTGCTACTGCGTTAATGTCAAATTATTTTAAATTTCTTCTACCCCCAACTTTACTTTCGCCCGTTTACCTGTAAATGAATTCCAAACAAGATGGATAAGCAAAGGGCAAAAGAATTGGTTCAAAGGTATAATCAAGGATTGGCAACGGCTGAAGAAAAGGCCTTGCTTGAAAACTGGTATATGCAAAAATCCGATGACCTTCATCTTGAGGATAATGAGATTGATTTTGAACAGATAGAAGGAGAGATAAGAATAGGTACACTTGAGCGTGCAGGTCTTAATCAGCATATCGTTAAAACCAAACGCTTTAAACTGTGGCCTCGTATTGCTATTGCAGCTTCGTTAATTTTAACTGTTGGTGTTGGATTGCTGTACTTTGTAAACGAATCTGATAGCTTCAATTCGGTAGGAATTCTGGCAAATCGTAACGATATAGCCCCAGGCTCCAACAAAGCAATTTTAACACTCGCAAATGGTCAAAAAATAGTATTGACAGATGCTAAAAATGGAGAGTTGGCCAATGAAGATGATGCTATTATTAGAAAAACTGGGGAAGGACAGCTGGTATATAATGGTAAAGCTGCGAATGCGACTGAATCAGTATTTAATACGATAGCAACGCCTAGAGGCGGTCAATACTCATTGATCTTATCGGATGGAACAAAAGTAATTTTGAATGCGGCTTCTTCCTTGAAATACCCAACGGGATTTAAAGGGAAGGATAGAATAGTGGAGCTTGAGGGCGAAGGTTATTTTGAAGTAGCACATAACAAAGCAAAGCCGTTTAAAGTAATTAGCAAGGGCCAGATTGTAGAGGTGTTGGGAACACATTTTAACATCAATTCTTATTCGGATGAACCAAGCGTAAAGACTACGCTTCTGGAGGGCAGCGTGAATGTCAATGGCACCCTACTTAAACCTAATCAACAGGCGATTTTAACAACTGATAGCAAGATTAATGTGACGAATGTGGATGGCGAAGATGCTGTAGCATGGAAGGATGGGCTGTTTAAGTTTGACCATACTGATATGAGAACTTCAATGCGTCAAATAGCCCGTTGGTACGATGTAGAAGTTGTATATGAAGGCAACGTTAGGGATGAACAGTTTTATGGAAAAATTGACAGAAGTTATACCCTTTCTGAGGTGCTTAAGGTGCTAAAACTCAGTAAGGTCAATTTTAGAATAGAAGGAAGGAAAATTATTGTGATGCCGCAGGGAGATTAATGCCGGGCATTAAATACTAAAATAGAATCAACTAAATAATAAATAACCTAAAACCAAAACCAACCAAAATGATGAAACTTCTACAAAAAAGCGGCTAGGCTCGCTATGGGGTAGCTATGTATAATAAAGCCCGGAGAAGGCTTCGACACTTTTCTCCGGACTGTTGCCTGGGTTACCCATTCCGATAAAATCGGAATGATGAATAATTCTTGAAAACTAATCCAAACCCAAACAATACAAACGTATGAATTTATACTCATATGCAAAAGCTCCCCTGGAATCAGGGTGGCGAATGCGTAAAATCATAATGGTAATGAAACTGATATTTTTCATAATCACCGTCGCTTGTGTGCAGGTATCAGCTATTGGATACTCGCAAAATGTAACCATTCAGCAAAAGGATGCTACACTCACCACTGTTTTTTCCAGCATTGAAAAACAAACAGGTTATAGCTTCTTCTGGAAAAATGAAGACCTGACAAAGCTAAAGGTTGATGTAAAATTGCAGAATGCATCTCTGGAAGAAGCCTTAAAAGAAGTTTTTAAAGGCCTTCCTTTAACCTATTCTATTGTTAAAAAATCAATTGTTGTGCAGGCGAAAGCGCCCAACCTGATAGATCGCGTAGCGGCCCTTTTTGCCGGAATTGATGTATTCGGAATCGTGATTGACACGGATAACAATCCATTGGCAGGAGCAACCATTGTTATTAAAGGAACAAAACGCAGTACAACGACAGCCACCGCCGGACAGTTCGCTTTAAATGATGTTCCTGAAGATGCGATGTTACAGATATCCTACATGGGCTATGTTACTAAAGAGATAAAGGTTAGTGCTATCCCAATGGCTATAAAATTGGAATTAAGTACTTCTAAACTGGACGAGGTTCAGGTGATGGCCTACGGAAAAACGAACCGCCGTTTGTCAACAGGAAACATCGTAACTGTTACGGCAAAGGAATTGGAGCAACAACCGGTACAGAATCCTTTACTCGCTTTACAAGGGCGTGTAGCGGGTATGATTGTAACCCCTACAAATGGGTATGCTGGCAGTCCTGTAAAAATAGAGATCAGAGGCCGAAAAACCATCAGTCCGGATTTTGTATCTGATCCACTATATATTATAGACGGCGTTCCACTGAACAATTTAGATTTGGGTTCCGGGTCCAATTATGAACGCGGTTCCCAGGGAGTAGTTCAAAATGGATTCTCTGTAACCGGAGGTCAAAGTCCTTTTTATAACTTAAACAGTAAAGACATAGAAAGCATTGAAGTTTTGAAGGATGGCGATGCAACTGCAATATATGGTTCAAGAGCTGCCAATGGTGTAATCCTGATTACTACAAAAAAAGGTAAATCGGGTGAGACCAAGTTTTCTGCCAATATAGACCAAGGTTTCAGTGCGGTAACGCAACGTTGGGATATGTTGAATACCCAGCAATATCTGGAAATCAGAAGAGAAGCTTTTAAAAATGATAACATCACACCAACAGCTAATAATGCCCCGGATTTGGTGTTATGGGATCCGAATAAATACACCGACTGGCAAAAAGAGCTTTGGGGTAAAATAGGAAAGCAAACGAATGTATCGATGTCCCTGGCAGGTGGCGATGTGCAAACTCAATTCAGAATAAGCGGTAATTATGGGAAACAAACCGAAATTCTTAGCAGTAAAGGTAGTAATCAACGCGGTTCCCTGGCTTTTAATCTCGGGCACAGTACCAAAGACCGCAGATTTAGAGCAGACTTAAATGGTAATTACTCCTATTCTGCCATTAATACCATCGGCTCCCCTAGCCTTGTTACCCTGGCACCTAATGCACCGGATATTTACGACGAGAATGGTGTCTTGAATTTTGCGCCATGGCGTGCTTCAGGGCCTGATATCAATTTTCCATTTAGTGGCTTAGATAACCCTTATACTTCTAATACAAATATGATAACCAGCAGTTTGAGGTTGTCTTATAAAATACTTCAAAACCTGAGTGTTTCCACCAATATTGGTTATAACTCCAGCAATAATGCTAATAAATTT
This sequence comes from Pedobacter sp. ok626, assembly GCF_900100435.1. GTDB lineage: Bacteria > Bacteroidota > Bacteroidia > Sphingobacteriales > Sphingobacteriaceae > Pedobacter. The sequence continues at coordinate 513,344 of NZ_FNEX01000002.1, read as the reverse complement.
TTAGGTTATATTTCCGCCCAGGATCCTTTAAGTAATCCGAGAGGATCTACTTTTTCTGGAACAACAAACAATTACAACTGGCTTATAGAACCTCAGATTGACTATCATGTAAAGTTGTTTGGGGGCGAGCTTACTGCATTGCTTGGCGGTAGTACGCAGAAAACAGCGACAAACGCTTTTGGTATTTATGGGTTTAATTTTGAAAGTGATGACTTTATAGAATCCATCAGCATGGCTCCTTTTACACTCATTACTCAAAATCAGGGCTTTTATAAATATGCGGCGGTGTTTGGAAGAATAAAATACAGTTGGGAAGATAAGTATATCATTAACATCAATGGACGTAGAGACGGTTCTTCGCGTTTTGGTCCAGGAAAACAATTTGGTAATTTCGGCTCTATCGGCGCAGCATGGATCGCATCTAAAGAAGATTGGGCAAAAAATGTGCTCCCCTCTTTTATTAGCTTTGTCAAGCTAAGAGGAAGTTACGGACTCACGGGAAGTGATGCAATTGGCGACTATAAGTACCTGACCAGATGGTCAAGTGGTCATGTGGAAAATACACCCCTTCCAGATTATGATGGAGAGAAGCCATTAGTTAGCATGCAGGCCGTAAATCCAAACTACAAATGGCAGGTAAATAAAAAATCGGAAATAGCGTTAAATCTGAGCTTTTTTGATGATAGAATTAACCTGGAGACGGCAATTTATAAGGAGCGTAGCGGCAATCAACTCACAAGTTATCCTACACCATTGTATACCGGATTTCCTTCGGTTACCGCAAATTGGCCAGCACTTATAGAAAATGGCGGTTGGGAATTTACATTCAATGCAAAAGTAATCGATACAAAGGATATCAATTGGACGCTGACTTTTAATGGTTCCAGAAACTATAATAAATTACTCGCTTATCCAGATATTGAGAATTCCCCTTATGCCCTTAAACTGCAAGTGGGTAAGTCGTTAAATACCAAGTATCTTTTTCATTATACCGGAGTAGATCCGTTATCAGGTAGCTACACATTTGAAGATTATAATAAAAACGGTTATGTTCAGCAAACCACTTTTGCGCCAGGGAAGGGTTTAAATGATCAATATGTAGAACTAGATCTTACACCTAAATTTACAGGAGGGTTAGGTAGCCAGTTTAGCTATAAAAACTTTAGTTTTGGTTGCTTTTTCGACTTTAGAAATCAAATCGGTGCAGATCCAAATTATATTTCCGGATTAAGTATTGGTGGTTTTGGAAACCAACCTGCAGATATAATAGGTAACTATTGGAAAAAACCAGGTGATAATGCAAAGTATAGTAAGGCGAGTACAATTACAGATCAAGGTTATAATAACTACGCCAATTCTGATGCTATTTATAGAAACTCTTCTTATGTCCGGTTGTCCAATGTTTCTCTGGCCTACACTTTAAATCAGAAACTGCTGAAGAAATTGGGTGCGGAGTCGGTAAGTGTCTACATGAATGCCCAGAATGTATTTGTGATCAGTAAGGCGGGTGGTATAGATCCTGAATTACAGATGTTTGGAGCGCTACCTCCAGCTAGAGTCTTTCTATGTGGTCTTTCGTTAAATTTTTAATTTTAAAGATGATGATTAAAAGAAGTTTAAATATATATGTGTGTTTGGTAGGTTTATCCATGTTTTTTTGTTTCTCCTGTAAAAAACTGATAAATATTCCGGAGCCAATTACCACCACTACTACTACAAAGATATTTTCTAATGATAGTCAGGCCAGCTCAGCTATGGCAGGTGTATTTACTCAGTTAATTAATGGGATTGATGGTGCATCCCAGGGGCATAGTGGTTTTTCTACCGGTTTAAGTACACTTTTAGGAAGCCTTTGCGCTGATGAACTGACTTATTATAACCAGGGGCCAGGTTGGTACATTTACAATACAAATAAGTTGCTGGTTGAGGATTCCTACAGCTATACCATCTGGGTTACCACTTACAATTCAATTTACGGAGCTAATGATATAATAGAAGGTATTCAGGCATCTACATCTTCAAAACTTACGGCAAGTGTGAGAACCAGGCTTACTGGCGAGGCCAAATTTGTTCGTGCTTTTTCTTACTTCTATCTGGTGAATTTCTTTGGTGATGTGCCACTGGCACTCACTGTAGATTTTAATAAAACGGGAAATATGACCCGTATACCTAAAGCTGAAGTTTATAAGCAGATCATTAAGGATCTGATCGATGCAAAATCAGCTCTTGGTGCTGATTTTGCCAGCTCCAAAACAGGCGAACGTATCCGTCCAAATAAATGGGCTGCAACAGCGCTGTTAGCCAGAACTTATCTTTATACAGGCGCTTATGCAGAAGCAGCAGCCCAAGCCACTGAAGTTATCGCTCAATCCGGGTTATTTCAATTGAAAACAGACTTGAATGATGTTTTTTTAATGAATAGCACAGAAGCGATCTGGCAATTACAACAAAATCCATCATTCGAACCACACAGAAATGCAACACCGGAAGCCTACACTTTACTCCCAAATATTGCAACTGTTGGAGAATATCCTTTTCGCATATCGGATCAATTGAATCCTGTTTTTGAGCTTAAGGATAAACGAAAAACGGATTGGCAGATGTCCCGCGTTGTGAATGGTAAAACGCTTTACTATCCTTATAAGTACAAAATAGGAATGGATAATTCAACTGTAGGAAACATTACAGAATATTATATGGTGTTGAGACTGGCAGAGCAGTACCTGATCAGGGCAGAGGCTAGTGTATTGGGAAGCTCCCAATTGGATTTAGCCATTGCCGATCTAAACGTGATCAGGCATCGTGCCGGCCTTGATGATTTGCCCGCTACGCTATCCAGAGATGAAGTGATTGCTGCCATCGAAAAAGAAAGAAGAGCGGAGCTTTTTGCGGAATGGGGACATCGTTGGTTCGATTTAAAAAGGACTGGTCGGGCACACGACGTACTTTCTGTGATACCCATAAAACAACCATGGAGAGGAGATTACCAATTACTTTTTCCAATACCTCCGTCAGAGATTCTCAATAATCATAACCTGAGTCAGAATCCTGTTTATTAATTATTTTAAAGAATAAGAATATGAGAAAATTTAGAATAAGTGCATGGTTTATCCTGGTTTCCATTTTATTTATGGCATGTAAAAAAGAAGACAGTCTGCCGGTAATGTCTTCACTAATCCTGGTTAATGCTGTTCCGGGAAGCGCTAAACTGGTTATAAACTTAAATGGTACTACCCCAGGATGGGGCTATAGTTATTCTGGTGCGGCATACATTAATTATGGTGTCTTTGAACCGGGTAATAAATTAACAACTTTTGAACTGGAACAACCACTTGGACTGTTTCAGTATCCCGATACTACTGCAACGAGTAAGCCTTTGTTTGACCTGCAGCTTCAACTCAAAAAAGGAAGCATCAACTCTTTATTCCTTACCGGAACAGTCGATCATCCAGATCATTTGCTGGTAACTGATGTCCCACCATTTCACAATCAGAGAGACAGCACATTTGGAATCAGATTTGCCAATTTATCCTACCAGAGTAAGCCGGTGAGCATTTATTTAATTGACGATGGGGTACAAAAAGAAGTAGATGAGTTAGCCTATAAGCAGGTTACAGGGTATATGAATTATCCGGCGCTTGCTCAAACTGGTGATTATAAATTTGAGTTCCGGGATAAAGAAACACAAAAAGTACTGGCTACTTATGAGTTTTCGGCAGTAAACCAGGGGGCAATGAACCGATGGCGGTACAGGAATTTTACACTGGCATTGAAAGGATTGCCGGGCGCTATTGACGCGGCACAAGCACAAAGCCCGTTTCTGATTGACAATTATTAAGAAAGTGATTTAAGCACATACGCTTACGAAGCGATGGGAGGTCTGTAACGCAAAATTACGGAGCGGGTCTTCCTTTGCCTGGAAATCAGGATTACAATAAAAATAACTAACAACAAATAAAGCATAAAAATCAATCAAAAACTATGGAACCAATCGTTCGTATAAGTGGCTTGTCGCACCGTTATAGTACCAGCTGGGCTATACGTGATATCAATATAGAAATTCCGCGCAGTGGCATTGTAGGATTACTGGGCTCTAATGGAGCGGGCAAGTCTACCACCATGAACATTTTGTGCGGCGTATTGACGCCAACTACAGGAAAAGTAATCATCAATGGTATCGACCTGAGTAAAGAACCGGAAAGTGCCAAACAGGAAATCGGTTTTTTACCTCAAACCCCACCTTTATATATGGATTTAACCGTGGATGAGTATTTGATGCACACAGCAATCCTGCGTTCGTTAGAAAAAAACCAGTTGAAAAAGGCGATGGAAGAAGTGAAGGAGCTTTGCGGACTGACACACATCAACAAAAGACTGATCAAGAATTTATCCGGTGGTTATAAGCAGCGTGTGGGCATTGCACAGGCGATTATACATAGACCGAAACTGGTGGTATTTGATGAGCCAACTAATGGATTAGATCCAAACCAGATTTTGGAAGTGCGTTCGCTGATCAAGGATATTGCCACGGATCGAGCCGTAATCCTTTCAACGCATATCCTGACGGAAGTACAATACCTGTGTCGCGATATTGTGATGATTGAAAGCGGACGGATTGTATTTGCAGATACCATGGAAGCTTTTGACAATTATATCGCTCCGCACAGCATGTTGGTGGTCATGGAAAATGCGCCGACAGCCGAAGTTTTACAAACCATTGAGGGTATTTCCAGAGTAGAGTACCTAACTGAAAAACAATTACGAATTTATTTTAACGGGGATAAGGGGATTTCTGAAGCTATTGTACTGGAAAGTGCAAAACAGGGCTGGCGCTTGCGTGAGCTAAATCTGGAAAAGAATTCCTTAGATGAAACCTTCGCTCAATTGTCGAGAATCTCCAATTAAAGACTTATAAAATGAAGAAAACAATACAAATAGCAAAACTGGAACTCAGTCTGCTGTTTTATTCTCCCATTGCATGGTTGCTCATACTGGTATTGCTGGTACAAATGACGCTGGCTTTTATACCGAGTATAGGTGAACTACAGCACATGCAGCAATTTATTCCCGGCTTTACTTTTTTAACGGAAAAACTATATAGTTCTTCCGTTTCATCGCCAATAGTTTCCGAAGGTATTTTCTATTCCATCCTCGCTAGTTTGTATTTATATACGCCCTTAATGACCATGGGCATCATCAGTCGCGAAACCAATAGCGGAACCATTAAATTACTGTATTCATCTCCGATAAAGTTAAGCCAGATCATCTATGGTAAGTTTATAGGTATGTTGGTTTATAACCTGGTGATCGTTGGGATCATGAGCCTGTTTTTTGTTATAGGTGTATTCAGTATCAATCATTTTGATTATCCACATGTATTGGTGGCTATGCTGGCTGCATTCCTGTTGCTGAGTACGTATTCAGCCATAGGTATTTTTATGTCCAGTCTAACAACTTACCAGGTGATTGCAGCAATCTGTACGTTCGCTGTGCTCGCATTTCTGAACTATGTTGGAAGTTTTGGCCAGGGATTGGATTTTGTACGGGATCTGACTGCCAGTCTTTCCATGCCTAGTCGTGCAGAACGTATGGTGAAGGGGCTGCTGAGTACACGCGAGGTCTTTTACTACGTCGCTGTTTCGGGTATATTTTTGTCATTGACGATTGCCAGGCTGGAACTGGCCCGTACTTCCAGATCTGTCTTTCGCCAGTCTTGCCGGTATATGGGTATTGTAGCTGCGGGGTTAGCCGTTGCTTATATCAGTTCACGTCAAATACTGATTGCTTATTATGATGCGACCGATACTAAGGTGAATACCATCGTTAAACCTGTCCAGGAAATCCTTAAAAAAATGGGGGATGAACCGGTGGAAATGACGGCCTATATTAACGGATTGCATTACAGCTATGCTGAAGCGGCGCCTGTAAAGCGGCTGATGGCCGTAAGCGTTTGGGAACCATACCAACGTTTTAAATCGAATATCAATCTGAACTGGGTCTATTATTATGATAGTTTTGATCCGCAGTTTTATGCCGCGAATCCTGGAAAAAGTCTGAAAGCTGCGTTCAAAGAATATGCTAAATCAGCAGAAATGGATACTTCACGATTTTTAAGCCCGCAGGAGGTGCGTAAGCAGGTAAATCTGAGCCAGGAGGGGGGGCGTGTAGTGATCCAGCTGAAATATAAAAATAAAACAACCTTTCTGCGAACTTTTGACGATGGGGGTTTTTGGCCTGAACAAGCTGAAATTGCTGCTGCTTTGAAAAGGCTGATTGTAACTCCGCCTAAAATTGTCTTTGCAACAGATGGCTATCAACGGAGTATAGATAAAATTGGAGACAGGGATTATAAAATACTTTTTAACAATAAGTTGTCCAGAGGGTCATTCATCAATCTGGGATTTGACCTGGACAGTGTTGCGATAGAAAATGCGGAGATCCCTGAGGGTATTGCTGCATTGGTTATTGGCGATCCAAAGGTAGCCTTTAGTCCGATTGCACTAGGCCGGCTTCGGAAATATATTGAGAATGGGGGAAATCTGATGGTCGTGACAGAACCTGGTAAACAGGCCGTGGCCAATCCGCTTTTGGATTCACTGGGCATACAGTTGCGTAGTGGAACGCTGGTTCAGCGCAGCAGGGATTATTCTTATGGTCTGGTTACCCCATTTCTGGCTAAGGGAGCAGTCGCAATGGCTCCAGCATTACAAGAAGCTTATCAGAAGCAATTGGTGGTATCCATGCCGGGTGCCGGAGCATTAAGTTATGATACGACCGGAAGATTCCAGGTGCAGCCGCTCTTGATGAGCGATGCCCGCAACAGCTGGATTAAACAGGGTGCTTTTGTGCTGGATTCAGCAGCACTCATTTTCGAAGCAAAAAATGGCGACTTACAAGGCGCATTTCCCCCTGCGATAATGCTTACCCGGAAAGTGAAAAATAAAGAACAGCGTATTGTGGTATCTGGTGACGCTGATTTTTTTAGCAATAAAGAGCTCAGCAGGGCTAATATGGAAACAGCTAATGGCAAGTTCATTTACAGCATTATTAGCTGGTTTTCAAATGAAGAGTTTCCGGTAGACATGAGCCGGCCGGAATCCAGGGATAACCGTCTGATATTGACTAAATCCGGAGTTAAACTATTAGAGATATTGTTTTACGGGATTATCCCGGGTGCGATCCTTTTGTTTGGCATTGTGCTTTTAACACGCAGAAAACGTAAATAAGATGAGCTTTATAACCGATAAACAAACGATCGATGATTTGAATATCTTCTCCAAATCGGGGAGCGATTCGATCTACCATATTTTCAACAAAACCTTCACGCAGGGCGGTGCGGCCCTGCTGGAAGAGCTGTTCCGTAATCCGCTTGCAGACCACCGGGCCATCAATGACCGGGTGGCCGTGCTGCGGTATTTTCTGGAAAGCAAAACCGCTTTTCCTTTACAGGGCAACCGCTTTGAAGAAGCCGAACGCTATTTAAGCAATACCGACCCGCGCAGCCGGTTATCCAACCAGGGGTTCAGTATGGCTGATTTCAATGCCGCTGCACAAAGTGTAACCGCACTGATGGAGATTTTGCAGGGACTGAAAAAGTTTCTGCAGGAGATCCAGGCTAAAGTAACTGGAAATCCTTACGGTGCTGAGGTGGAAAAAGTACTGGCTTTGTTGAATGCCAAAGAACTGGAACTGTTATTTACAGATCATAGCAAGGGCAAGATCTCTTCCGGGAAGATTGTGGAGTACGACAATATTTTACGGTTCCAGCAGCGGGGACTGCTGGAAAAAATATTGCAATACATCTATCAACTAGATGTGTACATTTCCATTGCGGGGGTAGCCCGGGAGCGAGGATATAGCTTTGCTGCAGCTTTAGAAAGAAATGCAAACCGACTGGACTTGCAAGGTGTTTATCACCCTTTACTGAATAAACCGGTGGCCAATTCGCTAACCATGACCCCGGACAGCAATATTGTATTCCTGACCGGTGCAAATATGGGTGGTAAATCTACCTTCATGAAATCCCTGAGTATTGCCATGTACCTGGCGCATTTGGGTTTCCCCATTGCGGCAAAAAGCATGGAATTCTCGGTTTGCGACGGGATGTATACCACCATCAATTTACCGGATAACCTGGCCATGGGTGCCAGTCATTTCTATGCCGAGGTACTCCGTGTAAAAAAGGTTGCCGTTGAATTGGGGGCCGGTAAAAACCTGTTTGTGGTTTTTGATGAGCTGTTCAGGGGCACCAACGTAAAGGATGCTTATGAAGGCACGATTGCCATCATGGAAGCCTTTGCCAGCAAACCGCACTCTCTTTTTGTGATCTCTACCCACATCATGGAAGCGGGGGAGGTACTGCAAAAGAAATGTAAAAACATGATTTTCCGTTACCTGCCTACACGCATGGAAAACGGCAAACCTATATACACCTATACCCTCACCGAAGGTATTACCGATGACCGTCATGGGATGATCATCATCAATAACGAGGGTGTGATTGAGCTGATCCAGGATAAAAAGCAAGCCAAACAACCACATGCTGATTTCCTGGCCGACAAGCAGACCATTGAAGATTTGAACCTGCAGGGCAAGTTTAAACAGCAATCCATTTACAGTTTATTTAACCATTTGCAAACCCGTGGGGGTGAAAAAATGCTGGAAGGGATGTTTGCAAGACCCTTGAAAACACCAGGTCAGATCAACCAGCGCAGTGCCACATTTGCTTTCTTCCAGCAGCACCGGGTGATTTTCCCGGTGATCCGTTCACAGGTAGAATCGATGGAAGATTACCTGTCCGGTGGAGCAGGAGCAGCCTTACCACGGGTAGCCTGGGGCATTTTTGCCAAAAAATTCAAACAAGTGCTTTTTCACAATGCCGAACTGCTGCAGTTACAGGCTGGCCAGTCGGTTACGATCGAAGTTCTGCAGGCTTTCAGGGATTTCTTTAAGGAATTGAAAGGAAAAGCAGGTGTTGAAATTTATCAGAAAGACCTGGATACCGCATGGAAAGTATTACAGGATTCCAGGTTGCAAAGCCTGCTGGACGCTCCTGAAGGGCAACTTTCATTGATGCAACTGATCAAAAATGACTATGTGATCCGCCATGCGATGATCAGCCAGATGGAAAACCTGTTGAAACTGATCTATGAGCTGGATGTCTTTATAGGGGTAGCAGCTGTCGCTGCGGAACAGGATTTCGTTTATGCGAAGGCTTTGCCAGCCGAACAGATGGTTTTGGATCTGGAAGGTTTCCGCCATCCGGGATTGAGAAAAGGGGTGAGCAATAACCTGCGGCTGACTAAAGAAAGAAACATGCTGTTTTTGACAGGGGCAAACATGGCAGGTAAATCAACCTTTATGAAATCGATGGGCATCGCGGTTTACCTGGCACACATGGGCTTCCCGGTGGCGGCCAAAAGGATGGAGTTTTCGGTAAAAGACGGGCTGTTCTCCTCAATTAACGTATCGGATAACCTGGATATGGGCTACAGTCATTTTTACGCAGAAGTACTGCGTACCAAAACGGTGGCGCAGGCAGTGAACGCCTCGCAGGATTTGTATGTGTTGTTTGACGAATTGTTTAAGGGTACGAATGTAAAGGATGCCTACGACGCCACCTTAGCGGTCACCAAAGCTTTCTCTGAAAACCGGAACAGTTTCTTTGTGGTCTCTACCCACATCATTGAAGTAGGGGAAGCCCTCGGTAAAATATCGGACAATGTACAGTTCTCTTTCCTGCCAACCGTGATGAAAGAGGGGGTGCCGACTTATCCATATACGCTTGCAAGTGGAATTACTACTGATCGTCAGGGTATGATCATCATCGAAAACGAAAAGATTGTGGACATTATTAAAGCAGAACAATATGCTAACTAAATATAAATTCTTAGGACTGTTGTCCATTGCTGCACTTTGTCTGCCGCTGGCCTGCAAGACACAGCTGGATACCCAGCCACTACTGCTGGATCCTGAACTGCGTACAGGAAAATTACCGAATGGTTTTACTTATTATATTCGCAAAAACAAAACCCCTCAAAAACGGGTAACGATGTATCTGGCTATTAAAGCGGGTTCTATTCTGGAAACCGATCAGCAAAGGGGAGTAGCCCATTTTGTGGAACATATGAGCTTCAACGGGACCAAACATTTCCCTAAAAAGGAACTTTCTAATTACTTGGAGAAAGCCGGGGTCCGGTTTGGTGCAGATCTCAATGCCAATACAGGGCTGGATGAAACTGTATATCAGCTGCCATTGCCATCAGATCAACCAGAATTGCTGGCTAATGGTTTACAGATCCTGCGTGACTGGGCACAGGAAGCAAACATCGAAGCAGAAGATGTAGAGAAAGAACGCCATGTCATCCTGGAAGAAAAACGTTACCATCAGGGACTGACGCAGCGTTACCAGGAAAAAGTGGTCTCTTTTTATACCAATGGCTCCCGTTACGGTTTGCGTTTACCCATCGGTACAGAGGAAGTCTTAAATAAAGTAACTGCTGAAGAGATCAGAGGTTTTTATAAAGACTGGTACCGCCCAAACTTGCAGGCCATATTGGTTGTGGGTGATATTGATGTTGACCAAATGGAAAGAGACATCAAAGCAAAGTTTTCAGATCTTAAGAACCCGGAAAAGGAAAAAGAGCGTACAGTGTATCAGGCCAGGCTGACTGGCAAGAACCAGTACATGCAATTTATTGATCCGGAGATAGGTGGAATTGCTATGGAGATATTCATGAAAGAGTCGGCTGACACAGTAAAGACCGCAACAGATTACCGCAGCAACCTGCTGAAGCAACTGTTTGGAGCAATGGTCAATGCCCGGTTTCGCGGCTTACCAATTGCGGGTTTTACCACGTTAACAGGCGGTCTTAATGCCTTCTCGGTAAATTTAACAACCAAGCCAGCGGAGACTGAACGGGGTCTGAAAAGTATCTGGCTGGAATTGCGCCGGATGGAGGAACAGGGCTTTAGTCAGGCAGAACTGGACCGGGTGAAAAAAACACAACAACAGAAAATGGAAGATGCGCTGAAAGAAAAAGATAAAACATCTTCAGAGGTATTAATCAGACCTTATTTGCAGCATTTTTTAACAGGTACCTCAGCTCCCGGTATCATAGAAGAACATAAACTGAACACTGAATTACTTCAGGATATCAGCCTGGATGAGGTCAATGCCCTAATGGGTAAATACCTGAAAAGTAATAACAGGGATATCATTGTGAAATCTTCTGCACACAATAAAACATTTTTACCGACTGAGGCAACGGTACAGCAATGGATTGAAAATGTCTATACTCAACCTATGACTGCTTATGTGGATGATGTACAGGACTTACCGTTATTGAAGAAAGAGCCCATACCCGGAAAGATTACCGATATGGAAGAAGTCAGTAAAGCAGGACTTCAGAAAATCACCCTTAGCAACGGAATGACTGTACTGTTGAAAAAGACAGATTTCCAGAACGATCAGATTGTGTTTAAAGGTCTGGCAGAAGGTGGCGCATCTTTGTCTGCCGATGCAGATTATGAAAGTTCGATTAATGCAGCCAATATCATTACAGCAGCGGGGGCAGGTAATTATGATGCATTACAGTTGGGTAAATTGTTAGGTGGTAAAAAAATACAGGTGAGCCCTTTTATCGTGGATAATTACCAGGGCTTTAATGGCAGTACAACACCGGAGGATTTACCTTTAGCATTAGAATTAGTGCATGCATATTTTACGGAACCTCGTAAAAATGAAGAATCATTCATAACGCTTGTCGAAAGGTCTAAAGAACAACTGGCCAATGCTGGTCATAGCCGGAGCACAACATTTTTGGATTCTGCAAATTTCATCTTAGGCAATTCTCATGTCCGCAAAAAACCACAAAGTCTGGATAGGTTAAATGCGATTAAACTCGATAAGGCATTTCAATTCTATAAAGACCGATTTGCAGATGCCTCGGGATTCACATTTCTGTTTGTTGGAAATCTGGATCTGGAAAAGACGAAGCCTTTACTGGAGAAATATCTGGGCTCATTACCTACCAAAGGTTTGAAGGAAACGATCCGCGATCTGGATGTACGTGTACCTCCGGGGCGTATTTCTAAAACCATTTATCTTGGCAATGAGCAGAAGTCGAGTGTAATTCTGGTTTATTCTGGTGCTTTCGATTACAGTTTTGAAAACAGCATTAAAATGAATGCTATTGCTGATGTGCTAAAGATCAACCTGACGGAGCGGCTTCGTAACCAGGAAGGTGGAACCTATGTCCCAAATGCACAGCTGACGCTTTCTAAGTACCCTAAAGGCAGGTTTAGTCTGGCATTTACTTTCGAATGTTCACCACAAAATGTTGAAAAACTCATTGCTTCTGCACAAGATGAACTGGATAAAATAAGAACAAAAGGTCCCTCTGCTGAGAATCTGCAGAAATTTAAAGCTGCACGCCAGGTTGGTCTGCAAACCGGATCAACAAATAATGATTTCTGGCTGGATTACCTGACTTCTCAACTGATGAACAAAGAACCTTTGACCCGGTTTTTCGATTACAACAGCGTACTCAATACCATTACGCCAAAATTAGTTCAGGAAGCTGCAGCAACTTTTATTCAGGATAAGAACTATACCAGGCTGGTGCTGATGCCGGAAAAAAAATAAGTATAACCATATGAAGAAGATCATACAAATAGCCAGGCTGGAGCTCAGCCTGCTATTTTATTCACCAATTGCCTGGCTACTCCTTGTTGTACTTTTTGTACAAATGGGCCTTGGCTTTACAGCTGCTTTACCTACAATACAAAAGGCTTCGGCCATACCATATTTAACTTCGTTTTTATTTACTGATCCCAAAAAGATTGGCATGCTTACGCAAATACTAGCCCATCTGTACTTGTATATTCCTTTGCTGACCATGGGAATCATTAGTAGGGAGATGAGCAGCGGAAGTATTAAGCTATTGTATTCTTCTCCAGTAAAACTGTCTGAGGTGGTGTACGGGAAATTTGCTGCCATGCTAACTTACAACTTGATGATCATTGGTGTCATGTGCACCTTCATCATCTTTGGGGCCTGGTTTACACCACATTTCGACTATCCGCATATCCTGGTTGCTCTGCTGGCTGTTTTCTTGCTGCTCAACGCGTACGCGGCTATCGGGATTTTTGTATCCAGCTTAACTACTTATCAGGCGGTAGCGGCAATCAGTACTTTTGTGGTGCTGGCTTTTATGAATTATATCGGAAAGTTAGGCCAGGGAATTGATTTTATACGTGACCTGACGCATAGTTTATCTATGCCAAGCAGGGCAGAACGAATGATGGCAGGCTTATTGAATACACGTGATGTTATTTATTATCTGGTTATTATAGGGATGTTCCTGGCTTTTACCATTACCAAACTGGAAATGGAAAGGCGATGTAAATCTGCCTTGCAGCAGGCTGTTCGGTATGTCATGATTGTATTGGTTGGATTAAGTATTGCATATATCAGTTCCCGACAACCAATGATTGCATATTTTGATGCCACGGATACCAAATTAAATACCATCACCAAAGCCAGTCAGGATTTACTTAAAAAAATGGGCGATGGTCCTATTGAAATGACCGAGTATATCAATGGAATGGAAGATTCTTACAACCAGGCAACGCCAAAGCAGCGTATCGCTGATATTGCGCGCTGGGAACCTTACTTGCGTTTTAAACCAAATATCAACCTGAAATGGGTGTATTATTATGATAGCATTCCCGGATCTAAAGAATGGTTTGTAAAGAGTAAAACAACTTTTAACGATTGGATGGTATTCATGGCGAATATTCAGAAACTGGACCTTCGGAAATTTCTTACTCCGGAAGAAATTCATAAGCAGATCAATTTGCAGGTAGAAGGAGCACGCGCCGTCATGCAATTAAAGTACCAGGGCAAAAATACATTTCTGCGTACTTTTCCCGCTCCGGACGATTATTTCTGGCCAAAAGAGGAGGAAACCACGGCAGCCCTGAAGCGGATGACCATGACTCCGCCTAAAATTGTTTTTGCAACAGATGGTTACCAGCGGGGCATGGATAAATTAGGCGACCGGGACTATAAATCAATTATCAATACCAAAATGGTACGGAGTTCATTGATTAATCAGGGATTTGACGTCGATAGTGTTACCTTGGAAAAAGCCGAAATACCAAAAGATATTGCTGCCCTGGTGATTGCCGATCCGAAAGTGGCTTTCAGTTCGGCGGTACTGTCGAAACTTCAGAAGTATATAGCTGAGGGGGGGAATATTTTAATAGCCGGGGAGCCGGGTAAGCAAAGTGTACTCAATCCCTTGCTGGCAGATATTGGGGTTAAAATGCTGGATGGTACGCTGGTTCAAAGCAGTAAGGATTATTCCTATGGCCTGGTTGCACCGGCACTGGCTGCGGGAGCGGTAGCTATGGCTCCAGGTTTACAACAGTTTTATGCACAGAACTCGCCAGTATCTATGCCGGACGTGGCAGCTTTAAGTTACGATGAGCAGGGGAAATTTGATATTCATCCTTTGTTAATGACAGACGCGCAGACAACCTGGCTTAAAAAGGGCAGGTTTACGCTGGATTCAGTGGCTTTGGCTGTTGATCTGAGAAATGGTGATCAGCAAGGTGCATTCCCTACCGCACTGACGCTGACACGTCAGATGAACAACAAAGAACAACGGATTATTGTATCGGGTGATGCTGATTTTTTCAGCAATTCAGAACTCACTAGAAGCAATATGAGAACGATCAATGGACTTTTCGCAACGGGTATATTCAGCTGGTTTTCTTATGGAGAATTTCCGATCGATACCAGTCGCCCGGCTCCAAAAGACAATATCAGTACTTTGACAAAAGCTAGTGTGAAAACAATACAAATACTCTGTTATGCTGTCATTCCAGGTGTGATATTTCTGATTGGAATGATCATATTAATCCGCAGAAAACGTAAATAACCATGAGCCATTTATTTCAAACCATCAGTTGGGCATTTCTCCTAACCATGGGCCGTTACTTTATCATTGCAGGCATCTTTTTTTTAGTTTTTTACCTGCTCTTCCCCAAAAGCCTGCTGCGAAATAAAATTCAAAGCAGGCCGGCAGGTAAGGCTGATTTTCTGAGAGAAATTCTGCATTCCTCTATATCAAGCATCATGTTGGCCATAACTTCAATTATCGCATTGTCGGATAGCCTTAGGCCGCATACCTTTATCTATACCGACCTGCATGATTATCCTTTGTGGTGGATTCCCGTAAGCCTTTTGCTAACCTTGGTAGTACACGATACCTATTTTTACTGGATGCACCGGATATTGCATCATAAAAAACTTTTCAAGGCAACACATCTGGTGCATCATCAGTCTACAAATCCTTCTCCCTGGACTTCTTATTCCTTCCATTTTTTGGAGGCGATAGCAGAAGGAGCGGTGGTGATTTTGCTGGTCTTTTCTATGCCCTTACATCCCTTAACAATTGGATTGTTTGCATTTTCTTCTTTTGTGATTAACGTGTATGGCCATTTGGGCTATGAAATTATGCCCAAGGGTTTCAGAAAGACTTTTCTATTCGAAATCATCAACACTTCTACTTTCCACAACATGCACCATCAAAAATTCAAGGGTAATTATGGATTGTATTTAAGAATCTGGGATCGACTGATGAAGACAGAGCACCCGGACTATGTAAAACATTACGACTCGCTACAGGAAAAGCGATTTGGACAATAAAAATTAGCGCCTGCACTGCACACACTCTAACCAAAGTATGTGTGCAGGCAGGACTTAATGCTATTTGCTGACCTCAAAACTTGAAGTAGCTCCTTGCCATGCAGCAGTATAGGCTTTGCCATTATGTGTGCCTTCAGTTTTTTCACGAGCTGATACTTCAAGAACATATCTTCCTGGCCAGATTGGGCTAAAAGTTATCAGTCCGTTTTCATCAGTTGTTACCTCTTTGCTCCAGCCTTCAGGAGAAAATACCGATACTGTTGTCTTAGCTAGTGGCTTACCATTCGCTACCGCTTTTATTTGTACAGGAGAATTAACCTTGTAAGTTTTGGCCTCAGCAGTATGCACTTTCAGAGATACTGGAATCGCGGCAACATTTATGGCACCTGGTTTACCAACTGTTACAATGGCAGCGGCTATAAATTCATATTTTGTAGTACCTCCAAGTTCTTTTGCTTCATGGCTAACCGTTATTACAAATTGGCCATTTCCTTCAGGAGCAAAGCTCGCGCTGTAAAAATTAGGTCCTGGAGTAGTACCCAGTTTAACTTTTTCTTTCCCTGGAGCAGTCAACCATAAAGTAAAGTCTTTAACGTCCGAGTACCATTTGGCGGTTTCTTCGCGTTCGTTAGTCGCATATTCTCCATAATATACTTTTACCTCCTGAGCCTGTCCCGCTTTTCCTGATGAAGCTGTTTCTATCCATAAAGCATGAGCAAATAATTGACAGGTGCCTAGCGTAAATAATAATGCAAGTAGTAATGATTTCATATTCTTTTGTTAGCTATTTAGAATGATTAAAAATTATGCTAATCTATAAAGTAAATCCAGACTTATGAAATTTATTTAGAATTATTATAAATAATATAATGATATGCCCTTAAAAGGTAATTTAAAAGCTATAATTGTTGCGTTGTTAAACTGCTTACATAGGCCTTAGGCGTATGGCCAAACTGTTTTCTGAATTCACGGCTAAAGTATTTCGGATCATTAAACCCTACCAGGTACGAGACTTCGGATACATTGTAAGTTTTTTGAGCGAGGAGTTGGGCCGCTTTTTTTAACCGAATGGTTTTTATAAAGTCATTCACAGACAAATCTGTAATCGCTCTTATTTTTTTATACAATACAGGCTGACTCATGCCAATATTGGTGGCCAACTCTGGAACACTAAAATCCTGGTCAGACATATGGTCCTCTATATACTGCACGATTTTAATCATAAAAGTATGCTCTACCGTGCTAACCGTAATGTTTTGAGGCTGCAGGCTAACCTCTTTACTAAACTTCTGTCGCATCGTTGCCCTTGATTGAAGTAGGTTTCTGATGTTTAGCTTTAATAAATCAATATTGAAAGGCTTGGTGATATAACAATCGGCGCCAGTCTCCAATCCGTCTACCTGATGCATCTGAGATGATTTGGCCGTTAATAAAATCACAGGGATATGGCTGGTACGCTCATCCGTTTTTAACTTTTTGCAGAGTTCAAGTCCATCCATTACTGGCATCATCACATCGCAAATGATCAAATCTGGGAGTAATTCAGTGGCCGTCTCCCAACCATCCAATCCATCCCCACACTCACTAACCCGATAATCGGTCCCCAATAGGCCCATTAGCATTTGCCTGATCTCTGGATTGTCCTCAACGATTAGAATCGTTTCTGTTGCTGTAACTTTTGTTTCAAGCTCAACTGTATCAACAGCCGCAGGCACGGTATAAATCGTACTTCCTGAATGGTGATATTGAGTATCTATTAACTCAATGTTTTTAAAATGACTCTTGCCCTTTTTAAGCGTTAAGGTAAAGCAAGTGTCACCGGGTTGAACTGCTGTTGCTGGACTACTCTCAATTCCTATACTTCCGTGATGCGATTCAACGATGCTTTTGGATAGTGCCAGACCAATACCAGAGCCAATATGCCCCGATCCTTGCTCATCAACCTGAAAGAAGTCGCTAAACAACTTTTGCTGACTCTCCTGTGGGATACCTTTTCCATTATCTCTTACTTTTAGGATTACTTCTTGCAGCTTTTCTTCGATGGAAACCGTTATGCTGCCATGGTCTTTAGTAAATTTAAAAGCGTTAGAGAGCAAATTAAACAGCACTTTCTCCAACTGAACCTTGTCAAAATAGAGCTCAATGTACTCCTGTTTGTACTCAAACGTATAATGAATATTTCGCGTATCAGCCAGATGCTGGAAAGCATGGAAAATCTCCTGCGTAAACTCAATAATATTGCCACTGGCAATATGTAATTTTAAATGACCGGTCTCAGCCTTTCTAAAGTCCATTAGCTCTGTGACGAGCCTCATTAGTCGATCTGCGTTATTTTTAATAGGAAGTACCTGCTTGTTGATTTCAGGATTATCCTTAGTTGTCTTTAGTAGATGTTCAAGCGGGCCAAGAATCAAGGTTAGGGGAGTACGTATTTCATGAGATACATAGGTGAAGAAATTCAATTTCATCTTTTGTACATCTTCCGACCTTTTGAGTAATGCCCGGATAAAAAGATACCTTACTGTAAGGAATAAGATGACAGAAAATACAAGCGCATAAAGTAGGTATGCCCACCAGCTGGCCCATATTGGTGGCAGGATCTTTATTTTGACACTGGCCTGGTTACTCCCAGCTATGCCGTCATTATTTATACCTTTAACTATAAAATGATAGTTCCCCGAAGGTAAGTTTGTATAAATGGCGCTTGGGTTGTCGGTATAGTTCCATTGATCATCATAGCCTTCTAATTTGTAGGCATATTTATTTTTGTCTGGCTTGATGTAATTTAATAGCGCAAAGCCTAAGGTAAAGTGGTTTTGATCATGTTTAAAGGTGATTTCTTTCGTAATGAGAATCTGTTCCTTTAAAAGCCCATCAGGCCCAGCAACTTCTACAGGTTGATTAAATAGTTTTAAGCCCGTAAAAACAAGCGGGGCCTTATAGTTATTCGTTTCAATTTCCTTAGGATGAAAAGAACTTAGACCATTTAGTCCACCTAAAAAGATCTCACCTTTACTATCTTTAAAATAGGACCGGGCATTAAATTCATTCCCTGCCAGTCCATCACTCTTTGTATAATTTCTAAATTTTCCGGCGGTTAAATTTAACTGAGATAAGCCATTGGCCGTGCTGATCCACAAATTGCCGGCATCATCCTCAACAATACCAACTACGTTGTTATTGGCCAAACCGTCCGCTTCCATATAGGTCTTAAAATGGTTTGTCTGCTCGTTATATATACTGATACCCCCAAAATAAGTACCCACACAGATCAAACCCTTAGCAGTTTGAACCACACAATTGATATAATCAGATTTTAGCCTGGTGCTATCATTCTCATTCTTGGTAAAATGACTCAGAAGTCTGGTGCTAAAATTATATCGATATAAACCGGCAGATGTTCCTAGCCAAAGATTTTTCTTTTGATCCTCAAAAAGCACCTGTACACCCCTTTTTTTTTTTAGGTACTTCTCTAGAACACTTTTTGTTGTGTGATCGGGGAAAATTCCATGCTGTCTCCTTAAAATGGATAGCCCATTTTGAGAGCCAATCCATATCGTGCCATAACTATCCTGGCGCAAAGCCACAATTTCGGCAGTGCCGGGAGAGTTTTTAGCGTCTTTTACATTGATAATGCGTTTAAACTTTCCTGTTTTAGGATTAAAAATATTTAGTCCACCATAATGCGTCCCAATAATCAGCTCAGCCTTGCCCGAATTCTCTTTGCACATGATTTTAATCAGGTTAGAGGTGATACTGGTCGGATCATTAGGGTCTGTTTTGTAGCTTCTGTAGGTATTGGTCTTTCTGTCAAGGTAATCTAGACCCCCACCTTCTGTTGCGATCCAAAGGTTGTTGTGCTCATCCTCCACAATAGAACTGAGGATGTTGCTACTGATACTAGATTTTAATTTGCTATTCTGATAAGCTTTAAACCTTGTCGCAATCTGGTGACTGTAATTAACGCCGCCAAAATAGGTACCTACCCACATGGTTTGGTTAATGTCCTGGTATATACTATGCACAGAATTGTGACTGATGCTGTTTTTTAACTCCGGATCATGCTGGTAATTAGTAAATTTTTTACTTACCGGATCTAAAATACTTAAGCCTTCTTGAGTACCAATCCAGAGCATGCCTTGCTTATCTTTCGTTATTGTCCTAACGTCATTGTGTACAATAGAGTTGGGATCATTATTATCATGACTATAAACGGTAAAAGATTTGGTCGAATAATTATACAGACACACTCCATTACCTGTTCCTATCCATAAATTGTTTTGGGCATCGGTATTGATGCAGGTGATGTAGTTAGAGCTAATTCCAGATTTATTTCCCGGGTCGTACTTAAACCGCTCGTATTTGTAGTGACCATTTTTTAGGCGCATACACAACAATCCGTTACCGGTTCCAATCCAGAGGTTGCCACGAGTATCTTTAAAAATGGCGTAGATGCCTTCAACACCATCATCCTTTATTCCCTTAAACTTGAAAGACTTAAAAGTGTTCTTGTTTTTGTCCGTTAATAGGTTAAGCCCGCCTAAAGTTCCCACCCATAAATTTTTATCGGAGTCTTCATAAAGGCATTCAATACCACCTTGGCTTAGGCCTTGCTTTGAACGAGTTGGGATCTGAGTAAAAGTGTCGGATCCGGAATCATATCTATTTAGTCCATTCGCTGTTCCCACCCATAGGGTTCCTCCAGCATCAGTCAATAAAGTTTGAACTTCATTATTGGACAGACTGCTTCGGTCTGCCGGATGATTGATATAGCTTTTAAACTGGTGGCCATCATATCGGTTTAGGCCCTGCCGTGTACCGAACCACATAAAGTCCGATTTATCCTGAGTAACCGATATCACGGAGTTTTGCGACAACCCATTTTCAATTGTATAGTTGCTAAAAGAAAGTGGATGCTGGGCTTGGGCGGGATGAAAAAATACGGCAATGGAAAAGCACAAATTAATCAGTTTCCATTTAGTAATCTTCATAAGAATTCCCTGTTATTGTCTATTTATCAGCGCTAAAGATAGAAATATCTGCTATTGTTAATGATTTTTCTACCCTTTTTTTTAGAATATTCATCTTTTTTGGACAAATAATATTACAGCTTTGACTGTCTGAACAATGTAATATTCTAAAGGCGGTATACTAAATCATATTTAGCTCATACCAGACCATAAAGCCCTAACCAGCGAATAATATGTATATAATGTTAAGACAAAAACAACCAAACACTAAACCAAACACGTATGAATAAAATTTGACTAAACCTATAAGTCTTTAGACTTAACCTTACCAAACTACTAACCAATTAATAACATTTCATCACTTACAAGTTAGCGGTTGCTGCAGACAAATGACCTGACAGCTGGACGTATGATTGCTGTATGATTTATTCAGCGCATTATACTTTAACAACTGCAATTGAATAAACCGGGCATCCAAGCCCATAAGAACCATTAAAAAACAAAATAACGGATGAGAAATACCCGAATTATTAAACACATGAATTGTCAATGGATCCTTGTGTCTTTTTTTCTTGTTGGTCTTGGTTTTCCGCTAAGTGGATATAGTGCCGTTTTTCAGGATACCACAGCAAAGAATTCCTTACAGGACACCGTGGCAAAGGATTCAGGAATTGTAGAACTAAGGCGATTTGTCTCCATAAGAAATGTCGACTCATTAAATGTTAAGAAGATCGCCATGTATCCATTCGTTTCCCTTCAACAAGTCCTGAAAGGAAATGCCGCAGGAGTATATGTGCAGGAAACAAACGGTGAACCTGGTACTACAGAGCAAAGCCTACTGATAAGGGGACTTTCGATGCCACTGCTTTCCAGAAAAGATATTTATCAGGTACAGCCGCAGGTATATGTTAACGGTATTCCGCTGATACAGGACAACCCTTTTATGTTCGATGTCCAGAAGTTTGACTATGCGCCTATAGGAACTGCGACAAACCTGCTGGCTACCATTGATATGGACAATATTGAGTCCATCAACGTAGTTAAAGGAGGAGCTGCTGCCGCTATTTACGGCCCCAGGGCCGCTAACGGAGCTATTTTGATTACGACCAAGAATGCTCAGGCAGGTATGAAGCAGATTAGTGTGAACAGCTATTTTGGGATGGCCCAGAAGGATAACCTGACGACCACCAATGCACAGGATGAAAGCACTTTCAGAATGCCGTTCTATCAGAAATTTGCCAGTCCTGCCGATATGGATAATTATCCGGCTTATTTAAGAGATGCAACCAATGAAAATTATTATGGTCCTTCTAACTGGACAGATTTGTATTATAAAACAAGCCCTGTACGCTCCGTAAACGCCAGTATAACCGGCGGGACAAACCGCTCAAATTTTCGGTTTTTCGGAGGAAACACAAGCACATCCGGTAATGCGGATGACACCAAACTGGACAAGTATAATGCTTCTTTCTTCATCAATATGTTGCCATTGCCATGGTTAACGGTTTCCAGTATGATCAATGCAACAAGACTGGAACGTGACCGGAACAGGTCATTTCGGGATCGTTTCTCGGAAATGCAGTATATCCCGGATTTAACAAGTCCGATTGCACCGAATAAGATCATCTATGGCAATTTGTTAAATGAATATCAGGCCAAGTCATTTGATGACAATAAAAACAGTGCTATTCAGGGATATTTCTCCTTATCAGCGAAATTTAAGAAACTGGATTTCACTTCGCGTGTAGGCTTCGACTATAATGAAAGCACGCGTGATGTGTTTTTTCCGTCCACCATGCTCGACGGGAACAATTATGTCTCTAATTATTATGGCTATAACCAACGTGTGGTTATCGAGAATTCTGTTAGTTATAAACACGATTTTAATGAAAAACACAAATTAAACCTGGAAGCCGGACATTCTTTTCAATCAGATTTTAATCGTTACAATTATGCCTACGGTTATAAAGGATCAAGTGATTACATCAGGATTAATGTGGTAAACGGGAATTCAAAAGAGTCAGATTACTTATTGCCTAAAGACTTTATTGTGTTTCGTTTTACAGACCGACAAAAAGCAAATCTAAGTTCTCTGTTCGCCAAAGCGGAGTATAATTATAACGATGAATTGTCTTTAACCGCAGTAGCAAGAACGGATGGCTCCTCTAATATGCAACCAAGCGCAAGATGGTTCATTTCACCAATTGTTAATGCTGAATACAATTTTAATAAAATATTGCCTCAGGACAAATCGGCCATTTCATCACTTTCAGTAACGGCATCCTGGAGCCGGATAGGTAACCTGTTATTGAACGACAGATTTGCTGCCGGGCCACAGTACACTGTAGATTTGGGCTGGTCTGCCAACCCAGCTTTCTATTCTTATGCAGGATTTGGTACCTTATCGAGGCCATATACTGCAGGTTGGGTGGGTTATGATATTCCCTGGTCTTATGTACAGGAAACCAATATTGGTGTGAATGCAGGCTTTCTCAATAGCAGGATTCAGGCAAGGTTAGAGCTATATAGCAAAAATAATAACCGCATGTTATTGGCAATGCCGGTTATAGCAGAGTCAGGCTATACTTCTTCCTATCAAAGTGGAATGGATGTAAATAATAGCGGTGTAGAACTGATGTTGCAAGCCAGTATATTTAAAGGCAGGAAAGATCAATTTAACTGGATGGCTAATGTAAATGCCAGTTATAATCAGAATAAGCTGAAAGCACTTCCCGGTGGTATTTCAGAAATATTAATCGGAACCCAAAAGCTGGTTGTGGGTGAAGCCATTGATAAGTTCTGGGTGTTAAAAACTCAGGGTGAGGCATTCCAAACTGACGCTGATGTACCAGTAAACCCTCAAAACTATCAGATCCTGAATTACAAAGGACTCGCATTTAAAGGCGGAGATCCTCGCTGGAAAGATTTGAACGGAGATTATACCATAAATGAACGGGATAAAGTTGCATTGGGTAACTATATACCAAAATTAACAGGAAACTTCGCCAATAACTTTACTTATCGCAAGTTCAGTCTCGACTTTAACCTGTATTTCGCTTTGGGCCGTAATATCCTGAACCAGGCTGCCGCCAATCGTTTTGATTTTATTAATAGGGGTGGCCAGAATGATATTTCTTCGATAGATGAAATTACTTTCTGGAAAAAAGACCTTAATGCCGCAAGCTATCCGGTTTACAATCCATGGAGTGCCGTGCAAGCCTATCGTGCTGACCAGGATATTTTCATTGAAAACGGATCCTTCCTGAAATTAAGATCCCTTTCCCTCGGCTATGATTTTGCCGGAATGAGTTTTCTTAACAAAGATAGGAGCACGCAGCACAGGTTTCTGGTATATGTAACCGCAACAAACCTGTTTACAATTTCTCCTTATACAGGTGGCGACCCTGAATTGGTTGGTTATACCGGGATCGATTCAGGCTATGGATTATCTATTCCAAGAACATATACACTAGGTTTTAAAATCGATTTATAGAAAAAGATATGATGTTTACTAAAATAACTATCCCCTTTCGCGTCCTTACGGTAGTAATGATCATAGGATTATTGGGGTCTGGATGTAATAAACAGCTGGACGTTCCTTCTTCTCACCTGGTTAATGAGGAAAACCATTGGAAATCAATTACCGATACCCGCTCTGCATTACTGGGCACTTATGGCTTGCTTCGCGCAGCAATGGCCGATAATAATGGCCACTGGCTATATGGAGAACTCAGAAACGGTGATTTTAAAGCTACTTCCCGCCTTGATTTGAAGGCTGTGATCGGTGGTAATTTAAATGCGCCCTATCCTGTAGTGCAGTCACTTAGCAATTGGCGCAGGTTTTATGCCGTGATCAATAGTGCCAGCATATTCATCGAACGTGCACACGAAGTATTGGAAAACGACAGGCAATACACGGAGAAAAATTATCAGGTAGATATCGCACAAATGAGGGCCTTGCGTGCTTTTGCCTATTTCTACATGACGCGCATCTGGGGTGATGTGCCTCTGATCACTTCTTCCAGCGATGGGAACTTTGAAAAGAAAGCACGTGCTCCGAAAGAAGCGGTACTGGGTTATGCAGAAAGTGAGTTGCTAAAAGCGGTGAATGATCTTCCCTTTAGATATGGATCGGTAATAGACCCTGTTTTCCCGGGATTGTATTACGGACAAGTCACTACCTATTGGAGTGGGGTATTGTTAACAAAAATATCCGCATATGCTATCCTGGCACATATAGCCGCATGGAATGAGAAATACATTGATGCTTCGGGCTACGCCAACTTCGTATTGACGTATTATCAGAGCTCCGGAGCCAGTTATACCCTAACAGCAGGGATTTCGAAGGTCGACGGTCTTTTCTATGATAAAAATCCGTCGCAGATATTTGGTGTTCCTTTTGCCTGGAGCGATCGGGAAGCCAGTATCGTTGGCCATATTGAAGACCTCACGCTTGCTGCGCCATTGGTGACCAAGCCAGTTCCACAGATTTATGTTCCTGACGCAACCATCCTGTCTATCTATAACGAAGATAAAGACCAGCGGTTTTCTATCAACCCGTTGACAGGGCGTGCTGTAACTGATTTCTTTGCGAATTTCGGAAGTGCAAGCACCGTGTTCAGTAAAATTAAATGCATCCGTAACGCTTCAACTGATGGTTCTCTCGGTTTGTTCAGTTCTGCAATTGTTTTCACCCGTCTGGAAGAAATCAGCTTATTGTATGCGGAATCTATGGCCGTGATCGGAAACGTGGAACCAGCCATTGATGCCCTGGATAACGTACGACTTGCACGCGGACTTGCCCGTTATACCGGCCCCAACAGTGGGTTAATAGATGCCATTTTTAAAGAACGTAAGAGAGAGCTCATTGGTGAAGGATGGAATTGGTACGATCAGGTCCGTTACAACCGGATTAAACGGAACAATACCGAGTTCAACAAGCTCATCAGTACCAATGGTATCTTCTGGCCAATCGCAGAGGATGTACTCAATCGCAATTCTTTATTGGTTCAAAATGAATTCTGGAGGTAATCAAATTATGAAAAGAAAATTAAACCTATTTAAAGGCCTTACTTTATTATTTGCAGCAACGCTGTTTTTTGCAGCATGCAAAAAAGAAGAAGGTGCATATAATTTTGAAAACGAGGTAAATGTATACGAAGGAGATGTTTACGCCTACCTGAAGTCACAGCCTGGCGTTTACGATTCCCTGCTTAAGGTTGTTGATCGCATCACCTGGTTAAAGGATACTTTGAGTACATCTTCAACATTCACGCTTTTTGCCCCAACAAACCGCAGTTTTGTCCTCGCTTTGCAAAATTTAAATACAGTTAGGAAATCACAAAACAAACCAGTTCTGGGCCTGGCAACAGCAAACATAAAAGAGTTGGATTCATTGGCTAACCGCTATTTTATTTCCGGCAAGTTTACCACGGACAGCTTGGTCTTGACTGAAGGAGTGCTGTTAAACACGATAAAATAC
Source organism: Pedobacter sp. ok626 (assembly GCF_900100435.1). GTDB lineage: Bacteria > Bacteroidota > Bacteroidia > Sphingobacteriales > Sphingobacteriaceae > Pedobacter. The sequence continues at coordinate 487,174 of NZ_FNEX01000002.1, read as the reverse complement.
CACTATGAAATGCATGGACAGGACAAGAGTGCAAACGCATACGGTTTTGTAAACGGGGGTCCAAAAAGTATCATTTACAGTGATGTAAAACGATCACAATATATCGTGGAATGGCAACGGACAAATACCCAGGCCGTAAATATTTTCACCACCAATGCGGTTGTCCATGTGCTTTCTCCATCACACGAATTTGGGTTTAGCGAATTTACAAGAAGGCTTAATAAATAATCAGGGAGTTTTAGCTAGCAAAGTTATGATCAACAAAAAACATATTATTTCAGGAGCAGTGCCGATACTGTTTGCCCTTACATTGATAGGTGCCTGTAAAAAGCTGCTGCCTACAGACCGCGATTACTTCAATACAGAAGCCCGCTTTACACAAACGCTATACAAGCCTGTAATGGGACGTACAACATTAATGAGTGACAATTTTGACGCACAAAGTTCGTCACAGCCCTTAACCTTTAAAATAGTTAATCCAAGAAATAGCGATGGTATCATTGCACCAGAACTTATCAAGCCATTTGATGTGCTGGTTTGGAAAAAAGCATATACGGGAAAGGAAACCTCACTGGAAGAAATCGAAAATAAAAGAGCGATAGAACAACACCCACTTTTTGAGATCAGGGAGCACTCAGGAGAATTTATACTCTGGGCAGCCTCAAATTCGAGGGTACTCAAGGCTCTTCCTGATTCAGGCTATACTTTCGATGTAGAAGTAACCAACAATGGCGGACGCAGGTATTTTAATAACCTGAAGCTTCAGGCCTATAGGGAGCGCGCTTATGAGCCTAACAGAATCGATGCCATTAGTGGGGCAAGCAGCAATGCACCAATCCGGTTAAATTCAATCAATAATTTTAAGGCGCAACGTACCGGAGATCCACTTACCATCGGTGATGTAAAAGTCGACTTTAACAAAAAACAGGGGAGCACTGGAAGCTCGCTCACTTTCCGTTTCCTGGATAGTATCGGGCAAAGCATTGACCCCGCAAAGTTCAACTTAACCGCCTGGAATAAATTGGTACACGGTTTCAATATGGAAAAGACAGCCAGCTACGTAAAATACAATGTCGCCTATCCAATACCACTGGTTGAGATTCCAACGGCTTACACTACAGTTGATGGGAAAGAAGCCACCCTTAAGTTTTCTTATGACCGTCTGGGTTTCGGAGGGATAAAGGAAACCGCCGATATGAGCTTCAATTTTAACATCTATGAAAAGGGAGAGTGGGAAATTATCTTTTCGTTTACCCGGGACAACCCAAAATTCACGAACGAATGATGAAACATAGAGATAAAAAAATATTTAAGCTAAACACGCTAAAACAAAATATGGCTATGAAGCACTTGTTTAAGGTATTTATCATTATTCTTTCGGCAACAGTTCCGGCATTTGCCCAGAAAATGGTTGTTGTGAAGGGAACTGTTATTGAAAAATCCACTAATCTCGGACTTCCGGGAGTAACGATCTCAACTGGCACGCCCTTAAAAGTAATTGCTAGCAGTGGTAACGCGGGTAATTTCTCGGTGAATGTGCCTGAAAATGCATCCTTGGTATTCAGGTATATCGGCTTCGCCAACCAAACCATTAAGGCTGTGGCAAAATCCGATTTCAGAGTAATGATGCAGGAATCGAGCAACAACCTTGATGTGGTAAAAATTACGGTAGGTTACAATACAAAAACCAAGGAAGTTTTAACAGGAGCAGCCACCACCATAAGTGGTAAAGCACTCCAGGATGTTCCGGTTGCCAACGTGATGGAGCTGTTGCAAGGTAAAATCGCAGGTTTAAATATCCAGAATAACAGTGGGAGCCCGGGGGCCCGTGGATCCATCTTCGTGCGTGGTTTATCTAGTATCGATATTCAGGGTTCTGGTAACGACGCTTTCCTAACCCCAACTTCACCGTTGTTTGTAATTGATGGGGTACCGCTTGATGCCAACTCAAACTATGAATATGGTTTCTCACAAGGCGGACCAGGTATCAGCCCATTGTCTTTAATACCACCAGAAGACATAGAAGAAGTTACGCTTTTAAAGGATGCACAGGCAACCTCGTTGTATGGCTCACAGGGGGCATATGGTGTAATCCTGATCACCACCAAAAGAGGTAAATCTAAAACGCCTATTATCCAGTATGTAACCAACCTTTTTGTAAATACGCCCCCTAAATTAAGGTCTGTGATCGGAGGGAAGGGTGAGCGTGACAGCAGAATAAGGCAAATCATGAACAATGATTCTACTATTTTTACAGGAAGGGAACGTATTGATAACAACCCATTCCTTTCGGATAGTTTAAATGCTTTTTTCAACAATTCAACCGACTGGCAGCGCGTGTTCTTCAGAACTACTTTAAATCAGACACACAATATCAATGCTTCCGGAGGTGATCAGAATTTTAACTACAAAGTGAACGTAGGCTATTATGATGAAAAAGGGATTATTGAGAATACGGGCTTAAAGAGATACTCACTCGGTATGAACGTACTGTATCAGCCCAGTCAAAAGTTCCGCTTGTTCGCGAATGTGTCCAGTGCCATGGGGATCAGTAAAAAGGGGAGTGGAAATGGCGTGCAGCAGACAGGAGTAGCCTCGGGGAGTTCCGCATCTTCCCTTTTGCCGCCACCATCCTTATTTAGCAGTTCCGGTGATGCGACAGGTGTATTTTTAACCGATAACAATAATAAAACAGGAAATATTAAAACCAACCTTGAAGGACGTTATCAGTTTCTTAAATCTCTGTCTTTAACCAGTGTGGTGAATTACGATTATAACAATGGTACAGCCGATATCTATAAGCCAGCGGTATTAAACAACAATACAGCCATCGTTTACAATTTTAACGAGCGACGGAGTGTATTGTACAACCGTAACATGATCAACTTTACGGAATCATTCAAAGAGAAACACAACATCAGTGTTTTTGCCTTCAATGAGATGTACATCCGTAATTACCAGGCTGGGACGATCAATCAGCTTCAGACACCCAATGACCAGTACCAGGGGCCTTTAGGTTTTGATGCCAATCTTTCAAGAGGCGGTATACTCGATAATTATTCTGCTTCGCGTTCTGCGGCATTGGCAACCTCAGTGTCGTACAACTACGATAAAAAATATGTAATTGATCTTTCTTATCGCTGGGACGGCGTGTCTAATGCCGGGCCAGATGTGCCATGGTCTAAAAATCCATCTGTCGGCTTAAGATGGAACTTTAATAAGGAAAACCTGCTGGCCACCTCAAAATGGCTGGATTATGGTTCCATACGTACCAGCTGGGGAAAGAACATTGTACCGAACGGAACTGTATTTGACGCCTTTGGATCTTATAACTTTAGTGGGGTATATAATGGTTCGCAGGCGATAGGTGTGAACTTTGAGAACCTGCCAAACACCTCACTTAGCCCAACAGTAACCACTCAGTTTAATGCAGGGCTTGATGTTGGATTGTTTGAAGGTAAATACCAGATCACTTTCGATACCTATTATAAAATGGTAGATAATCAGCTCAGACAAAAGGCGCTGGCCGATCACAATGGGTTTAGTAAAATTAAAACCAACGAAGTGAGCCTGGTTAACTATGGTTATGAGTTTAGCTTAACTGTAAGGCCTTTGGCTAAAAACAGCGATTACAACTGGACAGTTTCATTTAACGGCGCGATTAACAAAGACGTGTTGACAGGCTTGCCCGACGGTGTTCGTCAGATCCTACAGAAGGATAAAGAAACGGGCCAGTCTATACTTTACCGTTTGGGGCGTAACAGTTTGTCTAACGTCCTCTACAATACAAAAGGGGTATACAGTACCACAGACGACGTGGCTGTTGATCCTGCGACAGGTAAAAGATACAGCACAAAGAATGGCAATACCACCGTTTTCTTCCAGGGAGGTGATCCGTACTGGGCTGATATCAACGGGGATTATAAACTGGATGAAAGAGATCTTGTGATTGCTGGAAACTCATTCCCGCAAATTACCGGTGGTATTTCTTCATTCTTCTCCTGGGGGCCGTACTCAGCAAATATCAATCTTTCCTATACCTTAAAAAGAGATATCTTAAACAATGCCCTGGCTCAGCGCTTCCAGAATTTTGCGAATCCAGCTGAACAGAATAACCTGGTTCCTATAGCGCAGTATGACTACTGGAAACAACCAGGCGATGTAGCTACTTATCCGGATCCTTATAGCTTTCTACGCTATGGAGCTTATTCGGACTTCGTTAAAGGAGGCTCCTTGTTTTTACCGTACAGGTACGACCAGACCATGTTCCAGGAAGATGGATCTTACTTAAAGATCAATACCCTTACGCTGGCTTATACTTTCGACAAAAAACTGGCCTCACGCCTTGGTGTAACCTCTATGCGTGTATACTGCACAGGAAATAACCTGTACACCTTCACCAATTACACCGGTCCCGATCCTGAAAACGTAACGGATCTGGGCAGGGACAACTCCGCAGGATATCCAAGTCGACGCAGTTATTCTATTGGTCTTAATGTTCAGTTTTAAAATGAAACTTATTATGAGAAAGATCTTATACATTTTACCCTTATTAGTGATTTTGATTGCCAACCCAGGCTGTAAAAAGTTCTTAAATGTAGAACCGGTTACCAGCTTGTCGGGCAATAACTTCTGGAAAACATCAAAAGATGCGGAAGATTTCACAAAAGATGTGTACCGTTTGTTTAGGGCCTCAACTATGTCCAGTATCATGTTGGCCATGGGCGATTACCGTAACGGACCTGGCAAGGCCACATCAGTGAACCCAAAACGTTACGATTTGGATTACCTGGCTGTAAATAACATGAAAAAGCTCCTTGCTGCGGATGCTACACGTACGCGTCCAGACTACAATGCCAGTCTGGAATGGTACCAGGCAAGGGCACGTTATGACCTGATTCCCGATTGGAAGCCATTTTATAAAACGATACAAGCTGCGAATATCCTGTATAAAGAAGTAGACCGCATTCAGGATCCCGCGTTTTCAGAAGCTAACCGCAAACAATATAAAGGCGAAGCCGTATTCATGCGATGCCTCTCTTACTTTTTCTTAGTAAGGCTGTTTAGCGATGTTCCTTATTATACGAATGCTTACAACCAGGAACCGCTTCCCAGAACAGATATGGTTACCGTATTAAAGAATTGTATCGCCGATCTGGATAAAGTGAAAAATGATTTACCATGGACTTACAAAGATCCGGCAAACCGTGCGGTAAGGGCAATGCGTGGCAGTGCCATTGCATTGATGATGCACATGAATATGTGGTGTGCAGGCTTCGATCAGGCAAATACCAATAGCTATTACCGTGCGGTGGATGATCTGGGTAAAGAAATAGAGAATATCGGTGAAGCAGAACAAGGTGCTTATACCTTACTGCCAATTGAGCAAACTTACCTGGTGATGTTCGGTCGTTCACAGGAAGGTCTCTTTGAGATTCAGCTGAGTAATAACTCGGGTGAGGTAAGCGGTGACCGCCGATATAAATTTTCAAATGGGGTTGCCCACCTGCCATTTCTGACCTCAACAGATCGCCTGCAGAGCGAGTTTGCGTTCAAGTCAGACTATATGAAAAAGATTTTTCCGGAGACTGTTGCAGACCGCAGAAAGAATGTCTGGTTTGATATTGCAGATATTTATGACGAAACGGGGAAAGCAATAATCTACAAATTCTTTAATCGCGCAGCCCCAACACAAGGGGACGATGACAATCCGATCATTTTCCGTTATGCGGATGTATTGCTGCTTCACGCGGAAGCACTGGCTGAATTGGGCGAAGATGGACCTGCCGAAATTCTATTGAATCGTATCAGAGCTCGCGCAGGTGCAGATCTGTTCCCCGCAAATCCCGGAGAAGGTAAGATCAAAGATGCCATCTACTATGAGCGTTGCAAAGAATTACTGGGTGAAGGGCACTATTTCTACGACCTGGTACGCACGAGGAAAATTATGAATCCAACATATTGTTATAGTCCGCTCTCGTTCTCTGCATTTATTTCTAAAGCATGGACCTGGCCAATTAGCAGCACTGCCCTTGCAAATAACCCATACATGACATTAAATAGTTACTGGCAATAGTTTTCCTTATTTAAAAAACAGAAGATGTATAAATATAAAATGATTATAAAAGTGCTCACATTCATTGCATGTATAGCCTTCATCTTAACAGGATGTAAAAAATTTGAGCACTACGAGGACACTGGCATTACCAACGCGAAATTTGACGGTAGCATCATGCAATACCTGGATTCGAAACCTTTTCAATTCGATACGTTAAGCCAGGTGATCCGCCTTGCGGGAATGGAAGACGTATTCAGTAAAGAGGAGATTACTTTTTTTGCACCACAGGACCCTTCCATCGGAGCAGTGATAGATAACTTAAATGCTTACCTCAGGCTAACGGGACGAGACTCCGTAAGGACTTTATCCGATATTAAGCCTAAAGCATGGAAAGAAATGCTGTCTATGTATATTTTTAAAGGGAGCAACCGTCTTAAGGATTACCGTCAGGTAGATACGCTGGCATTGGATACTTATTCCGGACAGGGATATCTGGCCTATAATGGTAAACCAATGAACATCGGCGTGGTTTTTAACGATGCGGTTAACGGGCCGGTTGACAACCGGACGACCATTAAATATGGGGGATACCGTCAGCTGATGTTATCTTATATTCCTGATCTGGCTTATCCCAAGGCTTTCTGGATCAATGCGAAGGTATCTTCATCAGATATCAATCCAACTAACGGAATCGTTCACGCGATAAAATTCAGTAACCATTTCTTTGGCTTTTACCCCTATAACTTTATTACGGTAGCGCTTGAAAATGGTATTGGAGAATAACTCACAGGAGATCATAATATGTTCAATAAAACTCAAAACAATCAAACGATGAAAAGTAACCTAAGGTATTTCATAGGATTGCTCCTGTTTACGATGGCTTTCTCATCCTGTAAAAAATCAACGCAACTTACGGAAGACCCGTATGCCGGAGGGAAAGAAGCCCTTGGCATCAGGTTCTTAAACGAACCACCCAAGCCTACCTATGGCTCAGTGGGCTCACAAATGGTATTTGCTATCTCAGGGTTGCTCCCCTATAAAGACAAGGTAAAATGCTATATGAATGATACTGAAGCAGAGATAATGGAGGTTACCAGCAAAACGATCAAAATCAAACTGCCAGTGGGTTCCAGCTCAGGTGGTTTTACAATTGTCGTGGACGGGCAGATTTTCTTCGGTCCCCAGTTCACGGTTTCCGGTAAAATCGCCTATGATGCGACCTTTAAACCCGTAATCGGACCCAACGGAAATGTTAGTCAGATTATGCCTTTGACAAATGGGAATATGATACTGGTTGGCGGTTTCACGGATTATGAAAAGAAGGCTTCACTCAAAAGACCGATTAACAATATTGTAATGATCAATGCTGATGGAGATTATCTGCCTTCGTTTGCTTCCGGACTGGGTTCTGATGGTTCGTTAAATAGCATAGCCCGGTTAACAACGGGGCAATATATGATCGGAGGTACATTCTCAAGTTATAACAACAGGAAAAGTATTGGTGGGTTGACCCGTTTGAATGGAAATGGGTCCTTAGATAGTACCATCGTTGAAGTCGTTAACCTTACACCCCTGCAGCCGAAAAACAGCTTTGATACTGTAGCTGCATTTAATGGAAGAGTGACAGGATCTGTGCGAAAATTATTCGTCTACAACAACAAAAGTATCCTGATCGGCAATTTTAGCAACTATGGCGAGTATTTCTACGAGCGTTCTACACGCGACAGAAAAGTTATTGGTTATACCCCAATGGATATGCTGATGCGTTTGGAAGCAAATGGCAAGCTGGATGAAAGCTATAATTTTAATCCTACAACCAAAACCAGTTATGAGAAGCCGAATGGTAGCATCAATGATGCGTTTATGGAGGCCGACGGAAAGGTGATCCTGGTGGGTAGCTTTACACGTTTCCAGGGAACCGGTGTAAACAGGATTACACGGGTAGACAACAACGGGATGATCGATCCTACCTTTCTGGTGGGGGCTGGAGCTGACGGGCCTATTGGCAGCATTCGTTTCAACGCGACTACCCAGAAATACATCGTTTCAGGGGCTTTCAAAAGTTTCAACGGTAAAGCCGTTAACGGTATTGTTATGCTGAAAAAAGACGGATCGGTTGATGACTCGTTTACTATGGGAACAATGGAGGGCGGAAGCGTCAATTTCTCTGCACAATTATCTAACGGGCTGGTTATCGTTACAGGTTCATTCAACAAATATAACGGGGTCATTAGGCAGGGTTTTATGGTATTGAATCCAGACGGAACGCTTGCTGCGGGTTACAACACAACAGGTGTTTTCCAGGGAATCGTAAATGATATATATGAGACAACTTCACCACAGGGATTTCCTGCTTTCATTATGGCAGGCTTCATCCTTAAGTTCGATAACCGTGCAGTGCCAAATATCATCAAGGTCGTGTATGAACCTTAAAAGCGTATCACAAAACATAGGAACCTATCTGTTAACATTAACAAATAAAGAAATGATAAAAAATCGGCTGTATAAAAAAAGAACCCTGGTGTCTGGCATGCCTTTACTGGTACTTTGCCTGCTGACCCTTATGTCTTGCAATAAGGATTTTGAAAATAAAATTGACTTGTCTGCCAAGTCAGATAGTCTTACCGGATATAGAGCGCCAAAAGTACTTTACATCATCGTGGACGGAGCAAGGGGGGCAAGTGTTAATGCGACAAAGGCGATTAGAGTCCCTGATCTGGAAGACAATTCCCTTCAGAGCTATGCTTCTGTAAGTGATGAGAGCGGATTGCCCGCCACTACCTGGGCAGACATGCTAACGGGCGTGAAGAAAAATAAGCACAAGGTGACTAAAGCTGATTTTTCAGGCAATAACCTGGCTAACTATCCCATGTTCTTTAAATACATCAAAGATAAAAATGCCAGTCTGCGTACAGCTGCTTTTGCTTCGACCCCGGTGTTCAGTACAAATCTGGTGAGCAATGCAGATGTGAACTTAAGTTTTAATAACGATGATGCAGCTGTAAAAAATGCGGTAATCAATGAATTGAAGGAGGAAAAGGCAACGGTCGTACTTGCCGAGTTTAGCGGCGTAGACCGGGCAGGTAAGCAATATGGTTATGATGCAAGTGTGAAAGCTTATAGTGATGCTATTTATCAGACTTTTGATGACATCAACGAAATGGTTAATACGTTGAAACAAAGAAAAAGCTATGAAGCTGAGAATTGGCTGATTGTTGTAGCTTCTAATCAAGGTGGAAACTTCAGCATTCCACCAGCACAAAATGACGGTTCTTTATTTAGCAATCCATTGTTAAACAGCTTTACGCTTTTATACAATTCGAGGTTTAGTTATCAGTTCTTCTCAAGGCCAAATGCTGCAGCTGTTCCTTACGAAGGGAAGGCGATCGTTTATAGCTCAAAAACCATATTCGGAACAATCCCTGTGAGTGAGTCTGCAATCTATAATTTTGGGACTACCGGAGAATATACTGTTCAGTTAAAGATGAAGCTTTTGAAAAGAGGTGATTTAAATCCGGCAATCATTGCTAAATCTGACAATACCGCCAATTCAACAGCCGGCTGGTCATTCATATTGAGTAACGGTTCTGTCAACTGGAGAATGCAGCTTGCAGGAACTTCGGCAACAGGACCTGCGCTTGACCTGGACACCTGGTATACCTTAACTGGTAAACTTTATATGGATGGAACTACCAGGCGTATGAAGGTCTTTACAAATGGGGTGTTAAACAGTACAGTCGCTCAGGCAGCAAACGGTACTTCAACCACAGCTCCCTTAAATATTGGCTATTCTCCTTCTTATACAACCGGTAATGATGCATCTAAATTGATTACTGATGTACGGATTTATAATACAGCGCTTTCAGATGATTACATCGCTGCTAATTATTGTAAAACGGACGTGAAACCTACTGACGTTTATTATAAAAATCTGATTGGCTACTGGCCATCTATGGACGGAATAGGAAACCAGTTAATGGATCATAGCCCTAGTAAAAGAAACTTTACACTAACGGGAGCCTATTCCTGGACACCATTTAATGAATTGAGTGAAAACCTTTGCTCGGACCTTCCGGATGATATTTATACCCGGATGCCTAACGGTATTGACATTCCCAGTTTCATATTCGGATGGATGGGCATACAATCTTTGGGTTTAAACCTGGATGGTAAAACCTGGGTGCCTACCTATAGAAGTATTAATCCTTAAACCTGAGCAAAGATGAAGAAGATAGTTAACAGCACAATTGCTTTAGCCCTGATTGCCCTGGTAGTGGGCTGTACAAAAAATTATGGAGTGATGTATCCTGATGGTACGACTGATGGAAATCACCCCAAAGATACATTTGATTTGGTATTAGACACATCGATGTCTAAAGTTGATAAGTCGCAGTTTAATGCCGCCAGGGTTTTTCCCGGCATGGTAGGCGTTGAAGAGCCCAGACTTAAGGATTATAAGGTGACATTGGATCTTGACTATATCCAGGTTAGATCAAGTGACCTGAGGATCAGTGTGGTTCCGCAAGGTTGGTTTAGTACCGGAACGTACGCGGCCCCCGGAGAGCTCGTCACCATCAAAGTGCCGGCTGATACTTACGGACTGGCGGTACAGGTTGGGGCACATGATGATAATCTTACGGGTTTATCACCATTGCAAAGGGCACCAATAATTTATACCCGGCTGCAGTTATTCCCAGGTATAAATTATGTACGGAACCTTTTTGGGGGTACAATTTTTATTATTCCCGACAGGCCACTTGGTCGTAAGGTAGACCTGTTTTTTAGCGGGGCGGTTAAGTCACCTGATTTTGTATTGGGTGAAACAACAGATGCGGAATGGAAGGCCATGGTTGCGAAAACAAAAGTACCCTGGTTTGAACTGCGCAGCAAACGCATGATTTTTACACTTCCAACAGAAAAGCTGGTTAAGTTTCCTATAGAAAGTCCTACAGCTTTGATGACGGCCTGGGATGAAGAAATTCTGCACAGTTACTGGGAATGGTATGGGCTGTCTGAAACTACGGCAGATGTAAGAAACAGAAATCCAACATTGCCATGGAGAATCGTTCACGACATTCAGCCAAGTGTGGGTGCGCAGCATTCCGGCTATCCTGTGGTTGCGACAGCAAATGAAAATTATTATAAGCAGGCGGTTACGCTGAGCCTTGTGGTTGGTTCTAACTGGGGGACTTATCACGAGATTGGGCACAATATGCAAATGGGATCAACCTGGAGTTGGTCGGATTTAGGGGAAGTGTCGAACAACCTCTTTTCGTTAAAAATCACCAACAGACATGGATATAAGCACAGCAACCTTTATCGTGCTATGCCTGCAGCAATTGCTTTTGCATCAGCTACGAATACAGGAGGAAATACAAAACTATTTAGTAGTGCCAGTAATGACGCCCGCATGGGGTTCTTTATTCAGGTGTTTGAAAAATATGGGTATGATTTTATGACTTACCTCTGTACAGAAGCCCGTATGGCAAGGTTTGGAGCCGGAAACGATCAGGATAAAAAGGACTTTTTTTACGAGCGCCTTTCGGAATGGACCAAAAAAGATATGGAACCTTTTATGAAGCAGTGGGGACTATATGTGAGCAGTGTTTCAAAAAATAAGATTGCCGCGAAATTTCCATTATTAACCGAGCAGGTATGGTTGTTCGATCCAAGTAAATAAACGCGTATATAAATTCATAGTCATGAAAAATATAAAAAACTCTACCAACAGACTGAACACTTTAATTGTGGCTACCATTGCAATGGTAGTAGTGCTGTTCTGTCTGCAAGGTTGTAAAAAGTATTTTGATCCGCCCTACGTGAATGAAGAGCCACAGGACGCATCGAAAAAAAGAAGAAAAGTTTTACTTGTTGTCATTGATGGAGCCACAGGTGCAGAGGTTAAAGCGATAGCTCCACCAAAACTGACGGCAATGCTGAACAATAGCAAATATAGCTGGAATGCACTTTCGGATTTTATACCAAGTGATGCCGGAACATGGAAAAACATCATGACAGGAGTAGGTGTTGGTAAACACGGTATCATAGATGATTCATTTGATGTACCACCCAACGATGATGGTCATGAACATGACGCTGCCACTTCCTGGCCAACACTGATCGAAAGGCTGCAGGCCTCAGGCAAAATCCGCCGTACTTCGGCGATTACACCATGGACTCAACTGGATAATAAATTAATGATTTATGCAGACCAGTCTATCGCCGTATCAAATGATCTTGCCGCGAAAGACACGGCTATTGTTAAACTGAAGTCGGTAAGTGACGATCTTGTCATTGTTAACTTTAATGAGGTGAACAAGGCAGGTCAAAGCTTCGGGTTCTCCGCAAATGTTCCTGAATATAAAGATGCGATATTAAAAACAGACGGCTACATTGGTGAATTGCTTGACGTAATTAAAGGTAGAAAAACTTATGGCGATGAAGAGTGGCTTGTGGTAGTGACCTCTACCCATGGAGGTACAGGTAAAAGCTTTGGTGATATCGCTAACCGGGAACGGGAGAGAAATGTGCTGACCTTGTACTACAATCCCAGCTTCAAGTCTCAGGAAATCGTTCCTCCGGTAGCGCTGGATGGGGTGAAGTTTACAGAAAGCGGAATAACCGCTAAACTGCCACTAGCAAATGCCGCTTTATATGATCTTGGTTTAACCGGAGGATATACGTTAGAATTCAGATTAAGAATTCAGGCTTTTGGAACTCAGAATTCTACCATATTCTTTAAATCTAATAGTCCTGCAAACAGCAATCCGGGATGGTGGTTCATACACAATGGTTCAAATGGTACCTGGAGATTTGGAATCAGAAGGGCTACAGGAGGTACAGCTAAAGCTGTAAATACGGCTGATCTGAGAGCAGTTCCTGCAATGGTGATTAACAAATGGTATACACTGGCGGCTAGAGTTTATATGGAGGGAAGCAAGCGTTTCGTTGTCCTTTTTCAGGACGGTGTAAAAGCTTCAGCACCTTTGGAAATTACAGGCGAGGATATCACTGCTCCAGCAGATCTTTTTGCAGGCTGGAAAACTGGCTTTGGTAACAATACCAACCAAGCCATTTCGAACATTCGTATCTGGAACACGGCGTTACCGGAAAGCAAAATTCTGGAAGATGCATGTGCTGATGTGGTCAATTCATCCGATCCATATTATGCCAATCTTATCGGGTACTGGCCATGTAACGATGGGCTATCTCATTTTAAAAATTATAGTCCGCTGGCTGAAGGGAAAGATATGGAGTTAACGGGTAATTACATCTGGGATTTCCTGGAGAAACCAACCTGCGGTACACCAGTACCAATTCTTCCCGGCCAATTCGCCTTGAGAAATACAGACATCGCCGCCCAGTTATATTACTGGTATGGTGTTACCATAGAAGACCGATGGAAGCTTGATGGTAAAGTTTTCCTATCCACTTACGAATCTGAGTTCATTAAATAGCGTTTCAATATGAAAAAAATATATAAATCATTTCAGCTGTTATTGCTACTTGTAGTGGTTCTGGCCTGTAAAAAGCTGGCTACAGACTCCATGGAAGTCGTTCCGGTTTTAAAAGCGGCGCTCAGTGTTTCTGTGGTTAACGACGACGATCAGTTGCCCGTAGCGGGAGTTAAAGTTATTGTCAGTCGCAAAATATCACCTAAGGGAGATTACGTACAGATCGATACAATCCGTACCAATGCCTCGGGACAGCTCATCATGGAGCTTCCTTATCCTAATTATTTAAAAATAGATGTTGATACAACCTATTACCATAGCGGTGCACAGGAGTTAGAATTTGCAACCGAAAGTGGTGGGAAAGTAACCTTACATACTACCCCAAAATTTGGGATGGCACCGCTTGATATTACGGTGACTGACAAAGCAAATGTCGCCTTGCCTGGTTTTGCTCTGGCAATAGGCAGTCGTGCACCCGGGCAGACTGTTTACCTATCCACCGGATCGGAAAATGCCGATGCATCAGGTAAGCTCATTGTATCTCTTCCATATCCGAATGAGGTACGTGTAGTCGTTGGGGATACCATTAAGTATTTCCCAGATACTCTTAAAACCAATCTCAAAAATGTGAGAGGTGAAAAGCTTGTATTAAAAGCGGAATTGAAACCTTTGACTGTGCCAGTAGAAATTACCGTATTAGATAAGGATAACAGCGCGCCTCTGGCAAATGTAAGTATAGCTATACAACAGAAGCTAACAGGAGAGGTGGCGTTTAAAGATATTGGACTTACGGGAACTACTGATAAAGATGGAAAGCTGGTCCTCAATGCACCATACTCCGGAGAAGTGAGGATTTATACGGCAGACGACCTTTATAATTTGTCCGCTGAGGTCATAAGCAGAATGGCCTATGAAAGAAACAGAACAGTTACACTGCTCTCAAAGGCGTTGACCCCCACTGCTCAGGTTGAAGTCAGCGTACTTGATCAAAGTAATTCGCAGATTCTGCCAGGCATTAACGTTAAAGTAAGCTATAAGCGGACAGGCCAAACTGTATTTACAGCAATAACCACTTCGGCAACAGACGAAGATGGTAAATTAAAAGTAAGTGTTCCTTTCTCAGGGGAAATGCAGTTTGAAGTGGTCGGCGATCCATACTTTTCGGATAAAACTGTGATCGCGCAGAATATTGGTTCTGCAGCGAAAAATGTAAATCTGTCATTAACTTCAGGTACTGCGAAATATGCTGAACCTACGCTTGCAGATTTACAGATAACTACGCTTAAACTGAATAATACCATATCACTTGCCAGTCCAACAGATGTTGTACCTGACAAGCGTGGCAACATTTACATCTGCGATCAGAATAACAATAGAATTGTACGGGTGAGCCGAACCGGGAATACCACTGTTCTTGCAGGAAGCGGTACAGCCGGCACGACAGATGGCGCAGGTACAGGTGCAAGCTTTAATAAGCCTTGGGGACTTGCCTTGGATGATGCCGGAACTACACTGTATGCTTCAGATAACAGTGGACACAAAATCAGGAAGATCAGCATTAACCCCTCAACTATGGTTGCTACAGTTACCACTATCGCAGGATCCGGTGCTACAGGTACTGCTGATGGAAACGGAACTGCGGCGACGTTTAACAGACCTGCAGGACTTGCGCTAGATGAAACTCAGGGCTTTTTATATGTTGCGGACTATGCAAACAACAGGATCCGAAAGATTGCGTTAACTGCTGGTAATGCTGTCACTACATTATCTTCAAGTGTTGTTTATAATCCTGTTGCAGTTGCCTTAAACCCTGCGAAAACATTGTTATACGTGGGTGCATTCGGTAATACCTTTGAATCAACGGGAAGTCAGCTGATCAAATTTACTACAAATACTTCACCGAGTGTAAGGACTGGATTAAGAGGTAATATTGCGCCGAACTTTAACAACCCGTCAGGTTTGTTCATAAGCCAGGCAGGAAAGATATTTATCTCAAATGATCAGGCACATATGATCTCTCAGTTAGCATCAGAAGTAGCTAGCGGACAGAACGGAGCTTCTACTTTTAGCTACGTGGCTGGTTCTGAGACCTCAGTTGTGGGAAACAACAATGCAGTTGTTACCGGTACACCTGGAAATGCAGACGGCGCTGCGGCATCCGCCCGTTTTACAAATCCATGGGGCATCAAATACAATACCTATACCGGAGCATTTATTATCGCTGACCAGGGAAATAATAGCATAAGAATAATGAAATAGTCAAACACTCGCAGGCATGTAAGTACATGCCTGCTTAAACTTAAGAATATGGAACCCTACCAATACTACATTTTCCTTCTGGCTGTTGTAGATGCTTTATTGATTCTGGCTTTAAGTATAACGGATAAAACAGAATCAATAAAAAGAAAAGCTGTGGTCAGGAACTATTATAAAATCGGGAATCAATAATGAAAAGGATATTACTCACATTAACATTAATAGGCGCAGGGCTATGGTTTAGCGATGTGCAGGCGCAGGGATCCATTGCTCCCGGAACTAAAATTGAGCTAAAACACGGCAGTCACCGTATTGGCAAACGGACCGATGAGGTAATGCAAAAATGGCGTGGCTATGGTTTAGGGCAATTCATTCACTGGGGTCTATATGCAATCCCTGGGGGAGAGTGGAATGGGAAACAATACAACGGTGCTGCCGAATGGATTCGTTCATGGAATGGTATCCCGAAATCTACTTACGATTCGTTGATTTACAAGTTCAATCCTGTAAATTTTAACGCAGAAGAATGGGCCGCAACTGCCAAGCAAATGGGCGCAAAATATGTAACCATCACCACTAAACACCATGATGGCTTCTGCTTATGGCCAAGTAAGTATACTTCATACACCATTGCCAATTCCCCATGGAAAAAAGACATCATGAAACCTTTGGTTGATGCTTATGATAAAGCTGGGATAGATGTAATTCTTTATTTTTCTGTAATGGATTGGAACCATCCAGGATGGCGTTATGACATCAAAACCAAAGAGGATAGCATTGCCTTTGAAGGCTTTAAACAGTTTACCCGCAACCAGCTGATAGAACTGCTTACCATGTACCCAACTGCTAAAGGCTTATGGTTTGATGGTACCTGGGACAAATCCTGGGTAAAACAAGCCGAATTTGCAGATGAACTGGAAACAGAAATGCGCAAACTTAGACCAGGACTCATCATCGGAAGTCGTTTCCGTGCAGATGAAAACGGTAAGCGTCACTTCGACTCGAATAACGTGTTAATGGGCGACTACGAACAAGGTTGGGAACGTAAATTACCTAACAAAATAGAAGACGTGCATGGCAACGATTGGGATTGTGTAATGACTGTTCCAGAAAATCAATGGGGGTATAACAAAGCCTGGAAAGGCCACATTAAAACCGCGAATGAATTGATTGAAATGACTGCTAAATCAGTTTCTCTTGGTGGAAACTTCGTGCTGAACTTTGGTCCACAGGGCGATGGGGCAATTAGAAAAGAAGAAAAGCAATTAGCAACCCAAATCGGTAACTGGATGAAAATCAACAACGAAGCCATTTACAACTGTCAGTATGCCGGATTGGAAAAACAGGATTGGGGGTATTTCACTAAAAAAACAGGAAGCAATAAACTATACATGGTTGTATTCAATACCCCAATTTCGGGAGCTTACCGTGTAAAATTACCTGCAAAAATGGGCATTACTAAGGCATACACACTAGCTCAGCCTACACAAAGTTTAACCACAGAAGAGATTCATACCAACGAATATTTTATTCACCTTAAAAAATATGCTGGAGACCAGCCTTTTGTGATTGTTTTAGAAACGACAAGCAATGCAAAAGAAAGCGGGAATGTTTACGACAAAGCAAAAACATAAGCCCAAAACAAAATACAACACAAAGGAATACACAACACACACAAACTATGAGAAAACTATTGTTTACTGTCTGCTTACTGGCTACCACAGGTTTGGCCAGTGCGCAGCAGGCAAACGGGAACAAGGTGCAGATGAAAGAGCTGATTGATGAGCAATTTAGATTTGCCGAACAGCAATATAAAGTGCTCGCTAAAAATGTCCCGGCGCAGGTAATGCCCAAAACTTATAACCCTAAAACCAATAGGGTTGAAACCAGTGATACCAAATGGTGGACCAGTGGTTTTTATCCAGGGGCATTGCTTTATATTTATGAATATACTAAAGACACTGCCACATTAAAAGAGGCGGAAAATCGCCTGGCAATATTAGAGAAGGAAAAACACTATACAGGTAATCATGATTTAGGTTTTATGATGTTTTGCAGTTTTGGCAATGCTTACCGCATCACTAAAAAACCGGTATACATACCGACAATTGATACGGCTGCTGCTTCGTTAATTACACGTTACCGTCCCAATGCAAAAGTGATCCAATCCTGGAACTCCAGTAAAAAATGGAAAGGACCTGTGATTATCGACAACCTGATGAACCTCGAATTATTAGCCTGGGTAACTGATCATGGTGGTGATGCTAAATATAAAAAGATCGCGATTAATCATGCCAACACCTCAATGAAAAATCATTTCAGACCAGATTACAGCTCGTATCACGTGGTGGATTATGATATGAAAACTGGAGCTGTAGTTAAAAGAGGAACTGCTCAGGGCGCATCTGATTCTTCGGCTTGGAGTCGCGGGCAAGGTTGGGCTTTATACGGTTATACCATGATGTACAGATTTACAAAAGAAAAGCGATATTTAAATCTGGCAAAGAATATTGCCTCTTTTATATTGAACCATCCAAATATGCCTGCCGATAAAGTTCCTTACTGGGATTTTGATGCCCCTGGTATTCCAAACACTTACCGGGATGCATCAGCGGCTGCTGTGATTGCATCAGCCTTGCTGGAGCTTGGACAATATACAGGAAAGGAAGATGCTAAGATTTATATTGATGCTGCGGGGGAGATGATCTCCTCATTGTCGTCTGATGCTTATCGTTCTAAAGCGGGGCAAAATGGAGGTTTTTTACTGATGCATAGCACAGGCGCATTACCGCTTAGATCAGAAATAGATGTGCCGCTAACCTATGCCGATTATTATTATTTGGAGGCATTAATGCGTTACAAAAACTGGTATTTATAGAATAATTATATGGAAAGAAGAAAATTTATAGGTGCTTTCTCATTGGCCGGAATTATTGGTGCAATGAGCCCCAAAAATATTTTGGCTGCTACTGATCAAACCAAAGTATCAATAGGGTATGCTGGGAATGATCGCGAGTATTGGTGGAAATTGCTAAATAAAATTGCCAGTCCTGTCGTAATCAATTTGGCCAACGGCACATTGATCAAAAATATGCCAGTTGAAAAAGCACCTACATTTGATTCGCGCTCGTTATCGGTAACTTATCTTGAAGCAGTGGGTCGTACTTATGCCGGAATTGCCCCTTGGTTGGCTTTACCCGATGATGAAACCACAGAGGGAATAGCAAGAAAAAAGCTAAGAACAGATGCGATAAAAGGTCTAAACAAATGTTTTGCGCCCGGTAGTCCCGATGCGTTAAACTTTGCCAAGGACTATCAACCAATTGTAGATGCCGCTTACCTGGCTCAATCTTTTTTAAGGGCACCAAAAGCATTGTGGGAGCCGCTCGAAGCAGAAACAAAACAAAGAATCATTACTGCCTTTAAATCTTTAAGAAACAGAAAGCCGTTTAAAAGCAACTGGCTATTATTCGGCTCGATTACAGAAGCTTTTTTACTTTCCGTTGGAGAAGATTATAATGCGGAACGCTTAAATGAAGGGCCTAAAAAATTGAATGAATGGTATAAAGGTGATGGCTGGTACGGCGATGGTCCGAACCTTGCCTTTGATTACTATAACTCTTTTGTAATCCATCCCATGATGGTGGATATCCTTGCAGTGATGGCAGATAAAAAACTGGTTGAACAGAAAGTCTATGATCTGGCTTTAAAACGTATGCAACGTTATGCTGTAGGGCAGGAGCGAATGATCTCCCCAGAGGGAACCTTCCCGCCGATTGGCCGATCTATTACTTACCGTACCGGTGCTTTCCAGGCGCTTAGTCAAGTTGCATTGATGGAAAAATTGCCAGAATCTATTAAGCCCGCTCAAGTGCGTTGTGCACTGACTAAAGTGAAACAGAACATGTATGGCACACCGGGGACATTTGATAAAAAAGGCTGGTTACAGCTGGGGTTTTGTGGCCACCAACCTGAAATAGCAGATTATTATACTTCAACCGGAAGTTTATATATGGCAACACTATCTTTTCTGCCATTGGGATTACCGGCTAGTCATGAATTCTGGACTGCCAAGCCAGTGGCCTGGACAAGTAAACGCGCATGGGGTGCTGAGGCTTTTGCGAAGGATTACCATGTAGATTATTAATAATGTAATACAAGAACTGTTTAACTAAACAGTTCTTGTAAATCTCTATCGGCCGTAGGTATCTTTTTGAGGAAATCATCAAACCCCGTATTTTCCTGTGAACTATACATTCCGTAGGCGTCCATGATATATCCGATTTGTCCCTCCTTATCTTCTAACAAATAAAGAACAGCATTGTCTGCGGGATCGGAATCCCCTTCAAAACGATATGTTTTGATAATGGTTAAATCTTCTGGACTATAAATTTTCAGATCACTTTGCATTTTGCCGTGGTCAGTCATTTTTATTTCTTTGTCAAGGCCTTTAGTCCTCAATTTCTCTAAAATCTCACTCAGTGTATTCATTTCCATAGGATGTTCCATAATGTTATGTTTCTTTTATATAAGAACAACGCTTAGGTCAAATGGTTTGTCACAATCAATTTCAGGAACGGACAGGAAAGCTAACTCATAATGTCGGAGACGATGCGGCATAAAAAAAGGGATATAACAATCGTTACATCCCCTTTTAAGTATATTATAGAGCTAGGCTTACAAAGAAAAAGCAGCTTTTACTTTATCTACAAAATCCAATTTCTCCCAAGTAAACAGCTCAACACTAACTGTTTTAGTTTCACCGTTTGGCGTTTTGAAAGTTTTGGTTACAGTTTCTGGCTTGCGGCCCATATGCCCGTAAGCAGCAGTTTCGCTATAAATAGGGTTTCTTAATTTTAAGCGTTGCTCGATAAAGTAAGGGCGCATATCAAATATATCCTCTACGATTTTAGCAATCTCACCATCAGTTTTGTTCACTTTGCTTGTTCCGTAAGTGTTGATATAGATACCCATTGGTTTAGCTACACCGATCGCATAACTTACTTGCACCAGAATTTCATCAGCAACACCTGCAGCAGCAAGGTTTTTAGCGATATGACGAGTAGCATAAGCAGCACTTCTATCTACCTTACTTGGATCTTTTCCAGAGAAAGCACCACCACCATGTGCACCTTTACCACCATAAGTATCCACGATAATTTTACGGCCTGTTAAACCAGTATCGCCATGTGGACCACCGATTACAAATTTACCGGTTGGGTTAATATGGTATTCAATTTTATCGTTAAAGAAATGCGCGTATTGAGGGTATTTGGAAATGATTCTTGGAATTAGGATATCAACCAGGTCTTTTTTGATTTTGGCTAGCATTGTCGCTTCCTCAGCAAAATCATCATGCTGCGTAGAAATTACAATTGCAGCAATGCGTACTGGTTTGTTATCGTCTGAATATTCAAGAGTTACCTGAGATTTTGCATCTGGACGTAAATAAGTGATTTCCTTGTTCTCACGTCTTAAGATAGCCAATTCCTGTAGCAAAGTATGCGACAAGTCTAAAGCCAAAGGCATATAATTTTCAGTTTCAGTGGTAGCATAGCCAAACATCATTCCTTGGTCACCAGCACCTTGCTCTTCTTTACTACTTCTATCTACACCTTGGTTGATGTCTTGTGACTGCTCATGGATAGCCGAAAGGATACCACAAGAGTTGGCCTCGAACATATATTCGCTTTTGGTGTACCCGATTTTACGGATAACATCTCGCGCAATTTGTTGTACATCCAGGTAGGTAGTAGATTTTACTTCGCCAGCTAGAATTACCTGACCAGTGGTAACTAATGTTTCGCAAGCTACTTTTGAATCTGGATCAAAAGCCAGGAAGTTATCGATTAGCGCATCAGAAATTTGATCCGCAATTTTATCAGGATGTCCTTCGGAAACAGATTCTGATGTAAATAAATACGACATTTTAAATAATTAATTTAAATAGTAAACAATTACGTAAAATGGAAGTTGATCCTGCAAAACAGGCAGTAAAATGAAGTGTATGACAGGTTAGCACTTTTTTTTACGTGGTTGCAATCCCGCTATTTTTACATAGCATCGCAAATCAGTCCACTTTAATGCTGCAAAATTACACTATATATTTAAATAGTCAAAAAATATCGATTATTTTGTATTCTAATAAAGCGCGAAGACCTTGTCAAAATTAAATATTTTATTTATCATAAACCCAATATCGGGAGGGAAGAATAAGTTGAAAATTCCTGCACTGATAGATGCTCATCTGGATCGGGCGAAATTCAATCCGAACTTTGCATTTACTGAATATGTTGGCCATGCCGCCGAAATAGCAGAAGAAGCTGCGAATAAAAACTTTGATGTGATTGTTGCTGTTGGTGGCGATGGAACAATCAATGAAATCGCAGCAAAAGTGATGCAACAGAACAAAATACTTGGTGTTTTGCCTTTTGGATCAGGAAATGGTTTAGCCAGGTTCTTAAAAATACCGATGAATACGGTAAAAGCGATAAAAGTCATAAATAACTGTAAAGTATCGGTTATTGATACTGCGACATTTAATGAGAAGTGCTTTTTCAATATGGCCGGTATGGGTTTTGATGCCCATATCAGTTCGGTGTTTGCCGGAAATAAAAGCAGGGGATTAAGTGGATATGTAAAATTGGGTTTGCGAGAAATGTTTAGCTACAAGTCCCAAACGTACCAGATTACTGTTGATGGGAAAGAATACTCGCGCAAGGCATTTGTGATTAGTGTTGCCAATTCTTCGCAGTATGGCAACAATGCACATATATCTCCAAAAGCATCGGTAACCGATGGATTGCTGGATGTTTGCATTGTTAAGGAGTTCCCGTTGTACAAACTTCCTGTATTGGCTTATCAAATGCTGCGGTTAAAAACCGATAACTCTAACCTGGTAGAAATTATTAAAGGAAAAAATATATACATCAGTCGGATAAAGGAAGATGCGATACATATTGATGGAGAGCCCTATTTTATGGGGAAAGAAATCGCAGTGTCTATTAACCCTTTGTCTTTAAATATCATTACACCTGATTATGAAGCCTAAAAAGAAAACGCTAAGCGACTTAGGTGGGATCATGTACTCGACAGATCCATCTTTTGTTTATGAGGAAGAAAATGCGGAACCAGCTGAAGCTTTGGCTAACAATCAGCAAAATTTACGGGTGATGCTGGACAAAAAGAATCGTGGGGGAAAGGCCGTAACATTGGTCACAGGATTTGTTGGGAGCGATGAAGAGTTGGAAAAACTGAGTAAAATGCTGAAGACCAAATGTGGTGTAGGAGGAGCGAGTAAAGACGGTGAAATTCTAATCCAGGGCGATTTTAGAGATAAAGTGCTGTTATTGCTTCAAAAAGAAGGCTTCAAAGTAAAAAAATCAGGTGGATAAAAACGTTTTCTGAAATCGTTTTAAATCATTGATAATCAGCTAATTCGTGTTAGTGTATCGGCGACAATAAGTAAATTTTTTCGGGCGAAATGATGCTTATTCCCTTTTTATCTGCATAACTTTGTCGGACTAACTTACTTATTTATGAGCAAAGCGTTTATGCTTAAGCCTGACTTGAACTATTTGAACCTAGATTCAGATAATGCTCTATTTCAGCTTAATGTGGCACAACTGGTTGAAGAGGCCTTGAAGAATGGAGAAGGTACGCTTGCCGATAGCGGTGCATTGGCAATTGACACAGGTAAATTTACCGGTCGTTCTCCGAAAGACAGATTTATTGTTTGCGATGACATTACTCAGGATACCGTTTGGTGGGGTGACATCAATATCAAGATTGATGCACAACATTTCGATTCCCTTTTTAATAAGATTACCGCGCACCTTAATCAGAAGGATTTTTATGTACGGGATGCCTACGCCTGTGCAGATGAAAAGTATAAAACAACCATCAGGGTAGTTACGGAAACGGCCTATCAAAATCTTTTCGCCAATAACCTGTTTCTGAGGTTTGGAGAAGAAGAAGTGGTTGCTCAACCGGAGTGGACGATTATAGCTGCACCTACTTTTTTCGCTGATCCGGCCGTAGATGGGACCAGGCAACCGAATTTTTCTATCCTGAACTTTACTAAAAAGATGATTTTGGTGGGTGGATCGGGTTACACTGGAGAGATAAAAAAAGGGATCTTCTCTGTACTTAATTTCATTTTACCAGAACAAAAAAACACTTTATCGATGCATTGCTCTGCCAATGTAGGGAAGGATGGCGATACGGCAATCTTTTTTGGCCTTTCGGGCACTGGGAAAACCACGCTTTCGGCTGATCCTGAAAGAGGGCTGATTGGTGATGATGAGCATGGCTGGAGCGATGATTCTGTGTTCAATTTCGAAGGCGGATGCTATGCTAAATGTGTAGACCTGACAGCTGAGAAGGAACCTCAGATATATAATGCCATTAAATTTGGCGCATTGTTGGAAAATATTAATTATTTCCCTCAGACGCGTACGGTAGATTTTTCTAATATAGATAAAACAGAAAATACAAGGGTTGCTTACCCAATAGATTTCATTGATAATGCGATTATACCATCAATAGCTGGAATGCCTAAAAACATTTTCTTTCTAACAGCTGATGCGTTTGGTGTTTTACCTCCGATATCAAAATTAACTCCGGGGCAGGCGATGTTCCATTTCGTATCTGGCTATACCGCTAAGGTGGCAGGGACAGAAGCGGGCGTTACAGAACCTCAGTTAACCTTCTCTGCTTGTTTTGGTAAAGCATTTATGCCGTTGCACCCAACACGCTATGCAAGTTTGCTAGGCGAGAAGATGCAAAAGCATAAGGTGAATGTTTGGTTGATCAATACCGGATGGAGTGGCGGAGCTTATGGAGTTGGAAAACGGATGAAATTAGCGTATACAAGAGCTATGATTGCTGCTGCATTGAAGGGAGAATTTGAAAATATCGCTTTTGAAGCAGATCCTGTATTTGGATTGTGCATTCCGGTAGGTTGTCCAAACGTTCCGGCAGAAATATTGAACCCAAGAAATACCTGGACGGATCCTAAGGAATACGATCTAAAAGCAAACGAATTGGCGTTGGCATTTATAAATAACTTTAAGCAGTTTGAAGCCTATGCGAGTGAAGAAATGCTTGCATCTGTGCCTAAAGTTGTTGAAAACGCACATTAAAAGCATTTTTTTACCGAAAAATTTGCATTTCAATTTTTTTTTAGTTTTAATTGCGAAAGATTGTCTCTCCACCGGGACAATCTTTTTTAATTATACTAACTACGTGAAGGGAAATACTCGGGGAATAGGCTAACGATTATTTAATTTGGAATTAAAATCAAAGTTATAATTTTGTTGTTACAACAATTGTTTATAATGGTCGTTGTGTGTATTACGGATTATTTATCTAATTTTAAAAAACAAAGTACTAAAAACTAAAAAACTAAAAAAAAATGGCAAACGCACCAAAACCTACAACAGTAAAAAAAGAAAGCTCGACAGCTTCTAATCTATTCGCTACATTAACGATTCCAATTTGTATCATTATCGGTATCTGTATTTTCAAATTTATCCTGGGTGATCCAAAAAACTTTATCGACGATAACGTTGAAAATTTACCTAAAGTTGGTAACTACGCAGGTATGGCTTACAAAGGTGGTTTTATCGTACCAATCCTTATGGGTATGTTCTTAATGGTAATCGTATTCTCTGTTGAGCGTTTTATTGTTATTGGTAAAGCAACAGGTAAAGGAAGCTTAGATGCTTTCGTTAAAAAAGTGCAGTCTCTTTTGAATGCAAACAACATTGAGTCAGCTATGGCTGAGTGTGACAAACAACAAGGTTCTGTTGCAAACGTAATTAAATCGGGATTGAAAAAATACCGTGAAATGGAAGTTGAGCCAAACATGGACACTGACCAAAAATGTTTAGCTATCCAGAAAGATATCGAAGAAGCTACTACTTTGGAAATGCCAATGTTAGAGCAAAACTTAACTGTAATTGCTACTTTAGTATCAGTAGGTACTTTGATGGGTCTATTAGGAACAGTAACAGGTATGATCAAGGCCTTCGGTGGTTTGGCTAACTCTGGTGCTCCAGATCAAGCTGCATTGGCAACTGGTATCTCTGAGGCTTTGATTAACACAGCTACAGGTATTGGTACTTCTACACTTGCAATTATCATGTACAACATCCTAACTTCTAAAATTGATAAATTAACTTATGCAATTGATGAAGCAGGTTTCAGCATCATCCAAACTTACGCTAGTACGCATAAATAAAAAATAATGAATTTTTTTTTACCGGCTTTATGGAAAACCGGGAGAATTAACATCATTAGTTTAAAACATAAGTAATTTTAAAAAATTATGCCAAGAGCAAAGGTTCAAAGAAAGAGTACTGCGATAGATATGACCGCCATGTGCGACGTATCTTTCCTATTGCTTACTTTCTTTATATTAACAGCAACAGCGCGCCAACCTGATCCTTTGGATGTTACTATTCCTTCATCAACCTATAAACTTAAGGTTCCTGATTTGGATATGGGGATATTGTCAATAGGTAAAGGGCAAGTATTCTATGAGATCGTAGGAAAGGACATTAAAATGTCGACGCTGGATAAGATGGGCGAGAAATACAGCATTAAGTTTACTCCGCAAGAGCGTGAACGGTTTGGTGTTATTGGAGCCTTTGGAGTTCCAATCCAGAATTTGAAGGAATTCATAGCTATGGATGGAGAGAAAAGAACAGCGTATCAAAAAAATGCTGGTGGTATTCCTGCCGATTCAACTAACAATCAGTTGGCCGAATGGATCCTTCAGTCACGTACGTCTGTTGCCGAATTACACTCCACCCAAATGCGCGTGAGTATCAAGGGAGATGCAGAAGAAGAGTACCCGGCGGTTAAGAAAATCGTTGATATTCTTCAGAAGCAAAAAATTAACAAATTCAGTTTAATTACATCCGCCGAAGGCGATGCTAAATAATATTATATTATGGCAGAATTAGATACCTCCGGCGGGGGGGGCAAAAAAGGCAAAAAAGTAAGGAGTAAGAAACAAAGTACCAAAGTAGATTTAACTGCGATGGTGGATTTGGCCTTCTTGCTAATCACTTTCTTTATGTTAACCACCTCCCTGTCGAAACCAATTGCAATGGATATTGCAAAGCCTGATAAAGACGATAACTCGGTTGAAAGAAACGAATTACGTGCTTCTGAGACAATGACTATTCTATTGGGTAAAAACAATAAAGTAGCCTGGTATATGGGGGAAGCAGGTAAGTCAAAACCCAATGTGGAAGCTTTTGCTGATATCAGAAAGTCGATATTAGATAATAAAAAGAAAGTAGCAGATGCTACTGGCGGAAGACAGATCATCATGGTGATTAAGCCAACGTCAGGAGCGACCTATAAGAATTTTGTTGATATTATGGATGAGTTGTCGATCACTAAGATTACTACAGCACCAGCAATTGATGATGAGAACATCACTGATGCTGAAAAGGACTTCATGAAACAGGCTGGAATTTTATAATAAAATAATTAACAATATTAAAAATAGGAAGCTATGTTTGGTTCTAAGATAGATTTATTAAAGACAGAGTGGCTGGATGTTGTATTTGCAAACAAGAACAAGAAATACGGAGCGTACTCGCTGCGTAGAGAAAGTGCCGCAAATACTACAAAGGCTCTTGTCATCGCATCATCGGTATTTATACTGATGTTTGTGGCGCCTAAGCTCATTAGTTTGATCAAGGGCAAGCTACCTGAAGAAGAGGTAGTGAAGCAGGTTGAGGTTGTGGTTGCGCCACCTCCACCGGTAAACCCGGAGACACCTCCGCCGCCACCGGTTGAGCCACCGCCACCAAAACAGGATCAGATTAAATTCCCTCCTCCGATTGTGAAACCGGATAATGAGGTAGTTGATAAAGAGCCTGTTCAGATCGAAGATTTGAAAAAAGCTGACCCAGGTCAGAAAACCATTGAAGGTGATCCAACAGCTGATATCGTTATCGCTGGTCCGGTTGGGGATGGTCCTAAACAGGCCGCAGTAGTTGAAGATACTAAGGTTTATGACTTTGTGAGTATCGAGACTCAGCCAGGTTTCCCTGGAGGTATGGAGAAATTCTACGCTTATTTGAAAAAAGCGGTAAGATACCCTGCAATGGCTCAAGAGAATAACATTCAAGGTAAAGTGTTCTTATCTTTCGTAGTAGAGAAAAACGGAAAGCTTACTGACATTAAAGTGGAAAGAAAACTAGGTGGCGGAACCGATGAGGAGGCTATCAGGGTACTTAAAGCGAGTCCAAACTGGACGCCGGGTATTCAAAATGGTAAACCGGTACGTGTTAAGTACAACATTCCAATCAGTTTTACCTTATCAAATTAGAATGTTTAGTTTCGAAACATTTAGACAGAAATCGCCTCAACAGCGATTTCTGTTCATTTTAGGCCTTGTCATGTTCCTCTTTTATATGGTGCTAGGTGCCATGTTGATCTTTGGAACGACACTGTTGAATCAGATTCAGCCGATGTACAGAATCATGCTAGGCGGCTTGTTGATTGTATATGCAGTGATCAGATTTGTCCGTTTAGTTAACCAAAGACCCGAAGAGGATTAATAATTTATTGTTTAGTATGAAGAATCTTAGTTTTGTCCTTTTACTGTTTGTTTTTGTTGCTTGTAAGCAGAAGCCAAAGCCTGCAGGCAGTGTGGAAGAGACGCGTACATCTGGTACAGTGAGTATGCTGGTAGACGAGTCTTTTTCGGGAGTGCTGGCAGATCAGATAGAGGTATTTAAAACAGATTACCCAGATACTAAATTTACCATCATTGAAGGCAATGAGCAACGCATCATGCCTACATTTTTGAACGATAGCATACGGGTGATAATTTCATCGAGAATGCTTACACCAGAAGAGGATAAAATATACAGAAATAGAAGCATTGTCCCAAAGACTTCAAGGTTTGCAATTGATGGCATCGCCTTAATCACAAATAAGGATAATCTCGATAGCAATATTACAGTGAATGAGGTCGTTAATATATTAAAAGGGACTTCAACAAGTGGTAAACAATTGGTGTTTGATAATGCCTATTCAAGTACTTTGCGTTATTTTAAAACACTGGCAGGTATTACAACATTACCGCCAAAAGGAATTTATACTTTACAGACCAATAACGATGTGATTAAGTATATTGCAGAAAATAAAGGGTCTATAGGAGTTGTAGGAGTAAACTGGCTAATCGACAATAACAAAGATATGGCTGGTTATCTGGATAGAGTGAAAATGATGGGAGTGAAGAATGTGAAGGGTAAAAAAGGGGATGATAAATTTTATCAGCCAATCCAGGCGAATTTAATTAACGGCATTTATCCTTTCTTAAGAAACATATATATTATCAATGCAGAAGGCAGGGATGGTTTGGGCACGGGTTTTGCAACCTGGTTGGTAAGTCCGAGGGGACAATTGATTGTACTTAAATCTGGATTGGGTCCGCATAAGCTGTCTTCTCGAGATTTTAATTTTAAGAATACAAACTAAATTTTATATTTGAAAGATGAAGCCTGCGTGGGCAAGCTTCAAAACTAAAAACAATTGACGAACCATGAAACCTGCAGAGCAAGCTTCATAATAATTAAAAAACAATAGACGAACCATGAAAATGACAAAGAAAGCAATAACCTTAAGTTTAGGTTTAGTAGTGATGGGTTCTGCCTCTTTTGCTCAGAGCTTAAGTGACGCAAAGAAGGCCATAGATGCTGAACAGTATCAGAAAGCGGCTTCAATGCTTAAAACACTTGTAGCTAATCAAGCCAGTAAAGGCGAGAATTATTATACTTTAGGTGAGGTATATTTACTTATGGAATATCCTGATTCTGCTCGTGCAGTATTTACTAAGGGCGTGACTGCTGATCCTAAAAATTCATTAAATTATATTGGTCTGGGGGAAGCTGATTTATTTGCAAACAACCCAACTTCGGCAAAAACAAACTTTGCTAAAGCAGTAGAAGTTTCTTCTAAAAAGGATTATATCCCTCAGTTGTATATTGGAAAAGCTTACATCGCTACAGCTAAGCCTGATTTCGAAGCGGCTTTGCCTTATTTGCAAAAAGCAGAAGAGCTGGATGCGAATGATAAAGACGCGGAAACTTTTCTAGCATTAGGTGATTATTATGCTTTGCAAAAGAAAAACTCTGAAGCTTTGCAAAACTATATGCGTGCGGGTAATATCAACGAATCTCTTTTAAGAGGTAAAGTGCAGATTGGCCGTATGTATAAAGAATCAAGAGCATTTACGGAATCAGAAGAAGCTTTGAAAGAAGTAATTGCTAAAGATCCTAACTACGGCCCTGCTTATCGTGAGATTGCTGAACTGTATATGCAGTGGGCACTTCAAATGGCTACTGAGTTCCCGGCCAGGTCCGCTCAAGCTGTAGAAAACTACAAAAAATATCTTGATTTAACTGATAATTCATTTGAGTCGAAATTGCGTTATGCGCAGTTCTTGTTTTATGCTAAAGATTTTAAAACTTTAGAAGAAGTAACATCTGCACTTGCAACAACTAATCCTAATGATCCAAAAGCCCTTGTAGTTTCAAGACTACGCGGTTATTCGTCATTTGAGAATAAGAACTATCCGAAAAGTTTAGAGTACATGAATGATTTCTTCGCAAAAGTGAAAGATACATCTCGTGTTATCGCTTCAGATTATTTATACCTTGGAAGAGCAGAAGCTGCAAATAAGCAAGATGATTTAGCTGTGGTTAACTTAACTAAGGCTGTCGAGAAGGATTCTGCCAATGCTGAAGCACTTGCTGAGGTGGCGAAAGGGTATTATGATGCTAAAAATTATGCTAAAGCAATTGAAACTTACGACATTGTGAACAAGTATAATCCACATGGAAAAGGTTCATTGTATAATTTTTACTACCGTGGACTTGCCGGATATTTACTTTATGGACAAGGTTATAGCGCGAATACCAATCCTTCGAAAGACCTATTGGTAAAAGCAGATGCTGCCTTTGCTACAGTATTAAAGGATGCTCCGACCACCATTGATGTACTTCTTTGGAGAGCTAGAGCAAATAACTTAATGGATAGCGATACAGATCCTAAAGGATTAAAATTACCTTTCTATCAACAGTACTTAGACTCTGCTGAAGTTAGAATTGCGAAAAATGTTCAACCAGCTCCACCAGCTAAAAGTATGGTAGAAGCTTATAACCAAATTGCTGGTTTTGCTGCTTACAAAGAAGATAAAGCGAAAGCTAAATTATATTGGGATAAAGCATTGGCTTTAGATCCTCAGAATGCTACTGCATTGGAAGGTATAAAATCACTTATTGCACCTGCACCTAAGGCCCCAATTAAAAAGAAAAAGTAATAAATTAAATAATAAATAGAAAGGCAGGGTTGTTATCCTGCCTTTTTGTTTTATTTTTGTCCCAAAATATTTTCAAATGGAAACGCAAAGTGTACCTGTAGATTTTTTACCAATTGTATTTCAAGTAATCGTTGCTTTAGGATTTGTTGTTGTGACTTTAATTGCAACACATTTTTTAGGGCCGAGAAGGAAGACAAAAGATAAATTGGAAACCTTTGAAGCAGGGATTAAGACCATTGGTAATGCGCGTCAGCCGTTCTCTATTAAATACTTTTTGGTTGCCATCTTGTTCGTCCTTTTTGATGTGGAGGTGATTTTTATGTATCCCTGGGCAGTTAATTTCAGGGAGCTGGGCATGACTGGCATGGTAGAGATGTTTATATTCATGGGAACCCTGTTACTGGGTTTTATATATGTGATAAAGAAGAAAGCACTGGACTGGAATTAGCCTATTTAGATCGGTTCTAAATGCAGATAGCGTAGACCAATTGCTTCAAAAAATTGTAAATTTGTGGTTCATTCTTTAAAGGAATGAACCTTTTTCGTTTTGTATCATGAGTGACATCAATATAGTAGACGCGCCGCCAGGCATAGAAGGATCTGGTTTTTTCGCCACCTCTTTAGATAAAGTTATTGGTTTGGCTCGCTCCCATTCGTTATGGCCGCTGCCCTTTGCTACATCTTGTTGTGGTATCGAGTTTATGGCAACTATGGGTTCTCATTACGATCTTGGCCGTTTTGGGTCAGAACGTTTAAGCTTTTCTCCACGTCAGGCAGATTTGCTAATGGTGATGGGTACCATCGCTAAAAAGATGAGCCCGGTTTTAAAACAAGTTTATTTGCAAATGGCTGAACCTCGTTGGGTGATGGCTGTAGGTGCTTGTGCATCAAGTGGCGGTATATTCGACACTTACTCTGTTTTACAGGGTATTGACGAAATCATACCTGTTGATGTATATGTTCCGGGCTGTCCACCAAGACCTGAAGCTATTTTAGATGGCTTTGGTAAAATTCAGGAACTGGTGAGGAACGAATCTTCGAGAAGAAGAGATTCTGATCAGTACAAAGAAATGTTGGCTTCATACGGAATACTATAATGGCAAAGGTGACTAATCAAGAAGTAATTGAATTGCTAAACGAAAAGTTTGGTAGCAAGATTACAGATGTGAATGAGCCTTATGGCTTACTTACTTTTGAAACGACTAAAGATGTAATAATTGATGTGCTTAAGTTTTTGAAAGAAAACACGCTGGCCAACTTTAATTTCCTTACAGATATTACAGCGGTTCATTATCCTGAGAAAAAGCATGGCATTGCAGTGGTTTATCACTTGCATAGCATGGTTAAAGGGATCAGAGTAAGGGTAAAAGTGTACATCGACGAGCAACATCCTACTATTCCAACTGCAACTTCTGTTTGGAACGGTGCAAACTGGATGGAGCGCGAAACATACGACTTTTTCGGTGTGAAATTTGAGGGGCATCCTGACTTAAGAAGAATCTTAAATATGGATGATCTTGGCGTTTTCCCGATGTTGAAACAGTATCCTTTGGAAGATCCAAATAGAGTAGATAAAAAAGACGAATACTTTGGTAGATAAGTTTATATGAATCACAATCAACCAGTATATACAGATAATGATCCGCAGAGTGAATTGGTAACCCTTAATTTGGGCCCAACGCACCCGGCAACCCATGGTGTGTTCCAGAACGTGTTACAAATGGACGGTGAACGCATTGTGAGTGGTGTTTCTACCATTGGGTATATTCACCGTGCATTTGAGAAAATTGCTGAACACAGGCCATTTTATCAGATCACTCCTTTAACAGATCGGTTAAACTATTGCTCGTCACCCATCAATAATATGGGCTGGCACATGACAGTAGAAAAATTGTTGAATATTCAGATGCCTAAGCGCGTGGACTACCTAAGGGTGATTATCATGGAGCTGGCACGTATTTCTGACCATATCATTTGCAATACCATTATTGCTCAGGATACTGGTGCAACAACAACTTTCTTATATCTTTTCCAGTTTAGGGAGCATATATATGAGATTTACGAAGAGATTTGCGGTGCACGTTTGACGACCAATGTTGGTCGTATCGGCGGTTTTGAAAGAGATTTTAATGACATCGCTTTTGCGAAAATCAATAAGTTTTTAAAAGAATTTCCGGTTGCATTAAAAGAATTTGAAAGTTTACTGGACCGTAACAGGATCTTTATTGATCGTACTGCAGGTGTAGCGTGTGTAACCCCGGAGCAGGCTTTAGATTTTAGCTGGACTGGTCCATTGTTGCGTGCTACAGGTGTAGATTATGATGTGCGTTTTAGCGAGCCTTATTCATCTTATCAGGATTTTGATTTTGAGGTTCCGGTGGGAACCAGCGGTGATATTTATGATCGCTACCTGGTTCGTAATGCGGAGATGTGGCAAAGTGTACGCTTGATTGAACAGGCAATGGAGAAATTGAAGAAAGAGCCTGCAGGAATATTCCATGCTGACGTTCCTGAATTCTATTTGCCAGCCAAAGAAGAAGTATACAACAACATGGAAGCATTAATCTATCACTTTAAAATTGTGATGGGAGAGATTGATGCCCCTAAAGCTGAAGTTTACCATGCTGTAGAAGGTGGTAACGGAGAGCTTGGTTTTTATCTGATCAATGACGGTGGAAGAACACCTTACCGTTTACATTTCAGAAGGCCTAGTTTTATAAATTATCAAATGTATGCGTCCATGAGTAAAGGTATGCTGTTATCAGATGCCATTATCAACATGAGTAGCATGAATATTATTGCAGGAGAATTAGATGCTTAAAGTAGAAGAAACACAACCTGTAGAGTTTTCATCAGCTTTAATAGCAAAGTGTGATGAGATCGTTAAAAGATATCCTGAAGGCAAACAGAAGTCGGCCTTACTGCCTATTCTGCATGAAGTGCAGGCGGAGTTGGGTTGGTTAAGTACGTCGGCAATGGATAAAGTTGCTGCTTATTTAGACATTCAGGACATTGAAGTGTATGAGGTAGCCTCATTTTACAGCATGTATTTTTTAAAGCCGCAAGGTAAATACGTACTGGAGGTTTGCAGAACAGGACCTTGTTGTCTTGTTGGTGCTGAAAAGCTGATGGGCCATATAGAAGAGAAGCTGGGCGTGAAAGAAAACCAGGTTACTGAAGATGGTTTATTTAGCTGGAGAGGTGTTGAATGTTTAGCTGCTTGCGGTTATGGCCCGGTTTTACAAATTGGTCCTGAATATACATTTTACGAAAACCTGAACGAGCAAAAGGTAGACGAATTGATAGAAGATTTACGCAAAAAATAATGGCCCGTAAACTATTATTAGAACATATAAACGTACCTGGCATCAACACACTTGATGTTTATCGCCAAAAAGGCGGGTATCGTGCCGTTGAGAAGGCTTTAAAGACCCTTACTCCTGATGAAGTAGTAGAAGAGGTTAAGAAGTCCGGATTACGCGGTCGCGGTGGTGCAGGATTCCCTACGGGGATGAAATGGAGCTTTTTGGCTAAACCAGAGGGTGTTGCCCGTTATCTGGTATGTAATGCGGATGAGTCTGAGCCGGGTACTTTTAAGGACCGCTACTTGATGACCTATATCCCTCATGCATTGATCGAAGGAATGATTGTTTCCAGTTTTGCACTGGGAGCGAATACTTCTTACATCTATGTACGTGGTGAGATGATGCCGCAGATCCGTATTTTGGAGAGAGCAATAGCCGAAGCCAAAAATGCCGGATTTTTGGGTAAAAATATTTTAGGTTCAGGTTACGATCTGGAACTATACGTTCAACCAGGTGGCGGGGCTTATATCTGTGGTGAGGAAACAGCTTTGCTGGAATCATTAGAAGGTAAACGAGGAAACCCGAGGATTAAACCTCCTTTCCCTGCTATTGCCGGATTGTACGGTTGTCCTACTGTAGTGAACAATGTGGAATCTATTGCTGCTGTTGTTCCGATCATTAATGATGGGGGTGATGAGTATGCAAAGATTGGTATTGGTCGCAGTACTGGAACGAAATTAATTTCTGCTTCGGGTAATTTAGTGAGACCAGGCGTTTATGAAATTGAATTGGGCTTGCCTGTTGAAGAATTCATTTATTCTGATGAATGGTGCGGTGGTATTGCTAATGGCAAACGCCTGAAAGCTACTGTTGCCGGCGGATCATCAGTGCCAATATTACCTGCAAATCTGACTTTGAAGCTGGCCAATGGCGAGCCAAGGTTAATGAGCTATGAGTCTTTGTCTGAAGGTGGTTTTGCCACTGGTTCGATGATGGGCTCAGGTGGTTTTATTGCATTTGATGAGGACCAGTGTATCGTTAGAAACACCTGGAACTTCTCTCGTTTCTATCACCATGAAAGTTGTGGACAGTGTTCGCCTTGTAGAGAAGGAACGGGCTGGATGGAGAAAGTGCTACATAGGCTTGAATACGGACATGGCAAAATGAGCGACATTGACCTGTTGGTTGATGTGTCGAAAAAAATAGAAGGAAATACGATTTGCCCACTTGGCGACGCGGCTGCATGGCCTGTTGCAAGTGCAATCAGACATTTCAGAGACGAATTTGAATGGCATGTAAATGAGCCGGTTAAAAGCTTATCTACAAATTATGGTTTAGCTAATTATGCTGACCCGATTGCCAAAGCTGTTACGATAGAAAATTAACAACAGAGAAAAGAATAGCTGCAACAATGAGTGATACAGTTAAAGTAACCATAGACGGAATAACAGTAGAAGTGGCCCCTGGTACCTCTATCCTGAATGCTGCAAGGCAAATAGGGGGAGATATTGTGCCACCTGCAATGTGCTATTATTCTAAATTAGAAGGCAGCGGTGGGAAATGCCGTACTTGTATTGTTAAGGTAAGCAAAGGTTCTGAAAAAGATCCGCGCCCGATGCCTAAACTGGTAGCATCATGCCGTACCGCTGTAATGGATGGTATGGAGGTGATGAATATTACTTCTCCGGAAGTAATTGAAGCACGCAGTGGTGTAGTAGAGATGTTGTTGATTAATCATCCATTGGATTGCCCGGTTTGTGACCAGGCTGGTGAATGTGATCTTCAGAATCTAGGCTACGAGCATGGTTTGCAAAAAACAAGATATGAGTTTGAGCGTAGAACGTTTGAGCGTATAGATATTGGCGATAAGATCCAGTTGCACATGAACCGTTGCATCTTATGCTACCGTTGTGTATTTACTGCAGATCAGATTACGAATAAAAGGGTACATGGTATCCTGAATAGGGGTGATCACTCGGAAATTTCTACTTACATTCAGACTGCTGTAGATAATGATTTTTCAGGAAATGTAATCGATGTTTGCCCGGTTGGTGCTTTGACAGATAAAACTTTCCGATTCAAAAATAGAGTTTGGTTTACTAAACCTATCGATGCACATAGAGACTGCCCTACTTGTAGTGGTAAAGTAACGTTGTGGTATAAAGGTGAAGATGTGCTTAGGGTTACTGCTCGTAAAGATATCTACGGAGAAGTAGAAGAGTTTATTTGCAATACTTGCCGTTTTGACAAGAAAAAAACAGCGGATTGGGTAATTGAACACCCTACTCATATTAGTGATACTTCAGTGATCTCTTCAAATCACTACGAAACTTTAAAGCCGTTGCCAGTAATTCAGGATAACCCTAAGTTAAGACAGGCGAATCAGGTTGAACTCGAAAAAACCACTAAATTCTAATGGATATAGCTTTTGTAATAGAAAAATTTGTACTTGTAGCTATCATATTTGGCATCAGTTTAGTGATTGCCATGTACTCTACTTATGCAGAGAGAAAAGTGGCTGCTTTTTTACAGGATAGGTTAGGACCGGATAGAGCAGGTCCTGCAGGTATGTTCCAGCCTTTGGCGGATGGTCTGAAAATGTTCATGAAGGAAGAGATTATTCCTACAAATGCCAGTAAATGGTTGTTTATGATTGGTCCAGGTTTGGCCATGTTAACCGCTTGTATTGGTACTGCAGTTATTCCCTGGGGTAGTGCAATCACTGTTGGTGATCGTGTTATTCCTTTGCAGGTGACAGACATCAACGTGGGTATCTTATACATTTTTGGTGTAGTTTCCTTAGGTGTATATGGTGTGATGATTGGTGGTTGGGCATCTAACAACAAATATTCATTGTTAAGTGCGATTAGAGCTGCTTCTCAGAATATCAGTTATGAGATTGCAATGGGCTTATCGATCATTGCCTTATTGCTGGTAACAGGTTCTATGAGCTTGAAAGAGATTGTAGAGGGACAGCACGGCTGGCACTGGAACGTATTGTATCAACCAGTAGGTTTTATCCTTTTTATGGTATGTGCTTTTGCAGAAACCAATAGGGCTCCATTCGATTTACCGGAGTGTGAAACGGAATTAATTGGTGGATACCACACAGAGTATTCGTCGATGAAACTGGGTTTCTATTTATTTGCTGAGTACATCAATATGTTTGTTTCTGCGGCAGTAATGGCTACTTTATATTTCGGTGGTTACAACTATCCTGGTATGGATTGGGTATTGGCCAATACAGGACCTGTAATTGGTCCATTGATCGGAGTAGGCGTATTCTTTATCAAAATATTTGCATTCATATTTTTCTTTATGTGGGTTCGTTGGACTATTCCACGTTTCCGCTATGATCAGTTGATGCATTTAGGCTGGAAGGTATTGATTCCTCTGGCTATAGCGAATATAGTAGTGACCAGTGTGGTGATTGCGGTAATTGAAGGATTTTAACATCCACGTATGTGGAATAATAAGGAGGTTTAATGGAACCATTAACCAGTAAGAAGAAAGTATTAGAACAAAAGCCCTTAACCCTGGCAGAGCGCATGTATTTGCCTGCTATCGCTAAAGGTATGGCTATTACCATTAGTCATTTCTTTAAGAAAGAAGCGACGATCAGATATCCTGAGGTAGAGCGGGAGTTCTCTACCAATTTTAGGGGGATGCACTCTTTAAAAAGAGACGAAGAAGGTAAGGAGCGTTGCACAGCTTGTGGTTTGTGCGCTTTATCATGCCCGGCAGAAGCAATTACAATGATTGCTGCTGAACGTAAACCTGAGGAGAAAGATCTTTATCGTGAGGAAAAATATGCTTCAGTGTATGAGATCAACATGCTACGCTGCATTTTTTGTGGTTTGTGTGAAGAGGCTTGTCCGAAAGAAGCGATTTACCTGGATGGACCAATTGTACCTGCTGATTATTTACGTAAAGACTTTATTTACGGTAAAGATAAGTTGGTAGAACAACCATTAAACAAGAAATAAATGACTACATCAATATTCTATTTTGTTGCCACACTAAGTATCATCTTTTCATTGATGGTTATTTTTGCGAAAAACCCAGTGCATAGTGTGCTTTACCTGATTGTTACGTTTTTTACGTTTACGGTTCACTACATTTTGCTAAATGCACAGTTTTTGGCCGTAGTAAATTTCATTGTGTACATGGGGGCTATTATGGTTTTATTCCTCTTCGTACTGATGTTACTTAACCTGAATAAGGACAATGAGCCTTTAAAATCTACCTTGGTTAAGGTGGTGGGCGTAATTGCAGGATGTTGTTTACTGGTTACTTTGGCTGGTGCTTTAAAAGCGGTAGCGATTTCTGATCCAGTGGTATTGAGAAACCCTAATCTGGGTTTGGTAAAGAACCTGGGAAAAGAGTTGTTTGGGCCATTTATGCTGCCATTTGAACTGTGTTCTATTTTATTGCTTTCGGCAATGGTAGGTGCTATATTATTAACTAAAAAAGAGAAAGTATAATGGGCAACATTACTCAACAATTACAAGGGGTACCGCTAAACCATTACATTTGGTTAAGTGCAATCATTTTCACTATTGGTGTTATAGGCGTTTTAACGCGCAGAAATGCTATTGTTATTTTCATGTCTGTGGAGCTGATGCTGAATGCTGTCAATTTATTGTTAACCGCTTTCTCGGTACATAACAATGATGCTTCAGGTCAGGTATTCGTGTTTTTTATTATGGTCCTGGCTGCCGCAGAGGTAGCAATTGGTTTGAGTATTATTGTAATGGTTTACAGAAATACCCAGTCTACAGATGTTAATGTGTTGAATCGCCTTAAGTGGTAATTATTAAGAAGAAATTATAAGATGATAAATTTAGTTTGGCTGGTTCCGTTGATTCCTCTGTTGGGCTTTATAATAAATGGCCTTGGCAGAAATTCATTATCCAAAAACCTGATTGGTTTTATAGGAAGCAGTGTAATATTCATTTCGTTCGCCATCAGTTTGGGAGTATTTTTTGAACTGGGTGCTGATGCGAATAAATCTCATGAGATATTTCTTTTTGACTGGATTAGCGCTGGAAGTTTACACATTCCATTGTCTTTTTTAGTTGATCCATTAAGTTCATTGATGCTCCTTATCATTACAGGAGTAGGCTTTTTGATCCATATTTACTCTATTGGCTATATGCATAGCGATGAAGGTTTTGGTAAGTTTTTTAGCTACCTGAACCTGTTTATCTTCTTTATGTTGCTATTGGTTTTAGGATCAAACTATATTGTAATGTTTATCGGCTGGGAGGGTGTAGGACTATGTTCTTACTTACTGATCGGCTTCTGGTATACAAATAGCGCTTATGCATCGGCAGCGAAAAAGGCCTTTGTGATGAACCGTATTGGTGATTTAGGTTTCTTACTGGGCGTGTTCTTAATCTTCACGACTTTTGGTAGCGTAGAGTTTGGTAAGATTTTCCCTCAGGCACAAAACATGTTGCCTGGTAATGGTACGATTGCTTTAATCGCTTTATTCTTATTTATAGGTGCCTGCGGTAAATCTGCGCAGTTGCCATTGTTTACCTGGTTACCAGACGCGATGGCGGGTCCAACTCCGGTTTCGGCTTTAATTCACGCAGCTACCATGGTTACAGCAGGTATTTATATGATTGCAAGATCAAATCTGTTATTTGACCTGGCGCCAATGATTCAGCATGTAATTGCGATTGTTGGTTTGGCCACAGCGGTTGTTGCAGCAATTATTGCTTTAACACAAAACGATATTAAAAAAGTATTGGCCTATTCGACCGTATCTCAATTGGGTTATATGTTCCTTGGTTTAGGTGTTGGTGCTTATAACGGGGCTTTCTTCCACGTAATTACACATGCTTTCTTTAAAGCCTTATTGTTCTTATGTGCGGGTTCTGTAATTCATGCTTTACACCATGAGCAGGATATGCGTCATATGGGTGGTTTGCGCAAGAAATTACCAGTTACTTTTATCACGATGCTAATTGGTACGATTGCTATTGCAGGTTTACCTCCGTTTTCGGGTTTCTTCTCTAAAGATGAGATTTTAGCACATGTTTATTTGCATGATAAAGTAATGTGGGGAATTGCAGTGTTTACGGCTTTCCTAACAGCATTTTATATGTTCAGAATGTTGTTCCTTACTTTTTATGGAAAATACCGTGGTACACACCATGCTGAAGAGAAAATCCATGAGTCGCCAAAATCTATGACTCTGCCTTTGATCGTTCTGGCTATTTTATCTGCCATAGGTGGTGTGATTGGTATTCCAGAAGCATTGGGCGGAAGTCATTGGTTATCGCAATGGTTGTCTCCGGTAATTAAACATGTTGGCGAATCTCCGGATCATGCTACAGAATATATGTTAATGGCTGTTTCTGTGGTTGGGGTATTGATCTCTATCGGGATTGCTTATGGTAAATATGTTAAGCAAAACCATATTCCTATTCCAGATGAAGGTAAACGTACTGGATTGGCTAACCTGTCTTATAACAAATTTTATTTTGATGAAATATATAATGCTTTATTCACGAAACCTTTAGATGCGATTTCAGGCTTCTTTTATAAAATCGTTGACAATAAAATTGTAGACGGTATTGTAAATGGCTTAGGTTGGACAACTTCTGAGGCTAGTAAGGGTTTACGCTTATTGCAAACAGGAAATGTTGGCTTTTATATTTTTATGATGGTGATAGGAATCATCTCAATGTTATTGTATACTTATTTATCACTATAAAAGATCGTTCAAGAAAAGATAATGGAACAACTTTTACTACTTCTTATATTTATACCATTGCTTGGCGCCTTGGTTACCGCGTTTACCGGAAATGGAGCAAAACATGTTGCATTGGTTAATGCAATTGTTTCTTTAGCCCTGGCCTTGGTTATGGTATGTAATTTTATCCCGGATGCAAGTACACAGTTTGTGGTTAATCTTCCATGGATAAAAGAACTTGGAATTAGTTTCCACGCAGGGGTTGATGGGATCAGCATGATCACGATACTGTTGACCAACATTTTGGTTCCGCTCATCATTCTTTCGGCTTATCAGCATCAATATAAAAATGCAAATGCTTTTTTCGCTTTGATTCTGTTTATGCAAAGTGGTTTATTGGTGGTGTTTACTGCTATGGATGCTTTCTTGTTCTATATTGGATGGGAAGCAGCTTTGATTCCGATTTACTTTATCTGTGCAATATGGGGTGGTAAAAACCGCATTAAAGTAAACATGAAGTTCTTTGTTTACACCATTGCTGGTTCATTGTTTATGTTATTGGGTATCATTTACCTTTACTTACAGAACCCATCTAATAATTTCGACATACAGGCGCTTTATAGCCTTAATTTAGATTCAACTCAGCAGGCATGGATATTCTGGGCTTTCTTTATTGCTTTTGCGATTAAGATGCCAATATTTCCTTTCCATACCTGGCAGCCAGATACCTATACTGAAGCTCCGACTCCGGGAACCATGTTGCTTTCGGGAATCATGCTTAAAATGGGTATTTACGGTGTGATCAGATGGTTACTGCCTATTGTACCTGCTGGCGTTCTGCAATGGGGACAAGTGGCAATCATCCTATCTATCATCGGGGTAGTCTATGCTTCGTTGATTGCATTTACACAAAAGGATGCTAAAAGATTGGTTGCTTACTCTTCAATTGGTCACGTTGGTTTAATCGCTGCTGGTATATTCGCATTGAATGTACAAGGTATGCAGGGCGCAATGATCCAGATGTTGAGTCATGGTATAAATGTGGTAGGTTTGTTCTTTGTGCTGGATATCATTGCCAGTCGTATGGGAACTTACAAAATTGCTGACTTAGGTGGTATTGCTAAACAAGCGCCTAAACTAGCTATCGCATTTCTGATTATTCTTTTAGGCACGGTCGCTTTACCCGGAACAAATGGATTTATAGGAGAATTCCTTTTACTGATTGGTATTTATCAATATAGCTTATGGGCGGCAATATTTGCTGGTTTAACCATCATTTTTGGTGCGGTTTATATGTTCAGGATGTATCAAAACATCATGTTGGGCAAAACCAATGAGCTGACCATTGGCTTTACAGATATAAGAGGATCAGAGCAGGTTGTATTGTACGTGATCTGTGCATTGGTTATTGTATTGGGTGTTTATCCAAAACCAATTTTGCAGCTTTCTGAAGCTTCGGTACAACATTTAATAGAACAGGTAACACAAAAATTAACATCGGTAAACTAAGGAAATGAATATCATTATAACAATAACTGTTACAGCTTTAGTGGTGCTTTACGCAGGTTTGTTTAAAGCTAAAAAAGCGTTATTACCCATTACCTTACTTGGTTTACTTACCTCGCTGGCTTTTGTGGCTACAGGCTGGAATGGCAATCATAACTCTTATGGTATGATGCAGATGGATAATTTTGCATTGGCATTTACCGGAATCACTGTATTAGGTACTATACTTATATTTTTATTGACCCAAAATTACTTTGCAGAAAACAGCGAAAATATTGCGGAATACTTTACCCTGATCCTTTTTTCCCTTGCTGGTATCGTGATCATGGTTTCTTATACCAATATGTCGATGTTGTTTATCGGTGTGGAGATCATGTCGGTGAGTTTATATATCCTTGCAGGTATACGTAAAAATAACTTTGCCTCTAATGAGGCGGCATTAAAGTATTTCCTGATGGGGGCATTCTCTACAGGTTTTCTTTTATTCGGAATTACGCTGATTTATGGTGCAACGGGATCTTTTGATCTCGGTGTAATCAATCAGTATTTGGTAGCTAACTATAAAACAATTTCTCCGATGTTCTATCCGGGCATCATATTGCTAATGGTTGGATTGTGCTTTAAAATCGGTGCAGCTCCTTTTCACTTTTGGACACCAGATGTATATGAAGGTGCACCTACCTTGATTACTACATTCATGTCGACTATCGTTAAGACTGCAGGTTTTGCTGCATTCCTTCGTTTGTTTGCAGATACGTTTGCACCTTTACATGATTTCTGGATGCCTCCTTTAATGGTTATCGTATGCTTAACCTTGTTGATCGGAAACGTAACGGCCTTGTTCCAAAAGAACTTTAAAAGGATGTTGGCCTATTCGAGTATCTCACACGCGGGTTATTTGTTGTTCTCACTGATCACTTTAACAGCTAATTCGGCTAACAACGTATTGGTGTATGCAGCTGCTTATACTTTTGCAACGATCATTGCTTTCGCTGTACTGATTTTAGTGAAGCAGAAGACCGGAAACGATCATTTCGATAGCTTTAACGGTTTGGCTAAACGTAATCCATTTACAGCGCTAATTCTTACTATAGCGATGCTTTCACTTGCGGGTATTCCACTAACCGCTGGATTTATCGGAAAATATCTGATGTTTTTAAATGTGATGTCGGAATACCAGATTTATTTGGTTGCTTTTGCCATTTTAAATGCGCTGGTAGGATTCTATTATTATTTTAGAGTTATTGTAGCTATGTATTTCAAAGAAGGTAATGAGATGGAATTACAAACACCTGTTCAATATCAGTTTGTGCTTGTTTTCTCAGCTTTGATTACCATATTTTTAGGGGTATATCCAGCTGTAA
Source organism: Pedobacter sp. ok626 (assembly GCF_900100435.1). Lineage (GTDB taxonomy): Bacteria > Bacteroidota > Bacteroidia > Sphingobacteriales > Sphingobacteriaceae > Pedobacter. The sequence continues at coordinate 443,173 of NZ_FNEX01000002.1, read as the reverse complement.
TTTTAAATTTGATATAGGCTTTTCTATTGATAATTATTTGTAGTTTTACGAATAATTGAAATATGCACGATTTCTGGACCACATTACAGCACTTCATTGATCCCGAAAAATTACTTAGAGAAGGTGGTTTTTACGTTGTAATGTTCGTGATATTTGCCGAGACAGGCTTGTTCTTTGGGTTTTTTCTACCTGGAGACTATCTTTTGTTTCTTGCGGGTATGTTTGTAGCCACTGGTAAATTAGATGTAAATATTTATGTCCTGATTTTTGGTCTGTGTGTTTCTGCGGTTTCAGGCAATTTCGTAGGGTATTGGTTTGGTCGAAAGACGGGGCCAGTATTGTATCATAGGAAGGAGTCTTTCTTCTTTAAACGACGTTATTTAAAGGCTGCAGAGGAATATTACAATAAGCAGGGGGCTTTTGCATTGATTATGGGTAGATTTGTACCCATCGTTCGAACTTTTGCACCGATTTTTGCTGGTGTGGTAAAATTGGATTTTAAAAGATTTGCCTTGTATAACGTTGCAGGTGCATTAATATGGATAGCTTCCTTAACTTTGCTTGGTTATTTTCTAGGCAGAAGGTTTGAAAAAGAGATTAACGATTATTTATTATATATAATTATAGGTTTTATTGTCATTACTACAATACCACTGATTTACACCTTTGTGAAAAAGAAAGTGGCTAAGGATGACAATGATGAATTATCAAATACTGAACAATAAAAATGAGTAAAGACGACCATCACCCGTGGCACAGTGTATCTCCAGGCCACAATGTGCCAGAGATAGTAAATGCAATTATTGAAATCCCTAAAGGATCAAAGGCAAAATACGAAATTGACAAGGATTCAAATCTGATTAAATTAGACCGTGTTCTTTTTTCTTCGGTAATGTATCCTGCAAATTATGGCTTTATCCCGCAAACTTATTGCGATGATAATGACCCATTAGATATCTTGGTATTATGCTCTGTGGATGTTTATCCTATGACGATTATCGAAGCGAAAGTTATCGGTGTAATGCACATGGTGGATAATGGCGAACAAGATGATAAGATTATTGCTGTAGCTAAAAACGACATGTCGGTAAACTACATCAATGACCTTGCTGAGCTGCCACCGCATACGATGAAAGAAATCGTGAAGTTTTTCCAGGATTACAAAGCTTTGGAAGAAAAGAAAGTAACTATTGAACATTTACTGGGTGTACGTTATGCACACAAAGTAATACAAGAAAGCCTTGAGCTTTACGACAAAGAGTTTAGAAATAAATCTTAAATGGAAGCATTTAAAATATTTTTTACCTTTTTCCTGGTTGCCCTAAATGGCTTTTTTGTTGCGGCAGAGTTTGCAATTGTAAAGGTTAGGGCTTCTCAGATTGAGATAAAAGCTAAATCCGGGAGCCGTGTTGCGAACATAGCAAAGCACATTACCCAGCATTTAGATGGTTATCTTGCCGCAACGCAGTTGGGAATTACCCTGGCCTCTCTTGGTTTAGGTTGGGTGGGCGAGTCTGTTATGCATAGTCTTGTGCATGACTTGCTGATCAACTTCCAACTTTCTGAGGTATACATAACTTCTATTTCTACCGGATTAGCCTTCCTGTTCATTACGGTAATGCACATTGTTTTTGGTGAATTGGCACCAAAATCTATTGCTATCCAAAGACCAGTGGCTACTACTTTGTTTATTGCCCTACCGCTTCAGGCATTTTATTGGATGTTTAGACCTTTTATATGGGTGTTAAACGGTTTTGCCAATATTGTCTTGAAAGTATTTGGTATCTCTACTATTGGTGGACATGATTCTGTTCACAGTACCGAAGAGCTTTACTATTTACTGGATCAGGGAAAAGAAAGTGGCGCATTGGACACGAATGAGCATGAGCTGATTAAAAACGTTTTTGATTTTAATGAGCGCGTGGTAAAAAATATTATGGTTCCCCGTACTAAGATTTCTGGTGTAGAACTTTCTACCCCTAAAATGGAAGTCGTTGAAAGAATTATTTCGGAAGGATATTCACGCCTGCCTGTATACGATGATATTATTGATAAGATTATTGGTATTGTGCATGCTAAGGATATCCTTCCGTTATTGGCTCAAAATAAGGATTGGACGTTAAGTGACATCATTAGAAAGCCTTATTTTGTGCCTGAGACTAAAAAGATCAATGATCTGTTGAGTGAACTTCAGCAAAAACGCATTCAAATTGCAATTGTAATTGATGAGTTTGGTGGGACTGCCGGTATGGTTACCCTTGAAGATATTGTAGAAGAAATTGTTGGCGAAATACAGGATGAGTATGATGAGGAGAAGCCTACAGTAGAAAAGATATCTGATACCGAATTTATCATTAATGCTTATGCTACTGTTTATGATGTAAATGAGCACCTTCCTCACGACCTTCCAGAGGATGAGGATTTTGATACAGTAGGTGGATTGGTATCTCATGCTTTTGGTAAAATACCTGAGGTTGGAGATAGCGAGGAATGCTACGGTTACTTGTTTACCATCTTAAAGAAAACAGAACAAAATATAGAGACCATTAAGCTGGAGTTGGTGATCAATAAAAGCGATGCGATAGACTTACATTAAAATCAATACAATGCATGTTTTTTATACCCCGGATATCAGCTCCAACGAGTATGTTTTAAATGAGGAAGAGAGCAAGCATTGTACTAAAGTTTTGCGCTTGGGTATCGGTGCAATGGTTTACTTAATTGATGGTGTTGGCGGACTTTATAAAGCCGAAATTACAGGCGAACATAAAAAACATGTCAGCCTTAAGGTGGTGGAAACAAAGCGTGAATACAATAAGCGCAATCACCACTTGCATATTGCAATAGCCCCTACCAAAAATATTGACCGATTAGAGTGGTTTCTGGAAAAGGCTACAGAAATCGGTATTGATGAAATTACCCCGGTCATTTGTGATCGATCGGAGCGGAAAATTGTTAAAGAGGACCGCTTATATAAGGTGATCACATCTGCTGTAAAGCAGTCCCTGCAAGCTTATCACCCGGTATTAAATCCTCAAATTAGCTTATCGGCTTTTTTAAAGCAAACTAACGATAGTGTTAAAATGATTGCCCACTGTTTGGATAATGAACCAAGGCAGTTTATTGCTGAGGTGACTAAGCCAAGAGAACGTTACACCATTCTTATTGGTCCTGAAGGCGACTTTACGGGTGCTGAAATTGAATTAGCTTTGCAAAGCGGCTATAAACCCTTAACTTTAGGTAATACACGATTAAGAACAGAAACCGCGGCCCTGGCTGCTTGTTTTGAAGTGAATTATTTAAATAGATGAGGGGACGGTTTTTATTTCTTTTAACGGCTGTTGCATTGCTGAGTAGCTTTTCGGTGCCCACTTACAAAATGGCTAAGCTGAAGTACAATGGTGGAGGCGACTGGTATGCCAATCGTACTGCATTGCCAAATCTGATTGAATTTTGTAATCAAAACCTTAAAACCAATTTTGCCCCACAAGAAGCTATTGTGGAAGTTGGCAGTGCTGATATTTTTAATTATCCCTTTGTTTATCTTACCGGACATGGTAATGTTGTTTTTAGTGATGCTGAAGCAGCTAATCTCCGTAAGTATTTAATAGGTGGTGGTTTCCTTCACATTGATGACAATTATGGTCTGGATAAGTTTATCCGTACAGAGATGAAAAAGGTTTTTCCGGAATTGTCATTTGTAGAATTGCCAGCCAACCACAGCCTATACAATCAAAAGTTTAAGTTCCCGAATGGACTTCCTAAAATACACGAACATGATGGTAAGCCAGCTAAAGGTTATGCTTTGACATGGCAGGGCAGGGTTGTTTGTTATTACACATTTGAATGCGATCTGGGCAATGGTTGGGAAGACTTTGGTACTTATCCTGAGGATAGTCAGGAAAAGCGCACAAGCGCACTTAAAATGGGCGCAAATTTAATTCAATATGCATTAACACAATAACTATGAATGTAAAAGTAAACGACCGATATAATTTTGATGTAGAACTTGAGCAAAAGCTATTGAAAGTAGATGGTGTGGAGTTGCAGATTGATTCGACAACGCTTGCAGATGGGCATACGCATGTTATATACAATAACAAATCATACAATATAGAATTGGTTTCTGAGGATCAGTCAGAAAAGCGGAGTGTAGTTAAAGTGAATGGAACGCTTTATGAAGTGGCTATTGAAGACCAATACGACTTGTTGCTGAAACAACTAGGTCTTGACAATACAAAGGCTAATAAAATGCTGGAGGTGAAAGCTCCAATGCCAGGGTTGGTATTAAACATTATGGTTGAAGAAGGGCAGGAAGTGAGTAAAGGGGATAACCTATTGGTATTGGAAGCGATGAAGATGGAGAATATCCTTAAATCGCCAAGCAGCGGTATAGTTAAGAAGGTGCTGGTTAGCATGGGCATTAAAGTAGAGAAAAACGAAATACTGATAAAGTTCTCCTAAATAAAAAGATTTATACATAAAAAAGCTGCGCTTCAAATGAAACGCAGCTTTTTTATGTATAAACCGACTGGATTATCTTCCTTTAAATCCTCTTGCTGGTTTGGTTTTAAAGTGAGCCTTTCCTGCCGGATTGATTTCTGGCGCTCCCAACATAGTCATTGCACAACGGAAACCAATATCAGCAGATGATTCGTCCTGTTGCAAAAATCTTCTGCTTGCAGGATTAAGCCATAATGCCTGATCATTCCATGAACCACCTTTGTACACCTTTGACTGGTTATTTACCAAAGTCGTTTCGCCATACAATTCGCTTTCTGGATCTCTGTAACCACGTTGATCGGCATTGAATTTCTTTACTGAATCAGCTGGCTTTGCGGCCGCTGCCTGTTTTTCTGCCCAGGTTTGTTTTCTCTCATTTTGAGCGTTTATCATAACAGGCCTGTTGTATTTGTCAACAGCGATTTTGCCGGTAACTGCATCAATGATCTTTTTATCCTGATAAAGGTTACCCCTGAATGGGTTGAAAGCCTCTGCCGCTTCGAAAGTACTTACACGATAGGTATCTCCTGTCCATTCATTTACGTTTCCTGCCATGTTGTAAAGGCCAAAGTCGTTTGGTGTATAAGATCTTACTGCAACAGTAATTGCTCCCTTATCATTCAATGAACCACCAACACCCATGTAATCACCTTTGGTTCTTTTAAAGTTGGCAAGTATTAATCCCCGGGTGCTTTTCTTGGCTGAGCTTAAGCCTAAGCCACTCCATGGATAGATTTTATTGTCGCTAATATTTTCGTATTGCGTATTGCCAATAAGTCCCAACGCAGCATATTCCCATTCCGTTTCTGTAGGTAAACGATAAGGTTGTTTCAGGATACCATCTTCAAGCCTTACATTTCGGGTTGCCATGTTTTTACCGGTAGCTGTTCCTGCATTGGAAGGGTTTAAATCTTTCATTGCCCTTTTACCCTTATCATCGATCTGATCGTTTAAATAAGTTCCAGTACTAAAAGGACCGGTAGATTTGGGACTCGCTGTAGCGTTATTTTTTGCAGTACCACCATTCAAATCCTTAAAGCTGGTCATATAACCACGCTCACGAAGTAACAATTCGTTAACCCTATCTGTTCTCCATTCGCAATAGCGTGTTGCTTGGTCCCAGCTAACACCTACTACTGGATAATCCTGGTAGGCAGGATGTCTTAAATAATTGTCCACGTATGGCTCATTATAAGAAAGTGGTCTACGCCATACCAATGTATCAGGTAACTCGGTGTAGTAATATTCGTAATCTTTTGGGAAGTTTGTACGTATCCAGTTCAGATATTCTAACCAGTTGGTATTAGAAACTTCCGTTTCGTCCATGTAAAAGGAGTTAACTGTAGTTTCCTTTTTATGGTTATAATTGCCCAATTCCTGTCCAGGTACATTAATTGCGCTACCGCCAACCACAAATGCTCCACCCTCAATCTCCACCAAACCGGGGCCTGGACCACGTTTGTACCTATTATTTACCGCAAAACCACCATATTCCTGTTTGTTGTAGGCCATCCCTGTCTTATCTGAAGAACCTGATTTAGATTTACAGGAAACAAGAGAAGCAATAGCAATTACGGAAATAAGTGAAAATAAGGATGTTTTTTTCATTTAATGTAGTATAAATCTATCTATAAGCGTTGTTGCATGAGGTTAAATCACCTTTAACATTACTAAGAGTTAAAATTACACAAAAAAAGGATTACGCTGCAAGAACATAATTAATAATTTGAAATAAGCAGATTAATTTAAAATCATGCGATAATGGCCAATACTTTGAAATTAGTCTGCACTATGTTAACTTGCGTTCAATAATTGTTAAATTATTTAGGGCTGATGAAATTAGGGTGCTTCGTTAAAACTGCTTTATGTGTATCTTCTTTGCTGGCGGTTTGTACGGACCTGTCTGCCCAGGAGCTGCAATCTGGTACTTTAACTAACGGGAGCGAGACCAACAACATCATCACGGGTGTACCTTTTTTATTGATCACCCCGGATGCCCGTTCAGGAAGTATGGGGGATGTGGGGGTAGCGGTGCAGCCAGATGGGAATTCAATGGCTATCAATCCTTCTAAACTAGCCTTTTTAGATAAAAAATATGGTTTTGCAGTTTCATACAGTCCCTGGCTAAAAAGCCTGGTCCCTGATGTAAGTCTGACCTATCTCAGTGGCTATTATAAGCCTAATGAGAAAACAACGATAGGTGGTTCTTTGCGTTATTTTAATCTCGGAGAAATCCAGTTAACCGATGTAAATCAGCAGGATTTAGGTATTTACACGCCGAGTGAGCTAGCTGCTGATATTACCTATGCCCGACAGCTGGATGCCTCTTTTTCTTTAGCAACTTCCTTAAGATATATTTATTCGAATCTTACTTCTGGACAATTTTCATCGGGACAGCAGGTTAGTCCTGGTAATGCGGTAGCTGTTGATGTTTCTGCTTATTTTAAAAAGCCTACAATATTTTTAGGTACTGATGCAATTGTTTCTGCTGGACTTAACATTTCGAATATCGGTACAAAGCTCAGTTACTCGGATAGGGGGACTAGTTACTTTCTACCCACGAACCTCAAAATTGGTGGGGCTTCAACTTTTCTTATAGATGATTACAACCAGTTTACTTTTGCGCTGGATTTTAATAAATTATTGGTGCCTACCCAGCCCATCTACGATGTAAATGGGAAAATTATCGCCGGAGAAGATCCCGATCGTTCGGTTCCGGCGGGTATTTTTGGATCTTTTAGTGATGCCCCTGGTGGATTTAAGGAAGAGATAAGAGAAATAAACATCGCTGCTGGTATGGAGTATTGGTACAATCAGCAATTTGCGCTGAGGACGGGCTACTTTTACGAAAGTCCGACCAAAGGGAACAGACGTTGTTTTACCCTTGGAGCGGGCTTAAAATACAATGTATTTAATATTGATATCGCCTACCTGGTCGCAAATGTGCAGAAAAGTCCTTTGGCCAACACCTTAAGGTTTACCATGCTCTTTAATTTTGGAGCTGCCGGGAACCAGCCTTAGCGATAGCGCTAATTCGGCGGTGTGCATAATAGTTAGAGTATAAAATTGAAAATACGTAAAGAATGAAAATTAAAGTAGGTTTTGGATTTGATGTGCACCAGTTAAAAGAAAATCATCCATTTATAGTTGGTGGGGTTAATCTGGAACATCATAGTGGGGCTTTTGGGCATTCGGATGCCGATGTATTACTACATGCAATATGCGACGCATTACTTGGAGCAGCTAATTTAAGAGATATTGGCTATCATTTTAAAAATACTGATCCTCGCTGGAAAGGCATTAGCAGCTTAATCTTATTGAAAGAAACCGTTAAACTGTTAACTGATAAAGGTTACGAAATAGGTAATATTGATGCGATGTTGTGCATTGAGGCCCCTAAAATCAATCCACATATTCCTGCTATGCAACAGCATATTGCTGAAGCAGCAGGCATCTCTATCGAAGATATTTCTATCAAAGCAACTACCAATGAGCAAATGGGCTTTGTTGGTCGTGAAGAAGGCGTTGTTGCTTACGCAGTGTGCTTAATTCAGAGAAGTTGATTCCCTAATAAAAAAGACAAGGCTCAGAAATCGATTTCTGGGCCTTGTCTTTTTTATGCCACTGCTGGGTGTGCTTAACCTAAGAAATTACCTTCTCAGAAACGGCCTCAGCCTTCTTCGCTTCTTCAGCAAAGTAATGCAGCCGTTTAAGAGAACGGTTGTTTCTTTATTCTTCGAGATACCCAAACTTACCTTGATTGTAATCACTGATCGCTTGTTGTATTTCTTCAGCGGTATTCATCAGAAAAGGACCGTATTGTGCAACAGGTTCATTGATTGGTTCACCACTAAGGATTAAAACCACAGCATCTTCTAAAGCTTCAATTTTAATTTCAGTGCCCTCATTTTTGAAATGAACAAATTGGTCTGTTTCGGCTACTTCTGAATCATTTATTTGTATTCGACCCTCAATAATTACAAAGCCAGTATTGTACGTTGCCGGGAAGCTGAATGCTGCTTTTCCACCTTTATTCAGTCGTGCGTTGTATACGTTGATCGGTGTGAAAGTGCTGACAGAGCCTTTGGTATCTTGATATGCTCCAGCAATGACCTCAATTGCATCCCCATTCTGCGATAAGACGTGTTTGGCAATATTGTCATGTTTAACACCTTGGTATTTCGGTGGACTCATTTTATCCTTTGCAGGTAAATTAACCCATAGTTGTACCATTTGAAAATCACCACCTTTTTTACTGTATTCCGCTTCGTGGAACTCTTTATGCAATATTCCTCTTGCCGCAGTCATCCATTGTACATCACCAGGGTAAATTACGCCACTATTTCCAGCACTATCGTGATGCGCTACTGCACCGTGATAGGCAATGGTTACAGTTTCGAAACCTCTGTGTGGATGCACGCCAACCCCTCTAGGCTCATTTCTAGCCGAAAATCCTATTTTAGCATTGTAGTCAAGCAGAAAAAATGGGCTCATTTTAATTCTGTATCCGCTAGGAAAAAAGTTATGTACCCTAAACCCATCACCAACCATATGTGGTGCCGGCGGACTTAATACAGCCGACACCTGTTTTGTATTTGCTTCCATCTTTGTCTCCTTTCTGTTTACGACTGGATGCGTTATTTTTGTTTTTTTCTTAGGCTTGTTTTACGAATTGTAATTCACCTAAAATTCTTACCTCTTCACTTACCATTACACCACCAGTTTCTAAAGCCGCGTTCCAATTTAAACCAAAATCTGTTCTTTTAATTTTTCCACTTAATGTAAATCCGGCTTTAGTATTTCCCCATGGATCAGTAGCGATACCACCAAATTCTACATCTAATTTTACCGGTTTGGTTACATCCCTGATGGTCAAATTACCTGCTAATATATAATCGCTGCCATCTTTGATGAACGAAGTAGATTCAAAGCTAACTTTTGGAAATTCATCAGCATTAAAGAAGTCGCCGCTTTTTAAGTGCGTATCACGATCTGCATTTCCAGTATCAATTGATGCGGTTTCAGCTTCAAACTTAACATGAGCATTTTGGAAATCTTCTGATTCAGAAGTTAATGTCGCTGTTAATACATTCATGCTACCAGTCACAGTAGTGATCATTAAGTGTTTTACTTTAAATTGTAATTCACTGTGAGTAGGGTCTAAAGCCCAGGTTGTAGTTGCCATAATATTGTTGTTTTATATATTTCTTTAATTAACAACACAAAGTTATGGTGATATGTTTAGTGCGACATTGATGTATGTTAAGAAAGCATTAAACTTTAAAATGCTTATGTGCCAGGTCCTTGCGAACTCTGCTTAGCGACTCCGGCGTGATGCCCAGGTAGGAGGCTATCATCCATTGCGGTACTCTTAAGGTGAGGTTTGGATAGAGTTTTATGAAATTCAGGTAGCGCTCTTCGGCGGTTGCACTTAGGAGCATATTGATCCTTTTTTGCATAAACCTGATGGAGTTATTGAGGATGGTATGGTTAAAATCGTGCATGCAGGGAACAATTTTCGCAGCCTCATTGATGTAATCTTTGGGGATGACCACAGCTTCCGTACGTTCGATGGCATCAATAAAGAAATCAGAAGCTTCGTTAAAAAGCATGCCGTTACGGTCAGATAGCCACCATTGTTCAGGTGCAAACTGTATGATATGCGTTTTTCCTTTGCTGTCTATCGAGTAACTGCGCAGCAGGCCGCTCATTACAAAATAACCATGTGCCGAAACTTCACCTTTCATCAGGATCATTTCATTCCTTTCAAAGGTTTTTATTTTTAGCTTGCCAGAAATAAGTGCAAACTGCTCATCTGTGATGGCAACTTTATTCTGTAAATAGGTTTTAAATTGCTCCAGCATATAATTATAGATGAGATCTATTTTTTGTTAGGTTCGATATTGGAAAAGTCGACACCGCATTTACAATTCGAAGCGCAACCTCCGCTTTTAGGAGATATAGCACGATATATGATACGGCCAACATAGAATATGGCGGCAGCAAATAGTAAAGTCACTAGAATGGTTTGAATATCCATATCACAAAAATAATAAGCCCCTGGGTAAAAGGGGTCTGTTAAATGTAAATTTAGTGTTCCATTAAACCGATAGTGCCACCTACCCAGTCAAAATCTTTATTGTACCTTACCCCAATCATTTTACCTCTGCTTAATCTAGTGAGGTTAATACAAAGCTTGGGTTCCTGTCCATCTGGCCATAGATACATCAGCCTGATTTCTACTTTTATACCACCATCAGGCGCCTGTACTACAGGTTCGTAAACCACCTTTCTTTGCAAGATCCAATTCTGAGGATCTTTTATGTTATTGATATCAGCCAGGGTAACATCAATAATTACACCGATTCCCGCGAAAGAAAATAAAGGTTTCAATACATAATTCTCCAGATCAGTTGGGATTCTTGCCAGGGTGTTTAAAAAATGAGTTTCAGGGACAAACTCACTTTTAAGAAAAGGCATGGTATACTTGCTGATTCTGTAAAACCAGTTGGGATGGGTAATCCATTCTATATTTAGTGCTTCTCGTGGGTCAAAGTGGTCCTTAAATAGTGCTGTTTGGTCTGCAATCTCATCAAATATAAGTCGGTTATATATTCTTTTTAATTGAACTTTTTTTTCGTTTTCCTGATAAAATAGATTTTGTCCTTCTTTAAAGATGTCTGTTATGCTCAGTATTTTTATGCCAAGAAATTGCTTGGTGATCAAGAAATCAATCAAGGTTTTTTGTTCGGGAGCGGCTATATCCATTAGAGCCACCTCATGTGGTTGGTGTTTGCCTACAATAACCGACCTGAGTAAGTCGATATATTGCGGCTCATTAAGTCCATTAAAATAGGGGCTTAAATGATGGGGGAGGTTAAATGATGTTTTATAGGTCTCGGCTAAATGAGCCTGAAAGCCATAAAGAGAGGGGAAGCCCTGCATCTCAATTAACCTGGGCACTAGGTTGCCTTGATCGTCTTTGCAAATGCCAAAATCGAAACAGAGAAAATGGGGGTGATCGTTTTTGTTGGCGACATTCCAGTCGGGAGGGATAGCATTATCCGTTAAGGCTTTAAAGTCGGGTTGTTTAATCAAGGCGATAAGCTCTGCCCCGGCAGCGATTAGCTGCTTTTCTAAGGCTTTAGGTATAAAAACGGGTGTTTCAGCTACTCTAAAAGGGATTTTCACAAAGCCTTTTTCCAGATTGTGGGTAAAGGTGGTGTATTTTTTTTTAGTGAATAAGGTATTAAAGCTAGTTCTATAATGCTCAATCATGTCAGACTTCCTGTAAAGAGTTTATGGCTTCATTTAAAAAGTTCGGTAAAACAACATGTTGTGTTAAAGCAATCTGGCTAGGATCATCAAGACTATTGAGCATATCGTTGTACTTTTCTAAACCATGATTTTCAATGATGTCATTCTTTTTATCCTCCTGGAGTAAATAGCGTTTCATACCGATAGGATCGGCTTCAGGGTGAAATTGGGTGCCAACAATTTCTTTTGTGAAGCGGATGGACATTACACAACGTTCCAGATCAATATGTGGTCTGTCTTTTTCAAGCGCCAAAACTTTGCTAGCCTCGATATAAAATGGGGTGTCGTCAGGGTTGGTGACTTGCCAGTCGCGACTATCTACGGCATAAAAAGGGTTAGGCAAGCCATTAAACAGCGTATCATTTTCGCCTTCTTCCGTTAAGAATACGGGAAAAATGCCGAAAGCAGTAGTCTGTCTTTGGATAACATTGCCGAGCCCAAACTTGCGGCAAGCCATTTGGAAAGAATGACAGATTAAAAAAGCATGCTTTTTAGTGTGCTCATTGTTGGCATTAAAGGCTTCAATCTGCTCGAGGAGATCAAAAAAGTCCTTTTCCCATTGCTCGCCTTTCCCTTCGTACGGGTTACCGGGGCCACCGCTGGAGATGTAGATATGATAATTTAAATCCGGTATTTCCCCTTTCTGCCTCAAATCAAATACATCAAACGACAAGCTCAAGTTCATTTCGCTCTGGTAGCGCAATAAGGTTTCTAATATGCCACGCATTCCCTGATTGGCAGTTCCCTTATTCATATCAATAACGGCAATCTTTATATTATTTGTATCCGTCATTTATTGCTTTGCCCCAATTAATGTTTGTGTAGTGATGTAGTCTATCACAGCTTCAAAGTTACCGGATTGTTCATAAATCGCTAACTGTTTATCTGCTCCCGTTCCATTTTCCAATATCTTCAATACATAGTTGATCTCTTTTCGGCAGCCCAATTCGTCTACCACATCATCAATAAAGTCAAGCAGTTCCAGTATCAGGTTGCGACAGTTTACTTCAATTTCCTTACCAAAGTCAATTAGGTTCCCGTCGATACCATATCTGGCGGCTCGCCATTTGTTCTCGTTGATCAATGCCCTGGAATAGCTGATGAATTCCATGTTCTGTAAGCGTAACTTATATAGTTTGGCACATAAGGCCTGGAACAGTGCTGCAAAGGCCATTGTTTCCTCAATGAGCATCGGACAATCACAGATTCTAAATTCTATGGTTTGGAAAAATGGGTGCACCCGGATGTCCCACCAGATTTTCTTGGCATTATCTATACTGTTGGTTTTAATCAGCAGTTTTACATAGTTGTCGTAATCCTCAATGCTGTTAAAAATATCGGGGATTCCCGTACGCGGAAATTTGTCGAATATTTTGGTCCGGTAGGATTTATATCCTGTATTGCGGCCTTCCCAAAAAGGGGAGTTGGTGGACAAAGCAAATACGTGGGGCAGAAAATAACGCACCTGGTTGGCAATGTGTATGGCTAACTCGCGCGATTGAATGCCTACATGTACGTGCAGACCGAAGATAAGGTTCGAGCGTGCTGCTTCTTGTAATTCATTGACAATATTGCTGTAGCGTGGATGTTCAGTGATAAGCTGCTTTTCCCATCGGGAAAAGGGGTGAGTTCCTGATGCGCCAATTTTTAGGTCTAGTTCGCCGGCGAGTTGCGAAACGGTATGTCGTAATTGAGAAATCTCCTCACGTGCCTGCTCGGTATTTCTGCAAATTCCGGTACCCACTTCCACAACAGCCTGATGCATTTCGGCCTTCACCTGGTCTTTGTGGATTTTTTGAGCGGCCTCCACTATTTTTTGATCATGCGAGCTGAGTTCCCTGGTCACCGGGTCGATCACCATATACTCTTCCTCAATTCCAAGCGTAAAATCGTTCATCATATTTTTCCTTTTTTCAGATTAATGGAGTCTGTACGGCGCCTTCTCCAGGATTAAAAAGTTAGATGTTTTAAGTTAGATAAACAATTGATGGGATCAAAGTATTGCTAAAAAAACTGCCCTTCTTAAATTCTGTCTTAGCTAATTGCTTGATATATCGATAATAAACCTTATCTTTGCGCCAAAAATCATACGCATTTTATGCAAAAAATTAGAAATATAGCTATCATAGCCCACGTTGACCACGGTAAAACTACACTGGTTGATAAGATCTTACACGCTTGTTCAATCTTCCGTGATAATGAGCAGTCGGGAGATTTAATACTTGACAACAATGATCTGGAGCGTGAGCGAGGAATTACCATCGTGTCGAAAAACGTTTCCGTTCAATATAAGGATGTAAAGATCAACATTATTGATACACCTGGTCACGCCGATTTCGGTGGTGAGGTTGAGCGTGTATTGAAAATGGCTGATGGTGTATTGTTATTATGTGATGCTTTTGAAGGTGCGATGCCTCAAACGCGTTTCGTAACGCAAAAAGCTTTAGCTTTAGGATTAAAGCCGATTGTAGTTGTAAATAAGGTAGATAAAGAAAACTGTCGCCCGGAAGAAGTTTATGAGCAAATCTTTGAATTGTTCTTCAACTTAGAGGCTACAGAAGATCAGTTAGACTTTCCTGTAATTTACGGTTCATCTAAACAAGGATGGATGAGTACTGACTGGAAAGTTCCTACTACAGATATTTTCGCATTGTTAGATGCAGTTGTTGCTAATATTCCTCCTGCACCAACCAATGATGGTACTTTGCAAATGCAAATTACTTCGTTAGATTATTCATCTTTCGTAGGTCGTATTGCAGTTGGACGTGTACACCGCGGTAGCATCAAAGAAAACCAACCGGTTACTTTGATCAAACGTGATGGTAAAATGGTGAAATCAAGAGTAAAAGAATTATATACTTTCGAAGGTTTAGGTAAAATCCGTACTACTGAAGTAAAATCAGGTGATATCTGCGCTGTTGTAGGTATTGATGGTTTTGATATTGGTGATACTATTGCTGATTTCGAAGCTCCAGAGCAATTGCCAGTTATCAAAATTGATGAGCCTACGATGAACATGTTGTTCACGATCAACAACTCGCCATTTTTTGGTAAAGAAGGTAAATTTGTTACGTCTCAACGTATCAGAGAGCGTTTATACAAAGAGATGGAGAAAAACTTAGCCCTTAAAGTGGTTGAGACAGAATCTCCTGATGCTTATTTGGTATACGGAAGGGGTATCCTCCATTTATCAGTATTGATCGAGACAATGCGTCGCGAAGGTTATGAAATCCAGGTTGGTCAGCCACAAGTTATCATTAAAGAAATTGATGGTAAAAAATGTGAGCCAATTGAGACTTTGATCGTTGATGTACCGGGTGAGGTTGCTGGTAAGGTTATTGAATTGGTTACTCAACGTAAAGGTGAGTTGCTGGTTATGGAGCCAAAAGGTGATTTACAACACTTAGAATTTGAGATCCCTGCACGTGGTATCATTGGATTGAGAAATAACGTATTAACTGCAACAGGTGGTGAAGCGATTATGGCTCACCGTTTCAAAGCTTACGAGCCTTGGAAAGGTACAATTCCTGGTCGTTTGAATGGTGTATTGGTTTCTATGGAAAAAGGAAGCACTACTGCTTATTCAATTGATAAATTACAAGATCGTGGTCGTTTCTTCGTTGATCCGGGAGTAGATATTTACGAAGGTCAAATCCTTGGTGAGCACATCCGTGATAACGATTTAGTAATTAACATTGTTAAAGGTAAAGCTTTGACTAACATGCGTGCTTCTGGTACAGATGATAGTCAGCGTATTGCTCCGGCAATTAAATTCTCTTTGGAAGAGGCAATGGAGTATATCCAGGCTGATGAGTACATTGAGGTTACACCGGCAAGCATGCGTTTACGTAAAATCTACTTAACTGAGGCTGAACGTAAAATAAAAGGTAAAAACTAAGCATTTTTTATCTCATACATATATGAAGGTGTCCTAAGAAATTAGGGCACCTTTTTTTTATTTAAACAAATTGCCCCTATATTTACTTATGAATTTGTTCAGCAAGCTTCAATACAAAGTTAAGAGTCGACTAAATACCTATAGAAACAAGCAGCGTGCGCAAAAGCGCAAAGAAACCATATTAAATTATTATGGTAAAAATGAGCCCGCTACTCCAGAATTAAAGGCTGCCGTTGCCTATCTTAAAAATCATCCTTTGGGTGTTTTCCAGGATTCATTTACTGATCAATATAATTTTAAGGATATTGAGGTTCATAAAGACGAGGCTAAAGATCTTTTATGGGTAGATCATGGTGGACATCGTCTGTACTTTAAGCGATCATATAATGCTACGACTGTTAAGTTGCTTTACAATGGCTTACTCGCGGAGCAGGATCCTGAATCCCCTCATCGTTATACCGCTGAAGGCTTTGATCTTAAACAGGGTGATGTTTTACTGGATGTTGGATCTGCTGAAGGAATATTCACTTTATCGAACATTGAGCTGCTGAAAAAGGCCGTTCTTTTTGAAAGAGAACCGGAATGGGTTGAAGCATTGGAAGCTACATTTGAGCCATGGAAGGACAAGGTAGAGATTATTTCTAAGTTTGTATCAGATCAAAACGATGCGGATAATATCTGTATTGATACCTTTTTAACAGGAAAATCTTTTGTTCCGGACTTGGTGAAAATTGATGTTGAGGGGGCAGAAGACCGGGTATTAAAAGGTATGGAACAGACAATTACCCAACATCATCCTAAAATCGCTTTATGTACCTATCATAAGCAGGGTGATTTTAATAAATTTAGTAAGTATTTGTCGGAAAGAAACTATACCATCAGTACCACCAAAGGAGTTATGTTTTTCTTAAGCCCAGGTGAGGCTTTAACCCCACCTTTTTTTAGGAAAGGATTGGTAAGGGCTATTTTTTCAGCAGATACCGCTTAACAAGGTTGTTAATCAATCCATTGATGTCTTCGGATAACCTGAGGCAGTAAACTGTTCCCCCAAACAATAAGGTGATAAGCACTAGACGCAATGCGCCATCTAGAATAAAGTTAGGAACAGACGGTATGGCATTCACTATAAAATAGACCACTACACCTGTAACGATGGTCAGCGGTGTTTTGTAGGTATAGGGTTGCATCTTAAAAAGCAATAGGATAAACAGGAATCGCACCAGGTTAAAAATAAAAAAGGTGACTGCTGCGGCTATTGCAGCACCCGTTATTCCGTAGGGTGGGATGAATATAAGGTTTGCACCAATGGTCACCCCTATTAAGGCTACATTGAAGAATGAGTCGTATTTATAGAATTTGGATGTCGCCAGGATAACACCATTCACACCAGTTGCAGAGTCGATCAGATAGCCAAGACCAATGAAGAAGATCACATATTTCCCTGATGCATAATCGGGGTGTATGAAGTAAATATTATGAATGTTGGCCCAGATCAGCAAAAACAGGAAAAGGGTGGTAATGAGCTGGGTGATACAGCTTTTTTTATAAACGGATTTAATCTCCTCTATGTTTTCGTTTTTCCATGCCTCAGCAATAACGGTATAGGCAATGCCATATAATGAGCGGGCTGGTAAGTTGATAATGGCAGCAAAGGCAAATGCTAGTGTGTAGACCCCAGTGTCAGCAAGTCCAAACGCCTCATTAATCATGTATTTATCAATATTTTGAATAATATAAGGAGAGGTACCGGTAAGGATGCCGAAGACACACAGCTGAATAATTTGCTTTCTTATCGGCTTGTCGATGAACTTAAAGTTGGGACGGAAATACAGTTGATTTCTTTTGTAGAGGCGTATAGCGATCATTCCGGTTGGGATGATGTTACAAATGAGCCATACCCACATAAAAGCTTCGAAACTAACCGATTTAAAAAACAATAGCAATAAGGCTGCGAGTACAAACATACGTAAGGTAAATTCCCTTAATATTTTTCCCACGATGGCATCATAGAGCATTCTGGAGTACAATTCCAAAATATTGAAGATCATGGTAAAAAAGGTTAAAGGGATTAAATACCAGTAATAAGTTGCAAAAAGATTGTTTTCGGAATCTTTTTGTTGAATGATCTGATCTTTTAAGAAGTATGCAGCAATGCAGAACAATATAAAACCTAATGCCGAAATGAGGCAGGCCAGTCCAAGGTAGCCGTTGTCGTGATTTTTAGGATCACGGAAATAGGGGAAGATTCTGGCAGTTGCATTAAAGCCTAGTATGGAAACCTGGGCAAATAGGATAGAAAACGAGGTAAGTATGCCGATTAAACCGACTTGCTCTTTTGAAAGTACGTATGGTTGAACAAGGTAAAGGGACAAAAAACCTATTAAAACACCGAGATATGAGTAAAAGGTTCCTTTTATTGTTTGTTGCTGAATTATGCCCATCCGTAATAAAGATCGTTTTTAATTTAAATATAGTATATCCTGTTTTGCAAATAAATTTTCCGCCGTATTGTAATATGTGTTTATATGTCGTAAACTTGCCGGGATAAGATGGCAAAGATAACATATAATATTTGTGTGTTAATTGTAACCTATAGCGATAGGTGGCAATTTTTAGAGCAGATACTGAGGAGAGTTACAACCCTTGAAAATGTAACAAATGTTATTGTGGTAGACAATGCTTCGACTTACAGTGTCGAGCAAAATTGTAAATTATTAAAGGACAATCGTATCCAGGTTGTTACCCATACACAGAATTTAGGGTCTGCCGGTGGTTATAAAGCCGGACTGGAGTTTTTTAGCAAAGAAACTGAGGCCGACTTTGTCTGGTTATTGGATGATGACAACCTTCCTAATCCTGATGCCCTTGAAAAGCTAACGGATATATGGAATACTAGCCCTCTCGACGACGATAAGAAAGCTTTATTTTCACTACGCTTAGACCGGAAAAATCATGTGCAGATCGCTCAGGGGGAAGATGCAAATCGATTTTTATTGGTTGAGAATAGCTTTATGGGCTTTAATTTGTTTAGAGCTCCTGTTAATCAATACTATAAATTGCGTAATAAGTTTAAGAAACAAAGTGGTTTTAAAGAAAAAGCAGTTATGCCTTACGCTGCATATGGTGGTATGTTTTTTCATAGGCGGATGGTTGATTTGATTGGCTACCCGGATGAGAGCTTCTTTGTGTATGCCGATGATTCTGAATATACCTATAGAATGACGGAAAAGGGGGCAACGATATGGTTGGTTCCTGCTAGTCAAATTGTCGATATCGATAAGTCTCAGGGTATTACCTATGTAAAGTATTTCTGGCGATCCGTGTATTTGGATTTATGGAGTTTTAGAACTTATTATCAGGTGCGAAACAGCATTTACTTTTATGCCAGATTTAATGTAACCAACGCTACAATCTATGGTATTAATAAGTGGCTCTTTTTAACCGGGCAATGGATTATAAGTCAAATTACCGCTAAGCAAGAAAACTATAAAAAGTTTTTAATAGCCATTAATGATGGGTTAACAGGTGGAATGGGGACAGTAAAAGCAGAAAAATATAGTTAGCTTTGAACGATTAAGCTAATGCTTAATTAAAGGTTATTTTATTATCAAACTCATTGCAAATGCAAAATTTTGCCCCCATAGCCCTCTTTGTATACAACCGTCCTGTACATACCCAACGGGTAATAGAAGCACTACAAAAGAACGTGTATGCCGAATTATCTGATCTATATATATTTTCTGATGGCGCAAGGACTGGGGATGAAGCAATAGTTAGCGAAGTACGGGCTTTGGTAAAAAAAACGGACGGCTTTAAGTCTGTAACCGTTGTCGAAAGACCAACTAATTTTGGATTGGCAAAATCGGTGATTAGCGGCGTAACACAGCTCAATAAAGAATATGGTCATGTCATCGTTTTTGAGGATGATGTGGTTTCCTCTCCTTATACCCTAAAGTACTTTAATGATGCTTTAGAAAAATACAAAGACACCCCTAAGGTGATGCATATTGGTGCTTTTATGTATGCGATTGATACAAAAGGACTTCCTGAAACCTTTTTTGTGAGGCATATCAGCAGTCAATGCTGGGCTACATGGGATCGTGCATGGCAATATTTTGAACCCGATATCGATAAAATCATTCAGCAGTTTGATGAAAAGAAGAAATTTGCATTCGAGCTAGACGGAGCAATGAATTTCTGGAAACATGTAATGGAATTTAAACATGGTAAAAATAACTCCTGGGCAATCAGGTGGTATGCCTCCGTATTTTTAAAAGGTGGATTGGGCTTGCAGACTTCTGTTTCCATGGTAGATAATATCGGTCATGACGGTTCAGGAGTACATTCTGAAAAAAGCAATATCTACGCAGTGACCGTTAAAGCTGATCCGGTTAGCTCTTTTCCTGATAAAATTGAGGAGCATCCGGAAGCTTATCAGGCCTTGAGATATTTTTTAAAACATAGAAAAGGAAACCTGGTTCAGCGCGGAATCAGGTATTTAAGAAACCATATCCTGAAAGTTTAATGAAGGTTACACTGATTAATACTTCAGATTCGGGAGGCGGGGCACCAGCAGCTAGTCTTAGACTTTTAAAAGCGCTGGCCTCAGAAAATGTAGAGGCTGGATTTCTGGTTCAGCATAAAAAAACAACCGGAGCAAATGTTAAAGCAGTTGCAAAAAGTTTTTTTGATCGACTAAGGGCTAAAGTGAATTTTCTGTACGAAAGGTTACCATTCATTTTCTTCTATGAAAGAGATAAGTCTGTGCGTTTTGCCTTCTCTACAGCAAATGCAGGAGTAAGTATCGCGAATGAACCACTTGTCGTAGATGCAGATATTTTACACCTGCACTGGATAAATTCTGGCTTTCTTTCTATTGCCAATCTAAAAGAACTGGTTAAATTGGGAAAGCCTATGGTAGTAACACTACATGATATGTGGTATTTTACCGGTGGTTGCCATTATGCGGGGACTTGTGATCATTTCACCAGGCAGTGTGGAGATTGTTACTTTTTAAATAAACCGGCTGTAGCAGACATTTCGCATGAGGGTTGGTTACGAAAAGAAGATTTATATGCCTTTGGTGACAACATTACTTTTGTAACCTGCAGCAACTGGCTTGAAGGTGTTGCGCGACAAAGTTCATTGTTAAAGAAATTCCAGATACAGACCATCCCTAATCCCATTGATATCAATGTCTACTCACCTGGAGATAAGCATAAGGCTAGATTAAAATGGAATATCAACCCTGATGCTAAGGTTATTTTATTTGGTGCCGCTAACATTTCAGATAGACGTAAGGGAATTGATTATCTATTTGAAGGATTACGGTATTTAAAAGATCATTATCCAGAATCTGCATCTGTAGAGGTTGTCATTTTCGGAAAGAACAAGCAGTTTGATGTTACAAAATTGCCTTTCCATGTTGTTGAACTAAATATAATTACTTCCCAGCAGGATCTTGCAGAGATATACGGGCTGGCTGATGTATTTGTTCTTCCTTCCGTAGAAGATAATTTACCTAATACGGCTATGGAATCCCTTTCGTGTGGAACACCAGTTGTTGCTTTTAATACCGGGGGCTTGCCAGATTTGATCGATCATCAACAAAACGGATATTTAGCCGATTTCAAGTCCGCATCCGATCTTGCTAAAGGGATGCACGAAATGCTTTATTCAGCGCGTCAAGAAGAAATATCATCAAATGCACGAGCTAAAGTGCTAAACAACTTTACGAATAAAAAGGTTGCACAACAATATATTGAGGTTTATCAATCAATTTTAAAGAAATGACAGCGATGATGCCAACACTATCAGTGATTACTATCGTTTATAACAATGTAAAGGATATTGAACGCACCATGCTGTCTGTTCTGAATCAAACTTATGCCAATATAGAGTACATTATTATTGATGGAGCATCAACAGATGGGACAAAAGATATTATTTATAACTATAAGTCAAAGTTAGCGCAGTTTATTTCTGAACCGGATAAAGGTATTTATGACGCTATGAATAAAGGACTTTCGTTGGCTACTGGTGATTACGTCCTGTTTATGAATTCTGGGGATGAAATTTATGCGCCAGAAACGGTTGCAGATGTGTTTGAGACGGCATCTTCAGCAGATATCTATTATGGCGAGACAGAAATGTTCGATGAGCAATGGGAGAGCCTTGGGCAAAGACGACATTGTGCGCCTGAGCATTTTAACTGGAAAAGCTTTAGATACGGAATGAACATTAGCCATCAGGCGATCTATGTAAAAAGAAGTATAGCAGGGAAATTCGATTTACAATACAAATACAGCGCGGATATAGATTGGATCATACGCGCGGCTAAAAGTGCATCAAGTATTGTAAATACACATATTTATGTAGCCAAGTATCTGGTGGGGGGAATTTCCAAGAAAAAGCACATGGCCAGCTTAAAGGAGCGGTTCCGCATATTCACTAAATATTACGGTCTGGTTCCAAATCTGATCAACCATATATTTATAGCGGCTAATCTGGCGCAATATTACATGAGACACAGAAAGACAAACGATTAATGCTCTTCGGTTTTAAGCTTAAAAATGCAACATCAACTCTTCTAAGTTGGTGATTTGCCACTCCACATCACTAGGTTTTTCTTTTTTTAGCGGGTTAAAATAAATGGCTTTAATCCCATAATCCTGTGCTCCGCGAATGTCGGCTTCTAAGCTATCACCGATCATGATGCTTTCGTGCTTTTCTGCGGCAGCTTTATTTAAAGCATACTCAAAAATAGCCTTGTGTGGTTTGTTCACACCCACATCTTCAGAAATGATGACATTCTGAAAATATGGATTCAAGCCTGAAACATCCATTTTAGTAAGGGTGGTTTCTTTAAAGCCGTTAGAGATAATATGTAGCGTGTATTTTTCGTATAGATAACCTAGTACCTTTTCTGAGCCCAGAAAAAGATTGGTTTTAGTAGGGCTGATGCGTACATAATCTTCTTCAAATTGCAAAGGAATTTTATCCGGCCTTACGCCTAATTGTCTGAATGTTTTATGAAACCTTTCCGACCTCAGCTGCTCTTTGGTAATTCTACCCACATGATATTCTGCCCATAGGCGATGATTATTCTCGGTATAGGTTGTAATAAATTCTTCACATGAATTGAGCCCAAGCTGCTCCAAATTATATAATTGATAAAGTTCTTTTAAAGTTTCCTCCGCATTTCGGTCAAAATCCCAAATGGTATGATCCAGATCGAAAAATATATGTTTGATCATTTTTGCAATGTTTAAAAAGCAGGCCGCATGCTAAATCTTGGTCCCATAAGCCAGATCTCCTGCATCACCTAATCCGGGCACAATGTACGATTTACTCGTCATTTCTTCATCAATTGCCCCTATCCATAATTTTGCTTTGGGTAGATTTGCTCTTACATGCCTAACACCTTCTGAGCTGGCTATCGCAGAAACGATGTGCAGTTCTTTAATTTTATACCTGCCCATCAACTCTTTGCAGCAGAGTACCATGCTCATCCCTGTAGCCAGCATCGGGTCGACCATGATGACTATTCTGTCCGTTAGATCGGGCGAAGAAATATACTCTATGGCGATTTCAAAGTGGCCGCTTTTATGGGATTTTCGATAAGCCCCAACAAAAGCACAGTCTGCGCGGTCAAAAATATCAAGCATGCCTTTGTGCATCGGTATGCCGGCTCGGGCTATGGTAGCCAGGACGGGACGTTCGGCTAGTTGTACCGTTTTGGCAATGCCTAAAGGTGTTTGGGTTTCCGTTTCCCGAAAAATAAGTGTTTTACTGATTTCGAATGCAAAATATGCACCTATCCGTTCCATATTGATACGGAAGCGCATTGCATCCTTTTGAATTTGTTCATCCCTGATCTCAGCGATAAAAACATTTGCAATAGAATTGGTTTTACTGAGGTCGAATATCATTACATGAAGATAAAAAGTAAAAATTACCATTAATGAGCTTAACACTGTCTACAAGCTCATTTATCTCTAATAACAAGTCTTCGGTTGTTTTGTTGTTTAATAAAGTAATATCTGTAGCAGCAACAGGATGTAGCAGCAATTGCGTGTTTTTATCTAGTTGTAAATCGTACCAATAGAATGGAGTACAGGTGCCAGCCCTGAAGCCAGATTGATTTTGATAGTACATACTGTAATCATTCCGAACTTTGTGTTTTATGAGTTTAACATAGCTTTTGGGGATATGTAAGTTCGGGACAAAGTGATGTTCATTCTTCTGCGGAATAAAAAACCGAGGATTTTGTGTAAAACCATATAGCTGCATATCCGCTATTACCCTGCTAATGTCTGCGAGCCTTTCCTTCTTCTTCGATCGTCTTTGATCAATAAAGGTTCTGATGTAAGTAATGGTGTTGGAAATGATATTGTGCTCTTTTTTCGGGGGCGGGTGATCAACGTAAATGGGGTCAAAAGAAAAATGTTTGTGCCCAAACGATAGGGATGGGAAATGTTTTGCCAGTATATTTTTAAGGATTAAAGCCCAGCCATCTATTATAGGCAATTTCAAGATATCGAGTTGATATTGCAAGCTGGATTCTACTGGATAGTGTTTATGTTTTTGATCATTTACTGGCAGATATTCTTCGTATCGGCTTAAAAAATAAAATGAGGCCGCAAATACGTCAAATGGTAAAGTGCTTTTTTGAACGGGGAAAGGGACTTTGAGCTCTCCAAAGGTTGTTGTTGTTATTTGCTGCTCAGTTATTTTATGCTCCATTAGGAGGTTTGTGCTTTTAAAAAATAGCTCCTCGCCAATAGGCCCTGGCGCATAACTGAATTTGGGTTGGTTGGATTGTGTAAACTCTTTTTGGTTTTGGGTAAAACCGATCTCGGTCTTCAGTATATCGTTAAATATAAAGCTGAAGATGTACTTTATGCGCGGGCTAAGCTGCGGAACGTAAACCAAAAGTTTCATATCATAAATTTAACATTATCTTTGATATTCAGCATTGTATTTATAGTTAGAGATTAGAATTGCCACTTACAACGACATACGGAGGGCCTGAAGGGCTGCAAGAAGAAGGAAAAGTTGATGACATAAAACTACTTAAGGCGACTGCCAAGGGGGATCATATTGCCTTTTCCGCTTTATTTGAAGCTAAGTATTCCAATCTTTACACTTTTGCTTTTAAACTTACTCGATCTAAAGTACTGGCGGAGGAAATTATTCAGGATGTGTTTTTAAATATCTGGCTAAACCGGGCATCTTTAGAAACAATTGTAAATTTTGACGCCTATATCAATAGAATTACCCGCAACCTATCTTTCAATGCTTTGCGAAATATTGCAAAGGATAAGGTGTTGGATAGTTTGGAGGCCGATGAGAATTTTCCAGATCATACCACCGAACAGTCGTTGGCCTATAAGGATACGCTGCAGCTGATGCAGGATGCTATTGCCAAATTACCACCCCAGCAACAATCTGTGTATGCGCTTTGCCATAAAGAAGGGCTTACGTATGAACAGGCTGCCATTAGGCTCAATATTGCACCATCAACTGTTCATTCGCATATGAAGGCGGCACTCGGCGGCTTAAGAAAACATCTCAAAAAAATGGGAATTCCAATAGTCGTGGTGACGATATTGATGCCATAGAGAACGGTAATGCATTATTTTAAAATTATTTTCAACCAGACTCCCCCGAGTCTTATTTTTCCGTGTCAATGTATATGAAAAGTATGCTATTGAGCTATGATGAATCAAAGACTTCCTTACCTGTTAAATCAGTATTTAAACAAAAGTTGTTCCGAAACTGAGCTGGCGGAATTTTATGCTCTGGTTAACGACTCTGCCAATGAATTGGAGTTTAACGATCTGCTGGCAGATGCAGTCCGCAATACAGGACCTGAATACCAATTAAATTCATCAGAAAAGGCGAACCTGTTACAGCATGTATTCAATCATGAGGCAGATGCAGAATCAGTTATGCTTACTCCAATGGTAAGGAAGCGTAACTGGAGCAGATTAACCGCTGTTGCCGCCTTGTTGCTAATGGTTAGCACGATTGGTCTTTATTTTTTCAATAACAAAAACCTATCAGAAAATCAGCAAGCACAGAATACCAGCAGAGACGAACAACCTGTAATTACTCCCGGTGGGAATAAGGCTGTTTTAACTTTAGACAATGGTACTGTTATCAACTTGGAAGACGCAAAGAACGGTCAGCTTGCCAATGAGGCTGGTACTTTAGTCACAAAAACTCAAAGCGGTCAATTGGTTTATAACAATAAACAAGCTCAAAGTGCAGGCGGTACCGCTGCTGATAATGCGCATATAAATACTCTAACCACTCCGAGAGGAGGCCAATATCAAGTGAATTTGCCGGATGGCACCAAAGTATGGCTAAACGCCGCTTCTTCCCTAAAGTTCCCATCAACTTTCTCTGGTTTGACTCAAAGAAAAGTTGAATTAAGCGGCGAAGCTTACTTTGAGGTAGCCAAGGTTAATTCGCCCCAAAAACTGGCCTTTGTTGTCGTTAGCGGCAAGCAAGAGGTGGAAGTGTTGGGTACACATTTTAACATTAATGCTTACGCCGATGAGGCAAATACAAAGACTACTTTGCTCGAAGGCTCTGTAAAGGTTAGCCAGGCCGGTAGAAGCCATAATGTGATCTTAAAACCGGGACAGGAGGCTGTATTAACTGCGGATGATTTTGTCGTTCAGCAAGCTGATTTGGAAAGAAGCATAGACTGGAAAAGTAACAAGTTCATTTTTAAGAATGAAAGTTTGGAAGGCATCATGAGAAAAATTTCACGCTGGTACGATGTAGAAGTCGTATATGCTGGTAGCGTGCCCAAACAAGAAACCTTTAGCGGTACATTATCCCGGTTTGATCGGGTAGAGAAAGTACTACGTCGACTTGAAATGACCGGAGTGGTGAGTTTTAAAATTAAGGATCGAAGAATAACCGTATTAAAATAAATCATTAACCATATCAACAAAAACCAACACACACAATGAATAGACATTTACTATAATCCTGAAATCAAAAGGGTACTATAAAAAAAGCCGGAGCGTGTTCTCAGCACGCTCCGGTTAAAATGATGAGTTAACCCCTTTCCGGTAATGCACCGGAAGAAAAAATTGTAATCATTTCTGGCATTAACCCAACTAAACAAAACTATGAAATTAAATGCTTTTAACCTAGGCATGCCACAGTCCCGGCTGCCTCAAAAACTCCCGTTCATTATAAATCTAGCGATGAGCAGATTTAGTGAGACTGGGAAAAGAAAACTACTTATGCGCGCTAAACTAGTCGTATTGATCATGACCACCTGCCTGTTACAGGTTGCTGCTGCCGGTTTTGCGCAGAAGCTTACCTATAAGCAGAAAGGGGCAACATTGGAGCAAATATTTAAAGAGATCACCAAACAAACAGGGTATGAAGTTTTTTATGCTGATAAAAGTATTAATGCGGCAAAAACCATCAATGTTGATTTTAAAAATGCTGATTTGAATGAGGTATTGGATAAATGTTTATTAAGACAGCCACTATCTTATGCTATTGAAGATAACAGTATTGTGATCCATATCAAGCAAAAGAGCTTTTTTGATAAAGTAATTGATTTTATTGCTGCAGTAGAAGTAAAGGGTAGAGTTCTGGATGAAAAAGGATTGCCTTTACCTGGAGCGACAGTTAAAACAAAGGATGGCAGTAAAACCACGCAAACCAATGGAAATGGAGAATTCCAATTGACAAGCGTTGATGAAAACGCAATATTGGTGATCAATTATCTGGGTTATAAAACCAAAGAAATCACTGTGAATGAGCTTAAGGCTAATTCTTCAATTAAAATGGAGATTAAAGCCGGCGAGTTGGAAGAAGTGAGTGTAATGGTAAGTACAGGTTATCAGACGCTTCCAAAAGAGAGAGCAAACGGTTCATTTACGCATATCAGCAATGAGAAACTTAATGAGCAGGTTGGAAAGAGTATTATTGCCCGTTTGGATGGTATTACTAATGGGCTTTCTTTTGATAAAGCACCTAATCGCCCAGCTTTTAGTATTCGTGGAATCAGCAGCATTAATGCGAATCAAGCCCCACTAGTCATTTTAGATAATTTTCCCTACGAAGGTGACCTGAATAATATTAACCCCAATGATGTAGAAAGTATTGATGTTTTAAAAGATGCCCAAGCTGCGTCTATTTGGGGCGCTAGAGCCGGTAATGGTGTGATTGTGATTACTACAAAAAAAGGTAAGATAAATCAACCTTTGACGATTGGTTTTAATTCAAACGTTGTATTGACAGCGAAGCCGGACTTGTACGATTATAAGCTGATGAGTACCAGTGATTTCATTGATGTCGAGCAAGCTTTGTTTAGCAAAGATATTTATAAAACTGCTGAAGCGAATAGGAGTAAGGTGGCCTTATCCCCAGTAGTAGAAACCTTATATGATAAGGTTTTAACCAATGATCAGAAGTTGGCTAAAATAGATGCATTAAGAGGAATTGATTCAAGAGATCAAGCTTCAAGACTATTATATAACAATTCGGTAAACCAGCAGTATGCTTTGAACTTTCAAGGTGGGGCTGCAAAAAGTACCTATAACATTTCTGGGGGATATGATCATGGATTAGATGTGCTTTCGGGTACCTCTGAAAGAGTGAACCTACGTGCTGTAAATGTATTTAAACCAGTAGATAAGTTGCAAATCACCACAGGCTTGTATTATACAAACTCGAGTTCTAAATCTGGGAAGCCAGGTTACACACTTAATGACATTGGAATGAAAGCTTACCCTTACACCTTGTTACAAGATGGTAATGGAAATAGTTTACCTATAGATGTATTGAGACGTTCTTACACAGATGTTGCTGGCGGGGGTAAATTATTAGATTGGAAATATTATCCTTTAGAAGATTATAAAAGCAATAAATCTACGACTAGTTTACAGAGTATCGTTGCCAGTGCAGGACTGAATTATGAAATTATAAAAGGTTTAAGTGTTGATGCGAAGTACCAATATGAGAATCAACAAAACAAAGGTAGGACACTTAAAGATGTAAATAGTTATTTTTCTAGAGATCTAATCAACAGAGGATCAAAGATTAATGCGGGTACAGGAATTGTTGACTATGCAATCCCTCTTGGTGGATATTTAAGAAATAGTAATGTAGGTGTTGTTTCTCAGAATGTTCGTGGACAAGTGAATTTTAACCAAACTTATGGAGATCACCGCATTGACGCAATTGCAGGATCTGAGGTAAGGTCTACTAGAACCAAAGATGATGGGAATGAGATTTATGGGTACGATGATGATCTGCTAAAAACAGGACGGGTTGATTATAAAACACGGTATACTGATTTTGTGACAGGTAGCTTGGTTACCTTGGGCGAGGTTCCTGGTTCAGATGACAGACTATATAATTTTGTGTCTTATTATGCAAATGCAGCGTATACGTATAAGAACAAATACACGCTTTCAGGTAGTGTCCGTAAGGATCAATCCAATCTTTTTGGTGTGAAAACAAATGAAAAGGGAGTTCCACTTTGGTCGGCAGGTGCAGGATGGAATGTTTCTGATGAAGCTTTCTATAAACTTGCTTTCTTGCCTTACTTAAAGCTCAGGGCATCTTATGGGGTAAATGGAAACTTGCATCCAGG
This sequence comes from Pedobacter sp. ok626, assembly GCF_900100435.1. Classification (GTDB taxonomy): domain Bacteria; phylum Bacteroidota; class Bacteroidia; order Sphingobacteriales; family Sphingobacteriaceae; genus Pedobacter. The sequence continues at coordinate 413,819 of NZ_FNEX01000002.1, read as the reverse complement.
AACAGCAGCGGTGACTACCTTAATTACGATGGGTTCGGCATTCTATACTTCTCTTCCACAGTCGGCAGTAGATAATTATGCGAATCCTGAATTGAGATGGGAGCAGGTGAAGATTTTTAACATTGGAGCTGATTTTGAAGTGATCAATAATATCCTTTCGGGAAGTATTGAGTATTATAGTAAAAAAGGTACGGATCTATTTGGTCCTGCTGATATGGATTATACCACTACAGGTCAGGCTGCGGTTACGAAAAATGTGGCCGATATGAAAGGAAGAGGTGTTGATATCGCACTGAATAGTAGAATTCTAGATCGTGACTTTAAGTGGTCGCAAAATTTTAACTTCAATTACAATACGAGTAAGGTAACGAGCTATCGCATGCGTACATTGGGTGGCAACGCTTATGTATCAAATGGGACATCTATTTCTCCTATGGTTGGACAACCGCTTTATGCTTTGGTGTCTCACAAATGGGCTGGGTTAGATCCTTTAACTGGAGATCCACAGGGATATTTAAACGGACAAGTTTCTAAGAATTATGCTGAGTTATTAGGCGTTAATAATCCAATCGAAAACATGGTATTCAGTGGCTCGGCCACGCCAACGGTATTCGGTAACTTTACGAATACGGTAAGTTGGAAAGATTTAACACTAAGTGTGAATATTACCTATAAAATGGGGCATTATTTTAGACGTGCTTCTATTAATTATACAGACTTATTGGATGCCACCTCAGCAAAAGTTGGCCATTCAGATTATGCGTTGCGTTGGCAAAAACAAGGGGATGAGCAAAATACCAATGTTCCTTCTATGATTTACTCCGCCAATGCAAACAGAACAAGTTTCTATAATTCGTCAGAGGTGTTGGTAACCAAAGCAGATCACATTCGTTTGCAATTCATCAACCTTGCTTACAGTTTAAGAAAAAGTCAGATTGCTAAACTCCCTTTCCAGAAATTACAATTGTATGTGAATGCAAGTAATCTTGGTTTAATATGGAAGGCGAATAAATACGATATCGATCCAGAATACAACAATGTTTTAAATCCAAAAGCAAGCTTTGCATTTGGCTTACGTGCAGATTTTTAGATCATAAAACCTTAAATCATGAAAAGAACTCATTTATATATATGCCTATTTGCAGTAGCAACGATGTTTGCTTCCTGCAAGAAATTTCTGGATGAAAAACCAGATAAAAAGTTAATGGTGCCAACAAAAATAGAAGACTTTCAAGCTTTGTTAGACAATGCGCTTGAAATGAATCTATCCAGTGTGCTGAGCGGAATTTTAAGTGCTGATGATTATTATCAGACGAGCTCGGACTTCAATAAATTGCAGGATTACGAGCAGAATCTTTATACCTGGAGCAAAAACAGTATCCCTGATAATGGACGTAATGATTGGGCAACTACCTATGCGCAGGTATACTATACCAATATTTCTTTAGAGGGGCTTGCTAAGATCGAGCGCACAACAATGAATGCGGCTAAATGGGACAATGTAAAGGGATCAGCATTGTTATTTAGAGGCCGTGCTTTCCTGGAAGCGGCTATTTTGTGGACCAGAGGGTATGATAATGCTACGGCGGCCACTGACTATGGTATTCCCTTAACCCAGACCAGTGACTTTAATGTGAAAACAACTCGTCCGAATCTAAAAGAGACGTATGAACAGATCATTAAAGATTTGAAAGCTTCAGTACCTTTATTGCCTGCTGTTCCAATTAACAATATGCGGCCTTCAAAACCGGCAGCTTATGCATATTTATCAAGGGCTTATCTGTCTATGCACGATTATGTGAATGCTGGAAGATACGCCGATTCGGCGTTGAGGATTAATAGTGCATTGACAGATTATGCATCGTTGCAGTATATTGAACTTTATAAGAATCCTGAAGTGGTAATGTTATTCGTTGCAGATTCTATGATCGACTTTAAGGTCAGTGAAGCTTTTTATGATACTTATTCAGCAAATGATAACCGTAAGTACTTATATTTTGGAGAGAACAGAGATGGTACCTACTACTACAGTAATATAGAGGAGTATACCACTTATTTTACGGGGATAGCCAATGATGAATTATACCTGACAAGAGCGGAGTGTTTTGCTCGTGCAGGTAATGCTGCTGATGCAATGAAGGATTTAAATACTTTATTGAAAAAGCGAATTTCACCTTTTACAGATTTAACGGCTACGGATGCAAAAGTAGCTTTAAAAGTGATTTTAAGCGAACGTAGAAAGGAATTGCTGATGAGAGGGACAAGATGGATGGATCTTAAACGCTTAAATAAAGAACCAGAGTTTCAAGAGACTTTAACGAGAGAAGCTAAAGGGGTAACTTATACCTTACCTCCAAACGACCCAAGGTATGCACTTCCTATTCCAAACGGAATCGTTGAACTAGCCGGAATACCTCAAAACATCCGCTAATCATTAACATCAAAATATAAACATCGCCCTATGATGCGCTCCCCTTTGGACAATTGTTCAAGGGGAGCTTTTTTTTACGCCCAAAATAAATTATCCTTATATTTGATAGTTCCAGGTTCTTCAGAACAGGAGGGCCTGTCTTAAATATACTTTACGGATGAAATTTAATATTGTTTCCGATTACAGTCCCACTGGAGACCAGCCAACTGCCATTAAACAGCTAGTTGAAGGTGTAAATAACGATGAACATTATCAGACATTATTAGGCGTAACAGGTTCCGGAAAAACGTTTACCATTGCCAACGTCATTCAGGAAACTCAAAAACCAACACTAATTCTGAGTCACAATAAAACCCTTGCTGCTCAACTTTATGGAGAGTTTAAACAATTCTTCCCGGAAAATGCAGTGAACTATTTTGTATCCTACTACGATTACTACCAGCCTGAGGCCTTTATTGCCAGCAGTAACACTTATATAGAGAAGGATTTAAGTATCAACGAGGAAATAGAAAAACTAAGACTGCGAACTACATCAGCGCTGATGTCTGGGCGCAGGGATATTATCGTTGTATCTTCGATCTCCTGCATCTATGGTATGGGTAACCCCGAAGATTTTTCAAGATCTGTTTTCCGCTTTTCTGTAGGCACAAGGATTTCCAGAAACTCCTTTTTACATAGCCTTGTAGAGATCTTATATGCACGTACCACCAATGATTTTAAGCGAGGAACGTTTAGGGTAAAAGGAGATACCGTAGATATTTTTCCTGCATATCTGGATAACGCTTACCGCATTTCTTTTTTCGGTGATGATATTGAAGAGCTAACAGTGATAGATCCGGTGACTGGAAAAACACTGGAAAAGTTGGAAGATATGGCCATTTACCCGGCCAATTTGTTTGTTACCCCTAAGGACAGGTTTACTTCATCCATTTGGGGGATACAAGAAGAATTGGAAGTTCGCAAAAACCAGCTAATTGGCGACAGACATATGTTGGAGGCAAAAAGACTGGAAGAGCGCGTAAATTTCGATATAGAGATGATGAAAGAACTGGGCTATTGTTCAGGAATTGAGAATTACTCCCGATTCTTCGATGGCAGGTCGCCCGGTATGCGCCCCTTCTGTTTGCTCGATTATTTCCCGGATGATTATTTGATGGTGATTGATGAAAGCCATGTTACGGTGCCTCAGATCAGAGCCATGTACGGTGGTGATAGATCGCGGAAGTTGTCGCTGGTGGAATATGGTTTCCGTTTGCCTTCAGCATTGGACAATAGACCTCTGAATTTTGATGAATTTGAAGCCCTGGCACCACAAACGATTTATGTGAGCGCAACACCTGCGGATTATGAATTGCAAAAATCGGAAGGCGTAGTTATTGAACAAGTGATTAGACCTACAGGATTACTAGATCCACTAATAGAAGTGCGTCCGGCCATTAACCAGGTAGATGATCTACTAGATGAAATTGATAAAACCATTAAGATGGGCGACCGGATATTGGTGACCACGCTGACTAAGCGGATGGCCGAAGAGCTCACCAAGTATATGGATCGACTGAATATTAAAGTACGTTACATCCACTCTGAGGTTAAAACATTGGAACGGGTAGAGATTTTACGTGGACTACGTTTAGGTGAATTTGATGTGTTGATCGGGATTAACTTATTAAGAGAAGGATTGGACTTGCCAGAAGTATCATTGGTGACTATTTTAGATGCAGATAAGGAAGGTTTCCTTCGTTCGGATCGTGCTTTGATTCAAACTATTGGCCGGGCGGCCAGAAATGATAGAGGAAGGGTGATTATGTATGCAGATAAAATGACCGATTCCATGTCGCGTACCATAGAGGAAACCAATAGACGTAGAGAGAAGCAAGTCGCTTATAACCTCGAAAATGGTATTACACCTAAAACTGTGGGTAAAAGCAGAGAGGCGATACTGGAGCAGACTTCTGTGCTCGATTTCTCTTCGGGCGAAACGAAACGTGCTAAGCCATATATTGAAGTAAATGAGGTGAGCATGGCTGCGGATCCGATTGTGCAATATATGACCAAAGCTGAAATGCAGAGATCAATTGATAAAACACGTAAGGACATGAGTAAAGCTGCAAAAGACATGGACTTCTTATTGGCAGCCCGTTTACGGGATGAGATGTTTGCCATGGAAAAAATGTTTGAAGAAAGATTTGCTAAGTCGTAGCTTTGTATAATGGACGGAAAGAGTAGACAGGATATATATCCCGGGTTAGAAGTAGATATTATCCTTAAGAAAGACCAAAGAAGTGGAAAACTAACAAGAGGCATTGTTGCAAACTTGCTTACTTCGGCATCATTTCACTCACGTGGCATTAAGGTACGTCTGGAAGACGGACAGATCGGCAGGGTAGCCGCTATTGTGGATGACAATTAAGCCGATGGTATTGTAATTGCTATGCAATAAACAGAACGGCGCTGTAATAATTAGATTCCAACTCCGTCTACATTATAAAAGTTAAAATAACAAAATGGGATTTATAAAATTCATATTAATCACTCTACTAATACTTTACATCATACGTATTATCATTCGCTTGGTATTTCCTTTGGTGTTGAGAAATCTATTTAGTAAAGTGCAGCAGCAGGCTGAGCGTCAAGCAAGACAACCTCAAGGCAAACCCGAAGGATCAATTTCTATTGATTATATGCCGCCAAAACCTAAGACGGGTAAAACCGACAATCTTGGAGATTTTGTAGATTACGAAGAAGTAAAATAGTCGCGTTTTACCCCTCTAAAGATTTTTTTTAAAAAAGTTCTCGTACGCTGATAAAAATAAATCATTTTATCTAAGTTTGGGGTTAGTTTAATCTTAAACAAACCTTAATGAATAACTGGTTAAAAGCGAATGGCATTCATCTGGCCATATTTGGATTTTTTGTAATCATCTGTTTCGTCTATTTCAGTCCTGTCTTCCAAGGCAAGATTCCCTTTCAAAGTGATGTAGTGGCGGCTAAAGCCATGCAAAAGGAGATCATGGAGTACAAAGATAAAGACGGTAAGGCTCCTTTATGGACCAATCAAATGTTTGGTGGAATGCCAGCTTATCAGATTTGGACTCAGTATGCTTACAACGGAGCTACTTATGGAATCAGATTTATCACAAGTACATTGCCGAGTCCGGTGGGTACAGTTTTACTACTGTTAACCGGAGCTTATTTTTTATTCATTGTATTAAGAGCAAATCCATGGTTGGCCGCCGCAGGTGCGATCGCATTTGCTTTTACACTCTATAATTTTGTGTTAATAGGTGCCGGACATAACAATAAGGCACTTGCAATTGGCTTTTTTGCACCTATCATAGCTGGTTTTATCTTGACCTTACGTGGGCGATATTTGGTTGGCGGATCGCTAACCGCATTGTTTCTTGCGCTGTTGATCAGGGCGAATCACATTCAGATGGCTTATTATCTGTTCTTGTCTGTCCTTATTTTTATGGGGATCGAAATTTATCAGGCCTACAAAGCAAAAACACTTCCTGCACTCGGTAAGGCTATCGGAGTTCTAGCAGGAGCATTGCTGCTTGCTGTGATGGTAAATGCCAGTGTATTGTGGACTACTGCAGAATATGCTGGTGAAACCAATAGAGGTAAACCTAATTTAACCGCTCCAGCTGCGGCTGGAAGCGATAACAACGCTAAGGCAAAAGAATATGCTTTTGGCTGGAGCCAGGGAATTGGTGAAAGTTTTACTTTCCTTATTCCTGATTTATATGGTGGTGCGACCAGCATAAATGAATTGGTTAAACCTGAAAGCCATATGTACAAGGCTATATCAGAAGTTACGGGTGGCGATCCTAATCAAACCACCCAAGCCATTCAGCAGTTGGCGCAAAGTTTAAATATGCAACAGTATTGGGGCGAAAAACCCGGAACTTCTGGCGGGTATTATTTCGGGGCCATTATGTGCTTCCTATTTGTATTCGGATTGTTTATTGTAAGAAGTCACTTAAAGTGGTGGATATTGGCAACAACGATATTGTTTATCTTATTGTCTTTCGGCAAAAACTTCCCGGTGCTGTCAAACTTGTTCTTCGATTATTTCCCATTGTACAACAAGTTTAGAGCAGTTGAATCCATTTTAGCTATAGTTGGACTGATGGTGCCATTGTTGGCTATACTCGCTTTAAAAGAAGTGCAAGATGGCATGATGGATCAAAAAGTACTAATTAAAAAATTACAGTGGTCTGCAGGTATTACAGGTGGTTTTGCCTTAATAGTGGCTATCGCACCGACTTTGTTTTTCAGTTTTACAACAGAAAACCATCAACAGGTGGTTCAGGCGTTGACACAGAGCTTGCAAAATAATGCAGCACTTGCACATAAAATTGCCAATGCATTGATAGAAGACAGGATCTCTATAGCTCGTGCCGATGCCCTTCGCTCGTTCATCTTTATTGCAATTGGGTTTGCGCTGATTTGGGCATTCATTACTAAAAAAATGAATATGCAGTTGGCATTTGGCTTATTGACTTTAGCTGTGCTGATTGATATGTGGCAAGTAGATCGTCGTTATTTGAACAACAGCAATTTCTCAAGCAAAAGTGATTTAGCCAATCATTATCAGCCAAGGGATGTAGATACGTTTATTATAGCAGATAAGGATCCTGATTTTAGAGTATTAGACCTAACCATTAGTACTTTCTCTGATGCAAGTGCCTCAGCGTTCCATAAAACAATCGGTGGATACCATGCGGCTAAATTAAAACGCTATCAAGAATTAATTGATCATCAGTTTTCTAAAAGCATCAATCAAGATGTGTTGGATATGTTAAATACCAAGTACATCATCACCCAGGATCAGCAAAATGGTTCTTACAAAATGCAGCGTAATGCTACAGCTGCAGGACATGCCTGGATCGTACCACATGTTCAGTTTGCAAAAGATGCTGATGAGGAAATGAAAGCAATTAGCAGTTTCGATCCGAAACAAGAGGCTATTGTTGATGTGAAGTATAAGGGCATGATTGATGAGAAACGTTTAGGCCCAGGTACTGGCGCACTTATTAATCTGGAGAGTTATAACCCAGATCACCTTGTCTATACTTACAGTGCGCCTACAGACGTTGTTGCGGTGTTCTCTGAGATCTATTATGACAAAGGATGGAACATGTATGTGGATGGGGTTAAGAAGCCTTATTTTAGAGCTGATTATGTGTTGCGTGCAGCGCAGCTGGAAGCAGGGAACCACAAGGTAGAATTTAAGTTTGAACCAGTATCTTATTATACAGGAGAGTGGATCTCTTTGATCGGATCAATTTTATTAGTTGCTGGTTTGGGCTTTGCATTTTATACAGAAAACAAAAAGAAAAAAGCTGCCTAGCAGAATTTAATTGTTAACTAGACTTTAAGAGGTTGTATCATCGATAAAAGATGGTACAACCTCTTTTTTTTGCTATAAGAGACAGCTTACTTTGCCAATGATTTTATTTTCGTTATATTTAAGTTCCAAAGGCTAAAGTAGCAACAATCAAAATTTTTTCGGGGCCGTTTTCAGGTCTGCATGGCGCCTGCAGGATCGCGGTACCGTCGCTATATACAAGCTCGCTATTAAGTCGTCTCTGCTTCGGGTCTCCTTCGCACCTCGTTCGGAAAAAACCAATTGAGACAAGAGCCGAAGAGCTGGCGTAGTAAAGTCCCAGTAAGCGGTGCCTACCGGGCTGAAAAGCCTCCGATGAAAAATCGAAAAAAAAACGTTTTTGAAGGATTTAACTATTACTTAACATCTTGTTAATTTGAGGCTTGCATCTTTGTAAAGTAAAAAAGTATTGCTTGGAAAGAATGACGCCTAAAAGAGAAGTTGATATCGCCGTAATCTCTGATGTACATTTGGGTACTTACGGTTGCCACGCTAAGGAATTATTGAAATACCTTAAAAGTATTAAACCCAAGATGTTGGTTTTAAATGGTGACATTATCGATATCTGGCAGTTTAGCAAAAGATACTGGCCCGAAACCCACATGAAAGTAGTTAGGAAGCTAATGAAGTTTGTGGTAGAGGGCGTTCCTGTTTATTACCTGACCGGTAACCATGATGAGCTGCTGCGGAAATTCGCAGATATGCATATGGGAACATTTCACTTGCAAAATAAATTAGTTGTAGAGTTAGACGGCAAAAAGGCCTGGTTTTTTCATGGTGATATATTTGATGTTACCATGCAGCATTCCAAGTGGTTGGCCAAGTTGGGTGCGGTAGGCTATGATATGCTCATTCTGATCAATAGTTTTGCAAATTGGTGTCTGGCACTTATGGGAAGAGAAAAAATGAGCTTCTCTAAACGGATTAAAGCAAAGTTTAAGGATGCAGTAAAGTTTATCAATGGTTTTGAAAATACAGCTGCCGAGCTGGCTGCGGAAAAGGGCTATGAATACGTAGTTTGCGGTCATATTCATCAGCCTGAAATGAGAACGATTACTACTGAAAGTGGTGAAGTAACTTATTTAAATAGTGGAGATTGGGTGGAAAATCTGACTGCGCTTGAATACTATGATAAGTCCTGGAAGGTCTTTAAATACGAGCAGGAAAACTTTCAGAAGGATGAGGTGGAAGAGGGAGAGCTGTCTGATGGGGATGACCTACATAGTAAGCTCGATATCAATACCCTATTGCAAAAGATTAAATTAGAAATTGCCTAAGGCCTAAAAATTACAGATATTCGGTGCGGATGAAGATACTTTATGCCATACAAGGTACAGGCAATGGCCACATTAGTCGGGCGAGGGAAATTGTGCCCTTATTACAACAACATGGCGATGTAGATCTATTGATCAGCGGGACACAGGCGGATGTGAAATTGACACAGGAAGTAAAATACCAGCTGCATGGCTTCAGTTTTATTTTTGGGAAAAAAGGAGGCGTAAATCATTACGAAACCTGGAAGTCCATGAACCTGCCGCAATTTGCAAAGGATATGCGCCAGATTCCGCTTAAAGATTATAATCTGATTCTGAATGATTTTGAGCCTGTAACAGCCTGGGCTTGTAAAACTAAGGGGATAGAAAGTGTTGGTCTTAGCCATCAGGCCTCTTTTCAATCTCGCAATGTTCCAAAACCCAGAAGTATTGATTGGGCACAGTTGGTCATGAAATATTATGCACCGGCTACACACTACGTAGGGTTTCATTTTGACAGGTACGATGATTTTATTTATACACCAGTCATCAGAGCGGAAATCAGAAATATGTTGACCACCAATTTGGGCCATTATACCGTATACTTACCGGCAGTAGATGATCAATCCCTGGTTCCATTGTTAAAGCAAATCCCGCATGTAAACTGGGAAGTGTTTTCTAAACACTGCAAGCAAAGCTATGTAAATGGGAATGTAAATGTCAGTCCAGTAAACAACGAATTGTTTAATAAAAGCCTGGCTTCCTGCGAAGGATTGTTTACCGGAGGTGGGTTTGAAGGGCCTGCCGAAGCACTTTTCCTTGGTAAGAAATTGTTGGTTGCACCAATGAAATTTCAATACGAACAGCAGTGCAATGCCTACGCGCTTAAACAATTTGGATTGCCTGTAATTTGGGCCAGTAATAAGAATTGGCTTCCAATAATTAAAAAATGGGTAAATAGCTCACAAGAACATCAGTTTCATTTTCCAGACGAAACCGCTGCCGTAATTGATAAAGTTGTCAAGCAGTTTGCCAGATAATTTGCTTTACTTTGTTTTTGTAAAGCGGCATGATCAATCAATTTAGAAATTTAAATCCTATAAACCTGCTTCTGCTATTCGCATATACGTTTTTTTTGCGCATGGCGATTTTTGCAGACCTTCCACCTCAACTGAATTTTGAGTTTTTAGAGTCTTATACCCGGTTCTTTATTAAAATACCGGTGCAAAGTTTCTTTTCTCCTGTAAGCAATGTATTTTTTGCGGGCATTTTGATCTACGTACAAGCTATTTTGTTTAACCGCGTGGTAAATAATCATGGCTTGTTAAACCGTCCTGGTTTTTTACCTGCCCTGATGTATATCACTGGCGCAAGTTTATTTATGCCATTTTTGGTGTTGAGTCCTACATTGATCTGTAATTTTTTGGTGATCTGGATGATGGATAAATTTTTGAAGATTGGTAAATCGCCAAATGCCATCATGATTATGTTTGATATTGGAATGATCATCGCTATAGGAACATTGATTTATTTTCCTTTTATCGTAATGCTGGTGATGATCTGGCTAGCCTTGTTGCTGTACAGGTCCTTTAACTGGCGCGAATGGGTATCCGGACTGGTTGGGTTTTTAACCATTTTCTTTTTTGTAGGCGTATTTTATTACTGGAATGATAGCTTGTCCGTGTTTTATAAAATATGGCTGCCACTTGGTAATAAGTTTCCATCTGTTTTTAAAATCAATTATAACGATTATCTGGTATTGGTACCTGTCTTGGTCATGATGATTTTGGCGGTGCTTCAATTAAGAGAGAATTTTTTCAGGAGCTTTATCAGCACCCGTAAGGCCTTTCAGATGTTGTTTTTTATGTTCATCGTTAGTATTGCGAGCTTTTATACCAAGCCTGATTTTAGGTTATATCACTTCCTGTTATGTGTGCCTCCGGGAGCTGTTTTGCTCGCTTATTATTTCTCAAACGCAAAAAAGAGATGGTTTTATGAAAGCCTATTCCTTATCCTGGTTTTCGCCATTCAATACTTTTTGTTTGTTTAACTTTTTTTAACAATTTGGGACCTTGAAACTAGCTAAAGATTGATAGCTTTGTGCAATGAACTTTGGAGCCGTTAATGCATAATCTGGTTATAGATATAGGTAATACAAATAGTAAACTGGCTGTTTTTGATGAAAAAACAATGGTTAACTACCAGGTTCTTAAAGAAATTGTACCTGCTGAACTGATCAAACTAATAAAACAATACCATATAGTTAATTCATCTATTTCCAGTGTTAGTGAAGATTTATTAGATGTAATTCATGTTTTAAAGTCAAACACAAATTACATCCCATTTTCTACAAGCATCAATACCGGAATAAAGAATAATTATCAGACACTTTCTACACTGGGCTTAGATAGATGGGCTAAAGTAATAGCCGCAAATCGTTGTTACCCTGGACAAAATTGTTTGATGATAGATTCAGGGACATGCATTACTTATGATTTACTGAATAGCAATAGCGAGTATTTTGGTGGAAGTATTAGCTTGGGAATTGATATGCGTTTTAAAGCGCTTCATCATTTTACAGGCAGATTGCCATTAGTAAAGTGGGATCAGGATATGGAAATACCTAAGGGAACCGATACCAATTCGGCGATTAAAAATGGTGTTTTACAAGGAGTAATAAACGAAGTTGAGGGTTTTATATCCGCTTATAATAAAGAAAATAAAGGCCTGACGGTATTGTTGACAGGGGGTAACGCTGCTTTTTTGCTAGAACAATTAAAAAACAGCATCTTTGCGCCTCAAATTACACACGATCCGTATTTGGTATTAAAAGGATTAAATGAAGTTATTGCATTTGAATATGTACAAAAAAATTAATTATATAGTAGCCGTAATGATCTTGTTAACTAGTGCTACAGTAAAGGCACAGGTTACTTCACAATCACCATATTCGAGATATGGACTTGGAAATGTTAAAGGGTTATTGTTGCCTCAGTTTAAGGCAATGGGTGGCATCTCTACCGGCGTTTTCAAACCTAGCATGTATTTCAACAATATTAACATGCAGAATCCGGCAACTTATGCAGGTATTACATCAACTACAGTTGATATGGGGATGTCCGGAACGCTTAAGACCTTGAAGAAAGGGAGTGAAAGCGAAGGTAGTTTTAATGCTACTTTAAACCACGTGGCTCTTGCTTTTCCTATTAAAGCGGGCCGTACAGGATTAAGCTTCGGTTTGTTGCCATTCACCGAGCTTGGCTATGAGAATAGCAGCATGGGAAAAATTTCTTCCACGGATACCAATTCAGTGAATAGAATATATTCAGGAGAAGGTGGATTGACAAAAGCTTACATGGGGATTGGTCAACAGTTTGGTGATCACTTTAGAGTGGGTGTAAATGTGGAGTACATTTTTGGAAACATGGTTCAGAACAGTGCATTAGAATTGCAAAGTTCCCCATCTGTCAATACAAAACAGCAGGAAAAAAATAGTGTTGGCGGTATTGGCTTCTCTTATGGTGCTCAATATGAGATTCCATTAAGCCTAAAAAGCCGCATTACAATTGGCTATTCAGGCTCATCTCCATCTTCAATAAACTCTAAAAGAACTTTTGCGGTAACAAGATACCTTAGACAGAGCACTGGAGAAGAAGGAACAGCTATCGATACGCCAATTCTTGTTGAAAACGGTTCTGCAAAGTTAAAGCTACCTTTAGTACATAATTTTGGAATTTCCATACAGAAAGACAATAAATGGTTGATTGGTGCTGATTATAGAATGGGAAACTGGTCTAAATTGAGTATTGACGGTGTGAACAGTGGCCTTAATGACAGCTGGGGAGCTTCCGTAGGTGGACAGATTACACCAGATATCACCTCGATTGGAAGTTACTTTAACAGGGTAGACTATAGATTAGGCTTTGCCTACGATAAGACTTATATCAAAGTAAACGATCAGGATATTAAACAAATGGCCGTTACTTTTGGTCTGGGCCTCCCACTTGGATATACCAGATTTGCAATTAGTAAGCTTAACTTTACAACGGAGCTGGGTAGAAGAGGAACATTGACCAATGGTTTGGTTCAGGAAAATTATATTAATTTTCACTTAGGAATTACACTTAACGATACCTGGTTTAAACGATTCAAGTTTGACTAATGAACTCATAATATTTTATGACAACTTTATCAGCATTAAAAAATACACATACCTGGATGAAAAGTCCGGGTATGGTTTTTTGTATAGCAATGCTTTGTGTTGTTCAGCTTTCTCTGAGCTCGTGTGGTGATGACGATCTGAAGAAGGTGGCTAAACTTTCAAAAAAGGTTAGTCTGGATACCAATAGGACCATCGGCGTAGATATTATTTATAGTGATTCTGCAAAGGTTAAGGCTAAAGGATTTGCTCCTGTACTGGATAAGATTACCCCTTCAAGTGGTGCGATGTTTCAGGAGATGCCTAAAGGCGTGAAGATTCAATTCCTAGATGAGAAACAGAATATTACAGGCTCTATCACTTCGGATTATGCCATAATGAAGGAGACAGAGAAGTTGATCATTTTTAAAAGAAATGTGGTTGTGGTAAACCAGACGCTGACTTTTAATACAGAAGAATTGACCTGGGATCAGAATAAGCAAATGTTTTTTTCGCCTAAAGGAATAGTGACCAGGCCTGATGGCTCTTTTGCCAATGCGGTTAACTTTAGCGCCCCTCAGGACTTTAGTTATTATACTGCCGGAAGTGGTTACGGTGAGACTTATATTGAAGAAAAATTTGGCGAATAATTTAATGTTTTCTTTTTTTCGCAAAAGTTGTATCTTGCGCGCTCTTAAAAAAGAATTATAAATAAGAATATTATGGGATTAATGACATTTTTGCGTAATCGTGCTGGCTATATTTTGATAGGAGCCATCGGTTTTGCAATTGTTGCATTTTTGGTTGGCGATGCAATTAACGTAGGGAAGCCTTTTTGGGCCGAATCTCAGAAAGTTGTAGGGTCAATCGATGGTGAAGAAATTAGCATAGATCAATTTGGTCCGAAAGTAGATCAGAGCTTAGCTCAGTTTAAACAACAATATGGCGGTTCCGGCAATGCTCAAATGCAAGCTATGGCCGTAGATAACGTATGGCAAGGTGAAGTGGCAGGTATCCTTTTAGGTAAGGAATATGCACGTTTAGGTTTAACGGTTTCAGGTGATGAGCTGTTTGACTTGCTTCAAGGAAAAAATCCAAGTCCACTGATTGTACAGTATTTTGGCAATCCTCAAACTGGCGAAGTAAACCGTGCCGAAATTATAAACTCGTTGAAACAACAGGATAAAAATCCTCAGTTAAAACAACAGTGGGTTCTTTTGCAACAAGAGATTGAAAAACAAGCCTTACAGAAAAAATACGCCAACTTAATCAGTAATTCGGTTTATGTAACCACTTTGGAAGCAAATGACGAATACTTGAACCGTAATAAACTGGCTAGTTTCAAATATGCACTGTTGGATTATGCTTCAATACCTGATGCAACTGTAAAACCAACGGAGTCTGATTATTCAGATTATTACAATGAAAATAAAAAACGTTTTGAAAACCCTACAGAGACTCGTTCATTCGAATATGTGGCTTTCAGTGTAAATCCGACAAAATCTGATTCTGCAGCAGTAAAAGCACAGGTAGATAAATTGGCTGCTGATTTCAAAATCGCCGGAAACGACTCTTTATTTGCAGCAGTTAACTCTGATGTGAAAGTTCCTTATACTTATATGTCTAAAGGTAAATTAGATCCTGCTGTTGATTCAGTAGTGTTTAATCTTCCTGCAGGTAGTTTTTATGGACCTAAATTCTCAGGTAATTCTTATAAACTAGTTAAGGTTATTGATACTCGGTTTTCTCCAGATTCAGTAAAAGCAAGCCATATCTTAATTGACCCATCTAAAATGGGTGGTAATGATAAAGCCATAAAATTAGCCGATTCATTAAGAACATTGGTTCAAAATGGTGGTGATTTTGCTAGCCTTGCTCGTCAATATAGCGTTGATGGTTCTAAAGATAAAGGTGGTGATCTAGGTACGTTCAGTCGTGGTCAAATGGTGCCTGTGTTTGAAAATGCAGCATTTAATGGCAAACCTGGTGATCTTAAAGTGGTGACTTCTCAATTTGGTGTACACTTAATTAAAATCGAGAAACAAATTGGTTCTTCAAAAGTAGCTAAGTTGGCTTACATAGAGAAAGGATTAGTTTCGAGTAATAAAACAAGAGATGCAGCTTATAAAAAAGCAAACAGCTTCTTAAACGAAGTTAAAGGTGCTG
Organism: Pedobacter sp. ok626; assembly: GCF_900100435.1. Taxonomy (GTDB): domain Bacteria; phylum Bacteroidota; class Bacteroidia; order Sphingobacteriales; family Sphingobacteriaceae; genus Pedobacter. Next base: position 398,439 of record NZ_FNEX01000002.1, on the reverse strand, counting down.
ACTTTGCTGCATTGGCGCAAAAAGGTGGCTATACTGTTGGTGTAGCAGATAAGGTTACTCCGACTCAAGGTTTTGCTCCAGGTTTAGACAACCCTCGTCAATTGATCCGTGATGCTTACGCAGCTGATAAAGGTGATGTGCTTAAAGAGGTTTATCAAATGGACAACGCTTATGTTGTTGCTCGTGTAACTGATGTGAAGCCAAAAGGTCCACTTTCGTTAGAAGCAGTTAAAAAAGAAATTGAGCCAATGGTTCGTAATGCAGTTAAAGCTAAAATGCTAACAGAAAAAGCAAATAAGGCTTTAGAAGGTGCAGCTAAAATTGAACAGGTTGCTCAAAAATTGGGCAAGCAAGTTAACCCTGTAGAGAACATTGTATTTGCTAACCCAATTATTCCAGGTGCAGCTCAAGAAAATAAATTGGTTGGATCGGTATTCGGTTCTCAACCAGGTAAAGTTTCAAAACCTGTTGATGGTAGCATGGGTGTATATGTGTTTGCAGTAGACGGATTTAGCAATCCAGCTCCATTGGCTAACACTTACAAACAAAAAGAAATCATGATGCAAGCTAATGCACAGCGCTCTTTGGGTGCAGCATTCCAGGCCTTGCAAGATAAAAGCAAGATAAAAGACAATAGGGTGAAATTCTATTAATCTTATTTTACGTAATTTTGTAGCCGGAAGCCTAACAGCTTCCGGCTTTTTTGTTTTAAAAGGGCGTTTTTATCTAGTTAATAATATTGGAAACATGGATATTCAGGAAAATTTCGTTAATAAAGTAGCAGCTAGTGGATTGGTTACACTTAACCTTGAAGATTATTTTAATCATGGTGAGCGTGTTGTTTACGACATAAAGGATAACCTTTTTCATGGCCTGATGTTAAGGGAGAAGGATTTTAGAGCGTTTATAAAAGAGAATGACTGGTCGGTTTATACTGGTAAAAATGTAGCGATCATCTGCAGTGCAGATGCAATTGTGCCGACCTGGGCTTATATGCTACTGGCTACTAAAATGAAACCTTATGCCAATGAGGTCTCATTTGGAAGTTTGGAAACATTGGAAGCTGTTTTATTTACAAAAGCGCTGGCAAAAATAAATTTGGAAGATTTTGCCGGAGAGCGTGTTGTCATCAAAGGTTGTGCAGATATAGACGTTACCGTAGCTGCTTACGTTGAAATCACCAATTTGTTGACCCCGGTTGTGAAGAGCATTATGTATGGTGAACCATGTTCTACCGTGCCAATTTACAAGCGTAAAGATTAATTGGTTTGCTTTTTGTTTTAACTCAGTTATGAGAAGGTCCCTATTGTTCGTAATTGTCGTATTTCTGAGTTTTAAAGGACTGGCCCAGGAGCTGCCTTTTGTGAAGGAGCCAGTTTTTCAGGCGGGAGAAATACTGAAGTATAAATTGAAGTATGGTTTTATTACCGCTGCCGAAGGCGAAATCAAGGTACAGGAATCAGATCTTAAATTTGATGGTAAGCCCACCTATAAACTATTAGTAGATGGCGCAACATCAGGTACATTTGATATTTTTTACAAAATAAGAGATCATTACGATTCATTTATTGATAAGGACAATTTAAAGCCTTATTTCTATCAGGAGAATATACGTGAGGGTGGATACCGTCGACAGGATAAGGCGAGGTTCCAACAGGAAGAGAAAAAGGTTGTGGCTACACAGGGTACATTTAAAACGCCAACGGCTCAAACTTTTGATTTGGTGTCGGCTTATTATTTTGCCCGGAGTCTGGATATTTCAAAGATGAAGTCGGGCGATTTTGTAAAGTTGAATTATTTCCTCGGTGATGAAATTAGTCAGCTGGAAATCCAGTTTGTAGGCAGGGAGGTTGTTAAAACCAAACTTGGTAAAATAAAATGTTTGAAATTTAGCCCATCTATAAAGCCTGGGCGAGTTTTTAGAAAAGATAGTAAATTATACCTTTGGATAACAGATGATGGAAACAGGGTGCCTGTAAAGGCTCAGGTGGAGATTATAGTTGGATCTGTAACCATGGAGATTAAATCGGCTACGGGATTGAAATACCCATTGGCCATAGTGAAATAAGAAAATGATAGAAGTACAGAATACGCTGGTTCATGAGGATGTCATTACGGAAAGTTTCGTATGTAACCTGAACAAATGCAAAGGAATTTGTTGTGTGGAAGGAGATGCGGGTGCACCGCTTGATGTAGCTGAAACCGCTATTCTCAAAGATATTTATCCAAAGATCAAGCATCTACTTGAACCTAAAGGGATAGCTGCGATAGAGGAACAAGGCACATCGGTGGTTGACGCCGATGGAGATCTGACCACTCCTTGTGTGGACGGGAATAAAGAATGTGCTTATGTCACGTTTGAAAATGGAATCACTAAATGTGGGATAGAGAAAGGTTATGAGCAAGGCTTGGTAGACTGGCAAAAGCCAATCTCTTGCCATTTGTATCCTATCCGGATTACCCAATATCCTGAGTTTGAAGTGTTGAATTATGACAGATGGCACATTTGTCATGATGCTTGTTCGTTCGGGAGGGAATTGAAAGTTCCTGTCTACCAGTTTTTAAAAGGACCACTGATTAGAAAATATGGTGCCGAATGGTATGCTGAACTTGAAAATAGTGTATCTTCGAGATAAGTCATTCTAGAGCTAATCAAATTAAATATTAACCTCAAAAATAAAATAACTTGAAAGGAATAATTCTAGCCGGAGGAAGTGGTACAAGACTTCATCCTTTAACACTGGCCATGAGCAAGCAAATGATGCCTGTTTATGATAAGCCAATGATCTATTATCCATTGTCGATTTTAATGTTGGCTGGTATCAATGAAGTGTTGATCATTTCTACACCACATGATTTGCCAAACTTTGAGAAGCTATTGGGAGATGGCTCGGCGCTGGGATGTAAGTTTTCCTACGCTGTACAAGAGAAGCCTAATGGTCTTGCTCAGGCATTTGTGATCGGTGCGGATTTTATTGGTACAGATAAAGTCGCATTGGTATTGGGCGATAATATTTTCTACGGAGATGGAATGTCTAAACTTTTGCAATCCAGTGCAGATCCTGAAGGCGGCGTTGTATTTGCTTACCGGGTTTCTGATCCGGAGCGCTACGGTGTAGTAGAGTTTGATGAGGATAATGTGGCGATCTCTATTGAAGAGAAGCCAACTCAGCCAAAGTCTGATTATGCGGTTCCAGGACTGTATTTTTACGACAATAGCGTTGTAGAGATTGCTAAAAATATTGCGCCTTCGCCTAGGGGTGAATATGAAATTACAGATGTAAATAAAGTATATCTGGAGCAAGGGAAATTAAAGGTTGGGGTCTTGAGCAGGGGTACAGCCTGGTTAGATACCGGAACTTTCGTTTCATTAATGCAGGCAGGTCAATTTGTACAGGTGATAGAAGAGCGTCAGGGATTGAAGATTGGCTGTATTGAAGAGGTTGCTTACCGCATGGGATTCATTGATAAAGAACAGTTAAAAGTACTAGCTGGGCCTTTAGTGAAAAGTGGCTATGGTGAGTATTTGCTAAAAATTATTAAATAGCAAAATAACCGTTCTCTTCTACGGCTGCATTGCTTCGCTGAAGAAGCGAAGAAAGCTAGGCCGTTTCAGAGAAGGTAATTTTGCTTTTAAGCATGATGCACAGGAAGGGAGTTTACTTTTCGACGTGATACATGGAAAAAAATAAGTTTCAAAGCTTCGGGTAACCGAAGCTTTTTTTGTTTTATCCTTTTTGCACCTTGTAAGGAATAAAGTTACCTTCTCCGAAAAGGCCTAGGAACTTTGCCTTTTTCAGGCAAAGATTCCAGCCTTAGAGGAGAATGGTCACTTTATATGCTAAAATCGTTTAATGATATGATAATATCATAAAATAATTAGTGCCAGAATTCGCGTCCTTTGAATAACCAAATAATTAAACCCAATGACGAAAAATAAATATCTTTTCCCTTTTATCATGATCACCTCACTGTTCTTTATGTGGGGCTTTGTACATAATTTAGATCCGATTCTTATTCCGCACTTAAAGCGGTCATTTAGTCTGAGTACATTGCAGGCGTCGTTGGTGGATTCAGCAGTATTTATCGCTTACTTTGTGATGGCACTACCCGCGGGTTTTATCATGAAAAAATATGGGTATAAGACCGGAATTATCATCGGACTGGCCTTCTTTGCCCTAGGCTCATTCTTATTTATTCCTGCGGCAAATACACAGTTATATATATTCTTTTTGGGAGCGCTTTTTATCATAGCCTGTGGCTTGACGATACTGGAAACGGCTGCGAATCCCTATGCTTCTTTATTGGGGCCGCCTGAGACGGCGACTTTCCGATTAAACTTTGCACAAACTTTTAATGGACTGGCAGCTACACTTGCACCGATGATTGGGGCAAGGGTAATTTTGATCAAAGGGGCTTCGGATGAGGAGTTGAGTAAGATGTCGGAGTCTGCCAGACAGTTGGCATTAGCTTCAGAAGCTTCTTCGGTAAAAACTCCTTACCTGATTTTGGGAGGTATTATCGTCGTGATCACGGTGATATTCGTTTTTTTAAAATTGCCTGAAATTGTAGAAACAGAGGAAAAGAAACAAGGAGAGAAAACCGGAATATTACATGCGTTAAGACACCGTCATTTAAGCTGGGCAGTAGCAGCACAGTTCTTTTATGTTGGCGCGCAGGTATGTGTATTTAGCTTCTTCATCTTGTATGCAACCAAAGCCGCAGGTATAGATCAGCAGACTGCAGCAGACTATGCCGGGTATGGAGTGGGATTGGCTTTTCTGTTGGGTAGAGTAATAGGAACCTTCTTGATGAAATTTATTAAAGCAGAAAGATTACTGGTTATTTATGCATTGATCAACGTAATTCTGTGTGGTGTAGCCATTACTGCTAGCGGGACAACTGCCTTGGTGGCAGTAATTGGGATCGCCTTTTTTATGTCAATTATGTTCCCTACTATTTTTTCACTGGGAATCAAAGATCTTGGCAGCGATACCAAACTGGGAAGCAGTTTGATCATCATGTCAATAGTTGGCGGTGCTATATTGCCACCAGTAATGGGGTACATCAGTGATGTAGCCGAGAATATTCAGATTGGATATGTTGTACCGCTTGTTTGTTTTGTAGTTGTACTCCTGTTCGGATTAAAAGGACATAAAGTTGTTAAAGCGTAAATTATGAATAAAAGATATTGTCTAACGCTAGATATGGTACCCAATGATCAGCTGATTGCTGAGTACGAGGAGATGCATCGTAAAGTATGGCCAGAGATTATAGAAAGTATAACCTCGGCAGGTATTGAAAATATGGAGATTTACAGGACAGGCAACCGCTTGTTTATGATTATGGAGGTAAATGATACATTTAGCTTTGATCGTAAGTCGGCAATGGATGCAAGTAATGAGAAGGTACAGGAATGGGAAGCGCTAATGTGGAAATATCAACAAGCCGTACCTGGAGCCAAGCCTGGAGAGAAATGGATAATGATGGATAAAATATTTGAGTTAAACGCCTAATGTCAGAAAATACAGTGAAAAGTTTTCTGCAAATCCACCCCGATGATAATGTGTTGGTGGCTTTGCAAGATTTGCCTAAAGGTAAAATCGTAGAGTGGAACGGTATGGTAATCACCTTAAAAGATGATATCCGGGCTAAACATAAATTCTTTATTGAGGATCTTGCCCTTGGTGGAGAGGTTTTAATGTATGGTGTACTTGTTGGAAAAGCAACGGCTTTTATTCCGCAAGGAGGATTGATGACTACCGATAATGTACATCATGCTTCGCAGGATTACGCCTATAGAAAGGTGAATTATGAATGGCAGGTACCTGATGTAACCCAATTTAAGGACAGAACCTTTAATGGCTATCATCGTGCTGACGGGAGAGTGGGGACGGCAAATTATTGGCTGTTTGTGCCAACGGTGTTCTGCGAAAACAGAAACCTTGATGTTATAAAAGAGGCTTTATACAATACTTTGGGCTATACCGTAACTGATAAATACAAGCAGTTTACGGAGCAGTTATTGGATGCTTATCAAAACGGGGTGGATATTACTTCATTTAAGATTGATGAGCTTGCCCCAGTGGAGCCGCTTAAAAAACGCGTATTCAAGCATGTTGATGGCATTAAATTTTTAAATCATCAAGGTGGTTGTGGTGGAACAAGACAGGATTCAGCTTTGCTTAGCCAATTGCTAGCTGCTTATGCCGATCATCCTAATGTTGCCGGTATCACTATATTAAGTCTGGGCTGTCAGCATTTACAAACACAGAACTTGTTGGATGATGTTAAAAAGAGAAATCCTTCATTCGATAAGCCTGTCATTATATTCGAACAACAGCAAAGTCAGAGTGAAGAACAGCTGATTAAAGGCGCGATTCTCAAAACATTTATAGGATTAGAAGAGATCAATAAGGTAGAAAGGAAACCTGCACCTTTAAGTAAGTTGTGTGTTGGCGTTAAATGCGGTGGAAGTGATGGTTTTAGTGGGATATCTGCTAACCCGGCAGTTGGATATACATCTGATTTATTAGTAGCTTTAGGTGCCAAAGTTTTGCTCGCAGAGTTCCCTGAGCTTTGTGGAGCCGAACAAAATTTAATTGACAGATGTGTAAATGAACCAACGGCGGAGAAATTCATTAGGTTAATGCGGGAATATGATGCACAAGCGCATGCTGTGGGCTCAGGATTCCACATGAACCCTTCTCCGGGTAATATCAAGGATGGTTTGATCACAGATGCCATAAAAAGCACTGGAGCAGCTAAAAAGGCGGGCAATTCGCCGGTGGTTGATGTACTAGATTACACAGAGCCGGTTACAAAACCAGGACTTAGTCTAGTCTGTACGCCTGGAAATGATGTGGAAGCAACTACAGGAAAAGCAGCAAGTGGTGCTACTTTGATTTTGTTTACGACTGGATTGGGAACCCCAACGGGAAACCCAGTTTGTCCGGTGATAAAAGTTGCTACCAATACGGCATTGGCAACAAGGATGAGTGATATTATTGACATTGATACAGGAGCCATTATACGTGGAGAGAAGACCATTGCAGAAATGGGGACGGAGATTTTGGAATATTGCATTAAAGCGGCAAGTGGCGAAGAAATCCCTAAAGCAGTATTGTTAAATCAGGACGATTTTATTCCGTGGAAAAGAGGAGTTTCATTATAATTATAAAAAATGTTTAGTTTAAAAGGAAAATCAGCAATTATTACAGGTGGAGGAAGTGGAATTGGCAAGGCAATATCGACGCTTTTTGCCAAACAGGGTGCTCATGTCCATATTATAGAGTTGAATGCAGATGCGGGTTTGCAGACTGTAAATGAAATAAAGGCCGAAGGAGGCTTAGCTGATGCTTACGGTTGCGACGTCAGTAATCAAGAAGCGGTTGTTGCTATCTTTAAGCAAATCGGTAAAATTGATATTTTAGTGAATAATGCGGGTATTGCCCATATTGGAAGAGCCGATAATACCAGCGAAGCAGACTTTGTAAAGGTATTTGATGTAAATGTTAAAGGAGCTTACAACTGCTTGTTCGCAGCTATTCCAGCAATGAAAGCCCAAGGTTCAGGTGTAGTGCTAAATATGGCCTCTATTGGCGCTGTAGTCGGCTTAACAGACCGATTTGCTTACTCTATGAGTAAAGGAGCGATTTTTGCGATGACGATGTCTGTGGCCAGAGATTATATGGCTGAAGGGATCAGATGCAATAGCATTTCTCCAGCAAGGGTACATACCCCTTTTGTAGATGGCTTTATTGCTAAAAATTATGCGGGGCAGGAAGCTGAAATATTCGAGAAATTGTCGAAAAGTCAGCCAATAGGTCGGATGGGAAAACCAGAAGAAGTAGCTTCATTGGCCCTTTATCTCTGCGCTGATGAGTCTGGTTTTGTAACTGGAAATGATTATCCATTAGATGGAGGATTTATTAAGTTGAATAACTAAAATCACACATATATCACCAAATCAGAACCACGCACATGAAGCTACGCTTGATTATTTTACTTTTCGCAATGAGCTGCTCATTGCGCTTAAGCGCGCAACAATACACGCCAACGGCGGAAAACCTTGCTTCGAGGAAGGATTTTCAGGACATGAAGTTTGGGATGTTTATCCATTGGGGAGCTTTTAGCGTGTTGAGTGATGGCGAGTGGGTGATGAACAATAAAAATATCAAGGTAGGGGATTACAAACGACTAAAAGGATTTTTTAATCCTACAGCCTTTGATGCGGCGAAGTGGGTAAATGCGGCAAAAAGTGCGGGTATGAAGTATATTACGCTTATTACCCGTCACCATGATGGTTTTAGCAACTGGGATACTAAACAGTCGGACTGGAAGATAACTGAGACGCCTTATGGAAAGGATATCGTAGCACAAGTAGCTAAGGAGTGCCATAAACAAGGAATAAAGTTGTTCTTATACTATTCATTGTTGGACTGGTCGCGTACCGATTACCAGTATGCTACAGGTAAAACTGGAAAAGGTACTGGGCGGACAGAAAAAGGCGATTGGAATAACTATATTGCTTTTATGAAAGCGCAGCTAACAGAGTTACTTACCAATTATGGAGAGATTTCCGGAATTTGGTTTGATGGACATTGGGATCAGCTGGATAATGACAAGGACAAAACCTTAAAATCGAAGGTAGATTGGCACTACGACGAGATTTACAGCTTAATTCACAAGCTGCAGCCGCAGTGTATGGTGGGTAATAACCACCATTTATCGCCTATAGCGGGCGAAGATTTTCAAATGTTTGAGAAGGATTTGCCAGGTTTTAATACCTCGGGTTTTGGTGGGGCCAGCGTTTCTCAGCTTCCACTGGAAACTTGCGAAACGATGAACAATTCATGGGGATTTAGCATCACCGACAGGAAATATAAGACTGTAAAACAGTTAATTCATTACCTGGTAAATGATGCCGGTAGAAATGCCAACTTCTTATTAAATGTAGGCCCAATGCCAAATGGGATCATTCAGCCTGAAAATATTGATACGCTTGCTAAAATTGGCGACTGGATGAAGGTATATGGTGCAAGTATATACGGTACGAGAGGGAATCTTATTGATGTGCAGGACTGGGGTGTAGTTACAGCAAAAGACAAAATCCTATATGCCCACGTGATTAATAAGATCAAACAACCTAATATTGCTTTACCAAAACTACAGCAGAAGGTGGTTTCGGCAACTTTAATGAATGTTGGTACTAAATTAAAATTTAAACAAACTGGAGGTCAGACAATAGTATATTTGGATGAGGTAAAAATGGACGACATTGATACCATAATTGAATTGAAAATTAAATAGGACAAAAAAAGATGAAATTAATTAGATGGGGAGCTGCCGGTAAAGAGAAAATCGGTGTAATTGTAAACGATATTTGGTATGATACTTCGGCCTTCGGCGGAGATTATAACGAGCAGTTTTTTAATGACAATGGATTGGAAAGACTTGAAGAGTTTGTGAAAGCAAATGAAGGTAACTTAATTACTATTCCTGCAGGCACAAGATTGGGGGCCCCAATAGCCCGCCCTTCTAAAATTGTTTGTATCGGATTAAACTACGCCGATCACGCCAGAGAAACCAATGCAGCTATACCGTCTGAACCAGTTATATTTATGAAGGCCAGTACTTCAATGGCTGGGCCTTTTGATGATATCGTAATTCCTAAAAACTCTGTAAAGACAGACTGGGAAGTGGAACTTGCCGTAGTAATTGGTAAGAAAGCATCTTATGTCGAAGAAGCCGAGGCATTGGATTATGTAGCGGGTTATGCCTTGCATAATGATGTATCTGAGCGTGAGTTTCAGTTGGAAAGAAATGGGACATGGGATAAGGGAAAAGGTTGTGATACCTTTGCCCCTCTAGGCCCATTTTTGGCTACTCAAGACGAAATTGCCGATGTGAATAATATGCGTCTTTGGTTGACGGTAAATGGTCAGAAAATGCAGGACGGCAACACATCTAACTTTATATTTAATGTTCCTTTTGTTGTGGCTTATGTAAGTCAGTTTATGACCCTATTGCCAGGTGATGTAATCTCTACAGGAACTCCTGCAGGTGTTGGATTGGGTTTTAACCCGCCAGTATACCTTAAAGATGGTGATGTTGTAGAGTTGGGTATTGAAGGCTTAGGTACTTCAAAACAGCAGGTAAAGAACTATGTTAAAAATTGATTCTCATCAGCATTTCTGGATTTATGATGCGGTTAGGGGCAGCTGGATAACAGATGATATGGCGGTATTGAGGGCTGATTATTTGCCCTCAACCTTATTGCCAATCCTTCAACAGCATCATTTTGATGGAAGCGTTGTCGTTCAGTCGGATCAGTCTCCGGCCGAAAATCTTTTTCAACTTAAAAATGCAGCGGATAATACCTTTGTTAAAGGGGTTGTTGGCTGGGTGGATCTACAAGCGGAGGACATTGAAGATCAGCTGGCGGATTTAAAGCAGTACGATAAACTGAAAGGATTCCGACATATCCTGCAAGGAGAAAAAGACCGTGCATTAATGTTAAAGCCGACATTTTTAAATGGAATTTCTAAACTACAAGCATACGGTTATACTTATGATATATTGATCTTTCCAGATCAGCTAAAGTATGCCGCAGAATTGGTTGCCAAATTCCCGGATCAGCCTTTTGTATTGGATCATATTGCCAAACCAGATATCAAAGCGGGTACAATTGAAGAATGGAAAAAGGATATCGTAGCCTTGGCGCAACACCCAAATGTGCATTGTAAAGTGTCTGGCATGGTTACCGAGGCAGACTGGAAACATTGGAAGGGAGCGGATTTCAGGCCTTATCTGGATGTCGTTTTTGAGGCTTTTGGTATCGAGCGAGTGATGTATGGATCTGACTGGCCGGTGTGTCTGGTAGCAGCTTCTTATCAGCAAACGCTTGGCTTAATGGAGGCATACACCTCCGAACTTTCTTCGGACGAGCAGGGACTCTTCTGGGGTGGTAATGCAACAAAATTTTATAATCTATAATAATAAGCAATCTATGGATCTGCAGTTAAAAGATAAAGTGGTTATTGTTACCGGAGGTGCCAAAGGTATTGGAGCTGGTATTGTTCGGGTATTGGCAAGCGAAGGTGCTATTCCTGTAATTGTTGGTAGAAATGAACAGGACAATTTAAAGCTGGCCAATGAGGTAATTGCAAATGGCGGTCAGGTTTTTCAGCTTTCTGCTGAATTGACGAACCCAAAAGATATAGAAAAAGCAATAGCTACTGTTCTGGAGAAGTTTGGCCGTATTGACGGATTAATAAACAACGCTGGTGTAAATGATGGCGTTGGACTAGAAAGCGGTAATTATGACCGATTTGTAGATAGTCTGCATAAGAATGTGATTCATTATTATTTAATGGCTCATCATGCTTTACCCGCGCTTAAAGCTTCCAAAGGTTCAATTGTTAATATTGGATCGAAAGTAGCAGATACGGGCCAGGGCGGAACTTCTGCTTATGCAGCCTCAAATGGTGCAAGGAATGCATTAACAAGGGAATGGGCAGTTGAATTATTGCCTTATGGTATCAGAGTAAATTCTGTTATCGTAGCAGAGTGTTATACACCATTGTATCAAACCTGGATTAGTTCTATTCCAAATTCTGAAGAAAAACTCGCAGAAATTAAGGCTAAGATCCCTTTTGAACAAAGAATGACAACAGCTGAAGAGATTGCGAATGCAACGGTATTTTTGCTTTCTGATGCCTCTAGTCATACGACAGGACAATTAGTCTATGTAGATGGTGGATATGTGCATTTAGACAGATCGATTAGCCCAGCGTAAAATATTAAGGAAATACTACATAAAAAATCGGATACACTATTCAAAGACTGCATAATTCGCGCGCTGAAGAAGCGGCGAACAACGCTAGGTCTTTTCACAGGATATCCGATTTTTTTGTGAATACTGCACCATACAAATAGCTGATTAGCTAGCGAGCCATGCTTTGATACAATATTATTTAAAAAGGGGATGTGCTAATGAAAACTCCTAGTGTTGTTCGCCGCTTCTTCAGCGCGCGAATTATGCAGAGTTTGAATAGCAGATTCCCTTTTTTTGTATTATTTAGAGCAATTAAATAGCTTTAGTTTCAGCTTTTAACCAAGCCGCTTCTTCAGCATTTAACATCGGACTTAATCTTTCAAATACCAAAGCGTTGTAGCTGTTTAACCAATCAATTTGTGATTGCTCCAGCAATTCTTTCTTTACAATTTTAGTGCTTATAGGTGCAATGGTTAAAGCTTCAAAAGCATAGAACTCATTAAACTCATTGCTTACGTCAGCAATTGTATTGACAAGGTTTTCAATACGAATACCATGCTTGCCCGGGCGGTAAACTCCTGGTTCAACAGAAGTGATCATGCCCAACTCAATCGCTACAGGAGTGGCACTTGCGTTGAATACCTGCGGTCCTTCATGCACATTTAAGAAATAACCTACACCGTGGCCAGTTCCATGCCCGTAATTAATGGCATAATCCCATAAAGGTTTTCTGGTAATGGCATCAATCTGATAACCACAAGTACCTTTAGGGAAACGTACTTTACAACCATCAATCATTCCCTTTAAAACCAAGGTATAATCAGTACATTCCTCTTCCGTATTGTTGCCCATTGGGATGGTACGGGTGATATCGGTTGTTCCATAAAAGTACTGACCACCTGAATCTACCAGGAATAAGCCTTCAGCCTTTACTTCAACATTACTTTCTTCAGATGCGCCGTAATGAGGCAATGCACCGTGTGCCTTATAAGCACTGATGGTATTAAAACTATCACCTACAAAACCTTCCTGTTGTTCTCTAAATTTACGTAATTCAGCAGCAGCCGAAAGCTCTGTAATCGTAGCTTTTCCGATATTTTCTGAAAGCCATTTTAAGAAACGAGTGATCGCTACCCCGTCTTTAAGCATTGCTACTCTGGTATTGGATAGCTCAGTTTCATTTTTAACGGCCTTTAAGTTAGTCGTAGGATTGGTGTCTTTGATGATCCTAACCGTAGCTGGAATTAATTTATAGAAAGCAAAGCAATTTCTTTTTGGATCTATAAAAATAGTGCTGTTGGCAGGGATATTTGAGATTGCATTTTCAATATCCTGGTATGGTAATACCTCAACCCCGTTGCTCAATAAGTTTTCTTTTTCTTCGTTGCTAAGCTTGTCTACATCAATAAATAGGCTAGCATGATCTTGATTGATCAGCGCGAAGCTTAATACAACAGGATTATAGCTTACATCTTTTCCGCGGATGTTAAACAACCAGGCTAGATCATCTAAAGATGAAATTAGATGATGGCTTGCAAATTGTTTTTGTAAGGCAGTTCTTACCTGATCCAGTTTTGATCTTACAGATTGGCCGATGTGCTTATCCTCAATTAGAAAAGCTTTTTCTGAAGGTAATACCGGACGATTTTCCCAGATCGAACTTAAATAATCTTTGCTAGTCAGGCTAATTTCTTTAACAGCAAATTGTTGGGTAAACATATCACCAAGCAAAACAGATAATAATTTATCATCAGCTGCTACTGTACTGCCTTTATCTAATTTTTCAATTAACCACTGAATATATTCCGGTGCATGCTGAACTTTTTGTTTCATCAACTCAAAGCCGCTGTCCTTTAGTTCATCCGCAGCTTGTTCAAAATAGCGGAAGTCAGTCCATAAACCCGCATGATCATGGGTAATAACCAATGTTCCTGCAGATCCTTTAAAGCCAGATACGAAAGGAATGCACTTATAATGTTTCGGTAAGTATTCGCTAATATGAGGGTCGGCAGATGGAATAATGTAAGCATGTACATTATCGACCTTCATTTGATTGCGTATTTGCGCTAGTTTTTCCTGATAAGTCATAGTCAGTTTTTTGTTCAGTAATAAGTATATACGCAAATCTATGAATTTATTCTTTTGCCCTCAATTTCGGATAAAGTATTTGTACAAGTCATATGGGTATGGTCATAATTTCGGATTGAAATCCCTTAATATTATGTTTTAAGGGATTTGAAAAAATCATTTTTATATGTTATTTTTGGATTTGAATCCTATTATATTATGTTTTTAAAGGATTTAAATCCGGAAATATTATGTTTTTAACGTGTTTGAATACAGAATGATTAGAAGAAGTATACAGGAGGCTATTGAGAATAGATTATTTAAAGGGAAAGCCATTTTAATATTTGGCCCACGACAATCAGGTAAATCAACGTTAGTAGAATCAATTTTACAAAGCAAAGAACATCTTTATTTAAACGGTGATGATGCAGATGTAAGGGATATATTGACTAACACAACAGCCTCTAAATTAAAAGCTGTTGTTGGGAATAAAAAAATACTATTTATAGATGAGGCGCAACGCATTCCGAATATAGGCCTCACGCTTAAATTATTCACTGATCAGATTAAAGATGTACAGGTCATTGCTACAGGATCATCGGCTTTTGAATTATCGAGCCAGGTTAATGAACCTTTAACAGGTAGGAAGTATGAGTTTATGCTTTACCCTTTGAGCTTTGAAGAATTGGTTTTACAAAATGGGCTGATTAGTGAAAAACGATTATTAGAGCATCGTATGATTCATGGTTATTATCCTGAAATCGTTACAAAGCCAGGAGAAGAGCTGGAGTTATTAAAGCTTTTGGCAGGAAGTTACCTGTATAAAGATCTGCTCATGTTAGAACAGGTTAAAAAGCCACTTATTTTAGAAAAACTGCTCAAAGCATTGGCTTTACAAGTTGGTAGTGAAATCAGCTATCATGAAATTTCCCAAACAATTGGTAGTGATGCAAAGACAGTAGATAAATATATTGATTTGCTTGAAAAAACATATGTGGTATTTCGGTTACCTGCTTTCAGCCGAAATGTTCGTAATGAAATTAAAAAGGGGAAGAAAGTATATTTTTATGACTGCGGAATCCGGAATGCAATCATTAATAACTTTAAGCCACTGGGTTCAAGAACTGATGTGGGAGCTCTTTGGGAGAACTATGTAATAGCGGAACGAATGAAATCTCTTCGTTACCATAACATAGATCTTGATCAATATTTTTGGCGTACAACTCAGCAACAAGAGATTGATCTTATAGAGGATGATGGTGAGGCCCTGTCGGCATATGAGTTTAAATGGAATGCAAAAGGCAAAGCCAAGTTTTCAGATACTTTTACTGGAAACTATAAGATTTCAAAAACATTAGTCGTTACACCAGAAAACGTAGAAGACTTTTTATTGATTATAGAAAATATGGAGAAGAAAGCCTAATTTCGTTTGGATCCAATCAGATCAGTTAAGCCATGCCAGTTTATAGTAATTTCAGTGATGAGGAGCTGACCGTTTTGTTAAAACAGGAGGATCAGGTCGCTTTTACTGAAATTTACAATCGTTACTGGGCTGAGATGTATTATCATACTTTTCGGATGCTTAGGGATGAGGATAGTTCAAAGGATGTTGTTCAAGATGTTTTCAGTACCCTCTGGTTAAAATCAGCTTCTCTAAATGTCAGTACTAAGTTATCAGGGCATCTTTATATTTCTGTAAGAAACAAGGTCTTGAACCTGGTTGCCCAAAATAAGGTCCGGAATGATTATTTAAGCTCGGTAGCGGGTTTTATTACTGAATCAACCAATGATGCATCCATATTTGATGAACAACAAATATTGGATATTGTAGAGGCCGAGATTCAAAAATTGCCTCCGAGAATGAAAGAAATCTTCGAATTAAGCCGAAAAGATAACCTCTCCCACAAGGAAATTGCAAAAAAATTAAACCTTTCTGATCAGACCGTTAAAAAACAAGTTCAAAATGCATTGAAAATCATAAAAAATAGACTTCCAATGGTAGAGTCTGGGATTTTTGTGTTATTTTTTCTGCGGTAGACCTCTTTTGGGTTGAATTTAGCGCCTTTCAAAAAATATTTTCATATTGTCTACCCCCAAAGGAACTTTCAGCTGTTCTTCATTTAAATAGGCTGTCTGTAATAAGAAAGAATGAATAGGGATCAAGCAAAAGAACTCATAGAAAGGTATAACGAAGGATTAGCTACTGCCGAAGAACGGTCGTGGGTAGAAAACTGGTATCTGGATGAGTCTCTTAAGTATCAATTGTCTGATAAGGAAAGTAATTTCCTGGACTTAAAGGACGAAATCTGGACTGGTACGCTGGAAAAATCCGGATTGGGTATGCGGACAGTGACGAAGCGGTTACAGTTATGGTCCCGTATTGTCGCTGCTGCAGTGATACTCATCATTTTTGCTGCGGGCTTATATTTCTACAACGCGGGAAACCCGCAGAGTAATGCGCTAGCGGCTGACATTGCACCTGGTGGCAATAAAGCAATTCTAACGTTAGCGAATGGGCAGAAAATTGTGCTGAACGATGCTGCTAAAGGTGAAATCTCTAAACAATCCGGCATCAGTGTCAGCAAATCTAAGGATGGTGAACTGATCTATTCAGTAGTCGAAGCAAAGGAAGAGTCAACAGAAAATACCCTTAATACAATATCTACTCCCAAAGGCGGTCAGTATACCATCATGCTCTCAGACGGTACAAAAGTAATGCTCAATTCTGCTTCTTCTTTAACTTTTCCGACCGCCCTAAACCGAAACGATCGGTTGGTTGAGCTTAATGGTGAAGCATATTTTGAAGTAGCAAAGCATAAAAACAGTCGTTTCAGGGTAATTTCAGGACAGCAAACTATAGAAGTGCTGGGGACCCATTTCAATGTCAATGCCTATGCTGATGAAGAGGCCATAAAAACAACGCTCCTTGAAGGGGCTGTAAAAGTTTCTACGCCCGCGGCGGCTACGACTATTGAGCCTGGCGAGCAGGCGGTATGGAACAGGGCTCGTGGGAATACGCTGTTTAAGCATCAGGTAAATACGGACCAGGAAACGGCCTGGATCAATGGTGTATTTTCCTTTGATGGAGACGACATTAAATCTATCATGCGACAGGTTTCCAGGTGGTATGACGTCGATGTTATCTACGTAGGCCCAATAAGCGAGGAAAAATATTATGGCGAGATTTTTCGTAACAGTAAGCTGTCGGAAGTATTTAGAATATTAAAAATCGACAATGTACATTTTGATGTAGCAGGAAAAACCATTAAGGTTTCGTATAACCAACGACCACCTGTATCAGATCGCCAGAATAATAAATAATGAACCTATTCTTTAACCAACTAAACCAAATCACATGATAAGAAAGCTACAATAGATCAGGAACTATAAAAATGATTTGACTAAAAAACCGGAAGTATCTCACCACTTCCGGTCCAAAAAAAGTCAGCAGCCAGATGTTGAGACCGGGTTGCTATTTATTCACTTAATTCTATTCCAAAAATATGAAATTAACTTTTCTTTACAACCCTGTATTTCAGATACAGCGGGTAAAGTACAAACTATTACTAGTGATGAAATTAACCGCTATTTTATTACTGATCGGCACCTTACATTTATCAGCCGCAAGTTTTTCCCAGACTGTGACCATCTCGAGGAAAAATGCTACGCTGGAAACAATATTAAAGGACATCAAACAGCAGACCGGCTATTTATTTTTCTATACAGGAAAAGTTAAAGCATCAGACCAGCGCCTCAACGTTGAACTGAAAAATGTACCCCTGGATGAAGCCCTTAAGGTATGTCTTCAAAATGACAACCTAAACTTCACTATTGTCAATAAAACCATTGTCCTGAGTCCTAAAGGCCCGGACACCCGCCCAGGTGTAAACGAAATGACCACAATCCTGCTGTCAGTAACAGGAAGGGTATTTGACAAAGAAACCAATCAATCCATTCCTGGTGTCAATGTATCAGTTAAGGGCGCAGCCGCAAGACGAGCTCAAACCGGCGAAAATGGCGGGTTTAAAATAGAAGCACAACCTGGAGAGATACTTGTATTTAGTTACATTGGATATAAAGCAAAAGAAGTTAAAGTAACGGACACCAAAGCGTTAACGGTGTTATTGGAATCGGAAGTAAATGCGATGAAGGACGTGGTCATTACCGGTTATCAGAGCATTAAAAAAGACAACTACACCGGAAATGCCGTGATCATCAAAGGCGATGAGCTTAAACGCCTTAATCCGCAAAACCTTTTAAAGAGCATTCAGTCTTTTGATCCATCATTCAGGTTGCTGGACAATAACCTGTTGGGTGCTGATCCAAATGCCCTCCCCAAAATTAATGTGCGTGGATCAACGGCATTACCTTCAATCACTGATGATGCATTGGACAGAAATAACCTGGCCAGTTCCTATAATCTACCGGTATTCATTATGGACGGTTTTGAAGTATCCCTGCAAAAGGTGACCGATCTGGATATCAATAGGATTGAGAGCATCACGTTGTTAAAAGATGCTGCTGCAACCGCCATTTATGGATCCAGAGCTGCAAATGGAGTGATGGTTATCACCACCAAAGCCCCTGTTTCTGGCAAGTTACAGCTTTCTTACAACTATGAGCTCAATGTTACAGCGCCGGATTTATCCGGATACCATGTGCTTAATGCCAGCCAGAAACTGGAATACGAGCGTTTAGCAGGCTTATATAAAACAGGCAACAACAATGTGGGTACTCAACAGGATCTTGATCTTCAGTATTACGATAAACTTAAAAATGTGGTTGCAGGTGTAAATACCTATTGGTTATCACAGCCTTTGAGAAATACTTATGGCCAAAAGCACTCTATCTATGCACAGGGGGGTGATTCTTCCTTCAGATACGGTGTCGACCTTAGATACGAAACCAATCCGGGTGTCATGAAAGGGTCTGGCAGAGACCAGTACAGCGCAGGCTTAAGCTTCAACTACAATCCAAGCCGGAAGTTGCTTTTTAAAAATGAGATCACCATCACGCAGGTCAATGCAGAGAATTCAAAGTACGGGAATTTTTCGACCTACGTAAATATGAACCCATATTACCCAATTAAAGATGCTTCGGGCAATTTGATCCAGGAGATTGCCAACTGGGAAATCGATACGCATGACAATTCAAACCAACAGCAATATCAGAAGCTGCGGGTATATAATCCACTATACGAAGCAACCTTGGGTAACTTCGATAAAAATAGCTACATCGAAATCATTGATGCCTTCTCTGCAGATTGGAGAATTACAAATGACCTCCGTCTTAAAGGTCTCCTGAGTTTGAATAAGACGAAAAGTACTGCGGACAGATTTGTGTCTCCTTATAGCAGCAGTTTTATACAGGGGCCAGTAGATGAAATCCAAAACAGAGGTAGTTATGATTATTCCAGCGAGGATATGCTGGCTATTGATGGGAATCTGACTTTGCAATACAATAAACAGGTTGCTGATCATTCGGTTAACTTAGTTGCCGGCGCAAATGTCACTTCTTCAGAAAATGACCGTAAAGCATTTCAGGCAAGAGGTTTTACAAACGACAGGTTTACAAATATTGGTTTTGCAAGAACCTACACGCCAGATGCCGCGCCAAATGGAAGCATCAATGTGAAACGACTGGTAGGTTCATTCATTAGTGGTAACTATTCGTTTAAGAACAGGTACCTGTTAGATGCTTCCTTTAGGCTCGACGGATCCTCAGCATTCGGGGCCGACAAGCGCTTTGCTCCCTTCTGGGCACTTGGTGCTGGGTGGAATATCCACAATGAAGAATTTATGTCTTCTTTCGAAGCCATTTCTAAGCTAAAGCTTGTGGCTAGTACGGGTTTAACCGGGTCTGTTTCCTTTCCCGCCTATCTATCAAAATCCATCTATTCCTACCAAACTTCCAACTGGTATTCTACAGGAATTGGTGCAGTGGTAAATGGCTATGGGAACGAAGACCTGCAATGGCAGAAAACTACGACCTATGATGTAGGCCTCGACATCGGCTTATTTAAGGATCGCTTCCTGCTAACGCCACGTTATTATTATAAATTAACAAAAGGACTCCTGACTGATATTAATATTGCTCCTTCCACAGGATTTAGTACTTACAAAGCCAATCTTGGTGACATGGGAAATAAAGGCTTCGAGCTGTTCCTGACATGGAATGCCTTCAGAACAAATGATTGGAATATCAATGTTATCGGTAACATGGCACACAATACCAACAAGATTGTAAAGATTGCCAATTCGTTAAAAGCTTACAACAAAAGTATCGACGATTTTCAAACAAATCCAGATAATAAAGCAGCTGCAACTCCATTGCTGCGATACAACGAAGGACAGTCGCTTTACACCATCTATGCCGTCAAATCACTTGGAATAGACCCTGAAAATGGTAAAGAAATTTATGTGAAGCTTGATGGCTCGCGAACCTACGATTATGATGTGAAAGACACACAACCGGTAGGTGACGAAGCACCTAAAGTAGATGGGAACTTCGGAAGTAATATAACCTATAAGCAGTTCATGCTCAGCTTCAGCTTTTTCTATAGCCTTGGTGCAGATCGCTACAATCAAACCCTGGTAGACCGGATTGAAAATGCAAATCCAAGGTTTAATGTGGATAGCAGAGCCCTGGAACAACGATGGAAAAAGCCTGGGGATATTACAATGTATAAAAACATCGCCGACCTGGCCGATACACGCGCTACTTCAAGATTTGTACAGAAAGAAAACCTGCTAGAGCTAAGATCGGTATACCTTTCCTATGATCTGAAGAAAGCCGCAGCAAGGAAAATCGGATTTCAGGGACTAAGGGCAGCAATTACAGCTAATGATATTTTCAGAAGCTCGACAATAGAACAGGAGCGGGGAATCACCTATCCATTTCAAAGAAGTTTAACCTGCTCATTGCTTGCTACATTTTAAATAATTAAGACCGTAGGTCTTCCTCGAAGATCTTAAAAAAATATATTTATATGAAAAATTGCTTATATCTCTTAATGTTGCTGACGCTGTTTGCGTCCTGCAAGAAATTCCTGGATGTACAGCCTGAGTCAGATGTCGACAAGGACTTGCTTTTCCAATCTGAAGATGGTTATAAGGAAGCACTAAATGGTGTTTATACGCTATGTGCCTCCCGGTCATTGTATGGCGGAAACCTGACTTTCAGCAACCTGGACATCATGGCCCAAAATTATGAATTCGCAGAAATCAGGTTTCAGAAAGTCGCCAGTTTCGATTACACTTATGCAGAACTGAGAAATAAAAATATCGAGATCTGGGCATCTGCCTATCGGGCGATTGCTAACTGTAATTACATTCTGGAGAACATCGACAATAGAAAGACCCTGTTCTCAGGAAAAAATTATGAAATCGTAAAAGGCGAAACACTTACACTTCGCGCCTATCTGCATTTTGATCTGCTGCGCATGTTTGCACCATCTTTCAGGAGCAATCCAACAGCGAAAGGAATTCCTTATGTAACTACGGTGGGAACCAGCAGCACACCATTCTCAACAGTATCAGAGGCCTTGGATAAAATGGCTGAAGACCTGAATGCGGCGAAAGTGCTGATGAAAACAACTGATCCCATCGTAAGTAGTGATTATATTGTCGGATACCCTGGTGATGACAATAAGCCCGAAGTTAACGGAGCTAGCCTTTTCCTGCAGAATAGACGTCACAGGATGAACTATTATGCCGCCTGTGCGGAGCTGGCAAGGGTTTACCTGTATAAGAATGAGCTGCTGAAAAGTCAGGAAAACGCACAAATCGTAATTGCCTCCAACAAATTTCCATGGACAGCGCAGAATGATGCGACCAATGCCGACAAAGAAAAACGGGATAAAATCTTTTATAAAGAACTCATCAGCTCATGGTTTGTGGATACAAAGGACATCAATAGCCAGGTGGCTAAGCTATTTAATGGAGTAAATCCTGATTACAGCGCTACCCAGGCCCAGATTGATGACATCTTTGAAAAAGCCCAATCTGGTGCTGATGATTGGCGCTACAGATTCGGATTTCTGAAAGTGACCAGCGCCACTAATCCCGATCGAGCCTTGCTTCAGAAATATGTAAAAAATGCAGAACCACTACTCAACAAGCACCCATTAGTAGCTCCTGCTATCAGGCTTAGTGAAATGTATTACATTGCTGCGGAAGTCAGCTATGATACAGACCCTCAAAAAGCTTTCGATTACTACAACAGTGTACGCATCAACCGGGGGATTGGTACCCGCTTAACAGCTGTTGCCAGTAAAGCAGAATTTATTGATATCCTGCTTAAGGAAGCTAGAAAGGAATTCTATGGAGAAAGCCAGATCTTTTATATGTACAAAAGACTCAATCACGCCATAAAAGTATCTTCCACACAAGAAATTTCTCCGTCTGACAGAATCTTTGTATTCCCATTACCAGACGATGAACAACAGTATAGAAACAATTAATCATCACAACATGAAGAGCAATATATTAATTGTCGCCATTGCCATAAGCCTTTTATTTGCCTGCAAAAAAGAAACGCTGCAGGAATATAATAGTGCTGAAAATATTTACCTGAATTATACAAACCAGGATACGCTGGTCTACTCATTTGCCTATGTCCAGGGTACAGATAAAGATACCATCATGCTTCCTGTTATTGTCTCTGGAAAAAGAGTTAACCATGCCAGAAGTTTCTCTATTTCTGTCGTGGATACTTCTACAACCGCTGTTTCCGGAATTCATTATGAACCTCTTAAAGATGCATATATTATGCCGGCCGACTCCGGTACCGTGAAAATTCCAGTCATTTTGAAGAACATTGATCCTGCACTGACGAGCAAATCTGTGCTGCTGACCATACGTGTCTCCGGAGGAGCAGACTTTGAAACTGCCCTGCCGGTAAAAACGAGGACAAAATCAATTACCTTTTCCAACAGGCTGGAGCAGCCGGTATGGTGGAGTCAGTGGGGAGAGATGAAAGAATACAGCAGAACCAAACACCAGCTTTTCCTAATCGCATCAGGTACCATTGACCTGCCCGATCGTAGGGCGCCGGATGCCTATCTCTATACACCAAGGGCACTGTATTTCATACAAAACACCAGGCTGTTTCTAGACAATCCGCTGGAATGGATCAGGTTGAATCCAGAGAAAGGTTATATGACATCAGCGCGGGGAGATGGTACTGGAGATCTTAACTTCTATAATGTAAATGCACCCGATACCAAGTTCTACCTAAGATACTATGCAAATGTAGGCAGATACATTTTTATTGATGAATATAACAGACAGATTTTATTATAAGAATCTTTAAAACCCAGACTGATGAACTTAAAAAGAACAATTATATATATATCCCTCATCCTTGCCTGTTATTCATGTAAAAAGGATCTTGGGAACTACAATTACTCTCCTGCAGAGGAGCCTGTTGTGGTAAATTTCAAAGACCAAACTTTTCCCGCGCTAGTAGGAGATACCTTGATCCTGATGCCATATGTGAAATTTGATGGCGGCGATTACCGTACTGATCTTAGCTATGAATGGGAAATTCTGGTGGAGGAAGAAGCCAGATCAGTAAAATATTCCGGATATCCATTGAAAGCAGTATATAACCTTCCGCCAAAAGTGCGAACTGCCAGGTTGACCATTACCGACAACAGAAATGGGATTAAATACTTTTTCCCCTTCAAAATATCGGGAAACACGCAGTTTTCCGTTGGAAAAACGGTATTAAGTGTAGACAATGGCGTAACGAAGCTGTCCTTTATCAAACCGGATAACAAAACTGTTATGGCAGATCTTTATTCCAGCGTGAATGGTGAGCAGCTACCCACTAATCCAGTTCAATTATTCGCAAAACCACTGGTTTATCAACCTGGAACAGTAGAACAATACTGGGTATTGTCGAAAAATCCTGAAAATAACGGTGTATTTATTGATGCAAGTTCAATGATCAAGAAACAGACGCTGAAATCAAACTTTTTCAATCCTCCAGCTACCCTGATACCTGTTTATATGGAAGCCTCCAAAGGGTATGCTTCAGGTATCATGAACAATAAACTGTATATTTCTGCAACGCAAACAGCTCCGTTTTCGCCTGATTTTGGAAAGTTCACTAACCCTCAGCCAGGAAATTATAGTTTGGCTCCGTTCCTGTCCGTTACCAATAGCTTTTATTTTGGATTTGATACACAGACAAAGGCTTTTGTTTCCTTTGCATCAGATGGTTCTTACACAGGATCAGAATATACCGTTACCGGAACCGCATTTGATCCTAAAAACGTGGGAATGACTGATCTGATCTTTATGAATGCAGCGATGGGAACCAGTTATGCCTTTTTCAAAGATGGAGCCGGTCAGGTATATGAATTATCATTTTTCGTAGACATGAGTGATTACCAAAACAAAAGATCGATCAGAGCTGAGTACAAACGTATTTTCAAAGGAGCTGCGAACCTTCGCGCAGATAGCAAATGGCAGCGCTCACCACTGGATGTTTATTACTTCAGTTCGGATGATAAAATCTACCGTTACAACCCTGTAAACGAAAGCCTAACCCAGTTGCCGGTGGATTTCGGAGGTAGAAAAGTGACCATGATGCAGCTGGACAAAGATGGTAATGTTCTCACCGCAGGTGTGGAAGGATCCATATTTACCATTGAAGTAGGTGTAGGCAAAGACCCTTCAAAAGCTGAAGTCATCAATGGTATACCTGGAACTCCTGTAGATATTGTCATCAAGAAATAACCTCATTAGAAATCATGAAAAATCTATTTTTAACCCTATCCATACTCATCACTGCATTGATGCTCTCCTGCAGTAAAAGCAATAAAGGTAACGACACTGATCCGGAAGATCCGGCAGGAGCACCTTCGAAAACATGGCAGGAACATTGGGGACACCACGATCTGCTGATGAAGCGCGTTTATTACGATGATCATGTTGCCGTATATTATGACGATAATGTGGACCGTTCTGTGACCTGGTTATTCAAGGCAATGTCTGATTCCTGGGCGTATGTCAAGCAGACTTATGGTGATTTCGGGCCGGATAAAAGACTTTTTGCCAACTTTCATATTTCCAGAAAGGTATTTAATCCAGCAACCCAGATGGAGGAAGATCAGCTTGGCGGCGGTCACCCAGCCTCTTATTTTGATGCTGACCACGATTTTCGTAATGTGATCGATAATGGTCTGGGCAACTGGACTTATCCAA
Source organism: Pedobacter sp. ok626 (assembly GCF_900100435.1). Lineage (GTDB taxonomy): Bacteria > Bacteroidota > Bacteroidia > Sphingobacteriales > Sphingobacteriaceae > Pedobacter. Next base: position 373,380 of record NZ_FNEX01000002.1, on the reverse strand, counting down.
CAGGAGAACAAATAGGTATTCCTATTCACGAAATGGGGCATATTGTTTGCGGTGCGAGCCACGGTGCAAAAGGTTCTCCATCAGATGTACTATGGGGCGACAGCAAATTCATGGAAATCTTCAACTATGATGTTCTTCTGCATATCGGCCGTGAAGACGAAGCTGCAAGAGCCTACATTCAGTGTATGGCTACGAAAGATGATTTTCCTACTCCCGGAAGTCAGTGGTTCAAGAACTGGTTCTTTCCAATCTACTCCAAATATGGAAAAGCAGCTGTGCTCAATAGATATTTTGAACTCCTGTCAAAGCACTTTCCCAAAAATGGTAACACCTATATCAGAAATCTAAACTATGGTGAGTTCGTACATTTCTGGAGTGGCGCCGCAGGTGTGAATCTTAAAGAGCAGGCTACAATAGCTTTTGGCTGGCCAGAGGGATGGGAAAGCATGTTTAAAAAAGCTCAGCAGGACTTTCCAAACCTAACCTATCCACGTTAATACCTCTTGACCTGCATGAATGATTTTAACAGTCATGCAGGTCTCCATACTCTATTATTTAAGCGTAGCATACGCAACATAAAAAAACACAAATGAAACTAAAATTATTGATGCTTGGGCTGGTGATTTCATCAGCGGCCGTAGCGCAATCTCCAAACTTTGCCATAACAGGTAAAATCGGGAATCTCAACAAACCCGCTAAAATCTATCTGGACTATAATTCTGAAGGGAAAGGGGCGAGTGACTCCTGCGAACTTGTCAACGGAACTTTCAAATTCAGTGGTCATATACAAGGTATTGCATCCTCAAGAATGACGCTTTCCCGTGAAGGTATCCGCGACAAAGAGATTTATGGAACCAAAGGCCTTGGGGATGTGATCTATGTCAACTTTGGCAAAGAAAATATACAGATCAATTCAGCAGACTCGCTCTTCAATGCAAAGTGGACGGGCTCCAAAGTCTATAACGAAATGCTGGCTTTTGATAAACAAGTTGGCCCTACAGTTATGACTGTGCACCACCATGCCAATGTAGCCATCAACAGAGCTACTGCTGCGCTGCAGAAAGATACGCTATATTTCAAATCACTGGACAAGCAGGTAAAAGCCTTTCATAAATCAAGAGGCGAGAAGATGCTTGAGTTTGCCAAAGCAAATCCTAATTCTTACTTCGCATTGCAAGCACTGTCCGAGCTCAACAGCGGTTATGGTCTGAAGTCGGACGTGATTCTACCTTTGTTTAACAAACTAAGCGAGCCATTACGCCTGTCCTACACTGGTCAGGGGCTATACAAACTATTGAATGCGCACATTGTCACCGCCATGGGCGTTAATGCGCCCAATTTCACGCAAAAGGATGTCAACGGCAAATCAGTTTCATTAGCCGACTTTAAGGGCAAATATGTGCTGGTAGAATTTTGGGCCAGCTGGTGTTCCCCATGTCGTGCGGAAAGCCCTAACCTACTAAAGCAATACGCTGCATTTAAAGAGAAGGGATTTGAAATCCTGGGTGTGTCCGTAGATAGCGACAAAGCCAAATGGATAGAAGCAATCAAAAAGGATGGACTAACATGGCCGCAAATCTCCGACCTGAAAGGCTGGGATAATGAAGCCCGCAAAGTGTATGGCATCTCAGGCGTTCCAGCGAATTTCCTGATCAGCCCGGAAGGTAAGATCATCGGATCGCATCTGATGGGTGAAGCCCTGAATAAAAAACTAGCGGAATTGATGAACTAATGAAGAAGCTATTCATGATTGCATTGGTGTTGCTGACGATGCAACAGGCATTTGCGAAAGACAAAATCTCGCTAAAGATACTGTATGTAGGCTACAGCCCGGAGAAACCAATGCCCGCTGATGTGGTCTATTACAGCACATCAGCCGCTGTTGTCGCCAAAATGTACCAAACACGGATGGCAGATTTTAAAGCTTTCTTAGAGAACCGCTTTCAGGAAGTTAAAACTGTAGATGTACGCGATTATACAGCCGATATGTCTAATGATGCGGATGTCACGATCATGGATGCGGGCCCGGTAAAACTACCGGCCGATTTTAGTCGTCCGATGATCCTGATGCATGCCATGGCACCAAATGTAGGATTGCCAAAAGGGCTTAAGTTCGATTGGTACTGCCAGTGCCTGGATGATGAAGCCCTAAACATCAAAACCACGCACGCCATTTTCAATACCCCCAATAAGGTTAAATTGACGATGCAAAACAAGCCCACTCCGGGTTCATTTTTCAATGGATACCAGGGAGCAAAAACACCGAAAAACATGCCGATGTGGCAAGTGGTAAAAGCCAATCTGCCCGCAGGTCAAAAATATTTGATTGGTATGGTGTCGCATGGTGAAGGATTTGAAGATTCTCCGGATGCGGAAGTGATCTCTGGAGGTGTATGCCTGAAAAATGCAGAAGCAGTGGCCTTGGGTAGGCAGGGGAATTACTTTATGTGGGGCTTCTCAGGATCTCCGGATTACATGACCGATGAGGCGAAAGATGTATTTGTAAATACCGTTTGTTACATCAGGAATTATGACCACATGCCTGCCATAGTCAAAAAAGTACAGATTGAAACCCGTTCCGGTATCGATGAGAAAATATACCGTATAGACAAAAAACTGTACGAAAAAGCCATTGTCTCCCGCAGGGAAGGAAATGAAAGACTACTGAAGCTACAAAAGGAACTCAGGGACAAGAAAGATGCTGGCGTGGACATCGGGAAAGGCAATGAACAATTCCTTAAAATGCCGGTCACTAATGCCATGGAAAGTTTTGAAGACTACTTAAAGACACAAGCGGGGGAGGCATTATTTGCAAAATTCGGCACCAACACCGCACGATATCATCAATACTTCCGCCACAACTATGAGTATTTCTACCCGGAGGGTACCTATGCTTTACAATTGGATGCAGATGCAGCCAAAATGAAGAAATCCAATCGTAAGCCAGCCATACTTGAACATTGCATTGCAATGCTCGAAAGAAAACAGGATGAAGCAATGGCAAAACGCGTACTCTTGCGTTACACCAACGAAAACTTTAACACCGCAGCGGAATGGAGAGATTGGTTCAATACAAATAAGCAAAAGCTTTTCTTTACCGAGGCTGGTGGTTTTAAATTTATGGTGAACACTTTTGGCCAATCCGGGCAGCAGAACAAAAGCGCATCAGTGAATATTGTGGAGAAGACATCGGCGACAACTGCCGGCCCAACAATTGAGGATCCGGTAGCAGTTTCTGCTAAACTGGTGTACGGAAAAAACAAAAACACCGCAACGCTTTATATCGATGCAGCCATCTTAAAAGGCTGGCATACCTATGCGCTTCTTCCGGAGGACAGTCCCTTCATACCGGTAAAAGTACTCCTGGAATTGCCGGAAGGCGTCAGCATCAAAGGGGAATGGCAATCGTCACCATCTGTTCCCTTTCCCGGATACGAGGGGGTATTCATTTTTGAGAACAAGGCGACGTTTTCAATCGAAGTGAGTCTTGTAAATGTAAAACCAGGCTCAGCAATCAGTTGCGGTTTGTCGTATCAGACTTGTGACGAAAACAAGTGTTTCCCGCCGAACAAAAAAATGGTTGACATCAAAATCTAAATTTTCAGTTAACACACAATATGAAACATAGACTCTTAGTTGTTGCCGTATGCTTATGCGCTTTCGGCAGCGCTTCATCTATAAATAGTGCCTTTGCGCAAAGCAACAAAGATCAGCGCCCGCTTCAGGAGCTGCAGCAGGCTTTCGTGGATCTTGGATTCGGAATGTTTATTCACTATAACATCCCTACCTATATGAATGATGACTGGGCGGACCCAAACGCATCCCCGGAAATCTTTAACCCTAAAAAACTAAATACAGACCAATGGGCTAAAGCGGCTAAATCCGCAAATATGTCGTATGGTTGTTTAACAACCAAACACCACAGTGGATTTGCGATCTGGGATACTAAAACCACAGACTATAATGTGATGAACAGTCCTTTAAAGCGGGATGTGGTTAAAGAATATGTCACTTCATTTCGTAAAGCTGGATTGAAGGTGATGCTGTATTATTCTATTTTAGATACCCATCATAAACTTCGTCCAGGCCAGATCAGCCCCGCACACATCAAAATGGTGAAAGAGCAGCTTACCGAGCTGCTGACCAACTATGGTGAAATCTCCGCCCTGATTATTGACGGATGGGACGCACCCTGGTCCAGAATCTCTTACGATGATGTTCCTTTCGAAGAGATTTACAACTTAATAAAATCCATACAGCCAAACTGTTTGGTGATGGATCTGAATGCAGCCAAATACCCGACAGAAGCTTTGTTTTACACCGATATCAAATCATATGAGCAAGGGGCCGGTCAGCACATCTCTAAAGAACACAATAAATTACCTGCCTTGGCATGCTTACCTTTGCAGGAAAACTGGTTTTGGAAAACATCTTTTCCAACTACGGCAGTCAAGTCCCCGGAAAAAATGATCAATGAAAATGCGGTTCCCTACAACCAGGTTTACTGCAATTTTATCCTCAACGTAGCCCCCAACCGTGATGGCTTAATTGACGACAATGCCCTTGTTGCATTGCGTGAAATGGGTAAGTTGTATAAACCAATCGGTGGACTTCCCAAATTCCCCTTGGCAGACGCAGCCATTATTTCATCAAATCTGGCCAAAAGAAAGCCGGCCAACGCAAGTTGGAGCTGGGATATGTCAATCATGGATTTCGCTACTGATGATGATTTTAGCTCAAACTGGACCTCACACCCTACAGTTAAAAACCCCTGGTTTGAGGTTGACCTCACCAGCGAAACAGCCTTTAACGCCATCGTGATTACCCAGGCGAAGTCTGATAAGATATCCTATACTATCGATTATTTCGCTAACAACTCCTGGCATCCTTTAGCCGAAGGTAAAAGCCAATCAAGGATTTTAATACACCGTTTCGGGCGCATCTGGGGGAATAAGGTGAGGATTAAATATCTGTCTTTTGATAATGTCCCCTCAATTGCAGAATTCGGAGTATTCAACGAAAGAAGGTAAGCCTGTAATATGAGTAGATTTCTTAGGGGGATGGCCGCGCTGTTCCTGATCACTGGAACGGGCAGCCATGCAAGCGCACAAAAATTCAATCCCAACGGTCTGGCGATTACCATGCAAAAGGCCATTCAAAAGGCATCAGCGGCAAGTGTAAGGATGTGGAGTTTTGATGTAGATAAACAAATCAGAACTGGGGGACAATTTAGCGGGGTTGTTGTGACTGCGAGCGGACATATCCTTACCGCCGCGCACGTGAACAAACCAGGTCAAACTTATAAAGTCATGTTTCAGGATGGATCGGAGCATATTGCCCAGGGATTAGGTGAAATCGAGCTGGAAGGCAATCCATCGGCTCCGGACGTGGCGATGATGAAGATTATCGGGCCCGGGACATGGCCCTGCGCTGAGATGGGCTGGTCGTACAGCCTGAAGAAATATGAACCTTGTATCAGTATCGCCTATCCTGAAAGTCTTAACCAATCCCTGCCTATGGTACGCTTTGGCTATGTAGCTGAAGTTCAGAATAAACAGGGCTTCATTACTTCTACCTGTATCATGGAACCAGGAGATTCCGGAGGCCCCTTGTTCGACTATCATGGCCGGTTAATCGGTCTGCATAGCGCAATTGACCTTGGAGAGAAAGACAATTTTGAGGTTCCGGTTGATCTGTACAGAAAATATTGGACCGCATTAAACAAAGCTGAAACCTATACCGTTTATCCCGCATTGAAAGATGACATTGGCGCAGACCCAATGGCCGCAGGGCTTAAAGGGTCACCAGAACTGGAAAAACTGGAGCTAAGCTTCCGAAAAAGTGCATCCAGACTCCGCGGAAGTGTCTATCTGCTCAAAAGTGTGTTGGATGGCCAATCGCAAAAAGTACAGGCAACAGTAATTCAGTATAATGGTTCTCCTGTAAATGACAAACTTAAAAAGCGGATCCTTTTAGTCAGTAAAAGTTCTCTGGTAGGCGAAAATCCGGTCATTGAGCTGGAGGGTGAAGAAATCGCCGCAACAGTTATTGCCCGTGACAAAAATAATGATCTGATTTTACTTTTAACGGCCGTTAAACTTAAAGGAGGTATAAAATTGTCGGCACTAAATTCCGATACTTTAACACTTAAGCAGTTGGGGAAGTTTTTAATCTCTCCGCAATCCAACGATACTTATAAAATCAGTGTCATCGGCAGTGCCGCGTTTGAATTGCCTAAAATGAGCAGTGCGGGGTATCTTGGTGCGGGAATTGGATTCCAAGAAGGTAAACTAAGCATAACCATGATAAACCCCGATTCACCTGCCAGCAAAGCTGAACTGCTACCTGGAGATCAGATTGTTGGAATTGATAAGATAAGCATCGTCCAGCCACTTGATTTTATCAGTGCTTACCAGAAATACTGGCCGGGGGATAAAATAGCCCTTAAAATAACTCGAAAAGACAGTGCATCCTTAAAAGATACCATCCTGATCAAGGAAGTTACCTTGAGAACAATGCCTAAAATCAGTTTTAACCATCCTGGGGAGAACTTTTCGGGAGGGAAAAGCATCAGGCGTGATGGGCTTTCTAAAGTGTTTTCACACGATGCCACCTTGAAGCCAGAGCAGTGTGGTGGTCCTGTATTTGACGCGACAGGACATTTCTTCGGAATAAATATTGCCCGTTACAGTAGAGTGAGCAGCCTGGTGATGCCTGCCTCTCTTATTCTACAGCTGATCAAAAAATACGATCCTAAATTATAAAACTCAAAGATAATCTGATGAAACATTTTCTTCTTAACGCGGTAGGCATTTTTCTCTTCATTTGTCCGGCAATTGCCCAACAGATACCTGTGGAGGAAGATCTGCTGAGCTATGTGAACCCATTAATGGGCACGCAGTCTAAAGTCGACCTCTCCAATGGGAACACTTATCCAACTATCGCCTTGCCATGGGGTATGAATTTCTGGACAGCACAAACTGGTCAGATGGGTGATGGATGGCAGTATACTTACGATGCCGACAAAATTCGCGGTTTTAAACAAACACACCAGCCAAGTCCATGGATGAACGATTATGGTCAGTTTTCCATCATGCCCGTAACCGGTAAATTGAAGTTTAAAGAAAATGACCGCTCCAGCTGGTTTTCGCACAAGGCCGAAACAGTTACGCCCTATTATTACAGTGTATATCTTGCTGATGCTGATGTGACTACCGAGATTACCCCTACAGAACGGTCGGCGCAATTCCGTTTTACTTTTCCCAAATCAGAGGAGTCGTATGTGGTTGTAGACGCATTTGATAAAGGCTCTTACATTAAGATCATCCCCGGCGAACGGAAGGTAGTTGGGTATAGCAGCAGACACGCTCACGGCACACCCGCTAACTTCAAAAACTACTTCGTTATTTATTTTGATAAACCATTTTTGTCCGCCAGTTCTTTCAACGGGAATGACCTTGCAAAAGATGTGCTGGAGCTAACTGCTGACCATACAGGGGCTGTTATTGGCTTCAAAACCGACAAAGCTGAAAAAGTAAATATGAAGGTCGCTTCTTCTTTTATCAGTATTGAGCAAGCTGAGCTCAATTTGAAAAGAGAACTAGCCGGAGAGAGTTTTGACCAAACTAAGACCAAGGCAAAACGCATCTGGAACAAAACCTTGGGCCGTATACAGGTTGACGGTGGTACCCTCGATCAAAAACGTACTTTTTATAGTTGTTTATACCGGACGCTCTTTTTTCCGAACAAATTGTATGAGCTAAATGCCGAAAATAAGATTGTGCACTGGAGTCCTTACAATGGTCAGGTTTTGCCGGGATATATGTTTGCTGGAACTGGCTTCTGGGATACTTTCAGGGCCCTGTATCCTTTCTTAAATTTGATGTATCCGTCTATAAATAAAGAAATGCAGGAAGGCCTGGCCAATGATTTCAAAGAAGGAAGTTGGCTGCCGGAATGGTCTAGTCCTGGCTATGCAAATATTATGGTTGGAAACAACTCGGCTGCTGTAGTCGCCGACGCCTACATTAAAGGAATGAGAGGTTATGACATCAATACATTATGGGATGCGGTAAAACACGGGGCAAACAATGAAGGTCCGATGACCGCTGTTGGTCGCGCGGGTGTAAAATACTACAACGAGCTGGGCTATGTACCCTACGATGTAAATATCAATGAAAATGCAGCCAGAACATTAGAGTATGCTTACGATGATTTTGCCATTTATCAATTGGGCAGAGCGTTGGGTAAACCAGCTTCAGAAATAGAGGTCTATAAAAATCGGGCGATGAATTATAAAAAGCTTTTCGATCCTTCAAGCGGCTTAATGCGAGGCAAAAATAAAGACGGTAAATTTCAATCGCCATTCAATCCATTTAAATGGGGCGATGCATTTACAGAAGGAAACAGCTGGCATTACTCCTGGTCAGTATTTCAGGACATCGACGGACTTGCTGAAATGATGGGCGGAAAAGAAAAATTTGTTCAAAAGCTAGATTCTGTATTTACGCTTCCGCCGGTATACGATGACAGTTATTATGGTGGGACCATTCATGAGATCAGGGAAATGCAGATCGCCAATATGGGGCAGTATGCCCATGGCAACCAGCCCATACAGCACATGATCTATCTGTATAATTATGCCGGGCAACCCTGGAAAAGTCAGTACTGGGCGAGAGAAACCATGAACAGGATGTACAAAGCAACTCCCGATGGTTATTGCGGAGATGAAGACAACGGGCAAACCTCCGCATGGTACGTATTTTCTGCTTTAGGTTTTTATCCGGTAACACCTGCCGTAGACCAATATGTTTTGGCTGCGCCGTTATTTAAAAAGGTGACCTTAAACCTTGAAAATGGTAAGAAGATCATCATTAATGCACCACTAAATAACGAGCGAAATAAATACATTAAGTCCCTGAAATATGATGGTAAATTGTCAGAGAAAAACTGGCTCAGTCATAGTGGATTAATGAAGGGTGCGACAATCGATATAGAAATGTCCGCACAGCCAAATAAAAAGAGGGGTGTTAAAAAAGCAGATTATCCTTACTCTCTTTCTACAGAAAAAATCAAATAACCTGGAGTTTACTATGGGGCCAAAACCCAATAAGTCATGGGGGATTAGATCGGCTGATCAACCCCCTGCAATTTAGTCCCACATTTTAAATACTGTTAAAATTATGTAACTTTCCCATTAATAACCAAGACGGTTGAGTTTTTGAGTAAAATCTACTAGATTTGTAGAGTATGGGATTGTCCAGCCATGAGGAAATAGAATTACTAATTAGACTTACATTAAAAGACTCCGAAGCATTTTCTCGGCTGTATAATGTGTATGTAAAGAAAATCTATGCCTATGCTCTGGGAATTCTTAAATCGCCCGACCTGGCTGAAGACGTCACTCAGGATACTTTTGTGAAATTATGGGAACATGCAGCCACTATTCAAACAGATCGCTCCCTTCAGGCTTTCCTTTTCACCATCGCCAGAAATCTGTCCTTAAATGTAATTAAGCGAGCATCAAGAGAAACCTGGATTTCGGATGAGCTATTTGCACATGCCGTATATCAATCGGAAGATGGTTTGCAATATACCGAGCGTAAACAAACGGGTGAATTCATTAGTCTAGCTGTAAATCAGCTTCCACCCAAGCGTAAAGCCATTTATGAACTTTGTAGAGAGGATGGATATTCCTATAAACAGGCAGCAGAGAAATTGGGTATTAAAGACAGTACCGTAAACAGTCAAATGGTAAAGGCGCTAAAAGCGATTAAAGATTTCATGGTTCGGAATGGGGCGTTGCTATTCATTTTGTTTTTGGTGGTATGAACCCTATCTGCGATATTTCTTCCCAGGCTTCCTACTCGTATGAAATATAGCTACAATTAGAATATCGTTGGCCTTCGGATAAATTTTATATACAACAATGTAGGGAAAAACGTCTATTTTACTTTCTCTACAGTTGCGTTCTTTAATTTGATAGTTCTCTGGATTTTTGGAAATGAGTTTAATCTGTTTTTCAACGGATCGGCTAAAACGATCACCTAAACCTTCTAGGTGCTCTTCGTACCATTGATAAGCTTTGATATACTCGCTTTCAGCAGCAGGAAGGAAACGAATATTATAGCTCATTAGCCTTTCTTTGCTAATTTAGCTTTCTGTTTTACCTCTTCCCAAGTTGACGTTTTAACAATACCAGACTCATACTCATCAAGACGCATATCAATTTCCTTTAGAAAATCTTTATCTTCCCATAAGTTGATTTGCTCATTAATTTCTTCTTCCACCATTGTATATATCGCTTTCACCTTCTTCTCGTCGGCATAACGGATATAATCATATAGTCTGTCTCTAATTGCTGTAGCTGCCATCCTTGCTAAGTTATTAATCAAAATTACAAAATATGAAGGGTAAAGTCAAGCAGTACCGTCAAACTCTCCCTCCTATCAAACTATCTAATTGACAGTTCCCAAAAAAAAGAATATTTATTTTCAATTGGAGTAAATGTACCCTGCCTGTTAATTGTAATATAATAAACAGGCAAAGAAAAATTGGAAAATCACATTAAGCAATTATTTGTAAACTTCATTTTAAACCGCTGCAGTCTTGCTGAAATAGAGCAGGTAAAGGCTTTGGTTAAAGCCGGCGGCTATGAAGAAGAGTGGCGCCAAGCCTTGGAAGCTACAGAACAGGACTTTGCCAATGCGGCAAATCCAAATATTGATGAAGCTAAACTTCTGGAGAAAATCAAGAAAGCGATTGAGGATAAAGTACCGGTAAAAAAACATTGGAATTGGACCTGGATTGCAGCAGCAGCTATGTTGCTATTGGTACTGGGTGCTGGCTTGTTCCAATTAAAGAAGGATGTTGAACAAAAGGATGTTGTCGCTATAAAAAAGGCGAAGCCGGCACCAACAGAAAAGGAAGCTCACAAATGGGTTAAATTGCCTGATGGCAGTTCTGTACAGCTAAATCAGGACAGTTATCTGGAATATGCTGACTCTTTTGAAGGTAAAGCCTTGCGGGAAGTTCGCCTGATAGGTGAAGCCTATTTCGATATCAAGCACGATGCCAGGCACCCCTTTGTGATCCATACCGGAAAAATCAAAACTACGGTATTGGGTACTGCCTTTAACATTAGCGCTTACCATGCCAATGATGCGGTAACTGTAACGGTAACCCGTGGTAAAGTTAAGGTAGAGGATGAAAAACGAACATTAGCCATTTTAATTCCTAATCAGCAACTGTCCTGGAATACGAAGTCGCCAGAGCCAATAAAAGCAAAAGTCAATGCTGCTGAGGTTGTGGAGTGGAAAAAACATGATCTGATCATGGATGATATCACTTTAGCCGAAGCTGCAGAAATGATAGCTGAGCGTTATGGCGTGAAAGTTCATTTCAACAATGAAAAAACTAAATCTTGTCGCTTTACGGCCGCTTTCCTAAATAGAAATGATATTACTCAGGTGTTGAGCGTGGTAGGGGATATTACAGGGGCAACACTGACCTTAAAAAATAACCAGCTTACCATTGATGGGCCGGGATGTTAAATCAATAAAAACCTAAACAACCAAAAATGAACAACAAGGCATCACCATAATATTTACACGCCAAACCAAAAGAAGCAAACCCCGGTTGCAGCCGGAGTCTGCGGATGGTTTCAATTCTCGTATCAGTTCAAACTAAAACCAACGCAATGTATTACAATTCTACACGTTTTGCAAGCCGGTGTGTGCCGGCATTTTACGCTCCGTTTAATTTTAAAAAATTAAAATTTTTTATGAAAGTAAACGCGATCCTCTTATTGGTTATTCTTTTTACCGTTAGCAGCTTAACGGCCTCCCCGGGTTCTGCTCAGACACTTTCCGACGTGAAAGTCTCCATCGACATCAACAAGGGGACACTTCGCAGCGTTTTTTCGCAGATAGAGCAGCAAACGGACTTTAGATTTGCTTACCGGAATGAGCTGATCTCCTCTGTTAAAGCCGTCACCCTTAACGGGGAATCCCGTTCTGTAAAAAGCACACTGGATGAGTTGTTAAAAGGCACAGGCCTAAATTATAAACAGGTCAACAATAGTGTCATTATTTTTAAAGAAGTACCTGCCCATACCCAGGATATAACTATTAATGGTGTTGTCAAGGATGAAAATAATCTTCCATTGCCAGGTGTGTCTGTTAAAGTAAAGGGAACAAATAAGGGGGTGACTACAGACGGTGAGGGTAAATACATTATACAGGTCGCTAATGAAAATGTGATACTTGTTTTCAGCTATATTGGCTATGTGACTGCAGAGGCCCCGGTAAAAAATGGGCGCATGACAAATATTTCTTTAAGACCTGATGTGGGTACGCTTGACGACGTTGTTGTCATCGGTTATGGAACTACAACAAAAAGAAATAATACCGGATCGGTAAGTTCCATCACCGCTAAAAGTATTGCAAATCAGCCGGTAGCAGATCCACTTGCAGCATTGCAAGGGAGAGTCGCAGGTTTAGACATTTCTGCGGTAACCGGATACCCTGGTTCTGGATATAATGTGCGTCTGCGCGGACAGAACTCCATATCCTCAGGCAATGCCCCATTATATATTGTGGATGGGATACCGTTTATTTCAGAAAGTTTAAGCCAGTTTACTGGAGCAAATGGAACACAAAGTCCATTGAGTAGCATCAATCCCTCAGATATAGAGCGAATAGATGTATTAAAGGATGCGGATGCAACCTCTATTTATGGATCCAGAGGTGCAAATGGGGTGATCTTAATTACGACAAAAAAAGGCAGAGCTGGAAAGGCAGAAGTAAACCTGAATGTATACCAGGGATTCTCACAGGTGAATCATAAAGTTGATATGCTCAATACTGCGCAATATCTGGAATTGAGACGCGAAGCCTTTAAAAATGATGCGGTCACGCCCACTGAAGCGCTGGCTCCCGATCTGCTGACCTGGAGTCCGGATCTTGACCAGAATTGGCAGGAAAAATTATTTGGAAAATCTGCTGGTCTGACCGAAGCACAGTTGAGTTTAAGCGGCGGAACTGAGCAGACTAATTTTCTCGTTGGCGGTGCATTTCGCAATGAGAAATCGGTATTGCCTGGCAATACTGGTTATACAAGAGGATCCTTGAATTCTTCACTGAATTACAATTCGAAAGACAATAAATTCAGAATGACCAGTTCGATAAAATATGTGATTGACGAAAACAATACGGCAATAACAGATCTGGCAGGCTCCTTCAATCTGGCGCCTAATATGCCGATATACGATGCAAAAGGCAATTATTATTGGTTTAACACTGTTGAGCAGAACCCAATGGCTTTGCTCGAACGCACAAATGTGACCAATACCAATAATTTGTTTGTCAACAGCTCGTTCGCGTATACCATCATCAAGGGCCTGAATGCAAAATTAAGTGCTGGATATAACCGTTTGGATACAAGGCAAGTGCAAACGTTGCCTAAAATCAGTTTCAATCCGGCTACGTATAGCGGAAGTACCGGAAACTACGGAAATGGCTCATTCAATTCTTATATCCTCGAGCCTCAGCTGGATTATTCCATTCAATTGGGAAAAGGCAATCTTTCTGCCCTGGCCGGGGGAACTTTTCAGCACAGCATTACCGAAGCGCAATCAGTGATCGGGGGAGGTTATGTGAGCGATGAACAATTAGAAAATATCAAAGCAGCGACGGTAGTCACACCTCGTACTTATACCTACACCAAGTATAGGTATGCTTCTTTTTTCGGACGTTTAACGTATAATTTTGATGAAAAATACATCATCAACGGTACATTTCGCCGTGATGGTTCTTCCAGGTTCGGACCAGGGAAACGATTTGGTAATTTCGGATCTGTGGGTGCAGCCTGGCTCATCAGCAACGAATCATTTTTGAAAGATCAGTTGAAATTCTTATCCTTTGCTAAATTGAGGACAAGCTACGGAACGGTAGGTAATGATCAGATCGGAAGCTATCAGTTCTTAGACAGTTGGTCTTCAACTTCACTTCCTTATGGTGGTAGCGCTGGAATTTATCCGAGTCGTTTCCCCAATCCCGATTACAGTTGGGAAGTGAATAAGAAACTTGAGTTTGGATTAGACTTAGGATTTGTTCAGGATCGGTTTATGCTGACGGCGAACTTCTACCGCACCCGTTCAGGTAATCAGTTGGTTGGCTACCCATTGTCTCCGCAATCCGGATTTCCCGAATATACTGCGAATTTACCTGCTGTGGTACAGAATCAGGGTTTCGAGTTTGAAATCACTTCGGCCAATGTGCGTGGCGGAAATTTTACCTGGAGTACTTCCGCAAATCTGACCATCGCCAGAAATAAATTGATAAACTATCCAAATCTAGCTACAACGGCAAATTCAACCAGATATGTGATCGGACAGCCACTTACCATTGTGAAAGGTTATGACTTTATTGGCATAAATCCCGCCACAGGTGTACCCTTATTCAGAGATTTGAATGGAGATGGATTATTTGATGATAAGATGGATATGGTCGTGATGGGCAATACCATGCCGAAATTTTACGGTGGATTGTCGAATAGTCTGACTTACAAAAAAATTAGTCTCGACTTCTTTTTTCAGTTTGCTAAGCAAGAGGGACCGGGGCTTAACTATGGCAGCCTGGCTTCCTCTAATGGACTTTTGAAGAATAAAGATCTGAGTGCATTAGATAGATGGCAGAGCCCGGGGCAGGAGGCTTCCATTCCGGGGGCCAGTGCAACTTCAGGCAAGGCGATTTTTAATGCCTCTCAAAACTTATATAGGTTTTCAAATGCCAATTGGGTCGACGCTTCATTTATCCGGTTGAAAAATGTTTCCCTGAAATACAACCTTACGGATGTGATAAAGAATTCGAAATTTAAGAACCTGAGTGTATATGTTCAGGCTCAGAATCTGTTTACCATTACCTCATACGATGGTTTTGATCCGGAAACAAAGGGTTATGCATTACCACCATTAAGCGTTTATACCGCAGGTTTACAATTGGCATTTTAAAAAAAGAAATTATGAAAATATTATATTCTGTGCTTTGTATAGTGATTTTAAGCACACTGGGTTCATGTAAGAAATTTGTAGATATTGATGATCCAAAAGATCAACTGATCAGTAAACTAGTCTTTGTAAATGATGCATCTGCTACAGCTGTGCTAACGGGGATTTACAGTGATATGAACGGATTCAATTATCAGTTTGCTAATGTAGTCACTACCTTTATGTGTGCCATGGCTGCCGATGAATTTACCTATGCTTCTGCATCAGCACCTTTTGATGAGTTTAAGAACAATTCACTTACTCCAGGAAATCAGTATGTCAAAATCATGTGGGATCAACCTTACAGTTTCATTTATCGTGCAAACCTGGCTATAGAAGGTGTATCCGCATCTACCACACTCACACCCGAAGTTAAAAATCAATTGCTTGGCGAAGCCTTGTTTGTACGGGCCTTTTGCCATTTTTACCTTGTAAACTTTTTCGGTGATGTACCATTGATCCTGGATTTTGATGTGCTTAAAAATACGAATTTGCCAAGAACACCAAAGGCTGAAGTATACGCTTCCATCATTAAGGATTTGACAGAAGCAAAAAAAGTATTGGTTCTTGCTTATCCGGGAAATAAGGAGCGCATACGTCCAAATAAAACGGCCGCAACGCTGTTGCTTGCGAGGAGTTATCTATACAACGGAAACAATGCACTTGCGGAGCAGGAAGCCGCTGAGGTCATCAGTACCACCGGATACGCTATACTTAACGCTTTTGATCCTAATAGTATGGCACACATGACCAAGGTTTTTCAGAAAAATAGTACAGAAGCGGTATGGCAACTGCAGGCTATTAATACCAGTACTGGAAGAAATACCTGGGAAGGCAATACACTATTATCTACCGGTGCGCCATTTTATCGACTGAATAAAGGTGCAGGGAGCTTAGTAGAAGCATTTGGGACAACTGACCTGAGGAAAACAAATTGGGTTGGAGAATATGCAACAACAGCCGTTCCTCCGGTGATTCATTATTTCCCATTTAAATACAAAGTGAGAGTGGGGACTATTAATGCTCCTACTGAATATTCCATGGTACTTCGATTTGCTGAAGCCTTTCTGATCCGTGCCGAAGCCCGTGCGCAACAGCAAAATTACTCCGGAATGAAGGAAGATTTGGATGTGATCCGTCAGAGAGCAGGGTTAAATCCGCTACCAGTAACAGCAGATCTGGCTGTAGCCATGGCACAGGTGGAAAATGAAAGAAGACTGGAACTTTTCACGGAGTGGGGCCATCGCTGGTTTGATTTAAAACGTTGGAAAAGCGTTACTGGCGACCCAAGTAAAACCAGGGCAGATGACGTATTGAGTCTGACGAAACCAGCATGGAAATCAACTGCCATTCTTTTCCCGATCCCATCTACAGCTTTAAACAGTAATAACAGTTTGGTCCCAAATCCGGGATACAACTAATTCGCATCCCTATGTTAAAACACATGCTAATGAGCTGCCTCCTTGTACTTGCAATTTTGCAAGTACGAGGACAGGTGGTACAAATTACCCCCGAAAAGCCACAACGCGGAGAAAAGGTGACGATCACTTATCATCCCGGAGTCGTTGGAGCTGCAATCGGTAAAGATGCTTCATCTGTTGTCATCAACTTTACCTATTCTACCTTTTATGAATTGCCTTGGAAGTTGCCAATGACCAAACAGGGTAAGGATTGGGTAGCCTCTTTTGTTTTGCAGCGCTACGCTACCTTTGCATCATTTTATTTCCAGAGTGGGGAACTCATTGATAAACCTGCTGCGGATCAACACTATTCCATAGCGGTATATAAAGGCAATAAACGAGTAAGAGACGGCTTTTTACATGAATCGTATAGCCTGGGTGCTCAAATGCCCAAGTCTCCAAAAGTTCCGGCCATGCAACTCGCTTTGCTTAAGAAGGAATTGGCAAATTATCCCGATAATTATGAGGCTAAAGTACGTGTGCAAAGTGTACTGATGAACCAGGCGAAAACGCCGGAAGAAAGTCTAAAACATAGAATTGAGGCTAGAAAGATCATTGCCGCAAAATTTGAAGAAAACCCAACCTTCGGAGGGAACCTCAATAAAGTCACAATGGGTTATTTAATTATTGGTGAAAATTCCAGACTGGACTCTATTCGTAAGGTGGTTTCCAGACGATTCCCCAATTCAGATCTTGCCAAAGATTATCAGATAACAGCGATTGCTAAAGAAAAAGATACAGATAAGAAAGTGGCCCAATTGGAGGCTTTGCTAAAAACCGGGACTGAAGTCGGCGAAAACGCTACAGATATACACCGGATTTTATTTGAACATTATGCTGCCGTAAAAAATGCCCCTAAGGCTATTGATCATGCCCGCAGAAGTTTAGGTAAGAAAGACCCATATACGCCCGAAAGACTTAAAACCATTGCGGAGACTTTAACAACACAGAAAATTGCCCCAGATACTGCGATTGCCTATGCTGAGGAATCTCTGAAAATTGCAGATCAATGGCCTGTAGGTGTTATCCGGTATTTCCCAGAATATGGGCATATTTTTCCTTTTGTTGCCGATAGTGTAAGAGCAGCAGCAGTCGCAGCAGCAAAATCTGATTTGTATTCGATCATTGCCCTTAATAAATCGTATCAAGGTAAAAAGCAAGAGGCCCTAGATGCTGCCGCTAAAGCCGAAAGCGCTGGTGCAAATAAAGAGAGCCTGATGAATGTCGCACAGGTTTACGAACAAGCAGGGGAGCCTAAAAAAGCCTATGATGCCATTTGGAATGTATTGTTAAAAGATCCTTCGGACACAATAGCAATCAAGGTGGCTAAAACTAATTTTCTAAAGTTCAATTCTTCTGAAAGCGAATTCAATGCAAAACTCAAAAAGCTGGAAGAATTAAAGCTAGCACAACTCAAGACATCCCTGACCAAACAGATGATGAATAAGCCCGGTCCGGAACTAACTGGTCTAACCGATCTTAAAGGTAAGCCGGTTACCAAAGAAATGATGCAAGGCAAAATCGTTATCCTCGATTTTTGGGCTACCTGGTGTGTACCCTGCATGAAGGAAATGCCTTATCTGCAAAAAGTTTATGATAAATACAAGAACCATCCTGGCGTAAAGTTTATGGTGGTGAACAGTGGTGCCCGCAATACGATAAAAGATGCGATCGGCTGGGAGGCTAAAAACCCGCAGTACACGTTTCCTTTGTATTTTAACAACGATCCAAATATAGGAGAGAAGGTTGGCTTTGCGCTGATTCCAACAATTGCAGTCTTAGATCAGCAAGGAAAAATGCAGTTCCGTACCATTGGTTTTGAAGGTGCAGAGCTGGAGCATAAACTCGCTGTACAGATTGATATCTTGCTCGAAGGAGCTAAGCAATAGTTTATACTAATCTTTGTAATTTAATCGTATATTGGAAGAGATAACCCCCTTCCCATATACGATTGATGAAATACTTTTGCCAGTTTTATTTCACGATTCTTTTACTTTTTACGGTCCAATTCGTCAAGGCCTTTGAGCGTCAGGTTCCTGTTCAGTTTTATTTTCAGCAGTTTGATAATCGGAACGGGCTGTCAAATAGTGCCGTAAATGTAGTCTTTCAGGATAAAGACCAGTTGCTCTGGGTAGGTACCTGGGATGGATTGAATATGTACGATGGTACAGATTTTAGGGTTTTCAATTACAACAGCGAAAATCCAAATGGTAGCATTGGGAACAATGTGATCCAGGATATTAAGGAAGATAAAAAGGCCAATATATGGATCAGCACCATCGGCGGGATTACCCGATTCGAAAAGATTACCGGGAATTTTTATCAGTATTTTTATAATCAGGCGACAAAGAGGAGCATTGCCGAAAAGGAATATGAACTGGCAGTGGCTAAAGATGGAATCGTTTTTTGCTACAGTAAAACCTATGGTTTAAGCAGGTTTGATACAGCGTCGAATCAATTTAAGCGGATTCCTTCTCCGGCAGGGAATAAGCAGCTAGTTAAAATGGAAAGTAGCCATAGCGGATTGATGTGGTTCCTTCAAAATGATGGAACATTGATGGCCTGTAAAACGAATTCTTCAGGCTTAAGTCTGGTCAATCTTATAAGACACCAAAGGCCAATCAGTAATTTCTTTCTGGCAAATAACAGGGTTTTCTTTACCGACAATGGAGGTAGCTTATGGACGCTGGACGAGCGTCAGTTTGTTCCCCAAAAAGTAAGCAGTATTGCGGGTAATGTCAAATCGATTCAGTATTACCGTTCCAATTACATCATCGGTTGGGAAGGACAAGGAATTGGGGTATTCGACAATGAGTTTAAGCCCGCTCTTTTGATGCAGGACGAGGTGCGGCAATTGGCAAATACCAGGGTCACCACGATTGAGTGTGCAAAAGATGGCGTGTTGTGGATTGGGACTGATGGAAATGGCTTGATTAAGATTTACCCGAAGATCAACTACTTCGGACTGGTCAATAAAAACAACCTTAGTGATTTAAATAAACCTGTCCGGGCCTTTGCTGAGGTAGATGGGAATTTATGGGTCGGTACTAAAGGAAAGGGAATTGTAATCTTAAAGGATTTCTTAGCCCGCTTTTCCCTGCAACCTTTAAAAGAAAGTCTAAATACAAGCAACGGACTAGAGAATAATTCTGTTTATGCACTAAAAAAAGGGATCGATCCCTATGTTTACATCGGTACAGATGGACGGGGAATCGATATTTACGATTTAACGGCCAGGCGTAGCATTCGCTGGTTTGATGTTTTAGGGACAGCCAAATTACCCGATTTTGGCTCTGTGTATGCGATTTTGCAAGACAAGGATAGTTCATTGTGGCTCGGTACGAGCGGTAGCGGGCTTATACATTTAAAACTGGCTAAAAATAGTCAGGGTGTTTTGAGTGTTAACTACTTCCGGCAATACCTTTCTGGGACGGAGAATGGCCCTGCCAACGATATTATTTATGCTTTGAGCAATGGCGATGATGGAAATCTTTGGATTGCCTGCCGCTATGGTGGATTAAGCTTGTTGAATAAGCAAACTGGCCGGTTTAAAACCTTCAAGGCCTTTTCATCAGCAAATGGGCTGTCTAATAATGATGTGTTGTCTTTATATCGGGATGCACAGAAAAGACTGTGGATAGGTACCAGTTATGGTTTAAACATGCTGAGCCATGAAGAGTCCTTAAAGGACAAGCCTACATTTAAGCGGTTTACAATGACCGAAGGACTGCCAAATAACACCATCCATGCCATTGAGGGCGCCAATTCAGGAAGCATTTGGATCAGTACAAACAGAGGATTAGCGCGCTTAAACCCTAATAATGGCGCCGTGGCCAACTTTAGAGAAAGTGATGGACTGCAAAGCAATGAGTTTAGTGATGGCGCTGTTTGGAAATCGGCAAAGGGGCTGCTCTTTTTTGGGGGTATTTATGGCTTTAACTACTTCGTTCCCGAACGCATCGCAGGCAATAACCTCCAACCTAATTTGCTGATTTCAGCAATCCAGATGGGCGGTAAAAACCTCGATGAAAATAGATTACAGGTGCTTAAGGCTAGCCGTTCCGAAATCCCTGAATACACTTTAGCCCGTAAAAGCAATTTCTTCCAGCTAAGTTTAAAGCCTATGAGCTTTCTCAATGAAGCCAAAAATGAACTTGCTTATAAGCTGGTAGGTCTGGATAAGAGCTGGAACTATTCCGGTGCTGTGGGTACAATTATATACAACAATGTACCACCAGGTAATTATACGCTGCAGGTAAGGTGGAGCAATGGGGAAGGAGTATGGACCGAGGGTATAAGCGTGTTTAAACTACATGTCGAACAATACTTTTGGTTAACTTATCCGGCTATACTTGCCTATCTGCTGATAATCGGAGCATCAGGTTATGCTTTTCATGTGTACCGCAAAAATAAGCTGCAGATGAAGTATCAATTGCAAATGGAGCATTTGCTGCGGGAGAAGGATGAAGAAGAGCATCAGCAACGCTTAAACTTCTTTACCAATATTGCACATGAGATCCAGACGCCATTAACGATGATCATGGGTTCTGTAGAGCATTTTTTACAGAATAAGAAGACCGATCTGCTTAAAAATAAAGAGAATAACTATTTCATTTCTATCGTTCACCAGCACACTGCGCGATTAACTTATCTGGTGCAACAGTTGCTGGAGTTTAGGAAAGCCGAGGCGGGCTATCTGAAAAAGAACGATGATTATGTCGACATCAGCAAGATGCTGGATAGCCTTTCAGAACTATTTGTTCCCGCCAGTGAAAAAAACAAGCAACAATACATCCGAACAATTCAGGAGGGAATTGCAGGTTTTATAGATAAGGATAAGTTCGAAAAGATTCAGTTTAACTTGCTGTCTAATGCCTTTAAACATGCTGGGCGGGATGAAACCATTAAATTTGATGTGGTCTTTAATCCTGCGACAAGTATCCTGGAGGTCAGTGTTTCCAATTCGGGTTGTACATTAAAGCCGGAGCACCTGGAACAGATTTTCAATAAGTTTTATGTCAGTAATGAGCAGCAAACGGAAAAGTTTAGTACCGGTATCGGTCTGGCCTTTACCAAAGAGCTGGTTAGCCTGATGGGTGCTGATATTAAGGCCACCTTGCAAGGGGATTGGATAGATTTTAGGGTAAAAGTAGAGCTGGCAACCGTCGAGGATAAGGATGCAAAGGTGATTACCTCCGCCCCCTCAGCATTGTATGCATCCTTGGTGCAGGTGTATGAACAGCCTGAGATGCGTAAGCCAGAAGCTGAAAATAAAAATAGTTTGATTGATGATCTGCAGTCTGATAAGCCTAGTATCTTATTGGTAGAGGATGAACCTGAGCTGCGGTACCTGATCAAAAATGTATTAAAGGATCAATATGTGATCTACGAATCGGGTACGGGGCTGGAAGCGCAGGCTTTTTTGCAAAAAACATTACCCGATTTGATCATTAGTGATGTAATGATGCCCGATATGAACGGACTCGAGCTGTGTCGGGTAGTGAAACAAACGCCGGCATGGGCACAGATTCCTTTTGTGATTTTATCAGCAAGAGGCTCTGAGGACAATAAGGCAGAAGGTTATGAATTGGGGGCTGATGCCTATATACCAAAACCTTTTCAGATCAATTACCTGCATGTCCGTATTCGTAAACTCCTGGACTACCGCGCCCGAATGCAAAGTCTGATTAAAGATCAGCACATCAGCAATCAGTTTATGGATGCTGATATTGCGGATACAGATAAAAAATTCTTAGAAAGCCTGCTCAAGGTGATCGAAAATAATTTGAATGAGCCCGATTTAAATGCTTCGACCATAGAAGGCGCATTGTCGATCAGTAAGATGCAATTGTATCGACGCCTAAAGTCGCTTGCCGGAATGACACCCGCAGAGTTTATCAAAAGGATTCGCTTAAAGCATGCAGCTGATATGCTGATTGCCTCCCAATATACCGTCTCCGAGATCTTTTACCGTACCGGTTTCAACAACAAATCCTACTTTTTCAGGGAGTTTAAAAAGATTTACAATTGTGCGCCAAATGAGTACCGGCAGCAGCAATACGAGGAAAATACCAGCACTTTGTAACTATAGTGAACTCAAATGTAACTATAGTGTACTACTTCTGGGCGGGCCTGGTCTAAATTTGTTACAACCAAATAGTCAGCCTGATGAAACACAAATTACCAAACCTGCTTTTACCAGTAACTGTTGCGCTCCTATTCATTGCTTTTTTGTCGTGGAGTTTTGATGCAGCATCCCAAAGTTTGCGCCTAAAAGCATTAGGGGATAGTGTAACTGGATTTAAGGTTGGTCTTTTCGATGGAGACAGGCAGCTTTTAAATAATGAAGACGAGTTCTCACTCTTGATTTCAAATACAGACTTAAGTGAAAAAGTTTTACTATCTGGCTGGAAAGGTAAAAAATGGACTGGCGACAATAGTAGCATTACCTTAACAAAAGAAAGCTATATCCCTGAGTTTGACCTGAACCTTCATGTAGCCGTGACTTACAAGATCATCAATCAGCATGTGGTTAAGAAAACCATCCGGTTGTTTCAGCCGGGGATGCCCCTGATGTACTATACTTTGAAAGAAAAGTTTGTACCTGCCGAAAAACCAGCTAAGTATGTAAGCTTTGAATACGATAATTTTCCGGGCGGCTTTGCCCACGAAATGTTTCCATCTGTTGGTTATGTGGACCGTAACAATATGCTGGTTGGCTTTTTAGTGGATGCTGGCTATAAAAATCAATACACGCGGACTACCCGTCGCAGGTTTAGTGGTCGTGGGGGTGGTTTTGTCGGTATGCGTAACCTGCCAGATCCGCAATTATTGGCTGTAGCTAGCGCTGCCGAGCAGGCCGCCAATCAACACTATGTGCAAATGACATTCGGCGAAATGTATAACCTTGACGCGGGAAAGGAAAGGGTTGTTTTCAGTAAACCTGCAGTACAAAGCCGAATAGAAACGATCGTGCCGCTGAAAGATCAGCAGGTTTATTCCATTTCTTTTAAGTGTAAAGGAGATACCTCCCTGGCCTTAAAACTATTTAGAGTAAAGAACGGGAAGAAAACCATAGAGCTGGAACATGGCTTAAAGTATATTGACAATTTTAAAATTAAAGGGGGCGACTGGACCTTGTTTAAAGGGAGTATTTTGGTGCCTTATATTGGCAGTGATAGCGTCTCACTTTTCATCGGTAAATTAGCAAACCAAGCCAGTCAGCTACAAATTAAAGATTTACAAATCGTAGCCCATCAACCAGCTTCCGAGCCTTACAATGTCTTGCCAATAGGAGAGGCTGCAGAAAAAACGAGCTACCTGTTTGTGGAGCCCTGGAAAGATCACCATCAGTTTATGATCTCTTCGCAAACCAGATTGGCAGAAGGCATGGACTTTAAAGGTTCGCAAATAGAGAAAATGTTGTATGCTAATATGAATATGCTCACCTGGATTAATGGGGTAAACGACTTTAAGCCCTTTAATGTACCTAATATGAATTATTCGCCGGATATGTACAACCGGGACTCCTTTTTTTCTATAGTGGCAACATACAACAAGACTTTGAACCTCAGCATCTGGGATCAATGGGCTAAAACTCAAACGCCAAAAGGTGGAATTGGCACTATCATTACACCCTATATGGGTTCTGTAGAGGCTAAAGATAATGAGGCCACCATAGAATGGTTGATTTGGGCGATGCTGAATAAGAGAAGGTTTAACATTAGCCTGCCGGAAGATCAAATTAAAAAAGCTGTAGACTATGTGCGGAATGAATTTGATGGAGGGAAGGATGGGATATGTCGCTCACATTTTTCTATGAGCCAGGTTGACATCGTGGATTATAAGCCTAAAACCGATCGTCTAGCGGTAAATCAGGGTATGCTGGTCATTGCCTTACGTACCATCAAAGAACTCGGCTACCCTCTGGAAGAATCTTACATCCAAAAAGCGGAACAGGAATACCGAAAATTTTATGACCCGAAAAGAAAGCACCTTTTGTTTGATCGGAATTATCCCGATATCATCACGCTAACCGATCTGGAGCCGGAGTTCTATTCGCTATGGTTGTTTAACCGGCCAATTTTAACAGATGAGATGGTAATCAACCACCTCGAACAAATGCCTTTGCTCAACAAAGTGGCCAATTCGCCACATCCTGAATATGGAACCACAGCACCTATATGTGTAAGGTTGACCAATAACAAACAAGGATATGCTTATTTAAGTGCAGATTATCAGCCATTTGCCGAGTTTGGCGAAAGCAATTATGCCGACGGTAAAAGCGATGGTTTTTACTATAATGGCGGTAGCTGGTTAAGGGGCGAATATTGTGCTTATGTAGCAGGACTTAAGCATGGCTGGAAAAAGGCACCCAAACTGATGGAAAACCGGGTTTGGGCCGAGATTAACCTAAATCCAAAATGGCCCTATAGCAAGGAGTTCATCCCCACCAAATGGACTACAACAGATTCCTGGTGGCCATCTACCCAGGGCTTGTGTTGGAACGTATTTATCCTGATGGCCAATGAAGTTGCAGGACTTCGAACGCCAGATATGGACCCCGATTATAGTAAACAATTGAATTGATAAAATAAATCTTAATGAATTAAACTTTACAAATTCTAACCAAATGAAAGTAAAAATTAAATATGCCTGGCTCATTTTGCTCCTTGTAGCATTTTCAAGCCAAAATCTCTACGCCCAGACCAAGGTGTCTGGAACAGTCAGAGATGCAAGTGGAACAGGTTTGCCGGGAGTAAGTGTGCTCCAGGAAGGCACTCAAAACGGAACCATGACCGACCAACTGGGGCGATACTCCTTAAGTTTAAAAGAAGGGGCGCCACAAAAGCTCAACTTTAATTATGTGGGTTTTTTAACGCAGACGATTTCAGTAAATGGAAATTCAAGTGTAAATGTTACGCTGAAAGAGAACAATGAATTGCTCAATGAAGTGGTGGTACTAGGCTATACTACACAGAAAAAATCGAATCTGACCGGTGCGGTAACCTCGGTACAGATGCGCGATCTGGAAGACCGGAGGGTTGCTGATGTGGCGCAGGTGCTACAGGGGCAAGTTGCAGGTGTGCAGATTACGCAAAGTACGGGTGCTCCCGGTGACCCGATCAGCATCCTGATCCGGGGTCAGGGTACATTTGGCGACAATAGTCCGCTTTTTATTGTAGATGGTAACCCTACTCAGGATATTTCCTTTCTCAACCCTGCCGATATGCAATCTGTGACCGTCCTCAAAGATGCCTCTGCTGCTGCAATTTATGGCTCCCGGGCTTCAGCTGGGGTAATTGTGATCACGACCAAAATGGGCACTGCGGGATTATCGACCATTGATGTCAACTATTATAATGGGATTCAAAAAGTAACCAATCTGCCTAAGATGCTGAATAGAACTCAGTATATGGATAAGATGGAGGAGTCATGGAACAATTCGGGACGTACAGAACCAAACCCTTATACCCCTGACAAAGGTCGGACTGATTTGGCAAATACCAATTGGCTGGATGAATTGTTTGAGAATGGACGCTCGCAAAACCTGCAGCTGAGCGCGAGTGGGGGAAGCGAGAAGGTTAAATACTTAATCTCAGGAGCCTATTATGAACAAGATGGAATTGTAGTGTATGATAATGATAAATATCAGCGCCTTAACTTCAGATCGAATGTGGTCGGTAATGTATCTGATCGCCTTACTTTGGGGGCAAATCTACAGCTTTCCTATTCCAAGCAAGATAAAATGTCTTCAAAGGGTGATGAACCTGGTGTGATACGCCATGCATTCATTCGTCCACCAGTAATCCCTGTATTTAAAGATATTAATGATCCAACTTATTCTGTTGCGGATCCATTTACAGATTTACCCTTTTATAAAGCGGATGGTACTTACCAAACGAGGTATGAATACAGTAGTAACCCAATAGCGCTTGCTTATTTTACCAATGACAAAAGATCTTTGTTTAAAGCCTTCGGAAATGTCTACGCAGAGTACGCGTTGCTTAAGAATAAGGAATTGAAATTTAGAACAAATGTGGGCTTGGATCTTAATTTCACACATAATAAGGCATTTAATCAAAATTTTGGTGATGATGATGGCGGTGGTGCGGCAGAAGATAAGGGCTTGGGCAGGAAGAACCGACCTAATTCCTTAAATGAGGATCGTGGACAGGAGAGTACTATTACCTGGAACAATACCTTGAATTATGGTAAGACGATTGGGAAACATCTGATCAATGGTATGGTGGGAACAGAGTACATCAAAAATTATTCTTCTTCCATTGGAGCAACCAGGAATAGGTTTGATTATACTGCACCTGAATTCCAGTTTATTGACTACGGCAATACCTTAACCAACCTATGGAATGGAGGAAATGGTGCAGAATGGACATTGTTTTCTTTATTTGGTTCAGCTACCTATGTATATGATTCTAAATACATGATCACCGGGAATTTCAGAGCAGATGCATCCTCCAGGTTTGGACCCAATAATCACTGGGGTTATTTCCCTTCCGTATCGGCGGGGTGGAAAATTTCTGAAGAAGCTTTCATGAAGGAAATACGTTGGATTTCTGATATGAAATTAAGGGCAAGTGTTGGAACACTCGGCAACCAGAATATCGGGAATTATACTTATTTGACCTTGTATTCCAAAGTCGGTGACGAAACAAAACTACTTCGTTATGGAAATCCAGATTTGAAATGGGAAAGTACCACCCAAACTAACATCGGCTTGGATATGGGAATAATCGAAAACAAGATTTATCTAACGGTTGATTATTTTAAGAAAAAAACAAACGGAATACTGTTGCCACTCTCTTTACCAAAGCTGGTTGGGGACGTACAACCTACTATTGTGAATGCGGCGGAAGTAAAGAATTCTGGTCTCGAGATTTCTTTAAGTTACAGAAATAATGATCGCGCATTTAAATACGGCATTAATGGGAACATTGGTACATTAAAAAATCAGGTAGTAAAATTACATCCGAATTTACCTAATATAATTGGTCAGGTGACGAAAACTGAACCTGGACATCCAATTAATTCGCTTTATGGTTTTATGATGGAAGGCATTTATCAGAACCAGGCTGAAATAAACAGCCATTTGTCGGGAACGGTAAATCCAACTGAACTTCCAGGCGATATCAGATTTAAAGATCTTAATGGAGATGGTATAATTAATGACTTGGATAGAGGTTATATCGGGAATCCGAATCCTAAATTTTCTTATGGACTAAACCTTTCGGCCAGTTATAAAGGATTTGACCTTTCGGCATTGTTTCAGGGAGTACAAGGAGTAGACAGATATAATGACCTGAAAAAAATTATTGATTATGATACCCGTCCATTTAATCATTCAGTTAGAGTTTTGGAAAGTTGGCATGGAGAAGGAACGAGCAACACTATACCGCGCTCTACCTTTAGTGACAATGGTAGCAGTCAAACCTCGAGTATTTTTGTAGAAGACGCTTCATATCTGCGATTGAAAAATCTGGAACTGGGTTACTCGTTTAAGTCTTTGTTAACAAAGGCGAAGTTGGGTGTTCAGAATGTCCGCTTGTACGTTTCTGCACAGAATTTGTTTACGGTGACGGATTATACAGGCTTGGATCCGGAATCTGCCGATATTATAGATAAGGGCACCTATCCGCAATCCCAAGCATTTCTATTTGGTGTAAATGTTAAATTTTAATCCTGGCATTTAAAAAGTATAGCTATGAAATTGATATATAAAATACTTGTGGCTCTGGTAATGATTACCGCTGTAAGTTGTAAAAAGGAATTAGATAAAGCGCCCATAGGTTTGATTACCTCCAATCAGGACGAAACGGATCCGAAATTGAATGTCGTTGTGTCGTCGGTGACCTCATCGTACCGCTTGTTGTCAAGCACACTAAATATCATTGGTCAGTGGGGCTGGGATGATGGTACTGTGCTGAGAAATGATTTTATCCTACAGGACATTGCCTCTAGTGACATGCAGAAAAAATGGAACCCCGATGGAGACCAGGCCTGGATGGATCAATTCTCTAAATTTAATTTTACAGCATCCAATGGTGGTTTTAATGGGCAGTGGAGCTATGATTTTGAAGGAATCGCGCGTTGTAACCGCTCCATCAATTATTTAACGGACCCCACGGTGATTGCAAAAATAGGCATAGATGAGACTTTGAAAAACAGGTTGCTCGGGGAGGTCTATTTTTTAAGGGCCTTTTATTACTTTGATTTGGTAAATAACTTTGGGGATGTTCCGCTTTTGTTAAAGCCGCTTAAGGAATTTTCTGAAGCTTATGAGGTGGCAAAACGTATCCCAAAAGAACAGGTATGGGCGCAAATCAGTGCAGACCTTGCTTTGGCTAAACCTTTGCTTCCGAATACTAAATATACCGATAATGTAGAAAAATGGCGTGTATCTAAAGGAGCTGTAATTGCATTACAAGCTAAAGTTGCCCTTTACAATAAAAGATGGCAGGATGTACTGACCAGTATTGCAGAGCTGGAAACCCTGAGATTTTATAATTTAAACACCAATTACTTCGATAGTTTCGATATAACAAAAGAGTTTAATGAGAGTGAAGTAATCTTTGCTTATGACCACCAGTCTGCCAAAACTCCGGCAATGGGGAATGGTCTTTGCGCGCTTGCCGGTTGGGGCTTTGTTGCACCAACAGCCAATTTTATTAGTGCTTTTGAACCGAATGACCCTAGACTGGGTTATACAGTGAATGTGCAAACTCAAAGTGTGTACAAAGTATTTGGGGCACTAAACGATAGCAACAAAGGGAATGAAGATGCAGCAAGTAACAAGGTGTATATCCGATGGGCTGATGTGCTGCTTTGGAAAGGGGAGGCTTTACTTGAAACAGGAGCTTACCCTGCAGCTATAGGCGTAATTAATACCGTCAGAGCAAGAGCGAGAAATAGTGTGGCTGCGAATGGCAGTTTGCCGCCGGCTGGAACTTTACCTGACAGAAATGTGGCTTCAACTGATAAGGCGCAGATCAAAGACTGGTTGGTAAAAGAGCGCAGGGTAGAGTTGGGCTTTGAATCGCAAAGATTTAATGATTTGAAAAGATGGGGCATTGCAAAAGCCTTCTTGCAATCTGTAGGGGTGAACTTCCAGGACCGCAATTATCTTTATCCCATCCCACAGGGAGAAGTTGATAAATCGGGTGGCACCATCACCCAAAATCCTTAACTATTTTAAAAAAAAAAAGACACCTACCTATGAAGCCATCATAAGCATACCACTTATATGCAGCAATGCGGATGCTTATGATAGCTTCATTACCAATGAAAAACAAAATTATACCCCAATGAAAGATCAAGCACAGAGATTTATACAAAACCCTTTACTATCACCAAAGGACTTGAAGCCCAGCAGAGCAGGATTGCAAATCACCTGCCTGTTAAACCCAGGTGTTTTTACCTTCCAGAGAAAAACCTGGTTACTGGTACGTGTGGCCGAAAGGCCAGAACAGCAGGATGGGATCATCTCTTTTCCAGTGCTAAAAGGGGATGGAATTGAAATTATAGAAATATCGGCCAATGATCCCGAACTGAATGCCAAAGATCCCAGAGTAATCAATTATAAAGGTGTAGACTATTTAACTACCCTCTCACACTTGAGACTGCTTTGCAGCGATGACGGTATCAGTTTTTATGAGCCCGAAGGCTACCCCTTGTTGCAAGGTCAAACGGGGCAGGAAGCCTTTGGCGTCGAAGATTGTCGGGTAGCCCTTTTAGATGGAACTTATTACCTAACCTATACCGCAGTTTCAGAACAGGGAGTTGGCGTAGGTCTACGCAAAACAAAAGATTGGAAGAGCTTTGAGTCAGAGGGGATGATTATCCCGCCGCACAATAAAGATTGCGCCATTTTCGAAGAAAAGATCAATGGCAAGTTCTATGCGCTACACCGTCCAAGCAGCGTCGATATTGGAGGGAATTATATTTGGATTGCCGAGTCGCCCGATGGCATACATTGGGGTAAGCACAAATGCATCATTACCACCCGAAAGGACAGCTGGGATAGTGCAAGGGTGGGGGCAGGAGCTGCGCCCATCAAAACAGAAAAAGGCTGGCTCGAGATATATCATGGGGCTAACAAGGAGCATAGATACTGTCTGGGTGCTTTTTTACTCGATCTCAACGACCCATCTATTGTACTCGCCAGGTCGGCAGAACCCATTATGGTACCAACGGCTGATTACGAACTAACCGGTTTTTTCGGCCAGGTGGTATTTACCAATGGCCATGTGGTTAATGGCGACGAGCTGACTATTTATTATGGTGCTGCGGATGAGTTTGTCTGTGCTGCTAAATTTTCAATTGATGAAATCCTGACTTCCCTAACCTATCATCATGATTAGTAAATTAAAAACCGAAATAGCGCATTTTAAGGCGCAGTCGCATAATTTCAAAGTGCTTACCCTAACCAATCTGATCTATAGTATTGTGTTACCGGTGATTGATATTTTTGTAGCGGCCTATGTAATGCGCAGTTCCAACGATCCGGTAAAGGTGGTGGTTTATCAATTAACCATTTACACCGGAATCCCATTAACTTTCTTAATTAATGGCTGGTTGTTGAATCGCTTTCCTATTAAGGTATTGTATTCTCTGGGCATGGTGCTAAGTGGCATTTCCATGATCATCATGATGTCCTTAACAACACTCGATATTACTGGAATTGCGATCGCAGGTATAGTGATGGGTATGTCTTTCGGCTTTTACTGGGCCAATAGAGATTTTCTGGCACTGGCCACGACCAACGACAGCAACCGCAATTACTACTACGGACTGGAAACCTTTTTTTATACCATTATCGCGGTAGTCATTCCGGTGATGATTGGTTGGTTTATCGAAAGCTTTGCCGGAACAGGTGATGCGAAACTGGCCTATAAAATTGTGACAGGGATTGTATTGATCGTGACCATTGGGGCATCTATCATGTGCTTTACCGGCAAGTTCAGCAACCCTTTAAACAAGAAGTTTATCTACTTTAAGTTTGATCCTTACTGGTACAGATTGATGTTTTTGGCGGTATTAAAAGGCCTGGTACAAGGCTTCCTGGTTACTGCTCCAGCCATGTTGATTATGTTGCTGTTGGGTAAAGAGGGGGCATTAGGAACAGCCCAATCCGTGGGGGCAATATTCGCAGCGATACTGATGTACATCATTGGCCGTAATACAAGACCCGAACACAGAATTTATGTATTTGGAACAGGCTTGGTCTTGTTTACGATCGCAGCCCTACTGAACGGGATTTTGTTTAACGAGACCGGAGTGATTTTATTCATGCTGTTCCTGTTGCTGGCCAAACCATTGTTAGATCTTGCCTATTTCCCTATCCAATTTAGTGTAATCGATATTTTGACCAAAAAGGAGAATAGAAGTGAGTTCGCTTACATCCTAAATCATGAAGCAGGTTTATACATCGGGCGTTTAACCGGTGCCGGGACATTTTTACTGCTTGCCTATGCTTTCTCCAATGAAGTTGCCTTGCGTTATGCCATCATTATCGTTGCTGTATTGCAATTGAGCTCCTACTGGGTGGCCAAGGGCATCCTTAAACAAGGGAAAATTATGAACGAAGAACTAGAACTGATACCTTTAAAAGAACCCAATGCTTATGAAGCTTAAACTGATCGTACGATTTACATTCCTTTCCTTATTTATTGTTGCGCTTTGCCATGCTCAGGTTAAACAAGTTCCTATTGGTCGTGTAGCTGCGATGGCAGATTTGCCTAAGCCTTTACAGATTATAGACTGGAGAGCCATGGCACTAGACTTTGACCGGACCATCTATGATTTTAAAGCCAAAGGCGAATACTGGCCAATGGTTTGGATGGACAGCACAGGTAAGAATTTCAACCAACCCACACTAGGCATGTATACCGCCGTTGGCGATGTAAGGCAGGGACCGCAAAACAACAAAGGGATGTTCCATGAGTCATTGGCCAATATGGGCTCCGTTTTAGGTGCTACATTGGTGGGGCTGGATAAGAGCAAACAGGGATTGAATTATGTGGGGATGCTCAAAAATTACTTCAATAAGGATAACGGCTGGAACATTATGATGAACAATACCGCCCCCGAAGTGGCCTTATTGGGTGGTGGATACGGTAGAGATTGGTGGTATGATGTATATCCGAATGTGCTGTTTTATGCCATTTACGACAAATACCCGGCAGAGCCTGAATTTGAACAGATGGCCAGAAGCATAGCAGAGCAGTTTTATAAAGCAGACTCTATACTAAACGGCAATTACAATTATTCTTATTTCGATTATGGGCAGATGAAGCCAATGACGAATCAGATCTGTGCACAGCCTGATGCCGCGGCCGGACATGCTTATATATTGTATTCGGCTTATAAAAAGTTTGGTGATCCACGTTATTTGAAAGGCGCAATCAGCGCAATGAAGGCATTGGAAAGTCAGAAAATTAACCCTACTTACGAGCTGTTGATGCCTTTTGGTGCGTATTTGGCCGCAAGGATAAATGCAGAGCAAGGGACTACTTTTAATACCGGGAAAATGCTGGACTGGACCTTTGATGGGACCGCTGTTTGTCGCGAAGGTTGGGGTTTTCTCCTGGGCAATTGGAATGGT
Source organism: Pedobacter sp. ok626 (assembly GCF_900100435.1). GTDB lineage: Bacteria > Bacteroidota > Bacteroidia > Sphingobacteriales > Sphingobacteriaceae > Pedobacter. The sequence goes on along the minus strand of NZ_FNEX01000002.1, from coordinate 340,253 downwards.
TTCGATATTTCAGGAACTGTGGGTAGTACTGTAGATCATGGTGGGTATGCCTTTTTAATGAATACCTTTGATGCCGCCTGGCCCTTGGTGCCGATGGTTCGGTATAAAACCGAATATGCGAATGCGATAGGTAAATGGATGTTAAATGCAGTCAATGCCTCCCGTTTATTCTATCCGCAGTATATGCCGACAGCGCATCAAACCATCCCCAATCTTGCTGGGGTAACAAAAGGGGTGATTGCCTACGAAGGTTTTGCCAAAGCATCAACTTTTGATACGCTATATCAATCTCTAAAGGCACCGGTAGCGCAAGGTGATGGGCCAAAATGGGTACCTGGTAAAAATCCAGAGGTATCGCAGTTTAGTGTATATGGAAGTGCGCACGCCGGAATTTTTGGGGGTATAGTGAAGGAGACTAAGGTTAAAGGAATACTTGGCCTAGACTTGCTGGCCACTGATTTTTATCGCCAAAACGCCTATCCTACTTATTTATTTTACAACCCTTATCAATCGGGCAAAGCCATCCTGTTTACAGTACCGAAGGGTGCTAAAGGAAAGACGGATGTTTACGATGCGGTTGCGCAGCGTTTTGTGGCGCGCAATTTAGCTAAGGGCGCTAAAGTGGTGATTCCCGCTCAGCAATCCGTAGTATTGGTTTGTGTACCTGCAGGAAAAAAACTACAGGTTAAAAACAAGCAAATGCTGATTGATGGTGTAGTAGTAGACTATAATTATAAATAATCATCACTTACTCAAATTAACCCTTAAGTTCAATTCAAAACTACCATTGGTATAGTTACTCAAAGCAGAAGTCTGAGTGGTGTAAGTACCACTAACCAGGTATCTTTTTTTGTAATCCATACCTAAACCAAAAGTTGCATTTTTGGTACTATGGTACATGCCCAGCAACATTACTTGTTTATTGGCAATGCTCAGTTGTGCTCCAGCATCGAATATATTGTCAAAGCCTTTTACACCACGATAGGCCACTTTGGGCTCTAAATCCACACCCTCTGCACCATCGCTAAAGTTGATCTGGTAACTGGCGGCTGTGTAAAAGGTAGCCACATCAGCCAGCTTAAAACTGCTGATCCAGCATGCGAGAGGCCAGTTCCAAGAACATATATAGGTGCTACCATCTACTGTTTTGAATTAATCCCGTAACCACTTTAGTACAGCCGGGAATCCCGGTTTATTTTCTTGTTCAGCTCTGGATTTTCCAAACGCAATGCCTGTCCATTCCAAAAAAGGCATCCCAACATAAACTCCGTTCTTGAAATTCTCAATCAACCATTCGGATTCATTCTTGTATCCGTTCTTGTGAAAAACGACTTCCTCAGGAATGCCAATGTGTTTTGATGCAGCGTATGACCATAATATGGCGCCTAATTCTTCACCTCCATTTGGCCAGTCGGTAGCTATTTCAGCTGTGCCTATTTTGCTGCGTTGATCGGCAGCCGTAACCGCAAGATGTCCTGCCTCATGCAACAAATCTCCGGGATAAAGCAATCGCGAATGATCTACATAAACGCAGTTGGGTCCCAGACTTAAGCCCGGTAAAAAAGTACCATCAGGTAATTCGGTTTCAATAACTTCAATGCCTATTTCTTTAAGAAAGGATAAAATTAAAGTAAGTTCAGTCCGTTCGAGCGTAGAAGAAGGGAGGGGCATATTTTTTGGTTCTTTTTGGTCTTTCCCCAAATGTAATAAATTTTGTTCCTTATGTCTATTTTATCTTGACTCAAAATAAATGATTCAATTTAAACTGTTGTTTTATTTATTATGCTATTTTTGATCTTAATTCGATATTCATATTGATAAATTAACGCTTATGCTTTCTCTAGCCATACTCGGCCCAGTTTTAAATCGTTTGTCTTCCATTCATCCTTTAAGTGAGGAGCTTTATAAAGAATTTGAAACTAATGCTTTCGAAATTTCGGTTAAGAAGAATGAGTACCTGATGCGAAAAGGAGAGTTGAGTAAGTATGTTTATTTTGTCATGACTGGAATTATTACCGGTCGGATCAGCAACAGAGATGAAACCATCATTAGCTTCATTACCGTAGATGGTGAGTTTTTATCTGCAATTGAAGGCATGTATGGGGATAAGCCTTGTCTGGAAGACGTAGTAGCTGTAGAAGATTCCAGGCTACTGGCTATGTCTTCAACCTACTTTCATAGTCTTTACAACATTTTCCCTGAGATGAATGTAATTTTTCGTCAGGTTCTTGAAGCCTATTATGCAGATGCGCATTACCGCTCCATTTTTATACGAATGGGGAGTTTGGCCGATAAATATGCTTATTTTCTGAAAGCATTTCCAAACCACGTGAATCGCATTCCTTTGTCGGTTGCCGCATCTTTTTTAAATCTTAAGGATGCTACGCTCCAAAAAATGATCAGTAAGACGAGAGATCAAAAAGTGTTAGATCAGCAATTGTCGAGGGAGAGTATTTTGATCAGCATGGAAATGTTTGAGCCCTATCTGCAAAAAAAGCTAACGCTCTATCAACTCGCTTGCCATTTTAATATTAAGCCACACGAGTTGTCGCATCTGTTGAATGAATATTTTAATGAGAATTTCAACAGCTTTATCAACGGATACCGGATCAGATATATTCTTAAACATTTTGCTGTGCAGCACAGCCCCGGGCAATATAGTATGGAGGGAATGGGCCGCCACGGAGGCTTTTCATCTAAGAGCACCTTCTTTACTGAATTTAAAAAGAGAGTAGGCTGCACACCACAAATTCATTTTAAACAGCAAAAAGGTCTGATTAATCCTGTCGGATCATCAGACCTTTCTGCTGTATTGTCATCCTGAGTGTAGCTCAGGGGCTCAGATTTACTTTGTTAAATTAACCCTCAGGTTCAATTCAAAGCTACCATTGGTATAACTGCTCAAAGCAGAAGTTTGAGTAGTATAAGTGCCACTTACCAGATATCTCTTTTTATAATCCATACCCAGACCGAAAGTTGCGTTTTTTGTACTGTGGTACATACCCAGCAAAAATACTTGCTTGTTGGCAATACTCATCTGCGCACCCGCATCCCAGATGTTGTCAAAACCTTTCACGCCACGATAAGCTACTTTAGGTTCTATATCCATTCCTTCTACACCCTCGCTGATCCCGATCTTGTAACTCGCTGCCGTGTAAAAAGTAGCCACATCAGCCAGCTTGATCACATCCTTTTTTAACACACTTTTCAGATTAGGAATGGCAGCCTGAAGGTTAAATTTGTCAGAAGTATAGGCAACTCCGAAATCACCATCCAGGTAAGTCTTACGGTCGTTGTATTGCCCCACGGTCGGGTCAGCCGGATTACCATAGATATCGGCATTTTCCAGACGCTGACTCATAAAACCCAGTGATACCCCAAAATGTAACTGGTGATTGTTGTCGTTCAACTGCAGGTGATAGGCGTAACTACCCACCACACGAGTCTGCCTTTGTAATCCCGCACTCTCGTTATTTACGGTTAAACCGAGCCCAACTTTGTTAAAGCCATAATCAACCGTTAGGTTCTGCGTTAAAGGTGAACCCGGAACATTGCTCCAGAGCTTGCGGTAAGCACCGTTTAATTTTATACCCTGCCCGGCTCCGGCAAATGCCGGATTGATCAAATACTGATTGGTATAATATTGCGCCGATAAAGGGTTCAACTGTGCTTTTGATGTAGTACCGATTGCCATAACGGCAATCAGTACTAGTGTTGTTGATATAATTTTCATCTGTTTTTTAAATGTTAGCTAAATCTGGTTTAATCGTTTCTTACGATAGTGATGAAACCTTTGAACAACCTTCTGTTGGTGCCGAAGTCGATGATATAGTAATAAGTGCCTTCCGCCAGGGGTAAACCATTTAAGGTCGCATCCCAGCTGTTGTCATAGCCTTTTTTACTGTACATCATACGTCCAGCCTTGTCAAAGATCTTCACCTCATTGTTCGGATAAAAATCGATGTTATCAATCAGCCACTTATCATTAATCCCGTCGCCATTTGGAGACATGATATTGGTCGCTTTTACTTTCTCGTAATCTTCCAGAACTGTTAAAGTAAAGGTCTTGCTTTCCGAACATCCGCTTGCATTGGTTGCCGTTACCGTATAGGTAGTAGTTTCCCTTGGTCTTACCTCTATCGTTGCCGAACTCAGCGCACCATTAATGCTGCTGTTGGCCGCCCAGGTATAGCTGGTTCCGCCGGTAGCCGATAACAATACCTTCTCTCCTTTACTGATCTGTATGCCTTTGTCACTGTTGATAGAAATAACAGGTAAAGCATTTACTGTGATGGTAAAAGTTCTGCTGTAGGTATCTACACCACCATTGGCTGTACCTCCATTGTCTTTCACCGTTACTGTTACGGTAGCTGTTCCGGCTATGGCACCTGCTTTAATCCGGTAGTCAATCGTTGCCGTAGCTCCAGTGCCCGTAACTCCTAAGGCATCAAAGAGGTTCGGGTTGTTGCTGCTAACCGTTAAACCTGTACTCTGGGCCGTTTCAGGGCCAGCACTGATACCTGTTAAGGCAACAGTTTGTCCTGCTGTGGTAAAACAGATCGCCTGATTGCTGATGGCAGCAAGTGTCGGGATTTCGTTCACATCACTTAAAGTAATGCTCAACTCTTTATCCAGCGACTGACCGAATTGAGTAGTTGAACGCAGCCTTACTTTGTAAACAGCTTTGCTTTCGTAATCCAGTACTGCATTGGTGTTTAGCTTGTTTCCGGCGATAGCAAACAATGCATTGTCGGTATCACCTGTGCCAGCCACCAATGTATAGGTAAACGCAGTAACCGAAGGATCATCAGAGGTGCTGCTTAGCGTACCTGCATTTGTTCCTGAAGCACTGTTTTCATATAAGGTTATTGCGGCAAGCGTAATGCTTGTAGGTATTCCTGATTTTATTTTCAGGTTGCCAGTGGCATAGCTGATGGCATAGTTGGCCGCCGCTGCCCCGTTGGCTGTGATTGGATAGTCTCCGATTGGACTGCCTGTAAGCGCAGTAGTTGTAATCGTTGGCTGAATAGTCAATATAGCATTGGTCTCCCCGTTCGTAAGCCCAATGTAAGTCACTGTCAACACTGGATTTACCGCACCTAGGAATTTTTCTTTAGCATCCGCAGTAATGGTTAAAGCTTTTCTGGTAACAGTCAATGCGCCGTTCAGGTAAGTGATGCTATAGTTATTTAACCCTGTACCGGTTGCTGCCGAAGCTACAATCGGATAGGTTGAACCTGCAACCGTTGCTGTTGCTGCTGCACCAGTACTGCTAAAACTTACCGAAGTAATCGCATCGGCATTTGACAGGCCGACAGAAGTGTACTCATTTCCTGTGAAAGTAACTGCATCACCATAGATTTTAACGCGATTATTGGCTGTTATGGTCAATACCTTCTGAGTTACCGTTAGCGTCTGCTGAACATTTGCTGCAGCATTGAAGCTGGTCGTTCCAGCCTGACTTGCGGTGATGACCGTATTTCCTGATTTCAGGATTGTAGCCACATTACCAACAATAGAAACCACTGTAGGATCGGTCGCAATATAAGTTACCGGAAGACCTCCTGATGAATTTGCATTTCCAAGCTGGAATGTTGGATCACCATAAGTTTTCAAAGCGATCGCATTGAAAGTGATGCTTTGATTGGCTTTAGGAATGGCAGATACATTAGCACTTGCAGCACTGATGTTTCCCGCCTGGTCAAGGGACTGAATCTGGTAATAATAGGTGGTACCGTTTGTTAATCCTGTGTTTGTATAGGTTGTAGCTCCTGCTGCAACGTCTACTGTTGAACTAAGTGAGGCAGGGTTTATTCCATACGTAATTCTGTATTTCGAAAGGTCAGTTTCTGTGTTAGCAGTCCAGTTAAGGATGATCTGTGTATCACCAGATGTTGCTGCTAAGCCTGCAGGAATTACAGGAGCAGTTTTATCAAGCGTTACAGATCCTGTACCTGTCGTAACTGTAGTACCAGCATTACCCGTAAGATCACTGAAAGCAATGGCGTAAGCAACCTGTCCTTCTGTATCACCAGATACAAAAGTATAAACTGCAGTCCAGTTATTGCCCGTAGCAGTTGGTGTAACCGCATGACCAGCGATAGTTACCGTTGGTGTTTGTACTGTTTTGCTTGATGTGAAAGTAAGCGTAGCTACATCTCCGACTTTCGCCAGTGTAGGTACTGCATTGTTAGACACAATATTTACTGCAGTTAAGGTAGGAGCCGTTTTATCAAAAGTTACAGATCCGGTGCCTGTGGTAAGGGCTGTACCTGCATTGCTGGCAAGATCACTGAAGGCGATGTTGTATGCCACCAGTCCTTCTGCATCACCAGATACAAAAGTGTAGGTTGCTGTCCAGTTGTTTCCCATAGCAGTTGGAACAACCACATGACCAGCGATGGTCACTGTTGGTGTCTGAACGGTTTCACTTGCCGTAAAGGTTAACGTTGCAATGTTGCCAACTTTAGCACGCGTAGGGACTGTATTGTCAGAAACAATGTTCACTGCACTTAAGGTAGGAACTGTTTTATCAAAGGTTACAGATCCTGTACCGGTGGTAAGGGCTGTACCGGCATTGCTGGCAAGATCACTGAAAGCAATATTGTAGGCCACCAGACCTTCTGCATCACCCGATACAAAAGTATAAGTTGCGGTCCAGTTGTTGCCCGCTGCTGTCGGTGTAACCACATGTCCGGCGATAGTAACTACCGGAGTTTTTAAAGCCTCACTTGCAGTGAAAGTAATTGTAGCCGTATTGGCAACTTTAGCAAGTGTAGGCACTGTATTGTTAGAAACAATGTTTACTGCAGTTAAGGTAGGAACAGTTTTATCAAGTGTTACAGATCCTGTGCCTGTAGTAACCGCTGTACCAACATTACCCGTAAGATCGCTGAAGGCGATGTTGTAAGCAACCTGTCCTTCTGTATCACCAGATACAAAAGTATAAACTGCAGTCCAGTTGTTGCCCGTAGCAGTTGGTGTAACCGTATGACCAGCGATAGTTACCGTTGGTGTTTGTACTGTTTTGCTTGATGTGAAAGTAAGCGTAGCTACATCTCCGACTTTCGCCAGTGTAGGTGTAGTATTGTTAGACGCAATATTTACTGCAGTTAAGGTAGGAGCTGTTTTATCAAAGGTTACAGATCCTGTGCCTGTGGTAACGGCTGTACCTGCATTGCCGGCAAGATCACTGAAGGCGATGTTGTAAGCCACCAGTCCTTCTGTATCACCAGATACAAAAGTGTAGGATGCAGTCCAGTTATTTCCTGTTGCAGTTGGCGTAACCGCATGACCCGCGATGGTTACTGTTGGTGTCTGAACGATTTCACTTGCCGTAAAGGTTAATGTTGCAATGTTACCAACTTTAGCGCGTGTAGGAACTGTATTGTCAGATGCAATACTTACCGAAGAGAGGGTAGGTGCTTGCGTGTCAATTGTATAATTGGCAGTAGCTGATGTTCCTGCTCCGGCATTTCCAGCAAGATCCGTTAAAGCTTCTTTATCAAGTGTAATGGAGTTAACCAGGCCTGTAAAGTTATTGGTTGGGGTAAATGTGGCCGTCCAGGTAACTCCACCATCAGCAGAGGTGACAGTTGTTAAGGTACCATTCATAATGGTCAGATCAACATTGGCAAAATTAGTCGCAGCTTCGCTGAAGGTAATCGTCAGCAAAGGGGCTGATCCGATCTTTAAAGCAGAACTCGCCAGAGCCAGGGTTGCTGTCGGAGGTACGATGTCATATACATATCCCTTTGTGTATTCCGTTCCGGTATTACCCAAAGCGTCAACAACTCTAACCCTTAGGGTATTGCTGGCGGTTAGTGTTGTTGCTATTGACCAGGCATTATCACCTACAGTGGTTGTTGCCGGGGCATAGCTTGTACCATTGTTAAACGATACTTCTACAATTTCTCCCGCCACAAGATTGGCGCTTAAAGTGCCCGAAACAGTCTGACTAGCCGTATTGGTAAGAAAATAAGTTCCTGAAGCATTCGCGTCATTGGAAAATACAGCAGTAGCGATCGTTTGCGTTGGTGCCTGCGTATCAATTATGATGGCTTTATTTGCAGCCAAAGAGCCGGCAGCACCCGGAACAGGTAAGGTTAGGGGGGCATTTGTACCAAGACTATTTTGAATGGTACTTCCACCAGCCAGGGTTAATGAGCCTATAGCACTATAGTCCAGATCTGTGGAGTTTTCTCCTGCAGCTACGGTATAAGTGAAGGTGAGCGTGGTGGTTCCTGATCCTGAGGTATAAAGGGCTTTTCCGCCACTATTCAGCGCGAGTTCAGGTGTGCCTGTTACAAGAACAGGCTGATTAAAGGTAACCGTGACAAGAACCACTCCGCCTTCTTTGTAAGCTGTAATTACATTTGGAGAGTTCACATCTGTTACTGAAAAAGACAGTAAGGTTTGATGTAAGCCCTGTGTGAACTGCGGGTTTGTTCCGATGGTGCTGATAAAAGGCTCTCCAATGGTGAAACCCAGCGTGTTCCCTCCGGGCAGCGATACGCTACCGCCCCCGGCACTGGTTGTATGGCTATTCGCAGATTGAGCATTTGCTGTCAGGCAAGCCAAAATCGAAACCCACAACAATATAATTGTTTTGAGGTATCTCATAATAATATGTTTAGTGATCTGCTTAACTTGTTTACTCAATACTTAATCCGGCACTGGCATAGCCAGCTGTGGTCGTCACCAGACTAATCCCTGCAGCTGAAGAAGAGAACACCAATAAAAAGCGTGTTTGTGCCGTTACCGGAATATTGAGCCCAGTTGTAATTCCATTAGATACGGCACCTATACTAATGATACCCGATAACGAAGGAGTTAAAGTAACCGATGCGCCTGGAACAGCGGTAAAGCTGTTGTCTGGGGTCGTACTGGAATAAAGCTGTGCAGTAATGGTCACCGTTGAGCCGATCAGCGCTAATGCGGCTGTAGTGCTAAAGTAGGCAGACATGCTTTTTATCGTCCCGCTTCTTGGCATAGAAAAGGCAAAGTTCAACGGTGTACCTGCTGCGCCCGTCAGATCAATTGTCGAACCAAGTATAGAAAGGCTGGGTGCACTGCTGCCAAAACCGATAAAACTCGCTGTACCTGAAAGTCCGCCTGCGATGGTGGTCAGCGATACAGGAATACCTGATGAGAAAGGAATGATGGCACCGCCATTTGAGCCGCCGGAAGCATCGTTGGCATCGGTTAGTCTTACCCATGTACCTGTTTTTGAGTAGTAAAAACCTTTAGGTGCGCCGGTTTGGTAAACCAGTAAACCATCACTTGGTGAAGTGATTGCTGCCGCTGAAGCTACCCTTGGAATTAATATACCTTTGGTTGTCGACCAGATGTCTAAAACTGCATCATTTGCAGGAAAAGTACCTGTTCCGGCGCCGATCCCGACACTACCGGTATTGTTGTTCAGGATGTTTGCGCCCGCAGCTGTCCAGCGGTTATCGTTGCTGATGGTTGAAGTTGACGCGTTTAAAGCATAAGGAACACTTACCAGCTCGACTGTACCTATGGTGACGTAAGCCGATCCGCCTGCGATATCTGCTTCGATTTTAAGATATTTATTGCCTGTAGACCAGGGGATGGCTGAAAAGGTACCCGTTACTACTGTTCCGGTTCCAATTTGCAAGTTCACCAATCCAAAAGCATTCGTGCTCGGTACTTGTGTCTCCGTATAGATGGGAGCACCTACCGGTCCGTTCTGCACCGTAAGCCGCATTCCTACTGCCTGATTGGGTACCGGTTGTCCGGTTGCATTTCGGATCACCGCCTGGTAGTTGATTTTTTGAGGAGTTTGTGCGAAAATATTGAGCGCAATTAAAGAAAAGATTAAAAAAGTAAAGATTTTTTTCATGTGTTTTAAATAAAATTCTTTCGAATTTACTTCATCTGCTAGAATTTCTGGCAGATGAAGTAGTTCAAGATTATAATTCCGTACCACTTTATCCGAAAAATTATACGGGTGTCGTGCATTTAGGACAGCCTTGGGAGGCTCCGTTATGATTAGCGAATGAGTAGGGCTAAAGTTGGGAATGAGTAGGGGGTTGCTTTAGGGTTGCCTTACCCTTGCGTTAGGGTTGCTTTACCCCTAGGGTAAGTCAAGGGTAAAGCAACCCTATAGCAACCCTAAAGCAAGGGTAAAGCAACCCCCTATTTTACTGCTATTCATTCCCTACTTATCCACTATTCATATTTTTGCCTGACAAGGCCGTTTGCAGGTCATTTTTATGCTTTCCATAGCATTTATCAGGGCCACATTCGCCGAATTAAATTATTTCGTAAGTTTGCGGCCATGTCAGCAGCAAAAAAGCCACACATTGCAATCATAGGTTTAGGATACGTTGGGTTACCTTTAGCTATCGAGTTTGCCAAACAATATCAAGTCCTTGGTTTTGATATCAATGAAACCCGGATCAAAGACCTTTCGGCAAATAGAGATATTACTAAAGAGGCCGACTTAAATGCTTTAAAGGATGTTTTGGGTAAGGGATTGACACTTTCTTCGGATGTGAATCTTTTACAAGACTGCAATGTATATATCGTTACAGTACCTACACCGATTGATCAGTTTAAGTCGCCGGATTTGAAGCCTCTTTTAGCTGCGACGGCAATGTTGGGTAAATATCTGTCTAAGGGAGATATCGTGATCTACGAATCGACCGTTTACCCTGGCTGCACAGAAGAAGATTGTGTGCCTGTTCTGGAACAACATTCAGGATTGAAATATAACATCGATTTTTACTGTGGCTATTCGCCAGAAAGGATCAATCCAGGGGATAAAGTGAATACGCTGACCAAAATTATGAAAGTAACTTCTGGTTCTACTCCCGAAGTGGCCGATTGGATTGACGGACTATACTCAAGCATCATTACCGCAGGTACACATAAAGCACCAAGCATAAAAGTTGCTGAAGCATCTAAAGCCATAGAAAACGCACAGCGAGATGTGAACATCTCTTTTGTAAATGAGCTGGCTTTGATTTTCGATAAAATGGAAATTGATACGGCCGATGTGATCGCTGCTGCGGGAACGAAATGGAACTTCTTAAAATATAAACCGGGTTTGGTAGGGGGGCATTGTATTGGTGTCGATCCGTATTATCTGGCCTATAAGTCAAATGCATTGGGCTATACCCCACAGGTGATTTTGTCGGGAAGACGGGTGAACGAGAACATGGGCGTTTTTGTAGCGAGTAAAGTTGTAAAAATGTTGATCGCGAATGGTTCTTCTGTAAAAGGAGAGAAAGCGCTTATTCTGGGTTTTGCTTTTAAGGAAAATTGTCCGGATGTCAGAAATACCAAGGTGATTGATATTTATACGGAACTGCAGCAATTCGGCATGGATGTTCATGTGTATGATCCATGGGCCATTGCCGAAGAGGTGCATGAAGAGTATGGCATTACCCTGGAGCAGAACTTAAACGAAAAAAATTATAGGGCAATTATCATTGCTGTGGCACATGATGAATTCCTGAACCTCGATTATGCTACTTATAAGCAAAATGGGGCGATTATTTTTGATACGAAATCCTTTATTGATCGCAAGTTTGCTGATGCAAGGTTGTAGGGAAATTAAATTATTTCGTATGTTTACCCCCGCAAATTAAAAAACATATATTGATGAAAGTAGCTTTAATAACCGGTATTACTGGACAGGATGGTGCATATTTAGCAGAGTTTTTGCTGAAAAAGGGATATTTTGTACATGGGTTAAAAAGAAGATCTTCATCATTTAATACAGACAGGATTGACCATTTGTATCAGGATCAGCATGAGCAAGGTGTGAAGTTGAAACTGCATTACGGTGATTTGACGGATTCGACCAATTTAATTCGCATCATCCAGGAAACTCAGCCGGATGAAATCTATAACCTTGCAGCTATGAGCCACGTTCATGTGAGCTTTGAAATGCCTGAATATACTGCTAATGCGGATGGTGTTGGGACTCTAAGGTTATTGGAGGCCATACGCATTTTGGGTATGGAGAAGAAAACTAAAATCTATCAGGCTTCAACTTCTGAATTGTACGGATTGGTACAGGCCGTTCCACAGAGTGAAACTACACCTTTCTATCCTCGTTCGCCTTATGCGGTGGCCAAAATGTATGGTTACTGGATTACGGTAAACTACAGAGAGGCTTATAAAATGTATGCTTGTAACGGGATTTTGTTTAATCACGAAAGTCCGCTTAGAGGGGAAACATTTGTAACGCGTAAAATTACCAGAGCAGCTTGTAAAATTGCTTTGGGACTGCAAAATTGCTTATATCTGGGTAACCTTTCTGCACAGAGAGATTGGGGCCATGCTAAAGATTATATCGAAGCGATGTGGTTGATTCTTCAACAAGAGCAGCCTGAAGATTACGTAATTGCTACCGGGATCACCACTACGGTTAGAGACTTTGTAAAAATGAGTTTTGCAGAGCTGGGTATTGAGGTAGAATTTAGTGGTAAGGATGAAAACGAACGTGGCGTGATCATCGATGTAGATCAGGAAATGGTGGCTAAGCTAGGCCTAAATGATACAAATTTAAAACCTGGTACTGTTGTGGTACAGGTGGATGAAAAATATTTCCGCCCTACAGAAGTTGATCTTCTTTTAGGCGATCCAACTAAGGCCAATACCAAATTGGGCTGGAAACCTAAATATGATTTACCTGCATTGGTGCAAGACATGATTCAATCGGATTTACACCTGATGAAGAAAGACGAATACCTAAAAGAAGGTGGTTTTAAAACCCTAAATTATTTCGAATAATAGCCAGGCTTGTTAATCTTTAAAGGATATTGCTATCTTGCCTTTTTTAATTTAGCGCAATACCCTAATGATTATCATTATTCAATGCAAGGACCGGGTAGGTCTGGTTGCTGACATTTCCAGAATATTATCTGAAGCAGAGCTGAACATCATTTCTATGCGCGAGCATGTGGATAAAGCCGAAGATCGCTTTTTTATGCGTTTGGAAGTAGATGGCATTGCTGATGAAGTTCCGTTGGAACAAAAGATGCAACAGATTTTGCCTGAAGGGGCAATGATTAGGGTTAACCCTGTTCCTGATAAAAAGATTGTGGTGATGGTGACTAAAGAGTACCATTGTCTGGCTGATATTCTGATCCGAAATAATTTCGGTACACTGGGGGCTTCGGTGCTTTGCGTAATCGGTAACCATAGTGTGCTTCAAAAAATTTGTGATCGCTTTGATGTCCCGTTTTTTCTGATTCCTTATCATGAAGATAAAGCGGTATCAGAACGAGATATTATCCTTAAAATCAAAACGTATCAACCCGATTATATTGTATTGGCAAAGTTTATGCGTATCCTTTCCCCTCAGTTTGTAGCCAATTTTCCCAATAAGGTGATTAACATCCATCATTCTTTTTTACCAGCCTTTGCTGGGGCTAGTCCTTACAAGCAAGCCTTTGAAAGAGGGGTGAAGTTGATTGGTGCGACCGCCCATTTTGTAACGGATGATTTGGATGAAGGGCCAATTATTGCGCAGCAAATTATTCCTGTAAACCACTCTTTTACTGCTGCTGATATGGTGAAGTCTGGGAAGGAGATTGAGACTTCTGTATTGGCAAAAGCATTGCACATGGTGTTGAACGATCGTGTGTTTGTGTACAAAAACAAAACTGTTGTATTCGAGTAAATACAACAGCTTCATAAATCGTGTTTAACCGCCATTTTTCTTTGTTCTGATTCTTTCGAAGAGCTGGATGATTTCGTCTTGAAGGCGAATGATCTCTGCTTCTTTTTTCTCAATTTGTTTTTTTAACTGTCCTACATTTAAGGCATGTAATACTTGTGGATCTTCTTCTGTTGCCAGGAGTTGCATTGGCGTTACTTTAAATAAACGCGCAATTTGGTTTAATCTGGAGATGTTTAAGTCGGTAGTGCCTGTTTCTATTTTAGAAAAAGCGGGGACTGAGATTTCTAACTGTTCGGCAGCTTGCCTTTGGCTCCATCCGTTTCTCTTCCGTAGGATCTTAATATTTTTACTTACGTCACTCATATCGTTTTCTCCTTAAGATATTCAAAAGCTAAAGTAGAAACCACACAATCGATTAAGTTTTATTAGAATGTGTTAATAAGAACAAATCTTTATGTGAACTAATTAATTCGTATGTTCGCCTTCATTGTTGAAATAAAAAAAATATTAGTTATATAGAAAGAAGTGTCAGTTCAAAACGCCTTAAAAATCATAAAAAAATATAGAGAAAAGGACAATCACAGGTTGGCTGATTCAGCAACATTTAAAGATCTTGTAGATTTATCTGTACAAGAGAATCTTCCATGTTCTACAGAGGAGCTAAAAAAGGCGTTTCAAATTGATTGGGATATGCGGTGGCTTAAACATTCCTGCTAACAATTTTTGATTAAATGAATATGCTGAATATTGATACATTGAAAGGTCCCTATACAAATGAACAGGTACTAGTGATTCTGCTGACCAGATTATATTTTGGGACGCAGAAAATAGATGACATACGCGATTTCTTAGATAATGAGATTGTTGACTGGAATGTTTTTTATAAACTTATTTCGGTTAATGATATCAGAGGCTTTATTTGCGAGGTGATAACTATATCACAGATAACGATAGATCAGGAAACCCATGATAGGTTAAAAAAGGATGCTATGGGGATCACTTTGGTAGCAGCAAACCTAGCTGGTTTAAAGAATCACTTGATGATAGAATTTGAAAAATTAGGGATAAAAGCCGTACCATATAAAGGAGCTACGCTAGCTACACGGTATTACAAATCGCCTCTTTTACGGGAAAGCTCAGATTTAGATTTTTTAGTAAATAGAGATGAGGTGCCTCAATTAATGAAGTGTCTTTATGAAAATGGTTATAGGTCCAAATTCAATATCTCAGCACATCAAATGGGATTCGTCATGCGATTTCATAGAGAACTCTCCTTTCAGTCTCCAAAAAACAGGATGGGTATTTCTTGTGGGGTGGAGCTACAATGGAGGCTGCTTGAGAATTTTTTCAGACAATTTCATCAGCATGATTTCTTTGTTGAATATTTACAATCCTATACTGCCATTGATGGTAGCTCGCATATTGGCTTAGCCCCAACCTATGATTTTTTAGCTGTAGCCTCTCATCATTTGATTAGGGAGCCCCTGTTGAAGTTTAAATATTTAATTGATCTAGCTTGTATGGTTCAAACTTCGTCCAGTCAATTGGATTGGGAGGAGATTAATTTACAATTTAAGCTACACAACTTCTCGGGGCTTCTGAATTCAGGCATGAATGCTTTAGCGGAAATAGTAGGGCTTCAACTTCCGGTATTAAATACCGTTTCTCCGGCCTACCATTTGTTTAGCGCCACTGAAATCAAGACCGGTCGTAACGTTTATTTTAGAAAGATCAAGCTCGTAAATTTAAAGCAATCATTTCTGGAAAAGATAAAACTCAGCTTGAAAGCACATTTGTCGCTATTGATACCTAATTTAAATGATTTGTCCATGACGAAGGCACCCGCATGGACAATTCCATTAATTATACCTGTGAAATCTCTCAGATTTCTGTATTTGTATTTGACTAAGAGGCCTTAGCTTGATCATATTTATTTAATGCATCTATTATGGTTATGGTACCAAAATTCTTTTTATTATCTTTTATGATTAATATGTTCTCTCCTTTCTCGTGATCTGTATCATCTGTATTTGGTGATCTTAATTCCGCATTAGGCTCCCAGCATCCAGAGGATTGCTGTGTATGAATCAGGTAGTTTACCATTGTCTTTAAAAGAGGAGCATGATTGATTTTATATGCTGAACATAATAGTATTCTTATTAGAAGCGCGATTTTAAATTGATTTGGAGTTGAGTTTTGCAATTCTTCTGAGGCTCGATTAATAGCCCAGGCTACGGATAGTTGAATGGCACCCATATACTTTTCCGCGTCTTTATTGAATAAAGCCTCAACGCTAAGTGTTGTCGCATATTCAGGGCCTGCCCACCAGTAACTATACCAAAACCCTGTTGGATTTTGGTGAGCTAATAAGTAATCAATGGCATATTGCTTACCTGCTAATGCATATGCTGCGGTTACGCAGTAATGTGGTATTTGCCAACCATTAAAACACTGACTATCTATTTTTCTAGTGTTTTGACCGAGAGGTCCACTTAATGAATAAGTGATGATACCGCCCTCTGCAGTGACATAGTTATCCATCATCTTAAAGCCAGGTTCCGGGAATTTATCTGCGCATTCCATTGCTGATAGGAAATGCCAGGTCCAAATCGTGCTGTCTGCATCTGCAGGGGTCAAAGCATTATAACCCCAACCTTCATTTGTTCTATATCGGCTTTTCAATATTTTCCAGGCTCTGTCCAGGGCTTCATTGGCTTTGGTACATTTTAAATTCGCCAGATGTGAGGCAACGTAAGCAGTTATCCACTCATCGCTGGTTCCAGGTTCCAGGTAAAAATCCTTCCACCATCCTGATGGTTGTTGGCTGGATAGGAGGTAATCAACCCCATTGCTGATGGCCAGTTTAATGTCAGGGCTAGATTTAACCTCCTGTTGTGCTTCGTTTTCCGGACTAGTAGCTAAGGTTCCTTTCTGTTTCCATAAGCTTTCATAACCAAGGTAGGCCTTTATTTCTGTGCCTTGGTCGGGATGATAGGATAATTTCAGATGAGAGATCCATTTCTTTAGAAAGGTAAATTCGTTTTGGCCTTTCGATAAAGACGCTGTCCATAAGTGTTCGGGCCAATCTTTAATTTGACCAGGGAAGATCTCTTGATCCCAGTTTAAAATAGCATCTATTTTATCTTGCTGGTATTGGTTTTGCGTATTGAGTTTGTCTATAAAATTGCGCCAATAAGTTTCTGTGACTGGTTGTTCGCTCCAGAAACATTCAAAACCTATTTTCGGAAATACCTGCTTTCCTATGTCGATGCATAAAGTTACCCTGTCGGAATTACTGTATACAAAAGATATCCAGTCGTCAAGTTGTGGTCCTGTCCAGGCGTAACCTATTTTTTTTAGAAAGGGGCCTACAGCTGTAGCGGATAATTTTTTGATATTTACACGGAGTACGTCAACATCCCTGGAAAATAAGATGCCCAGATACGCTATGAATGCGGGGGCTGGACAAGCTTCAAGTATTCTTTCAAAAAGCTTAAAAAAAGATCGGCTTTCTCCCAATGTTTCCTTTAAAACAGATAAACTAAAATCCCTGCGTTGCGCCTCATCAAGATCAGGTTGCAATTCGAAAAAAAGTAATGGTGCCCTGATGCCAGATGGAAGAACATCCAGTTCCAGAAAAATTTCAGGAATATGTATATGATGGGCCGATGATTTATCGGCCCAGGTTTTTAAGAAATGAGTGATTTTCTGATGTTCCTCATCCCCGGTAAACTTGTTCTGAAACCAATTAGAAAGTGCATACAGATCGTCTTCGTCTCTCCGAATACAGAATTGCAGGTCCACCTGTTCGTCGTCGTTTAGGCGGCATTCTAATGCAAATCTAATCAGAGGAGGAAAAAAATCTGCTGCTTTCTTCATTAACTCAAGTTGCGCTGGTGCTACCAGGCTTTGAGGGAAGGGGGCGGAGAAATTCCCGAGCGCTTTTAAAAGCGAGTATTCATCAGGTACTTGTTTCATTCTAGGATGTTTTTATAGTTTCAAGTACTGAATCGTAAACTTCATGGATTCGGCTGATGTTATCTGGAGCGTGTATGGTATAGGATGGTACAATGTCCAGAAACCTCGTCGCTGATTGAAAATAAAGCTTTAGGTACTGTTTGGAATTAATTCCTGGAAGTAATATTTCATCCATCAGTACAGAAAGTGCATCTGATTTTTTCCTTATACTGATCAGGTTTGCTGGCTTTGGTACTCTTTTGTTGATGAAGAATATTGCTGCAACTTTTCTGGGAAGAATTTCCACATCAGCTATTTGTTGGTTAAAGTAATGTTTATTGGTGATGATGTCTGATTCTGCAGTTCTCTTCCAATGCGCTGGCAAATCGAACACTGGTTTAAGATTTTTCTGTGGTATAGCGAGAGCAGTTGCGATATCGGGATTAATCTTCAGCGATGTTTCACCTTGAAATGCAAAAAAACAATTATCCTTCTGGCGGAGCAACGCATAATCATCACACCATATAGCATGTCCCTGGAGGTGAAAATAGGTGGCCAGCGTAGATTTTCCAGCTCCTTTTTGTCCGATAAACAAAACTACCTGATCATGGATACACATTGATGATGCATGTAAGCAAAATTTCCCTTGCTCTTGTATACAAAATTTGGTAATATTCCCTCGAAGCAAGGTTTGAACAGATTGCTGAGAGGTTGTGCTTGTATAGTGATAGAAAACGCTTTTACCGCCTGATAAAATAATAAAACTTACCGCTGGTTTTTGGTTATCGTGATATTCAAACAAGAAACACCCCTCGTTTTCGGGGGTGTTCCCTGAATAAATGTTCTCACCAAAAGTGGCTGAAGAAGGGCTGATCTTAAGCTTGTTAAATGCAAATTTTTCTTTAAGTTCGACAAAGCTTGTAGCACTCAAATGATTGAATTTTATAGCAGAATGCACAGGTTCTTCAATCAATTAAGAGTAATAATTTGGTCCGCCGCCACCATCTTGTGCGTGAGTAGAGTCCGCGCTGGTCGTGTTTGTTACTTCCCCAATTTTTCCAAGGTCTTTTAATACCGGTGATTGGTAGTTCTTTTTGTTGTCCTGAGTAGGTTGTTCTGTTTTCATTGTGTTAATTTGTTTATATAAAATTAGTATTAATTTTTTGATTGATAGCGGTTCCAGGATAGTACCTTCAAAAGGTTTATCATGTTACTGAAGGAGTTCGATAATTGATTTGGATCTCGGATTTCTGCCAGTAAAATAGTAGAGTTAATTTTATTGGCTAAAAAATTAGGGGATGCTAGTATTGTCTTTTCGAGTAAGCCAAGTGCTTTTTGTGTTTTTAAGTTTTGAGTATGTGGGGCTCCAAACAACAGCGTTTTTTGCCTTCTCACTATTTCCTCCGGAAGATAAGGAATCATAGCCATACGAAGCAGAGACTTTTGGTGCAAAATATGTGGTGGGATTGCGAGTATGAAAAGTAGCAGATCTAATGAAAAAAACGGTTGCCTTACTTTTATTTTATTACCACTAAAACCTGGATGGGTAGTCTCAAATAAATAAGACCAGTAAGGATTCCCAGTCATAGCGAAACAGGAATAAATTGATGTTCCATCTTTATTTACTTTTAATGGGATATCTTCTTCGGGAAAGAAAGAAGGATCTAACCAGGAAGGCCTAATGACCTTTTCGGCGGGAGCTTTCTTTATTAATTTCATTATTTTATGTCTGAGTGTCGTCCCGGGGAAGCGACCAAATGTTTGATAAAACTTCAAGTCATCCATGTAGGGCTGAACTAAGTATCCCTGAGCTCTGAGTCTGCATCGCGAACCTGGCTCATATCCAAACAGTGGGTCTCCTCCAAAGCCAGTCAAATACACACTTGAAAAAGTCTGTACATCGACAAGTATCTGGGATTCTGGCGTTGCATTTTGTACGACAGCTGGCTCAGGAATCCAGGAGGTCAGAGGTTCGGCAATGTTTTTAATATAATCTTCAGCAAAATATTGTTTAATTGGTATTTTAAGATGTTGCGCGATGAGCTTTCCAAAATATCCTTCATTCTCATTTACAAGACGATTGTACGTGATATTAAAAGATATGAGTGTATGATCATTCCCGTAGGTTTCATTAAGGATCTTTTTTGTAGTTGCCGTTATTGCCGAGCTATCCATGCCACCGCTTAGTGAGGAGCCAACTTTATTGGTTCGCGTACGATCTTTAATAGATTGCTCAAATAACCTATAAAAATGGCTAACATACTCCTTCGTGGTTTTATAGCGGATGGGTTTGATATTGGTAGGGATTTTCCAATAACGACTGACTTGAATTTCTCCATCCTTATAGATCAATTTATGAGCTGGTGGAAGTTTTCTAATCTTTTTATAGATTGTTTGATCGAAACTCTTGTTTACGCCAGTCACGAAATAGTCCCGCAATACATCATCGTCCAGTTCAATCATCAAATTTGGGATATCCTTCAACGAACTATAAAAATTTGTAAAAAGAAACCGATGGTCAAGTTGGGTATAATAAAAGGGGATTAAGCCAAAATGATCACGCGCACAAAAAAGATAACTGCTG
Source organism: Pedobacter sp. ok626 (assembly GCF_900100435.1). Lineage (GTDB taxonomy): Bacteria > Bacteroidota > Bacteroidia > Sphingobacteriales > Sphingobacteriaceae > Pedobacter. The sequence continues at coordinate 320,052 of NZ_FNEX01000002.1, read as the reverse complement.
TTCTCATTCCAGATGGCAAAAGCGTAGTCTCCGGATATATGTTGCAAACAGTTTTCGCCCCAATGTTTATAGGCATAGAGTAGAAGATAAGAATCAGGGGTCAAATGATTGATGGTACTAAAAAAGGAACTAAGTTCTTTCAAAAGTTCCGTTCGGTTATCCAGACGCACATCTCCCACAATCCGTAGATTTTCATCAAGGGTAAAGGGAAGTTGTTCTGCTTCGGTGTCTTCGGAGGTTTTAAGCCATCCGAATCGCAAATCAGCCTGATGACTGTTCCAATTACCCAAGTATTCATTGCAACAGGATGCGATTGCTTGTGTAGATACGTCGAGAAGTTCTGCATCAGCTTTTTGCAGTTGGGGAGCTATTATGCCAATGAATCCGCTCATTTGAATTTAAGGATAGTATTTAGTTTGTCGCCTGGTAAAACGAGGTAATTAGCAATTACTGATGGGTGGTCATTTAAAAGCACCCCTTCTTTCTCTAACCATGCATGGGAGTCGAAGATCCCCTTATGCTGACTCAGCCCTATTTTGAGTTCGGCAGAAATACCTTTCCTATTAAGTAACATGCGCATGACCAGGGATTGGGATAGACATCGTCCTTTTGAAAAAGCCAATTGGTTCATCTGATTAAAGAGTGTGGTGTATTTGTCAAGAATTACCCTGGTTTCATGTTGGTCTGGTGCCGGAACATTTTTCCTGAAAAAGGAAAGCAGCTTTTCAGTTGTTTTTAAACTTGTAAAACGAAGGGTTGCTTCTGTTAAAATCGTAAGAACACGGGTTTGGAAAACCATTCGGTCGTACGCTCTTAAAGACTTATTCAAATTGATTAAATCCTGATCTGAATACATTAGGAAACAATAATAAGTTCAGCCTTTAGGAGATCTTCTATTAATCGGGTCATATCATCATGAAGTTGTACTGCGTTTACTTCGTATTCATCTTGCAGTATATTAAAAGCATGATCGTACTCTTGATGATCAGTTAATAGTTCCCAAAAGCGTTTTCCAATCTCATTGAGCTCATAAAAGCGTTCGGTATTTAAGTTCAGGATTACAATTCCATCACCCATTTCTTGAACTATACTGTTTTCAGATGCTTTAATCTTTTTTTCTAAAAAATTCATTGTGATTTTCGTTGAGAAATATAAGTGCGTTAATTGCTTGAATGTGTTAATAAGAATCTTCATTATTTAACACATTGTAAATATATGAGATAATAATTTCAAACCATAATTTCCAGCGGTAAAAAATCAAATCTATAGTATCAGTTGTGGCACAATAAATGTTATTGCAATGAGGATTAAAATTGTATTTTATTATTATACTTTTGAATAAATATACACGGGAGAATTAAATGAAAAAATGTTTACTTGTCGCGCTCTCTCTTTTACTAACTAACGCAGCCTTCTCGCAAAACGGCGACTATAATTACAGCATTGCTGTCCGGGCTTATAACCTGATGCAGATGCCTAGAATTTTAAATCAAAAAGATGGAGGGAAATTTACTGAAACGTCTTTCCATAGCGGAATGTTAAAATTCAACGATAACCAGATCAGTTACAGGCTGGGCGGGAGTTACCTCAAGAAGAATGTTCAAATTGTAAATAATTGTTTGAATTGTGAAGAAGCCAATGGGAAAATGACGGATTATAGCTTTAAGCTGGGCTTTGAAAAGAACTTTAATTTCTCCCGGATACAGCCGTATTTTGGTTTTGATATAGGGTATCGATATAATAAATTTGAGGGAACCATGGTTTCTAAAAATATACAAGCTATGGCCGTTGAATCTGCATCCCTGGCAGCTACTGGCGTTGATGCTAGTAAATCGGGGTTTATAGCCTCACCAGTAATGGGACTCAAGATTAATCCAATACCTCAAGTTACACTGTTCGCAGAGGCCAGCCTGGATTTCTTTGTTTTTTATGAGCGGCAAGAGACAGTTTCATTGGATGTAAATAATACCCGGGGCTTTGCTAAATATAATAAATCAGAGTTTTTATTGAACCCCGTCTCTATAGGCATTCAGGTGAATATAGGGGGTAATAGATAAGCGCTTCTATGTCATACCTTCATCACAATTCAATTTAATTGATATATTTGCAAGCAATACTAAACCTACATCTACCCTATGAAAGTTAAGTTGACCAATTTTTTATGCGATAACCTCTCAATTCTGAATTACGAAGCCGAATCCAAGTTTTTAGGACAAGATTTAGTACACAAACATTAGCCTCTCACATCATATATGAATTTTAAAAGAACGACCGCTGCAATATTTTTTCTATTTGCCGTTTTGGTCACACAAACGGTTTTTGCACAATCTAATTATGCCAATGTAAAAGTTGATGAGCTTTCGGATGCCCAGATTTTGCAGATGATTAAAAAGGCAGAATCAATAGGATATAATGAAGCCCAGCTGGGACAAATGGCTGCAGCACAAGGGATGAAGCAGGATGAGATAGAGAAGCTGAAACTTCGTGTTGAAAAGGTACGTAAACAGGGGGCTTCAAAAGAAGTAGAACCTGAGAATAAGGCTGCAAGTACCGGTCGGGAAAATAGTGAAACTACAGATGGTGGTGCAGTAAATAATGAAAAGAAGGTAAAGGATGAAGAGATTGGGCCTAAAATATTCGGATCTGAGTTATTCAAAAATGGAAGTATCACTTTTGAGCCAAACCTTAGGATGGCTACGCCTAAGGGATATATTATTGGTCCGGATGATAAGTTATTGATTGATTTAACAGGTGACAATGAAGCGAGTTACAATTTAGCTGTCAGCCCCGATGGGATCATTAATTTGCAGTATGTTGGACGAATTGCTGTTGGTGGTTTATCCATAGATCAGGCGACCTCTAAAATAAGAACAGCGATGGGGAAGACTTATCCTTCATTGCGTTCTGGCCGGACTAATTTGGCGATCAATTTGGGTAATATCAGAAGTATTAAAGTAACTATGACGGGACAGGTGACTAAACCTGGTACTTATACGCTGTCGTCTTTATCTACGGTTTATAATGCCTTGTATGCTTCCGGTGGTCCCTCACAAAATGGTACGTTCCGTAAAATCCAGGTGGTTCGTAACGATAAGGTCGTTTCTACAATTGATGTTTATGATTTTTTGTTAAAGGGGATTCAGCAAAATAACATTCGTTTGCAAGATCAGGATGTGATTAATGTTCCTGTTTTTGATAAACGTGTGGAGATGCAGGGAGAAGTGAAAACTGCTGCTTTATTTGAGGTAGTTACAGGAGAAAGTTTACAGGATCTGATTGGCTTTGCTGGTGGTTTTACTACACAGGCTTATACGGCTAAGATCAAAACATTTCAAAATACAGATAAGGAACGCCGCATTACGGATATTGCTGCTGCTGATTTCAGTACTTATGCGCCTAAAAATGGAGATAAGTTTGTAGTCGAAGCAATATTAGATCGGTTCCAGAATAGGGTGGAAATATTAGGTGCTGTTTTTCGTCCGGGTGTTTATGAATTGGAAAAAGGAGCAACGCTTAAGGGCTTGATTAATAAAGCGGATGGACTGACTGAGGACGCATTTATGAACCGTGGTTACATCAATCGTTTAAATGCAGACAATACTCAGAGTTTAATTTCGTTTGATGTTGCTAAAATTGTTGCGGGTACGGTTCAGGATATCTCCTTACAAAGGGAAGATAAAGTAACAATTTCGTCTTTGTTTGATTTAAGAGATGAGTACAAGTTGAGCATTCAGGGAGAAGTAAGAGCTCCAGGTACTTTTGAATACGCAGATTATATAACTTTAGGAGATATCATACAAATGGCAGGAGGTTTTAAAGAGGGTGCAACACCAAATCGGATTGAAATTTCAAGAAGGGTGAAAAATAGTGATTCCTTGTCAAAATCGGCGATAACTGCTGAGTTGTTTACTGTGAACATCGATCCGCAGTTAAAACTGGAGGATAATGATTTTATACTAAAGCCTTTTGATATTGTTACGGTGCGTAATTCGGCTGGTTATTCCACACAGAAGCAGATTAAATTAGAAGGCGAGGTGTTGTATCCAGGTCTTTATACGATAACTTCTAAGGATGAGCGGATTTCTGATGTGATTAAAAGAGCAGGGGGATTAACACCTTACGCTTATGCAGAGGGCGCTTCGTTGAAACGGCCTGGGGCAGAAAAAGTAAATCCGAAAGATAAGAATGCGATCGACAATAAAGAAGAGGAAAATAAGAAACTTTTAAATTTAAAAAGAGCACAGGAAGCGGGAGTTAAAGATACTGTTAAAGCAGAGGTAGAGCAGAATTTAATCCAATCTGACTTGGTTGGGATTAGTTTAGATCAGATTTTACATAAACCGCATTCTAAATATGATTTGATTGTTGAAGATGGTGATGTAATAAGAGTCCCAAGACAATTACAGACAGTCAAGGTTACAGGTGAAGTTTTAAACCCAAATAGCATAGTATTTTTGCCTGGCAAAAGTTTTAAACAATATGTGAATGGTGCAGGAGGCTTTACATCAAATGCCCTAAAAAGGGGCGCATATATAAAGTATGCTAACGGATCTGTTGAGGCGGGGAGTAAATTTTTATTTTTTAACAATTTTCCAAAAGTGAAACCCGGAGCGGAAATTCTGGTACCGAAGAGGGCGGAAAGGGAGAAAATGACCGCACAAAGTTGGATTGGATTAGGCACCGCAATTGCATCTTTGGGAGCAATTATTGTTAGTTTATTGAGATAATACTTTTTATACAGACTTATAAGTAAATGACTTCGGAAGAAACAAATAAGAGATCCACTAATTCAGATGAGATTTCCTTAAAACAACTTTTTTTTAATCTTCGTGAGTGGTATAAATATTTGTTATCTAAATGGCTAATAATTATTTTTATTGGAATTGTAGGAGGCGTGTTAGGATTCGTTTTTGCGTATCTTAAAAAGCCGGTTTATACAGCGACAACTACATTTGTTTTGGAAGATTCTGGTGCTGGCTCTAGTGCTTTGGGCAGTCTCGGAGGATTAGCTTCTATGGTTGGAATAGATGTAGGTGGTGGCGGAGGTATTTTTCAGGGAGATAATATTCTTGAACTATATAAATCGCGCACGATGATTGCTAAGACATTGTTCACTGAAATTGATTATCAAGGGAAGAAGCAATTGCTGATCAATAGATATATTGATATGAACAAGCTTAGAGACAAATGGAAAGATAAGCCAGATTTAAAATCAATTGAATTTAAAAAAATAGGCCTGGATTCATTTGCTTTGAATTTTACCCGATTACAAGATAGTGTACTCTTAACAATTATTAAAGAAATTGGAGAAAAGTACTTGGTTGTTGGAAAACCAGATAAGAAACTTAGTATAATTAAAGCTGAAGTTAAGGCTCCAGATGAATCATTTGCTAAAGATTTTAATGATCAGATTGTAAAAAATGTAAACGATTTTTATGTCCAGACAAAGACTAAGAAGTCAATTGAGAACGTCCTGATTCTACAAGAAAAAACGGATTCTGTGAGGGGAGTAATGAATGGTGCAATCAATAAAGCTGCTGCCGTTTCGGATGCTACCCCCAATTTAAACCCTACCAGACAAGTTCAACGTGTGGCACCTATTCAACAGTCTCAATTTAACGCAGAAACAAATAAAACAATTCTTGCAGAATTAGTCAAAAATCTGGAACTTTCAAAAATTTCCTTACATAAGGAAACACCTTTAATCCAGGTTATTGATTATCCAGTTTTTCCTTTAGCAGTGGAAAAGTTGAGTAAACTGAAAGCTGTGGTTTTGGGAGGCGTTTTAGCTGCGTTTGTGGTCATCGCTTTTTTCACTCTTAAATTAATTTTCAAACATATTTTAAAAGAAAACTAATGTTAGATTTAAAACATAAAAGTATTTTAATAACTGGCGGTACCGGCTCTTTAGGCAAAGCACTAACAAAAGAAATTTTATCTAAACACCCTGAAGTTCGTAGAGTAATCATTTTTTCCAGGGATGAACAGAAACAATTTCAAATGGCCCAAGATTATCCTGAAAGAGACTATCCTCAACTGAGGTTTTTTATTGGAGATGTAAGGGATGAGCAGAGGTTAGTAAGGGCATTTAAAGGAGTCGATTATGTTATTCATGCTGCGGCTATGAAACATGTTCCAATTGCAGAATATAACCCTGATGAGTGTATTAAAACAAATGTTATGGGGGCACAAAACGTTATTCATGCATGTTTTCAAACAAATGTTCAAAGGGTTGTAGCTTTATCTACTGATAAGGCCTGTGCTCCAATAAATTTGTATGGTGCAACAAAGTTAACTTCAGATAAATTATTCGTAGCTGCAAATAATATTAAAGGCGATAGCCCCATTGTATTTTCTGTTGTACGTTATGGAAACGTGATGGGATCAAATGGTTCGGTTATTCCATTTTTTTTAAAGAAAAGAGGAGAGGGAAAACTTCCAATAACGGATCCCAACATGACACGTTTCAATATTTCTTTGCAGGGTGGAGTTGATATGGTAATGCATGCTTTAGCAAATTCATGGGGAGGAGAGATTTTTGTTCCTAAAATTCCATCTTATAAAATAACAGATGTTGCTAAGGCCATTGCACCAAATTGTGAACAGGTGACAGTTGGTATTAGACCGGGAGAAAAGGTTCATGAAGAGATGATTACGCCTTCTGACTCCTTCTATACTTACGATCTAGGCAAATATTATACTATTTTGCCAGCAACTCACAAGTGGAGTATTGATGATTTTAAACTAAGATTTAATGCTTCACTAGTTCCTAATGGATTTGCTTATAATTCAGGAAATAATAGCGAATGGGAAAGTGTGGACACCTTGAGAACCTTGATTAGGGAACATGTTGATAATACATTTGAGATCTGATGGATAAAAGAATAATACCTTACGGGCGTCAAAACATAACAAATGATGATATCGACGTCGTTATAGCAGCTTTAAAATCAGATTATTTGACTCAAGGGCCAAACGTTCTGGAATTTGAGGAAGCATTTGCGAAATATGTTGGTAGTAATTATGCTGTTGCGGTTTCGAATGGCACTGCAGCGTTGCATCTTTGCGCTTTAGCTTTAAATGTTGGTAAGGGAGATAAAGTTATCACAACGCCGATAACGTTTGCTGCATCAGCCAATTGTATCCGTTATTGTGGCGGAGATGTTATTTTTTCAGATATTGATCCACAGACTTATCTTTTGGATATAGTTAAAGTTAAAGCATTGTTGGAATCATCGCCAAAAGGGACTTATAAAGGAATTATTCCTGTTGACTTTGCAGGTCGGCCAGTTGATTTAGAAGCCTACCGTAAATTAGCAGATGAGTACGGACTTTGGATCATTGAAGATTCATGCCACGCTCCAGGGGGATATTTTGTTGATACCAAAGGCGAGAAGCAAAATTGTGGAAATGGTAATCATGCTGATTTAGCTATATTTTCATTTCATCCTGTTAAACATATTGCTTGTGGTGAAGGAGGCATGATCACGACAAATAATATTGAACTGTATAATAAACTGCTTCAATTAAGAACGCATGGTATAACCAGGAATGAAGATCAATACGTAAATTCTCCTAGTTTTGCCTCTGGTCATAAAAACGATAGTTATCCTGGATGGTATATGGAAATGCAAATGTTAGGCTACAATTATCGCTTAACGGATTTTCAGGCTGCATTAGGAACTAGTCAGTTGAATAGGGCTGATGACGGGTTATTAAGACGGCGGGTAATTGCGTCTAATTACGAAAGTGCATTTCGGGGCAAGAGTTTTATACTTGGCCAATCCGGTGTTTTTGAAGGTCATGCATACCATTTATATATAATAGAAGTAGAGAATAGGCTAGAGTTATATAATTATTTGCGGATGCATCATGTTTTTGCCCAAATTCATTATATTCCTTGTCATCTAATGCCTTATTATAAAGAATTAGGATGGAAGGAAAATGATTTCCCAAATTCTGAAACATACTATAAACATTGTATTAGCCTACCAATGTACCCTACTCTAACTACTGATGAGCAGGAATTTGTTATTAATAAAATAGTGGAATTTTATGGAGAATAATCATCAAAAGGAAGCTTTTTTAGCTTATGAGGCAAATGCCTGGTTTGAAAGAAATAAGGTTGTGATAGATAATTATCATCCTGAAAAAGATCGGGTTATTTCTCTCATAACTGAATATGGACTTAAACCGGAAAAAGTTCTGGAAATAGGTTGTTCAGCAGGATATAGATTGAATGGATTAAAAGAAAAGATAAGCGGTACACAGGTTTTCGGACTAGAGCCATCAACAGAGGCCATTGAATACGGTAGAAAAAATTATCCCAACGTTAATTTTGTACATGGGTGTGCAGATGATTTATCTCATTTTGAAGATAATAGTCTGGATGTCGTTATTGTAGGATTTGTGTTCTATGTAATCGATCGCAATATATTTTACAAAGTTGTTTCAGAGATAGATCGGGTTTTAAAAAATGGGGGTATATTAATAATCGTAGATTTCTTTTCAGAATCATCATTAAAAAATACATATCAACATATTAACAGTTTTAGTGCCTATTCTTTTAAGCAGAACTATGATGAAGTCTTTACCTCTTCCAAGCTCTACTATCTATTAGATAAATCTACTTGGAATCATTCTCATAAAGTATTGGATGCCACAAATAATTATCATGATAAATACAGCATATCACTGTTGAAAAAAGATTTAGATGCCAGTTACAAATAAATTAATTTTAGGTACAGTTCAATTTGGTCTCAATTACGGAATTAATAACACGGTTGGCAAATTAGATCAAAGCGCTGTAAACGAAATTTTAAAAACAGCATATCATTTAGGAATTCGAATACTCGATACAGCAGAAGCATATGGAAATGCACACGATGTAATTGGACATTTCCACGATGCGCATCCGGACAAAATTTTTAAGATCATTACTAAATTGCCACATCATTTAGATGATCATATAGAAAATAAAATCAGCAACTATTTGGCACAGCTTAAAGTGAATTCACTTGAAGCGTTAATGTTTCATTCCTTTAAAACCTACCAAGAAAATAAGACGGCTGGCGAGCTTTTATCGAAGTTAAAGAAAAAGTATAAAATTAAGTTGATTGGAGTTTCTATTTACACGAACGAAGAAATGGCAGAAGTAATTGATGATGATCATATTGATCTTATTCAATTGCCATTTAATTTGTTTGATAACTTAAATTTAAGAAATGAGATTTTGAATTTGGCTAAGAAAAATGGTAAAATAGTCCATTCCAGATCTGCATTTCTTCAAGGTCTTTTCTTCAAAAACCCGGAAGATCAACATACAGTTGTTCAAAATGTTAAATCGGAGTTACTACAACTTAATCAAATATCATTTCAAAATAGTATTTCCATATCAGATTTGGCATTAAGGTATACGCTCAATCAGCCAAACATTGATCACGTTTTAATCGGAGTAGATAGCAAGGAACATCTTTTGGAAAATTTTAGGTCGGCAGAAATCAATTTAGACCAAGAAATAGTGGAAGAAATTAATAAAATTCAAATCAAAAACACAGATTTATTAAATCCCTCTTTATGGAAAGAATAAAAACTGTACTAATTACACAAGCAAGAACGGGAAGTACGCGTCTTCCTGGGAAAATCTTGTTGAAAATAGAAGGTCAAGAATTACTCAAAATTCACCTGGATCGATTAAAAAAATGTTTAAACGTAGATAAAATCATTGTCGCTACGACAGTGGATCAAGCTGACGATCAAGTACAGTATTTAGCTACCGATTGGGGCTATGATGTTTCACGCGGTTCGGTGGATGATGTATTGGATCGTTTTTATCAAGCCGTTAAAGAAATTAGACCAGAATGGGTAATTAGGACAACTTCTGATTGTCCACTGATAGATCCTAAGCTTGTAGACGCGATTATTGAACTTGCTCAAGTAAATGACGTTGATTATGCTTCAAATGTATTAGAAGAACGTTTTCCTGATGGTCAGGATGTAGAAGTATTCAAATTTTCTGCTCTTGAAACAGCTTGGAAAAATTCTAAACTAAAATCAGAAAGAGAGCATGTAACCCCTTATATTAGAGTTAATTCTACCTATAAAGAGGGGAGCCTCTTTACATCTGTAAATTTTCCATGTTTTGAAGATTTTTCAGCTATTAGAATGACCGTAGACGAACCTAGAGATTTTGATTTAATTATTAAATTAATAGCGGATTTGGGAACAGATAAAAGTTGGATATCTTACACAAACCATATCATAGTAAATAACCTAGGGCAAATAAACAGCAATATTATTAGAAATGAGGGTTTTTTAAAATCCTTAAAAAATGATTAAAATATGGGTACAGGACAAGAACTATATAAAAAAGCAAAGACATTAATTCCTGGAGGCACAATGTTGCTATCTAAAAGACCTGAAATGTTTTTGCCAGAAAATTGGCCATCTTATTTTTCTAAAGCTAAAGGATGCTCGATTTGGGATTTAGACGGGAAGGAATTGATCGATATGTCTATTATGGGCATTGGTACAAATACATTGGGTTATGGAAATGATGAAGTAGATGCTGCCGTTTTAGAAAATGTGAAAAAGGGCAATATGAGTACTTTGAGTTGCCCTGAAGAAGTTTATCTGGCAGAGAAACTCGTTGAGATGAATCCATGGGCAGATATGGTCCGCTTTGCAAGAAGTGGCGGTGAGGCCAATTCTATAGCAATCAGGATTGCCCGTGCTGCATCTGGTAGGGATAAAGTTGCGATCTGTGGCTATCATGGATGGCACGATTGGTATCTGTCTGCTAACCACAACGGTGGAGATGGTTTGTCCAATCATCTACTAGCAGGCCTAAGTCCGAAAGGAGTTCCTAAAAACTTAAAAGATACTGTATATCCATTTCATTACAATAATTTCGAAGAATTATTATCCATCGTAAATGGCAATGAGATCGGGGTTATAAAGATGGAGGTGGTAAGGAATTTCGGGCCAGAAGATAATTTTCTCCAAAAAGTTCGTGATTTAGCAACAGAACGCAAAATTGTATTAATTTTTGATGAATGTACTTCAGGCTTCAGAGAGACATTTGGCGGCATCTATCAAAAATATGGAGTAGAACCCGATTTAGCTATGTATGGCAAAACAATTGGAAATGGTTATGCATTAACCGCTGTTGTGGGCCGTAAAGAAGTGATGGAAGCAGCACAAACAACTTTTATAAGTAGCACATTCTGGACAGAACGGATTGGACCTACAGCTGCATTGGCTACCTTGAAAGTAATGGAAAGCGTGAAATCTTGGGAAGTGATCACAGCAGCTGGAAACAAAATGCGTAAAGGTTGGCTTGACCTTGCCCAAAATCATGGTCTGTCTATAACTTTGGCAGGAATACCTGCATTATCGACTTATAGCTTTAACAATGATAATGCACTAGCATATAAAACACTCATTGCGCAAGAAATGTTGAAAAAAGGGTTTTTGGCGAGCACTAGTTTCTATGCTTCAACTGCTCATACTGATGATAAGTTTGAAGCATATTTTAATGCGTTGGACGATGTTTATCGTGTAATTTCGAAATGTGAAAAGGGTGAACTCATTATTGAAAACTTATTAGAGGGCCCAATTTGTCATTCTGGGTTTAAAAGATTGAATTAAATCTCGTGAAAAAGATATACTTTAGGGCAGACGCCAATACAGCGCTAGGTTTAGGTCATGTAACCAGATGCATGGCCTTGGCGCAAATGCTGTATAAGGATTTTAATCTAATATTTGTTAGTAAGGAAATCCCAAGTAAAGTATGTGAAGAAATATTGGCTTTGGGTTTTAAGCTAGTATCAATTGATCAGGAAGCGGGTTTTCTAAAGCTTCTAACTGACGACGATATCGTCGTATTAGATCATTATGATTTGTCTGCTGTGTATCAAAAGAATATAAAGGATCGAGGTTGCCGATTAGTTTGTATAGACGACTTGGCAGATAAAGAGTTTTATGCAGATTTAATTATAAATCATGCTCCACATGTACAAGCGACTAATTACAAAGCTCAACTTTATACCCAATTTGCTTTGGGTTTGGATTATGCCTTGTTAAGACCAACATTCTTACTAAATGCGAGAATACCAAAGCAATGGGGGAAAATCAAATCTGTGTTGGTCTGTTTTGGTGGTTCTGATAGCAAAAATCTAACACAAAAAGTAACAGATCTGTTAAAAGTAGATCGGCGTTTTACCGAAATCAGTGTAGTTGTCGGTGCTGCATATGCACATTTTTCCGACTTAGATCAACAAATTTCAACAGACCATAGATTTAGACTTCACCACAATATTTCGGCTATGGAAATGGTCGATTTAATGCAAAAATCAGATTTAGTGATCGTTCCAGCTAGTGGTATTCTTCAAGAAGCGATATGTTTAGGTTGTCATATCGTATCGGGAATGTATGTAGAAAACCAAATGCATATATTCGATGGATTTAAAAAGAAAGCTGCATTTATTAGTGCCGATGATTTTTCAAAGCCATCTATAAAACGCGCATTAGACCGGGCGTTTACACAAGGGAGTTTTAATACCAGACAGTTGATTGACGGAAAATCTGGGGCAAGACTATTAAAATATTTCAGACAATTTGATTTAGAGGGTAAAATTTCGATACGAAGAGCAACTATTACTGACCTTGATAAAACTTATCAGTGGGCAAATAGTAGTGAAATCAGGAAATATTTTATCAATACAGAACCAGTCGCATTAGAACAACATATAAAATGGTTTACTGCCAAAGTTGGCCAGGGAGGGTGTCATTATTTTATCGGCGAAATAAAGGGAGAGATCTTTGGTTCCATACGATTTGATAGGAAAGAAGATTCAGCGGAAGTTAGTTATCTCATTGATGAAGCTCATCAGGGTCAAGGATTGGGTGTTATTTTATTAAAAAAAGGACTTGAAGAATTTATAATACAAACACCCCAACCAGTGAAAACAATTAAAGGAATTGTATTAGAATCTAATTTAGCCTCTATTAAGGTTTTTCAGAAACTGGGTTATCAGATGGAGTATAATGCTGAAAAAAAACATTTTTTGTTCACTAAAGTAATCAGAGATTAATGAAAGTCATTGTTGCGAATTGTAACCCTGCTTTAAATGAGATTCAGGAGCAGATTATATTGAAATATAATGGTGTCCTTTTGAAGGAAAAGGAGGAGTTAAATATGGGGGATATAATTAAGATTGATCCAACCTATATTTTTTTTATGCATTGGTCTTGGATTATACCGGCAGAAATTTTCAGCCGTTATACCTGTGTCGTATTTCATATGACCGATTTACCGTATGGACGAGGCGGGAGCCCGCTCCAAAACCTCATTATTAGGGGGCATAAAGAAACCAAAATTACAGCAATAAAAGTTGAAGAAGGGCTTGATACAGGAGATATTTATTTGAAAAAAGAGCTTTCACTGAAAGGGAAAGCAAGCGAGATTTTTAAGCGTACAGGAGAAGTCATCAGCACAATGATAGATGAAATCATTGAAAGAAAAATAGTGCCTGTTAGGCAAGAAGGGGCTCCCACTGTTTTTGTCAGGAGAAAGCCTGCTGATAGTTACATACCTTATGAAATAGAGGAATTGGAAAAACTTTATGATTTTATCAGAATGCTAGATGCGACAAATTATCCACATGCTTTTTTAATCAACGGTAATCTTAAATTTGAATTTACCAATGCTGAACTTACTGAAAATAACGAACTATTAGCAAATGTTAGAATTATTAAGAAATAAAAAAATATTGATTGTTGTAGCCCATCCTGATGATGAAATTTTAGGCCTTGGGGCCACGCTGCATAAATTAATCAATCAATATAATGTGACAACTAGGGTTATAATTCTTGGAGAAGGAATTACTTCAAGATCCGACAATAGGGACACAAAATTGTGGGAGAAAGAATTGGAATTACATCGGTCGAATATTTATAAAGCACAGAAAGCCATAGGGTATCATAGCGTGGGGATTTATGACTTTCCTGATAACAGATTCGATTCGGTAGCGCTGCTCGATATTATTAAAGTTGTTGAAAAGGAGAAAGCTGAATTTGGACCAGATGTTGTTTTTACACATCACGGTGGTGATGTAAATGTTGACCATCAAAAAACGTTTGAGGCAGTAGTGACTTGCTGTAGGCCTATGGAGCATGAAATGGTCAAAACAATCATTACCTTTGAAACAATGTCAGGTACGGAATGGAGAGCATCAACTGACCCAAGAAATTTCATTCCGAATTTTTTCATTAGTGTGGATGAAGAGGACCTTAATTCAAAAATTACAGCAATGGAATCATATGAATTCGAAAAAAGAAAATATCCTCATCCAAGATCGCCTGAGGCATTAAAAATTGTAGCACAACGATGGGGAGTCGCTAATGGCATTAATTATGCTGAAGCGTTTTGCCTTGTTAGAAATATAAGTTAACATATGAAAATAGGATCTTATACTATCGATAAAGATAGTTCAACATTTATTATTGCTGAATTATCAGCTAACCATAATGGGAGCTTTCAAAATGCTTTAGATACCATTAAAGCAGCAAAAAGGGCGGGAGCAGATTGTATTAAATTACAGACTTACACCGCTGATACGATGACAATCGAGTCAAAAAAAGACGATTTTAAGTTAAAACAAGGTACGATTTGGGATGATAAGTATTTCTACGAGTTATATCAAGAAGCCTACACGCCATGGGAATGGCATAAAGAATTGTTTGAAGCCGCTGCAAATGAGGGGCTGATTTGCTTTTCCTCCCCGTTTGATTTTACTGCAGTTGATCTTTTGGAAGAATTGGGTACGCCCGCCTACAAAATTGCATCATTTGAAATTACAGATATTCCGCTAATCGAATATGCAGCCTCTAAGGGAAAGCCCATCATCATCTCTACAGGTATTGCAAAGCTGGACGATATAGCTTTAGCAGTTGAAGCTTGTAAGAGAATGGGAAATAATGACATTGCACTATTAAAATGTACATCTAGTTATCCAGCTCCTATTGAGGAGGCAAATATGATTATGGTAAAAGACTTAGCAGAAAGATATGGGGTAATCAGTGGGCTATCTGATCATACAATTGGCAGTACTGTGCCGGTGGTCGCCACATGTTTTGGTGCCAAGATAATTGAAAAGCACTTTATTATTGACCGAGCAATTGGCGGACCAGATGCCTCTTTTTCAATGAATGAACAAGAATTTACCGATATGGTAAAGGCCATTAGGGATGCAGAAAAAGCGATTGGAAAAGTTGACTACAACTTAACCGAAAAACAGCTTAAAGGGCGCGAGTTTTCAAGATCATTATATGTAGTTAAAGACATCAGGAAAGGAGAAGAAATAACAAAGGAGAATGTGAAATCAATACGCCCTGGTTTTGGTTTACATCCGAGACATTATAACGTAATTTTAGGTCAAAAGGTAAATACAGACCTAGAAAAAGGTGAGAGGTTCAGTTTATCTTTTTTAAAATAACCCAATATTAATTTTTTTTGTATGTCAAAGTATCTAAATACATAAGCTATGTTTTTTATTTATGCTTTTATAGTAAAAACTGTAACTTCTATAAAAAATTTCTATTGGAGGATGGTTTATCAAACTTATAGAAAAAAATATCATATCCCTGAATCTTTTTGGTTTGGTGGTGAAGCTATTCAATTTTACGGCGATGGTCAAATCGAAATAGGCGAAAATTCCTATATAGGAAGATATTCGAGTATCCAGACCTCCAAGGGATGCAAAGTTAAGATAGGAAATAATGTCGCGATAAGTCATTACGTAATGATTTACACGGAAAATAATATTGCAGATCAGGATTTTAATGTTAAACCACGCTTTACAAATAAGGCAGATGTTGAAATAGGAGATGCGTGTTGGATAGGTGCAAAAGTTTTTATTAAAGAAGGAGTTAAGATAGGTAGAAACTGTGTGGTAGGTGCTCATAGTGTTGTAGTTAAAGATATACCGGATAACTCAATCTGTAGTGGTATACCTGCTAAGGTTATTCGTCAAAAAAACTATAATAGTGTCTAATACAAAAACCATCTTCGGTAAGAACGAGATTGTTTTTACTTTTTTTCGTTATCTTACTTACGGCATTCAAACAACTCGGGGCCTTATTTTGGCTTATTTTTTAGGCCCTTATTTCCTTGGTATATATGGCTACTTAATGCTGTATCAGCAATATTTGTCTTACACTAATTTAGGACTTAATTATTCAGTAAATTCTGAGCTATCATTATTGAAAAATGGTGATAGTGATGAAAGGATGAAAATTATTAATTCTTCGTTCTCAGGAGTACTGATAATTTCTATGGTTTTATGTTTAGTAGCTATTTTATTTTATTTTTTAAGAGTCCAATTATTCCCTTTTAGAGATTCGCATAAATATATATTCGTTATACTGATATTAACCATCCTAACCCATTTTCAACAAATCTTCATAAATATATTTAGGATAGATAAAAAGTTAAAACCAATAATTGTTGGAGAGCTAATACTTTCATCCGGATTATTGATTGTTGTTCCATTTTTTAAAGGTATAGATTTAGTAAATGCTGTATTTTATGTCTGGGTTCTGATTTTATTTGGTGTTGTTTGCTTATACAGAATAGTTTATGGTAAAAAAATTGCCTGGGAAACAACCAAGTTTAAAATTTTACTAAAATCAGGTATTCCTTTGTTAGTGTATGCATTTAGCTATTATCTAATGGGACTGATGGTTCGAACATTAATTGGAGCATTTTATTCTGTAGAAATAATGGGTTATTTTTCTTTTGCAAACAATATAACAACTGCTGTAATGCTTGGATTAGACACTATAACATGGATTATTTTCCCTTCTGTAATTGCAAAACTCGCGATTGGTAATTTGGATAATGATGAACTATGTGATTACCTTGTCTCCTTTACTAATAACTTATTTGTTCTGGTTACAGTTATAGTTGGATTTAGTATTGCATCTCTCCCTATTTTGCTTTTTTTCTTGCCGAAGTATAAGCCTGTGGAATTTAGTTTAATAGTTTTACTGGTAAATCAAATTATTTTTAATTCTGGCTTTGTATTTGTGTCTTTATGTATCGCAAGAAAAATGCACAAAGAGATGGCTGTTATTAGTTTGTTGGCTGTTGGTATAAGCGCAATTATTTCAATCTTTTTTTGTTTTTATGGATTTTCTTACATATGGCTTGTTATTTCCAATATTATTGGTAGCCTCTGCTTTATTAATGGGTTGATTTATTACGTTTCAAAAAAGTTTGCTTTACAGCAAGCTACTCTTCGAAAGAGCCTTAGTTGGTATATCCAGTTGATATTGTGTTCAATTATATTAGCGACGCTACTTAAAGCTTATTGGTTAGTGCTCTTATTATTAGGAA
The DNA here is from genome assembly GCF_900100435.1 of Pedobacter sp. ok626. GTDB lineage: Bacteria > Bacteroidota > Bacteroidia > Sphingobacteriales > Sphingobacteriaceae > Pedobacter. The sequence goes on along the minus strand of NZ_FNEX01000002.1, from coordinate 302,654 downwards.
TTACGTTAATCTTTAAATTTAAATCGGTAAAAGACCTTTATGTACAGTTAGCTAAGGTACTGTCAAACAATGTTAGATAATATGCTGGATATTTATGATATAAATTACGAATACTGTTCTGAAAAATTGGGAATCCTAAACTTACCATCTTCAAATTTACCAAGAAAGGGTATTGTATACAGGTTATTGTCTCAAATTAAAGGAGTATTAAAGTATGGATTAAGTTTTAACAAAAAGGGCCTGCTACAAAAAAAATCTATTCTTTTTTTTCATATTTCTCAGAACGAATTGAATAGCGTTAAAGCTATAGTTTCTAAATTGCCAAATGCTTCGTTATTCGGGAATGATAATTATAAAAATGGGTATCCTATTGGTAAAATATATTGGTTTAGTCTATTTTTTATACCATGCGTATTTTATCAATATTTTAGATGTAAAAATTTATATTACAAAAGGGCTTTTAGTTATGCTTTTGATGGTTTTTGCATTGCCTACGCATCGAAATATATTCTCAGAAGTTATTTAAAAAAGCTTCAGCCGTCACAGATCATCATAGCGAACCAGCTAAGTTGTTATCATCGTTCCTTAGCTTATGCAGCTAAAGAGCTAGGAATCAAAACAGTGTATATACAGCACGCTTCGATTACTGAGCAATTTTCTAACCTAAATCTCTTTTCTTCTGCTCTCCTCGAAGGAAAAGATAGCTTAAATAAGTATCAGCGAAATGGAACCTGCAATACACAATTATATTTGATTGGAATGCCCAAGTTTGATCAATATTTTTCGAAAGTGAAGAAAAATGTCGAAATTCATTCAATTGGGATATGCACTAATGGCTTGGATGATTTCGAGCCATATGAAAAATTGCTGAAACTACTTTCTTCTAAAATGCCTTACATAAAGGTTTTTATAAGGCCTCATCCAGCAGATAGAAGAAAAGACGATTGGTACGAACTGTCGAAGAAATATAATAGTCATTTTTCTGACGTTTTAAAGAGAGAAGCATTTGAGTTTTTTGAAGAGGTTGACTTAGTTATTGCAGGAGATTCAAATATTCATTTGGAGGCCACATTGTTAAATATACCAAGTATCTATTTCGATCCATTCCATAATAAAGTAGATTGGTATGGATTCGCCAAAAATAACTTAGTTTATTACTCTAACAACGTTAGCGAGCTTTATGAGTATATAAGTGAAATCTCAGCTCTTTCGGGAAATGTTAGGCAAAGGGCAAAATTTTATGTTGAAACGGTCGATACAATCTTTGACGGAAAGAGTTCCGAATTAGCCACTAAAATTATTAGAGGTGATGATGTTCATGATTTATTCAGTATCACGATAGATAGTGAAGGAAATACGATTTATAGAATTAATTAAAGCCATGGAACCAAATCTTTCACTAATAAAATCAAGGCTTTTCTTTCCATTATCTTTATCCATAACTTGTTTATCAGGGATTGTGTATTTCTTTTTTGAAGATTTTTTTTTAATTTTTTTTCCTTTTTGCATTCTTTTATTAATTGCCGTTCCCTTAATTATTCGTCCCAAAACTGATATATTCTCGATTTGGTCTTGGATATTTTATTCAAGCATTTTGGGAATATTAATTCGATGTTTATATATATATTTTGAGATACCGGATTTTAATGCGATTGATGCTGTTTTTTTATATGGGAAGCCCAAATCTTTCTTGTTACCTGCGATGGTGCTGGTTTTTTTTGGTGTTTTTATGTTAGTATTGGGGTATCTATCAACTAATTCGAGGCTCAAGTTGAATAGTAGGATTTTCATAAATAGAAAATGGAATAAGAAAGCATTTTTTATTACATCATCAATGTTAATCCTGATTTCAATTAGCGGGTTATTTTTATTTATTAATGCGCAAGGAGGCCTTTTCTCTATTGAAAGCATATCCAGTTATCGTGGTGTCTCAGATAATTTGTCGGAAGCATCCCCTCATGCTTATCTAAGATTACTAGTTTCTTTTTCTGGAATTAATTTATTCTTGCTTACTGCGTGGTTGATAAAATGCGATGAAATGAAATTAATAGCTTATCTTTTTTGGCTTATTTCATTTCTTACATTCGTTTTTTTTAATTTTTATATTAGTCAGAGGGCAGCAATTGTTTTTATGCTTGTGCAATTAACAGCACTAAGTTATTACCTTAAAGGGTTCAAATTACCAAAATTAAAATTTGCGGTCGGAATAATCTTTGCCCTAATAATATTTCAACTGATGTCTATATTAAGAAATGTACGGGATGTAGAAAGCGAAGAAGTGAAGTTAAATATTTCTAAAGCGTTAGAGCCGGCAATATTGACCACCAACATGATAGATATCAGTAAAACCGCTCATATTATGGATGCTATTCCATCAAAAATGGATTATGAATATGGGGCGACCTTAGTAACAGTATTTATCGCTTGGATTCCTCGAGAATTTTGGCCTGATAAACCTGTCACTAATGTCGATAATACCATAGGGATTAAGGTATTTGGCGCTACGACTTATGGATCTGGAGGTGTGCCTCCCGGATTGATAGCAGAATTGTTCTGGAATTTTTGGATTCCAGGTGTAATAATAGGTTGCTATTTAATCGGATTATTGCTTAAGATAATTAATCAAACTATTCTTAGTAATATTGCAAACCCAAATATGGTGATCATATATGTAGTTAATTTTATGTTTATAGGCCTGTCTTTTGTGGGTAGCAGTTTTAGTAGTGTTCTAATTGGCATATTACAAACGTTAATACCAATGATTTTAATTTTAAACATAATAACCGAAAAGGGAAAATAGGATATATGAAAACAGCCTTAATTTGTGGAGTATCTGGACAGGATGGCGCTTATTTGTCAAAACTATTGTTAGATAAGGGGTATCAAGTTTACGGTGGTTCTAGAGATGCACAAAGTTCTAACTTTGAAAATTTAAATAAATTAGGAGTATTGCCATTTGTAAAGTTAGTTTCTATTTCTGTACATGATTTTAGAAGTGTTTTGCAAGTTATAATGAAAATTAAACCGGATGAAATATATAATTTGGCTGGGCAAAGTTCTGTGGCCCTTTCTTTCGAGCAGCCGGTGGAAACCTTGGAGAGCATTAGTGTTGGAACCTTAAGTCTATTAGAAGCAATTCGATTTTCTGGCTTACCAATTAAATTATATAATGCAGGATCTAGCGAGTGCTTTGGTAATGCAACTGAGGCTGTTGACGAAACTACTGCATTTAGACCAAGAAGTCCTTATGGAGTGGCTAAAGCTACAGCTTTTTGGGAGGTAGCTAATTATAGAGAGGCTTATAACATATTTGCATGTACCGGTATATTGTTTAATCATGAGTCACCTCTTAGAAAAGAGCGATTTGTAACGAAGAAAATAATTGCTGCTGCTTGCCGTATTTCGAAAGGCAGTTCCGAGAAATTAACCCTAGGAAATATTAATATCTGGAGAGACTGGGGCTGGGCTCCGGAATATGTTGAAGCTATGTGGCTGATGTTGCAACAAGATAACCCTGATGATTTTGTTATTGCAACCGGAGAAACAATAAGTTTGAAGGATTTTATAGTGATAGCCTTTGAGTATCTAAACTTAGATTGGCAGAAATATGTAATCTTTGACGATAGCCTACTTAGACCAACAGATATTGAAAAGGGACTTGCTAGGCCTCAAAAAGCAAAAAAAATATTAAATTGGGAAGCTAAAACAAAATCAAATAATCTAATTGAGTTAATGATTGATTGTGAACTTAATTCAAAATATTTATAGTATGAAAATTGACAAGGATTTTTTTAATGCAAATGGATATACAATTGTTAGAAATGTATTCACTAGGGAAGAGGTTGAACAATTTAGGCAATTAGCTTATCAAACTCTTGAAGAAGATAAGGCTAATAATTTAGTTAAAAAGGTAGTAAATGATCTTAAGGATGTTTATTACCCGAAGGGAGATTTATTAAGTAAATCTTTAAATAAAGTGTTACTTTCTGATAAGATTCTAAAAATTGCAGAAACTATTTTAGATGCAACACCAGTATATTTTCAGGATAGCACTTATCAAATCGGAATAGGGGATAGAGGATTTCATCGGGATAATGTGGACAGGATTGCCAATCAAGGAGAAGATTGGCAAGGTGATTATGATATCATTCGAGTAGGTGTTTATATGCAGGATCACGATAGATATAGTGGAGGTTTAAAAGTTGTAGAGAAATCTCATAAGGGGATTGATGGGAAGAGAGTATTTATTGATAGCAAGGCGGGAGACGTCGTTGTTTGGAGTTTAAGAACTTTACATAGCGGAAATGCTGCAAGGTTGAAAATTTTTCCAAGTTTAGTTATGGGTTATCGATTTGAAAACCTCCTCCCTAATTTTTTGTTAAAAGATAGTCAACAGGAACGAATATCTTGTTTCATGTCATTTGCTAAGGAAGGGAGAAACTTAGACCGCTACATTGAAAAGTACATGAAGGTAAAGATGCTCGATCATCTCAAGAATTCGGATTGTCCTAAAGATGATAGCTCTAAAAATAAATTTGTAACAATAAAGAAAATTTGGAGTGAGTAGAATTGGAATAAATCTTTTATACATAAATCCAAAATTAGCCGGGGGCTCTGTCACGTACGCTTTAAAATTGATTAAAGAAATATCGAGACTTGATAGTACCAACGAATATGTAATTTATCTGAACAAGGATTGCAAGGATTTTGATTTTGAAGTTGGTTCAAATTTTAGTGTTAGAGTTTTAAATTTTGGTTACTCTAGCGTTTACCGTCGTTATTTGTGGGAACAGATAATTTTACCTTATTATGTATTCATCGATAAAATTGACTTATTACATTCATTAGGTTACGTTACTCCCATAGTTAGTACTGCAAAAAAAATAGTTTCTATCTTGGATATTAATTATAAAGGACATGAGAATAATATGAGTAAGCATAAAAGATTCTTATTGGGATTTATGGTTGAGCTTTCAGCAAAGGTGTCTAAAAAAATTATTACAATTTCAGAATTTTCAAAGAGACAGATTGTTTTGCATACAAACACAAAGCCTAATAAGATTGTGGTCACTTTATTGTCTGGATCGTCAGATGTAATAAATAATCAATACGAACCGTCTGAATTGATCTTTAAAAGATATAATATTAAATTGCCGTACATTATAGCTTTCAGTAGTCCAAGTCCACATAAAAATATACCAAAGCTAATAGATGCCTTCGAAGTAATTTCTAATAAAATACCTGATTTAAGTCTCGTTTTAGTTGGACACCGCCATAAAAGTGAGAATTTGAAACAAATTATTGATGAAAAGAAGCTTGGAAATAAAGTTTTATTTACGGGGTTTGTACCTGATCAAGACGTTGAACCTTTGATTTCTAATGCGAAAACATTTGTTTTTCCATCGTTATATGAAGGGTTTGGAATTCCTTTACTAGATGCTCAGGTATGTAAAGTTCCAGTTGCTTCTTCTAATGCTGGTTCATTACCTGAGGTGGGGGGAGATGCTGTAAGATATTTTAATCCAAACAAATCTGAGGAGATTGCAGAGGTATTACTAAGTATTTTAGAGAATGAAATGATCTCAACAAAATTAATTGAGGCTGGTTTGGAAAACCGAAGACGCTTTTCATGGTCACAAACAGCAAAGCAAACCTTAGATGTTTATAAGGAATACTTAAATTAAGAATATTTTGACGCGGATTTTAATTGTGAATTGTGTTTACGATCCTGAGCCTGTAGTCTCGGCACAACTTGGCAAATCTCTGGCGGAGAAATTGTCGAATGAGGGACACTCTGTTTCAGTAATTGCCCCATTTCCTTCAAGACCATTTGGGTTCAGTTTTAATGGGACTGTTAAGAAGAAAGAAGTTGACAAGAAGGTTGTAAATGATCAACTTACGATATATAGATTGCCATCCTTTACCTATCCAAAATCAGGGATCTTTGGAAGACTATTGGAGAGTATTTCTTTTGGTTGGGCTGCTTTCAAATATGTGAGAAGAAATTCAGAAGATATAGATACGGTCTATATGAATACATGGCCATTATTTGGCCAATTTGGCGTTGCGGTTGCTTGTAAAACGAAGAAAATTAAGTATTTGATGCATATACAGGACGTTTATCCTGAATCGTTGACCAATAGATTGCCCAGGCTATTTAGCAAGGTTGTGAATTTGTTTTTGTTCCCATTAGAAAAATATTCTGTCCACAATGCATCTAGGGTCATTGTGATTTCAAAAAAAATGCAGGCCTATATAGCTAGTACAAGAAATATTCCGGAAAATAGTATAGATGTAGTTTTAAATTGGCAAGATAATAAAGAATTTGAACCATATAAGGATTCTTGGAATCCAGGTAAGTTGACCTTTATGTATTTGGGGAATATAGGTGCGGTATCTGGCCTAAATTTTGTGCTTAGTGCTTTTATCAAAACTAAACTTGATGCAAGACTTATAATTGCCGGCAATGGAGCGAAGAGAGAGGAGTGTATGGAAATTGCAAAGGAGAATCCACATATAGATATCGAATTTTGGGAGGTGCCTGCTGGAGAGGTAGCTAAGATACAAGCTCAGGCGCATATTTTAATACTTCCTCTTATAAGTGGAGCTGCAAGCAGCTCAATTCCATCTAAATTACCTGCATATATGTTTTCTGGGAGGCCAATTATAGCTACTCTTGATAAAGATAGTGATACGGCGAATGCAATTCGAGTTGCTTCTTGCGGTTGGGTGGGGCCTCCAGAAGACGAAGTGTGGTTGAAAAAAACATTTGTTGAAGTAAGCACAATGAATTCAAGCTCATTACAGAGAATAGGACAATCTGGCAGAGTCTATGCATTAAACTTTTTTTCGAAAGAAGTTAATCTTGAAAAAATAATTCACGCAATAATATATGGTTAGTAGATTATTAACGACGAAAGAAATTAGAAGGGCCTCTCAGCTACATTTTGAAGCCTTTAGTGGCTTTTTTCTTACTTCTTTAGGTAAGTCATTTTTAAGAGCCTTTTATAAGGGGATTTTAGAACATCCTGATGGTATAGCTGTTGGATTGTTCGACAATGGGCATTTGGTCGCCTTTGCTGTTGGAACAAAATGTAAAAATGGATTTTACTCTGATATTTTGCGGAAAAAGGTGATAAGTATGTCAGTGGCTGCTATGCCAAAGCTAATATCTTCCCCATCAAAAGTCTTAAGATTATTTAACTCTTTAAAATCTTCTAAGAGGTTTGGAAAAGATATTATGGATAATGCCTCTCTCTTATCAATTTGTGTTTGTCCGAGAGAAAGAGGTAAAGGTTTAGGTGCAAAGGTATTAAAGGCATTTGAAGAGATCGCGTTTAGAGATAGTGACGCTATTTCTCTTACAACTGATTTTATGGATAATGATTATGTAAATAATTTTTATCAAACCAACCAGTATGAGCTTTATGATGTCTTTCTCCAGGATCAAAGAAAGATGAATTTATATTTAAAAAAAAGAAGAAATTAATGGAAATCCCGTTTTCTCCCCCATTTGTTAATGATGAAATTATAAATGAAGTAGTGGATACGTTACGATCCGGATGGATTACAACAGGCCCTAAGGTAAAGCAATTAGAGAAAGAAGTTGTTGAGCTTACAGGTTGTCCTGAAGCTTTGGCTGTGAACTCCTGGACTTCTGGAGCAATTTTGGTTTTAAAGTGGTTTGGTGTGGGCAAGGGAGATGAAGTTATTATTCCAGCTTACACTTACTCTGCAACAGCACTTAGTGTAATTCATTGTGGAGCGACCCCAATAATGGTTGATGTATTGGACGATTTTACTATGGATCCGATCAAATTAAAACAAGCTATCACAAAAAGAACTAAAGTAGTTATGCCTGTTGATTTTGCTGGTTTAATGTGTGATTATGAGGCAATCAATGAGGTTGTTAAAGATAAGGCAGTGGTTTCCTTATTTACACCTGCTTCTGAGAAACAAAGTGACTTGGGACGCATACTTGTTCTTTCTGATGCAGCACACTCCATTGGTGCTAAGCTAAATGAAGTCAGTTCCGGAAAAGCGACAGATATTACAATTTTTTCATTTCATGCTGTAAAAAATGTAACAACAGCTGAAGGAGGAATCATCTGTATCAATTTGCCGAAGCCTTTCAGTAATGAGGAAGAATATAAGTTGATGAGGTTGTGGTCTTTAAATGGTCAAACAAAAGATGCATTTACTAAATCTCAAGCTGGCGGATGGAAATATGATATTCTCTTTGCCGGATTAAAAGTGAACATGCCAGATCTTTGTGCCGCTTTAGGTTTGGGACAGATCCGATTGTACAGTCAGTTGTTAAATGAAAGAACTCGAATAGGGAAGGCTTATGAGGCATTTTTTTCTAATCAAGCATGGGCAAAATGTCCGATTTTAGTAGATGAAAAAAGGGTGTCGTGTAACCATCTATACGCTTTAAGAATTAATGGAATTAATGAAGCACAGCGTGATCAGATGATCGAATATATTACGGACTTAGGGGTAGCGGTAAATGTTCATTTTATCCCGATGCCTATGTTGACTGTGTTCAAGGATTTAGGATATCGTATTGAAGATTATCCTCAGGCTTATAAGAATTATGCTGTGGAGATCTCCCTTCCAATATATCCCCAGTTAACAAATGAGGAGGTTTCCTATATTTGCTCAACCGTGGAACGAGCGTATAAAAGCTTATTATAATGAAGCGGGCTTTTGATTTTGTTATTTCTCTGCTTGGTATAGTCGTTCTTTTTCCGGTTTTTGTCCTTTTGATTTTTGCAATTAAGCTTTCTTCTAAGGGCGGAGCGTTTTATAGACAGATTAGGGTTGGTCAATACAATAAGGATTTTGGATTATTGAAATTCAGATCTATGTATGTAAATTCTGATAAGCTAGGATTACTAACCGTCGGTAACCAGGATCGGCGGATAACCCCAATCGGAGTATTCATAAGAAAGTATAAACTTGATGAATTGCCACAATTGTTTAATGTACTTTTTGGACAAATGAGTTTGGTCGGACCCAGACCTGAAGTTCGTAAATATGTAGATCTTTATACAAAAGAGGAATTAAAAGTATTGGATTTAAAGCCCGGAATTACGGACTTTGCATCGATAAAATATAGAGATGAAAATAATATACTTAATCATCAGGGGGATCCGGAGAAATATTATATTGAAGTGATTATGCCTGACAAGGTGAAAATAAATCTCAGTTCTTATGAAATGAGTAAGACCGTATTAGGGTCTGTTAAAATTATTTTTTTGACAATTAAAGCTGTCTTCTTCAATAAATAATAGAAAACGAATTCTATTTAATTCAAGTGAAATTTCTTTATACTTGTTTTGGTTCAATTATTGTTAGTTTTGCTGAAGTTATTTTTATGTAACGTCTATGTTTACAAAACTACAAATTGTATCTCGTTGGATTATTTTTACCATTGATATTTGCTTAAGTATCATCGCGCTACTACTTGCAATTATTTTGCAGCATAATTTCAAGATCACAGGGATAGATTTCTTAGCCTTCTACAAAGCTGTAGTAATGGTGGTGATCATCAATTCACTGGTATTTTATAGTGTAAAGACCTTTGCAGGCATTGTAAGGTATACTTCAGCCCAAGATTCATTTCGAATTCTATTTGCGGTAATTTTGAGTTCCTTAATTCTATTTTTTGCACACGCGATTGCTATTGTCATAACTGGTGAACATGTGGTGAGTAATGTGGCTATCGTGATATTTACTTTATTCAGCTTTCTCTTGTTGATCACCTATAGGATTTTTGTAAAGTACTTTTTTATGTACATCAAGAATGCTAATCTGGACAAACGAAGGATTATCATTTATGGAGCTGGTGAAGCTGGTGTAGCTACAAAAAGGACATTTGACCATGATGCAAAAGTAAATAAAACAATTATTGCTTTTGTGGATGATGACATGCGTAAAGTAGGCAAAACGATTGACGGGGTAAGGATTCTGGATGCAGGAGGGTTAGAGCATTTAATTGTAAAGCATGAGGTGGATGAAATCATCTTTGCATCGTACACAATTCCTTTAGAGCGAAAAAACCAGGTGGTAGACATTTGCCTGGAAAATGAGGTTAAGATTTTAAATATTCCTTCTCCTGAGGTTTGGGCCAGAGGTGAGGTAACTACCGCGCAAATTCAGAATATCAATATTGAAGATTTGTTAAATAGAAAGACAATCGAAATAGATATCGATGGGATTCAAAATCAGCTAAAGGGAAAACGGATTCTAATCACAGGAGCTGCAGGCTCTATTGGTAGTGAGATTGTTAGGCAACTTTTGAAATTTGAAACCGGATTGATTATCCTTTGTGATCAGAGTGAAACTGCTTTGCACCATATTTACCTTGAATTGGAGGAGCACCATGCCAATACCAATTTTCATGCTTTTGTTGGTGACGTTAAAGATCAGAAACGCATGCAACATTTGTTTGAAACTTATAAACCACATTATGTTTATCATGCTGCTGCCTACAAACATGTGCCATTGATGGAAGGTAATCCTGCTGAAGCGATTAAAACAAATGTAATGGGTACTAAAACGATTGCAGATCTATCCGTTAAGTATGGTGTGCAGAAGTTTGTGATGATCTCTACTGATAAAGCGGTTAATCCGACCAATGTAATGGGGGCATCTAAGCGAATCGCTGAGATTTATGTACAGTCCTTAAATAATTCATTAAACAATCCTGATTTGATCTTCTCCAATGGATTGAGCTATTTAAATGATAGCAATATAAAACCGATTACTAAATTCATTACCACTCGTTTTGGAAATGTATTGGGCTCAAATGGTTCGGTAATTCCACGCTTTAAGCAGCAGATAGAAAAGGGTGGCCCTGTTACGGTTACGCATCCTGAGATCACGCGTTATTTCATGACGATACCAGAAGCTTGTCGTTTGGTGCTTGAGGCTGGATGTATGGGCAAGGGTGGTGAGATCTACATATTCGATATGGGTAAATCTGTAAAGATTGTAGAGCTCGCCAAGAAAATGATTCGTTTAGCGGGCTTGGTGCCCAATCAGGATATCAAAATATCTTATTCCGGTTTAAGACCTGGAGAGAAATTGTTTGAAGAATTGCTAAATGATAGTGAGAATACCATACCGACCCATCATGAAAAAATTATGATTGGGCAGGTGAGGGAATATATATTTAATGAAATTGAAGTCCAAATTTACCAATTGTTACTTTATGCCAGCTCGAATAATACAAGACAGGTGGTTCAACAGATGAAAGTAATTGTTCCTGAATTCATCAGTAAGAATTCTGTTTATGAAGAACTGGATGTTCAGGTGCAGGTAGAAGAAAATCCTAATTAATGAAGAAATACTTATTGCTGGGTGCACTAGCTCTAGCTACTTTTAGCTTAAAAGCGCAGACACCTAATGTAAACATCCCATATTCGTATCAATTTTACCAGAAGCTGAATAAATCGGTTTATGATGTAAATAGCCGTTCGCATTCTGCTATTAAAGGGTTTTATGCTGATGATTCTTTGTTGGTAAACCGGTACCAGGAATTAATGGAAATGGGCGTTGACTCTTTAAACAAACGTTCCTGGGTACGTAGAAAATTGACTGAAGAGCATTTATTCAATTTTAAAGGAGAGGATTATACTGTTTACGCAGATTACCTACCTGATCTCCAGATTGGTCGTGATTTTAAGAATGGTATGACTACCTGGAAAAATACACGAGGATTTCAGATAGGGGGAACTGTAGGGGATAAATTCTCTTTTTATACCAATGGTTTTGAAAACCAAGGTGTATTCGCTAATTACATTAATGATTTTATCAATACAACGAAAGTCGTTCCGAGTGAGATGGGCGGGGGGCTTAAAGTGGACAATCGTGTAAAAGATTGGGCTTATGTTACTGCTTTATTATCCTACACGCCGAATAAACATCTAAATATTGCCTTGGGCTATGATAAGAACTTTATTGGCGATGGTTATCGTTCCATGTTGTTATCTGATGTAGCTGCTAATTATTCTTTTTTAAGAATTCGCGCTGCCTTGGGTAATGTGCAATATCAAACCATATTTGGCTATATGCTGGATCCAGGAGCAGAAAAGCTAACAACTGATAGACGTTTGGGGGACAGAGGGAAATGGGCGGCGATGCACTATATAGATTGGAATGCGACTAACCGCTTTTCTATTGGCTTTTTTCAAGCAGTAACCTGGGCTGACGCGCAGCCTGAAGGGAAACGTGGATTTGATTTCAACTACGTACATCCCTTTATCTTTTTAAGGCCATTAGAGGGCGCGAATACCTACTCTCCAGATAAAATGCGTTTGGGCATCAATACCAAATATGAGATTCTGGATAAAACGACCGTGTATGGTCAGTTTATGATAGATGAGTTTACGGCTAAAGAGTTTTTTAGTAATAAAGGTTATTGGGCAAATAAATGGGCTTTACAACTGGGATTTAGGGGGGCAGATCTGTTTAAAGTGAAAAATTTGAATTATCTGGCAGAGTTTAATACAGCAAGGCCATATACTTATGCCCATTTTGATAGAGTATCCAATTACTCTGCCATGAACCAGCCTTTGGCGCACCCTCTAGGTGCGAATTTTAGAGAGGTGTTAGGTATTTTAAACTACAGCTATAAAAGATTTGACCTACAATGGCAAATAATGTATGCCAGATATGGACTGGATCCGAATGGGGAGAATTACGGAAAGGATATTTTTAAGAGCTATCTTACAAGAACAGTTGAATATGGCAGTCATATTGGTCAGGGTATTGGTACCGACCTTTATTTTGCAGAGGGTAGAGTAGCTTATCTGCTCAATCCAAAATATAACCTGCGATTGGAAGTTGGCGGGGTACTCAGAAGAGAGGCAAACGGTATAAAGAATACGAATACCGCATTATTCACTTTTGGCTTGCGCAGTACCTTTAGAAACCTTTATCAAGATTTTTAACTTATATCTTTTACTTAAAAACAATTATTTAAAATGTCGTATTTATTTACATCAGAATCTGTTTCCGAAGGACATCCTGATAAAATTGCGGATCAAATTTCTGATGCGCTAATCGATAACTTCCTGGCTTTTGATCCAGATTCAAAAGTAGCTTGCGAAACATTAGTTACCACTGGTCAGGTAATTCTAGCTGGCGAAGTAAAATCTACTACCTACCTGGATGTACAACAAATAGCCCGTGATGTAATCCGTAAAATCGGTTACACCAAAAGCGAATATATGTTTGAGGCCAACTCTTGTGGTATCCTTTCGGCTATCCATGAGCAGTCACAAGACATCAATCAAGGTGTAGATAGAAGTAGTAAAGAAGAGCAAGGTGCTGGCGACCAAGGAATGATGTTTGGTTATGCTACCACTGAGACTGAAAATTATATGCCTTTGGCTTTAGACTTGTCGCATACTTTGCTACAGGAATTAGCTATATTAAGACGTGAGAACAAGGAAATCACTTATTTACGTCCAGATGCAAAATCTCAGGTAACGCTTGAATATTCAGACGATAACAAACCAGTACGCATTGCTGCAATCGTAATTTCTACGCAGCATGATGATTTTGCTGAGGAAGCTACAATGTTAGCCAAAATCAAAAAAGACCTGGTTGACATCCTGATTCCAAGAATCATTGCCAAATACCCTCAGTACGCGCATTTCTTTAACGATAAAATTGAATACCATATTAACCCAACCGGTAAATTTGTGATCGGTGGTCCACATGGCGATACTGGTTTAACAGGCCGTAAAATTATCGTAGATACTTATGGTGGTAAAGGTGCACATGGTGGCGGTGCTTTCTCTGGAAAAGATCCAAGCAAGGTAGATAGAAGTGCGGCTTATGCAACCCGTCACATTGCTAAAAACCTTGCTGCTGCAGGTGTTGCTGATGAAATCCTGGTACAGGTAAGTTATGCGATCGGTGTAGCTAAACCAATGGGTATCTATATCAACACTTACGGAACAAGCAAAGTGAACAAAACTGATGGTGAGATTGCTAAAATCGTAGAGGATATATTTGATATGCGCCCTTACTTTATCGAGCAACGCTTAAAATTAAGAAACCCTATTTATAGCGAAACTGCTGCTTACGGGCATATGGGCCGCAAGCCAGAGAGTGTAACCAAAACTTTCAAAACGCCAAATGGTGAAGAAAAAACAGTTACTGTTGAGCTATTTACATGGGAAAAACTAGATTTTGTAGATAAAGTGAAAGCTGCTTTTTCTTTGTAAGCATAATTCAATAATATACTAAAGGGATGAGCATGGCCTGATGAAGTCAATAAAGTTGTAAGTATACTTATAACCTTAGCCAATTGGTTACCCGTTAAACTCGAAAAGCTGGGCAAAGATTTCGATATCAAGTACAGCTGGTGATTTATTTTAAAATAAAGGGGGACCGTTAATTCGGCCCCCCTTAGCATTTTCTATTTTTTTAAAAAGCAGCGTTTAAAGATATTCAGGCCTATTTTTCGGGCGAATATTCAAGGCTGGCTATGGCTTCTGTTTTTCTTTGCGGTGTCCCCCTTTATGCGTTTAAAGTACCTCAAAGGCAGGTAGAATGATCCCTCCCAGATCCGTTTTTTTAATGCTCTTTTGCTTCATAACCCTTTTTTAACGGCTATGAAAGCAAGAATGTACCCAGCGTTTAGTACCCGGATGTTTGTCCAGGGTAATCTTCTGTCCCTTTGTCTGTTTGACTGCGAGAATAGAGCGGCAGTATCCCTGAGTGGTCGATCGGCAGGTTATGTCTTGTTTTCACATGTTGTTGTCCACAATCGAAGATATGCAGTGTTTCCGGGTGGCGCCAGCAGGGATAGAATAATGGGATGCCCATCTTAGGGGCAAAAGAATAAAAACGATGAATAAGGATAATGATATAAATGGAATGCATTTTTCATTGCATTCGCTGTATTTGCCTTGTGGCTGGGAAAAGCAAAACAAACAATTAATTACAAAATTTAAAAATTAGTATTATGAAAAATTTAAGTTTAAATATCAAAAAAATAGGTTTAGGTTTAATGGTGGCTTTTTTAGCCATAGGGTTTAGTGCTTTCAAAATTGCTCAAGAGAGTAAGGCGCTCCAACCGGGATCAACATTTTCCATATCTGATGACTTCCTGGTTCAAAGGACTGTCGGAGAACTGGAACCGGTTAATCCAGGCTCACCAACAGAAGAACCTAATCCGTTTTTTTGTGAAACAGAAACCAGTTCATTTGCTTGTAGTTATCAGGTGACAGCCGCTGGTAAGGCTAATATCAGGCCACTTACACCTATGGCACCCGTTTATACTACAGCAGAAATCAATAGTTTCCTGTCCGCATCACCAAATCCATACATTGTGGCAGTTGGGACAACCGGAAGCATATACGCTGATTAACCTGTTAAAATTAACAATTGGCAATTGCCAATTGTTAATTTTACTTATAAATATTGATTGATAAACTCTTTAAAAGTATTGTCACTGTCTGGGATATTTTTAGATGGTCGCGGCGGAGCAGTAGAAATTACTTTCCCTTTTTTGGATATAATCAATAAAAATGGGAAACCAGTGATTTTATAATGCCTCACCATGGGATGGTTTGTGGCCAAACCATCGGTGAACAAATTCAGCTCATGCGGACTGCTATACTTTCCTTCCCTGATACTTTTGATCCAGGTTTTTTTGTCCCGATCAACGCTTACGGTGACAAACACAATGTTAGGATTCTTCTTGTATGACGCAATTATTGGTTTCATTTGTTCAGCTAATGCACTACAGCCAGAACAACCCGTAAACCAAAAATCCATAATCAACAGCTTACCGCTAAAATCACTTAATTTATGAACGGTTCCTTTCTCATCTGAAAGCTCAAATGGGAAAGCATTGCTGGAGCTGAGCTCTGCTAATGTTTGCAGGGCTGCCTTGAAGTTATTTTCACTAATATCAGCAATTGCGTTGATATAATATTGATTGATATCTGAGCGGCGGTTTCTTTCTGCCAGAAATGATATCAAAATCAGTTTATCATTTATAATCCCTTTGTATTTGTCTTTAATTCGTTCAAACACACCCTTGAAAGGATAATTTAGATTATAATATTGTCCTTCTGGTCTGCTTGTAAGTATTGTCGCGAATTTTGCCCGTTTATAAAGAAAATCACAGTATCTGTAAGACCTTAACAAAATATTCCTACTAAATTTATTCGTGTCCATTTTGGATTGCAGGTCCTGATAAGCTTTTTCGACGATGTCATGCCATTTATTGGCACGTTTTCTATAGGGTATAGATTTGCTGTATAAAACAGTTGTCAGCCGGTCATTGTATGCTCCCCAGAGATCGGCACCGATCAAAAAGTAAATCTCATCACCTAATTGGTGTCTGTAACGGGTTAATATTTCAAGTTTTTGCTGATAAAATAGATGTTCTTTATCAAAATAGGACTGGATCAACTCGCCCTGTTGCATATCAGGTGTTATAGGATTTCCTAAATTATAAACCTCACCATGATCCTTTTGGTTCAGCTTAGTCAGGCAGCTATATTTTTCATTTCCCTTTCCGCTAAAAGTAATCTCATCAGCATTGATGTGAATAACAATACTGTCCCCTTTCTCAAATAGATATAAGCTTTTATGAAGACTGGGGTGGGGACTTGATGAACTGAAATTAATTGTGCCATAGTTGATCGCTGAATTCAAGGGGACTTTAAAGGTTGTAATCGGTCCGTTGAGAGGATACTGATAAACATTAAGGTCTTTTGAATAACTGGTATTGATATCGTTGATGCACATTTCAAAAGTGATCGTGGCATCTTTGGCCATATCATTATTATTCAGAACAATCCTTACAAATACAAAAGATTGATCTGGCTTGCTGTTCTCTAAGCGGGCCTCAGTAGCTAAAGGAAATAAAACGATAGCGAACAAAACAAGGAGAAGCGTTTTCTTAAAAAAATACGGTAAAGACATCATTTTTTGGTTAAATAGTAATTGGGCTGTGGCCCATTATGATAATTTTGTTTTGGTACTGTCGTTTCTTCAGCGCGGATTTTGCTTGATCCCACTGAGTGCAACCTCATCAGGATATATCGGAAACACCCAGCGGTTATCGTTTGGCGGCAAAGTGTAGGTCTTTTCATTCACCTGCCGTGTGAGTGTGATATTGGCACCTTCCTTATTCAGGCGTTTGAGATCAAACCACCGGAGCCCCCGCCATACCAGTTCTTTTTGTCGCTCCAGTAATACTATATTCAGGGCTTCAGCAGCCGAAGTACTGGTTGCCGGCCGGAAGCTTGCCGGGGCGAAGCGCCTGATAAGGAGTTGGTTCAGTTTATCCATTGAAGCATTTACCTGGTTTCTTCTGGCAAGGCATTCCGCTTTAATCAAAAAGAGCTCATCAGTCGCTAATCCATAAAACGGATAATTAGCTGTTACTGCGCCGGAGTAACCTCGTTTTTTTCTGTAGCTGCCATCGGCTTCTTTAGCAAAGTATATCGGTAACCGAAGATCGTTTGAATTGTATAAGTTGATAAGGTTTACATTGATCCTGGCCACGGTACTTGCGGCGGCACCGATAACATTACTGTAATCCAGAGAAGGTGTAGAAATATAAATCAATTCTGGATTTGTGATCGGAAAAGGCGTATTAGAGGTTTTACTGATGTTGTTGTAATCGGTTAAATTACTATAAAGCGCAAGGCTCTTGTCTGCGTAAACTTCTGCTTTTTCATAATCGCGCGTATCCAGGGAGATTCGGGCAAGCAGGGCATATACAGCTATTTTAGACGGGCGGTTCAGATTCGCAGATGGCCGTTGTTCGGGTAGCAATTGTTCAGCGATAAAGAGGTCGCTAAAAATCTGATCGAGGCTTTCCTGCATTGTAGAACGTTGTTCCATGTAATCTATACCTGATTTTAGCCGCAGTGGGATTCCCAGGTCGGAACTTGCAGCGCCAGGATCATAAACCCTGCAATAATTCCTGACGAGGTCATAAAATCCATACCCTCTCACAAATAAAGCCCAGCCCTTTAAAAACCGGCCCTGGTCTGTGTGTTCAAATCCAGATTTGTTTAGCCCGTCTAAAACACTATTTGCAAAGAACACCTGTTTATAGATGTTATCCCAATCACTTGTGCCCTTTTGACCATTATATATATCACCGGCCCATATGTAAGCATTTCTGGGAACCGTTAATAACCCTTGCCAGTTGGCATATGAAGGGATTGTAAATTCATCAGAAGATAATTGGGCTAAGGTTACACCACCAGCGTTTATAACCTCATTATTTTCAAGCAGAGCCTGGAAATCCTTCAATGTTGTTGGCGTTAAGATACTGGTGTTAGGCTTTTTGTCCAGAAACTCCGATCGTTTACAGCCTGAGTAGATCAATAAAACTAATATAAACACGATATTTTTATAGGTTCTCATACTATTTTGATTTAAGATGGATTAAAAAGAAGCGGATAAACCAAAGGCAATAGTTTTGGCTGGTCTGAGTCCGCTGGTACTCGGGTAGTCAGGGTCAACTCCATGTTTATTGACTTTCCAGAGGATTCCCAGATTATTGGTATAAATGAAAAGATTCACGTTCTCTATAGGAAGCCATTGCTTTTTAGGAATGGTATAAGCAAACCTTAAATCCTGTAAACGGACGTGGTCGCCTTTTTCAACGAGGATGTCCGCATAGGTGTACAGGTTGTCTCTGGCCGCATTTACAGGATAAATAGCGGAAGGAACATTGGTGATCAATTCGTCTCCTGGTTTCTGCCACCTCAAATGATAATCTGCGATCTTATAACCGGAACCCGCATACAGGTCTACATTACTTAAGGAGGTTCTCCGGAAATAATAACCCAGCTTATAAATGATATTGAACGACAGCTCAAAATTCTTGTAAGCAAATGTGTTGCGTATGTTGCCAAAACTGGTAGGTGCAGCCGGTCCGCTATAAACCAGCTCATCACGATTACCAGAATTTAGGATGTCGGTATAATTGCTGCTGATTTCTCCGTTTACATAGCCCCTGGGATTTCCAGAAGCATCGAGGCCTGCATACCTGTAACTAAAAATGGCATAGAACGGATACCCTTCAAGAGGGTTGTTCCAGTTTCCTGACACCACATTAGCATTGGTGCCGTTTGCCACCTTGTATCCGGTAACCTTGCTATGATTAAAGTTATATAGTAAGTTAGTTGACCAG
The DNA here is from genome assembly GCF_900100435.1 of Pedobacter sp. ok626. Classification (GTDB taxonomy): domain Bacteria; phylum Bacteroidota; class Bacteroidia; order Sphingobacteriales; family Sphingobacteriaceae; genus Pedobacter. The sequence goes on along the minus strand of NZ_FNEX01000002.1, from coordinate 283,465 downwards.
GTAACTGCGCCGGTTAAGTTCAGCGTCTTTACCTGAATATCTACGCCCCGGGTTAACGTATTGGCCGAATTGCCCCTGAAGAGGCTTACTCCGGTTTGGGCCGCAATAGGACTATTGCCAATAAGGTCTAAACCTTTCTTTATCCAATAATCAATACTGCCGCTTATTCGGTTCTGTTTCAGTCCGAAATCGACTCCAAGATTGATGTTTTTTACCCTTTCCCATTGCAGGGAGGGATTAGGCGGATTTCTGATATCTGAAAATGGCTGTTTATAGGACGGACCTACTCCCCGAAGAACGGCCGTTAAATAGGCAGATATCGTATTGTTAACCGTTCCTGTATATCCGAAAGTGGTTCTTAGTTTCAGTAAAGGAAGCCAATCCAGCTGATAAAACTTTTCGTTGTTCAGCGACCATGATAGTCCCGCACTCCAGAGCGGCACTCCTTTTTGGTTGGTCGATACGCCAAACAGGTTGGATTCATCACGGCGGGCACTTAGGGTTGCCATATATCTGCCGTCATAATTATAGGACCCGTTGAAATAGTACGAAAGAAAGCGGTCGGTGCTGCTGTATTGCGAAGTAGGATCACTGATGCGTCCGGTTAAACTGGAGTCATAGAATAAGGGGTAATCGATGGTATGATTGATGGTGTTATTGGCGTTAGTGGCAAAATCCGGATTATAGCCATACATGCTTCCACTGTTACTTATTGTGGTATTGTCCCTGATTTCGTAGCCTGTCAATAAGTTGAGGACATGTTTTTTCCAATCTTTATTATAATTCAGCTGTATACGACCGTTGTGGGAGGTCAGCTTATTCTGGCTGGAGTTCAGGATTGCCCCCATTGGTAATGGGTAAGTTACGGCGCCAGTATTTGGATCGATTTGAGAAAACCTGTTAATTAAGTTTCGGGTATAATAAGAATCAAGCTCGTTTAAGGTATTACTTTCGTTCATTCCTTTACCAAAGCTGTAAGCAGCAGCTGCATTAAGCCCCTTTATTAAATTATAATTCAGCATTAAGTTAATCCTGTAATCAGTCAGGTTACTGATCGTACTGCTGTAGCCGTTATGCTGTTCTTCCAGTGGTTTCCATGTCCAGTCCAGCAGCTTGCCCTTGCCCGCATTTTCCAGATATGCTAATCTGAAGTCTGTTACTACCGGTAGGGGATTGCCGGATTCATCAACTATGCTGTTGTAAGGGTAGGGGGTACTCACTACCGATGGCCCTGCTTTACGTTTGCTGCCGGTATAAATTATGCCCGATGAGAATTCCAGCTTATTGTTAAAGAAATAGTAGGTATTGTTTGCATTCAGCGTGATGCGATTGAAGCTGTTGTTGTAGGTATTATCCTGGTTTTTATCATATCCACCAGAGAAAAAATACTTTTGTGAAGAGCCGCCGCCGGCGATGCTTCCAGAATATTGCTGATGTATGCCCCAGTCTTTGTACCCATATTTTGATATTTGATCACGTGAATCAGTGGTCTTTAATTTATTGATCATCCTTAAAGAATCGGCTTCGGAAATGTTGCCATTTCTTTTGGCGAGGAAGATTTCAACAGCTGGTGACAAGGCTGCATAGCCTGTATTGATTGTATTATTGTAACGCCCTTTGTCAAATAGGAAATCTTCGACCTCAATAAATTCTGCTGAACTTAATTGTTGCCGGTAGTACAAGTCTGGTTTTCCGGTCAGGCTTACATTGGAGTTTACACTGATTTTGGGCGAAGCATTTAAGCTACCTTTTTTTGTAGTAATTACAATCACGCCGTTCCCACTCCTGGCTCCCCAGATAGATGCAGCTGCAGCGTCTTTCAAAATCGTAATGGTTGCTACATCATTGGGATTGATATTACTCAATTCTCCCTCGTATGGAAAGTTGTCGACAATGATTAAAGGTTGCGCATCGGAAAACAGCGTTGCCCGCCCTCTAACCTCAATACTACTGTTAGGTGCTGTTGTATTTCCTCTATTAAAGGTCAGTCCGCTTGTTACTCCATCCAGTCTATCAAGGATGTTGATACCTAGACTTCTGTTTAAGGTTTTGTTATCTATAAGCGTAAAAGAGCCTGTGGCTCTTTCTTTAGCGATGTTCTGGTAGCCGGTAGATACAATTTCTACTTCCTGCAGGTTTTTATCATCGAGCTGCAAGGCAATGATGAGTGGTGCTGTTAGCGGAATCAGAATGCTGATGTTGCTGGTTTTGTAGCCCAGGAGGGATACCGATAAGTTATAACTGCCATTAGCCATATTGAGGATAAACTCTCCTTTATTGTTACTGACCAGGCTTTGGCTGGTGCCGGTTATTTTGATGGTTGCGCCAGGTAAAGCTTGGGCAGTTGTGGCAGAAATTACCTTACCCAGGATAGCCTGTTTTTTGGACAGGGCTGGGGTGTTTTGGCTTTGTGCTTCGGCCGTTAAATTGAGGCAAAGCGCGGCCATTACGATGGTTTTTATCGTTTTAAACATGGTTGATATGTGTTTAGTTAATGCCTACTAAAGACTTTAAATCGTAGTTGTGGGATGATTAAGCGGATTGTTTTTTACTTTTTTTAGGGTTGTTCTTTTCGCCTTGTTTGTAACCTTTTCTAAACCCTTTGATAAAGGCCCTGCGAAACAAAAGTGTAAAATTTGCAATCCCATATTTGTCAATAATATAACTGTCTGTTATTTCAGTGGATTTTGAGCCCATGTTTCCGTCGTCTTATTTTAAAGTTCTGTGTTAAATTGATCTTTTCACAAGAGGAAGCTTGAGTAAAGCTGAAGAATTAAACTATCCTGGCGGACAAAGTATAAGCGTGTGCGGTTGTAAGGCTGGAAATTTGGTAGTTTTCATATATCTCATTTAAGTTAGTTGAATATTAAATGAGTCTGTTAGAAGGCAGAAGCTAAATAGGTTGGGCTTCACTGCTTCTGTGCAAGGTACCGCCAGGAACCCCCTAGATTCTACTCGAGAATCCAAGTTGACCACAGAAGACTAAAGTGAAGCCCAACCGTAAATATATTTTTTGTTTCACAAAGATACAATATACCTCAGGTATGGGCAAATCACTCAAGCTCTCGCGGTCATACTGGCGGTTTTTGCGCAAGACTCTTAAATTATTTCAAACGTAATAGTTGTCTATATCATAATAAATTAGCTAAAACAAATATAATAAATTATTTCTTAATAAGACATATGTGTCCTAATATTATTTTTATTGTATTCACACCTTAGTTGTGTGATAAGAAACTATAGAGACCAGGAGTATTTAAATAAAGTTGGAAAGAGAATTGTCAATATCCGCAAAGGGAAAAATATCACTCAAGAGAAATTGGCGGAGCTGTGTGATCTTGAAGTTAGGACAATTGGTAGAATAGAAAGAGCCGAAACCAACGTTACAATAAGTATCATAAAAGCAATTGGAATAGCGTTGAAGGTTTCCGCTTCGGAAATTTTAGATTTTGATTAATTATGAGGATTTTTTTCATCCACGTACATTTTTATACCATGCTTTATGGTAACATTGGGGCAAACCTTACAGAACTTACGGGATTCCCGTAGATTAAGCGAGAGTACGATAGCTAAAGCGGCTGGTTTATCTATTGGTTCCTATCTCAATATCGAGCGCGGGCAAAGAGAGGCAAGTTCTATCGTCATTTTTAGGATTTGCCGGTTCTATGAAATTAGTCTACAGGAAATCGAACCTGTGCTGTAGTGTTACCTTACAGCCTTTTAAAGGATGTATTTTTGTGGGCTTACGAACGTACAGCGGCTCGTTATGCAGTGATTCGCCAATCTTTGGGTGCCCCTGATCCTTTCAAGTTAAACTATCAGATCAGGATGCGCGAATTAATTAGTACAATAATTATCGGGGGAATGGATTCGAAAGCGGCCTCCAAATTGATCAGAGTAAGGCCGGCCAAATTGCCTGAGGACGAGCAGGCGAGTTTTGTCGAGGCAGTTGATACGGAAATTCTGGCATTACATGAGGGTAATTTTGCAAGGTATAGGGTTGCTATCGCTAGGCTGTTTTAACTTTTATAAAAGAAACCTCCTCAAGAGAATCTGATACCGCAAATATTTTATAACCATGAGCGGCAAAAGATGCTAACAATCTCTTGTTTCTCAATTTCCCATCTTCAAAAAATCTTTCATGAAGCTCTATTAGAATCTGGTCTATTTTAACATCAGATGCAAGAATACTTTCGATTACATGGTACTCACTGCCTTCGATGTCCATTTTTAATACATCTATGTGCGTATGCCCCAATTCTTTGGTGATGTCGCCAAAGCTTTTCATAGGGACAGAGATCATATTCTTTTCGTCTACATTTTTATGAGAGATGGTGCTTCCTGATACAAAATCCTGGTTTATGGGTAAATTGAAATTTACAAAATCAGTCCTTGAGTCAATGCCATATTCTAAAAAAGAGAAATTTGAGGGTAATTTTTCTTTTTTAATCCAATCAATGGATTTGGGTGTTGGATCAAATCCAAAAACCTGACAATTGTGCATTTTTATAATTTCTCTATCGAAAGAAATGTCTTCACCGATTCCGAATGAGTATACAATAGATTTGCTGTTTAAAACATTAGGATGAACATAAAAGCCGCCGTAAGTATTCCCGTACCATTTATGGTTAATCTTAACTTCTGCCTTGATATAGGTGATTGATCCGGTTAGGATTTTAATATTTTGTTTAAGCTTTTTTAGCAGTTTCTTTATCATACGCTATTGGTTTAATGCTGTTATTTCTTTTTAACGAAATAATGGGTGCTAACTTACAATAAAAAAGTATTAAAGAAGGTCGATTTAGCTTTATACTATTGTTTTGAGCATCAAGAAGTCTCGGATGTAGATATGTTTGATACCCTGTTGTGTGTTTCCATTAAACTCATCATTGGTGACGACGATTTTAGGATAATTGTCTGGTATCGCCAACAAGTTGCCAAATTCGCGTTCTATGGTAGCTTCGTTGTCTAGTCTTAAGGCCACTTGAACATACAGCAGTTCCCCATTGCGCTCACAAACGAAGTCGATTTCCTGGGTGTTCATGGTTCCGACCTTTATTTTATATCCCAGATACAAAAGATGGTTGTAAACTACATTCTCAAGTATTTTACCTAAATCGTTGGGTTTATATCCGATAATGGCATTTCTTAGCCCTGTATTTTCGAAATAGAATTTGCTGCCACTTTCAAAGATTTTTTTGCCGATAATGTCATATCTACCGGCCTCGTGGATAATATAAGCACTGGTGAGGTAGCTATTATAAAGCTGTATTTGATGTGGCGCCAAGTTCGTTTGCTGAGATTTGAGGAAATCACTGATTCTTTTTGCTGAAAAGAGACTGCCGATACTATCTGCTAAAAACAAGACTAGTTTTTCCAGAAAAAGACTATTCCTTAGGTTATAGCGGCTAACTACATCCCTAAATATAATCGTAGAATACACACTTTTAAGGTATTCAAATGCCTGGTTGTTAAGTGGAAGATTGATTAGGTAGGGTAAACCTCCGAACTTAAAATAATGAGCAAGGCTTTGATCTGTATCCTTTAGACGGTGAAAAGAAAGAAACTCTGGATAGGAAAGGCTATAAACATTAAATTCAATGTATCTGCCGCTTAGATATGTGGCGAGCTCGCCCGAAAGCATTTTAGCATTGCTTCCGGTGATGTACAAGTCATTATTTTCGTCTAATAATAAGGATCTTAGCGCCTTTTCGAAATCAGTAATGTCTTGTATCTCATCTATAAATATATAATTATGCTGCTCAGATTTAAGCTGGGAATGTACATATTCGTGGAGATCATTCGCATTTTTGATGAAGTCAAATCGAAGGTCTTCTTTGTTGATATAGATGAGGTTAGCCCTTTCTTCGGAATCTTGAATTAGTTTCATCAACTGAAACAACAGATAGCTTTTTCCTACCCGCCTTTGTCCGGTAATTACCTTTATTAGGTTCTTTTTTATATAAGGAGAGATCTGGTCTATGTAACTTGGTCGCTCAATTAGAGAAGAAGGGATCGCTTGCTGTTTCATTTTAATTATACTTATAACTTTTGTAAAGTTAGCTATAAATTGTAAGTGTAATTTTATTTTTTGCTATTTACTTTGAAAATTGTAAGTATACTTACAATTTTTCAATTCCCCCTTGAATTGTATTTGCGAGTTTGCGGTTTTTGGCGTTTACAAAGACCGCGAGCATTTGGTTAAATATGAATAAGGCTATGGCAATGGTGGTTATCATCACCAGATTCCCATAAGCTGAAAAAGTGAAAGCAAGCAAAATAATCGCTCCATTTAATAGGGCCAAAATAAGAGTGGTTTGCAGATGTGTAAATCCCAATGTGAGCATGCGGTGATGAATGTGGTTTCGATCTCCCCGAAAAGGTGATTTACCTTTTGCCAGGCGAATGATAAATACTCTTAAGGTATCGGAAATTGGTCCAATCAGTATTGCCAATACAATTCCTAACGACGAAGACACCTGCGAAGCCGACTCAATTTTGGAAGCATCATTTAGGGAGATAAATTTTAAGGCCATTACCGCAGAAACCAAGCCGATTAACAAAGACCCCGTATCGCCCATAAATATCTTAGCTGGTGTTAGGTTAAACCTCAGAAATCCTATAATTGCACCGACAAGGGTTAAAGAAACAGCCGCTAGCTCGTAATGATGAAGGTTGATGAACAATACGGAGAATACGCTATTTACGATAATCCCGGTGGTGGCTGCTAAACCATCTATACCATCAATCAGGTTAAAGGCATTGATCACAAACGTAATGATCAGCACAGATAAAACGATACTAGGGATATAGGACAGCTCGTTTATGCCGAATAAGTTATGCAAGTTGCTGATGCGGATATTGCCGGGTACAACAAGGATCAATCCTGCTATAAATTCTATAAGAAACTTAGTGTGATGACCTACTCCTGCCAGATCATCCTTGATCCCTATAGCGAAAAGCATAATGGAAGCAGTAAGTAGATAATTGACCGGTAATTCTGTAGTGCTAACGTTCCAAAGCAATAAAGTGATGGTAAAACTGACAAAGATGGCTACGCCACCTAAACGGGGAATGCCAGGGTTGTGAATTTTTCGCAGATGTCCTAGATCATCATACAAATGTCGGTCGCGCGCAACATGGATAATCGAGGGGATAGCCAATAAAGTAATAAAAATGGAGGTGACCAGTATAAACATAAAATATTGCGCATAATGATCTTGAAAATAGGCTGTCATAATGGAATTAGTTTGATTTTGGTTGCTGGGTTTCCCTGATAAATAACACAAGAATCTAGGTTTTTGGTGGCTATGGATCCCGCACTGAGTACGGAATGGCTCCCTGCGGTGATGCCTTGGGTAACTATCGCTTTTGCGCAAATCCATACCCCATCTTCTAAAATGATGCTTCCTGTAATTAAGCCAAAAGCAGGATCTCTATAGTTGTGGCTACCAGTAAGGAGCAAAGCGCCCTGAGATAGGCAGACATGATTCCCTATCCTTACCTGAACCAGGTTGTCGATCCAGACCTCTTCGCCAATCCAAGAATGATCGCCAATTTGGAGGAGCCATGGATATTTAATATTTACACAGGGTTTAATCACCACGCCTTTGCCTACTATGGCACCGAATAAGCGTAACAGATAGACTTTTAGACGGCTTGATGGAATAAGGGATGTTTTAAAAAGAAAGGCGTTGACATAGAACCATAGGATTCGTTTAACCAGGCTTCCCCCTGGATGATACGCAGCGTTGTTGTAAAGTGAGAGGTCAGTCTGTTTCATTGGCATCTATGATTTCTTTTATTTTGACATCCACCATCAACCGAAACCAAAAACCTTGTAAGAAATGGAAAAGGAAGCCCTGGTAGCCATCGAGAATGCCCAACCTGAATAGGTAGCGATAGCTAAAATAAATGGCTGGTCTAAGGAATAATGGCATTCGCCACCATAGTTTTTTGAGCCATGCTGTCTTTTGGTCGGGACTGCCCCAAAGTAAAGGCTTTACCGTTTGGGCCCTTAGCAACTGCCGGCGTTCTACCTCTTCCCTTGCCAATAGGTCGCTATAAGTATTGTGTTTTTCTATCCAAAAGCGGATGCTGTTTTCTTTTAGGTTTTCTTCCAGCAAGTGTCCGTCTTTCCAAACTACCGTTTTACCTGGGACAATAAAGCGATGATCCATTAGCTCATTCAGATCAGAATAGCCGATACTAAGCCTGAACATTTTTAACAGATAAAAGGGATATAGTCCGCCATTTCTGATCCATTTATTTTTGAAATAGTTTTTTCGATTGAAATAGATTCCATCTATATCGAGGTGATCCTCATCTTTAAAATCCAGTAAACGTTGCTTTAGTTCATCCGATACAATCTGATCGGCGTCAAGACCAATTACCCATGGAGTTTGGATGTCGAAAGTTTTGAGCGCATAATGCCATTGGTGCGGGTGATTTAGGAAAGGATGTTGTTTTACCTGGGCGCCAAAGCGCCTGGCGATGCTTATGGTTTGATCGGTACTTCCAGAATCTAAGACATAAACTGTAGCTTTAAGACTGTAAATAGAGCTCAATAATCGGGGCAGGTGTTGTTCCTCATTATAAGTTAAAATAACGAAAGCGAAATGAGGATTAACCACGAAATTGTAGGGTTGGGTTGAGGATTTGTTGGTACATTTTTAGGTATTGTTGGATGAGTTTGTGCTCGTTAAATTCATTGACGATAATGATAGGGGCATATTCTCTGATGATCGTTAATAGGCCGGGATTGCGGTGTATGGCATGTAGACGTTCTTTAATCGAGTCGATATTGGTGTCGCAAATCCAGCCAAGATTGTTTTTTGCTACATATTTTGCCAGTCCAACGGCATTGCTGATTAAAACTGCAGTGCCTACACAGAGGCTTTCGATCACCACATTGCCAAAGTTTTCATCATAAGATGGCAGGACAAGGAGGTGGTGTTGGGCAATCAGTTCGAATTTGTCATTGCCTTTAAAACCTACCCAATGGATATGCTTATGAATTTGGTATTGCCGGCTTAGTTCCTTCAGCATTGCGATATAGCGTGCCTCGCCGGCCCCCGCAATGGTGAGCTGGTATGGGATGCTGAGGGCCGCCAGGGCGCCAAACAATAACTCGAGCCCTTTTTTCTGATCGATCCGGGAAAGAAAGAGCAGCTTAATCATTTCGTTTTCCTGGACAGCTGGAGGGATGTATGGTGGCAGATCTACGGCGTTATATATGGTAGAAATGCTTTTGGGTTTAACCAACTGTTCCATGCTTTCCTGTTCCCTTTCCGAAGTGGTGTGGAAATGGCAACGGTTAAGCAAAAATCGCCCTGCGATAGCATGGAATAGTCTTTTTATAGCAATATGCCTGTTCGCAAAAGAATAGCTACTCAAGGTGCCACGGGGGGATAAAACAACCGGGACCTTCCTGAATAGGGCAATGCAGCAGGAAAAAATAGATACAAGATTCCACCAGGCATGGATATGTACCACATCAAATTTGCGTACTTCTTTCCATAGGGTGATGAGCAGCTGTGGAGAGAGATGACTGTGGTCTTTGGTGATTCGTTTAAAGTATCGCACAGAAACGCCATCTATATTTTGTGGTCGCCCTTTAACAACATGTAATTCGGCAGCACCATTGGCTGTTGTGCTGAATACTTCCACATTGCAGCCATATTTGACCAGCTGCTCACTCAATTTTGAAACAGACATGGTTGGACCACCATAAATGTAAGCAGGTTTATAAGATGCATTAATTTGTAAAATGTTCATTATAGGTTAGTTTTAAGATATTTGTAAAGCGTAGTATGTTAAAAATCAACAGCATGCTGATGTAGCTCCAGAACACGGAGTTGATTAGAAATTCGAAGCTTTGTCCACGCCAGAATATTTGGAATAGCCCGGTGAACAATAGTGCTGTCCCCAAAGTATAACCACCAAATAGGCTTTCTGCTTTATTGGCGATCAGTTGAGCTATTGCACCGTAGAAAAATAGGCAGATGAAAATTCCAAGGCTGCCGCCAGAGAGGTAGGCATCGACGATGAATGCGGGTTTGGCGGAAGCTTTTGAACCCCGATTTATGACGCCTGCTTTGTAAACACGCTCCATAACCAGCTGTTCGGTAATTGGTTTGGACGGCCAAACTGCGCGCGGTATAACCGATAGCAATGATTGCTGAAGCAGATCGAAGCCATAGTAATCAATATATATAGGTGTGGACTGAACATATTTGCTAAACATGTCGATTTCGCTTAAGCGGTAGGTGAAAAAGGACCAATTGCTATCCGTTTCGTCCTGGTCGAGCGTGCCTTCCAATGCAAGTATGCCAGCTTGCTCTGCAGCAACATTATCCGACCAGGCCTGCTCCCGAAATATACGATTGTAGGTAGGTAGGAAGATGAAAAGCAGTAACAATAAGGGTATGAAAGTGAGGGATACTAATTTCTTATAATTGGGATATAGAAAAACACCCAGTATGAGTACACTTAAAATTATGGGTTCTTTAAATCCGGAGATCAATGCCTGATAGGCATTAAATCCATAAATGAAAAGGCAAAAAGTGGTGCTCCATATTTTTCTTTCAGGTATGGCAAAAGCGAGGGCCAGGGTAGCTGCAATAAAGCTCAATGTGTTGAGCTGGTGAGAAAACTGGGCTAAGCCAGTAAAAAATGTAAGCGAATAAGATATCGCGAGGGTAATTAGAGTCATCTTGAAAATCAGCTTACTGAGCTGAGGTCGGTCGTAGGTATACTTCGGTTCCAGAGAAGGATTCATGAAGACAAGTATCCCGCTAACAAAAGAAGCATGTGCAAGGCAATAGTATCGCTGACATTGCGCGGTAAGTTTTAACTTTTCTGGGTCTATTAAATAGGCATTGCTCAGCTCATTAAAATCAATATAGCCCAATACGTCGAGGAAGTAGAAAATAGAAGTGCAGCACATATACCCGGCAAAGATGAACTGTACCAGAAAGATGGGGCGCATTAGTTGTTCAGCTATGGATAGGTCGTTGGGTAAAGGTTTTATCCGCCCGGTTAAGGTTACATAGAAAATGAAAAAGGAGCCGGACCAAGCCAATAAATAGGATAGTATAGGATGCTCTATGCATAGCAAGGCCAATATCCAGGGAATAAATAGAATGAGATACCTTTCTATGGAGATTTGGTTATCCATGCTTTATAACTGCGCTTTCAATCGCATTGACTTGTTTTTGAAAGGTCCAATGATTGATGATTTGTTTTGAATTTGCACCCATTTGGGCTAGCTCATTTTTGCCCTGATGAACTGATTTTTCTAAATGCTGGGTTAGGCTGGTTAAAGATTGAGCTTTGAAAGTCCAGCCGTTGTATCCGTCTTTTACCAGATCAACAGCACAGCCTACCTTGTCAGATACCAGTATTGCTTTTGAGCAAGCCATTGCTTCGTTTACTGCTAGTCCCCAGGTCTCGCTACTGGAGGGCAGGCAAAATAAGTCGGCGGCCTGGTAAAATACCGGCATATGGGATTGGTTTTGAAAGCCTATGAAATGAATGTTTGCTGATAATGTGCTTTTTTGCGCCTGCTGTTTAAGATTTTCCTCTTCAACACCATTTCCCACAAGGAGTAAATGGGCTGTTGGGTTGTTCATGTTGATGAAGGCTGAGAGTAACAAATCGACATTTTTTACCGGATCGAATTTTCCTGCATATAGGATTAGAATCTCATCCTTGCCGATATTTAAGGATGATCTTAATCCTTTTACGCTTGACTCCTGCTCATCTTCGAAACGTGTATTGTCTATGGCGTGTGGAGCAAAACTGAGCTGATGATCCTTTAGTCCGTATTTTTTAAAATAAGCTTTGTTGTGGCTGCCCACATAGAATGCATGATCCACATGCTTGTAGACCCAGCTCAGGTATAGCTTTCTCAATAGTTTTTTTAAGCCTTTGGGTTCATTTAATAAAGTAGAGTCGCCCCTAAAATATATAGGGATCTTGTTTTTGAAAAAGCGTAGGCATTTCAAGTGTCCCTTAAAGGGCCAGCCATATACCAATAGGGCATCTGGTTGCCAGTTAGCTACCTGTGCGATTAAATCCCGATGCTTTACCCATTGATAGGAGTAGCCTTCAAGTAAAGGAATATCCCAGCTGATCAATTGCTGAAAGCCTGGGTCAGGTTGTTGCATTGCTGAATTGCCTCGGGTGTAATAAACGCTAATCTCTAATTGTTCGCTTCCTCCGAGTAATTTAAACACCGGTGCATAATATTGTATGGGGTGTGTAGTAATGATGGCTAGTTTTTTCACCGTTGATGGATCGCTTTGTTAAACAATTCGGTTTGTCGTAAAGCAATATGGGCCGCGCTATATTTTTTAATGTGTGGTGTAAGTTGAAGTGGTGCCAATGACCTATTTGCCCAGTCGGTTAAAACGGCCGACAGTCTGTTGCCGATGTCTTGATCAGAAAAATTAATTAATGTGGCATTGGTTGTGCATCCATTGATTACATCAATGGCGCTGGAGTTTTGATTAAATATGGCCAGCAATGGTTTTTTGCTGAGCAGATAGGGATATATTTTCGAGGCGGTATATTGTGGGTCGTCTGAACCTGGAATAAATAAGGCATCTGCTTGTTGAAGGCTAAGTAAGGTATGGTAAAAACTGATTCTGTCGGTAATTTCTGTCACATGGTCCTGGACCTGGTATTTCTTAGCAATGGGCAATATGGTTGGTAAGCCTTGACCAGAGGGTGCATAGCTGGTTCCAATAAAGTAAAAATGCAATTGCTTAAACAAGCCAGGTTCTTCCTGTAATCCTTTTTGTAAAGCTTCAAATAATAGACTTAGGGCTGTTTGCATGTCTGCTCCGCCACGTCCTACATATACAACATTAACTTTTCCGGGGTTCAGCAGTTCTTTAAATAGCTGCGTGTTGGATTTTGCAATTGTAAAATCGGTTTCGAGCACCCCAAAGGTGATTACTGAAGAAGGGATGCGTGCAATGCGGGCATAACGGGTTTGTAAAACGGATAGGTAAGCAGCAGACACACTAATCAGTCCATCTACATGTTTCATGGCCAGAGGCTCCAGGTATTTATTTAAGCGATAGGAAAACCAGTACTTAGGAGGGCGCTGATTTTTAGGTTTATCCCGATAATAGTTAGAATGCCAGGGATCCTGCATGTCGATCACATAGGGGATTCCAAAGCGTTTTTTCCAATAGGCGCCTAAAATGCAGAGCGGGAATTGGGTGGTTGAAAAATAGATCAAATCGTATTGCTGTGCTTTAAGCAATTGATCCACCTTTTGTTTATAGAACCACATTGATCGTAAAGCCAGACTTCCTAAGCCGAATTTAGTGGTCCATTTCTTATTAAAAGCAGATACTTCATGAATTTTGATGTCTGCGGGGATGCTTTGTTTTAACAGCTCATCTTTCATCAGCTCAGAATGCTTCTGGTTTACGATAACAACTTCCGCATCCCAACCATGTTGTGCAAAATAGGGCAGGCTCATTCGTATGCGATGCGTATCGGCAGCGTTGGAAGGCGCAAAGTAGGGCGAAATAATGAGGACTTTAGAATTCAATATTTAAGGTTTGCTGTACAATTTTTAAGAATTTGACCTGCTCGATCTCCCAGTTCAATTTGCTGTGTGCTAGCGTCAAGGACGCTTTTCGGGCATTATCAAGTCGGCCTCTGTTTTCGGAATAATGTAAGAGTGCTTTAGAAAGCGATTGGGCATTGTTGGATTCATATAGGCTGCCAAACTCAGGATGCTTTGTTAAAAGGTCACATTGTGCAGTGGTATTGCTGGCAATTACGGCCAATCCTGCTTGTAGGTACGTGAAGATCTTATTGCTTAGTGCCAGGTCGTTGTTTATGGAAAAAGAAGGCTCAAGAGCTAGTCCTATATCAAATTGAGTAGAAAAAGTGATCAGTTCATCAGCTGAAATAGGCGGGTGAAAGTATAGCTTAAATAAGTTGGGGATGGTTAGTTTTTCAAAATATGCTTTGCTGCCACTATGTTGGAAGTTTCCTAATAAATGCAGTTCAAAACTTTCGGCAGCTAAACTATTTAGTGCTTCAATTAATGTTTCAATGCCTCGTTGAGGGCCAATTGTTTGAGAGAACCAAAAGAGTTTTATCGGCGAAATGGGATCTGTTTTAACGATTTTGACATCGGAAACTGGATTGAAAACATTGAGTAAGGTTACAATGTCCTTGGAGGGAAACATGGCTTGATAAGCTGCGGTGATTTGAGGACTACTTGCGGTTAAATAGTTTGTTTTTGGCAGGTACTTCTGTTCTATATGGGTTTTTAATTTTACATCAAAGTTGTTGGGATCATTGCTGACTTCATTTCTGTGGAAATCTTCTGCATCAAATCCGCAAGGCTTATGGTGATGTCGGGCAGCCTTTACTGCGGCTGGCAATGCACCGAGGTTGTGGGCAATATAAAGATCGGCCTGGTATTTTTTTGCGGCTATTGAAAGCATAAAGCTGCTTCTCGCAATAGCTGCTTCCGCAAAAATGGGAATACTTAGTTTTTTAGCACCTATGGTTGCTAATTTATGAATCAGTCGGCTAAGGAAATAGCTAAGCTTATTTTGTTTAGGTGCCCCGCTAATGCGTACTGCCGTCCATTTTCTAGATTTTAATAAAGCGTAATCAAATTTAGTTCCCCATTCGTTCCAGTAGGCATAGAGTACCGTTACGTTGTGCCCTGCGGAACTCAAGGCATCGGCTTCTTTTACCAGTCTAGGATTTAAGGAGGGTTGACCGCTTGTAATGAATAAGATCTGCATAAATTTTTAGGTATTGGCTAAGCATAACTTCGGATGAAAAACGTAGCTCAGCATCCATTCTCACTTCTTTTCTGTCTATTTCGGGTAGGCGATGGATAAAGTCCGCCATTTCATCTACTGTGGAGCAGCTGAATCCATTTATTCCATGTTTTACAATCTCCGGAACGGCCCCTCTTTTAAAGCCAATTACGGGTGTTCCACAAGCTAAGGCTTCTGCCATCACGATTCCGAAAGGTTCATCCCATTCGATAGGCATTAATAGTGCTGCTGAATTTCTTAGGAGTTCGTTTTTTTGATGATCATTTACAGGCCCAATATAAGTGATGGTCGCGTTTAATAATGGGTTAATCTGTTGATCAAAATAACCCTGATGGCCCGGAGAGATATTGCCTGCAATGACCAATGCTTTGCCACTTTTTAGCGCGGCTTGAATGGCTAGATGTGTGCCTTTGATGGGCTCAATACGGCCTAAAAATGCTAAGGGCGCACTTGCTGGTAGTTCATACTGCGGAATATATTTGTTCATCTCTACAGCATTGTACACGGCATAAGTAGGGGCATAGGGTTTAATTTGATCAGCTATGTAGTTGCTGCAGCCCGTAAACCATAGATTTTGTGAAAGCCGGACTGCTTTTTTGATTTGAGCCTGGGTTGGTTCGCGTTGGTAGCTCATGAGCTTAGGTATGCTTAGTGGTAACATCGGTAATAGGTGACTTAGTTTTCCGAAGCTGTGGACCAGGTCGAACTTATTGCTGAGTGTCGTTTTGTTAATGGTCCAGGTGTTTTGTAGCTGGTCAATTCTGCTATTGCCAGTGGTACTGGGGTAGCCAATTAATTTGCAATCTACTTTTGAATCGGGATGCGCAAATAGGGTGACTTCATGGCCTTGATCGCTAAGTGCTGTAACCAGTAGGTGTATAATTCGTTCGATACCGCCATAGAAAACTGGTGGAACGGGGATCAATGGGTCAGCGGTTATGGCTATTTTCAATCTTATTTTTTAATCTTTTAATGGCTTTCCAGCCAATTAATTGCTTAGCTATTTTGGTGTATCCTCCACAGGGATAACTAAGGCTTGGTTTGATCAATTGTGCTATGTTTGTTTTTGCACTGGCAATTAAATCTGCATGTTTTGGGTAAATCTCATAGATGAAGTTTTGCCAAATGTTTGAACAGGCCAACTGTGCTTTGGTATCGTTTCGGTAGCTTAAGAGCATGCTACAGGCATTCTTTATCGCACAAAAGGCGGATTCGTAGGATGCTCTCGTCTTAGCTCCAGATACGCTGCCTTTTAAGCCAGATCTATAATAAAGTGTAGCTTCGGGCTCAAATAGTACCTTTTTACTGTTTAACAATACCCTGGTGAAAAATTCAAAATCATTAATCAAGGATAGTTTCTCATCCCACAATCCCGACAAAAGCAATGTGTTTCGTGGGATTAGCCATAAAGCGCATTGCATCATTGGTTGTGCATCCGTCCAGGCTGTTATCAGCCATTCATCTGGAGACATATCCCGCCAAACGGGCTCAGGATTCAATTTAAAAGTATCCATGTTGTCGTCATAGAAACGTCCCCATTGGGCTGAAACTACACTGTCTGGATTGCTTGTTAGGCGATTAACCTGGGATATTAAAAAATTCGGAGACAATAGGTCATCAGCATCAAAGAACTTTATGTATTGGCCTTCCGATAAGTTAAAAGCTTGATTGGCGGCAGCACTCTGACCTTTGTTTTTTTGATGGAATACTTTTATTCTTTCGTCTATAAAGGCTCGAAGAATTCTATCTGTACCATCTGTGGAGCCATCATTTACGACAATTAATTCCCAGTTGGTATAAGTTTGAGCCAGTAAGGATTGTATGCTGTCTTTAATATAACTAGCGGCATTATAAACGGGCATACATATCGATACTAAGGGCTTAGTCATTTGCGTAAATGTGGTTTTAGCAGGCGTATCGTTTTTTCTCTTAACCAAACCGCTAGATAAGGATGTATCCTTGTTAAAAAATTAAAGGTTTTATTTCCATTGCTGCAATGTGGCTGACCTAACGTTTTACAAAGTGTTAGCGCTTTTTTAACGTAAGTCCAGTCTTTTACTGAAGCCAAAGTGGCAACACAGCCATATAGCTGGTCTGACAACAAACGAGGATAAATGCTGCCATGACTTATCGCTGTTTTCTCGAGAACATGGTAATTGGCTCGGGCACATTTTAATTTGTTAGCGCGCGACATGCTATTGTGATTTCTGTAATTGATGCAGGTGACCTCTGGCAGGTAATCGAACTTTAAACCTTGTTTGGCTAATTGTTGATGCAGGGCATTGTCTTCATTGTAAAGTACATTTGGATCAAGATCGAAGCCTCCTGCCTCGAGAAAGTCTTTGCGTTTGTATACCCCGAAATTTACGATTTTGGTTTTTATGGCATATTTGAGGGGGTCTTTCTGCAATGCTTTAACATTATAATTAGCAGAGCCTAGTAATTGTCCGGATGCAGCGTCGATATATTTAAAGTTAAGTAATAACACCTCGTAGCGATCGCCATGGTAAATTATCCATTGCTGAACTTTTGTGCTAAAATTGGGTAGTAAATCATCATCAGCATCGTGAAAATGTATCCAGGTGCAAGCGCTGTGCTTCGCCAAAGTGTTTTTGCCAAAAGAACATCCTTTATTGATGCTGCCGGATATTACTTTTGCCCCGTATTGTGCGGCTATTTCGGCAGTTTTATCTGTGCTGCAATCGTCATATACGAGGATTTCATCGAAAGGTATTTGCTGGGTATTGGCCGATTTTAACAATCGTGGAAGGTAGCTTTCGGCATTGTAGGCAGGAATGCAAAGTGCGAGCGTATTCATGATCATTGATGCAGGAACTTTGATTTTAATCTATTGTAGATGTAAACTAACAGTTTTCTTAATGGCTGTTTGTCAAGAATGGATGCGATAGGGTATTTGTGAGCCGATGGACTGTAGGATTCCTTAAAAAATAGGTTGACCTGGTTTGGCTTGAAACTACTGATAATGGATCTATAATGTTCGAGATAACCGGGATTTAATGCTGCTGCAGATAGTAAGGTCTCGACCGTTTTTAATCCTGCTGCAGCCATTTTATGGTATGATTCTTCATCTAATTCTGTCATTGTATGGATGCATTCAGCCAGTGCTTTGATGTCATTTGCGGGGTATTTGAATCCATTTTTACCATGTTCAATCAATTCCGATACTCCAGCTTCCTCGGCGCAAATTACAGGTGTGCCATTTGCTAAAAATTCCAGACAGCTAAAATTAAACATATCCCAGGTGGAGGGTACGATGCCAAACTTTGCTTTTTGTTGTATAGGTTTTATTTCTTCATTCGGTAAAGGCAGTTGGGGTAGGATTTTTTTGCCCCAAATGGTAGGGAATTCTGTTTTTAGGTAAGCTCCGGTACTCCACTCATCGTTAAAAGGCATGTCGCGACCAATCCATTTAATTAATGGTGGTGTTTCCATGAGCTGTAATGCCGCGCATAATTGTACCGGGCCTTTCCATTGTTGTGCTCTTGCGGTAACTAAGCCAAAATTTTCGGGTTTTTTATAAGGTGTTGTAGGATGGGAGATGGTGTAAATGGGACGGAAATGATGGACTGATTTCGGAGCTAGCGTCAGGTTCCAAAAAGTTTGATTGGCCAGGCTATAGGTAATCAGGCTATCACTTAGCGGTAACAAAGCCAATTCAGTTTGTCGGTACATTTCGGCCATTAGGCCACCGTTAATAGGATGCTCATGTAAGGCGATTTGTCCTGAGCTTCCGTGGAGACGGGTAATTATCGGCTTGTGATGTTGAATAACCCATGGAATATATCCTAAACCAAATTCGGTGCATTCGATGATATCAAAGCCATCGCCCTGTCGGGCTTGTTGCCACATCGCCCATGCTGCCGCTATATTATTCCTGAACTCAGGAAGTAAATCGTATTTGCTAAACATCGCTGAATACTCAAGAAATAAATCTGGTTTGAGGTATTCAACAGTTACACCATCATGATCGAATCGATCATAGGCCTGTACATAGCCACTGCCTACAATCACACTTATTTTCTCGCATTGAGGTTTAATTGCTTGAATATAATGCTGGTAGTAAGTGGATATCCCTCCACCTGAGTGGGGAAGATATTCGGGAAGTATAAATAGTATTTTCAATTTTATTTGATGCGTAAAAAATCGCCATTTATGATGCCTTCATCTTGTTTTCTAATTTGATCAGTCCACACTTCTCCTATCTCGAAAAGGGATAGGTCAGGCCCCCATATCCAATCGTGATCAGTCTCCCCCCAGGCACCTATCGCTATGGTATATTTACCTGGGCGTAAGAAACTGGCGGCCAAGTTAAAGTTTACAGTAAAATCGCCAGCTGTTAAGATCCGGCCATTTATATGTTCCGGAAGCGTAAATAGTCTGATGCCATTGCAAGAAATGCCTATTATAAAAACAATTCTTTTAAAATCTATTTTTGAAATGCCCCTTACTGTTAAAGAGATGGGGTCGGATGGTTTTAAAGTGCTATTATACCCTATGGATTCATTAATAAGGATTTGATTAAATGTGATTTTATCTTTCAGGTTTCCGGCAAAGCCTGTTTCATTGATTACAACTGTGTTCAATAGTTTTGTATAGGATTCAACTGCTTCTTTAATTGAAAGGACAGGTGTTGCGATCCCGGTGTTTAATACGATGCCTTTTTTACAAAGGGTACCTATACTTGCCATATTATGGCTCACAAACAATACGGTCCGGCCTTGTCCTTTGCTCACCTCGTTCATCTTTCCCAGACATTTCTTCTGAAACTCTGCATCTCCAACAGCCAGGACCTCATCAACAATCAATATCTCAGATTCCAGATGTGCCGCCACTGCAAAGGCAAGTCGTACATACATGCCCGATGAGTAGCGCTTTACCGGGGTTTCGATATACCGTTCTACCCCTGCGAAATCAACTATCTCATCAA
Organism: Pedobacter sp. ok626; assembly: GCF_900100435.1. Taxonomy (GTDB): domain Bacteria; phylum Bacteroidota; class Bacteroidia; order Sphingobacteriales; family Sphingobacteriaceae; genus Pedobacter. The sequence continues at coordinate 263,689 of NZ_FNEX01000002.1, read as the reverse complement.
ACTTCCTTTTAATTTCTGCTTTGCGCATTCCTAAAATAGCGCCATTTAAAAAGATATTCTCTCGCCCTGTAAGCTCCGGGTGAAAGCCTGTGCCCACTTCCAGTAAGCTGGCAATGCGACCTTTGATCTTTACAGAACCCGTGGTAGGCGCGGTTACTCTACTCAATATTTTTAGTAATGTGCTTTTCCCGGCGCCATTACGGCCAATGATGCCAATCGCATCTCCTTGTTCAATTTCAAAGTTTAGATCTTTTAAACTCCAGACAACGTTGCTGTTACCCTTGGCATTCCTGTCATTGGTTTCACCAATGCGTAAAAACGGATCTTCTTTGCCCCGTAATCTTGCCCAGTAGCGTTCCAGATCGCGGGATAGGGTTCCTGTACCTATTTCGCCCAATTGATAGGCTTTTGAAAGATTTTCTACTTTAATTGTGATGTTACTCATAAATGAGCTGGGTTAATCCAGCGTTAGACCGTATCTACAAATGTTTTTTCTACTTTATTAAAGACGATTAGGCCAGTAATCATAATGAAAAATGTGATGCTGGCGCAATAGCCCAGACTTTGCCAGCTTAAGCTGCCCTTGCCCAGAAAGCCGTACCTGAACGTCTCTATGATGGGGGTCATCGGATTGTATTCGATAATCCAGGCATAGCCTGGATATTTATCCAAAACCGTGGATAGAGGATAAATTACCGTAGTGGCATACATTAACAACTGTACCCCAAATGTGACCAGGAATGCGAGATCACGGTATTTAGTCGTCATTGCCGAGATGATCATGCCTAAGCCCAAACCTAAACCCGCCATCAACACCACAAGTAAAGGGAATAGCAGGATATACCAGTTTGGAATAAAATGGGCATCCTTGCTTGTGTAAAAAAGCATCATCAATAGGAATAGGAGCATTTGGACGCCAAAACGAACTAAGTTGGATGCCACAATACTTAAGGGCATAATTAACCTTGGGAAATAAACCTTTCCGAAGAGGTTTGCATTGTCTTTAAAGACAGTGCTGGTTTTATTTAAGCATTCTGCAAAATAATTCCAGGTGGTAATTCCGGCCATATAGAACAAGGGCTGGGGGAGGCCATCTGTTGAGATGCCGGCCAGATTGCCAAAAATAAATGTAAATATGATGGTGGTAAAGAGTGGCTGGATAAAAAACCACAATGGCCCCAATATGGTCTGTTTATAAAACGATACGAAATCTCGTTTTACCAATAGCAATAACAAATCTCTATAATGCCAAACATCCTTTAGTTTTAAATCCAGTAGGTTGTTTCCTGGTTTAATCTCAATATCCCAATCTTCTTCAGTCAGTGATTTCATCTATAATCAATTTCTCTAAAATATCCCTGTAATCAGGTTCATTAAAATGCTTTAAGCATTGGCGCTGAATGTTCTTCCGATCATCGAGTGTTAAGCTTGAGCTTAGTTTTTGGAGGATGGCCATTTCTAGCGCATCTAGATCATCTGGGTCAATCGACAGTCCCATTTCCGCATTGCGTACAGCATCAATGCTCCCATCTATATTGCCGCAAATGACTGGTAAGCCGTAGGCCATCGCTTCGATAAATACAATTCCGAAGCCTTCTTTTTTGCTGGGTAGTACAAACAAATCTGCCAATAGATAATGATCAGCCAGTTCTTCTTCTTCAATATAGCCGGTCAGGATAAAATTGTGACTGAGTCCATGATCTGAAACCAACTGTTCAATTCTTTTTTTCTCAGCGGGCTCACAAGGACCAGCAAGGATGTATTTAATTGAAGGAACGCGTTGTTTAATTCGAGCTATAGCAGCGATAACATGGTCATAGCCCTTGAATTTTTCGTCGGAATTGATCCTCGTTAGGGTAAAAATGACCTTGTCTTCCGGTCTCAACCTGTATCGCCTTAAAAGGTATTCAGGCTTATCGAATTTTTCTGGCAGTTTCATAAAAGGATCTAATGCATTGTTCAAAACGACGCATTGCGCTGGTTTTGCGCCATGCAGGTCTATTACCTTGGATTTTGTGAATTGACTCACACATATAAAGCGATCTGCAGTATCCCAAATGCGCTTCTTCCAGCCCTTTAATGGCTGCCAAACCTCTATTCCATGTGCCACCAGCCATATTTTACAACCAGGGTTTAATAATCGTATCGCATGGCCAATTACAGAAAGATTAACATGGCTAAGCAGTACCAGGTCAGTGTTCATTCCGTTCATTATGCTCTTTAAAGTGAACATGGCTTTGTTTTTGTTGAACCCTTTGAAACAAAAAAATGGTAGATACTTTGGATTTACATCAGCAGACAGGTCATTTAAACTGTACAAATTAATGTCCCAGTTATTTTTTTTACATAGCTCGTGTAAGGAATATGCCAAAGTTCGGTTCATGCTTTGGATACCGCCAGCTGCGCTGAATGTTTCCAGTGTTAGGAATAGTATTCTTTTCGACATAATATCTCCTCTCGAGGCTGCGGTTAACCCATAGCTTCGCTCCCTAAGTCACATTTTCATTGACTTATTGCTGTTTGTGTTTTTCAGATGCTAAACGCTTTTGTAATTGCGTTTAACTTTTAAGGTATTCTTTCAATTAAGGATGCGGCAACTTTCACAATAATGGAATGTTGTAGATCTCCCAATCTCAAAAGCAATTGTTTTTGAGACTTATATTCAATGACCTCGCCTGTGATCCCTTTTAAAGGACCGGCTTTGATCTCTATTTTTTCGCCTGGTTGCAACCGCTCTTCTGTAATTTCCAGTTGATAGGGGCTGGCCAGTAATAATTTAAGGTCTTCAATCTGTTTGTCTGGCATTGCTGCAATCTCTCCCGAAAAGTAAATGAAACGGGAAATGCCCTTGGTCATCAGTACCTCGGTTTGCTGGGCTGCCTCGATACGAACAAATAAGTATGATTTGATCAAGGGCTCATCGACCCACTTTTTTCTGTCGCTCCATTGTTTGAGCTGACGTTGAAGTGGTAGGTATGCTTCAATATTTTTGCCCAATAAAGCCTGTTGCGCTTTCTTTTCAGCGCGTGATTTGGTATAAACCGGTAGCCACCTCTTTATCTTCTGATACTCCACCATTTTGATTTTTTTTCATCCTCATAATAACCTGAATGCTGATGTCCATTGTAATCAGCATAATAATGAAGCCTACCCTGGCTTGTACTGCTCTTATAATAACCCGATTGTAAGACGTTTTCTTCGAAGGCGTTCAGTACAATCGCCACATTGTTTAAATTATATTCCTGTGCCAAGGCCTGAGGGATCATGGCTGCATTGTGCTTGGATTTCCCATATCGGATCACAAAAAGGTTGATGTCGCTCTTACAAATTAAGGGGATGGAATCAGACACCAGGCCAACCGGCGCAGTGTCGATCATAATGATCTCATACCGCTTTTTCAGCTCATTCAATAAATCTGTAAGCCGCTCATTGTGGAGTAATTCAGACGGATTGGGCGGAATTGGTCCTGAGCTGATAAAGTCAAGATTTTTATGACCTGTATGTTGGATAATCTCATCAATCGTACTTTGACCGACCAGGTAATTGCTAAGTCCTTTGCTATTGGCTGTTCCAAAAGTGTGGTGTAATTTTGGGCGTCGCAAATCTGCGCCAATCAATACCACCTTTTTATCAATTAGGGCAAGGGTACTCGATAGGTTAAGGGCGACAAAGGATTTCCCTTCTCCCGCCACCTCGGAGGTAATACAGATGACCTTGCTTTTTTGATCTGCCGCCAGGAAATTTAGATTGGTCCGCACGGCCCGAACGGATTCGGAAAAGATTGATCGGGGCTTTGTTAGTGCCAGAATTTGAGCGCTGTCTTCATCAATAGGATCCGGAAATTTTCGGATGATCCCTACAATCGGGATCGTTGTCATGCTTTCAACAGATTCTTTATCATAGATGTACGGATTTAACACGCGGATAAATGCAATAATGGCCAGACCAGCTAACAATCCGAAGATAATGGCGCTGCGGTAAATTTTGGGGACATTAGGTGATATTGGCGTATCGTTGACCTGCGCGGGCTCAATGATTGTTGCACCGGGAAGAATTGCAGATCTGTTGATTTGTGCTTCGAGCTTCTTTTCAGATAAAAAGGAATATACTTTTTCATTGATCTCAAAATCCCGAAGCAAACTGATCATGTCTTTTTCGGCAGCTGGAAATGACGACACTTGCTGATCGACCTGTGACAATTGGGTATTGATGTAAGCTATATTCTTTTGGATTCGTTCGTTGGAGGAGTTGATATTCTGCAATGCAGCGCTTTTAACCTGTGCAATCTGACGATTTATCTCTTCCACCGTTTCGGATGTACTATTGTATGTTTTTAGCAAGATATTTTTATCTGTCAGTAAATCATTCAACTTGCTGATTAGTGTCCCCAGCAAGGGGTCTATATTGCCTTCCAGATTGAAATTGAGACTTGCATGGTGTTTGTCATTGCTGATTTGCTTTTTTAACTGATCAATGGCCATCAGTTGTATTTTTAATAAGGAGCGTTGCGACTCCAGGTCGCTTACTTTTGTTAAGGCAATGCTGGCCGAAGAATTGACGTCCATGATGCCAGAATTCTGTTTGTATTTCTCCAAAGATTTTTCTGAGCCTTTCACTTTTGAAGAGAGGTATTCCTGCTGTTCATTGATAAAGCGGATCATTTGGGTGGCCGACTGGGCTTTTTGATTTCGGTCGTACTCCAGATATCCGGTCATGATTGCATTTAATATATCTGCTGCAAAGCGAGGGTTGGAGTCTGTTTGTTGCAGGCTAACGATGTTGGAGTTTTTTGCCGCTTCGCTTGTTCGTAATCCGTCGCTTACCCTGCCCAACAGGCTTTCAGGCGTGTTAAACTTAAACAGGTAAACGACCTTAGGATTTATTGGACCAGGATATGTAATGAAAAAATCCACATTGCCAATGGTTAGGGGAGTATCGTAAGTGCAGACTTTTTGTATTTCCTGACCAGCAGCATTCCAGCTGAGGTTAAATGTCTTTTTGTTTATAGGCTTAAATGCAATTGGCCCCTGATAAAAATTCAAGCTGTCAAGCTTCAATAGGCTGATTTGAAGAGGTTGCTTAGGGTACAGGTCATAATCCCGCAGTCTACCGGAAATGTAATAACTAATGCGATAGTCGAGTTGCTTAATGGCGCTTAATAGTAAGTTCCTACTCTGTAGTATGAATTTTTCGCTTTGCAAATTAGCAGGGCTGCGGCCCGAGTTGCTCATCACATTAACAAGGTCTGATAGTTCCGATTTCTTTTCCTCAAACTTTAGAATACCGGATGTTGCATATGTTTTTGGTGTAAACCATAAATAAACATAGACAATTAATAGGGCAGTTAAAATTGATCCGGCCAATAAATACCAACGGCTAAGTAATATTCGAGCTATTTTTAAGTAGTCAATTTCCTTCGTGACGTTTCTTTTTTGAACCTTTTCTATTTCCTGCATCAACGTGTAATTGTATAGATGATTAATGCTGTATTTAGTAAAGCAATAATCGGTTGTAAGAAGGCCGACATGCTTTGTAGCTTTTCGGATCGTATAGCTCGCTTGTTTTGGGCGATGTAAATGATATCGTTATTCTCTAATAAAGTTCTCGAGTCAGAAAGCGTACTGATATCGGTCAGGTCAAGGTCAATAATCTGCGGATCTTGCATTCCGCCTCGAATTATTTTTACGTTTTTACTACTCGCTTTATCGGTGAGTCCGCCCGCTTCTCCAATGATTTCAATTAAAGAAGTCTGGTCTTTTGAGAGCTTGTAGATGCCTTGATTTTTGATTTCTCCTAGTAAAGTTACTTTTAAGTTAATGATTTTCAATTCTATGATGGGATCTTTAAGCTCTTTCTTGTAAAGTGATTCTACTTGCTTTGCCGCTGCTATACGTGTAAGTCCCCCAACTTTTACGCGCCCAAGTATGGGGAGTCCTATGGTACTATCTTGTTCGACCAGGTAAGCCTGTTCATTGTTGTTATTTGATCCTGCTTTTTCTTTTGTAAGTGATTCATTAACAATTAGATTTCTGTTCTGTAAGTTTTTTACCTGTAACAAATCCCCGGGTTTTATCTGATAATTGGGTGGATTGAAGACCTTTTTTTGGGTTTGGTTTGTCGCTGATTTTTTTTCAAAAAGAGCCTGTTTTTGCCTGCTAGCGCAAGAAAAACTAGCAAATAGAATTGTAGAAACAATCAATAAATTGATGATTTTCTTGACGAAACACATATTAAAAACCTTGCTTAATTCCCATAGCTATATGCCAATTCGCCAAAAGTACATATTAAATATAAATAATTGTAATTATTCATTAAATTTGTTGTCATGATTAATGTAAAAATTTCGCTAGTTACAATAACATACAACGCAGCAAAAACCATTCAGCAATGCATAGATTCAGTCGCTCGTCAAACTTATAAAAACGTTGAATACATCATTATTGATGGAAATTCTAGCGATGCTACTCCGGGGATTATCCTGCGAAATATGGCGCATATTCATTACTTTAAATCGGAAGCAGATGATGGGATTTATGATGCCATGAATAAAGGAATCAGGAAAGCAACAGGCGATGTTGTCGGGTTGTTAAATGCAGATGACTATTTTGCTAACAGTAATGTACTAAGTGAAATAGCTTCGTCTTTTGTGCAAAATAATGTCGATCTTTTATACGCCGATTTGGATTATGTAAACCGAAGCGGTAAGGTGATGCGCAAATGGCGATCTGGTAATTATTCGCCGGGTAAATTTAATTGGGGTTGGATGCCACCGCACCCAACTTTTTACGCAAAAAGAGAAATGTTTGAACGGCTGGGTTTGTATAATTCTGCGTATGGTACGGCCGCAGATTATGAATTAATGCTTCGTTTTATGCACTTAAATAAACCGAAAGTTTTTTACTTAAATAAAGTAATAGTTAATATGACCCAGGGTGGTGTAAGCAATCATGATTTATCAAATCGTATTAAAGCCTGGAGATGTGATTTTAGAGCAATGGCTAATAATAACATTAATATGCCATTCTTAGGTCTCGTGTTAAAACCGTTAAGAAAGGTAAGACAGTTTATAGGTTAAAGAATAACTCATGATTTCATTTTTTAACAGGAAAAATTATGTACGCGATGCAGAATGGCTAGGTGTAGATGTGCACAATCATTTACTGCCTGGTATTGATGATGGGGCAGTTGATACGCTACAATCCATTGGTTTTATTAGAGAATTGACTGAGCTGGGATTTAATAAATTTATTTGCACACCGCATATTTTTACAGAGTTGTATCCCAATACCATCGCGACGATTACTCAGGCCTTGGTGGATGTTAAGAATGCTTTGGTTAAGGAGGAATTGGATATTGACATCAGTGCTGCGGCAGAATATATGGTAGATGAAACATTTAAGGTAACTGAGACTTTATTGTGCTTGCCGGGACAGCATATCCTTATAGAAATGTCTTATCTATCAGAAATTCCTTTTCTTGAAAAGGTTGTTTTTGATCTTCAATTGGCTGGTTTTAAAGTGATTCTAGCCCATCCGGAACGCTATGGTTTTTATCATAAGAAGCCTGAGCGGTACGAAAGGTTAAAAGATATGGGTGTTTTATTTCAATTAAACTTATTGGCACTATCCGGATATTATGGGACAGAAGTGAAATCGACAGCAACTGGCCTCTTGAAAAAGGAGTACTATGACTTTGCAGGAACAGATTTGCACCATAACATCCATTTAAAGGCAATCAAGGATTTAATTTGTACCGGAAAGCTATATAAAATGATAGGAGATTATCCTTTTAAAAATAAAATGCTTTTTTAAGGCATGACAGTACATGACAGAGGTGTAATGTGATTCTTCTATTTTAGTGGAACCAAATTTAAAACCTTAAACATGCAGATTCTTTTAGGAGTTATTTTCCATTTCATCGGCGGCTTTGCTTCCGGCAGTTTTTATATCCCTTTCAAAAAAGTAAAAAGTTGGTCCTGGGAAACTTATTGGATCGTGGGTGGATTGTTCTCCTGGTTAATCGTTCCGCCATTGGCAGCCTGGTTGACTATTCCTGGCTTTATGGACATCATTTTTCAGACGGACGGTAAAATATTATTACTGACTTATTTCTTCGGTTTGCTTTGGGGAATTGGTGGGTTAACTTATGGTTTGGGTGTACGTTACCTCGGTATATCATTAGGTAGTACCATTATTCTGGGTCTTTGCTCTGTATTTGGGGCTTTGATCCCTTCTCTTTATTATGATTTCAATCCAACGGCAGGAAAAGATAGTTTATCTGATATGGCGAATAGTCATTGGGGACAAATGGTCTTGCTTGGCCTATTGGTTTGCGTAATCGGTATTGTAGTATGCGGATTGGCTGGCAGTATGAAAGAGAAAGATTTGGTAGCTTCTGGAAAAGCTGATCCATCTAATAAGGAATATAAATTGGGTATTGGACTGATTGTTTCTATTGTATCAGGTGTTTTAAGTGCTTGTTTTGCCTTTGGCATTGATGCTGGTAAAGACATGGCGCATCATGCTAATGAAGCCTGGAAAGCAATTAATCCAGAACAAGGAGAATTTCTTTTTCAAAACAATGTAACCTATGTAGTTATTTTATGGGGCGGCTTAACGACCAATTTATTCTGGTGTATGCTGTTGAACCGTCGCAATAAAACTTTTGGAGACTATACAGATAAAAAGGCGCCTCTACTTAAGAACTATATTTTCTCTGCATTGGCCGGTACAACCTGGTTTTTACAGTTCTTCTTTTACGGAATGGGCGAAAGTAAGTTAGGTAACGGGGCAAGTGGATGGATTTTACACATGGCTTGTATCATTTTGGTCGCTAACGGATGGGGACTTTTCTTTAAGGAATGGAGTGGCGTGAAGAAGCGGACTTTTGGTACCGTAATCTCTGGAATAGTGATCCTTATTTTATCCATACTCATTGTGGGCTATGGAAATTCAATCAAGTAAAAAACAATTAATTTAAATATTTTTATGAGTACTCGAACAACCGATTTTAAACATGTAAGCTATTTGTGGGATGAAGCAAAGGCTGCTGAAATGGCCGGTGATGAAGTTGCACTGTTAATCTATCGTTCAAATTTGTTAGGTGCAGATTTGCGCTTAACCAACTATGGGGGCGGTAATACCTCATGTAAGGCCATCGCTAAGGATCCATTAACTGGAGAAGAAGCAGAAGTAATGTGGGTCAAGGGATCTGGTGGAGATTTGGGTACTTTAAAAAGCAGCGGTTTGGCAGCTTTGTATGTAGATCGCTTGCGTAACCTTAAAAATGTTTACAGAGGCCTGGCACACGAAGATGAAATGGTTGAGCTTTTTAACCATTGTATCTATGACTTGAAATCTAAAGCGCCATCTATTGATACGCCTTTACATGGTTTCCTGCCATTTAAACATATTGATCACTTGCATCCAGATGCAGCAATTGCGATTGCAGCCGCTAAAGATGGAGAGCGCATCACCAAAGAATTATTTAATGGATCAATTGGTTGGGTGCCATGGCAAAAACCAGGTTTTGAACTGGGCTTAATGCTTCGTCAATGCTTAGATGAAAATCCAGGTATCAGAGGTATCATGTTAGGCTCGCACGGATTGTTTACCTGGGGTGATACAGCTTACGAAAGCTATATGAACACGCTTGAGGTGATTGAAAGATGTGCAGAATACCTGGAAGAAAATTATGGTAAAAAAGGTCCGGTATTTGGCGGTCAGAAAATAGAGAGTGCTGAAAAAGAGCTACGTACAAAACAGGCTGCAACTATTGCTCCTATATTGAGAGGTTTCTGTTCGAGCGAAAAACATATGGTGGGGCATTTTACAGATGATGCAAGGGTATTAGAGTTTATCAACTCCAATGACCTGGATCGTTTAGCGCCATTGGGTACGAGTTGCCCGGATCACTTTTTACGTACTAAGATCAGTCCGTTAGTATTAAAACTAGAGGCTAATGAAGATCTTAGTGATGTTAAAGCATTAAAAGAAAGATTAGCGCCTGAATTTGAAGCTTACAGAAAAATGTATGCTGAATACTACAATTCATGCAAACATAGCAATAGCCCTGCAATACGTGATGCGAACCCGGTAATTATCCTTTATCCTGGTATCGGAATGTTCTCTTTTTCGAAAGACAAACAAACGGCGAGGGTAGCTGCAGAGTTTTATACCAATGCCATCAATGTGATGAAAGGCGCAGAAGCCATTTCTGAATACACTTCTTTACCGAGACAGGAAGCGTTTAATATTGAATACTGGTTGTTGGAAGAAGCAAAACTGCAAAGAATGCCTAAGCCTAAATCGCTTTCAGGAAAAATTGCCCTGATTACAGGTAGTGCGGGCGGTATTGGAAAGGCTATTGCGCGTAAGTTTGTTGAGGAAGGTGCTGTAGTGGTGCTAAATGATATGAATGCTGAGCGTTTGCAAAGCGCTGCTGATGAGTTTGAAGGTAAATTTGGTAAAGACAGTTATGCTACAGCAGTGTTAAATGTAACCAGTGCGGAAGACATCGCAAGCGCATTTGATATCGCTGCATTGGCCTTTGGTGGTGTAGATATCGTGATCAACAATGCTGGTTTATCTATTTCGAAAACGATAGCTGACCATACCGAAAAGGACTGGGATCTGTTGTATGACGTGTTGGTAAAAGGTCAGTTTTTTGTTACTCAGGCAGCAGCAGCTGTGATGCAGAAACAAGAAATTGGAGGCGATATCTTGAATATCGTGAGTAAAAATGCATTGGTTAGCGGACCAAACAATGCTGGTTATGGTAGTGCTAAAGCTGCGCAGTTACATTTGAGTAGACTAAATGCCGCCGAACTTGGTGCTGATGGTATCCGCGTAAATGTGGTAAACCCAGATGCAGTGATCAGTGATAGTAATATCTGGGCAGGTGGTTGGGCTGAAGGCCGTGCAAAAGCTTATGGAATTACTGTTGCAGAGTTGCCAGCTTATTATGCAAAACGTACCTTGCTAAATGAAATAATTTTACCGGATGATATTGCCAATGCTTGTTTTGCGTTTGTAGGTGGGCTATTGAACAAATCAACTGGAAATGTATTAAATGTGGATGGCGGTGTAGCTAACGCCTTTGTCCGTTAAAAACTAAAAAATGAACTTAGAAAATTATCAGATAGAATCACACAATAGCGAGCTTTTACCTAAACATCAACGTAAGCTTGCTTTCATTAAAGAAGAAGTTGGCAATGCGGAAGGTATCATACAAAAGCTGATCGATTTCCAGATTGGTATTCCAAGCTGGGCTTTGGGTACAGGGGGAACACGTTTCGGACGTTTTTCTTCAGGCGGGGAGCCTCGTAACATTGAAGAGAAGATTGAAGATATTGGCTTATTGCATAAGTTAAATGCAGCAAGTGGTGCGATTTCTCTTCATATCCCATGGGATACCGCAGAAAACGTACCTGCTATAAAAGCATTGGTTGCGCAGCATGGTTTGGTATTTGATGCCATGAATTCAAATACTTTTCAGGATCAGGCTGGTTCGGCCCATAGCTATAAATTTGGCTCCCTACAGCATGTAAATAAAGCGGTAAGGAAGCAAGCTATTGAGCACAATATCGAAGTGATCCGTCAGGGTGTGGAGCTGGGTTCTAAAGCGTTAACCGTTTGGTTGGCGGATGGTTCTTGCTTCCCGGGACAATTGAATTTCAGAAAAGCTTTCCAAAATACACTGGAAAGTTTGCAAGAGATTTATGCTGCTTTGCCAGCGGATTGGAAGGTGTTTGTAGAATACAAAGCTTTCGAACCAAACTTCTATTCTACAACAGTAGGAGATTGGGGTCAGTCTTTATTGTATGCGAATAAACTAGGTCCCAAAGCCTTTACGCTGGTTGACCTTGGTCATCACCTACCAAACGCCAATATCGAGCAAATTGTCTCTCTATTGTTGATGGAAGGAAAGCTAGGCGGATTCCACTTCAATGATTCAAAATACGGAGATGATGATTTAACTGCGGGTAGCATGAAGCCTTATCAGTTGTTCTTGATCTTTAATGAACTGGTTGAAGGAATGGATGCACGTGGAATGAATCACAGGGAAGATTTGGCCTGGATGATTGACGCTTCGCATAATGTTAAAGATCCTCTTGAAGATCTTTTGCAGTCGGTAGAAGCAATTATGTTGGCTTATGCTCAGGCGTTATCTGTAGACCGTGTAGCTTTACAAAAGGCACAAGACGATAATGATGTGGCACGTGCGCAGGAAATCCTACAACAAGCGTTCCGTACGGATTTGCGTCCATTGGTAGCTGAAGCTCGTTTACGTGCAGGTGCCGCCCTGGCTCCACTAGAGTTGTTTAGAGCAAGTAATGTTAGACAAGAATTGATTAAAAGCCGTGGTTTAAAAACTGTAGCAACTGGACTATAATTAATGGGATTAAAAATGAAGGCCACTCCTGTAATAGCTGTATTTGATGTAGGTAAGACAAATAAGAAATTGTTCCTTTTTGATGAACAGTATAAAATTGTTTTCGAAAGATCGGCCAGGTTTTTGGAGACTGTAGATGAGGATGGTGATCCCTGCGAAAATCTGGAAAGCTTAAGGCTGTCTATTTTTGATTCGCTAAGGGAGGTGTTTAAAAACCCTGAGTTTGAGATAAAATCTATCAATTTTGCTACTTATGGGGCAAGCTTTGTATACATTGACGAGCATGGAAATCCATTGGCGCCATTATATAATTATTTGAAGGAATACCCAGAAGCGTTAAAAGACCAGTTTTACAATACTTATGGGGGTACTGAAGTGTTTTCTAATCTTACTGCATCTCCGGTTTTAGGGAGTCTAAACTCGGGGATGCAACTATACCGGATCAAGTATGAAAAGCCTGAGTTGTTTGCGAAGATTAAATATGCACTTCACTTGCCACAATATTTAAGTTACCTGATTTCTGGCGAAGCGTATTCTGACATTACCAGTATAGGCTGTCATACCAATTTGTGGGATTTTACGAAAAACGATTACCACGAATGGGTGCGAAAAGAGGGGATAGATGATAAGTTGGCGCCGATTGTTCCTTCGGATAGTGTGTTCCCTGCGGCTTTTCCGGGTAATAATTATGCGGTAGGTCCGGGTTTTCACGATAGTTCAGCCGCATTGGTGCCTTATTTGGTTAATTTTCATGAGCCTTTTATATTGCTGTCTACAGGTACCTGGTGTATCAGCTTAAATCCTTTCAATTCAACCCCGCTTACCGCAGAAGAATTGGAAAATGATTGCCTTTGTTATTTGCAGTATGAGGGAAAGCCGGTAAAAGCTTCGCGTCTTTTTGCGGGATATGAGCACGAGCAGCAGGTAAAACGTATTGCAGCTCATTTCGGTACTGATGTAATCGCTTATCGCTCAGTTCCATTTGATGCTAAAATCATCGAGGAATTGCAACGAAGGGATAAAGTAGCAGATCTTGAAGGACATCCGAGCACAGGGCTTAAAGAATCTCCATTTGGTAACCGTAATCTCAATGACTACGCTACGGATGTGATGGCTTACCATCAGTTGATCCTTGATTTGGTGAATCAGCAATACATTTCGACCAATAGAGTGCTGCAGGGCACAACAGTGAAACGCATATTTGTAGATGGTGGGTTTAGTAAGAATGCCATATTTATGAATTTGCTGGCTGCTGCTTTTCCAGATTTAGAAGTATTTGCGGCCTATATGGCACAAGCTACTGCTGTTGGAGCGGCCCTGGCCATCCATAAATCCTGGAATACAAAACCATTACCCAACGATATTGTTGAACTAAAATATTACGCAGGAGGAACCGTTTTACATTAAAATAGTTCTATCTTGACCTGATGAAGCCGGTGAAATTTTCTGATTATATCCAAGTTGATGAATATTCTTCAACACCAAAGTACTTACAGTTAACTAACTCTATTCTTAGTGCAATAGAATCCGGTAAGATTCAGAATGATTATCTGCTACCTTCCATTAACGAATTGAGTTATGAGCTGGATATTTCCAGGGATACGGCGGAAAAGGGGTATAAATACCTTAAAAAGATTGGTGTAGTAGGCTCTGTCCCAGGCAAGGGTTACTACATTATCAGTACAGATTTTAGACGGACACTTAAAATATTTCTGCTTTTCAATAAGCTTAGTTCTCATAAAAAGATCATTTACGATGCTTTTATAAAAGCACTGGGTGATCATGTAGCAGTAGATTTTTACATCTATAACAACGATTTTAATCTCTTTAAAAAACTGCTTTCTAATAAAAAGGAAGATTACTCTCATTATGTAATCATTCCTCATTTTATGGAGGGACATGATCATGTGCATGAGGTGATTAATCTGATCCCAAAAGAAAAACTGGTGATTCTGGATAAATTGGTTCCGGGCGTAAGTGGGGAGTATGCTGCGGTGTATGAAAACTTTGAGAACGACATTTATAACGCCTTAGACCAAGCCAGAGAACATTTAGGTAAATATCATACCATTAAGATTATTATGCCTAAGCGAAGCTATTATCCTGTTGAGATTCTGAAAGGATTTTATCGCTTTTGTCAGCAATATGCTTTTACTTCAAAAGTTGTTAACCAAATCCTTACAGAAGAGATTGCAGAGGGAGAAGTGTACATCAATTTGATGGAAGATGATCTGGTGATCCTGATCGAAAGGCTGATCAATATGAAATTGAAATTGGGCAAAGATGTAGGTGTGATCTCTTATAATGAGACACCATTAAAGAAGATCATTTTAGATGGGATAACAACGATCTCTACGGACTTTAGACAGATGGGGGAGATGACAGCTAAACTCATTCTGGAGAACTCCAAGGAGCATATGGAAGTTCCATTCCATTTAACGCTGCGAGCTTCGTTGTAGGGCATAAAAAAAGCTGAGCAGATATCTGCTCAGCTTTTTTTATAATAACTGATTAAATCAGTGTTTTATTTAGAATGCAAAACCGATACGAACACCAGTGATTACACTTGGGTTGATGTCAAAGTTGCTTCCAGCAGATTTAGTTTTAACAGTAGTTGTAACACCAGCCGCAGTTGTAGTGATCTCACCTTTACCTGCTTTTTCATAAGCAAAACCTAAACCAGCTTCAACACCTAAGAATAAACGTTTAGCGATATAGTAGTCAGCACCGATTACACCACGTAAACCGATTGATGTAGTACCTGGGTTTTTAACATCCATGCTAGTGTTGTCTGCGTAAACTAGTGTAGTACCAGCATATGTAGCGTTTTCAAGAACGTTTTTTGAAGATCCTGTTCCGAAAAGGATATCAGCACCTATGTATGGAGATAAACGATCAGTACCTGAAAAGTGTTTCTCAACACCTAAGTTGATAAGGATTTCAGTGTTTTTAACTTCTTCAGTACCTTTTTTACCTTCGTTTGTACCTGTTCCATAAGCGTTGTTGGTTTTGTTAGTGCTGCTAACGTTGAAACCTAAACGGAAAGCAAGGTCGTTTTTTTGGAAATAACGGAAACGCAATAAACCAGCGCCATCGTTTAAATTGAAGTTTGTGTTGTTGATACCACCTGTTAAACCAAATTCAGTAGTTACATCACCTTTTGCTGGTTTAAAGTCTTGTGCTTGAGCTGCTAAACCTAAAATAGCAACACCAAACGAAAGTAATAATTTTTTCATAAATGTGTTTGTTGTTAAATAATTGTTAATTGTAATATTTAAGGCTGCAAAAGTAGCCTTAATCCAATTAATAATGTCAAATCAATGTCATTACATGACATTGATTTTCTAACACATTGATTTGCTGAATAATGAATTTTTGGGGTTAAGATGCTATGGTAGCGGTGGTTCTACCTACTGCAATTTTTTTTATGGTCGTAATTATTGCATTGGTATCATAGCCACAAAGTGCCCATAATTCAGGTTGCTCACCATGCTCTATAAACTCATCAGGAATGCCCAATCTAATCACTTGGCTATTGTATTTGTGATCAGCCATAAACTCTAATACAGCACTGCCCATGCCACCTTGTATACAACCATCTTCGACAGTCACTACATGTTTATAGCGTTTAAACACGTCGTGCAGTATAACTTCGTCTAAAGGTTTTACAAAACGCATATCGTAATGCGCAGGGTGTATGCCTTCGCTGTTTAGTTCCTTACAGGCTTCGACAGCAAAATTGCCAACATGGCCAATCGTTAATATGGCTACATCTTCACCATCACAGATTTTTCTGCCTTTGCCCACTTCAATTGCTTTAAACGGACGTTTCCAATCAGGCATAACACCATTTCCCCTCGGGTAACGGATCGAGAAAGGACCTGCATTTTCCAGCTGGCCAGTATACATCAGGTTACGCAGCTCTTCTTCGTTCATTGGAGCTGCAACCGTCATATTAGGGATGCAACGCATATAAGCAAGATCATAAGCTCCGTGGTGTGTAGCTCCGTCTGATCCGGCAACACCAGCACGGTCTAAACAAAATACCACATTAAGGTTTTGAATGGCTACATCATGGATCACCTGATCATAAGCCCTCTGCATAAAACTGGAGTAGATGTTACAGAAAGGAACAAGCCCTTGTGTAGCTAGACCCGCAGAGAAGGTTACTGCATGTTGTTCGGCAATACCCACATCAAATGCGCGGTTTGGCATTGCCTTCATCATAATGTTCATTGATGAACCCGAAGGCATAGCAGGCGTAATACCAACAATATTTTTATTCGCCTCAGCAAGTTCTACCAAGGTATGTCCAAAAACATCCTGATATTTTGGTGGTTGAGGTTTATCAGATACAGATTTCTTAATCTCACCAGTGATTTTATCGAATAAGCCAGGCGCGTGCCATTTGGTTTGGTCTTTTTCGGCTAAAGCAAAGCCCTTGCCTTTTAAAGTAACAATATGTAAAAGCTTAGGGCCGGGAATATCTTTTAGATCTCTGATGACTTGCGCTAAACGTTGTACATCATGACCGTCGACCGGACCGAAATATCTGAAGTTTAGTGCTTCAAAGAAATTGCTTTGTTTAAGCAGGGTACCTTTTATGCTTTTTTCCATTTTCTTTACAAACTTGTGCGCATTTGGCCCAAGCTCGGAAAGTTTAATCAACACTTGCGAAATGTCATCCCTAAAGCGGTTATAAGATTTCGAAGTCGTAATGCTTGTTAAATATTCTTTTAAAGCGCCAACATTCTGGTCGATCGACATACAGTTATCGTTCAGAATTACCAGTAGGTTAGAGTTTTCAATACCTGCGTGATTTAATCCTTCAAAGGCAAGACCTGCGGTCATTGCACCATCGCCAATTACGGCAACATGCTGACGGTCTGTTTCGCCTTTGTAATGCGAAGCAACAGCCATACCTAATGCAGCAGAAATAGAGGTAGAAGAGTGGCCTACACCAAATGTATCGTATTCACTTTCACTGATTTTAGGAAAGCCACTGATTCCGTTAAGGATTCGGTTGGTATGAAATACAGACTTCCTTCCGGTCAATATTTTATGACCATAAGCTTGGTGACCAACATCCCAAACTAGCTTGTCATAAGGGGTGTTTAATACGTAGTGTAAAGCAACCGTTAGTTCCACAACACCAAGGCTTGATGAAAAATGTCCCCCATTTACACTCACCACATCAATGATATATTGACGAAGTTCCTGGGCTATTTGCTCTAAATCTTGTTCTTTATACCGCTTTAAATCAGCGGGATAATTTATGTTGGGTAAAAACGGACCGTTAATATCTTCCATGCAGGCTTTATAGAATAGAAAGTACAAAGTAAGGTATTTTGTTATTAAAGTAAGAAGGAAAATCGCTAATTTTACAAAAAAATACATTGATAAATGACTAGAGATACATTAATTTTTGATTTGATTGACAAAGAATTGACCCGTCAGGAAAATGGTTTGGAACTGATCGCGTCTGAAAACTTTGTGAGCAAACAAGTGATGGAGGCTGCAGGTTCTTGCTTAACTAATAAATATGCTGAAGGACTGCCAGGTAAAAGATATTATGGTGGATGCCAGGTGGTTGATAAAATCGAAACCTTAGCTATTGAACGTGCTAAAGAACTTTTTGGTGCGGAATGGGTAAACGTACAACCGCATTCAGGCGCACAAGCCAATGCTGCAGTAATGCTTGCTGTGATTCAACCGGGTGACAAAATCCTTGGTTTTGACCTTTCACATGGTGGACATTTAACACACGGATCTCCGGTTAACTTTTCAGGAAAATTGTATCACCCGTTATTTTATGGTGTGACAAAAGAAGATGGTAGGATCGATTATGCAAAGTTGGAAGAAGTAGCCCTTGCAGAACGGCCTAAATTAATTATCGTTGGTGCTTCTGCTTATTCCAGAGAATGGGATTATGCATTTGTACGTAGCGTAGCTGATAAAATTGGTGCATTATTAATGGCCGATATTTCTCATCCAGCAGGCTTAATTGCTCGTGGATTATTACAAAACCCACTTCCTCATTGTCATATCGTTACTACAACTACACATAAAACATTGCGTGGTCCTCGTGGTGGTATGATCATGATGGGTAAAGATTTTGAAAACCCATTCGGATTAAAAACACCTAAAGGAGAAACCAGAATGATGTCATCTGTATTAGATATGGCTGTTTTCCCAGGTACTCAGGGTGGTCCGTTAGAGCATATCATTGCAGCTAAAGCAATTGCTTTTGGCGAAGCTTTAAGTGATGAGTATTTAACTTATATCAAACAAGTACAAGCAAATGCACAGGCAATGGCCAAAGCCTTTGTGGCTAAAGGATACGGTATCATTTCTGGTGGTACAGATAACCATTTAATGCTGATCGATCTACGTAATAAAAACATCACTGGTAAGCTTGCTGAAAGTGCATTGGAAAAAGCAGAAATCACAGTAAATAAAAACATGGTTCCTTTTGATGATAAATCTCCATTTGTAACATCGGGAATTAGAGTTGGTACTGCTGCTATCACAACAAGAGGTTTTAAGGAAACTGAAATGGCGGAAATTGTTGACCTGATTGATCAGGTATTAACAAATGCAGAAGATGAAAGTAATTTAGCACAAGTAAAAGAAAAAGTGATAAATTTAGTAAGTCGTTTTCCGTTGTATAAATAACGGCTTTAAAAAGCTAAATGTTATCAAAAGACCAGCATTCATCAACTAGTGAAGATAATCGCGTTAGCGCGTTACATGGTTATAATATTCTGGATACCCCCTCGGAGTACCAGTTCGATAATATAGCTAAGTTAGCATCATTAGTATGCAACGCACCTATTGCATTAATTGCATTAGTTGATGAAAACAGGGTCTGGTTTAAATCTTCAATAGGTATTACTTTTAATGAGATTCCACGTGGAATCTCATTTTGTGAGTATACGATCATTAGCGAGAATAATGATGTTTTTGAAGTTTATGATGCCTTGGTGGATGACAGGTTTAAAAATCATCCCTCTGTAATAGACCCCCCATACGTAAGATCTTACGCCGGCGCGTCCTTAATAGACGAGAATGGCTTTAAATTGGGAACCGTTTGTGTTTTCGATACCGTGCCCCGGCAATTTACGAGCGCCCAGAAAGAAGGACTGCAAACCCTGGCTAAGGAAGTCATGACTCACATATCCTTACAGCGGAAAAGTGAGGAGCTTGCTGCCCATGCGCAGCGCTTTGAGGAATTACTCAATATTTCAGCGGTCTCTCCTGAAATACATTGCATTTTGGATAATGCAGGCAAAGTCTTGTTCGTTAACAAAGCCATTACCCATTTATTGGAGTATAGTGTTGAGGAAGCCACAGGTTTAAATATCTGGGGCTTTTGTCATAGGGAGGACCTCAGTAGGGTTGTAAATACGATCGAGGACGGACTCAGAAAAGGAATTAAACAATTCGAGATTGATTTTAGGATAGTCAGTAAAACCGGCATTGTCCGTTGGATAAGTTGGACAATGGTAGCCAAAAATGCACGATGGTACGCTTATGGAAGAGATATTACCGAAAATAAAAAAGTAGAGCATGAGCTGATGAAGCTCTCCTTTGTCGCTAGTAAGATTAACAATGCTGTAGTCATAAATGACGCCAATAATCATGTAACCTGGGTAAATGAAGCTTTCGAGAAAATTACCGGATTTAATCTGAATGACCTCAAAGGAAAACGTTTGGGTGATTTGATTTCGGGGCCAAAGACTGACATGGAGCTGTTGGAAAAGGCAAGGGAGCTGACTAGAAAAAATAAATCTTTTACTGTTGACCTGTTGGCTTACCGAAAAGATAAACAGCCAATATGGATCTCCATTTATAATACCGTTGTATTTAATGAAGAAGGAAAGGTAGAGATAGAAGTAGAAATCATTATTGATATTACGGATAAGAAAAATGCAGAAGAGGATTTGCAGGTATTATCCTTAGTTGCTAGTGAAACGAATACTGGTGTAAATATCTCTGATGCCAACTGCTACACGACATGGGTCAATCAATCTCTGGAACGATTAACGGGATATGCGAGCAGCGAACTTCTTGGATTTAGGCTTGGTGATGTACTTTGTGCCGAAAGTGACGTTGCGCAGCAACAGTTAATTAATGAAGCAAGAGAAAAAGCACAAAATAAGCAGCCCTATTCTATAGAAGTTCAGGCAAAGAAAAAGGATGGGACAATGGTTTGGCTTTCTGTGGCTACTACACCTGTTGTTGGTGATACAGGTAAACTCGAGCGGCAGATTGACCTGATCACAGACATTACCCAGCGTAAACAGGTAGAGCAGGAAATGGTAGACGCCAAAGAACAGGCGTTACAATTGAGTGAAGCTAAAGAAATGTTTCTATCTGTAATGAGTCATGAGATCAGAACTCCACTGAATGCGGTTATTGGAATGACGCATTTGTTGATGGATAATGACCCTAAGCCTTCGCAAATCGAAGATTTGAATATTCTGAAGTTTTCAGGAGAAAACTTGCTGAATATTATTAATGATATCCTTGATTTCACAAAAATAGAGACTGGGAATCTTCATTTGGAGTCAATGCCATTCTCTATGAAAGGGCTTACAACAGATATTGTCACTTCTTTAAGTATCAATGCCAATAAGCGGGGGAATGAGCTGGTGTTACTTTACGATGATGAAATCCCGAAGCTTGTGTCAGGAGACAAGACGCGGCTCTATCAGGTTTTGATGAATTTGTTGGGCAATGCCATTAAGTTTACAGATCACGGGAAAATCATTCTTCAGCTTAAACTCATAAGCAATGATGATGAGCGTATAGCTATTCACTTTGAGGTGAGTGATGATGGGATAGGCATACCGGAAGATAAGCTCAATTATATTTTTGAAGCGTTTACACAAGCTAAAACCGATATTTCAAGGAAATATGGCGGCACGGGATTGGGGCTGGCTATTACTAAAAAGCTATTGCAGTTGTATAAGTCCGAAATTGAGGTTAAAAGTATAGAAGGTGAAGGGACTTGCTTTTCTTTTACCTTAAACTTTTTAAAATCAACCCTGCTTGCAAATGGGGGAGAGTTGATTGCGCAACCCGAAGCATTTACTGGTAAAAGGATACTTATCGTAGACGATAATGAAATCAATCTATTAATCGCTAAAAGAATCCTTGGGAAATTTGGGGTGAATATTGATTTTGCATTAAGTGGCGAAGAGGCTATCCTTAAGGTTAAGGACGAGCGCTACGATTTGGTATTTATGGATATTAAAATGCCTGGGATGGACGGCTTTGAAACCACCCGAATTATTAGAAGTCAGCCTGATAGTTATTTTAAAATGGTTCCAATTATTGCTTTAACGGCCTCAACACTTCAGAACGAATACCGGAAGTTTAAAGAATCTGGAATGAACGGACATATTTTAAAACCATTCAAACCTGAAGAAGTCAGAGAACTGCTTTCCATTCATTTGTACCAATAAATTCTCATAAATAAAGCGGAATGGATTCTCTTTTTGGGGTAAAAGATAAAGGGCCGATAACTCAAAGAATGAGTTGATCGACCCTTAAATTAACGCTCTCACAACAAAGGTGGGAATTATTTTTGAATTGCCAAATATATTGGAAGTTTTTTTTGTCATAAAATTGTTTTTTCGTTGAAAGCAGTCTTCTTTGAGTAAAGAAGTCGTATTTCGGCGTATATGAACCTTATTTGGCAAACGCAATTGTGGCGATGCTGAGCTTGCTAATCTTGGCTTCGAACAAAACTATTCCGCAAGCTTCAAGTGTAGCACCAGTTGTAATGACATCATCTACCAGCAAGATGTGTTTGTCTCTAAGCACCGCTAAATCTGTAATTGAAAAGACTTCTTGCATGTTCTCAAATCGTTTGTATCTTCCTTTTTTAGTTTGAGTTGTGGTTGCTCTTGCACGCAGTAAACATCGGGCGTTTACCGGAACTTTTAACACTGATGAAATTCCTTGCGCTACGCATAAACTTTGGTTGTAGCCTCTTTGGTGTTCCCTACGTCGATGTAAAGGCACAGGGATGATCAAATCTACATTATCATAAGCAGGATTCATCAGAAGCTTTTGGGCAATCATAACACCAAGTTTTATCCCCAGATCTCTCCGACCACGGTATTTTAGATGATGGATGATGTTTTGTGTGCGGGCTCCCTTTTTAAAATAAAGCAAGGACATGACTGCATGACAAGGTAGGCGACCCCACAGCTGTCTCGCAGCCCCGTTATCTTTATGAAGATGGTGATCAGTATAGGGAAGGTGGTAAATACATTTAGTGCATAGCTGTTCCTCACCATGATATAAAGAGGTGCCACAGCCACAACATAGGTTGGGAAACAAGAGGGCAACGAGGTCGCCTAAAAAACGTTTAAACAGCATCATGCTGTCAATCTAATGTGTTTTAGGCTTACGCTGGTTAAAAGACGGGTTAATTTTGTCCTTTAACGGCCAATTGTCCGCAGGCTGCATCAATATCTTTACCGCGACTGCGTCTGATGTTTGTTGTGATACCTTGACTTTTCAGGTAGTTGGAAAACGCATCTATCTTATCTCCTTCAGCATTCAAGAAATCAGCAAACTGGATAGGATTGTACTCAATCAGGTTTACTTTACAAGGTACGTGCTTACAGAATTTCGCCAACTCCATTGCATCCTCAATTTCATCATTGAAATTATTGAAAACGATGTATTCGTAGGTTACAGGGTTTTTGGTCTTGGCAAAATAATATTTTAAGGACTCCGCAAGCGCCTTTAATGAATTGTGCTCGTTAATCGGCATAATCTCATTCCGCTTTTTGTCATTCGCCGCATGAAGTGATAGGGCTAGATTAAATTTAGCACCATCATCGGCAAGTTTTTTGATCATTTTAGAGATGCCGGCTGTAGAAACTGTAATGCGTTTGTATGACATGTTCAATCCGTCAGGAGCAGTAATACGCTCAATAGATTTCATCACATTGGCATAATTTAGCAGTGGTTCTCCCATACCCATGTAAACAATATTGGTAAGGGGAAGATTGTAGTTTTTCTTTGCTTGTTGATCTATAAGTACTACTTGGTCATAAATTTCGTCAGCGTTAAGATTTCGTTTACGATCCATATAGCCTGTAGCACAGAATTTACAGGTTAAACTACAGCCTACCTGGGAGCTCACACAAGCTGTCATGCGGTCTTCCATAGGAATCAAAACACCCTCTACAATATTTCCATCGTACAGTCTAAACGCGTTTTTGATCGTATGGTCGTTGCTGAACTGCGAGTTGTTTACCTCCACAACATTGATCGCATAATGCTCGTCCAACTTATTCCTAAGGTCTTTAGAAAGGTTACTCATTTCTGCAAATGAGCGTGCTGATTTTTCCCAAAGCCACTGGTAAACCTGTTTTGCTCTATAGGCAGGTTCCTTCATCGCAGTAAAGTGCTCTTGAAGTTGTTGTAGGTCTAATGAACGGATATCTATTTTCTTTGTAGTAGGCATTTAAATGCAAAGTTACCAAAAAAATGCAATACGGATTGTAATTGCGGGGTAAAGGTATAAAAGCCTAACGTTTAGGGCTTCTGGTTTTTGCAGCCGGAGTTCCAGATCTTCCATTACCTGGTTTAACTGGTCTTTTGCTTGGACCACCTGCTTTAAACCAATCGCTGCTAGCCGCTGCACCGCCTCTTGATTTGCTTGCAGGAACTTTACCAAAAGATTTGCCCTTTCCACCTGGAGCGCGTTCTTCTCTGGTTACAGAACCAGGTGCTTTTTTGCCAGGTCTTTTTCCTTTAGTTCTTCCAGGGGTAACATTTTCAGAAAAATCTTCTTCAGCTTGTGCCTTAGGCTTTTTACTCGCGCGTTTAGGAGCTGATGCAGCTTCTAATGCACTTGATTTTGCAACCAGATTAAAAATGTCAGTTTGCTCTTCAGGTGTAAGTTCTCTCCATTCGCCTACAGGAATACCCTTTAAGCTAACGTTCATAATTCTTACACGTTCTAGTTTTGTTACCTCAAATCCAAAATGCTCACACATTCTTCTGATTTGACGGTTTAGGCCCTGAACCAATGTAATTCTAAATACAAAAGTACTCTCTTGTTTTACCTTACATTTTTTTGTCATTACCCCCAATACCGGAACACCTTTAGCCATTCCAGAAATAAAAGATTCAGTAACTGGTTTGTTTACCGTAACGACATATTCCTTTTCGTGATTATTACCAGCTCTTAAAATTTTATTGACCAGGTCGCCATTATTCGTTAAGAAAATTAGTCCTTGTGAGTCCTTATCCAGGCGTCCGATAGGAAACACCCGATCGCTATGGTTCACATGGTCAATCATATTGCTTTTAACCCCAGCTTCAGTTGTGCTGGTTATTCCTACAGGTTTGTTATAAGCGATTAAAATAGTGCTGTCAACCTCTTTTGGTTCTATCGTCTGTCCGTTAACAGTGATGATGTCACCAAAATATACCTTATCACCTACCTTGGCTTTTCTGCCGTTGATATATACATTTCCTTGCTCAATATATCTGTCGGCCGCTCTTCTCGAGCATAAACCGCTTTCACTAATGTATTTATTTAACCGTGTGGTAGAGTCAGACATGGGTATGGGTATAAATTGAAATTATTTACAAAGAAATCAATTTATACCCATATAAACTATGAAAATATTTTTATGCTTTGAAATATGAATCTACATTTCGTCTGCACTTGGTCCGTAACTACCCGGAATAGGGATCTCCAATAGTCTTAAATACACACCTAGTTGTGCCCGGTGATGAACAGTCTGATTTAAGCTCATCCGGATTACATCGGCCTTAGGCTCGACACTATAGACCTGCTTTCCATTTCTTAAAGTCCAATCCCTGTCGAGGACCTCTTCATACTTTTCGATAAGGTGACTACGTCCATCCTGCAATGATTTTTCGAAATAAGCCAGCAACTCTTCTGTGGTATTTACGTTTTCCTGCTGATAAGGGTTGTCTGCAAAATCAAGCCCATCAGTCGTCAGCGCCATGGTAATCCAGGAAGGAAGTTCGGCAATATGGGTGGCCAGTCTTTTCACCGTCATGCTTTTAGGATGTGGCTGCCAGTCAAATTTATCAGTTGGTATCCTTTCCAGCATTTTGCGGGTGGTTACTGCGGCCTCGTCCATTTCTTTAAGGAACATTTTAATTCTACTCATCATATTATGTTTTTTAATGTTTGGATTAATAACACAAATTAAAGAAGTGGCAATGACAACCCTATGGCAGTCTGTTTTTTGAATTACAATTAAATTGATTTTACCGCCACTAATAGTCTACAGGAAGGAGTTTCATGTATTCGTTGAGTGACATGTGGGGAGTTTTTTTGAAAGGAGCGTCCAGTGACCTGATGCGAACGATCCTGGATGCCCTAAAATCACGGTACTCATTACGCAGATGACACCAGGCAATAAGGTGCCAGTTGTAGGCGTAAAATACGAGTCCGATCGCCTCAACTTCGCGCTTGCTGCTTTCTTTATTTAGGTTCTGATAATCGATCTCAATGATATACTTGCCGGAAATGGCGTTCTGCAGATCTGCCAGATGGTCGAATTCCTCAGGGAGCCATTCATGGTTCAATTGAAATTTGATGCTTTGACTAAGGAGTTCCAGTTTTTCTTTTTGAGTATGCTTTAATACAGCCTTTACCTTGTTAAGCGCCGAGGTATAATTGGTAAAGATAGATTTGTCTGCAAAACGTGATACCAATCGCTCCATGATCAGTAAGGCATTTGCTTCATCGGAAGAAAAAGAAACTGGCGGCAGGAAATATCCTTGAACAATATAATATCCCTTGGGTTGTTCGAAACTGATGGGCACACCCTGTTCTAGTAAGGCCTTGATATCGCGATAAACCGTTCTGGTGCTGATTTGAAATTGGTCTGCGATCTTATCCGCAGAAATATATTTCTTCGTTTGTAATAGTAGAAGTATGCCAAAAAGTCGGTCTATGCGGTTCATAAGTTATTCTCTCTACAAATATAATCGATCTCTATATAAAATTAATCGATGTCCTATTTTATTCATATTGTTTGAAGCCCCGGAGGCTATAGTGGTTTTTAGATGGAAAAATCTTTTATTTGCGTATGATTTCTCATATTTCAGCAACCTATGTTTATCCTGTAGTTGGCCCACCAATAAAAAATGGAGTACTTTCGATTGATTCGATAGGAACTATTAAAGGTGTCTACACCCCTGAGGAAGCCAAGGAAAAGCAATTAAATGATATTCAATATCATGATGGATTGTTGGTTCCAGGCTTTGTAAATACGCATTGCCATATTGAGTTGTCGAACCTTAAAGGCCAAATATCGAAGCACACAGGATTACCTGACTTTGTGAAGGCAGTGATTAAATTGAGAACTTCTGATGAATATGAGCTGAATCTGGCCATATTGAAAGCAGATATTGAGATGTACGAGAATGGGATTGTGGCCGTTGGCGATATCTGTAACCAACTCATCTCAAAAGCACTAAAAGTGAATACTCCGGTTTATTACCATACATTTTTAGAAATTATGGGCTTTAATCCTGATCTGGCTAAAGAGGCGATGAAAAGGGCAAAGCAGTTTAAAGATGACCTGAGCCCCTTGCCTGTTTCTATTGTACCCCATGCTCCTTATTCAGTATCTCCTGAATTATTTCGGGAACTGAATGCATATGCAGAATATCAGG
This sequence comes from Pedobacter sp. ok626, assembly GCF_900100435.1. GTDB lineage: Bacteria > Bacteroidota > Bacteroidia > Sphingobacteriales > Sphingobacteriaceae > Pedobacter. The sequence goes on along the minus strand of NZ_FNEX01000002.1, from coordinate 236,602 downwards.
ACGGGCCTGTGACAATACATAATCAGGAAACTGCAGATGAAAATGCTTTTTTTGAGCAAAAGACCGGTGGTTTTTTGGCGCTTTTTAAGTTTTTAGGACAGGATATCAGCTTTTTTGAACCTTCGGGAAAAACATCGCTGCAGACCTATTTACCCCTGCTGTCACCGGATTTGAAAACTTTACTGGTACACAATACTTATACTTCAGCTGCAGATGTAGCTTATGCTACAAGTATTCATCCCAATTTGTATTGGTGTTTATGTCCAAACGCAAATTTATATATAGAAAATATGTTGCCGGATGTAAATATGATGCGGGCAGCAGGCTTAAGAATTACTTTGGGAACAGATAGTTTGGCCAGTAATGATAGTTTAAGCATTCTTTCGGAGATGAACTTGTTGCAGGAGCGATTTGATGTACCGACAGAAGAATTGCTAAAATGGGCTACCTTTAACGGAGCCGAATTTTTGGAAATCGATAGGCGTTTTGGGAGTTTTGAACTGGGTAAGCAGCCCGGGATAAATCTGGTTGAATTTACAGAAAAGAGTGGTAAAGTGATTTTAGGAGATATGGTAAAGCGACTATTTTAATGAAAGGTTATTAGCAATATGGCAAATAGAATTACTGAGCTATTTGGGATAAAATACCCGATTATCCAGGCTGGAATGGTATGGTGTAGTGGTTGGCGACTGGCCTCGGCGGTTGCTAATGCAGGTGGTTTGGGGATTATTGGAGCCGGGTCAATGTATCCGGATGTTTTACTGGATCATATTAGAAAGTGTAAAGCGGCCACCACAAAACCTTTTGCGGTAAATGTCCCTTTGCTTTATCCGAATGTGGAAAACGTGATGAAGATCATTGTTGATGAAGGGGTACGGATAGTGTTTACGTCGGCAGGTAATCCAGCCATTTGGACAAGTTTTTTAAAAGAAAAGGGTATTAAAGTTGTGCACGTTGTTGCTAATACCAAATTTGCGTTAAAAGCGGAAGCCTGTGGGGTTGATGCTATTGTTGCCGAAGGCTTTGAAGCTGGGGGGCACAATGGTAGAGAAGAAACCACCACAATGTGTTTGATTCCTATGGTTTGCGACGTGGTTAAAATACCGGTTATTGCTGCCGGTGGGATTGGAAGTGGTAGGGCAATGCTAGCAGCGATTGCTTTAGGCGCTGATGGGGTGCAAATAGGTTCGGCATTTGCTGTTGCTGAGGAATCTTCAGGACACCCTCAGTTTAAAGATAAAATCATACATGCTGCGGAAGGAGATACGAAATTGAGGATGAAAAAAGTTGTTCCTGTTCGTTTGCTTAAAAATGAGTTTGCGGATGTCATCGCCGAGGCGGAAGCCAGTGGTGCAGACAAGGATACGCTAATGAGAATTTTAGGTAGGGCACGCGCTAAATTAGGTATGTTTGAGGGCGATATAGAACAAGGAGAATTGGAAATAGGACAAGTGTCGGCAATGTTGAAAGAGATAAAGCCAGCAGCAGAGATACTAATGTCGATTTGGGACGAGTTTTTGAGGGAGAAAGAGCGGATTGCATCGATCAAATTATAAAAGTACACATGGAAATAAAACATATACAAATTAAGATTACTGGAAAAGTACAAGGCGTATCTTTTAGGGCTGTAACCAAGGTTGTAGCCGACCAGATGGGGGTTAGGGGGATGATCAGAAATGAAAAAGACGGTAGCGTTTATTTAGAGGCCGAAGGAGATGATACCTTACTGGAAGTTTTTTTAGATTGGTGTAACGAGGGGACGGATCGGGCTAAGATTGAAAATGTAGAAGTTAGGCCTGGAGAAGTGAAGAACTATCAGAATTTTGAAATCATTAAGAAATAGATGTCAGTATTAAAAAAGTTTTTAGGACAGACTGCAGTTTACGGTATCAGTACTGTTTTTTCCAGACTGTTTAACTTTATCCTGACGCCAATTTATACCGGCAAATTTGCTGCCGGGACTTATGGGATATTTACAACCATGTATGCTTATGCTTCTATGATCAATGCGGTGTTGGCCTTTGGAATGGAAAGTACTTATTTCCGTTACTTGAACAAGCATGAGGATAAAAAGCAGGAAGTTTATAACAATTCCTTTTTATGTATAGCCTTTATTTCGATACTGTTTCTAATTAGTGGATTGGTGCTTTCTAATCCTATTTCAGGATATTTAACGGATGATCCGAAGCAATTAAGTGATTATAAAACTTATGTACAGCTTTTTATAGGTATTCTATTTATTGATGCAATCTGTGTTATTCCATTTGCAAAACTCAGAGCCGACAATAAAGCTTTTAAATATAGTGTGATTAAATTCCTTAATATCGGGTGTTTTGTCGGGTTTAATTTGGTGTTTATTTATATTATTCCATTGGTCATTAAGCATCAATGGCCCTTGGCAACATGGTTGGAGTCATGGTACAGAGGCGTTTGGGTGGGTTACGTTTTTGTGGCTAACTTAATTGCCAGTTTAGTAACCTTTGTATTGTTGTTGCCTGAGTTTTTGAAACTCCAGCTTAAATTTGATAAGGAACTTTTTGGTAAGATGTTCTCTTATTCATGGCCTATTCTGGTGGCTAATTTATCATTTATTGTAAATGAGAATTTGGATAAGATCGTGTTGAGCCAGTTGCTGCCTGATAAAATTGCAGATCATGAGGTGGGGATATATGGTGCAGTCTGTAAGATAGCGATATTTATAAGCATTTTTATTACAGCTTTTAGGTTGGGAGCTGAGCCTTTCTTCTTTAGCCATGCTAAAAATGCAAATGCAAAAAAAACTTACGCGACAATCCTTCATTATTTTGTGATCGCGCTGGCGCTATTGTTTGTGGGACTGATTGCCAATATCGAGATTTTGAAATACTTTATTCGCAAAAGCGAATACTGGGTTGGGTTGCCCGCAGTTCCATACCTGTTATTTGGTTATGTATGTCTGGGGGTTTACATGAATTTGTCCATTTGGTATCGATTGTCAGATCAAACACGTTTCGGTTTATACATTTCCATCGTTGGAGCCGTTATTACTATAGTGATGAATTTTGTCTTGATTCCTAGATACAGTTATATGGGATCTGCGTGGGTATCTATGCTGGCGTATTTTGTAATGATGGTCATCTCCTATGTTTTGGGACAAAAGTATTATCCCATACCTTATGATTTAAAAAGGATTATTGCTTACCTGCTGGTTTCAGTCGTATTGGTGGTGCTTTCCTTTTGGGTATTTAACAGGAATATTTATATTGGTAATGCGCTGTTATTGTCCTTTTTGGCAGCGATTATTTATTTTGAAAAGGATCAGTTGAAACTTATATTGAAAAAAAGATGAACATAAATATTATTAACAATTCCGGGCATCCATTGCCACAATATGAAACTGCACATGCAGCAGGTATGGATATGCGCGCTTTTATAGAAACTGAAATTACCATTAAACCTTTGCAGCGTGTTTTGGTTCCAACTGGTTTGTATATTGAGCTTCCGGTTGGTTTTGAGGCGCAGATTCGTCCACGTAGTGGTTTGGCTTATAAACATGGCATCAGTATTGTAAATTCACCAGGTACCATCGATGCCGATTACCGTGGAGAGATTAAAGTACTGTTAGTTAATTTGTCGGATACTGATTTCGTGGTAAACAATGGTGATAGGATTGCACAAATGGTGATTGCAAAGCATGAGACTATCGCTTGGAATATAGTTGAAGAATTAAGTGATACAGCTCGTGGTGCGGGTGGTTACGGACATACGGGTAAATAAATGAAACAAATTAAAGTGCTTTTATTGGTGTTGTTGGGCAATGCTTCTGCATTGTTTGCTCAGCGGCCTACGGTGCCGTTGACGGATACAGCCATGATAAAAGTGCTTTATTTTGCCGGTTTACGTGATAAGCTAAATGAGGATTACAGTAGGGCAAATGAGAGTTTCAACAAGATATTACAACTAGATCCTAAGAATGCTGCCGTTTATTATGAAATTGCTATTGTAAATTATAGGCAGAATAATCTTTATGAAGCGGAAATGGCCATAAAAAAGGCTACAGCTTTGGAAACTAACAATACATGGTACTGGATGTTGATGGCCGAATTGTATAAACGTAAGGGTGATATGAATGCCATGGCTGGAGTTTTGAACCAGCTTGTTCGGCTTTCACCAGATAAGCCTGATTATTATTTTGATAGGTCCAATGCTTATTTGATGGCGGGAAAAACTGCTGAGGCGATGAAGGGGTATAATGAGTTGGAGAAGAAATTTGGACCATCTGACGAACTTGCCCGCGCAAGAAGACGTGTAACTTCTGGCGCAAAGGGGAATGCAGCTGGCGAAGAAGAGCTTGGGAAGTCGGAGCTAACAGTTGTTGAGCAAACCATGGTACTGGCTGAAGATTTATATAAAAAAGGCGATTTGCCTGGGGCATTGGCTCAATTTAAATTGGTATTGGAAGGAGAAGAACGTCCTTACAAAGCCTGGGAGCAAGCCTTGAATATACAGTTACTCTTAAAGCAGTATAAGGACGCCATAAAAACGGCTGAGGCGGCAATAGAAATTTATCCTAATCAGGCTATTTTATATTACTTTATGGCTCTAGCGTTGCATCAGGATAATCAAAACAGCCAGGCTTTAACAAATGTGAAGTCAGCCCTGCAGCTGGATACTGATAATGGGATTTATCTCGAATTGTATGGTGATGTGCTGTTTATAAGCGGTGAGAAAGAGCGGGCACTGGTAGAATGGAAAAAAGCAAAAGCAGCTGGTAATGGTTCAGAAAAACTAAATAGAAAGATCTATGAGCGGAAATATTTGGAATAATTTATTGTGGGCAGGCTTGCTTTCGACTACCTTGTTGGCCTGTAAAACAAGAAAAGCAACCGTCGTGGCAAACCCTCCGGCAGCAGTGACGGAATTAAGCAGTAAGAATACCGAAAATATTCAATTGTTGAAGTCCCGGGATTTAGTTTTTAATACGCTGTCTGTTAAAGCAAAGGCAAAGTTGGATCTTGGAGGTAGCAAGAACAATGCTACAATGAACATCCGGATGGAAAAAGGGCGCCGTATTTGGGTGAGCGTTACTGCATTGGCTGGTATCGAGGTGGCAAGAGCTTTAATTACACCAGATAGTATTAAGGTACGAAACAATTTTCAGAGCGTATATTTAAAACAACCCTTCAGTTATATCCATAAGTTTACCAATAAGCAGCTGAGTTTTGATTGGTTGGAATCTATTTTATTGGGCAATACGATCCCTTATTTTTTGAATGATCAGGCGAAAATTGAAAAAACGGATGGACAGTGGATGTTACAAGGTGAAAAAGAAGCGCTTATTTATAAAGTGTTTTTTGATAAGGTGATGAAAGTTAGCGAAAATAATGTTAATGATGTAGTTGCTGGGCAGGCTTTAAAGGTTTTGTATAGTGGGGCTTACCAGGATTTGGGGGGCTCATTGTTTCCCAATGGATTGACGATAAATTCTATGGCGGGCAATAAGATTGTGAACATTGAGCTTGAATATTATAATGTAGAACGCAATGTTCCACTTGATTTCCCGTTTAGTGTTCCTGGGAAGTATGAAGTAATAAACTGATTTTTTTTATACTTTTGACCCAATGAAGCTAAGCAAATTTCTTTTCCTCCTCCTATTTATATTATCCGCATCAGTTGCATTTGCCCAAAGCAGTTCGGAACTTAAAAGAAAAAAAGAGGCAATACAAAGAGAGATTGATCTGTTGCAACGAAACCTCAAAAAAACGGCTAATAATAAAAAGTTAACCTTAAGCCAAATCAACGCATTAAATACTAAAATCAAGTTAATGCAGGATAAGATTACGGTCATCAACTCTGAGATGAAGAATCTGGACAATCAGATTCATGAAAATACCAATACCGTAATTAATCTGAAAGGCCAGCTGGGGCAGCTAAAGAAGGAATATGCTGGAATGATCAGGTTTGCCCAACGGAATAAAAATGCCTATGATAAGATGATGTTTATTTTCGCAGCAAAGGATTTTAATCAGGCCTATAAACGGATTAAATATTTGCAGCAATTTGGACAGTATCGTAAAAAGCAGGCGGGATACATACAGGGGACTCAAAAAGATCTGAACTATAAAATTGTTATTCTAGATAAAAACCTGAAAGAAAAAAGTAATCTTTTGCATGAGCAGGAGAATGAAAAAGATAAGTTAGGTAAGAATAAATCTGAACAAGCAGCTGTACTAAATAAATATAGTAAGCAGGAAAAGCAGTTCCGTCAGGATATTGCTACTCGTAAAAAACAGCAAGCACAAATTGATCGGAATATCCGGGCGGCAATTGTTCGTGAGATTGAATTGGAAAGAAAACGTGCTGAGGAAGCTGCAAGGATAGCCGCTGCAAAAGCAGCGAAAGCTGCTGCTGCCGCTGCCGCCGCTGCTGCGGCAAAAGCGAAGGCTGAAAATAAACCTGCACCGGCTGCACCAGTAGCAGTTGCCAAGCCTAAAGCTAGTAGTAGTGGTTATTTGGCTGCCACACCTGAAGCTGCAAAATTGTCGGCCGCATTTGAAAGCAATAGAGGTTCTTTACCTTGGCCAGTAACTTCTGGATCGATTACGGAAAGTTTCGGAAAGCATAAGGAAGGTCAGGCTAGTTATGACAATGCGGGTATAACTATTCAAACTTCGGAAGGTGCTGCAGTAAGAGCCGTGTTTAACGGTAAGGTCAGTAAAGTGGGGAGTGCATTAGGTAGACATTATGTTTTGATTAAGCATGGACAGTTCTTTACTGTGTATCAGAACTTAAGATCTGTAAGCGTAAGTGCAGGCGACGATGTGAGCACAAAACAGAATATCGGAACGGTAGCTACTTCGGGCGATATGCCAGAACTGCTGTTTCAAATTTATAGAGGAGCTGTGGCGCAAAATCCTGCATCATGGATCGCTAAATAAACTATTGCAATTAATTGTTTATATTTGTTTTAAAGAAGTAAAATAGAGATCGAGATGTATTCAGGGACATTAATAGAGTTTTTAAACATGGGTGGTGGCGAGATTATGCTGATCCTTGGTGTGGTACTTTTGTTATTTGGAGGTAAAAAATTGCCCGAATTGGCTCGAGGACTTGGAAAAGGCCTGAGAGATTTTAAGGACGCATCAGAAGGAGTTAAGCGGGAGATCCATAGGAATATTAATTCCGTAGGTATTACCGATGAAATTAATGATTTTAAATCTACCTTTAATGATGCTGACAACAGTAGACATCATCCTTACGAATATAAACCTGAGGATAATGCCTATAATGACGATACGCATAAACCAGCAATAGACTTTCATAAAGACGAGCCTGCTGAAGATAAAGAGAACACAACAACAGAAACAGATAAAACTAAAATTTAATTAAAATATCATGTTTGATACAACAATATTGGCTTTTGGACTAGGCGGCGGAGAAATTGCTGTCATTGTAGTAATTGTATTGCTACTTTTTGGTGGTAAAAAAATTCCTGAATTGATGCGTGGCCTTGGAAAAGGAATTAAAGAATTTAAAGATGGAAAAGATGGTGCTGACGATGCTGTTGATCAGAACCATAGCAACACCAACAAACCATTGTAGGTTTAGGAACCCTATTTTTTAATTTAATCTATTCTTGAAGTTTGAAGAAGTATAACTCCTTAAAAGAGGTACAAGCTCTTATTGAGCAAAAAAAGCTCAGTTTGCCAGAGTTATTAGACTATTATTTTAAGCAAATAGAAAAACATGAACACCTCAATGCGTTTAATGAGGTGTTTTTTTATTCTGCGACTCATCAGGCTAAGCTTGTACAGGAAAAGATAACTGCCGGAACGGCGGGTAGATTGGCAGGAATGGTGATTGGTATAAAAGATAACATCTGCTATCAAGACCACCAGGTAACTGCTTCGTCTAAAATGTTGGAGGGTTTCGTTTCTCCTTATTCTGCTACCGTTGTAGAAAGACTAATCAGTGAGGATGCCGTAATTATTGGCAGACTAAACTGTGATGAGTTTGCTATGGGCGGTTCTAATGAGACTTCTTATTATGGTGTGGTAAAGAATGCTGCTGACCACGAAAAGGTGGCCGGTGGTTCTTCTGGTGGTTCGGCTGTAGCTGTTCAGGCCGACTTATGCCTGTCTGCTCTGGGCACTGATACTGGCGGTTCAGTAAGGCAACCCGCTGCTTTTTGCGGTTGCATAGGTTTAAAACCTACTTATGGTAGGATCTCCAGATATGGGGTGATTGCTTATGCTTCGTCCTTTGATCAGGTAGGTACCATTACTTCTTCTGTTAGCGATGCCGCAGTTTTACTTGAGGTTTTGGCTGGTGCTGATGACCATGATAGTACCGTTTCTAAACATGTTGTTCCCGAGTACTTAGAAGGATTGAAAAGCAGTGCGTCAAAAAGGATTGCTGTTTTGAAAGAAACTTTGGAAAGTGAAGCGCTTGATACGGACATAAAGGAAGCAATATTAAAGGCTATTGAGGAACTTAAAAGTCAAGGGCATACTGTCGAGTATGTTTCTTTTGACTTATTGGATTACTTAGTTCCGGCTTATTATGTGCTAACTACGGCTGAGGCTTCGTCTAATCTTTCTCGCTACGATGGGGTACATTACGGACACCGAAATCTGGAAGCTACAAGTCTAAATGAACTTTACAAACTATCCAGAGCCGAAGGTTTTGGAGAAGAAGTTAAACGCCGCATTCTGCTTGGAACATTTGTTTTGAGTGCGGGTTACTATGATGCTTATTACCAAAAAGCACAACAGGTGAGAAGACTGATTAGAGAAAAGATGGAAGAGATGCTGAGCAGCTTCGACATTGTAATCAGTCCTGTAACACCTACACCTGCTTTTAAGATCGGCGAAAATATCGATGATCCATTGGTAATGTATATGGCTGATATATTTACCGTATTGGCATCTTTGACAGGAATTCCAGCAATTGCTATTCCTTTGGGCAATAATACTAATGGTTTGCCGTTAAGTATGCAATTGATGGCCAGGCATTTCGGGGAACAAGACCTATTGTCTTTATCCCATGCTTTTTTAAGCAACGAGAATGTTGGGCAATTGACAAACCAGGCGAACTAAACCATCACCGCTTTTAATAAAGCCTGAAATAGATTTTATTAACCGATAAAAAGGAAATAATATGCCTATGAAGATATTAATATGCTTTGTATCCGCTTGTGCTGTGGCCTTTACAGGTTTTTCTGCAAATGCGCAACAACCGCAAAAGTTGGCTATAACCGACACCACCTATGTACCTGTTGTAGACGAAACCCCAACTTTCCATAATCATAACTATGTTTATAAGGCCAGATTGGATTCAATCCAAAAAACGGTACCACTTAGTTATAATGAGTATGTGCAGAACTATATAGATATTTATGCGGGGCGTAAAGATATGATGGGAAAGATGATCGGCCTTTCTAGTTATTACTTCCCGATTTTTGAAAAGGCACTTAAAAGTTATAATATTCCGGAAGAGATAAAATATCTCCCAATTATAGAATCTTCGATGAATCCCCATGCTGTATCGCGCGTAGGTGCAACAGGTTTATGGCAGTTTATGTTTGCAACAGCAAAAGGTTATGGTTTAAACATGGATAATTTTGTGGATGAACGTAAGGATCCTATACAGGCAAGTTATGCTGCTGCTGCCTATTTCAGAGATGCTTATGAGGAACTTGGCGACTGGTTACTGGCCATTGCTGCTTATAACTGCGGAATGGGGAACGTAAACCGGGCTATTGCTAAAGCAGATTCCAGAGATTTTTGGGAAATCAGAAGGTTTCTACCTTTGGAAACGCGCAATTATGTTCCTGCCTTTATTGCAGCGGTGTACGTGATGAATTATTCAGGTAGTCATCAGATCAAGGCTCAGAAATCGATTTTTCTTAAAAATACAGATACCATTCAGGTAAATCGTTTTGTTTCTCTTCCTTCACTGGCGGAAGCCATGAATATTGATGTGGATGAATTGTGGGGCTTGAATCCTTCCTATAAGAAGAAAATAGTAAATGGTACTATGCATGCGCCTAAGCGTGTGATCTTACCTAGGGTCGACCTTGCTAGTTTTACAAGAGTATACCAATTGTTGAATGAAGAAGAGTTGGAAGTAGATAAGCATATTGTATTGGCTTCGAATGGGGGGAAGACCTCACGAAAAGCTAAGGCAACTGCAAATAAACCTTCAATCTTCTATCATAAGGTCACTTCAGGACAAAACCTAAGTATCATTGCAGACAAGTATCATGTTGAAGTACAGGATCTGAAGGTATGGAATAATTTAAAAGGATCTTCGATTGTGCCTGGGCAACGCTTGAAGATCTACCATCAAGCAGAAAGCAAGCATGTAGAAAGGCCAATGAGGGGCTAATTCTTTTCTAATCTTTTTTTATTTATGGCTTATCAAAAGAATTGTAACTTTGGCGTTTTACATAGGATCATTTTATGAGTAAGATTAATAGAAAGCAAGATGCATTAGACTACCACTCGCAAGGGCGGCCGGGAAAAATTCAGGTTATACCAACCAAGCCAACAAACTCCCAAAGGGATCTGGCTCTTGCCTATTCACCAGGTGTTGCAGAGCCTTGTTTAAGCATAGCAGAAAATAAAGAAGATGTTTATAAGTATACTGCCAAGGGTAACCTGGTAGCTGTAATTAGTAATGGTACCGCGGTTTTGGGACTTGGTAATATTGGTCCGGAGGCTGGTAAACCAGTAATGGAAGGTAAAGGACTGTTATTTAAAATATTTGCAGATATTGACGTTTTTGACCTTGAATTGGATACCACAAATGTTGATGATTTTGTTAAAATCGTAAAAGCATTGGAGCCTACTTTTGGTGGGATTAACTTAGAAGATATTAAAGCACCTGAGTGTTTTGAAATTGAGCGTCGTTTGAAAGAGGAAATGAATATTCCTGTAATGCACGATGATCAGCATGGTACCGCCATTATTTCTGCCGCTGCGTTGTTAAATGCATGCGAGCTGCAGAAAAAGAAAATGGATAAAGTTAAGATCGTGGTAAATGGTGCAGGTGCTGCGGCAATTTCCTGCTCCCGTCTATACGTTTCTTTAGGTGCAAAAAAAGAAAATATAGTGATGTGCGACCGTTCGGGCGTGATTAGAGCTGACAGGACTAACCTGGATGCGATTAAAGCGGAGTTTGCTACAGATAGAAAACTGAATACGCTTGCAGAAGCCATGAAGGATTCGGATGTGTTTATTGGTTTGTCTTCAGCAGATTGTGTAACTGAGGAGATGCTGAAATCAATGGCAAAAAATCCGATTGTATTTGCAATGGCTAATCCTAACCCGGAAATTGCTTACGAATTGGCGATTAAATCCCGGAAGGATATCATCATGGCTACCGGCCGTTCTGACTATCCTAATCAGGTGAACAATGTATTGGGTTTTCCTTATATTTTTAGAGGTGCGCTTGATGTAAGAGCTACTGCGATCAATGAGGAAATGAAGATTGCTGCGGTTAGAGCGATTGCTGAACTGGCTAAGAAATCTGTTCCTGAGGCTGTAAATATGGCCTATGATGAAAAAAATATCAAGTTTGGTAAGGAGTATATCATTCCGAAGCCAATGGACATGAGGTTGATGACAAATGTGTCGACTGCGGTGGCTAAAGCTGCCATTGAATCAGGAGTTGCACGTAAAGTTATTACCGATTGGGATGCTTACGTAGAAGAGCTGAAACATAGGTTGGGCATGGATGATGCGATTATGCGTGCAATCACGAGTAAAGCTAAATCTGATCCTAAGCGTGTTGTTTTTGCTGAAGCAGATCATTATAAGATTTTAAAGGCAGCCCAGATTGTGAAAGACGAGAATATTGCTATTCCAATTTTGCTGGGAAATAAAGAGGTGATCGAAAGGATCATTGAAGAAAGTGCATTGGAGTTGGAAGGTGTAACGATCATCGATCCATTTAAGGAGCCTGAGTTGATGCAGAAATACGGTAAGTTCTTGTATGAGAAAAGGCAACGTAGAGGTTTAACCTTATTTGAAGCTACTAAGTTAATGCGTGACAGGAATTACTTTGGTGCGTCGATGGTAGAGTTTGGTGAGGCTGATGCGATGATTTCTGGTTTGACAAGAAACTATGTTTCGACCATTAAGCCTGCTTTGCAGGTGATCGGTACTGCACCGGGTGTAAACCGTGTTGCGGGTATGTATATGATGATGACCAAAAAAGGACCTGTGTTTTTTGGAGATACAACAGTAAATGTTGACCCTACTGCAGAGGAACTGGTTGATTTGACTTTGCTTATTGAGCAATCGGTTAGTAAATTTAATATTCACCCACGTGTGGCCTTGTTGTCGTATTCTAATTTTGGCTCTAACGAAGGTGTGGTTCCTGAGAAAGTAAGAAAGGCTGTTAAAATATTGCATGAGCAGCATCCGCATATTGTAGTTGATGGTGAAATGCAAGGTAATTTTGCAATGAACAATGAATTACTAAAGGACAATTTCCCTTTTAGCAGATTGGTGGATGGACCGGCAAATACATTGATATTCCCTAACCTCGAGTCTGGAAATATTGCCTATAAACTGTTGCAAGAATTGGGTGAAGCTGAGGCTATTGGTCCAATCTTATTAGGCTTAAATAAACCTGTTCATATTGTTCAACTTGGAAGTTCGGTAAGAGAAATTGTAAATATGGTTACCTTAGCTGTTTTGGATGTTCAGGGTAAAGAACAAGAAGCAAATGCCAAAAAAGGCGGTTTATTAAAAAGAATAGCTAAGAAATAATTATGTTCGAATATATTGATGGTAAGTTAGCATTTAAATGCCCTACCTATATTGTTGTGGAGGCTGGTGGTGTTGGCTATCATCTCAATATATCTTTAAATACTTATAGTAGCCTCGCGAATACTGAAAGGTGTAAGATTTATACCTGGCTACACATAAAAGAAGATGCGCATACCCTTTACGGCTTTGCCGATGAAGGGGAGCGCAGGCTTTTTTTACATTTGATTTCGGTTTCCGGGATAGGGCCGAATACAGGACGGATGATGTTATCGTCCATCACACCTGTTGAAATTCAAACAGCAATTGTAAATGCTGATCTGGCACTCATCCAAAGAATTAAGGGGATAGGAGCCAAGTCCGCACAACGACTGGTGCTTGAATTGCAAGATAAATTAAAGAAAGAGGGATCCGGCTCTTTAATGGCCGCTCCGTTAAACAATACAACAAGAGAAGAAGCGATATCGGCATTAACGATGTTGGGTTTTGCTAAGCCTGCTTCTGAAAAGGCAATAGACAATGCGGTGAAGGTTGGTGGACAGGATTTGTCTGTTGAACAAATGATAAAAATAGCATTGAAGAATTTATAAAAACCGCCATTGAAAACCTTATTGACGCTATTTCTCTTCCTGATTCTCTGTATGGGTGGACAACAAGCTTTTTCGCAAGTTGCACCTAAGAAAGCAAAACAGGATACCGTAAAAAATTCTTTCGGCTTGAAAGAGAAACAAAGACTTGGAATCAGGTCATTGTCCAATTCCTTTTCTCCATTGCCAGATAATGTGCATAGAAAGGTTGAATATGATGCCGAAAATAAACGATACATCATTCAGGAACTGGTAGGCGATAAGCCTTTTGGTACGGTGCAATACTTAACTGTAGAGGAATACCTGCGTTTGGTAAATAGTGAAATTAAACGCGATAACTGGCGTGTGCTGTCCGATCAGGAGGTAAATGATGTCAGAAAAACAGGAATCATTCCAAGTTTAAAAATCAACAGCAAAGCTTTTGAACGGATATTTGGTGGTACCACCATTGATATTCAGCCGCGTGGTGAAGCCGAACTTACCTTTTTAGGAAGGATCAATAAAAACGAAAACCCTTTATTTAACGAACGTCAACGCGTACAAGGGAACTTTGACTTTAACCAACGTATACAAATGGATGTGATTGGTAACATCGGTACTAAGTTAAAGATCAACATGAACTACAATACGGAAGCTCAGTTTGACTTTGAAAATCAGGTTAAGCTGGATTATACCGGTGGTGAAGATGACATTATACAAAAAATTGAAGCAGGTAATGTGAGCTTACCGCTAAATACAACACTGATCAGTGGTACGCAGGCACTGTTCGGGGTAAAGACACAATTGAAGTTCGGTAAGCTGAATGTAAGTACCGTTTTTACACAGCAGAAGTCGCAATCCAGGCAGATACAGATCAATAATGGGGCGCAACAAAATGAATATAGATTAAGCGCAGATAATTACGAAGCAAATAAGCACTATTTCCTGGCCCAATATTTCAGGGATAATTATAATAAATCGCAATCTAATCCCCCAACGATTACTTCGGGGGTATTAATTACAAAAATAGAGGTTTGGATTACCAATAGGGCTGGAAGTACACAAGATTCAAGGGATGTATTAGGCTTCCTGGATCTTGGTGAAAATAGGCCTTATAATTCAGCGATAGCAGGTGGAAGATCGGTACTGCCTTCAGGCTTTACAAATCCGGTATTTCCTAGAAGCTCCAATGATCTCTTGGATAAGATTCCGGCGGATTCTCGTAACACCAACTCCAATGCGATCATTGGTTATTTCGAAGATAAAGGTAAAACAGACAACTACGCGAAGTTAACTTATGCAAGGAAGCTTGCTGATAGAGAGTATACTTTTCATCCTCAGTTGGGATATATATCCTTAAATAATGGATTGAATAGTGATGAGGTACTTACGGTGGCTTATCGATATACATTTAACGGTGTGGAGTATCAGGTGGGGGAGTTTTCTACGGATGTTCCTTTCGATCCGACAACCCCTAAGGTGTTATACACCAAGTTATTGAAAAATGAGACAATAAAAACCAATTTACCTACATGGGGATTGATGATGAAAAATATCTATTCTATTGGTGGCTATCAGATTAGCCCGCAGAATTTTAAACTGGATATTTTTAGAATTGATGAGAAAACTGGTGTTGAAAAGCCCCTAATACAGGAAGGTGAGAAACTGGATGCTGACCGTAAGCCTCTCAATGGAAAACAGTGGATCCAGGTTGCAGGCCTGGATAGGTTGAATCAGCAAAATGAGCGTAAACCAGATGGGGTATTTGATTTCCAGACCGAAAATAAGCCCTTTGGTTCTAATGGAAGTAATGGGCAAAACGCTTCATTTGGTAATGCAGGAAATACGAATGGGACGACCAATAGCCTGGTAAACTTTTCTACCAATACTGTTAATGGTTACATTACTATAGATCCATTAAACGGACGGATTATCTTCCCTATTATTGAACCTTTTGGTAGGGATCTAGCCAGTCAGTTTTTACCAACTGAACAGTCTTTTATCGACAAATATACTTTTACTGCACTTTATGATTCAACAAAGGTTGTTGCTCAACAATTGTTTAGCAATCAGAACAGGTACATCATTAAAGGAGCTTACCAGTCCGAAATTGCTTCTGAGTTTAGTTTAAATGCGATCAATGTTCCAGAAGGATCAGTGAAAGTCTTTGCAGGTACAATTCCTTTGCAGGAGGGTATCGATTTTACAGTGGATTATCAGGGTGGTAGGGTTAGGATTATCAACCCAGCTTTATTAAGTTCTGGACAGCCAATTAGGATCACTACAGAAAACAATGAGTTGTTTGGCTTACAGCAGCGCTCTTTATTTGGTACACGATTGGATTATAAGGTGAATAGCAAGTTAAATCTGGGAGGTACTTTAATGAACCTAACAGAGAAGCCGCTTACGCCTAAGGTGAATATTGGGGAGGAACCGATTTCGAACACAATGTGGGGATTGGATATGAGCTATAGCTCGCCTTCAAGATTTTTGACTAAGTTGGTGGATAAATTACCGTTCCTATCTACCAAAGCTCCATCAAATATTACTTTCGCTGGTGAGTTTGCGCAGTTGATTCCTGGGCATCCAAGTGCATTAAATTTTGGTGGACAAAAGGGTGGGGTAAGTTACCTTGACGATTTCGAGGCTTCACGTTCAGTGATAGATTTGAAAAGCGCCGTTGCATGGCAGTTATCGGGAACACCTCAGCTTTTTCCTGAAGCGGGTAGAATTGATGATTTGAGCTATGGTTTTAACCGGGCCAGAATTGCATTCTATAATATAGACCCAATTTTTTATAACCGAAGCTCGAATGATTTACCTGCAAGTCTTAGGAACAATGTAAATGAACGTTCCAATCACTATGTGCGCGAGATTATTGAGCAGGAGGTTTTCCCTTTTAAAGAAACGAGCACCGGGCAGGCTTATACCCTGCCAACACTTGATGTTGCCTTTTATCCTAATGTCCGCGGTCCTTATAATTATACGACTACAGGATTTAATGCCAATGGAACATTAACCAATCCTAGATCGAGATGGGGTGGTTTGTTCCGGAAGATTGAAACAACAGATTTCCAGGCTTTGAATATTGAATACATTGAACTTTGGGTAATGGACCCAAATATTTATAAACCAAATTCTACAGGTGGTGATTTATATTTTAACCTTGGGAATATCTCTGAAGACATTTTAAAGGATGGTCGTAAATCATTGGAAAATGGTCTGCCTGCAAATGGTGATCCAAATTCTTATGATGAAACGAGCTGGGGTAGGGTACCGAAGTTGCAGCCGGTAGTACAAGCATTTGATAACGACCCGGCAGCAAGAAAAGTGCAGGATGTAGGATTGGATGGATTGGCAAATGTAGATGAGAAAAGAAAGTTTAGCATACTGATTAATCAGATAAAGGGACAATTAAATCCTGATGCAGCGGCCGAGTTTGATAATGACCCCTCGTCAGATGATTACGTATATTTTAGAGGCCGTCAGCAAGATCAGGTTAATGCCGGGATCTTAAAACGTTACCAACAGTATAATGGTACTGAAGGAAACTCGAAAACTTCGCAGCAATCAATGGAAGATTTTGGTGTGGACAATTCTGCATCTACCTCTTTGCCTGATGGTGAGGACATCAATAGGGACAACAACATGACTCAGAGTGACGAGTATTTTCAGTATAAAGTTTCTATGCGTCCAGGCGATTTGATGGTTGGACAGAACTTTGTTACGGATAAGGTTACTTCGCAGGTAAAATTGGCTAATGGACAAACTCAAGCAGTAACCTGGTATCAGGTTCGTATTCCATTGGCACAATACCAACAAAAGGTAGGGAACATTCAGGATTTTAAATCGATTCGATTCATCAGAATGTTCATGACAAATTTTGCGGATACAACGGTATTGAGGTTTGGGAAGATTCAGTTGGTGAGAGGAGAGTGGAGACAATACAATGCGAACAATGAGGCTTCGCAGGTGATCCTTGATCCACCACTACAAAATTTAGGACCTGATAATTCAACGATTGAAATATCGACAGTTAATATTGAGGAAAATGGTAAAAGAACACCTATTCCTTACGTGGTGCCACCGGGTATTGAGCGTGAGCGTGATTTTAGCAATTACCGTGGCGACACCAGACAGAATGAACAATCGCTGGCCGCAACTGTAAAGACCTTACGTGATGGCTATGGTAGAGCTACATTTAAAACTGCACTGAACGACTTTAGGTCGTACAAGCATCTGGAGATGTATATTCACCTGGAAGCATTGGGTAGTGCGATATTAAATGACAATGATCTACATGCCTTTTTAAGGATCGGAACCGACAATCAGGATAACTATTACGAGTATTCATTGCCTTTGAAAGTGACCAGACCCGGTACAAGTGATCCTTATGCAATATGGCCAGATCAGAATAAGATGGACATTGAGCTGGAACTTTTCCAGAAAGCAAAATTAGAACGGAATAAGGCCATTGATGTGGATGGATTTCCATGGAACATTAGTAAGCCCTTTAAGTACGTGGTTAATGGGAGAACGATTATTGTAAAAGGGCAACCTGATATGAGCAAGGTGCGGGTGTATATGCTTGGGATATTGAATCCATCTCGTAATAATGGAAACGGTACTACTGATGACGGTTTGGATAAGAGCGCACAGGTCTGGTTTAATGAAATGAGGCTAACGGAGTTTGACGAACGTGGTGGTTGGGCTGCTACAGCAAGGATGAATGCCAAGCTAGCTGATTTTGCAGATGTGAATGTATCGGGTAGTAAATCAACTATAGGTTTTGGATCATTAGAAAAACGAGTTAGTGAAAGAAACCGTGCAGATAATATGTTCTTTGATATTTCTTCAAGCATGGAACTGGGTAAGTTCTTCCCTCAAAAAACCGGAATTAAGATTCCTATGTTTGTGAGCTATTCTAGCCAGGTGAGTACGCCTCAATACGATCCTAAGACGCCGGATATTGAGTTGAATAATGCCTTGGAAAAAGCATCGAAATCGGAGAAGAAAGCAATTTTAGAATATGCTCAGGATTATACCACGAGGAACAGTATCAACTTCACCAATGTACGGAAGGAGCGGACAAATCCTGATAAGAAACCACAGGTATGGGATATTGAGAACTTTAACGTAAGTTATGCTTATACAAAGTTTGCACATCGTGATTTTATCAATGAAAAGAATATCCAGCAGACTTACAGAGGGTCCTTGGCTTATAATTACTCTGGACAGTCGAAAACTGTTGAGCCGTTTGCAAAGATCATTAAGTCAAATACATTGGCTTTGTTAAAGGATTTCAACTTCAATGTAGTGCCAAATGCCTTAAATTTCAGAATTGATGTAGACCGCTATTATTCGGAAAATACATTGAGAAATAACGATCCAAACAATTACATTCCTATCAATACAACTTTTAATAAGAACTTTTTGATTACCCGGGTTTACGGTATTTCATGGAATTTAACTAAGTCGTTGACGCTGGATTTTGATGCGACAAACTACTCTATCATTGATGAGCCAGAAGGTAAGATTGAGGGAATGAAGCGTGATACAGTATGGAATAATTTAAAACGCCTGGGTAGAACAACCGACTATAACCACAATATGAACATTACCTATTCCTTGCCTTTAAATAAGATTCCTGGTATGGATTGGGTAACTGTGGCTACTAGATACGGAACTAACTTTAACTGGCAGACGGAAGCTTTGTCAACCTTAAGAGATCCGTTGATTGATTTGGGAAATACGATACAAAACTCTAGAACAATACAGGTAAATCCAACACTTAACCTTGCTGGTTTGTACAATAAGTTCGGTTTTGTAAGACGTGCAAATGCGGGTGGTGACAATCCACCAAGTGGTTCATTCCTTGTTGGTTTATTAACCAGTATCAAGAATGTAAACGCAGCCTATACTAAAACCCAGGGTACGTTTTTACCAGGATACCTGCCAAGAGTAAGTTATTTTGGTTTGGACGAGGCTACTGGAGCACCGGGGCTAGGCTTTGTTTTTGGTAGTCAGCGCGACATCAGAGAAATGGCTTTAAGTCACAATTGGATTACCAGAGATACTTTGCAAACGCAACTTTACATCAACACTTTAAGAGAGGATTTAAGTTTAACCGGATTAATTGAGCCAATCAAGGATTTGAGCATTACGCTTACGGCGAATAAAAACAGAACTCTTAATTATTCTACTAATTTTAGATACGATCAAACCATTCAGGATTTTCAGAGTATGAGTCCTTTTACAACTGGAGATTATAGCATTTCCTACATCTCCATAGGAACAGCATTTTCTGAAAAACAAGGTAGTATAGTTTCCAAATTATTTGGTCAGTTCATGGACAATAGAGCTGTGATTTCTCAGCGTTTGGGTGAGCAAAATCCCAACTCTGTTGGAAGCTCAAGAGGCTATGCCGATGGTTATGATAAGAACTCTCAGGATGTAATTGTCTCTGCCTTTTTAGCTGCTTACACTGGAAAGAGTGCATCATCAATTGGTTTAAATTCTCAACCAAAGATTCCATTGCCAAACTGGCGATTGAATTACAGAGGATTGACAAGGATCGGTTTCCTTGCAGAAACATTTAGTTCGATTGACCTTAGGCATTCTTACCGCTCGGTATATAGTATCAATGGTTTTAACTCCTTGATTCGTTATAAGGAAGATAATGGCGCTGTAGTGACCAGGGATGAAAACAGAAACTTTTTACCTTACTATCAATATGCTCAGGTTACTATTGCCGAGCAATTCTCTCCATTGATTGGGGTAGATACGCGGTTAAAAAATAACATGACGGCTAATTTTGAAATCGGACGTACACGAATGTTGGGACTCAGTTTAGCCAATAGTCAGTTGGCTCAGCTATCTGAAAATAATATGGTGTTTGGTTTAGGCTACCGTACCACGAAATTCAGGTTCCCTTTCGGCTTGTTCAAGGAATTGAAAATGGATAACAACATGGACTTTAAGCTGGATGTAGCTGTAAGGGATAATAAGACTGTGATCTATAGAGCAGACGTTGCTGAAGCAGAGGTTTCTTCAGGTGCCAAAAACATTACCTTACGACCAAGTGTTGATTACATATTAAATCAAAGATTTAATGTGCGGGTATTTTATGATTCCAATGTTACCAAGCCTTATACCTCTCAATCGTTTAATACTTCGTTTAGTAACTTCGGTTTTAGCCTAAGGATTACGCTGAATTAGAGTTGTTTTAAATGATCAGATTTAATTACCTTTGACGCGGATTCGGGATAGGTTTACCTGATTTTGTTTTAAAATAGAGCTAACATATAATATAAAAAAAATGAATTTTCCATCAGAATTAAAGTACACAAAAGATCACGAATGGGTTAAAGTTGAAGGTAATGAAGCTTTTATCGGTATTACTGATTTTGCACAGCGTGAGTTAGGTGATATTGTATATATTGATATCAACACTGTAGGTGATGAAGTAGGTAAAGATGAAGTATTCGGTACTGTTGAGGCGGTTAAAACTGTTTCAGATTTATTTATGCCAGTTACAGGAACAGTATTAGAAATCAATGCTGCCTTAAATGATAATCCTGAGTTGGTAAACTCTGATCCTTATGGTCAAGGATGGATGGTAAAAGTTACTGTCGCTGATGCATCACAAGTAGATGGTTTGTTAACTGCGGATGCTTACAAAGCACTAGTAGGAGCCTAATAAATGAGCATATTTGGACAATTAAAGTATCAGATCTGGGCAGTGCTATGGACTATTGTCATTGTTGCAATGTGTTGCATGAAGATGCCTTCTGGCGCTGGCGGTGGTTTCTTTTTTGAAGGCTTTGATAAATTTGTCCATATGGGCTTCTTTTTTGTGTTAACTACACTCTTGTTCTATGGCAAGATTAAATATCAACACAATTATAGTTTTAGCTCCCTAACGATCTTTAAAATCATTGTAATTACTGCTGCTTTAGGTGGTGGAATAGAATTGTTACAATGGAAGATTTTCACTTACCGATCTGCCGAATGGTGGGATTTTGGTTGTGATATGATCGGAGTATGTATGGGCGTTTTTAGCTATGTATTATTACATAAATCAAATTATGCAAAGACTGATCATTAAGCTAGGTGTTTTGTTGTTGGTTTGCCTGGTAAGCAGTTGCAGTGTTTTTAAAGGAGGCTGCAAATGTCCAAAGGTGAGTTATAACAATTATCCCAGGCGATAGTTTATTCTTTGAAGTTACTGCTTCAATTGTGCATAAAATGACCAAATAAAGACGGTATAGGATGGCTTTCCTATACCGTCTTTATTTGGAATTATTATAAATTAAGTCTAAATTGCACCCCTATCATACCACTCAGTAAATCATAGGTCTATCCTTTAAAAATGAAGCTCAGTGGTTGATTTATAAAAACCTTAATATAGATGAAACTTTCACAGCTTAATCCAGGAGAACAAGGAACTATTGTAGCATTTACAGATTTAGAGATGTCTCTAAAATTAATGGAAATGGGTTGCTTGCCGGGCGAAATTGTAGAAGTTGAAAGGTTTGCCCCACTTGGTTGCCCAATTGCAATTCGGGTGGCAGGCTATCAGCTTTGTTTACGTAAAAGTGAAGCATCTGTTATTATAATACAATAGTGATTTGGGAAGAGATATAAAAATTGCCTTAGTTGGTAATCCCAATACTGGAAAATCTACACTTTTCAATCTCCTTACTGGATTAAATCAGAAGATTGGAAACTTTCCGGGGATTACAGTAGATAAAAAAATAGGTTACTGCAAATTGAGCAGTGGTAAGCAGGCCGAGGTTATAGATTTACCCGGTACATATAGTCTATATCCGAAAAGCAGGGATGAGAGTATTGTTTTTCAGGTATTAGCAGATAAAAATAATTCAAGTCATCCCGATATAGTCGTATTGGTAGCCGATGCTACTAATCTGAGAAGAAATTTATTACTTTACACACAGGTAGCTGATTTGAAATTGCCTGTTGTTTTGGCCTTGAACATGACAGACATGGCCAAAAAAGAAGGGATTGAAGTTGATATTGATAAGCTTTCGCAAAGATTAGGTATCCAGGTTGTTGCTATATCTGCCAGAAGTAATTCAGGCCTTGATCAACTAAAGGAAGCCATCAGCAATACCACCAAAATACCTACTCAGGCTGAAGGGGCCGATGTTCATGTACTAGCACCTGAGGCGATAGACCTGGCCAAGAAACATTTAAAATCAGACAATGATTATTTTGCATTGCAAGTGCTTCATCAATATGAAACGCTTGAGATTTTTTCTGATATAGACAGAAATGTATTTGATCAGATTAAAAAGGAGCATCATTTTGAATCGTCTAAATTACAAGCCGCCGAAACAATAGCTCGTTACCGCTATTTGGGCACTATATTAAGCGGTATAGTAAAAGACACAGGTGCAGCGAAGAAATTTGTCTTTAGTGATAAAATTGATGCTGTACTAACCAATCGCTTTTGGGGCTTTATTATTTTCATTGGTATATTATTCTTCATTTTCAATTCGATTTTCTCCTGGTCTTCGTACCCGATGGAGTTGATTGAATATACTTTTGTATGGCTTACTGAATATGGTCATCAACATCTTCCCGAGGGGATATTAACCAATTTGTTTTTGGATGGTATACTTGCAGGTTTAGGTGGTGTTGTGATTTTTATTCCGCAGATCGCTATCCTTTTTGCATTTATTTCTATTCTGGAAGATACCGGTTATATGGCCAGGGTGACTTTCATGATGGATAAAATTATGCGGAAGTTCGGATTGAGTGGTAAGTCTGTAGTACCTATGATCGGCAGTCTGGCTTGTGCCGTCCCTTCCATCATGAGTGCAAGGAACATTGAAAGCTGGAAAGACAGGATCATTACTATTATGGTTGCTCCGCTGGTAAGCTGCTCTGCCAGATTA
Organism: Pedobacter sp. ok626; assembly: GCF_900100435.1. Classification (GTDB taxonomy): domain Bacteria; phylum Bacteroidota; class Bacteroidia; order Sphingobacteriales; family Sphingobacteriaceae; genus Pedobacter. The sequence continues at coordinate 213,361 of NZ_FNEX01000002.1, read as the reverse complement.
CCGGTATATACCTTATTGATAGGATTAGTTGTGCCCGAAAAAATGATTTGGGGCTTTATCAATTTGCAAGGCTTAACATTGATGGGTATGTATGTCATTAGTATTGTTACTGCAATATTGGTGGCCTTTGTAATGAATTTTCTGATCAAAGCTAAGGAGAAATCATACTTTATTATGGAGTTGCCAGTATACCGGAAACCACGCTGGAGCAATGTACTGTTTACGATGTACGAAAAATCTAAAACGTTTGTTGTAGAAGCGGGTAAGGTGATTATTGCTATTTCAATTATTCTTTGGGTACTGGCTACTTATGGTCCACCTGCGCGTTTTGCGGAGATAGATAAAAAATACGCAGCCATCGAAGCGCAGAAAGATAGTGTGCAGATTAGCACACTGGAAAGAGATAAAGCTGCTGAAAGATTAGAAAACTCTTACGCAGGAATATTGGGGCATACCATAGAACCTGCGATTAAGCCTTTAGGATTTGACTGGAAAATCGGCATTGCTTTGATCACTTCATTTGCAGCCAGAGAAGCTTTTGTGGGTACTATGGCGACTATTTATAGTGTTGATGGGGGAGATGAAGAGGTCGCCACGATAAGGAACAAAATGAGGGGTGCTAAGAATGCGGAAACGGGATTGCCTGTATTTACATTTGCTACAGCATTTTCTTTAATGTTGTTTTATGCTTTCGCGATGCAGTGTATGAGTACGGTAGCGGTGGTTTATCGGGAAACTAAATCCTGGAGATGGCCGGTTACACAGCTCGTCTATATGACTTCACTAGCCTACGTAGCGAGTTTAATTGCTTATCAGCTTTTAAAGTAATTTAGCTATATTGTGAGGGTGGAAAAGGAGAAAGTCTTATCACAATATATGCCTGTAGATGCGGCACCAATCATAGCGAAATGGATCGATTATTTCCAATGTGAGTTTAAGATCGCCAAAGGAAGAGCTACAAAGCTTGGCGATTACAGGCATCCTTATAGAGGAGCAGGTCACAAGATTTCAGTGAATAATAATCTTAACGTTTATGCATTTCTGGTGACTACCGTTCATGAATTTGCGCATCTACTTACCTGGAACGATCATAAAAATAAGGTGAAGCCACATGGAACTGAGTGGAAGTATAATTTCAAAAGAATGATGGTTCCCTTTTTGGAGCAAAACATTTTTCCTGATGATGTTAAACAAGCGATCGTTAGTTATTTAAGTAACCCTACTGCCGCTAGTTGCACAGATTTAAAGTTATCACGTGCCTTAAAAAAATACGACCAATTATTAAACGGTTCAAGATTGGAAGAACTTCCTTTGAACGCCGTTTTTACCATCAAAGATGGAAGACAGTTTAAAAAGGGTGAAAAGCTGAGAAAAAGATATCGTTGTGTTTGTCTGGATAATGGAAATGTTTACCTGTTTAACCCCCTTGCAGAGGTGATGTTGGAGGCCACAGGCTCTTAATAAGCCAGTAGCCGTTTAACAGTATCTTGCAGGCGGCTTTTCGCAAGAAAGTCATCTTCCAAAGCTTTACTCATTGGAATTGCGGTATCACTGCTTGCGCAGCGCATTACTGGTGCGTCTAGGTATTCAAAGCAATGTTCAGAGATCCACGCAGCCAGTTCTGCACCAAAACCACAACTCAAGGTGTCTTCGTGTAAAATAAGTACTCTCCCCGTTGTTTTGACTGCATTTGCGACCGCTTCTTTGTCCCAGGGCTGCAAACTTCGTAAATCTACTAAAGTCGCTGAGCGGTCTGGATTTTCGTTTAAATAAGATAAAGCCCAATGCACACCTAAACCATAGGTAATGATGCAGAATTGTGCCCCTTGTTTTAAAACATTCGCTTTGCCGATTTCAAGTGTATAGAAACCTTGTGGAACCGGGCCACTTAAGCTCCTGTATAAATATTTATGTTCAAAATAGATGACTGGGTTCGGGTCTTCGATAGCAGCGAGTAAAAGACCTTTGGCGTCCTGAGGGAAAGCAGGATAAACAACCTTTAATCCAGGTGTTTTAGTAAACCAAGCTTCGTTACTTTGGGAATGGAAGGGTCCTGCACCGGTACCTGCACCCGTAGGCATTCGGACCACTACATCAGCTTTTTCACCCCATCGGTAGTGGGTTTTTGCAAGGTTATTGACGATTTGGTTGAAACCACAAGTGGCAAAATCGGCAAATTGCATTTCCATCATCGCTTTATAGCCATTGATAGAGAGCCCTAGGGCTGCTCCGACGATCGCGGATTCACAGATTGGGGTGTTGCGGACTCTCTCCTTTCCAAACTCCTGTACAAACCCATCTGTAATTTTAAAAGCACCGCCATATTCTGCAATATCCTGCCCCATTAATACCAGATTTTTGTGCTTTTGCATGGCAACTTTTAATCCATCTGATATTGCATCCAGATAGCGCATTTCTGTTTCGGCTTCGGTGGGCGTTATGGCTGTCGAAACGTAAGGAAAATACATGTCCAGAAGTTCTTCTTCGGTATTTACCTCGGGCTCATCTTCATTAAAAGCATTTTCAACATCTTGCTCAATTTGGCTTTTAAACCTCTCTTTTATTTCAGCTATAGATTCAGGGCTGAGGATCCGTTGTTGCTGCAGGTACTCTTCAAAATTGTTAACCGGGTCTTTTGTGGCCCATTCCTCAAATAATTCCTGAGGTACATATTTTGTTCCGGAGGCTTCTTCATGGCCACGCATTCTGAATGTTAAACACTCGATGAGTACTGGTTTTGGATCTTCTCTCATGCGGGTAGCAACCTGATTGATCAGGTCATACACTTCCAGAATATTGTTGCCATCTACCTGATGGCCTTCAATTCCATAACCAATGGCCTTATCGACCAGATTTTTGCATTTAAATTGCTCGTTGATTGGCGTAGACAGTCCGTAGCCATTGTTCTCTATTAAAAAGATGACTGGCAGGTCCCATACTGCGGCAACATTGATGGCTTCATGAAAATCACCTTCGCTGGTGGCGCCTTCGCCTGTAAAAACTAAAGTTGCTTGTCTCTTGTTTCCAATTAAATCAGCCAGTGCAATGCCGTCGGCAAGTGCCATTTGAGGTCCTAAGTGAGAGATCATCCCGATAATGCGGTGCTCTTGTGTGCCGAAGTGAAAAGAGCGATCTCTGCCTTTGGTAAAGCCAGAAGCTTTACCTTGCCATTGGGCCATTAATTTTGTGAGTGGAATGTTTCTGGAGGTAAAAACACCCAGATTTCTGTGCATGGGAAGGATGTATTCTTCATTGTGCATAGCAAGGGTACTGCCTACTGCAATCGCTTCTTGTCCAATACCTGAAAACCATTTCCCTATACGACCCTGACGAAGTAGGATGAGCATCTTTTCCTCTACCATTCGAGGGTAAAGTAAGCGTAAATATAAATTTAACAGCGTTGCATTATCCTTATCTTTTCTGTCGAAGGTCATGGTTAGAGGTTTTTATTTCCCTTATTTTTTTCCTCGTATAATTTAGCAAAAGATTTAGGGGCAACGGTCGGCATTTCCCGATATTTTCCCGCAGTCTTTTTAAAGAGGTATTTAATCAGGAAATTCTTGAATTTTCCGCCAAACCAATCCATCCTTGATCTTTTTAGCATTCCGGTTTTCCAAAGTTTCCAGCCAATTTCTTCTTTTTTAGTATTCTCGTGTGTCTCTGCAGCATCCCTTCGGTTTAGCAAAAGCATTTTGTGGATGTCGATTTTAACAGGGCAAACTTCAGAACATTTTCCGCATAAGCTGGAGGCATAGCTCAAATGTTTGAACTCCTTCATTCCCTTTAAATGCGGAGTAATGATGGAACCAATTGGGCCGCTGTAGGTAGTGTTATAGGTATGGCCACCAATGTTTTTGTAAACAGGGCATGCGTTTAAGCAGGCCCCACATCTGATGCAATACAAGCCTTGACGTTGGTCTTTTTGCGCCAATAAGTTGGTGCGGCCGTTGTCTAGCAGGATTACGTACATTTCTTCCGGACCATCGGTTTCTTCACCCTGCCTAGGACCACTTAATATGGTATTGTATACCGTTAAGTTTTGTCCGGTGCCATGACTGGCAAGAAGTGGCCAGAACAAATCGAGGTCGGTCATCGAAGGAATGATCTTTTCAATGCCTACAATAGCGATATGGATTTTAGGGAAGGTGGTACAAAGTCTTGCATTCCCTTCATTTTCTGTTAATGCAATGCTCCCCGTATCTGCGATCAGGAAGTTTCCACCACTGATTCCAATATCTGCATTAAGGTACTTTTCTCTCAAAAGCTCGCGTGCTTTTTGGGTAAGTTGTTGCGGTGTATAATCTAGTGGCGTACCAAATTTCTCATGAAACAGCTTAGCAATGTCCTCTTTGTTGAGGTGCATTGCAGGAGTTACAATGTGGTATGGTGGCTGTCCAAGTAGTTGAACAATGTATTCTCCCAAATCACTTTCTAACGACTCTATCCCATTTTCTCCCAGAAATTCATTAAGATGAATTTCTTCGGTAGTCATGGATTTTGATTTGATTACGGTTTTGCCACCGCTTTTTTTGATGATACTAAGGATTTCTTTTTGAGCTTCTTCGGCGGTGTTGGCCCATATTACTTTGCCGCCTCTGCGTTGGAAATTGGATTCGAACTCAGGTAAAAATTTATCCAGGTTTTCCATCACCCGCCATTTAATTACATGAGCCTTCTTTTTGGAGTTTTCCAGGTTTTCGAATTTAGACAAACCTCGCTCAACGGCAGTATTGTATTTGCCGATATTATAATTGATAGTTGTGCGATGCCCTAAATCAAAGGCCTTCTCATCTGCCTTTGCCAAAAATTCCTCAGATACCTTCATATGCTTCCAAATATAAAAATAATTAAGTTTAGGACTTGCATGTTAGGTTTATATTACCCTCTGTTTACCGGATATCCCAAATTTGGGGCATAAAAAAACCTGCCGAATAGGGCAGGTTTTAAAATATTTAGGGAATGGTCTATTTTTTATTTTTTTCTGCTTTGACCATTTCTGTTCCAGCAAGTAAAAATGCGCCTAAACCATGAGTGTCATTTAATTCGGTTGGACGAGTATAGTAAAATTTAAGTGCTTCATCCATGTTCGTACCTATGCAAACGTCCTGCATCTGACCGTCGGGAGTGATTTTGGTCACTAGCCCTTTCCAACCTTCATTTGCTATTGAAATATACTTAGGGTTAATCCAGCCTTCATTTACAGCATGTGCAACCGTATAAACATACATTGCGGTAACTGATGTTTCCAAATAAGAATCAGGTTTGTCTAGCAATTGGTGCCATAATCCGGTCTGGTCTTGATAACGGGCAAAGCCAGAAATCTGACGTAACAATAGTTTAATTAATTCCGGTCTTTTAGGGTGATTAGCTGGTAGGTTATCCAGTAATTGTGCCTGCGCAACAGCCAACCAGCCATTGGCGCGACCCCAATGGCCTACACCCTGAAGATCTACATCTTCATAATAGTTATGGAAAAATAGCCCTGTTCTAGTGTCATAAAGGTATTTGTTAAAATTTTCTACCTGTTTAATGGCATCGTCAAAATATTTGGTGTCTCCGGTAACTTTACCCATCCTGGCCAGTAATGGAACACTCATAAACAGGTCATCTGCCCACATGGTTCTGTAACGCGGATTTGGACGCGATAATGTCCCGTCGGCTAAGCGAAGTTGCTTATTAGAGATATAATCGGCCGCCCTTTGTAAATAGGCTTTATATTCCGGTTTATTGGCCAATGCGTTTACATCTGAAAGTCCCGCTCCCATGGCGCCACATGCATCCAGGTTGGTGATGTTAAAAACAGCCCCAAACTCCGTTTTAGGAGTCTTTGCTTTATACAAGGTTTCAAAATACCCAAGATTGCCAAATATGAATTCAAAGTTATGCAACGAATAGTCTGAGTATTTTTTATCTTTCAGTACATCCGCCATTTGCATCATACCGATGGTTAAAACGCCATTTACGTACATCCATTTATTAAACTTACTCGCTACTTTTACATCTGGAGAGGAAGCCAATCCTTTAGTAGATTCGTAAGTCTCATTTGTTTTTGTATTTACAAACTTAAATGAAGTGTTTTGGATGATATTATCCGCTACTTTTCGGACAACGGCTTCAGTGTTGCTGTCCTGTGCAAAGACACTGGTTGTTCCCATTAAGGCGGCCAGGAGAAAGGTATATTTCATAGTTATTTCTTTGTGTTTTTGGCACGTAAGGTTTTTACCTCTGCAGCTAAAATTCCTCCGGCGTTATTGCCAAAGCTGTTTCTAACGAATGATAGTACATCAGCAATCTCCTGATCTGTTAGGAAATTATGCGGAGGCATAATATTGGTGTAAGTTTCTCCATCAATTTCTTCACCAGTAGACAGCCCATTAAGGATTATGTTGATCAGTCTGGTTTTGTCGCCCAATACGTAAGAGGTTTTTGTCAATGGTGGGTTCATATTTGGAACGCCAGCACCATCTGCCATATGGCAGGCCAAGCAATATTGACCATATATTTTCTTTCCGTTGGCCATCACCGCTCCCGTCACCACCTTAGGCTTTGCTGCAGGTGCTTTTTTACCTTTTGTTTGAGCAGATAATTTTATACCCCCTGTTGTTAAGATCAATAAGATTATTAAAACTCTTTTCATGCTATTCTATTATTTCTTGGTGTAAACGATGCGATAGATTGTTCCTTTGGCATCATCTGTTACATAAAGAGAACCATCAGCGCCTTGTGCAAGTCCACATGGGCGGTGATCTGCTTTATTCATGGCCGCTTTTTCAGGTGTGCCAGCAAAGTTATCTGCAAAAACTTCCCAGTCTCCATATGGTTTTCCGTTTTTAAATGGTTGGAAAACTACGAAGAAACCTTTTTGAGGTTCAGGTGCACGGTTCCATGAACCATGGAAAGCGATGAAGGCTCCATTTTTATACTTTTCAGGAAACATGTTTCCGGTATAAAATAGCAATCCATTAGGCGCCATGTGTGCAGGGTAAGCAACTGCCGGGTCGATATATTTAGAATCAGCTTCTTTTTTCTTGTCGCCGCCATACTCAGGGGCTACAATTTTTTTGTGTTGTAAGCCGTCATAGTACATAAATGGCCAGCCTGCATTGTCGCCTTTTTTTAAAGCATATAAACACTCTGCTGGTAATTCTGCAGATTCTTTCGTATCGTAAATTTCTGGCCATGAGCTGTTGAGGTTATCCCGACCATGCTGCATTACAAATAGTTGGTTGTTTTGTTGATTCCAGTCTAAACCCACTACGTTCCTTAATCCTGTCGCATAAAGTACACCCTCGCCGTAGCTTTGGTTTAGTTTATCTTTTTTAAACTGCCAGATTCCTGCTGCTGAGTCTAACAATGGACATCCTGGGATACCAGGAGACCTTAAGCCCCGATCTTGTTCCTGACAAGAGTTTGAAGGCACACCGATGTTTACATACAGGTTTCCATCATTGTCCAGTACAATAGATTTTGTTTCGTGCTGACGGCCCATCTTTAAACCTTTAACAATGGTTTCAGGATTATTTGGATCAATTACCTCGTTCTTGTCATTTAATTTATACCTAAATACTTCTTTGTTAGAAGAAGCATACAGGTATCCATCTTTCATATAGATGCCAGTACCACCATAATTGCCAAAGCCGCCGGTGATTTGAGCTCTGCCATCGCTATTTTCCTTAAGTACGATAATTCCCTTTTCGTCTTTTACTCTAGCCAGCTTTACATAGATTGTACCTTGAGGGGTAACTACAATATGCCTTGCTTTAGCACCTAAATCAGCCACTTTTAAAGCCCCAAATCCTTCAGGTAGCTTTAAACCTACATTGTCTGCATCTGGCTTAGGGCCACCTAAAGCGGAGATATCTTTAAATGCATAAAGGGTAAAAAACACGAGTGCGCTAAGTAAAACAGGTATTAATAGTATTTTTTTCATTGGTTGTTTATTAAAAGGTTAAGAAGCCAAACAATTTTATAATTGACTATTTAAAATTATCATTTCTAAACCGGTTTTATCATTAGTTAGCGTAATAAAGCAGTTGCACACCAAAGGATAGGCGCCTGACCATGCAAATCTCCGATGTTTCTTTTACGGTCTAAATAATACTGTAAGTCATTTTTCTTGTTTGTGCCTTCACATACCTCAGTTATGTCGTTGTTCTCATTGATGTATGTGATCAATTTAAGCCAGGCTTTACGTGCTGCTTTGCCATAAACTTCTTTATCTAACCAACCATTTTTTACACCTGTGATCATGGCGAAAGTAAACATTCCGGTTGCTGAAGTTTCTGGCCATGATTCTGGTTTATCAATCAATTGACGCCACATGCCATCTTCAGCTTGATATTTTAGCAAGGAAGCCATCATATCCTTATAACCTTTCATAATTCTGGTGTAATTAGGATTTGTTTTTGGTAGCGACCTTAATAATTCGGCCATTCCAACTGCCATCCAGCCGTCTCCACGTCCCCAGTAAAAAGGAACATCAGGTGCGTGATAGAACAGTCCATTAGGTTTTTGCAATTGATCCAGGTAAAAGACCATTTCTTTAGCAGCGCGGTCTATGTATTTTTGATCGCCTGTAGCTCTGTAGGCCTGAGCTTGTAAAGCGGTAATCATAAACATATCATCAATCCATAAACGGGTTTGCCAGGTGTAACCTTGGTCATAATAACCTTGTGATTCCTTGACTACTCTTGGGCCTTCTGGTGGTCCCCATTGCTTATCGGCTATTGAAAGGCCTAGATCCAGGTATTTTTTATCTTTGGTTTGTATGTATAATTCTAAGGGAACTGAACCGAATACGCTATAATCTACATGGTCGGGTACAGGAATCATTTTAGCTTCAGCTCCAAATAGTGGCTCAAAACGTACTTTTAATTTTTCTACGAGCTTTGCATCTTTACTTTCTTTTGCAAATGTTAATGCGCCATACCAGGTACAGGTTTCTGGATAGGTAATCACTTTTGGTGGGCCAGGCCTGTTAAAATTGGTATGGGGAGTTTCATTAAAATGATAAGCTACTTTTGTCCCAATTTCTTTTGGTGAAGCTCCCTTTGGCCAGTTTTTTAAATCCGCATCTTTGGATTGTGCATAAAGATTGGCTTGTCCCATTACGGTTAGGGCGGAGGCTAGACAGGCAATACCTAAAATAGAGTTTTTGTTCATAATTGTCGCTTTGTAATGAGCTTTGGTATACTTATTTGGTTGATTGTGCAAATTAAAGTTAGCTTTAATTTGATGCTTTAAAAATGCCCCAATTACCAGCGACGCTATATTGTGGCATTTTGAGCCGTAATTTGGGGTTAATGGTAAGATCGCTTAGAACTTAGCTAAATTGGGACAGTATTTTTTAGCCTATTATTATTCAATTGCATTAGTAAATTAGTGTTTTGAAATACTGATTTAATTTAAATGCACTATTATTTAACCTTAAAATTAACATTGTATGAAGAACTATCTTAGTTTGGCTTTTATAATTGCTTTATCTATAAACGCCAAGGCACAACACCGACTGGAAAAGCTTTGGGAGACGGATAGCGTAGTTAACCTTCCTGAATCTGTATTGCCAGATACAAAGAATAAAATACTGTACACATCGGTAATGGGTAATAATCCAAATGATAAGGATGGTATAGGTGGGGTGGCCAAAATCGGAATGGATGGAAAGGTGATTGATTTGAATTGGATAACAGGGTTGAACTCGCCAAAAGGATTGGCAAGGATTGGCAATGTGATGTATGCTGCAGATTTAACCGATGTGGTGCTGATCGATATTGCAAAAGGAAAAGTGACCTTAAAGATACCAATAGATAGTGCGAAGTTTTTGAATGACATTACGGTTAGTGATAAGGGTATAGTGTATGTTTCTGATTCGAGAACCAAACGCATTCATAAGATAGAAAACAATAAGCCTTCTGTATATATGGAAAACATAAGTGGTGTAAATGGATTAAAGGCTATTGGAAAGGATTTATTCATTGCGGGGGGAAAGACCATATGGAAAGCGGATGCGCAAAAGAACATAACCAAGCTGGCAGAATTGCCTTTTGGTGGTGATGGTTTAGAGCCTGTGGGGAACGGTGATTTCTTGTTCACCAGTTGGGGCGGTTATGTATATTATGTTTATGCTGATGGTAAGCACGACTTGTTGTTGGATACGCATTTAGAGAAAAAAAATACGGCTGACCTTGGCTATGATCCGATCAAAAAAATCTTATATATCCCTACTTTTTATAAGAAAACAGTAATGGCGTATCAGCTTAAATAGTTAACAAATATTTTATACAAAAAGCTCGTGTTCATAATTTAAAAACTTGAAATTAGATACCTGGTTAAATAAATTAGGTTAGCAATACACACATTTTAAATTATGGAATCAAGAAGAGCATTTATTAAAAAATCATTGTTGTTGTCCGGTGCTGCAGGGCTTTCCACCATGCTCCCAGCATCGATACAGCGGGCGCTGGCTATCGACCCAAAATTGGGAAGTAGCTTTCTCGATGCTGAGCATATTGTAATTCTGATGCAGGAAAACAGGTCGTTTGACCATTGTTTTGGTACGCTGCAAGGTGTAAGGGGATTTAATGACCCAAGGGCAATAACACTTCCAAACCAAAAGCCGGTATGGATGCAAACCGATGCGCTTGGAGATACTTACGCTCCATTTCGTTTAAATATTAAAGACTCTAAAGTTACCTGGATTGGTTCATTACCCCATTCAAGGGCCAGTCAGGTTGATGCTTATAACGGTGGGAAATATGATAAATGGTTAACTTCCAAGAAATCTGGAAATAAAGCTTATTCGGGAATGCCACTTACTTTAGGTCATTACACTCGTGAGGACTTGCCTTTTAATTATGCAATGGCTGATGCCTTTACGGTATGTGATCAGAATTTTTGCTCGGGCATGACCAGTACTACGCCTAACCGATCGTTCTTTTGGACGGGTAAGATTAGTTATGATCTGGATGGCCTGCAAAAAGTAAACATCAGAAATGATGACTTCAGTTATGGAAAGCTCCCTTGGAAGGCTTTTCCCGAAGTGCTGGAAGAGAACAATGTTGCATGGGGCTTTTATCAGAATGATTTGAGTTGTGGGGGTGGATATAAAGGTGAGGAACGTGCCTGGTTAGGTAATTTTGGATGTAATTTATTAGAGTTTTTTACCGCTTATAATGTCAAGTTCTCATCAAGATATATTACAAATCTCCAAAAATTAGTAGAAACCCTTCCTGAAGAAATTAATAAACTGCAAGAGGCAAGTCCTTCGAGTGATGCCGCAGCTAAAAAGATAAATACGGATTTGAAAAAGAAACTGGAGGCGCTGGATAATGCTGCTTCGGAATTAAAGAAATGGAGCCAGGAGGAGTTTGATAAGTTATCTGATCGACAAAAGACTTTGTTTAAAAGTGCTTTCCTGATTAATTCTGGTGATCCGGATTATAGAGATATCACTAAGCTGACCTATCAGGAGGGAAATACGAAAAGAGAGGTAACTGTACCTAAAGGTGATGTGTTGCATCAATTCAGAAAAGATGTAAATACAGGTAAACTTCCTGCTGTTTCCTGGTTGGCCGGACCTCAGAATTTTTCTGATCACCCAAGTGCGCCATGGTATGGAGCATGGTATGTTTCGGAAGTGTTGGATATCCTAACCAAAAACCCTGAAGTATGGAAGAAAACAATCTTTATCACTACCTACGATGAGAATGATGGTTATTATGATCATGTACCGCCATTTTCTATTCCAGATGCTAAGGTTCCAGGGACAGGTTTAGTTTCGAAAGGAATTGACACAGAGGTGGAGCATGTAAGGTTAGCAAATGAATTGAAACAGGGAATCCCTGAAAAGGCGGCGAGAGAAGCACCTATTGGATTGGGCTTTAGAGTTCCTATGCTGATTGCTTCGCCTTGGAGTAGAGGTGGTAGAGTTTGTTCAGAAGTTTTTGATCATACCTCGACCTTACAGTTTCTGGAAACGTTTTTTAGTAAGAAGCTTAACAAAGATGTCAGAATAGATAACATTAGTGAGTGGCGTAGAACCATCTGCGGTGACTTGACCTCGGTATTTACTCCTTTTAATGGGGAGAAGATAGATAAGATTAAGTTTCTTGACCGCAATGATATGGTTGAGACTATTTATAACGCGAAGTTTAAAGCTGATCCATCTGGATTTAAGAAAATAACGGATGCTGACTTGTCTAAGTTTGCAGCAAATCCACAGACTAGTGGATTGATGTCGAGTCAGGAGAAAGGTATTCGGCCTTCTTGTGCTTTGCCATATGAATTGTACGCGGATGGCAAATTGCAGGATAATAAACAGCAGTTTGAAATAAAACTAAAAGCAGGAAATAGTGTTTTTGGTAAAAATGCTTCTGGTGCTCCATTTACTGTTTATGCACCTGTGAAGTTTACCGATCCGTCGGCCGAGATAGGTGCACAGGTTTGTAGAAACTGGTCATTTGGGGTTAAAGCGGGAGATACTTTAACTTATAGTTGGCCCCTGGATGCTTTTGATGGGGGTAAGTATCACCTCAGAGTTAATGGGCCTAATGGTTATTATCGTGAATTTAAAGGCACGAATAACAATCCGGGGCTAGGGCTCCTTTGCACGTATGAGCGTAATGAGGCAAATGGTAAGCTGACAGGCAATGTGTCATTGAAATTGGTAAACACGCATACCTCGAAGGATTATGAGGTCTCCATTAAAGATTTGGGCTACCACAAGCCTGATCTTAAAAGGAAGATAGCAGCAGGAGGTAATGTCGAGCTTGTGCTGGATTTAAAACAGAGTCACGGTTGGTATGATTTTAATGTTTTGGTTGTCGGAGCGGATCATTTTGAGCAAAGATATGCAGGCAGGGTAGAAAATGGGCTTGCGAGCTTTAGTGATCCAGTGATGGGTGGAATTGTTTAGATTATTTGCCAATGATAAATAAGTTTGTTTAAATTGGTAGAAACAATAAAGAGCGATCAGTTATGGCTAAAGAACATCAATATCAAGCGACACTTACATGGGCGGGCAACAAAGGCTCGGGGACAATGGACTACAGGTCTTACGACAGAAGTTATATTATTTCGATCGAGAATAAGCCTGATATAATGGGATCATCAGACTCCGCATTTCTTGGTGATAAAACAAAACATAATCCTGAGGATCTTTTATTGGCTTCTTTATCGTCTTGCCATATGTTATGGTATTTGCACTTATGCTCGCAAAATGAAATCATTGTGATGGATTACAAAGATACGCCCATAGGCAAGATGACTGAAAACCCAGATGGAAGTGGCCATTTCAATGAAGTTGTGCTGAACCCGGTAGTAGTAATCACAGACGAAAGCCAAATTGAAAAGGCAAACGCATTGCATGATCAGGCACATAAGATGTGTTTTATTGCCAATTCTTGTAATTTCCCGATTAAACATAATCCTAAAAGTATTGTAGAACGTGGCTAATTGCCGGCTATACCCAAATAGATAATTCTTGGGCCTTGGTCCGAAAAAGCAATATGTAAAATATGCACATTGCTTTTTTTATATAGATTCTTTAAAAAAAGGGCATAAAAAAAAAGCCGGATGTTTATCCGGCTTTCGTGGGAAATGAGGGGTTCGAACCCCCGACCCCCTCGGTGTAAACGAGGTGCTCTGAACCAGCTGAGCTAATTTCCCTTCGATTCTACTCTTTTTGTTTTGAAACAGCTGAGTTGCTGTTTTGGTGGGAAATGAGGGGTTCGAACCCCCGACCCCCTCGGTGTAAACGAGGTGCTCTGAACCAGCTGAGCTAATTTCCCTTTGGTTCTGCTCTTTTGTCTATAAAACTAGCTGAGCAATGCTGTTGTATTTTTATCAAGGATCCCCTCGATTTGGGATTGCAAATATACACCCTTAAATGATTTTTGCAAAAAAAAGATGTTAAATTTTATGAAAGAACATCTTCTAATACCTGATGAGATCGAATGTCTCCAAAAGAAGCGGTATGTAAAGTATAGTAAACCAATATTTTATCCAAGATCAATCGACGGGTTTGATTCTCAATATTTATTTCATTTATTTTTTCAAAAGGCAAAGAAAATAAAGAAATGAAGAGCGATGCATCATGTTTATCGAGAAAATACGGATGTAAAGGAATAGCAGATTTGAATTCCCCCTCCTGTAAATCGAAGTAACTTTGATCACTTTTAGTCTGGGTACTTGGTGCAAAACCTAAGAAACGGGAAAGTTTTAGCAAAAAAGCAAGATGAAAGCTTACGTTTATTTCTTCAGTTTCATCAAACCAACAGATCGCACTAAATATAAAATCAAATAAATGTTCATCCGTGGTTTGTTGTCTGATACTTTTGTACAAGACTTCATTTAGAAAAAGGACAATGGTGCTTTTAATAATATCGTATGGAATGCTACGAAAAATAGGAGCGGGCCTAAGCTCCGAAATACGCTGTATACTTGTATTTGTTTTATGGTAAACCACCATATCCACCAGATGCAGTGGTTGCAACATATTCATCCTTATTTTGGCCTTCGGCTTTTTTACGCCGTTGATCATATAAGACTGAATACCGAATTTCTCGGTAAACATTTGTACGATGACACTGCTTTCACTGTATAACGTTGTTTTTAAAATAATGCCCCTGGTTTTATGAAGCATAGTCTAATATTTTGGGGATAAAGATGATCATTCCTATAATTGCAGCTGTAATTGCGGTTACAAGTACGGCCGCTGCGGCAACATCTTTAGTGATCTTAGCTTTGGGATGTATTTCAGGAGAAACCAGGTCTACCAGAACTTCTATCGCAGTGTTTAATAGTTCTGCCATCAACACCATTCCAATAGCAGCGACGATCCAAAGCCATTCGGCAAGGGACAATTTGAACCAGCAACCTGCAATACTTACCAGTATAGCAGTTAATAGGTGAGCTTTAAAGTTGAGTTGGCTTTTAAAAGCATAACCCAATCCGGAAAATGCATAACCAAAACCTCTTATAAATTTACCCATATTGTTTTAATTGCTTGCAAATACAAAACCTTACAAAGTAACTCATGCTTTCTTACATATCCAAGGTTTCCTTAAAACCTTTACCTTTGGTTAAGTTTTATCAACGAATGTCTACAGAAAAGAATATCCTTCATCCCCGAAATAAACACCGTTCCAGGTACGATTTTCCTGAGCTGATTAAAAGCTTGCCTGGCTTAAAATCATTTGTTGCAGTAAATGCTTATGGAGATCAATCCATTGATTTTTCTAATCCTGCTGCTGTAAAGATGTTAAATAAAGCATTGCTGAAACATTTTTATGGGATTGACAATTGGGATATACCGGAAAATTATTTGTGTCCGCCAATACCAGGTAGAGCTGATTATATCCATTATATAGCCGATTTGCTTGCGGAAAATAATGCTGGTGTTGTGCCGACAGGGAAAAAAGTGAACGGATTAGATATAGGTGTGGGGGCGAATTGTATTTACCCGATTATAGGGCGACAGGAGTACGGATGGAGTTTTACGGGTTCCGATATTGATCCTCTAGCCATTAAGGCCGCAAAAAGCATTGTAGCAGCAAATGAGCCCTTATCGGATGCGATTACCTTGAAACATCAGCCGCATAAAGCTTATATTTTTAGAGGAATTGTTAAGCCGGGAGAGTTATTTGATTTTACGATGTGTAATCCACCCTTCCATGCTTCAGCAGCTGAAGCTGCTGCAGGCTCAAATAAGAAAGTTCGCAATCTGGGTAAAGGAAAAGCAAGTCATGGGGTATTGAATTTTGGAGGACAACATACGGAGCTCTGGTGTGAAGGCGGAGAAGTATCTTTCATCAGAAATATGATCGATGAAAGCGCAGACATAGCCGATCAGTGCTTGTGGTTCTCAAGCTTGGTTTCAAAAAGCAGCAATTTATCCTTTATCTATAGAGCATTGCAAAGTGCGGGCGCAGCAGAAGTCAAGACTGTTGAAATGGCACAGGGCCAGAAGATTAGCCGCTTTGTGGCCTGGACTTATATGGATGCAGCCGAGAAAGAAAAATGGCATCGTTAAAAGACGCCTACACTAGCTTTTTTGTTTTTAAAGGTGCCGATCAACTCTTTGGTCACAAAATGTTTGAAATTGAGGGTATCACTCTCCTTGAAACGCTTTTTTACCATACAATATAGATGGAGGCACTTTATCCAGTTTAAGGCTGTTGCTTTATCTTTCCATATCTCTGGATAAACAAAAACGTCATTTCCTTCAATCCTTACTAAGTTCTTTTGCTCCAATTCATTTACATTGGCAATGATCTTTGCCGTTTGTGTAGCAAGGTTTGCATTGTTTTGTATTTTTTTTTTAGCGTAGATCATCTTTTTTGATTTTACAATGCAAAGTAACGCAGTGTAAAATTTATATCCAACATGCATATCCCTAGATCTGACATTTGACTTACAAACACTTTTACTCATCTATGCGTTGTAATTATGTTTTTAAAGAAGGTTAATCCTAAGATAGGTTTGACTACAATCATAAAATATATCATATGAAGAGTTTAGAGAATAAAGTTGCTATTGTTACCGGAGCAGGTTCTGGCATTGGTAAAGCTGTCGCCTTTTCGTTTGCTGCTGAGGGTGCAAAAGTTGTTGTTTCTGATATTAATGAGGAACATGGAAATGCTGTTGTAGCGGAGATCGTAAAAAATGGCGGGGATGCTTTTTTTATAAAAGCAGATACTTCAAAAGCAGTTGATAATGATAATTTGGTAAAGCAAACTGTAGCTCATTATGGGGCTTTACATATTAGTGTAAACAATGCGGGAATAGGAGGCGAGGCGGCACCTACAGGCGAATATCCTATTGAAAGCTGGGAAAAAGTAATCGGGATTAATCTAAGTGGGGTGTTTTATGGTTTACGCTATCAGATCCCTGCTCTTTTGAAAAGTGGAGGCGGTAGCATTATCAATATGGCTTCTATTTTAGGACAGGTTGGTACAAAGTTTTCTCCTGCTTATGTGGCTGCAAAGCATGGTGTAGTAGGTTTAACTAAATCAGCTGCACTGGAATATGCCGATCAGAAAATTCGTATCAATTCTGTTGGTCCGGGTTATATAAAAACGCCTTTGTTAGAGGAGCACCTGAGCGCAGAACAAATGGAAGGATTGGTGAAATTGCATCCAATTGGTCGCTTAGGTGAGGCACAAGAAATAGCAGAGCTTGTTTTGTGGCTGGCCTCTGATAAGGCTTCTTTTGTGACAGGAACCTATTATGCCGCTGATGGCGGGTATCTTGCCCAGTAATAAAAAGATTATTTAGCTAAAAAGCCGGAAAAATTGTTCCGGCTTTTTTATTTATTCCAGTAATAACGGTTCATCATCGTCATCTGTAAGGCTGAGCTGGATACTGTCAGTACCGGCAATACCTTCAATAGATCCCCGGATATGTGTTGCATTGAGCATCACTTTTTCCAGTTGTTTTTCTCTGGCCTTCCACAATTTCTCCATCGCATCGCGCTCGCGTTGTATAGATAATTTCATGCTCATAAAACCTTCCCTAATGGCTTTCCATTGTTCAGAAAACTCAGTGCTGGTTAGGTAATCGTATAGCATGTGCATCTTATCTCCACGGTTTTCCTGAGATTTTGTGGCACTAAATAGTTTAACGATGCCATCCCTAAGTATATAGGAAACGGCTTTTACCTCTTCAAATGAACAAATCCATACCCCGTCTTTTTCTCCAAAACAGTCCATTCCTTTTGGATAAGCCTGGGTTACAATTACAGCCACATCAACACCCATACTACGCATGTCTTTTTTTAACTTCTCTATCCATTCCATAGAGAAATCCTTCGTGCGCTTACTCTCATATATGATTTTACCACAATCCTGGCCAAATTGGTTTCTAATATGGTGCACACAATCTGCTCCACGTACTCCTTTTCCAACTTCGGTAACCAAATCAAATGGGAAAGCATTTCGTAACAGCTCTTCCAGAATCAGTTCCTGAACCTCTCCCTGAAGCTGCATAGAACCCTGTTCAGCTTTACGCTTCATTTCTTCTGCCAGTTTCTTTTGGTCGTCCAGTTGTTTTTCTAGTTCCTTTACCCTTAGCTGATGTTCCGTGTCTTTTAAGTTCGTTTTTTCAGCTTCCTGTTTACGAATTTGCTCGGTCATCTCAGCTCGCTGCTCCTGTAGCTTACGTTGAATTTCAAGTTCAAGCTCTGCTTCCTTGTCTTTCATGGCCTGTTCTTTTTTCATAAAGTCCAGTTCCTTAGATCGTGCCAGTTTCAGTTTCTCTTCATTTTCCTTGTTGGCATTGTCAAGCATTTGCAGCTTATTCTCAAAATCAGAAGAGATGCTTTTACGTAAGTTCTCTTCCAACACACCTTGTAACAGTTTTTTCTCTTCTTCAAGTTTTAGTTCAAAAGCCTTAGCTTGCTCTTTCTGTTGAAGTTCAAAAGTTTGTTCCTGCTGCTTTTGCTGTTGTGCAAATTCAGTAAGCTTTTTATTGTATTCCTCATCCTTTTGTTTGGTAAAAGAAACCATCTTTTCACGAAGGTCTTTTTTATACTCCTCAGCCATCACTTCTTCAATTGGAAAAGTGTGTGCGCAGTTGGGGCATTTTATTTCTGTAGACATAGATTGTGTATTGTTGGTTTTTAATGGGTTTGGACAAATTTACGACTATCTCTTTACAAAAAGGCTATCAGCAAACTTCATAGAAACGCTCCTGATTGGGGCATTTTCTATTTGAATGTTTAGCGATCCATCAAAATCTATTACTTCTGTGACTTTGATATTGGTGCCGATGGTAATCTTAAGTTTTTCAAGATATTGAAGAAACAAAGTAGAGGTATCTTTTACAGCAACAACTTTACATCCTTCGCCAATCGTTACTGCCGATAGTAAGGTTTTATCAATGGAAGGGATGTCGCCATTGGCCTTCGGAATTGGGTCACCATGCGGATCAAATTCAGGGAAGTCAAGATATTCTTCCAACTTGTTGACCAGTTTTTCTGACTGAATATGTTCAAGTTGTTCTGCTACCTCATGTACCTCATCCCAGCTGAAATCTAGTTTTTTATATAAAAAGGTTTCCCATAGTCTATGTTTTCTCAATATGGCAGTAGCCTTTTTTCTACCTAGGTCGGAAAGTAGAATTTTGCCATACTTCTCATAAATCACTAGCTCCTTCTCTTTCAGCTTTTTAAGCATGTCTGTAGCGGTAGCCGGCTTTACACCTAAATAAGCTGCCATTTCATTTGTGCCCACTTCTGGCTTCTCTTCATTCTGGAAGCTGAGCATCAATAGTGCTTTTAAATAGTTTTCTTCTGTATAAGATAGCATCTTGCAAACTTAGATAAATAGTTTTTAATATGTTTCGGTAGTCAGAAAATAGCGGAGGGGCCCGGGCATTAGATTGACAATTAAATGATGTGGTTCTTTGCTCTAAATCAATTAACTTTATGGCATGATTTACCGTACAACGTATCAGGCAGCAAGAATTATAGCACCAAAAGTGGAAGCGATTTTTGCGCAGCACCTCGCTGCGGCCACTGAGAGCGGTGAAGAAGACCTTGCACCATTGCCCACGGCAAATGTTGTTGAGGCAATTATTGATGCGACCTTTTGGGCTAGTTTGCGTAAAGAAGAAGGACATTCTCCAAAAATATCTCTTGCCTTTTTGCCACCAGAACAAGCAGGTAATCCTTTGCTATTTAAACAGCGACTGCCATTAAACCCTGGTACCTTAACTAAAATTGCTCCAGGAGTGGAGCGAGCAGGTATTCACCTTGGGATTTGGATAGAGGAGGGAGAATTGTATGTATGGGGAACTACGGTAAGTATTCCTAATTTTTGTTTTGTACTCGATGTTTCCGAGCCGGCATTGCTAGTGATTAAACACCGCAGAATTTATGGCTTCGGAAAGTTTACCAACATAGCAGTACTTAAGGGTGATCAGGTAAAGATGGTAGATGGTAATCATACTAATGTACCAGACTGTCCGCCAATGCTCATGTCGCTTCTTGATCTTACCGCACCATCGTATTGGAATGATTCTGTGAATGTATTGATCCAATTGGCGGTTTCTATGCGGGCACACGGTCGTGGGGGAACCTTGTTGGTTGTACCCAATGAGACAAGGAATTGGCTTCAGTCTATTATAAAGCCCATCCAATATGGGATCCAACCTTCTTTTACCGGTTTATCTAAATTGTTGCAACAGGACAGAAAAGAAGCCAGTCAGATTTTTTGGCAAACTGCATTAAAACGTGAAGTAGAACATCTTGCCGGGCTTACAGCTGTGGATGGGGCAACTGTGATCAGCAATGAGTACGAATTGTTAGCCTTTGGTGCCAAAATAGGTCGGGCAAAAGGCAAAGAAAACATTGATGAACTGTCTTTCTCAGAGCCCATTTATGGAGGATCGGCGGTGGTGATGCACCCTGCAAAAGTAGGCGGAACCAGGCATCTTTCTGCCGCCCAGTTTGTCCATGATCAAAGAGACGCTACTGCCTTGGTGGCCTCGCAGGATGGGCATTTTACCATCTATACCTGGTCCACAATACAAAATCGGGTTCAGGCACATCGGATAGACACCTTACTACTTTAAATTATAAGCTTTAAGAGAAAATAATGGCGCCAATTATGACGCTTAGAATCAGTATGATCATTACAATTCGATCTACATTAATCCATTCTTTTCTGGTTAAATGGTGTGCTGCTTTTTCTTCCTTTTGCCTGGCAAAGATTTGAAGAACGGAATTCAATTTGATCAACATAGATAGATGTAATTTGATTGATGTGCTTAGAGATTGGCAAACTCTGCGCCACAAAATCTCAAAAATGTCGAAATGTTCATAATTTCCATTTTTTCTTATTTTCTGTAAAGATTCTCCTTAAAATTGTAAATTCTATGTAAATTATTGTACTGATAATCAGACTCATAAAACTTTATTTGCTCTTTTTATAGTACTATGTATTGCATATTACTGTATAAAACATATAACTTTGTATTATGATAGCAGAAAATACGCAAACGCAAATGCGAAAGGGCATACTTGAATACTGTGTGCTGCTTATTATATCAAGGGGCGAGATTTATGCTTCGGATATTATCGCGGAATTAAAACAGGCAAAACTCCTCGTAGTTGAGGGAACGCTCTACCCATTACTTACCCGCTTAAAGAACAACGGTTTGTTGAGCTATAATTGGCAAGAGTCTACTTCGGGGCCACCACGTAAATACTACATGCTCACTGAAGATGGAAAAGCCATTTTAAAACAGCTTGATACGACTTGGCAAGAGCTGGCTTATGCCATTAATACTTCTAAAAAAGTAGCGGATCAGGAATCAAAAGGACCAATTAATCAAACCGAATCATGAAGAAGACACACAACATAAATATCGGCAACTCGATCATTCACATTGAAGAGGATGCCTACGAAATACTCACCGTTTATTTAAATGAGGTGAAACAGCATTTTTCAAAAAACGCAGATGACTTTGAAATTGTAACAGATATTGAGAACCGTATCGCAGAAATGTTCGCAGAAAAGCTCTCTGCTCAACAGAAGCAAGTGATTAATGTAGACGATGTTCAGTCTGTTATTCAACAGATGGGATCTGTAAAGGACTTCGAAACATCAGAAGAATCGCCAGAAGAGCAAATCTCAGGTCCTGAGTATAATCCAATTAAAAAATTATATAGGGATACCGATCAGGCGATGGTTGCAGGTGTTTGTGCTGGTTTAGGACATTACCTGGACATCGAAGCCAAATGGGTAAGATTATTCACGTTCCTTACCATGTTTATATTTGGGTCAGGACTGCTGGTTTACATCATCTTCTGGATTATGGTGCCTAAGGCAAAAACGAGAATAGAGAAAATGGAAATGCGTGGAGAGGAAACTAACTTGAAGGGATTTGCGAATAGTTCTCTGCATCCATTTGCTGAACAATCACGTGGTTTTATTGCTGGTTTTATTCAGGCGATGGGTGAGTTTTTGCAAGGTACCGGTAAGGTGATCTTTAAAATTATTGTTGGGTCGATAGTGGTTTTCGCATCGTTCTTTTTGTTGGGGACAATTGTTGCACTCGCTGCTTTCTTAGGTTTTTGGAATTCGGACGTGCACAACTATTTTCCTATCAGCATGGTGAATGAGGAATACTTGTTTGCAATGACAGTTGCCGTTTTTATTGTGCTGATTATTCCATTATTGGCACTGATCCTGTTTTCAATACGTGTAGGTTTTAATGGCCGGCCTATTAATAAAGTACTATCCTATGGGTTGTTGTTAATTTGGTTGGGTGCTGTGGTAACGGGAATCTATTATGTAGCAAAGGTTTCAACTGAATTTAAAGAAGGTGCAGAATTTGCGCAGACAACCCCATTAAAGGTTCATCCTGTTTATTCATTAAATATAAATATGGAGCGGTTTTTTACGAAGGAAGATAGTTTAAATTACCGAATAGATCCTGCGCGTTATAAAGGCAGAAAGATATTGAATAGCAGAGATGATGATTTTAACAGCCCAAGAAGTATCAGTTTTAAAATTGAAAAAAGCACCGACGGTAAGGTCTCTTTAAGTACTAATTTTAAATCGAGAGGCAAAACTTTTGAAGTAGCTTTAAAAAATGCTCAAAATATTCACTATGATTTTTTACAGGAGGGGGCAACTTTAAGCTTTAGTCCGGTTTTACATATACCAAAGATGAGCAACTGGCGGGGACAAGAGGTAGAACTTACTTTAAGCATTCCGGTTGGAACAGAGGTTCAGATTAGTAATGAATTTTACAGATACCTTAAAGGTGGGTATAATTATTGGGATTGTGAGCGGGAGAAGGGGGCGGAATATACCTCCTGGATCATGACAGATACAGGTGTTAAATGTAAGTTTGAGAAAGAGAAAAAAGAAGATTAAACAAATAAGGGGACTAGTAAATAGCCCCCTTATTTATTTAAATGCTACTTAAGTAGCTATGCTTATTTGACTGTATAACGGTAAACAAAGCGGCCGACGTTCCCGTTTTTATCGACACCTTCAATAACCGCTTTATAAGTACCCTTGCCATCTGCATTGTAGTATTCTAATGATAGGCCTCCATCAGCAGTTGTCATCACTTTAGGGTTCCAGTAGATCGTACTGCGTAAATCGTTAAAATTATAAGTTGCAGCAGCATTCACGTATTTAGGTGAGTAAAATTCACGTTGCTTACTGTAGCCCTTAGGTCTGATTTTAAGTACACTTGGATCAGGAATTAACTTTTTAAACTCCTCCATACTCATTTTTGTGCCTTTTGGAGCTTTCTTGGTATTGATCACCAATACACCATTCGTATTGTACATTCTGTTTACCGTACCCAATTCATCTTTAGTAAACACCTCTACGTTTTCTACCTCAGACGATTGGACGCTGGCAAGTCCAAAATAATCGATTGGCATGCCATTTAAGAAGATTTGTACCGGTACGCGACTGCCTTGTTGGTAATCTCTGTTTACATAAAAGTTGTTCTCGTAAAAAATAAGTCCTGTAGCCATAGTCTGCAGACACATGGTTAGCATGTTGCAATCTTTAAAACGATCGCCTTCTATTAAGGTTCCTGAAATAGAGCTTAAACCCGAAAGCGCTGGATAATCAGCATGGCTCGGTCTTTTCGCTTTTGCCCCTTCAATTTTTACTTCCTTAAGCTGACGTAAATAGCTGTATTGTCTTTTACTGTTGTTCAGGTATGCCGATAAAGTACTGTCGATATTGGTTACCTCTTGCGCAGGATAGGGGTTTTTGCCAATCTGTGGCGCAGGTTGACCATCCAATAAAACCATTAGATTATTTCCATTGGGATTGTATTTCGCACTAATCACCACTTCTGATGAATCAGGGAAATTAAGGTTTTGAAAAGCAAAAATTCCAGATGGGCTAGTGATGGTTTCAACACCAATTCTAGTACCTGGTACAGTTAATCGTAAATTACCTTTTCTTACTGGCATACCCGTACGATCTCTTAAAGTACCGGTTAGCGCCATACTCTGCTCTGGTAAAAAGGTAATTGGTGGGAATTTACCAGCAAGAATCTCTTTATATGCATATCGGCGAAAGCCTTGCGTAAGCATCAATACATCTAAATCAGCTAATTTTTTGGCGTTTGTTTTATTAAAATAATAATTGGGCTTTTCGATATATCCTTTTAATTCAGACGTAAGCAGTAATGAGCTTAAAATAGTGATTTCCGAATTTTCATCAACAGGTACTTTTTGCTCATCTGTTACCGCAATAGAGAAATTCCCGTCTGCAAATTGAGCTCCGTTCTTCGCTGTTACCGCTAGTTTAACTTTTTGACGAGGTTTATAAGTCGCAAGGTCAGTTTTTAAGGATAGTTTTATTCCGTGTGGTTGGTAGTTGAAGGCAAGTCTTTCACTTACAGGCTCGCCTGTTTCAGAGAATAGGGTAATTTGAACTATGCCCGCAGGAAACTTGTCTTTAGGGATTTTGGCTGCAGTTACCTGGCTGTTTAATTTTGTTTTGGCAGCATAATAAACCACTGTGCCATTGGTGGCTACGATGAATAGGTTTTTGTTCTTATTGGCTTCAAAATAAGCATCATTGGCCACTATCTTTAAGTTAAATAGCAGTGAATCTGTATTGTTAACCTGCGCTACTATTCCTGATTCAAGTGTTTTTGGTAAATCGAAACTTTTAGTTGTGCCATCACTAAAGGTGACATTGGCTTTATAAGTTTTTCCAGCTTCAGCATTGATATAAAAAGAACCCATACCCAAATGAGTAGAACTGAAGTCGCTGAGTTTAGTACCACTGTTGTCAACTACCGAACCTTTTAATTCAATACCTGAACCATTTCCATTTATCGCTTTAAAGCCAATTCGGGAAGCAATTCCAGCGATGAGTTCTCCACCCTCAGGGAAAAACTGGAGATCGTAAGCTGCAGCTGTGGTTGGTTTAAGTTTAAAAGTAGAAGTAACCACCCCCTTCTCCGTAATGTTAATATCGGTAATCAGTTCGCCAATTTTAATTTTGTCGCTTTTTCGGGGATCTATCTTTATCCTTAAGAAACCACTTTGATCTGTGGTGCCCTTGCCCTTGGCTACCACATCGTAATTTGATAGAACCCTCCAGTTTACTATTTTATTGGCCTGAATTTGATTGTCTCGGTTTTTAAACTGTATAACGGCATCGATAACCTGGGTTTTGTCCGTTTCTGTGGTCTTATAACTGAGTAGGGTATTGATCTGTTTCTCAATAGCCTCTCCAATAGGAATCGTTTTACTAAAGAAATAGTCATCGCTAAAGTTTAACATCCACATAGTATAGGCTTTAACGTAGTAATTACCTTGTTGATAAGTGCCGGGACTAAGTGGAATATATCCCGCTGCTACGCCTCCAACTACAGGAAGCTTTATAGTTTGTATCAGCGAATCTTTGTTGTTGATGACATCTACATATACTATTTTACTTAACAGTGAGGGAAGATTTTGTTCCATTGTTAAATAGGCTTTAAACCACATCGTGTCTGCAACGCTATAATATGGTTTATCGAAATGGAGATACACCTTTTCTACGGGGCGCTCGTCGTTTACCTTTTTAGTCTTTTTTAAAATGTTGTCTAAAACGACACTGTCCTGCTGCGCAAGAGCTGAAAGCTGCAGAGCAGTCGAAAGTATTATAAGGGCAATTGCAAATTTTATAAATCTCATCAAAAATGGTTGTATACAATTAATATTGCTAATATATTCATTTCATAAATGAATAGGTTAACAAGCTTGCATCTTTAACACTTTTTGACAGTTGAAAGGGGGTAAGAAAATTAGAATAAAAAAAACCGTTCCATAAACGGATTATGAAACGGTTTCTTATAAACTGTGTTTTTTTACTTAATTTCAGTTACAAAGTTCTCCAAAGGAGTCCTAACTTTTTTCAAGTTTACCAACCAATCCCCAGCTTCGTCTCTGTAGCCAAGAGGCAGAATAGTCGTACTGCGTAAACCTTGAGCTTTTAAACCTAATAACTCATCTAATTTTGCAGATTCAAAACCTTCCATGGGAGTAGCATCTACTTTTAGGAGTGCAGCTTCTGCCAGGGCTACACCGAAACCGATGTAAGCTTGTTTTGCAGCATGATGAAAATTCTCTTCAGCCGTTCTGTTTGTGTATATTCCAATTAAGTTGTTTACATAATCGGCTGTTGCAGACTCTGGTACGCCTCTTTCGTTGTTGGTGTAAGAGAACACAGATCTGATGCGTTCTTCAGTGTAATTATCCCAAGCGGCAAAGATCAAAACATGTGATGCATCGGTAATTTGCTGTTGGCCATAAGCTACGGCTTTAATTTTTTCTTTTAATTCAGGATTGGTTACCACAATGATTTTAAATGGCTGTAAACCAGATGATGTCGGTGCAAGACGGGCTGCAGCCAAAATCTGGTCAACTTTATCTTGAGAAACTTTCTCACCATTCATTTTTTTTGTGGCATAACGCCAGTTTAATGCTTCTATTAAGCTCATATTCTAATAGTTAAATCTTTTTTTAATCAAATCACTGCTTCTTTTGTTGAAAAAATAACAGTGTTAGCAAATGTACGTATGTTATTGTTTCCCTGAATAGAGGTGATGCTGTTTTGACTTTTAAATGAAAAATGTTTTTTATTATGCATGCATAGTTATATATTAGTAAAACTTATACTTATCAATGCTTGTTATATCTAAAAGGGCAAAACTTTTGAGAACGAAACAACTAATCAATCATCTACCTAAATTAAGATCAATGAAAAAGATTTTACTAAGTTTTTTACTGGCTATTCCTGTATTGGGATTCTCACAATCATTCCAGGTTAATCTCCAGGGACAAAAACAAACAGCAATGGGGGGCGCTGGTGCTGGGCTCGCCTTAGATGAAGCCGCGGTATTTTTTAATCCGGGCGCAGTCTCCTTTCTTAAAAACAATGGAGTACAAGCGGGCGTAAATGGCATCTGGCTTAAAACGGCCTTTAATCAAACGGGCTCTTCGATTACCGAACACAATAAAAGTAAGGTGCCTACTCCTGCGGCGGCCTATGCCGTTTTTGGTTCACCAGAAAATCGCTTGAGATTCGGGATTGGAGTTTATACTCCATTTGGTGGGGCAATGCACTGGAATGAAGACTGGTCGGGAAAGTTTACGGTAACCTCTCTTGATTTACAGGCAATTTATATCCAACCAACATTGAGTTTAAAGATTACAGATCAAATTGGTATTGGTGCCGGTTTGGTGTATGCTTTAGGTAAGGTAGATCTTCAAAGGGCAGTTCCATATAGCAATAATACTGGGCAACAGGCTACCGTGCAGCTCAAAGGTAATTCAAAAGATTTTGGTTGGAATGCCGGTATCTTTATTAAAACGATTTCCGGAGTGTCAGTAGGTATTACGCACCGATCTCAGGTATTAGCAACAGTAAAGAACGGAGATGCGATCTTTGCTAACGTCCCTTCTTCTGTACAGCCATTGTTGCCAGCTTCATTTAATGCAACTTTGCCTTTACCTGCTACCAGTACTGTTGGTTTTGGTTTTTATCCATCGGAAAAGACGACCATTGCACTTGATGTGAATTGGGTATGGTGGCATACTTATAAAGACCTGGCCTTTTATTATAACAATGGTACTTCTACAGTATCGCCACGTAATTATCATGATGCAGCAACTTTTAGAGTAGGTATTCAGAATCAAGCCTCTTCTTTCTTAACACTTAGAGCAGGCGCTGGTTATGCTTTATCTCCTGTTGGTACGGGTTATGTTACGCCCGAAGTTCCTGATGCAAATCGTATTCTGCTAAGTGCAGGTATTGGTTTAAAACCATCAGAAAGGTTTGGCATTGATTTCTCATTCTTATACGAGAACGTAAAATCAAGAACCGAAACGAATATCGAATCAGGGCTTAGTGGCACATTTAAAACTGTGGCCTATATCCCAGGTGTAGCATTATCTTATAAATTCTAATTTTCAAATCGCAACATCATGAACTCTACATATTTTTATAAAAGTGCATTGGCAATAGCCATTCTTGGATTGGCGGCCTGTAAACCGACGATAGATGTCCCAGCTCCAACTAAGGGGACGGCAGATTTTACACGCTACATTGCTTTAGGAAACTCACTTACTGCTGGCTTTGCAGATGGAGGTTTATCTCTGGAAGGACAACAAAATTCTTTCCCCGGGATGATCGCAGAGCAGATGAAATCCGTTGGTGGCGGCAGCTTTAGTACACCTTTCTTTCCTACTGATAAAGCCAACGGAACGGGGTATCTTAAACTAACGGCATTGACTAATGGAGTGCCTACCATTGTCCCGGAAACATCTAATTTGGCCATTCGTGGACAAGTGAATGGAGTAACGTTGTATACTAAGTATACTGGGGAAATTAATAACTTTGGTGTCCCAAATATTAAATTGATTCACGCCAGACTGCCTAAGTATGCAGATTTTAACGGTCTTTACGAGCGATTACTCCCAGGAGAATTTTTGACCAATCCAACAACTTATCTGGAGTTTGCAACATCTAAACCCTGGACGTTTTTTAGCAACTGGTTGGGTAATAACGATATCTTAGCTTATGCCACTGCCGGAGGAGCGGGTGCGCCACCAACAGACAAGGGGGTGTTTGCTACAGAGTACAATGCGGTAATTGATAAACTGACTTCAACAGGAGCTAAAGGTGTAGTAGGGACTATTCCTGGAGTAACTTCAACAGCATTCTTCAATACCGTTACTTTAAAAACATTACTTGCGGCAATTAATGCTACTCCTGCAGGAGCCAACGTAAAGGATATTTACATTCAACCTGGTGTAGGTGCGCCTAGAGCTGCTACCGCAGGTGATCTGTTTACATTGACATTAAGTTCTGCTGGTGTAATGGGTATACCAAATAATTTGGGTATACCTTACGGTTTAGATCCTCGCAATCCTGTGGCGACTCAGTATGTGCTGGACAAAGCCGAAGTCCTTACAGTTAATGATTACATCAACTCCTATAACAACACCATTAAGAGCATAGCCAACGCAAAAGGTTTAGCCATTATGGATGGTTACACATTGTTAAATGAATATGCTGCGGGGAAACCCGTAAACGGCATTCCAGTTAGTGGAGCATTTATTCAAGGTAATCTTTTCTCATTGGATGGGATCCACTTAACTCCGCTGGGCTATGCAATAACCGCTAATGCTTTTATTTCGGCGATCAACGCAAAGTATGGTTCAAACATACCAGTAGTAGACATTACCCGATATAGAGGTGTTAAACTTCCTTAATTGATATTGCTTAAATAAGAATTGATATAGGATAAAAAAGCCCATAACTGATAAAGTTATGGGCTTTTTTATGTGTTTTTAATTGCCTACACCCAGCAGTTTATCTATTTCCGTTGCAAGGCTTCGATCTTTCTCTGTCACTACGTTTCCTGCGTCATGAGTAGATAACCAGATTTCCACCTTATTCCATTCATTGGTCCATTTAGGATGATGATTGTGTTTTTCTGCTAAAAAGGCCACACGGATCATAAAGCTAAAAGCTTCTTCAAAATCTTTAAAAATTACAACTTTATAAAGCTTTTTATCCTTCTCTTCCCATTGTTTTTGCAAGATTTTTTCCATAACCGTATACTAGACAGATTGCCTGATTGCAATCCGATAAGGAAAACAATGTCGCAGTCTATAAGTTTTACTTTAGTGTTTCAATTTGGCTTTAAACAACTTCTCCAATTTTTCCATCTTTGGTAAAATCACCAGTCGACAATAAGGTTCGCTCCCGTTTTTGTTGAAATAGTCTTGATGATAATTTTCCGCTACATAAAATGGAGTAGCTTTAGTGATTTCTGTAACTATAGGCTTACTAAAAGCTTTGGCATCATTTAACTCCTTTTTATAGTTTTCAGCAATTTTCCGTTGCTCATCATTGTGATAAAATATGACAGAACGATATTGAGTGCCTATGTCGGCTCCCTGGCGGTTTAATGTGGTTGGGTCATGGCTTTTCCAGAAAACTTGAAGTAGCTCATCATATTTGATTTTTGATGGATCATAAGTGACCTCTATGACTTCAGCATGGCCAGTGCTTCCTGTGCAAACTTCTTCATAAGATGGATTGGCTATATGGCCACCTTCATATCCTGATCTGACACTCGCTACACCATTAAGTCTTTGGAATAAAGCTTCCGAACACCAGAAACAACCCATTCCAAAAGTCGCCTTTTGTAAATTTTTGGACTGGGCATTCGCGGTTATTGAGGATAAGAGCACTAAGATCATAATTGATAGATTCTTCATGGTTATTAGAATAAAGGGGAGATTCATCTCTTACATAAAGTTACGGAACGCTTAGGCTTTTAGTTTTTTTATAAACCTAACGTAGCGCTATCTTTACAATCAACTGATAATTGATGAAATTCGAGTCTGTAGTGTTGGTAACTTAAGTTTTTTATTTGTAGCTCTTTATGGCTGATGGCTTTGTAGATTTAATGTTTATTAACAATTGTTTCTTAAATTCGTGGTTATTAGCTATATAAATTAAAGATTATGTCTACACCTTATATTCCCTGTTTAGATCTGGGTTCATACATTGACGGAAATGAATCGCAGCGTAAAAAATTCTCTGATGAATTAGGCAGAGCATTCAATGATTCTGGTTTTGTAACCATTACCAATCACGGTGTGAGTCAGGAATTGATAGATAAGCTGTATCAAAATATACAAGCTGCATTTAGTCTTTCGCCGGAGCAAAAAAAGAAATACGAAAAGGTTGAACTTGCGGGTCAACGTGGATATACTAGTCCGGGCAAAGAAACCGCAAAGGGAGCGAAAACTGCCGATTTAAAAGAATTTTGGCAAATTGGTCAGGAGGTAATGGACAATGATCCAATAAAAGAGCAGTACCCTAATAATGAGTACCTGGAAGAAATTCCTGAATTTAATGCTGTAACCAGGGAGATTTATCAACGTCTGGAAGCTAATGGTAAACATTTACTTCGTGCCATCGCTACTTATTTGAATTTGCCAATTGACTATTTTGATAAAGAGGTTCACAATGGAAACTCTATATTAAGGGGTATTCACTATTTTCCGATAGAACATCCGGAAGCTTTACCTGATGATGCAGTACGTGCGGGTGCCCATGAAGACATCAACTTAATTACTTTATTGATCGGTGCTAGCGCTGATGGTCTGGAAGTGTTAACCAGAAGCAACGAATGGTTGCCAATTAAGGCGCATCATACCGATATTGTGGTGAATGTAGGGGATATGTTGCAACGTTTAACCAATAATAAGTTACGTTCAACTACGCATAGGGTGGTAAATCCACCCTTGGAATTAATGAAAACTTCAAGGTTTTCTGTGCCTTTCTTTTTGCACCCAAGAAGCAATATGGACTTAACAAGTTTGGCTTCTTGTATTGATGCAGAGCATCCCAAAGCATATACAGATATGACGGCTGGTGAATATCTTGATGAACGATTAAGAGAAATTGGTCTAAAGAAATAATCTTAAAAAATCCGTGTTCCCAAAAAGGACACGGATTTTTTCTTGCCAGCAAGAGATGGGATTTCATAGGTTGTTGTAGGGCCGCCGATCCATAGGGCTATGGCGATATGGCATGCCGCCTTGCTTCATGTGGGTAAGTTTTTTTATCAAGTAGCTTAGGTTTTAACAGGTTAGTAGATGAGTAGCTTCGACAAATTTTAATAGATACTCCAGGTCTTCTGATGTTTTAACCTTGTCTTTGGGGATTACTATCTGACTCAAACTGATGTCTGTCCATTCATCCAGTTGTTGCTTCCACTCGTGCATTTTTTTGTGTTCAAAAAAGCTTTTTATAGCCAATAATGGCTGGTTAAGCTCTTGCTTATTTAGGGCAAAGAATTGCCTTTTCCTACTGCGACTTAGCACTCTTTTTTCTGTGATGGTATCAATTTCGCCAGTCTGCGTCATCAGCCAGATACAATCAATAACTTGTTTTATGCAATTCGAGAAAAAGAGAATATTGCCAGGATTGTCAGTTTTTGCCCAAAAATCTTTATCGTAAAAACTCTGCTCCCAAATTTTTAGACTTTCGTAGGTCTGCTCAAACCTGAGATCGTGGAGGTATAAATTTCTAATAGAATTAGCTGGGTTTACAATCTCTTCTTTACTTAAGGATGTGGTATGATCTGTGTTGTTGGCAAATTTAACGGCCTTGCAGGGATTGGATTTTTGGCAGGAGCTATTGTTATAAATATTAGATCCTTGTTCTATTAAGCGCTCAATTTTTAGAAAATCATCAACCACATTGTATTCCGATAAAGCGAAATAAGCAAACTTATTACAATTCATATAGGATGCATTTAAAGCCAGTTGCAGGTAGCTGTAAATGTTATTCTTAATAGCAGATAACGATCTGGATTTGTAGAAGGATCTTAATGTGTTTTTCGGCGTGTGTTGATCTTTCCTCTGCCTGCAGGTGAATATGATGTTGAAGTTATTCATCAAACCAGGAGTTGTTTTTGTAGCGCTATGACTGCTTATAATTGAATTACCAAGCTTGGGATGATAAGTGTAAATTAACCATAGCGCATCAACTAGTTTAATCAAATCGATATAAATTCGATTGAAATGAGCTGCCCCCTTTTTTCTCCATTGCTGATCTCTGTAAATACTCGAGAAGAGATCCCATAGGTTTTCTTTAAAGGTTTTTAAGCTTCTTCTGGTGTATATCGCTTCAAGTACGGATAGCGGGTTTTTGATTTCCTGTTTTGTTAGCGAGCTAACACGATTTCCATAACAACAAAATGTGGAGTAGTTCATAATATATGGTTTTAGTTAGTGTTTTACTGATAGTAAGTTTTGTATCTTGCAGCAACAGACAAAACAAACTTCTAATCTTTTGACTGAATAAAAAAGTCAAAAGACTATTAATGATGATATTATTTTGAAAAAACCTGATCCTCAATCAATTAAAATTGGCCTGCGCTTAAAAGAATTCCGTTCCCTTCAAGGGCAGGGACCAAATGAATTCTATGGTCCGATTAACCCGAATGTCAGTAATTACGTAGCCATTGAAAATGGCCATAGGTCAATAGGCTCAAGATTAATAAAGGAGGTTACGGATAATTATCCTATTAATCCAGAATGGTTGCGCACAGGGAAAGGGGAAATGCAGCTTGCGGCTCCGGTTACTGAAATGGGGCTTATGGAGTCAGATGAGAAAGGTGTGCCTTTTTTCAATGTAAACCTTTCCGAAATCTCTTTTGGTGAATATGGTGTACTAGGCGAGGCCCCCGAATACTACGTCAACTTCAGGCCCTTCAATGACTGTGATGCCTATTTGCCAATATATGGAGATAGTATGTATCCGAAATATGCAAGTGGTGAAATTATTGCGATCCGTGAGATTACAAATTTCGATGTTCTTCAATGGGGTGAGGCCTATTTGGTAGTCACCGATGAACGTTCTAATCATATGACTACTGTAAAGCTGGTCTTTGAGCATTCCGATGCAACTAAGATTATTCTCAGGTCTTCAAATCCTAATTTTAAGGGGGATACCGTGATTCATAGAGATTCTATTCAAAAGATGTTTCTGATTAAAGGTAAAGTTACCCGCAACCAATTGTAGATAAGAATTCCCTTCTAAAAGCAATCAGCTTGTAGAAGGGAATTTTATTATTTCTGATCAATGGCCCTATTGATCACATCTTGTATGCGTCCTCTGATTTTTAACGTACTCAGTTTATCAGTTACTGAAGGATATACCCGGTTAGACAAGAAGATGTAAACTAGTCCTCTTGCCGGATCTACCCAAACACAGGTTCCGGTATAGCCCGTATGCCCATAAGTTTGAGGAGATGCGGTTTCCGATGGATATTTTTTTGTCAAATCAGGATCCCATCTGTCAAAGCCTAAACCTCTTCTGCTTACATTAGACTGTTTAGCGGTAAACATATCTACAATTTGTGGTGTAAAGTACTGTTCGCCCCCATAAGTGCCTTTATTTAATAACATTTGATAAATAATGGCTACGTCGTTAGCACTGGCAAATAAGCCAGCATGACCAGATACCCCGCCTGCAAGTGCGGCACCCTGATCGTGTACATAACCTTGCAATAATGTTTTTCTGAAATAAGTATCCTGTTCCGTAGGGACAATCTGGTCTCTTGAGAACCTATTTCTAGGTAAAAAACCAGCAGTTTGCATGCCGAGCGGTTTGTAGAAGTTGTCTTGTACGTATTGATCCAAAGGAATTCCGGTAATGCGCTCCGCAATTTCCTTCATTACATACATGCTGATGTCACTGTATACATATGTACCTCGTGTTTTTATCGGTGAGTTTAGCATTTTTGGCCACATCACATCTTTAAAGTAATTCTTTCTGACATAATAGTTATCAGCTACTTTGGTAGGGTATGCAGCACTCGAATCACGACTATAGTCACTTGGTTGTATAGCATTGTGGAAAGGGATGTAAGGGATAAAACCCGCTTGATGAAGCATCACCTCGCGAATCTTGATGTTGTTCATTGGTGACGTTCTGGCCCTGGGGATGTAAGCACCAATATTGGTGTCGAGATTTAATTTTTTTTGCTCAACCAATCGCATTATTGTTGGTGTAGTGGCGGTAGTTTTGGTTAGAGAAGCTAAATCAAAAATATCGGTCAGTTTGTCGGGGTTTTCATTGCTATAGGTATGGTTTCCATAAGCCTTATTAAAGATTACCTTTCCGTCTTTAGCAACCAATACCACTATGCCTGGGGTAGCATGAGCTTCGATTGCTTCCTTAGCGATGTCATCAATTTCTTTTAGGTTATTGGTATGCACCCCAGCATCCTCTGGGACGGTATATTTTAATCGGATACTATTGGTGCTGAAGCCCGTGCCTACTGAATATTTTGGCGATAATGTGGTGGCTAATTTTTTGTTTAAGCCAATGCCTCCAAAGATCGCCTGAGGAATCACTGTGGCGGAAATTGGTGTGTTTTGATCGGTCCAGATGATAGGACTATTGAAAGAATTGAAAAGCTGGATGGATCCCGCATCTCCAAAAAGGGTTACAATAACCTGTTTGCTTTTTGCAATACTTGAAATAAAATTGATATTTCTTGCATTTGTTGCCTCATTGGAGGGGATGGAGATAATAACTGTGTTGAAATATTTGAGGTCGTCTTCCAGGTTATCCAGCGTTGCGTCACCTAAGTATTGGGCCGAAGAGAAGCTAGTTATTTTAGCGTATTTATTCATTAAACTGTCAAATATAGTTTGGTAGTTAAATCCCAATGAAACGCTTGCAATAGTTCTTTTGTCTAACTTTAATAGGGGGACGGTTGCCTCTTGATTATTTAAAAGGACGGTATTGTTTTTAATGGCATTCGATATTTGAAGCTGTTGCTCGTTTTGTTTGCTGTCTTGTGCGCAAGCATTGAATGAGCACAAAATAAGCAGGCCGATGATCAATTTATTCATAAGGTTAAAGATAACAAAAGGATATAAAGGACGGTAAATAAGTGTATGGTAATTTTTTAACCATACAACGACAAAATATTCTGGAATGAAACAAAGGATGAGGCTTATTTTGCCTAAATTAGCAGCTTTACCGAAGATATATAGATGTCAGATATTATACAGCTTTTACCCGATAGTGTAGCCAATCAAATTGCCGCAGGCGAGGTGGTACAACGGCCAGCATCGGCAGTAAAAGAACTATTGGAGAACGCGATAGATGCGGGGGCGAATAAAATACAATTGATTGTTAAAGATGCTGGGAAGGCATTGATACAAGTGATAGATAATGGGTCTGGGATGAGTGTAACCGATGCAAGGATGTGCTTCGAGCGTCATGCTACTTCTAAAGTGCGCAAGGCGGAAGATTTGTTTGCTATCCGAACCATGGGTTTTAGAGGAGAGGCGATGGCTTCAATAGCAGCTATTGCGCAGGTGGAGATGAAAACCCGCAAACATGATGAAGAGCTGGGAACGCTTATTGAGATAGAAGGTTCTGTTTTTATAAAGCAGGAACCAGTTGCTACTTCAGAAGGTACCAGTATCAGCATCAAAAATCTATTTTACAATACACCTGCAAGACGTAATTTCCTAAAAAGTAACCCAGCCGAAATGCGTCATATCCTTGATGAGTTTCAACGGGTATCACTTGCAAATCCAGCCATAGCTTTTACACTTCATCATGATGGAGTAGAGATTTACCGCTTACCATCATCTGTTTTAAAACAGCGTATTGTTCACTTGTTTGGTAACAATTACAATGAGCGATTGATCCCTGTAGAAGAGGAAACCAGTATCATTAACTTAAAGGGATACATTGGAAAACCGCAATTTGCCAAGAAAACAAGGGGTGAACAGTTCTTTTTTGTCAATAATCGTTTTATAAAGGACGCTTATTTGAATCATGCATTGAGCAGGGCGTATGAGGAGTTGCTGGCAGATGACCATTTTCCGATGTATGTGCTGTTTATAGATATTGATCCTGCTAATATTGATGTGAATGTGCATCCTACTAAAACGGAGATCAAATATGTAGATGAGAAATCTATTTACGCTATATTACATTCAGCAGTAAAAAGGTCATTAGGTAGATTCAACATTAGTCCAACTATAGATTTTGATCAGGAAACCGGTTTTAGTGGGATGATCACTCATAAATCTCCTGAAGAAATTGTACCTCCAAGCATTAGTTTTAATCCAGATTTTAATCCTTTTTCGGGCGATAAACCAGCAACGACAAGAGAATCTGCATACGCCAGCTTCCCAAAAAGTTATGGAGGAGCTGCTGGCAGTATGTCGCCAAGTACTAAAAACTGGGGCTCACTTTATGAGATTGCTAATCATGCTCCGGAAGAGCAAGCGGCATTAGATTTACCTACAGAGGAGACTGAACATCAATTTAGTCCTGTGCAAAAGCAATTGATGCAATTGCATAATCGGTATATCATTTCCCCAATTAAATCCGGTCTGATGGTGATTGACCAGCAAGCGGCACACGAAAGGATTTTATATGAACGTTTTACCGTACATCTGGAGGATAGGAAGGGCGCTTCACAACAGAGTTTATTTCCACAAACAGTAACTTTAAGTCCAAATGATTACGAACTGGCAAAAAGCTTATTGGAGGATATCAAAAGTTTGGGCTTTGAGGTCAGAGAGTTTGGTAAGAACACCTTAGTGATCGAAGGTATTCCTGTTGATCTTGGAGGAGGGAATATTAACGAAACACAGCTTTTTGAGCATTTGATAGAAGGGTTTAAAAACTCACAGCAGGAGCTGAAATTGGATAAAAGGGACGCCCTGGCCAGAAGCATGGCAAGAAACAGTGCAATAAAGAATGGTACAGTTTTGGGACAAGAAGAGATGAATACGTTGATTGAGCAGCTTTTTGCTTGTAAAAGCCCTAACTTTAGTATTAGTGGAAAACCCGTTATTCAGACTATAGGTTTGGCGGAATTAGATAAGAAATTTGATAAATAGATAGATGAATAATATCCATATACCCCCAGTAGTAAAGAATCTGTTGATCATCAACGTGTTGTTTTTTGCTGCAAAATATGTGCTTCGTAGCGCCAACATAGATTTAGATACTTTGTTAGGTGCTTTTTATTTTGATTCACAATTTTTTAATGTATGGCAGTTAGTCACTTATATGTTTATGCATGGTGATTTTTGGCATATCGCATTTAACATGTTCGGATTGTTCATGTTTGGTGGTGTATTGGAAGCAAGGTGGGGGGCAAAAAGGTTTATTAATTTCTACTTGATTACAGGTTTGGGAGCTGTAGCTCTGCAAATGGGGGTGCAAGCTTATGAGGTTTATCACATTACGGGTTCAGCAGTTAACAACCCGGTTGTGATTGATATTGCTGCAAATTATGTTAAACTGCCTCCGGGTTTGTCGCAGATGGATCAAGCCACCTTATTTGGTATTTATGCATCTCCTATGGTTGGTGCATCAGGTGCTATATTTGGATTGTTGGTTGCTTTTGGTATGCTGTATCCAAATACAGAGCTATACATTATGTTTATTCCGATTCCTGTAAAGGCAAAATATTTTATCCCATTGTACATTCTTTTTGAACTGTTTATGGGTGTTGCAAACAGGCCAGGTGATTCGGTAGCCCACTATGCGCATTTGGGTGGCGCATTAATTGGCTTCATCCTTGTGAAGATTTGGGGAGATAAAAATAACGATAGATTTTATACCTACTATGAATAGCAATAACGTTTTAAAAGATTTAAAGTATAAAGTATTTCAATCGGGCAATCCTGTATTCTTTTATATAGGAGTTAATGTGCTTATTTATGTTGTTTTAGCACTATTAAATATTCCATTCTTTTTGTCAGGTAAAGGAGGAATTGCTTACGATAGCCTGATCAGGGAATACGTTGGCTTCCCGGCAGCACTGGATAAACTACCATTCAGGTTTTATACCATCATCACTTATCAGTTTTTTCATGATGGACTGCTCCATATCCTCTTTAATATGCTATGGCTGTTTTGGCTAGGGAATATCTTTCTTGATTTTTTAAAACCTCGTCAATTTCATTTTGTATATCTGGGTGGAGGTGTTTTCGGCGCATTGTTGTTCCTTTTGGCATATAACATATTCCCCGTTTTTGCAATGTCTTTATCGGGTGCCACAATTATTGGAGCATCAGCTTCGGTAATGGCAATTATTGTGGCCATAGCTACGTTGTTGCCAGATTATAGCATGAGGTTGCTGCTTATAGGCGATGTGAAATTGAAGTATCTAGCCATGGCTTATGTTGCACTGGACTTAATTGATATAGCCTCTAGCAATGCTGGCGGCAGCTTTGCACATATTGGTGGCGCTATATTTGGTTTTGCCTACATTAAGTTGCTGAAAAGTGGAACAGATTGGAGTACCTGGTTTAAGCGTAAACCTAAATTAAAGATAGTTAAAAATGAATCTGGTAAGCGAAGTACGCAAAAGCAAAATGACGGTGTAGATCAGGAAGAGATAGACAGAATATTGGATAAAATCTCTAAAACCGGCTACGATAAGCTTAGCAGACAAGAAAAGGAAACCTTATTTAAGGCCAGTAAAGATTAATGAGAAACGCTAAACCTACATTTCTAGATCAATTGGTTCGCCTGGCTGCGGCTGCGCTTGCGGTTGGTCTGGTACTTGGCTTTCTGGCAGGTAGGTTTGATCCACGTACTTTCCAGCTTATTGCTTTTTTTGGTCTGGCTTATCCTTTTTTTCTGGTACTAAACGTTTTGATGATTGTTTGGTGGTGTTTGCGTAAAAGATGGTTGTTTGCTATAGGGACATTGGCTTTGATTCTGGTTGGTTGGACAGCTTTGACTGCTACGTTTGGATTTGATGGTGAAGCCGGAAAAGGGCCCAAATCTGATCCGGGATTGGTACGGATGATGACTTATAATGTGCATAGTTTTAAGCCTTATGGTCAGGAAAATGTAGAACCGGTAAAGCAGAAGATGTTGAGCTTGATTGAAAATGAGAATCCTGATATCATTTGTTTTCAAGAGTATTTTACCCGAAGAAAAGGAACTTTTGACATCACGGATAGTTTAAAAAGGATCTTGAATAAACCACATTATTATTTCGTGCCTTCTTCTCAAAATGATTATGAAGCTACTGGCCTCGCTATTTTTTCGAAATATCCTATCGTAGATAAGGGAACTATCGTTTTTGGTGAAAACTATGGCGGTAATGCCAGTATATATATTGATGTAATGATTAAAAAACAAAAGATCAGGGTATATAATGTGCATTTACAATCTATCTCTTTTGATAAACAGGACTACGACTATATAGACAGGGTTAAAGATATGAACCCTAAGCTTTATCCTTCAAAAAGAATTCTGGTGATGCTGAGGAATGCCTTTTTGCTGCGTAGCGCGCAAGTAGATGTCATGAAAGCACACATGAAGACCTGTGAAACTCCCTTTTTGATTGCTGGTGATTTTAATGATACTCCTGCATCTTATGCAGTGACACAACTGACAAAATCATTAAAGAATACATTTAAAGAACAAGGAACTGGTTTTGGAAAGACTTACAATGGCAAGTTTCCTAATTTTCAGATCGACTATATAGCGACAACTAAAAGCATAAATGTGCTGAATTATCACATCATTGAAGCCGAATTGTCAGACCATTTTCCTGTTCGCAGTGACTTGAGATTAAACCCCTAAAATTTTTACCTTTGTATAATGAATACAGGCCTACACCTATATAATACGCTTTCACGAAAAAAGGAGCTCTTCGAACCGCTAAACGCGCCAAATGTTGGTATGTACGTTTGCGGACCTACCGTATACAGTGATGTTCATTTAGGCAATTGTCGTACTTTTATTTCTTTCGATTTAATATTCAGATATTTAAAATATAGTGGTTATAAGGTGCGTTACGTCCGAAACATTACTGACGCAGGGCATTTAGAAGGCGATCGTGATGAGGGTGATGATAAATTTGCAAAAAGAGCGAAGCTAGAGCAGCTGGAACCAATGGAAATTGTCCAAAAATATACTTTGGGCTTCCATGATGTATTGAGGATGTTCAATACCCTTCCGCCAAGCATAGAACCAACAGCTACCGGACACATTACAGAGCAGATTGAAATGATCAAAGAGATCATTGCGAATGGCTATGCTTACGTAGTAAACGGAACCGTTTACTTTGACGTAGAGAAATATAGTGCCGCTCATAATTATACAATATTAACGAATAGAAATCTGGAAGATATGCTGGCCAATACCCGAGAACTGGGTGGTCAGGATGATAAACATGGCAGACTTGATTTTGCATTGTGGATTGAAGCCAAGCCTGAAACCATTATGCGCTGGCCTTCTCCATGGGGTGTCGGTTTTCCTGGATGGCATATTGAATGCTCTGCAATGAGTGCTAAATACCTAGGTGATGAGTTTGATATTCACGGTGGGGGGATGGACCTTGCAGCAACACATCATACTAATGAAATTGCGCAGTCTGAAGCTTGCAATCATAAGCAACCAGCAAAATACTGGATGCATACCAATATGCTTACTGTAAATGGTACACGGATGTCTAAATCAGCAGGTAATGGATTCCTGCCTGGTGAACTTTTTACTGGTGATC
Source organism: Pedobacter sp. ok626 (assembly GCF_900100435.1). Classification (GTDB taxonomy): domain Bacteria; phylum Bacteroidota; class Bacteroidia; order Sphingobacteriales; family Sphingobacteriaceae; genus Pedobacter. Next base: position 172,282 of record NZ_FNEX01000002.1, on the reverse strand, counting down.
ATCCTTTATTGGACCGGGGTTATAGCCCAATGACAGTTAAGTTTTTCATGCTTCAGGCACATTATCGCAGTACTCTTGATTTCTCTAATGAAGCATTAGATGCTTCTGAGAAAGGGTTCAGAAGATTAATGAATGCAGTAAGCCTGCTGGAAAAATTAACACCTTCAACAGATAGCGATTTCGAGATTGAGCCTTTGGCCCTTGCTTGTGTCAAGGCAATGAATGATGATTTTAACAGTCCGGTAGTGATTGCCGAACTGTTCGAAGCTAGCCGGATCATCAATACTGTTTTCGATGGAAAAGGTAAAATCTCTGCGCCGGAATTGGACAAGCTGAAAAAGCTGATGAACAATTTTGTGTTCGATATTTTTGGACTGAAAGACGAAGAAACCTCCAATGTTGAGCTAAATGCAGTATTGGACATGGTTATCGACCTTCGTAAAACTGCTAAAGAGAACAAGGATTATGCAACTTCTGATAAAATCCGTTTGGGCCTACAAAGTATGGGCATACAGCTAAAGGATAGTAAAGAAGGTACTACCTGGTCCAAAGCCTAGGATTGTTTAATTGTTAATTACTTTTTAGAAGAGAACTCATACCAAACCCTATATTCGTAACGCAAACTATTTAAATACAATGATGAACAAGTTTCTTTATACAATTATTGCCGCTTCTCTAACCCTTGGAGCTTATGCCCAAAAATCTGATGGAAGCACTAAATCTCTAGTGAATGCTGAAAAAGAATTTGCAGAAAGCCTTGCAAAAAATGGTTCAAAGGAAGCATTTACTACTTTCTCTGCTGCAGATGGCCTTGTCTTCAGACCAAATCCTGTGAATGCTAAAACTTTTTATGCCACACAACCAGATAGTAAAAATATCAGCTGGACACCGGCGTATGCAAGGGTATCAAAAAGTGGTGATTGGGGCTTTACAACTGGTCCATATACTGAATCAGGTGATAAGCCGTCATACGGACAATATTTTTCTGTATGGAAAGAACACAATGGTAAATGGGAACTTGTTTTGGACTTAGGTACTTCAACCAATAAACCATTAAATAAAGTAACACCTGAGTACATCGAACCAAAGGAGTCTTACAAACCAAAGTTTTTAAATGATAAGGTAAGAGCTGCAGGTGCAGATATTGTTGCAACTACAGAGAAAACGCTAAATACGACCTTAAAAACTTACGGTATCCCGGCTTTTGCGGGTTTCCTGAATCCTGATGCAAGATTGATATTCCCAGGATATGAGCCAATCATTGGTAAGGATAAGATATTGCCTTTCTTTAATAGTATGGTGAATAAAATTTCGCTAAAAACTACTAAAGCAAATAAAGCAGATGGAGGTGATCTTGCTTATACCTATGGTATTGCTACTATAGATTATAAAGCAGATCTAAGAGAAAGCTTCAATTACGTGTTTATTTATGAGCGTCAGGCAGACCATAACTGGAACATCATCGCTCAGATTTTTGCACCAGCAGAACGCTAAGCAAATCTATTTGATATATAAAAGGGGCTTTATCATGCAAATGATAAGGCCCCTTTTTTGTTTGCGCCCCAATAAATCCTTATTTTAAGCCGTTATTAAATTATAAATGAAGAAAATATTACTAATTATAATTCTAGCCTCAGCCATTCAGGTGCAAGCTCAAAAGTTTTTGCTTATCGGTCATCAGGGAGCTAGAGGGATTATGCCCGAGAATACCATACCTGGAATGATCAAAGCTTTAGATCTGGGTGTAAACATACTTAATATGGGCGTGGTGATTTCTCAGGACGGACAGGTTGTGCTTTCTCACGAACCCTACTTTAACAATGAGATCAGCACCAGACCGGATGGAAAGGCGATCACTTTTAAAGATGAGAAGACCTACAATATGTATAAAATGGACTATTCGGAGATCGAAAAGTTTGATGTGGGCAGTAAGGTGCATAAGCGCTTCCCTGGTCAGATGAAGCTAAAAATCCACAAGCCACTTCTGGTAGATGTGATAGACTCTGTAGAAGCTTATGTAAAGGCAAATAAGCTGCCAAAGCCAATTTATAATATAGAAACCTCCTTAATCAGGAAAGGGGATGGCGAATTTCAGCCAGATGCTTCGGTATTTATCGAGCGGATCATGGAAATTGTAAAAGCCAAGAAACTAACAAAGAGAGTGGTGATTCAGTCGCTCGACCTTCGTCCACTTCAGTATCTCCACGAGTACTTTCCAGCTATAAAAACATCATTAATGGTAGATGAGAAGCAGGATTTTGAAGATGGGATTCAGGCATTGGGCTTTACACCAACCTATTACAGTCCATATTATGTGCTGGTTGGAAAAGGCTTAGTAGACCGTTGTCACGCTGCGGGGGTAAAAATTATCCCATGGACGGTAAACACAGCAAAAGATATGAAGTACCTAATTAATCTGGGCGTAGATGGTGTGATTACTGATTATCCAAATCAGTACAGCCGTGTAATGCAAGAATAAAGGGAAGATTTAAAAGAGGTTTTTGATGATGTGCTCAATAGAAAGGCCTTCGGCCTCTGCACGGTAATTCCGTACAATTCTATGGCGCAGGATTGCTTCTGCTACCGCTTGTACATCTTCAATATCTGGTGCGTATTTGCCGCTAATTGCTGCATGGCATTTAGCACCTATAATCAAGAATTGTGAGGCTCTTGGACCAGCACCCCAGTTTACATATTTATTTACCTCCTCGGTAGATAAAGCCGTATTGGGACGTGTTTTGCTAACCAGCTTTACTGCATACTCAACCACATTGTCAGTCACCGGAATGTTTCTTACCAGTTTTTGGAAATATTGTATCTGGCTTGCATTGATGATTTTATTCAATCCCACTTCCTGATTGCTGGTCGTATTTTTTACAATAGTCATTTCATCCTCAAATGAAGGATAACCTAACTGCACATTGAACATAAATCTGTCTAGCTGAGCCTCTGGAAGGGGATAAGTACCTTCTTGTTCAATAGGATTCTGCGTAGCCAATACAAAGAAAGGATTTGGCAATACGTGCCTCAATCCGGCCGCTGTGATTGCTTTTTCTTGCATGGCCTCTAATAGAGCCGCCTGAGTTTTAGGAGGCGTTCTATTGATCTCATCAGCAAGGATGATATTAGAAAATATCGGTCCGTTGATGAATTTAAAGTTTCTGTCTTCACCCAGAATCTCAGCTCCTATGATGTCACTCGGCATCAGGTCTGGGGTAAACTGTATCCTGTTAAAGTTGAGGTCCAGCACATTTGCTACCGTTTGAACCAGTAACGTTTTTGCCAGACCGGGAACACCAACCAGCAAACAATGTCCATTACTAAAAATGGATATCAAAACAGACTTAATGATCTCGTCTTGTCCGATAACAACCTTTCCTATTTCAGCTTTAATGCTTTTGTAGGATTGATGCAGTGCATCAACGGCTTTTATGTCATTGTCAAACTGCATGAGCGCTTATTTTTTTGCTGATAATTGAGAAGTCCACATTTTTAGCTCATCACAGTCTGTATAATCTTCGTCGATACGTACGTAGGTATTCACTCTTTTTTTCTCAAACCATGCACTTAATTCGCGGTTTACTTTGTCCTGTTGTGCGTATTCCTTAAACTTAGCATAATCCTGCTCTAAATTAGCTTTATGAGGTGGGATCTTAGATTTTAAGTAAAGGATTTTATAGCCTTCTTTACCACTCTGATCAGTGAAAAGAGTAGGAGATGATATCTCTCCAACTTTCATCGTATCAGCAATAAGGAATACTTTTGGATCTAATTTATCCGCAGGAATAAATGAAGTTCTTGCGGTCACGTTATCTGCATATAGCAACATTCCACCATTATACTGAGATTCTTTGTTGTCTGAATATTGTGATGCTGCAAAAGAAAATGGAACTTTTTTGGTTATTAAACTCTTGTATATCGTATCTGCTTTAAGTTTAATACGATCCATACTAGCTGGCGTATTTTGCGGACGAATTAGGATGTGGCGAGCCTGAACCTGCTCTCCACGACGTTCTATAACCTGTAAGATGTGGAAACCATGCTCCGTTTCAAAAACATTTGATACCTCACCAGCTTTTAATTTAAAGGCCTGAGCGGTAAATTCTTTTACCATTGCTTTACGGTCAAAAAATCCAAGGTCACCACCTTCTGGTGCCGATCCAGGGTCCTCAGAATAAGATTTGGCTAGGAAAGCAAAGTCCTCACCGCTTTTTACCCTTAAACGTAAAGCATCAATTTTATCATGGAATTTTTGTTTCTCCGCCTTAGTCAACTTAGGATACATTACAATTTCTCCAATCTCAAACTCAGTTGGGATATCTGGCAAACTATCTTTTTTATAAGAATCGAAATATTTTTTAACCTCTAACGGAGTAATGTTAATGTCTTGAGTGATGTGCGCTTCCATTTTTCTTGAAATCAACTGCTCTTTGATGTCAGGTCTGATTTCATCTTTGTATTGTAATACCGAACGATTAAGGAATTGCTCTAAACGCTCTTGTCCACCAGCTTTCTGAATTTGATAGCGCATACGTTTGTCTACTTCTTCGTCAATTTGATTTTCATCCACAGTGATCGAGTCAATCTCTGCTTGTTGTTTTAAAAGCTTATTGGTAAGAATCTGGCGTAATATTTCACACTTAACGCCCGGGTTATCAGGATTACCCATGTTAAGGTATTGTGCATACTGCTGGTTTAAATCAGATAATAGAATAATGTTGTTTCCTAACACGGCAACAACTTTGTCTATATTCTTTTTTTGTGCCTGAGTATTTAAAAACAAACAGATTAATCCGCCTGCAATCACTAAAAATTTCTTCATTATATGTTTGTTCAATTGTATTCGTTTTGCAAATTTAATATTCTCAAAAGCTAATGGCTAGTTTTTTACAACTTTGCCAGTTTCTTTACTTCATTCTGGTTAATCTTAACTGTATATTTCTTTCTAAGGTTATCAGTCCAATCTCTTTCCAGACTATCCTGATCATCTTTCGATTTATTCCAAATTTTTATTTCCGAGGCATTAAACATTAAAGCGGCCTCTTTGTACTCGTTCAAAACCATTGTATAAACCATGCTGGATTTAGTCGGCCTTTTTTGAGCAGCTAATGTCGTTTCATAGTTTTTTATCTCGGCAAGATAAGCAGTGTCTGTATCTAAACCCATCTCCTTTGCATCCAAAACTTTAAGCTTAAAGTTGATGTATTGGTTTAAATAAGCTTCTAAATCCTTAGTAGACACATTTGCGGTTCCACCATGATTCTTTTTGTAGAACCACATAAACTCTTTAGTCGTTATAGGCTTCCCATTAATGGTGGCTACATTTTGTGCAAATGCACCAGAAGTAAAAAGGCCTAAAACAATAATACAATAAACTGCTCTCACAAAAGTTATATAGTGTACATTTTTAAGGCATAAAAGTAATAAATAAAGGCACTATAATAAGATATTTAACTAATTTTAACAGAAAAAATATTCCCAGTAAAATTATCATTAATGGATAGCCAATTAACAGCTGACAAAGCAGCCCTGCATTTATTTTTTACCGATGATATTTATCTGGTAAATGAGCCTGGTATTCAGTTGGATACAGTGGTTAGTAATGTGGCGAAACCTGCTGCAATAAGCCAGCCTGAGGCTTCTCCAGCAGCACAATCTGCCGACTTTAAATTTTTGGGTAACAACAAACGGAACATTCTGATCCTTGTCAACGATGAAGAAAATGAGGTAAGTGATGAATTGGGACGTGAATTGCTCCGAAAAATTGTAAAGTCAGTAAATCTTAGTGCAAATGATTTCGCATTGTTAAACTATGCAAAATACAAAGGTACAGGCTTCCAAGCATTGCAAGATTACTTCTCCAGTACACTCATTTTTGCTTTTGGAGTAACACCCGCACAGCTTGCATTGGCTACTTCACATCCAGAACATGCAATTGTACAGGAGGGATCAGTAAGGATGATTTTCTCAGCCGAATTGAAAACGCTGGATAAAAACCCGGCCGGAAAAAAAGCCCTTTGGGGGAGTCTTCAAAACCTTGGATTATAACAATGAGAGAACTCGTATTCGCCACCAATAACCAACACAAAACACAGGAAGTTCGTAACCTGCTTTTAAACGATTATAAAGTATTAAATCTAAACGATATTGGTTGTACAACAGATATTCCTGAGACCGGGAGTACTTTTGCCGAAAATGCAACCCTAAAAAGTAGTTATGTTACTGAACATTATCAGTTGGACTGCTTCGCTGATGATAGTGGTTTAGAAATAGAAGCCCTAAATCAGGAACCTGGTATTTTTTCTGCCAGATATTCTGGTGTTAAAGATGATCAGGTGAATCTAAACCTCGTCCTTCAAAAGATGGAGGGGCAGGCCAATAGAAAAGCGCGCTTCAGAACCGTTATTTCTTTGATGCGTGGCACAGAGAATTTTCTTTTTGAAGGCATTATCAATGGAACGATCCTGGAAAGACCAATAGGAACTCAAGGCTTCGGCTATGATCCAATTTTTGTGCCTGATGGTTACAACCAGACCTTTGCCGAAATGAGTATGGAACAAAAGAACCAGATCAGTCATAGGGCATTGGCTATGAAAAAGCTTATTTCTTTTTTAAAGGAGCAGAAGCCGGTTTAATTGTATCTACTTTCGCCTTCGTTGTATCTGGATTAGTTTTAACCGGAGCAACTTCTGCTTTAGGCGTAACAGGGGTAACCGCTGTGCTGTCTTTTTTAAGGACAGCCGGTGTTTTCTCAATGCTATCTTTCTGTGCTTTGGTGTTTTTAGTTGTTGTAGCAGCAGGTTTACCCGTTGTTTTTGTAGTTGGCACCGCTCCTTTCTTAGCTGGAGCTTTAGCCTTAGGTTTGCCACTAATTACCTCTTTTTTGGAAAGGGGCCTGAACTCAGGTTTCCATTTAAAGCCGGTAAGGAAAACGTCTTCCTTTAATTCTGGGATAGGCGTTCTAACTCCTTCGGGTTCTCTTATAATAACAATTTTTGCAATTTCTTTATTTTTGAAAAGAACCTTTAGCCGACTGCTAACCGTTTGGTTCATATCCGTATAAACCTTCTTGTCATCTTGGTTAAAAAAGATACTTTCTGCGTTCCCATCTACGAACATATTTTGCAGCTTTCCTTCTTTAAAAAATGCTGTAATCAGTCTTCCTTTGATCTGGTTATATCTGGCGGAATCTGCGTTTACATTAACAAGGAAAGCATTTTGAATTACTTGAACAGCATTTAGCTTTTTGTTTTTCAATTGCAGGTAAATCGTATCTCCTGTTTGCTGTGAGCCTTCAGACCATAAAATGGGGTCTCGGTACCAGCGAAGGGTAGAGTCTGCACTTGTGTAAAATAAAGAATCAGCGGTAGCTTGCATATTGGACTTAAATACACGCACATTGTGATAAGCCTTAATAGCCCTGGTTCGAACGGTGTCTTCCGGGTTAAAAGGGACAGTATCTTTAGGTAAAGGCTTTATGAGGTCTTTACCGAGCTTAGCTTTTAAGGTGGTGTCAACTTTCCCCTTTAAGGCAGGGGCAACCTTCCCTTTTAAAGCAGTATCAACTTTTCCTTTTGCCAATGGCAGTGTAGTTTTTAATACTTTCAAAGCGCTATCCTTCCCCTTTTTTGTCACAGAGTCGGCTTTAGAAAGTAGGAGGGAGTCCTTTAGTAGTGGGATGGCTTTTTTAGGAATAGCGAGACTATCCTTCAATAAGCTGTTTTTTGCCAAACTATCTTTTCCTAATGTGATCTGGTCATTTTTTAGGGATTGTTTAGTCACTTCTTTGCCTTTCCCATTTCTTTTATCCAGTCTTTTCTGTTTTTTGTCCGAAATCTCTTCCTCAGTTGCAGCAGCCTTAGGTTTTGAAGCACCTACTTTTTTCTCTTCCTTCTCCTCTTCTCCAAGCTCATTGTCCTTCTTAATCACGGGCGATGAAATGAGTGTTAAAGTTTTTTTAAGCACCATTTGAGTCTCCAGGGTATCAGCACCCATCCATAGACTGTCGGGTTGCAATTTATCGTTCACCTTTATAGAATCGGCGGTACCTATACCCACGTAAGGGTTTTTGGTTACAATCGTCTTTTGATCTGCTTTGTAGTAAAACCCTAGCTGACCATACATCACCATTTTATCAACGGTGTCTTTAAAGACAATGTTTCTTACAGCTTTACCGTAGCCTGCTATCCCATCATAATACAAACTGTCGCCTTTAAGGGATTTTGAACCCGTGGTATAGAGATTCTTCTTTCCAAAATAAGCATATTGAGTCTTGGTGTTATAAGCTCCATTCTCGGTATACAGGTTATCATCCTTTCCCTTAATATTGGTAGGACCGTAAAAATATGTCCAATTGGTTAGGGTGTTGTAGCGTAAAGTATCTGATTTGATAACGGTCTCCGGAGTTACCACAACCACATTGTAACGGAAAAAGGCATCGCGACTATTGGAAAAATAATAACCGTTTTTACTGGTTAAGGTTACATCCTTACTCACAATTTTACCACCTGTTATGTAAGTCCCATATTTGGTAGCCATGTTGTAATCCAGGATATTGGTGGTTAATGTGGATTCCCGGTCTATCATTTTAACGTTCTCCGTTAAATGGGCGATTTTGGTATTCCCGTTATAATTTAAATAATCGGAATAGATATTGATGGTATCGCCTTGATTGATATGTACATTCCTAAAAGCATCAAAAACATTCTCAGTGATATAAAAGACAGCACTATCACAAGTCAGTGTGGCATTATCTTGTCTAAATACTGGGTTTTTTAAATAGGATATGTTCTTTTTTGCATCAAGACGAGAGTTTGTCCAACTGTCGACATTAATCTTTGTCTTCTGCTGCGCAAGCACAGAAAAGGGGAATAATAATAGGATCAGGAAATAGCGTAATATCTGCACATTACAAAGTTAGTTTTATAATTTGTTTTTTTAAAGGTTATCAAGCCATCATGAGTTTTTATTCATTATTTTTGAGACCATGTTACCCCTTCAGAATTTTAAAGACTACATCAGCCGGCATTCGCTTTTCAACGTAAAAGATAAAATCCTTTTGGCAGTTAGTGGGGGGAAGGATTCCGTCCTTATGGCGCACTTATTTAAACTCTCTGGATTTGAATTTGGTATCGCACATTGTAACTTTAATTTAAGAGGTTCCGAATCCCAAAGGGACGAAGATTTTGTGGTTACGCTAGCTGAAAAGATGGGAGTTCCATGCTATGTAACCCATTTTAAAACGAAAGAGTATGCTGCAACGCATAAAGTGTCTACCCAAATGGCGGCAAGAACACTTCGTTACGAATGGTTCGAAGAGCTTAGAGGACGCGAGGAATATGAAGTGATTGCATTGGCTCAACATCAAGATGATGCGATTGAAACCGTATTGTTGAACCTAACCAGGGGGACAGGGATTGCAGGTTTACATGGTATTTTGCCAAAAAGAGACCGATTGATCAGACCCTTGTTGTTTTTATCTTCGGCAGAGATTGCCGGTTTGATTGCTAAACAAGATATTGATTTCGTAGAGGACAGCTCCAATAAAAGCACCAATTATGCCCGCAATAAAATAAGGCTAAATGTGATTCCCCATCTCAAAGAGATCAATCCCAATTTGGATGAAACCTTTCAGCACAACATTCAGCGCTTTGCAGATACCGAGCTCGTTTTACAGCAGACAGTCGCAAAACTGAAAGCGGAAATTCTGAAAGAGAAGCAAGGAAAATTCTATCTATCTATAAAGAAAATAAAAGCATTAAATCCACAGCGCCTATTGCTGTTTGAGTTGCTAAGGCCCTTTGGATTTACAGAGTCGGTAATTGCCGAACTTTTACAAGGCTTGGATAAGCAAAGCGGGACAAGTTTCTTTAGCATTTCGCATCGTATGGTAATAGACCGACAAGAGCTGATCATTGATTCAATTGCGGATCGGGATATAGAAAATAAAAATGTCATTATTCATTCCCATGATCAGGAGGTTAATTTTTTAGGCAGTCAAATCCTGATCACTACATCTGAGGATGTTCATTTTGAGAAAAGTAGTAAAAAAGCCTTTGTGGATACCAATAAATTGATTTTTCCATTGGTGTTGAGAAGTTGGCAAGCGGGCGATAAGTTTAAGCCCATAGGTATGAGCAGGTCTAAAAAACTAAGTGATTTTTTTATAGACGAGAAGGTTCCGCTAAGCGATAAGGATTTAATTCCGGTATTGGTAAATGGAAATGGTGAACTGATCTGGATTGCTGGTTGGAGGCAGGATAATCGATATAAGCTTACTGAAGCCACTAAAAATGTAACAATTTTTGAACTTCGTCATCTACATATTACAATTCCTAAACAATCTTAAAGAGATCGAAAGGTTTGAAGCAATTAAAAAACCAGTAACTTTATAGGCAAAACACACGCACATGGGAAACCACTACGCTTTTTATGAAAAACAATACATCGGCCGCGATTATATAAGAATCTGTATCAGGTTGGTGATGGCTGCATTTTGTTTTGGTGCCTATGTTTATGAACGTGATCGCGACAATACTCAGGATCTTTTTCTTGTAGTGGGCTTCGGTATCATTGGTGTTTCTATCTTATTGCTTTTCCTGATTCAATATAAAACTATCATTGATCAGAAAAAGATTATCATTGATGGTTTATGGTCTGCTAAAAAAGTAGAGATAGATTTAAATACAATCGTTAAGGTTAGAAAAGATACCTATAGCAGTTATTTATTCAACAACCCAGTTTATAATCTTCATCGTAAGGGAAGTATCCGATTTTACTCTTCAGGTAAGGATGCGGTTGTACTTACAGATCGCGATGGCCTGGAATATTACATCGGTACCCAACGACCAAATGAGATGTATTTGGTTATTCAGGAAGAAATGAAGCATTAGTTAAATAATTGCAATTGTTTAACATAAAGATCAGTTTAAGTGCTGTAATTTGCATCGTTAAATAATTTCAATGAAACCGTCGTGAGCATAGCGAAATTAAATCGCATGTATGCTCATGATAGCTTCATAAAACTAAAATTGTTTTTAATGAAAATAGGTATCGTTTGTTACCCGACTTTTGGCGGTAGTGGTGTCGTAGCTACAGAACTTGGAAAGGCACTTGCCGATGAAGGTCATCAAGTCCATTTTATCACATACAGTCAGCCCGCCCGCCTGGATTTCTTCTCGGCCAACTTATTCTATCACGAAGTATCCGTAAGAGATTATCCTCTGTTTGATTATGCTCCTTACGAGTCGGCATTGGCTAGCAAACTTGTAGATGTGGTACGTTTCGAAAAGCTGGACATATTACATGTTCATTACGCGATTCCACATGCTTCTGCTGCTTTTATGGCTAAACAAATCCTGGAAACCTATGGTATTCATATTCCCTTCGTAACTACCTTACACGGAACGGATATTACCCTGGTTGGAAAAGATCCAACCTATAAGCCGGTTGTTACATTCTCTATCAACAAGTCTGACGGAGTAACTACGGTGTCCGAAAGTCTCAAGAAAGATACTGAAGAGTATTTTGAAATAACGAATGAAATTAAGGTGATTCCTAATTTTATAGATTTTACAAGATTTAGCTTAAAACCTAAAGATCATTTTAAAAAGGCCATTGCGCCAAATAACGAACGCATTCTTATTCATACTTCCAACTTTAGGAAAGTAAAGCGGACTGCTGATGTGATCCGTGTTTTTCATAAGATTCTGGAGAAGATTCCATCTAAGCTGTTGATGGTAGGTGATGGCCCTGAGCGTGCTTATGATGAGCAGTTGTGCAGAGATCTTGGAATTTGCGACAATGTTCGTTTCCTGGGCAAGCAAGATGCCGTAGAGGAGATTCTTTCTGTGTCTGATCTGTTCCTGATGCCTTCCGAATCAGAAAGTTTTGGTTTGGCTGCTTTAGAAGCTATGGCCTGTAAGGTTCCTGCAATTACTTCTAATTCTGGTGGTTTACCGGAACTAAATGTAGATGGTTTTTCGGGGTATATGAGTAATGTAGGCGATGTGGAAGATATGGCTAATAAAGCTATCCTGATTTTAGAGAATGATGAGGTATTGAATAGATTTAAAGAGAATGCATTTGCAAGAGCGCAGGACTTCGATTTAAAGAAGATTCTACCAGAATACGTCAATTACTATAATAAGATTATAGACGAATCGAAAGAGTTACATAAAGGTTAAAGCTTATTTAATCGGCGCAAATACTAAGCAAACTGGGGCACCCAGTTCAATTCTTTTACCGGTATCCTTTAAGGTGCCGGTTTTTTTATTGCGTTCAAAAATGACGATATCATTGGTGTACTGGTGTCCAACCAATAAATATTTCCCTGTAGGGTCAATCGTAAAGTTTCTTGGACCTTTACCTAAGGTACTGATGGTAGACACGAAATTTAGTTTTCCATTAGCTTGTACAGCAAATGTTGAAATGGTATTTGCATCACCGCGGTTGGTTTCATACAAAAACTTGCCATCTGGCGATATGTGGATATCTGCGGCATCAACTCTTCCTGAAAAATCTTTGTCAGTAGTACCAATGTCCTGGATCTTATTTAGTGTGCCATTGCTGTAGGTAAATACAGTAACAATGCCATTAAATTCATGAGCGAGGTAGGCGTATTTACCATTCGGACTGAAAGTCAGGTGGCGTGGGCCACTTCCAGGAGTAGTTTTTACTACCTGTTTGATGGTCAATAATTCTTTTTCTGCTGTTGGATTGTAATTATAGACGTAGATCTGATCTTCACCAAGGTCTGTACAGGTTACGTACTTCCTGTCAGGCGTAAATTGGACCTGATGGGCATGCGCACTTTCCTGCCTTTTCTTTGGATCTATGCTTTTTCCGGTATGTTGTACCAGTTGTTTTAGCGGACTTAAAGCGCCATTGGCTTCAATGCCGAATACAGAAATACTGCCACCACCATAATTGGCTGTGAAAGCATTTTTTTCGTTAGCAAGTACAAAACATGGTCCTGGGCTTTCAGTAGCTTGTTTGTTGATAAAGGCAAGCTCGCCTTTTAGGCCGTCAAAATTAAAAGCAGCAGCAGCGCTATTGTTAGGTGCCTCTGCTACGGAGTATACCAACTTGTTATTTTTGCTAACAGCTAAATAACTGGGGTTGGTGACATCTTTGGCTACACTTTTAAATTTAAAATCAGCAGTGTTCGCATCAAAGTTGTAAATATAAATTCCCTCGCTTTTACCCGGACTGGTGTAAGTCCCAATGATCAAATTGTATTCCTTTTTTTGTGCAAAGCTTTGCACCATTAAAAATGATAGCAATAAAAGCGAGAGAATTTTTTTCATATTGTAATTACTTAATCAGGTGTTTGATCTGAATTAGCTCATGCTCTTCCAGGTAACGCCATCTTCCACGAGGAAGATCTTTTTTAGTTAGGTTACCATAAACAACACGGTCTAGTTTCACTACATCGTATCCTAAATGTTCGAATATACGGCGTACAATCCTGTTTTTACCACTATGGATTTGTATACCAATCTCACGTTTAGAACCTCCAGTAACGTAAGATACAGAATCTGGTTTAATAATACCATCCTCTAATTCTAAACCGAACTGAATTTTATTCATGTCGCCTTGACTTAAGCTTTTGTTTAGCTCAACGTTATATATTTTGGTGATACCATTTCTTGGATGAGAAAGCTTATCAGCAAGGTCACCATCATTGGTCATCAACAATAAACCAGTTGTGTTACGGTCTAATCTACCTACTGGATAAATACGTTCTCTGCTGGCTTTTTCAACCAATTGCATTACGGTACGACGTTCTTGTGGATCGTCAGTAGTTGTGATGTAATCCTTAGGTTTGTTTAATACTACGTAAATTTTCTTTTCACGTTTTAGTAACTCACCATTGTAACGAACCTGATCATTAGCAGGATCAATTTTATGGCCCAATTCAGAAACTACTTCACCATTTACAGAAACTACACCAGCAGCAATCAGCTCATCCGCTTTACGGCGTGAGCAAATACCAGCATTAGAAATGTATCTGTTTAAACGGATCAGGCCGTCATCTTTTTGAACTGGAGCAGATTTTCTACCACGCATGGTTGGCGCTTTCTCAGGTCCAGCCCATGTGTTGTTACGGTCCTGACGAGCAGTACGTTCGCCACGTTCTGGGCGTTCAGTTCTTTCTGGACGTTCCGGGCGTGTGCCTTCGTCTTCTCTTTTTCTGAAGGGTCTGCTATCAGTACTTCTTGAAGTTGAGCTCTTTTTGTCGTCAAATTTGCGGAAAGGTTTGTCACCTCCAGTTGCAAAATGATCTTTCTTTATATAGCTACGTTTGCTTTCTCCAGCAGGAGTTTCTCTTGATCCAGCATCTTTGCTGAAAGAACGAGGTTTGAAATCTCTGCTGTCATTGTCTCTGTTGCCAGGTTTGAAATCTCTTGATCCACCGTCTTTACTAAAAGAACGAGGTTTGAAATCTCTGCTGTCATTGTCTCTGCTACCAGATTTGAAATCTCTTGATCCACCGTCTTTACTAAAAGAACGAGGTTTGAAATCTCTGCTGTCGTTGTCTCTGCTACCAGGTTTGAAATCCCTTGAGCCTGTGCTTCTAGAACCGAAGCTTTTATGATCACCGTCTTTTCCAGGTCTGGATTTAAAATCACTGCCGGAACTTCTTGGTTTAAATTCTCTTGAGTCGTTTTCGCCTCTTGGCTTAAAGCTTCTTGAATCTCCTTCTCTTGGAGGTCTGGATGCTCCGAATGGTTTTGGCTTAAACTCTTTGGCATCGCCAAACTTATTGTCTTTCCCCTCTTTATCATCAAACTTGCTTTTTCCCTTGTATGAAGACTCCGCTCCACCTGGTTTTTTGCCTGTTGTGCTTCGGTTTCCCGGTTTGGACTTGTCATCCCGACTGTTCCTGTTGTTGTTTTTTATCATGATACGCTTTTATCTGCATAATATATGCGGCGACAAAATTACTAAAAAATGCGTGGATTCACAATTGTAAGTGTCTGATTACTGCAATTTACCGATTTAATATGGTTACGTATCTGGCTGCGTTAGTTATAATTACGAAGAAATAAGACAAAATGTCAATGGTTTTTTCAGGTATTATTATGAATAGGGGATAAGTTGGGAATAAGTAGGGCTAAAATAGGGGGTTGCTTTACCCTTGCTTTAGGGTTGCGTTAGGGTTGCTTTACCCTTGGCTTACCCTATGGGTAAAGCAACCCTAAACCAAGGGTAAGGCAAGGGTAAAGCAACCCCCTACTTATTCCCAACTTTAGACCTAGTCATTCCCTAGTCATTACGGTACCTTCCAAAATTATTTTTTATGCTTGGAACTGCTTTATTTTTGCGCTCAGATTGGTCGCTAAAAAAAGCGAATTTCGGCCTTGTGTTGACATAAATTTTTGATTTACTAATTCCAGTTTTCAACACGTAATTTTCGGAAAATTTACCCTTAGCATTGACTGCCTTTTGTTGATTTTTGAATTTGTAAATCGGGTAAAGGAAACATGAAAAATGGCTAAAATTGGCACTTTTAGAATCCGGCTTTAAAGCTGTTTAAACGTCGATTTTTGCAGTTAAATTCGTAATCGCTTGATAATTAGATCGATATATTGTACCTTTGCAGGAGTTTTAAAATTATTAACCAAAAAAAGGAGGAAGATGATAAAGAAACACATAATGACATGTACGGTAATTATATCATTACTAGTTATGGCAAAAGTGTTTGCTTACAACATGCCCCAAGCAGCAAAAAATTCTTCAAAACAGGAAGAAATAACGAGTACCGATACACTAACATTTAACATCACGAAGCCATTATCTTTGATGGCTCAATTAAATTTTGCAGAGGAAACATTACCAATTGGCGATGTCAAAGTAGAGCGTAAAATGAAGAAAACGCTGGCTGCACATTACTTTAGTAATCTACATACTAATAAGCTGCACAGAAAGGCAGCAGAATGGTTCCCAATCATAGAACCGATCCTGGCCGCTTACGGCATTCCCCAAGATTTTAAATACATGGCCTTGGTCGAATCAGGATTACATAGCGGGGTGTCATCTAAGGGGGCAGCAGGCGTTTGGCAGTTTATGCCAGGAACAGCCCGTATGTATGGTCTAAAAGTTAACTCTAATGTGGATGAGCGTAATAACCTACGTAAATCTACCATTGCAGCTGCGAAATACATCAAAGATCTTTATCGAATTTTTGATAGTTGGACGTTAGTTGCAGCGGCTTATAATGTTGGCGATAGTCACATGAGACGCCAGATCAACAGACAAAATCAGGATAATTACTTCAAATTGAAGTTGAATAATGAAACGGGAGGTTATGTTTACAAACTGATCTCTATGAAACAAATTATGACAGATCCTGTTCGTTATGGTTATAAAGCTCCAAGAGAATTCCTGGCTTATAATGCAGGAAAAGCGGAAGAAAAAAATTCAGAATAATATCGAGATAAAATACTCAAAAATGGGGAAGGCCGTTCAGTTTATGCTGAGCGGCTTTTTGTTTTCGTGCAGAATTTGCTAATTTGAGCACCTTATGGAATTGATGAAACTGCGGATACAAGACATGAAATACAGTGCCGGGGAAACTCTGGTGCTCAGCTTTGAAATATTAGAAGGAAAGAAACCTGTGTATCTGGCCGGACAATTCTTAACGCTGGTGTTCAATATTCAGGGACGCGAATTGCGCAGGTCCTATTCTCTTTGTAGCTCTCCGGATGTGGATGAACCATTGGCGATTGCAATAAAAAGGGTGGAGAATGGTGAAATTTCCAGACTTCTTCATCATAAAACAGCGGTAGGAGATGTACTTCACGCTTTGGAGCCAAATGGGCAATTTACTTATCAGCCAGAACAAAAAATTAAAAGAACGGTTTTCCTCTTTGGTGCCGGAGTAGGTATCACCCCTCTTTTTTCTATTATAAAAACCGCACTTCTTAAAGAAGAAAACTCGAGACTAGTGTTGATTTATAGTCGTAGGTCTGTAGAAGAAACGCTGTTTCATGATGAATTGAATCAATTGCAGGAGCAATATACGGACAGGTTCAAGATCATCTATGTGTCTAGCCAGAGTAAAAATTTACTAATGGCCAGATTAAATGTATTCCTGATCGAGAAGATCGTAAATGAGGAGTTGGTGTTCGATAAAGCAGATGCTTTATTCTATACCTGCGGACCCATTGACTATATGGTGACTTGCCGTATAAAATTATTGGAGATGGGTTTTGACATCTCTCAAATCAAGCGAGAGACTTTTGTATTGCCAGAGGACGAAGTAGATGAAGACGATTCGACAGAAAAAAAAGTAAAACATGCCAATACTTATACGGTAGTACTAAATTTAAACCACAAAGTCTATCATTTGGCAGTTCCTTACAATAAAACTATTCTTGACGCTGCTTTAGAGCAGAAGATTAATTTGCCTTATAGTTGTCATGCCGGAATATGTAGTACCTGTATTGCAACTTGTACCAAAGGAGGGGTTGAAATGGATTATAACGAAGTGTTGATGGATGATGAGATTGCAGCGGGAAGAGTACTGGTTTGCACTGGACATCCAACAGAAGATGGGACTACATTAGTTTGGTAGTTTTTGTGGATAATGCCTTATCTTTGTGTACTAAATAGGTTGGTTCAAAAGTATTTTCATTAGCAATAAAGAACTTTTAACAAGCCCCATTGTTTTTTAATATATATGAGCAAAAATACTGTTGACCTTGGCGAGCAAAAAGATGTAGAAGTGTATGGGGCCAGGGTGCATAACCTTAAAAATATAGATATCTCCTTTCCCCGAAATAAACTTGTAGTAATTACTGGTTTAAGTGGGAGTGGAAAATCCTCTTTAGCCTTCGATACGATTTATGCGGAAGGACAGCGCCGGTATATGGAAACTTTTAGTGCCTATTCGCGCCAGTTTATGGGAGGGATGGAAAGACCTGATGTAGATAAGGTGTCAGGTTTAAGTCCGGTTATTGCCATTGAGCAAAAAACCACCAGCAAAAACCCACGATCTACGGTAGGCACAATTACGGAGATTTACGATTTTATGCGTCTTTTGTACGCGCGTACTGCCGATGCTTTCTCCTACAATACAGGAGAGAAGATGGAGCGAATGAGCGAGGATCAGATTCTCGACAACATCTTTAATAAGTTTGGTGAGATGCCTGTGAATATCCTGGCGCCTGTAGTAAAAGGACGTAAGGGACATTACAGAGAATTGTTTGAGCAAATTCGTAAGCAAGGCTATGTAAAAGTGCGTATCGATGGAGATATTCAGGACATTACGCCTAAAATGCAGGTCGACCGCTACAAAATTCATGATATTGAGATTGTGGTAGATCGCCTGATCATCGATCGTAAAGATTTAAAACGTTTACAAGACTCCTTACAAACTGCTATGCGTTTGGGTAAAGGCATTATTAAAATCAGCGATAAGGACAACAATGTTGCGCATTTTAGCCGTTTTTTGATGTGCCCAACTACAGGGATTTCTTACGATGAACCACAACCTAATAACTTCTCGTTCAACTCACCCTATGGTGCTTGCGAGAATTGTGATGGTTTGGGTTACATTTTCGTGGTAGATAAGGAATCAGTAATGCCTAACCTTAAGTTGAGCATTATGAATGGTGGCTTGGCTCCATTGGGAGAATACCGAGATATATGGATGTTCCAGGTATTAAAGGCTGTGGCTAAGAAATATAATTTCTCTTTGTCTACGCCACTTGAAAAACTGGGTGACGACATCATCAATATTATTTTAAATGGTTCTCACGAGCTGATTTCGGTAGCGGTAGAGTATAATAAATGGAACGTACAAAACTATCAGATCACTTTCGACGGGATCATTAAACTGTTGGAAGAGCAGCAGGAACGCAAAGGTGAGGCCTCTATGGAAGATATGGAGAGTTTCCGTAAACTGAAAACTTGTCCGGTTTGTAATGGTGCACGTTTAAAGAAAGAAAGTCTGCATTTTAAAATCGACGGCAAGAATATTTTTGAGCTGGCAGAAATGGATATCAGTAGCATCAAAGGCTGGTATGAAGGTTTGGAAAGCAGATTAAACGATAGACAAAATACAATTGCCAAAGAAATCTTAAAGGAGATCCGATCAAGATTGGGTTTCTTAAGTGATGTAGGGTTGAATTACTTGTCGCTTGACCGTACTGCGCGTACACTTTCGGGTGGAGAGGCGCAAAGGATCAGGTTGGCTACACAGATCGGCTCGCAGTTGATGAACGTAATGTACATCTTGGATGAGCCGAGTATAGGACTTCACCAGCGTGATAACGAGCGTTTAATTGGGGCTTTAAAAAACCTGAGAGATTTAGGGAATACCGTTTTAGTGGTAGAGCATGATAAGGATATGATTTTGGAGGCGGATCATGTGATTGATGTTGGTCCGGCAGCAGGTGTGCATGGTGGACAAATCGTTGCCCAAGGCACTCCGGCAGAGATCTTGAAATCGGATACCCTTACTGCAGCTTATCTAAATGGTAAAAAGGGCATAGAAGTGCCTAAAAAGCGTAGAAAGGGAACCGGACATAAGCTATCTATCATCAAAGCAAGTGGACACAACCTAAAAGATGTTTCTGTAGATTTCCCATTGGGTAAGTTTATTACGGTAACTGGGGTTTCTGGAAGTGGTAAATCGAGCTTAATTACCGAAACGCTATATCCAATTTTAAATCATCACTTCTTTAGAGCTAAAAAACATCCATTACCCTACGAGAAAATCAATGGCATAAAGGAGATTGATAAAGTAATTGAGATTGATCAGGCGCCAATTGGGCGTACACCACGTTCTAATCCTTCTACTTATACCGGTGTGTTTTCGGACATCCGCAATTTATATGTTCAGTTGCCTGAAGCTAAGATCAGGGGTTATAAGCCCGGTCGCTTCTCTTTCAATGTTAAGGGTGGCCGTTGCGAAACCTGTCAAGGTGGCGGAATGAAGGTAATCGAAATGAACTTTTTACCTGATGTACAGGTGCCTTGTGAAGAATGTCATGGCAAAAGATACAATCGTGAAACGCTTGAAGTACGTTACCGTAGCAAGTCGATTAGCGATGTGTTGGATATGAGTATTGAAGAGGCTTGTGTCTTTTTTGAGAACATGCCTTCTATTTATAGGAAGATTAAGACATTGAAAGATGTTGGTTTGGGGTATATTACCTTAGGTCAGTCTTCTACGACTTTGTCGGGTGGTGAGGCCCAGCGGGTTAAGTTGGCTACTGAACTTTCAAAAAAGGACACTGGCAGGACATTTTATATTCTGGATGAGCCTACAACTGGCCTACATTTTGAGGATATAAATGTGTTACTAGGTGTGCTTAACGAACTGGTGGAGCGAGGAAATACTGTATTGGTTATTGAGCATAATCTGGACGTGGTAAAAGTTGCCGATTGGGTAATAGACTTGGGCGAAGAAGGCGGTGCAGGAGGTGGAAGGATCATCTTTGAGGGTACTCCTGAAGGCTTGATCCAGAATCCGATCAGCTTAACCGGCAAGTTTCTTAAAAAGGAAATGGGCCTGTAAATCAATTGTTATGGCAGTCTTTTTAAGTGCCTTTCTACCGGATTCTGATGCTGCAAGCAAACTGCAGGTTGTAGATGAAGGACTGGAAAAGGCGGGTACGGAAAATGAAAGCTCTCCTTACAAATTAATCGAAAGCGCCGATATCAAGGGTATTCTTGAGCCCAGAAAATCTTTTTCACATAAAGGTACATATGGACATGCGCTTATTATTGCTGGTGCCGTAAAGACTATGGGAGCGGCATTGCTTAGTGCTAGTGGCTGTCTGTATGGTGGTGCCGGCTTAACAACGGTGTCTATTCCCGAAAGTGGATTGATGGCTTTAAATACAGCGCTTCCTGAAGTGATGTATTTGGAAAGAAGTCGTCTGATCAAAATAAAATCATTAAAAAAATACAATGCCATTGCGATAGGACCAGGATTGGGTAAGCTCTTTGAAGCGGTGTGTATGATGGAAGAATTGGTTGTTTTAAACGTACCGGTTGTAGTTGACGCAGATGCGCTAAATATCCTTTCTAAGCGTGATGATTTGCTTTTGCACCTGGCTAAAAATTCGATATTTACACCTCATTTAAAAGAGTTTGATTGCCTATTCGGTGAACATAAAAATTGGTGGGATAGGTTGCAGACAGGGCGCAGAATGGCCAAAAAACTAGGCTCTGTTATCGTATTAAAAAATCAATATACATTTATTATCGATCAGCAAGGCGATGTGATGATCAATCCTACAGGTAATTCTGCGATGTCGCAAGGTGGAATGGGGGATGTATTGACTGGCATAATTACGGCTTACGTTGCACAGGGTTACAGTGCAAAAGCTGCAGCCATATTGGGCTGTTATTTTCATGGAAGGGCCGGGGATGAATTGGCTTTAAGCCATCACAATATAACTGCATCGCAGTTGGCAGCACAGATTCCGGTAACCGTAAAATCGTTTTTAGTTTAGCTTTTTAGATTCCAACAGCTCCCATTACAATCATTTGATCCATGGTTGGTCCTACACTTCCACCACGTTTCTCAAGTGTGACTGCGAATGCTTGAGCTCCGGCAATTTCCTTCATTTTAAGCAAGATGTGTGCACTGTCGGCTTTTACATCAAATACGCCTAAATCTACTGGTTTGCCATTTACTAAAGCCCAAAGTTGGTATTGGTGCTGCTGATCATTGATAGGTAATTGCATTTTAGAATTATCGACCATAACATGCTGACCACCTGGATGCCAATAAACTGTCATTTTGGCTTTTGGATCCATTTTAGTTCCCGCAAGTTTTACCGTTTTCCAATCTGGGCTGCTTGTTATTTCGTCGATCTTTTGCAAATCGGAATTGCTTTCTTTGAGGTAGCTGGCTTCAGTAGCAAATTTCTCTCTATCCAGATTTAATGCGATGATTTCATTTTTAGCATTTCCGAGTTTCTCTCTGGTGGAGAAAAGTGCAGCGATGGATATTATCAACAATACTGCACAGGCAATTAATGCAATGTAAAGTCTTTTTATTTTAGTTTCGTAAGCTTTAGTCTGTAGGGGCACGATTGCGGCCTCATGTGCGGGTTTTATACTTTCAGTGTTTACTTCGAGTGGTTTGGAGAGGATTTTATTAAGAATTTCGTCTCTTAATAACTCCCGAGGTTGTCTAGCTCCCGCCATGGCATATTTTTCCAGGGTAAGTTCAATGGATGCAATTTCCTGTTTTACTTCAGGGTCTTTTGCTGCCATTGCTTCAACTTCATATCGCTCCTCGGCAGTTAATTGCCCAGTTACATATTGTTCAAGTATGCCTGTTTCTATATATGCTCTTCCTTCGTCCACCTTAATTAAACCTCTTTCTTAACTCTATAATAGCCATTCGAACCCTTGTTTTTATGGTTCCCAATGGTAAATTCAACTCTTCCGCCGCCTCTACGTGTGTATATCCTTTAAAATATACCATGTCAAGCACTGCAATTAATTCCGGTTTAAGGCCATTCACCATTTCCTTAATCCCTAACGTATCCGCATTAAAGGTTACTTCCTTCTGTGCATCAATGAAATCTACGTTATTTTCAATGTCTTGGTTTTTTTCAGCGTTCCTATAATCTTTAGAGCGCAGTTTATCTATGGCTACATTGCGGGCAATATTCATCATCCAGGTAAATAACCGACCTTTCTCTGGGTCGTAGCCATTTGCCGAATTCCAGATCTTTATAAAAGTTTCTTGTAGCAGATCTTCGGCGACTTCTATTTGAGGAATAATTCTTGAGATGACCCCAAATAATGCAGCAGAGTACATATCATACAGTGCATGCATGGCAATGGTATTTTGGCTTTTTAGGGCGTTTACCAGCTCATCTTCAGGGAGAGATATTTTTTTGTTAGTTGTCAATTCATCACTAAGATAGTGAAAGAACTATAACAACAAAGAAGTATTTACTTTTTTATTAAAAATCAAACAAGTGTTTTTCTGCATGATAAGAAGAGCGAACAAGGGGGCCACTTTCTACATACCTCAATCCTTTAGCCAATCCGAGTTCTTTGTATTTAGCAAATTGATCAGGATGAATCCAGTCAACCACAGGATGGTGGTTACGTGTTGGCTGTAGGTATTGTCCCAAGGTTAAAATGTGTACACCATTGGCAACAAGATCATCCATAGCTTCTAAAACATCGTCTTCAGTTTCTCCTAGTCCAAGCATAATTCCTGTTTTGGTTCTTAAGCCAAATTCAGAGATGCGCTTAAGGGCTTCAAGACTTCTGTCGTATTTAGCCTGGATACGCACTTGTTTGGTTAGGCGTTTTACCGTTTCCACGTTGTGGGACATTACTTCAGGGCGTTCTTCCAGCACACGGTATAAGTTATCCCATTGACCTCTAAAGTCTGGTATTAATGTTTCCAATGTGGTTTCAGGGCTTTCTCTTCTGATGGCTTGTAAAGTTTCCGCCCATATAATTGAACCTCCGTCTTTGAGGTCATCCCTGTCAACAGAAGTGATTACACAGTGTTTTACTTTCATCAGTTTTACTGAGTTTGCTACCCGGTTAGGTTCGTCAGTATCAACAGCTAATGGTCTACCTGTGGCTACAGCACAGAATGAGCATGATCTGGTACAAATGTTACCAAGGATCATAAAGGTTGCTGTACCTGCACCCCAACACTCGCCCATATTTGGACAATTACCGCTTTCGCAGATGGTATGAAGTTTATGGGTATCCACCAAACTGCGCACTTGCGCATATTCTTTGCCTACAGGAAGCTTAACTCTAAGCCAATCTGGTTTACGTTGTACTGGGTTTTCTGAAACAACCGGAAGTGCGATCATGGCACAAAGTTAAGCAATAGGTTTGAATAGTTATAAAGATGAAATGTTTATAGGATGTAAACTTGATCTATTTCATGTTAATTGATTTTATTTGACATTAAAGTAAACGAATTCTCTTAATTTTACCTCATGAGCACTTCAAAAATAACTTACAACGGTGGTTTGAGAACCACTTCTATACATGAGCGTTCCGGTAATGAAATCATCACTGATGCTCCTGTAGATAACAAAGGAAAAGGTGAAGCTTTTTCGCCAACGGATTTATTGGCCACATCATTAGGTAATTGCATGCTCACCATCGTTGGAATCGCAGCGAATGAGCATGGTTTTAATATTGATGGGACTACTTGCGATATCACTAAGATAATGGCTGAAAATCCAAGAAGAGTTGCTGAAATAGTGGTTGATTTCCAGTTTCCAGCAAATAACTATTCTGATAAAGACAAAACGATCATTGAACGTTCTGCCAATACTTGTCCAGTGATGTATAGTCTACACCCGGATATTAAGAAAACAGTAACTTTTAAATATTAATCATTTCGGCAACTTCTACTGCCGAAATGTCGCTATGAGAAGCATCCAGAATACAATCTCCGTTTTTGATCAATAAGATTTGTGGGGATTCGTGATGGACTTGAAAAGTTTCAGCTATCTGCGCCGAAAGGTCGCGATAGCTGATTAAATCTAAAAAATATAGAGAAGTGTGTTCGGGTATTGTCTCCCAATCCATTTCGAATCGTCTTTTAGCCATTGCACTTACCGAGCAACGCGTACTGTGTTTAAATATTAAACTGTAGCCTTCCTGGTTCTGAATTTGACTAATCTGTGCCAGATCAGTAATGTTTTTCCACTGCATCAAATCTCTTTATTAAATTACCTCTACTTATCCTCTTCTTCTTTTGCCTTCTGGGTAAGAGCTATACGCCGGACAAATTTTGTTGGAACAAGCTTCCAACAACGTTATTGCAAAAAACACACCAAGCAATAATATTGCAACTTTTTTCATTTGTATTTATTTTCTTTAATGAAATATCGATACTAATCTACAGTTTTTAACAAAAGAATCAAAGTATGTTATAGGGTAGCCTTCAATTCTGCCATTTTTAATGCAGTAATTGCAGCTTCGTCTCCTTTGTTACCATGTTTACCACCGGCCCTGTCTATTGCCTGTTGTTGGTCGTTAGTAGTTAACACCCCAAATATTACAGGTTTGGCATGTTTGATACCTACTTGGGTAATCCCATTGGCTACCGCATCACAGATAAAATCAAAGTGCTTGGTTTCTCCCTGGATTACACAGCCCAGGCAGATTACTGCATCAAGGTCTTTGTATTTTTGTAAAAGTATTTCGGCAGCAGCAGTAAGCTCAAAACTACCAGGTACCGGTACAGAAATAATGTTTTCTGGAGATACGCCATGTTTAAGCAAAGTTTCTAATGCGCCATTATATAGGCTACCTGTAACTTCAGCATTCCATTCTGCAACAGCAATTGCAAATTTGAAAGCGCTTCCATTAGGTACAGTAGTATGCGAAAAATCGGATAGGTTTTTAAGTTGTGTTGCCATGCTGCAAACTTAAATAAAATTCGTCTAAACTGTTAGTTTGTTGTGCTTTTTGACAGTGGGATTTATTAATGATTCAGAATAAATGGTTTTTAGAATCGCTTTTAATATATTTAGCGTTGAATGCTTGTTTCTATTTAAATAATTAACGTAATCTCTTTTAATAGGAAGCAAATTTATGTTTCGGATTAAAAGAACTAAAGTTGTATGAGTAAGATTGTGTCCCTTTATGAAAATGATATGCTTATCCGTTTAAAATCTGGGGACGAGGAGGCTTTTGACTTTTTTTATAAGAAACATAGGGGCAAAATTTACGGGAATATTTTAAAACTTGTAAAATCTACAGATATTGCTGCTGATATTTTGCAGGATGTATTTATAAAGGTGTGGAATCATGCCGGAGGATTGGATGTTGAGCAGTCTTTTGAGGGATATGTGGTCAGGATCGCGCAAAATAGTGTATATGATTTCTTTAGAAAGGCTTCCCGTCAGAAGAAACTTGAAGAGAGATTGATTGCGTCATCTTCTATTGAAGACCATCAAGACCTAGATGCAGGGGCTGAGTTAGAGGAGAGCATAAAGCTACTTGATCAGGAGATTAATCTGTTACCCCCTAAATGTCGTGAGGTGTTCCAGCTTTGTAAGATCGAAGGGAAAAGTTATGATGAGGTTGCTGCACTTCTGAACATTTCGACTGCGACCGTTAATAATCATATTGTACGGGCTACAAGAATACTTAAAACACGCTTGTCGCAAGTCGATGTCATCCTTATTCTAATGTTGATTACAATTTTTTAAACTTTTTTAAATTAAGAGTAGTTGGTTTTCGCATCATTGGCGTATTAGAATAAAATAGACGCAAGTGCAGAAACTTTCACAATTATTTAAACGCTACTTAAACAATCAATGTACTCCTGAGGAAATCAGGGTGCTGTTGGATTATTTTAATGCTGATAGCGATAATGCTGATCTTAAATTATTAATTGAAGATCAGTTGAATGCGGAAGTCCCAGCAGATTTTGAAGAGCAACCTGATGTTATTGCAGCTTTTCGTAAAACGGATAACTATTTGCAACAGCAGCTTTTCAAAAAGAGTTTTCTTCAACGTGTCTTTTCTTCTAGCTATGCCAAGTATGCAGTAGCTGCGAGTCTTGTTGGCGTTTTATTAATGGGAGGACTCTTTTATAGCCGCCTTAAAAAATCCGAGTTTCCTGAAGGTAAGCCGTTGGCTAACGACGCGAGGCCTGGAACGAATAAAGGTATCTTGACGCTTGCGGATGGTTCATCGATTGTTCTCGATGCTAATAGTGACACTACGCTTTTAAAAAAAGCCGGAGTGAGTATCAAAGTAACAAAGGAGGGCTTGGTTGTTTATCAAGTATCGGATCAGAAATCGGGAACAACGGAAGTATTGTACAATCAAATTACCACTCCAAAAGGTGGACAATATGCGGTGATTTTATCAGATGGAACCAAGGTAATGCTTAATGCTTCATCATCATTGAGGTATCCGCTGAGTTTTCCATTAGGAGTGGGAAGAAAGGTAGAGCTTAAGGGGGAGGGCTTTTTTGATGTAGAAAAGGTTTTGGAGAATGGTATTCGGAAGCCTTTTTCTGTAGAAACACCCACACAGATTGTTGAAGTCTTGGGAACCCATTTTAACCTTAGCGCTTATGATGATGATCTTGTGGTAAAAACTACATTGGTGTCTGGAAAAGTCAATGTTTATTCGATAGCAACTAAGGAGGCTAAGATCTTAAATCCTGGTGAGCAGTCGATACTTACCGCGGGGGATGCTTTTATTCACGTAAAAAAAGTCAATGTGGAAGGCGCCATAGCATGGAAAGATGGCAATTTTATGTTTGAGGACTTATATCTAAAGGATATCCTGAGACAATTGTCCCGCTGGTATGATGTAGAAGTAGATCTTAAGAATTTGCCAGAAACCAGGTATAATATCTTTATTTCTAGAAATGAAACCTTATCAAATGTTTTAAGAATGCTTGAAAAAACAGGGAATATAAAATTCTCTTTAATAAATAATACGATAAAAATTAACCGCTAATTAAACCGTAACCTAAACTAAAACCTATGCCTATGTAGTTTCGATACAAAAAGCCAAAAAAAAGACACCGACTGCGTAGCAGCGCAATCGGTGATGAATAAGGCACCCGTCAACAAAACAACTAGTTAAGAATCACCTTAAACCTAACAAATTTATGAATTTAAATGTTCAGCGCAAGCTATTTTTTGGCTTACGGCAGAATTATGTGTTTGCGCATAACCTACTCTCAAAATTTTCACTAACCATGAAGATCACAGCTTTCTTATTAATGGTTGTATGCATGCAGATTTCGGCGAAAACCTTTTCCCAAAGGATTACGATTTCGGCAAGTAATACGTCATTAAAATTTGTCCTTCTCGAAATCAGAAAGCAAAGCGGCTTAAAGTTGGTATACAATACCGACGTATTACAACGCGCCCAGCCCGTAACGGTTTCACTAAAAGAAGCCACTTTAACTGAAACGATGGATAAGGTAATGGCCAATCAGCCATTTAATTATGAAATTGAAGGCAATACTATTTTAATTAACCCCAAGACGACAAAAGTACGTGTGGTAACAGCAGCTCCACAAATCGTGGTTACTGGTAAAGTTACAGATGGAAAAGGGCCACTTCCCGGTGCTAGCATTACGGAAAAGAATACTAAAAATGTAACAAAAACCGACATCAATGGGCAGTTTACATTGAAGGTAGATAAAGAGGGCGCTATTTTGGTAGTCAGCTATATCGGTTTTAACAGAAAAGAAGTTGCTGCAACCTCTACTTTTATGAATATCGTACTGGAGGGTGGAGATCAGAGTCTGGGTGAGGTTGTGGTGACCGGATACCAGAAAGTAGATAAGAAGACTTTTACAGGCTCTGTCAGTCAGGTGGATAAAGAAATTATTAACCGCTCTGGATATACAGATGTTTCCAGAATGCTACAGGGTGCTGCTGCTGGGGTAAGTGTAGAGAATGTTTCAGGGACTTTCGGGGCAACTCCAAAAATCAGGATCCGCGGTAATGCTTCAATCAGTGCGAATCAGGAGCCTTTATATGTGATTAATGGTATTCCTATTGCATCGCCAGCCAATGTAAATGTTAGTCAGTTATATTCCGGTGATCCGGCGTCTTTACTTGGGTCGGCAATAGCAGGGCTTAATGCTGCCGACATAGAGGATATTTCTATCTTAAAAGATGGTTCGGCAACAGCCTTATATGGAACGAGAGCGGCAAATGGGGTTATTTCCATCACCACTAAAAAGGGAAAGAAGAACTCTGCCAGTATCAATCTCAGTACCGCTTATACCATTGGCGTAAAACCTGATATCAATCAGTTTAACGTGATGGATTCCAAACAGTCGATGGACCTTTCGCAAGATCTTTACAACTATGGTTACCTGTCTGTTTTAAATTATCCATCTTCAACAGGTGCTTTTACAGAGCCTTACCGTTTATATGCGTCTAATCAGATCAGTCCGCAGGAATTCAACAACAGACTAAATCGTGCCAGGGGCTTAAATACCGATTGGTTTGACGTGTTGTTTAAAAACAACTTATTACAGGAACATAGTTTGTCTTTCTCTGGCGGAGGAGATAAGTCTACTTATTATTTATCAGGAAGTTATGCTGGTGACAATGGGTCGGCAATAGGGTACAACATGAATCGGTATACGTCTGATTTTCGTGTAGTGCTTAATTTGACCTCTAAACTGGATCTGGACCTGAATCTGAATGCGTCATTCCGCGATCAGCTTTCGCCAGGGACATTTAACAGTACCACCAGTTCAAGTAGTTTTAATACAACGAGACTTTTTGATTTGAATCCTACAAGTTATGCTGCTAACACAAGCAGGGCAATGTCTCCATACGATGCAAATGGAAATCTGCAATATTATCTGCGTGATTTTGCACCATTTAATATTTTGGATGAGTTGAAGGAAAACTTCAATACATTAAGTGCACATGATGTCAGAATCTCTGTAAAGCCAACTTATAAAATCTCTAAGGACCTCACTTTTGAAACCCTACTTTCTGCGAGAAAAACGGCAGCTAAGTACGATCACGTGATGACAGAATATTCGAATGTAGCAGCAGCATACCGTGTGGCCACAAACGATAAATTAAGAGAAATGAATCCCTTTCTGTATAAAGATCCTTCAGATCCGAATTCTATTCCAGAAACCATTCTTCCACGTGGAGGTATACTGGATGCCCGTAGTAATGATGGTAGATTTCTTTACATGAGAAATACGCTGAGCTTTAAAAAAGATTGGGAAGATAAGCATAGGCTAAATGTATTTGGTGGTTTTGAGATGGCTTCGGATAAAACCACAAGTGATTACACCCGTGGATATGGCTATTTATATTATGGAGGTAAAATCATATCGCCGAGTGTGCTGGCGATGAAAAGAGCTATCGAAAAAGACGAGCGATATTATACCGAAGGATTTGTTCAGGAAAACAGAACTGCTTTGTTTCTCTCTACTCAATACTCTTTTAATAATAAATACAATATAGAAGTAGCTGGAAGGGTTGACGGGAACAATATGTTTGGCAGAAGGACCAGATCAAGGTTCTTACCAAATTACAGTGTCGGTTTATCATGGAATGTAGACCAGGAAAACTTTTTCAAACAGATCAATGCTGCAGGAAAGATTAACTTCATGAAGTTGCGTGCGAGTTATGCATTACGCGGCAACGCTTACCAGTCTTCGCCAAATATCAATGCCAACTATGTAAATGTGAACCGTCCGGATGCTGTTAACAGCGAGATCGGCATCAGGATTCTTGCACCTGAGCTATTTAGCTTAAGCTGGGAAAAAGATTTTATTACCAATTTCGGTTTGGAATTGGGCTTGTTTAACAAGTTAAGCCTTACTGCAGAATACTACACCAGAAAGAATAAAGATCTAATCAGATCGAGTTCTGTAGGATATGAGGATGGATTTGCCAGCAAAACTATTAACTGGGCGACAATGAGCAACAAAGGGGTTGACATTACTTTGGATGTCAAAGAAGTTGTGAAAACCAAAGATTTTAGATGGAATGTAGGATTGATTTATGGTTATGTAAAAAATACAATGGTTGACGGAAATCTCTTCTCGCCATTGCTGACCGAAAAAACACGTCCGGATGGATATGGTATCGTTGGGAAGCCACTATATGGTTTGTATGCTTATCGTTTTGCTAGCCTGGATGCAAATGGCCAACCTTTGTTCTATGACGGTAATACGGGTAAGACCTCCAATAATATACAGTTTTCAAGTGTAAATGACTCTCTGATTACCTATATGGGGTCAAGAATTCCTACAAGCACTGGCTCGATAACCAATTCATTTAACTATAAGTCTTTTGAATTGAGGGTGTTTTTAACCTATAGTATGGGTAATAAGGTGTTTAGATCACCAACTGTGAAACGTGTGTATGATGATAATTTGGCAGCATCTAAGGATATTGATTCGAGATGGCGTACTGCGGGAGATGAAAACCTGACAAATATACCAGGCCTTGTATCCAGTATACAGAATAGCTATTTTACTTCTGCATTTATAGAGAATGAGTTTGCCTATAACAGAAGTGATGCAATGGTGGTTAGTGCAAATGTGCTCCGTTTGAGTGAGGTGATGTTATCTTACAATGTCTCACCTAAATTATTAACTGGTGTGCCATGGATAAAAGGGGCAAGGCTAATGGCTTCTGCAAATAACATTCATTATTGGGCTAGTAGTAAGTTGCGTGGTGTCGACCCACAGAGCTTGATTTCTGGCGTGAGCTTGCCAAATCCGAGAAGTTATACATTAAGATTAACTGCACAGTTTTAAAAGATAATAAGATGAAACTATTCAATTCCAAAAATATTATAGCCTCATTATTAACCGTGCTTGCATTGTGTTTTACAGGTTGTAAAAAGTTTACAGATAAGCCTTACGATAACAGGATAGACCTGCAATTTACAGAGCATTATCAGCAGATTCTGGTTGATGCTTATCCTGAAAGGCAGGAAATGTTTACCGATATTTTAACTGATGATTTCGAGTACCACGCCAATCTGGCTCAAGCCTCTATGACCAGTTATTTCCTGCCGATATATTTATACAAAGACGAATATCCGGATAATAACTTTACCAACCCAGATGTGGCTTATCGTGAATTTTTTGCTAAGATCTACCGTGCCAATATTGTAATCAATGGGGTGGATGCTTCTACACGTGGAACTGCAGAATTTAAGGCAGCGGTCAAAGGTGAAGCGCTCGTATTAAGGGCTTATTGCCAGTTTATGTTGGTTAATCTTTTCTCTAAACATTATAATGAAGCTACTGCGGCTACAGATCTGGGCATTCCGATTGTAACGACAGTAAATGAAGAAAATGTAAAAACCTACACACGCGCTACGGTAAAGGAGACTTATGCGCAAATTGAAAAGGATGCCTCGGAAGGTATTGCTTTGCTGCAACAGGGAGCCGCTTTTGCACCTAAAAATCCCTATCATTTTACCATGGCCAGTGCTAATGCTTTTATGAGCCGGTTGATGTTGTACAAAGGGAACTGGACAGAAGCTATCAAATACGCAGATGCAGTGATTTTAGAAAAGGGACGTTTTGTTAGAGATCTTGCAACGGACCTGACTGTACTAACGGCAAACGGAATACAGGCCTTTACGGTGAAGTATATGGACCCTACTATACATCCCAATATCCTGATGAATTATTATTCTTCCAGAAACCTGGGCTTCCTTGCACCTACAGGCTATACGCGTTCTGGATTTTATGTAGCGGACTTTTTGACTACAGTACTGCCTGTAACCGATTTAAGAAATAAACTTACCTATGCTGTAGGTACAGTTATCGATAAAAGGGTCATGGTTGCCAAGTATGAAACTCAACCTAATAATCCGAACTCGGCTTTCAGGGCTTCTTATTTTTCTATGGAAGAGGTGTTGCTGAACCGGGCTGAAGCAGTGTTAAGAAGTACTGGTGGAACAGTTACTGAAGCATTGAAAGATCTTGAAGTATTACGCAAAGCAAGATATACCAATTATACTGCGCTTAATCCTGCATTATTTACCAACGAAACACTTTTAACGACTGTGTTACTTGAGCGTAGAAAAGAGTTTATCGGAGAAGGGCTGCGTTGGTTTGATGTGAAGCGTATGGGTATAAAGGTTGAACATCTGATTGGAAGAGGAGAAGCCCCGGCGGCTACTTTAATGCCTAATGATTTAAGAACGGCGTTGCAGATTCCTTTAAAAGAACAACAAGGGAATCCGGCTATTCAGTTAAACCCAAGATAAGGTTTATTAACAATGTTAAATGATATGATCATGAAAAAGATATATATACTGGTACTTGCGGTTGTACTTGCTTCAAGTGCATTTATTACTGGTTGCAAAAAAGATACGACAATTGCCATCGATGAACCTATAGATTACCTCTCGGTTAAAAAAGGTAAATGGAACGGTTTGGATAGCTTAACGGATAGTCTGTTTAAAAATTATGGAGTAAGGGTGTTTTATGAGTTTAATCCACGGATTATAGATCCGACGACTTTTTATGTGCCTGCACAATATGATAAAGCGAAGTTGTATACTAAATATGTTATCGAAAAGTTGTGGCTTGAGCCTTTGAAAAAGAACTTTCCAAAGTTTTTGAGTGACCAAAAACCGATTGAATTCCTTATTCTGGGTACGTACGTTCATTTTAACTCTATCAGTTCTGGCTTGGCTGCTGGGGCTGGTTTGAATGGACAATTCTATAGATTAGGAATGGGTGGAGCAGATGGACTTGCTTTTACCAAAGCTTCGCTTAGAGATCACATGTGCACGCTTTATCATGAACATGCACATCAACTTGACCAAAAATTTGGTAGAAGCTATGCTTACGATAGGGTATCTCAAGGGAGTTATTATCAGTTGAACTATCTGACTAAACCCAACGGACAAAGGAGGACAGATAATGACGCGCAAATAGATGGTTTTTTTACCCCATATGGCGGGTTCGCACCTGAAGAGGATTTTGCGACCTCTGTAGAGTCAATGATCCGCTATACACGGGCAGAAATCCAGACCATCGTAGCCAAAAATCCTAAATTGGCCACTAAATATCAAATAGTATATAAATTCTATTTAGACAAAGGAATTGATTTACATCAGATGCATGATATTCTGGATCAAGTAACAAGTACTTTACCATTTTAATTACAAATATTAAAACGAACTAAGATGAAAACAATATATAATATTTCTTTTCTTGCCGTTTTCATGTGTTTAATGGCTTCCTGTAAAAAAGAAACCCTGTTAGACGGGAGTAAATCTATAGAACGCTCAAATGCATTGGAAAAAGAACTGAAAACTCAGTTAAATGATTCAAAAGATGGATGGATACTATTTGTCACTCCGCTTAATGCGAACGTTAAGTCCGCAATGCCGTTTATTTTAAAGTTTGATACACTTGAAAGCAAGGTCAATATGACTTCAATTTATGGAAAAGATGTATCTAGTTTTTTTAATATATCTGCAGCAACTGGAATGCCATTACTTACCTTCTCAACCGGAACAGCACTTTCTGCAATTTATGAAATTGGGAGTACAGATGTGACGGACTACTTTTTTAAAGTTTTAAAAGTAACATCTGATACAATCACTATGCAGCCTTATAGAAAAGGTTCCAGTTCTGCAAGTGAGGGTGGAGCTATACTTAAAATGGTTAGAAATACTCAGCCTACCTGGATTAAGGAATGGCAGACCGAAAATACTAAGCTGTTTGATCAAGCTAGTTTTTTTGGAAGATACCTAACTGCCGAGATGACATTTGCAAGTGGTGAGGCCTTTACCCCTTTGAGTGTTGCTTTTATAAAGTTTAGCGCTGCTGATGCTACGTATCTGGGGGCAAACTATCCAACAGCAATCAATAATAAACAGGCCGGTGCAATGACTTTTACATATTTCCCAACACCGGCTACGAGGATTGACCCCTTATCATTTACAGGGTATAATTCTATATTTTTTGATATTTATGCAGCTGCATCCACCAATGCATTGTATGGCACTGGGCCTGCAACAATGCAACGATTACTCAAAACTAATTATTTTATGATCAGAAAAATTAATGCAACTTCTATTAATGTATTCGCGATTGATAAAAATGGTAAGGAAATCGTGACTGGGAAAATATTTTACTAAAAACTGACGCCACTTAATAACCTTTGTTGGGGCTGTATCATTCAATTGATGCAGCCCCTTTTTTATATTACTTTATCTTTGCTGTTGTTACCGTGGTAATGAAATTAGATATTGAACTTTATCTAACAAAAAACGTTATGAAGGAGAATAAATACGACAATAGCCATTTTTTTAATCAATACAGCCAGATGTCCCGTTCTGTAAATGGTTTACAAGGGGCAGGCGAATGGCATGTGCTCAAAAAGATGTTTCCTGACTTCAAAGGAAAGCGTGTGCTTGATTTGGGCTGCGGATTTGGCTGGCATTGCCGTTACGCAATGGAACAGGGAGCTATCTCTGTACTTGGCATAGATCTTTCTGAAAAAATGCTTACTGAAGCTAGAAAGATTAACAGTTTACCGGGGATAGAATATCAGCGTATCGCCATAGAAGATTTTGATTTCCCTGCGAATGCCTTCGATGTGGTGATCAGCTCTCTTGCTTTTCACTACCTGGAAGATTTCGGTAAGATTTGCGATAAGGTACATTATAGCTTGTCTAAGGCAGGCACGTTTGCTTTCTCAGTAGAACACCCAATCTTTACAGCACAGGGCTTACAGGACTGGTATTATGACGAAAAAGGGAATCGGATACATTGGCCAGTTGATCAGTATGCCAATCAAGGAATCAGGAAAGCAAATTTCCTTGGCGTAGAAGTGACCAAATACCACAAAACGCTAACAACCTATATCAGCAGTTTGATCAAATCAGGGTTCGAGATTATAGGCATTTCCGAGCCGGAGCCGGAGAAAGCACTTTTAGAAAGTATTCCTGAAATGAAAGATGAATTGCGCAGGCCGATGTTTTTAATACTCTCTGCTACCAAGAAGTAGAACAAGGATCATAAAAAAAATAGCCCTGTATACTTGATGTATACAGGGCTATTTTGTATGCCTTAAAGTGCTCCTTATTTAACTTGTACAGCTGCACGTGCAATGTACTCATCAATCATAGCCGCTTCCTGGCTCTCAGGATACTGAGTTTTTATTTTAGTATATGCTTCTTCAGCATTTTTAAAGTCTTTAAGGTTTTCGTACACCAAGCCTAGTTTTTTAAGGAACATAGGAGAAGTGAATTTGTTGCTAGCCTTATCAGCAGCTTTTTTGTAATACGTAGCTGCTTGTTTGAAGTCTTTCAACTCGCTGTAAGCATCACCTAACAAACCTAAAGCCAATGGATCTGCAACAGGACTTCCTGTCTCAGAATATTTACCCAATACTTCAGTCGCTTTTTTGTACTCGCCTTTACGCAAGTAAATACCACCAAGGTATAAGTTAGCAAGGTTCGCTGATTTCGTATTGTCATACTCCTCTGCAATTTTTTCAAGACCAGGATAGCCACCTTCGCCGTTTATAGCTTTGTTGGCCAATGAATCTGCAGCACCAATATATTGCTCTGCCTTGTACATTTTAGCTGAAGCTTCTT
Organism: Pedobacter sp. ok626; assembly: GCF_900100435.1. Lineage (GTDB taxonomy): Bacteria > Bacteroidota > Bacteroidia > Sphingobacteriales > Sphingobacteriaceae > Pedobacter. The sequence goes on along the minus strand of NZ_FNEX01000002.1, from coordinate 136,210 downwards.
CAGCCCTGTTTTTAAGGTATACATTCTGGTACCAGAAGTATATGCCTATTAATACTACAATTGCACCTGCAATGAATAAAAGGCTTTTCGAATTTTCTTCTAAAAAAGAGCCCTTTCTTACCGGCTGATTTATTTCTTTTTCTGTTGTAGACATTTTATTTAAAAAAATTAAGGATTGCAAAAATACATTTTTACATCAAAGTATCAACCCTTTTCTAAGTATTTAAACAAAATTAATGAACTGAGCGTTAATTAGTACCGAGGTAAAGGTTAATATTTATATTGCGACAGCGTATCCTGAAGGAAAAACAAATCATAGAATTGACAAAGCTAAACGGTAACTTTGGCTATTGATACTATGTGGTTAAAAAACATTACTCTTCTTAATTTTAAAAACTATACGGACGCAAATGTTAGTTTTTCTAAAACTGTAAATGCATTTGTAGGTGATAATGGGGCCGGTAAAACGAATTTACTGGACGCTATTCATTACTTGTGCCTATGCAAAGGGTATTTTAATCCTATAGATACCCAGCAGATTAAAACTGGTCATGATCTTTTTATGATTCAAGGTGATTTTGATCGTGAAGAGAAGAATGAGAAGATTACTTGCGGGGTAAAACGGAATCAGAAAAAGCAATTTAAGCGGAATAAAAAGGAATACGATAAGCTGGCCAATCATATTGGTTTGTTTCCTTTGGTGATGATCTCACCTTACGATACCAATATTATTATGGAGGGAAGTGAGGAACGCAGGCGGTTTATGGATAATGTGATCTCACAAACGGATACGCATTATCTGGACGAATTGATTTTATACAACCGCCATTTGTTAAATAGGAATGCTTTGTTAAAGCAGATTGCAATAACAAGAAGCTATGATCCGACCTTATTAGAGATTTATAATGAGCAGCTGGTGGCTTCTGGTGTAAAGATCTATGCCAAACGTCAGCAATTTATGATCGAGTTTATTCCATTGTTTGATAAGTATTACCAGTTCCTGACTAGTGATAAAGAGCAAGTGAGTCTGCAATATCAAAGCCAACTAAACGATACGGCTTTTGAACAATTGTTACTGCAGTCAATAGAAAAGGACAAAATCCTGGAGAGAACGACTACTGGTATCCATAAGGATGAGTTGATATTTACCATATCTGATATGGCTTTAAAGAAATTTGGCTCTCAAGGACAACAGAAATCCTTTTTAATTGCCTTAAAATTGGCACAATATGCTTATCTTCAGAAATATAAAGGGTTTAAGCCCTTGCTGTTGCTGGATGATATTTTTGATAAACTGGACGATAGCAGGATGCATAAGCTGATGGAGATGGTCTCTCATCATGATTTTGGACAAATCTTTATTACAGATACTGGAAAGGAAAGAGTGATGGCTGTATTTAATAAAATTGATGTGCCGGTAACTTTATTTGAAGTAACTAACGGAGCAATAAATCATGCGTAAACCAAACGACATTACATTGAAAGAGGGCATTGGCAAGTTGCTGAATGTTTATAAGCTAAAAGGCAAGTTTGATGAAACCTCGGTGGTGTCTTTGTGGCCCGAACTGATGGGTACAGCGATCGCTAATCGAACTACAAAGATTTACGTCTCACAAGGGAAACTATTTATTAGGATTGAGTCATCGGTAATAAAGAATGAGTTGCTAATGGTAAAATCCGGCATCATTCAAAAAATAAATGAACGTGCCGGATCTGAAGTGATTACTGATATGGTTTTTCTTTAGACAAGATTTATCCGCCAAAGATTCTGCCGATTAACCAGATGATGAGTGCAAGTACCAATATGACTACAATTGCACCAGTCCAAATACCTGCCTTAAAAATGCCCTTTACTAACTCGCAACTCATAAGTGTAGTAGAAAGGAAGGCGATAATTGCTAAGGGAAAATATTTTCTCGTTGTCATAGGCTTGATTATTTGATGTAACAAATTAACAAACGAGAATGACAATGGTTTGATTCGTGTCTATTTTCCGTTTACTTTAAGTAGCTCAATTTCGAAGATTAGTGTGCTATATGGCGGAATGTCCTCTCCAGCGCCACGTTCTCCGTAAGCAAGGTTATAAGGAATAAAGAATTTGTACTTCGAACCCGTTTGCATCAATTGAAGACCTTCTGTCCAACCTGTAATTACACCATTTAATGGTAATGAAAGTGGTTCTTTTCTGTCGTAGGAACTGTCAAACTGTTTTCCACTAATCAAAGTTCCCCTGTAGTTAACCAATACGGTATCTGTAGCCTTAGGTTTGATACCCGTGCCTCTTGTGATTACCTGATATTGAAGTCCGCTCGGTGTAACTTGCACGCCAGCTTCTTTTTTATTTTTTTCTAAAAATGCTTTGCCTGCTGCAAGCGTAGGTGCATGTTTTTGTTTACTTACATTTTTAAATAAGTTGTTGATCGCAATTTGTGATTGCTCTTTAGCGATCAATGGCGTCGCATTACCAAAAGCATCTTTCAATCCTTTAACTAATAATTCATAGTTAAGGCTGTTAAGGCCATCATTTTTCATGCTGCTAGCCATGGTATTGCCAAAAGCATAACTTGCCGAGTCTAACGTTGATTTAAATACAACTGCTGATGGAGCTTTTTTTACTGTGGTAGTTGTTTTCTTTGTTGTGGTAGTTTTTGATTTCGTTTGAGCGTTTACAGCAAGCGCGCAGAACGGAAGCATAAGGGTAATAAGTGTTTTCTTCATTAGTTCTATTTGTTGTGGAGGAAAGGTACAAACTTTATAAAAAAATAAGCACCTTTTTTGAGGTGCTTATTTTAATACTGTCGTCATTCTGAATCATATCCAGATTAATGATCAGAGAAGTTCTTAGAAACGCTCAGCAGCAGTAAAGAAGAAATCGCCTTCAATTGCAGCGTTCTCGTCAGAATCTGAACCGTGAACAGCATTTGCATCAATTGATTTAGCATATTTCTGACGGATAGTACCTTCAGCTGCTTCAGCTGGGTTAGTAGCACCGATTAATTTTCTGAAATCTTCGATAGCGTTGTCTTTCTCAAGAATTGCAGCAACGATCGGTCCAGATGACATGAAGCTTACCAAGTCAGCATAAAAAGGACGCTCTTTGTGAACTGCATAAAACTCGCCAGCTGTTTCTGGAGTTAGTTTAGTGTATTTTAATGCAATGATTTTAAAACCTGCAGCAGTAATGTCATTAATGATAGCACCAATATGGCCATTCGCAACAGCATCAGGCTTAATCATGGTAAAAGTTCTATTTGTACTCATTTTATTTATATGATTTTTTGCAAAATTACGTTTTATACTGTTAATATTAAAGTTCGAAACTTAGATAAAATTGTTTGCTCTAAAAGGCATAAATATTATAGGCTTCAATTATCATTAAATTATTAGCTTTGCAACGAAAATTATGCTATCTATTTCAGAAATAAAATCTTTGCTGGCTACGCCACAGAAAATTGTAATTACAACACATCATAAACCTGATGGTGATGCAATGGGTTCATCATTGGGCTTATATGCGTATCTGATTCAGAAGGGGCATCATGTTCACGTAATCACGCCTAGCGATTATCCCTACTTTTTACATTGGATGCCTAATAATGCCGAAGTCATTATTTATCCTGATGAACAAGAGCGTTCAGCAAAACTGGTAGCCGAAGCTTCGATGATTTTCTGCCTTGATTTTAATGCGCTTGGTCGAATTAATGAATTGGGCGAATTGGTGAGGTCATCTAATGCTTATAAGTTGATGATTGATCACCACCTGGATCCTGAAGATTTTGATGATTACCGTCATTGGAATATCGGCGCTTGTGCTGCGGCTCAATTGGTTTACGATTTTATTGTAAATGAGTTGGAGGACGGAGCATTGATGAATAAAGACATCGCGAGTTGTTTATATACAGGGATCATGACCGATTCGGGTTCTTTCCGTTTTGAATCTGCAAATGCTGGAGTTTATCGTATTGCTGCCGATTTGATCGATTTAGGTGCCGAACACTGGAGAATTCATCAATTGGTATACGATAACGCGACAGAAAACCGTTTACGTTTCCTGGGCTATTGCTTAAGTGAGAAGCTGGAAGTAATTCCAGAATTTAATACAGCAATCATATCTGTTACTAAAGAAGAACTAAAAAAGTTTAATATTGTAACCGGTGATACCGAAGGGATAGTGAATTATGCATTGTCAATTAATGGTGTTAAATTGGCCGCATTTATTATTGAAAGAACTGATAAAGTTAAATTATCTTTGCGCTCCACAGGAGATTTTCCTGCGAACGAGATTTGTAAGAAATACTTTAACGGGGGTGGACATAGAAATGCAGCTGGTGGGTATTCCGATAAAAATTTAGTAGAAACAGTAAAAGATTTTAAAGCACTTTTACCAGATTATAAAAACCAACTGCTTCGATAAGGATGGAGTTATTGAACAGAATTTAGAAAATAAACATATAAAAAAATATAATTTAAAAAACCACATGAAGAAAGGTCTAGTAATTCTTTTCGCAGCGACACTTGGGCTAGCTGCTTGTAACAACTATAAAAAAGGTCCAGGAGGCCTGTCGTATATCATCCATAAAGATGCTGGTGGCGCAAAAATTAAAGAAGGTGATATAGTTAAGTTAAACTTTATCCAAAAAAGTGAGAAAGATTCTGTGATGTTTAACACATGGGATATGGATCAACCTCAGGTTTTCCCTGTTGCTAAAAAAGTTTATGCAGGTGATATGAACGATGTTTTAACGTTGTTTGGAGAAGGCGATAGCGCTACATTTAAATTGGATTTAGATACTATGGCTGCTCGTTCTGGCCAACCAAAACCTCCAGGAACAAAAGATAAATACATCGTGTTTACGATTAAAGTAGAAAAAGTGTTAGCTAAAAAAGCGGGCGAAGCTGATTCTACCTTCCAAAAACAAGCTAGAGATTTCTTTGAAAAAGATTACAAAGCTAGCATTGAGAAAAAGAAAGGTGCTGAAGCTGGTAAAATCAAAAAATACATTGCTGACAATAACCTGAAAACTACAACAACTGCTTCTGGTTTACAATATGTGATCAGCAAACCAGGTGATGCTGTAAAACCTGCTTTAGGTGATACAATGATGGTTAACTATACTGGTAAATTAACAACTAAAAAATCTGACGGTAAAGATAATATCTTCGATACTAGTGATGAGAAAGTTGCTAAAGAAGCAGGTAAACACAATGCAATGGCTCAATATGGTCCTCGTCCTATTACTTTAGGAAGAGCAATTCCAGGATTTGATGAAGGTTTGCAATTGATTGGTAAAGGTGGAAAAATCACTTTAATCATCCCGTCAAGCCTTGCTTATGGCGAAGGTGGTATGCCTCAGGGTGGTATCAGTCCTTTTTCTCCACTTGTATTTGAAGTTGAGTTAACTGACATTAAAAAACCAACTGCAGCTCCGGTAGCTCAGCCAGGTGCAACAGTTACACCAGTAACGCCTGCTCCAACAAAATAATATAATATATTGCCCATTAGGGTAATCACATAATAGAGGGATGTATCATTGTAAAAAATGGTACATCCCTTTTTTTATGATTTACTTCCCGGATTTGCTTCGTTTATAACAGGACAGTTCATGACAGTTTTGGTTTCAAAATGTTTTATTTTAGTGATGGATTGAAACTTTTTTGTGACTATTTGAAAGTTAATTAAACTTTATTAAATACTTAACATGAATGTTTTATCTTGCCACATAAATGAAACCAAATAAACCAATCTCAAATGAACAAACTGAGCGCATTAATCTTACTCATTTATTTTTCAGTCTCTGCACAGGCTCAAAAGCTCATTGCAGACCAATTAACCACCAACTATAAACATAATCCCATTGGGATAGATGCTGCACAGCTTCAGTTAAGCTGGAAGCTAAACTCGACAGAAAGAAACATCAGTCAAAAGGCTTACGAACTTCGAGTAGCCCTAACAGACAAAGATATTTTAAGCGGTAAAAACCTGATCTGGCAAACAGGTAAGGTAAATTCTGACCAATCTCTACATGTTACTTACAAAGGCTCCCCTTTAAAAGCCAAACAACGTTATTACTGGCAGGTTAAGGTTTGGGACAAGAACGGAAAGTCCTCAGATTGGAGTAACATCAATTTCTGGGAGACAGGGTTATTGTCGCCAGCCGACTGGTCTGCAAAATGGATACAGACCGCCAACGACACCGAAGGTAAGGTAGGGCCTGCCCCAATGTTTGGACGAGGCTTTGATATTGCCAAATCGGTTAAACAGGCCAGGTTGTACATCACTGCTCATGGCTTATATGAGGCCAAACTAAATGGACAAAGGGTAGGTGATCATTACTTTACACCTGGCTGGACCAGCTATCATAAACGCTTACAATATCAAACTTACGATGTTACCTCTATTCTAAAAATAGGTAAAAATGCGGCGCTGGTAACCATTGGTGACGGCTGGTATCGCGGAAACCTGGAGTTTAATAACAAGCGTAACCTGTACGGTAAAGAAGTGGGTTTATTATTTCAACTAGAAATTGAATATGCAGACGGGAAAAAGGAAACGATAAACTCTGATGATAACTGGACAGCTTCATTTAACGGTCCGGTAAAAGCATCTGATATTTATAATGGAGAGACCTATGATGCGAGATTGGAAAAGAATGCATCAGTACAGGATTTTATGTCTAAGGATTGGCAAAAAGTAAAAACAGTAGCTGTTAAACTGGATAATCTTGTAGCCCCGATAGGCCCAACCGTAGGTAAACACGAGCGCTTTGCTCCAGCTAAAGTGATCAAGACTCCGAAAGGTGAAACTGTAATAGATTTTGGCCAGAACCTGGTAGGCTGGGTGCAGTTAAAGATTAAAGGGAAAGCAGGTGATACGGTTACCCTGAACCATGCAGAGGTATTGGATAAAGAAGGGAATTTTTATACAGAGAACCTAAGAAAGGCGAAACAGGAAAATAAATATATATTGTCTGGCAGTAAGGTAGATGTACTGGAGCCTCATTTTACTTTCCAGGGCTTTAGGTATATTAAGCTAATGGGCTACGCTGGTAAATTGGATAGCAACACTGTAAATGCTATTGCCATTTATTCGAACATGACGCCAACGGGCAATTTCTCTACTTCTAACAAATTACTGAACCAGTTGCAAAGCAATATCCAATGGGGGCAAAAAGGAAACTTTGTAGATGTCCCTACCGATTGTCCACAACGTGATGAGCGCTTAGGCTGGACTGGTGATGCACAGGTATTCTTTAAAACAGCGGCTTACAATATGGATGTGGCAGGCTTTTTCGACAAGTGGTTGCATGATCTAAAAGTTGATCAGCACTCAACAGGGAATGTACCGGTAGTAATTCCCGATGTGCGTACCGTAAAAAATGCAGGTTCGGCAGGTTGGGGAGATGTGGCTACCATTATTCCTTGGGATTTTTACCAGGCTTATGGCGATAAGGACTTACTGGCTCGTCAGTACAGTAGCATGAAAGCATGGGTAGAGTATATTCGTAGCATCAGTAAAAACAACTTATGGAACAGCGGTCCGCATTATGGCGACTGGCTATTTTATACCATGGCAGATGATAGAGATGGTAAAGCTGCATTAACAGATAAATTTTTTATTGCACAGGCTTTTTATGCACACTCTACTCAGAACCTAATCAATGCGGCCAAAGTATTGGGAAATGAAGCAGATGTGAAAGCGTATACAGAATTGCTTAAAGTAATTAAAAAGGCTTTTATGGAAGAGTATGTAACGCCATCGGGCAGATTGGTATCCAGTTCACAAACGGCTTATGTATTGGCTTTAAATTTTGATCTGTTATCAGAAGATTTAAGGGCGCAAGCTGCAAAAAGGCTAGCGGATAATGTGGCTGCCTATGGCAATCATTTAACCACTGGATTTTTAGGTACACCTTACCTTTGCCATGTATTAACCCGCTTTGGTTATAATGATGTGGCCTATAAGTTGCTTTTGCAGGAAACTTATCCGTCGTGGTTGTATCCTGTTAAAAAAGGGGCAACAACGATATGGGAACGTTGGGATGGTATTAAACCCGATGGTTCTTTTCAGGCCACAAGCATGAACTCCTTTAACCATTATGCTTATGGGGCGATAGGCGATTGGATGTACCGCACTGTTGCAGGTATTAGTGAAGCTACGCCAGGTTATAAAGAAATAGTTGTTGCGCCGAAACCAGGTGGTGACCTTAAAAATGCGAGTGCAGAATTGGAAACCTTATATGGTAAGGTAAAATCTTCATGGACTATTGAAGGAGGCAAAACTAAATTGGAAGTAGTTGTTCCAGCTAATACAAGGGCAAAGATCATTTTGCCTGATACAGGAAATGCGACTGTAACAGAATCCAATAACGCAATAAATAAAGTTAAGGATTTAAGTAATGTTAAAAAGGTAGATAACAATACCGAAATGACAGTTGGATCTGGAATTTACCGTTTTGAGTATTAATCGCCATACATCCCCAGTAATGAAATTAGAAAGAAGAAACTTTATAAAGATAAGCTCCATTGCTACAGCAAATCTAACACTGTTGAGCCTTAATGGATTTGGCGCGATATTGAACAATGATTTAAGAGATAAGAATACTTCAATTGCTTTGGGCGATTTGGAGCAGAACTTTATAACTCCTCCTGATCAAAGTAAATCATCCTGCTATTGGTGGTGGTTTAACGGCTTGGTAGATAAGGAAGGGATTACCCGCGACATGGAAGAGTTTAGGGCAAAGGGAATGGGAGAGGTACTATTGGTGAACTCTGCAGGTGGATTAGGTGGTGTGCCTTTTCCGCAGGGAGCTAAGTTTATGTCGGAGGAGTGGAAAGAGCTGTATCGACATGCGATGAAGGAAGCTAAACGGATGAAAATCGATGTGGGCATCAACATGAGTTCGGGTTGGTGCATGGGAGGACCGTGGATTGAACCTGAAAACTCAGGTCGTTGGTACCTGCAGTCGGAACTGGCTTTAAGCGGTCCGCAGAAATTTTCTGGTGCTTTGCCTTTGCCGGGCAACAGAACGGGGTATGATAAGGTGTTTAACCCTCCCGGTTATAAGGAATACATTGATCTGCCATTAGAAAAACTGGATTACCGGGACACGGCTATAGTGGCCATTCCTGATCATGATAATCCCGCTAATCGCATTAGCGGAGAACGTGCCGCAGTTTTGGCGGCAAAGACAAACCACAAAGACCTGAGTAATTTTGCTAAAGCTGTGGATGTAATGGGGCCTGTAAAGCAGCCATGGGATAATGCAGCAACAGATCAACCCATTCCGGTACAACAGGTCATAGACCTTACGAATATGGTAAAGGACGGGTATCTGAATTGGGAAGTGCCTGCCGGTAAATGGAAAATTATCCGTACGGGGCACCGTATGACGGGGTCGAGATTGATGATTGCACAGCCTGAAGCAGATGGCCTATCGGTAGATTGGTTCGATCGTAAAGGTGTAGAGATACAGTTTGAAAAGCTGGGTAGAATGTTTATTGAAGAAGCTGCAAAAGTAGGCAACAAGCCTAAGTATTTTTGTGATGATAGCTTTGAAGATGGTTTTCCTAACTGGACGGCAAAGATAACCGAACATTTTAAGAAATACCGTGGTTATGACCCGACGCCTTACCTTCCGGCACTTTCGGGTTACCTGATTGGCAGTGCAGAAATATCAGATCGCTTTTTGCATGATTACAGGAAAACGTTGGGCGATTGTATGGCTGACGAACATTATAAACGTTTTGCTGAGCTTTGTCATGAAGCCGGTGTATTGGTTCAGAACGAATCGGCAGGGCCGAGTCGCTCGGGGACGATTTGTTTGGATGGTTTAAAAAATCTTGGCAGGAGTGATTTCCCTATGGGAGAGTTTTGGCTTGGCCCAAATCATGAAGATCCAAACACCTTGACGGATGATAAGGGCTATGGTGTATCGCGCTTAGACAATGGACAGAATAAGGTGACTAAAATGGTGGCTTCGGCATCTCATATTTACGGGAAGGAAACTGCTTCGGCAGAAGCTTTTACCACAATGAGGCATTGGCGGGATTCTCCGGCTTCCTTAAAGCAGGCGCTAGACCGTGCTTTTTGTGAGGGTATAAACCGTATTGCAATTCATACTTCTACATCTACCCGTCCGAAAGATGGAAAACCAGGCTATGAGTATGGTGCAGGCACGCACTTTAATCCGAATGTAACCTGGTGGGAGAAGTCAGGGCCATTCTTGTCGTACGTTGCCCGATCACAATATCTGTTGCGCAAAGGAAAGTTTGTGGCAGATGTGCTTTATTATAATGGCGACTGGGCACCAAATCTTGTTGAACAAAAACACATAGATCCGTTGTTGGGCAAAGGCTACGACTATGATGTATGCAATGAAGAGGTATTGCTTACTCGCCTAACGGTAAAAAATGGCAGGTTGACTTTGCCAGATGGAATGAGCTATCGTGTATTGGTATTACCGGATAGTAAAAGAATGCCTTTGGAGGTGCTGAATAAAATAAGCAATCTGGTGAAGGAAGGCGCTACGGTTATTGGCGACCGACCGGTAACGGATTCTGGGCTTAAGAATTATCCTGCCTGTGATAAGGATTTAACAAATGCCGTCAAACAACTTTGGGGAAAGGCTGATGAAAGCAAAATCAGAATTAACAACTATGGTAAAGGGCGGATTTTTGTTAAAGGCTCAATCAGAACGGTACTGCTGAATGATGGCGTAAAACCTGATTTTGAATACAGTGCTGAGCAGGGTGATTACATTGATTTTATACACCGTACTACGCCAGAGGCTGAGATTTATTTTATAGCCAACAGGAATGGTAAAACTGTGACGTCTAATTGTACTTTTAGGGTTAAAGGTCGTGTGCCGGAAATTTGGGATCCGGTTAAGGGCTCGCTTGTTAAGGCAGCTAGTTTCCGTAATGTTGATGGTAGGGTAGAGATTCCTTTGAAATTTGAGCCTTTCCAATCCTGGTTTGTTGTTTTTCCAAAAAGCCCTTCATCTGCCAAAACTGTGTCAAGCAATTACCCGGCATTAAAAACGGGAATGGAATTGAGCGGTGCGTGGAAGGTTGCCTTTGATACCCAATGGGGCGGTCCTGAGGTGGTAGAATTCGCCAGTCTGCAGGATTGGGCACAACATACCGACAAAAGGATTAAGTACTTTTCGGGAAAAGCCACCTATACCAAAACATTTAAATACAATGGGACAAAAGGCCAGTCAGTTTACCTGGATCTGGGAGTCGTAAAAAATATTGCAGAGGTAACATTGAATGGTAAAAACCTTGGCGTAGTCTGGACGGCGCCGTGGCATTTGGATATTTCATCAGCCTTAAAGGCAGGTGAAAATATCTTAAACATTGAAATCATTAACCTTTGGCCAAACCGATTGATTGGAGATGCGGCCCTGCCTGAGGCGCAGCGCATTACAAATACCAATATCGTTTTCAAAAAGGATGAACCTTTGTTGCCTTCAGGATTATTAGGTCCTGTGGTCATAAAAAGCACGGAATAAACTACCTTCTGTTTTTATTTGTTAAGCTCCGATGGTTTTTATTAACTTCGCCAATGCTTTTAACCGACACCCATACGCATTTGTATTACGAAACAGATGAGGAGAAATTAGATCAGCTGATGCAGCGTTGTTTTGACAATCAAATCGAACGCTTGTTTTTGCCTAACGTTGATGTTGCTTCTATCGCAAAAATTGATGCCCTGGTAAAGAAATATCCTAATAACTGTTTTGCAATGGCCGGCTTGCATCCTTGTGATGTGAAGGAGAATTATGAAGAGGTTTTAGATGAAATCTGCCAGAGTATGGTAGATAGAGATATTTATGCCATCGGAGAGATTGGTATAGATTTGCATTGGGATAAAAGCACACTCCCTTTTCAACAGGCTGCTTTTCGTGAGCAAATTAAATGGGCTAAAGATCTGGAACTGCCAATTGTGATTCATTGCAGAGAGGCTTTTGATGAGATATTCGAAATTTTAGAAGAAGAAAAGGCTGAGGACCTAAGGGGAATTTTACATTGTTTTACAGGAAATCTGGAGCAGGCCAATAAGGCTATTGAACTCGGTTTTTATTTGGGAATAGGTGGGGTTGTAACGTATAAAAATTCCGGTTTAGATGAGGTTTTAAAGCAAGTTCCTTTATCAAAATTGGTTTTAGAAACTGATTCTCCGTATCTGGCCCCTGTGCCTTACAGAGGTAAACCAAATGAAAGCAGCTACCTCATACACGTTGCGGAGAGACTGGCAGAAATATATGAAACCAGTGTAGAAGAAATAGCTGCTGTAACTACAGCAAATTCCATCAGCATTTTTAACATCTAATAATGACCAAGATACTCATCATATATACGGGCGGTACAATAGGTATGGTAAATGATACCGAAACCGGGACGCTGATTCCTTTTAATTTTAAGCAGATTCAGCAAAATGTGCCTGAACTGGCAAGATTGAATTATGAGCTTGAAATCCATTCTTTTGATCCGATTATGGATTCGTCAAATATGCATCCTGACATTTGGGCGGAGTTGGCAAAGCTGATTTTTACCAGGTATGATGAGTTTGATGGCTTTGTAATTCTGCATGGTTCGGATACAATGGCTTATACCGCTTCGGCATTGAGCTTTATGTTGCAGAACCTGAGTAAACCGGTTATACTTACCGGTTCGCAGCTTCCGATTGGTCAGATCAGGACTGATGCGAAAGAGAATCTGATTACTGCGCTTGAGATTGCGGCAATGAAAGAGCATGGGAGAGCTAAAGTTCCGGAAGTTTGTATCTATTTCGATTCGCAGCTGTTTCGCGGCAATCGTTCCATTAAGTACAATTCGGAGAAATTTGAGGCGTTTCGCTCTCCGAACTACCCTATACTTGCTGAAGCTGGGGTTCATTTAAATTTCTTTAATAATTATATTCTGCCTCCACCTCAAAAGGAATTGCAGGTGTTACTAGATTTTAATTCGAACATTGGGGTATTGAAAATGTATCCTGGTATTTCGCAGCAAGCGGTAATGGCGATTACACATTCGCCTGTAGATGCCATCGTTTTAGAAACTTTTGGTTCTGGAAATACAACTACTGCCGAATGGTTTATCAATTGCTTGAAAGAAGCGATAGCGAACGGCAAAATTATAGTCGACATTTCTCAATGTCAGCGCGGTTCCGTAGAGCTTGGCAAATATGAAACCAGTAAACAACTTCAGGAAATGGGTGTGGTAAGTGGTTATGACATGACTTTCGAAGCTACCATCACTAAATTGATGTACCTGATGGCACAAGGACACAGTTATGCAGAAGTCGTAAAATTGATGGAGCAATCGCTTCGTGGAGAATTGACGGCTTAAAGTAAAAATTTGTGTTAGTTTTTAGCGCGGGAATTATAATCTTAAATTTGTAGTTAAATAAAGAAGGCAATGAAGATAGAGCAGATTTATACGGGGTGTTTAGCAGAAGCGGCTTATTATATTGAGAGTAACGGAGAGGCGGCAATTATTGATCCTTTGCGTGAGGTAGCACCTTATCTTAAGAAAGCTAAGAAGGACAATGCTGTAATCAAGTATATTTTTGAAACCCATTTTCATGCCGATTTTGTTTCAGGTCATATCGACTTGGCCGAGAAATCGGGTGCTGAAATTGTATATGGTCCTACGGCTAAAACCTCTTTTCAATCGCATATCGCGGTAGATGGGGAACAGTTTAAAATAGGTGAGTTGACGATCACCGCATTGCATACTCCGGGACATACACCTGAATCAACGACTTATTTGCTGACAGATAAGGATGGTAAGCCATATTGCATTTTTACCGGTGACACCCTATTTATTGGTGATGTAGGTAGACCTGATCTTGCACAGCAGGGAGACTTGACGATGGAAGATATGGCTAGTACTTTGTACGATTCTTTACAAAATAAAATATTAACGCTTCCTGATGATGTACTGGTTTATCCTGCTCATGGTGCAGGTTCTGCTTGTGGTAAGAGCATGAGTAAGGAGACCTTTGATACCTTAGGTCACCAGAAGGAAGTGAATTATGCACTTAAAGCAACTTCGAAAGCGCAGTTTGTAAAAGAGGTTACGGATGGTATTTTGCCGCCGCCCCAGTATTTTGCTAAAAATGCCGCCATGAATAAAAATGGCTATGAAAGCTTTGACGATGTTTATGAAAAAGGACTAAAGCCTTTGAGTCCGGATGAGTTTGAAACAATGGCGAATTTATCGGGAGCAACAATTCTGGATACCAGAGATCCACAAGTATTTGCGAAAGGTTTTGTTCCTTCTGCTGTAAATATCGGTTTGAATGGTCAGTTTGCCCCTTGGGTTGGTGCTTTGATTACCGATTTAAAGCATCCTTTATTGCTGGTTGTTGAAGCTGGTAAAGAGGAAGAAACGATTACACGTTTAGCGAGGGTGGGATACGACAATACGATTGGTTATTTAGAAGGTGGTATTGCTGCATGGGAACAGGCTGGTAAGGATGTAGATACAATTAAATCAATCTCAGCAGAAGAATTTGAACGTATAGCCAATGTGGATGCATCCATCAAGGTGCTTGATGTGAGAAAGCCAGGAGAATATGAATCGGAGCATTTGGAAATGACCATGACTCGTCCTTTGGATTATATCAACGATTGGACTCCGGAAATTGACCACAACGATACTTATTATGTGCATTGCGCAGGTGGGTATCGATCTATGATTGCTTCCTCTATTCTTAAAGCAAGGGGCGTTGAGCAGGTAATAGATATTGCTGGTGGTTATGGCGCCATTAAAAACACAGGTTTAAAGCGTACTGATTTTGCCTGCCCCTCAAAAGCCATGAACGCCTAGTAAGATGCCTGGAATAAATCAGATAAAACTACCGATAGCCGCAGACATAGCTGCCTTTGAAGAAAAGTTCAAGGCGTCAATGCATAGTGATGCACCATTACTTGATCGCATAACCCATTATATTGTAAAACGTAAGGGTAAGCAAATCAGACCGATGTTTGTTTTTTTTGCTGCAAAACTTTGTGGTGGAATCATAGAATCAACCCATAGAGGGGCGGCTCTAGTAGAGCTGTTGCATACGGCTACGCTTGTACACGATGATGTGGTTGATAATGCTTACGAACGTAGGGGGTTCTTTTCGATTAATGCCTTATGGAAAAATAAGATTGCAGTTTTAGTCGGCGATTATTTGCTGGCTAAGGGCTTGTTGCTTTCTGTAAACAATGGAGAGTTTCGCTTATTGCAGATTGTTTCCGAGGCAGTGAAACAGATGAGTGAAGGGGAATTGCTGCAGATTGAGAAAGTGAGAAGGATGGATATCAGCGAAGCACTTTATTTTGATGTCATCAGACAAAAAACAGCTTCTCTTATTGCCTCTTGTTGTGCTTGTGGTGCCGCTTCGGCAGGTGCTGATGATGAGACGATAGAGAAAATGAGGTTATTCGGCGAAAAGGTGGGGATTGCTTTCCAGATTAAGGATGATACTTTTGATTTTGGAACTGATGATGTTGGTAAACCGCTTGGTATTGATATCAAAGAAAAGAAGGTTACTCTTCCACTGATTTATGCGCTAAACCGTGCTGACAAGGCAGAGAAGAAAAGAATCATTAGCCTGGTGAAAAATCATCAGGATGAGCCGGCTAAGATACAGGAGATCATCGACTTTGTGAACGCCAAAGATGGGGTGCATTATGCCAATGAGAAAATGATCCAGTATCAGCAGGAAGCTTTTGATATTCTATACAGTTTTGCACCTTGCGATGCAAGAACGGGCTTAGAACAATTGGTTCGGTATACTACCGAACGCAAGAAATAAGGCTATATTGGCTTAAACAATAGAAACTTTAATCCCCAGACTTTCCAGTCCTTTTTTGGTTTGTTCAGAAATGCCACTGTCGGTAATGATATGGTCTACTTCTTCTATTCCACATATTCTTCCGAAGCCTCGTTTTCCAAATTTGGTAGAATCTGCCAGTACAATTATTTTCTGAGACGATTCAATCATCTGTCTGTTTAAGTGTGCCTCTGATGCATTGGTGGTAGTTAGCCCAAATTCCAGATCTATTCCATCTACACCAAGGTATAATTTGCTACAGAAAACGCTGCTTAAAACATTGTCCGAATAGGGTCCGGCAACAGAAGATGAGCTTTTTCTTAATAGTCCACCAAGCTGAATGATTTCGATGTCGTTATGGTGCAGTAATTCAAGCGCAACGTTTAATGCTGCGGTAATTACAGTTAAGCTGCCTTTTGGCTTAATGCAGCGCGCCATAGCTAATACAGTTGTTCCAGAGGCAATAATGATGGAATCGTTGTCTTCAATAAGATCTGCAGCTAAAGCGCCAATTCTTATCTTTTCTGTCGATTGCAAATGTTCCTTTTCATTTACAGGTCTATCAACTGTATAAGGGTTGTTTAATGTTGCCCCGCCGTGAGTTCTGTATAGCAGGTTTTTATCTTCGAGTAGTTTCAAGTCCTTGCGTATCGTTACGGACGAAACGTCTAATGATTTGCACAGCGATTGCACGTCTATGGAACCTTCTGTTTGGATTTTATTTAAAATATATTGGTGTCTTTCGGCTATGGTGATCATTTATCTATATGTAAAGCAGTAGTAATATAAACATAATTTTTAATTGCAATATTAATTAATGCACAAACTTAACGGTAAAAAATAAATATGGCAATTTGTTTTTAATAATAAAAATCTTTGTTTAGTTTCGTTTAGTTGTATTTTTTTTGATAAACGAAAGTTTACGAAATGTTATTATTTTAAAATTGGAAAAAAACGAAATGTTGTTTAGTCGGGAATCATTCATAGCGCAAGTAGAAGCAAAAAATAATTGGGATGTTATCATTATTGGTGGTGGGGCGACTGGATTGGGGACTGCGGTGGATGCGGCAAGTAGAGGTTATAGTACGCTATTGCTGGAGCAGTCTGATTTTGCAAAAGGAACATCGAGCAGAAGTACCAAGCTGGTTCATGGTGGTGTTCGTTATTTGGCGCAAGGTGATGTTGCCTTAGTGTATGAAGCCTTACATGAACGCGGGCTTTTGTTAAAAAATGCGCCGCACCTGGTTAAAGATCAAGATTTCATTATACCCCTGTATTCCTGGTTATCTAAATATAAATATCTTATCGGACTAAAGCTTTATGATTTACTGGCTGGAAAGAGCGGTTTCAAAAAGTCGACTTTTTTATCAGCAGAGAAAGTATTAAAAGCTATCCCGGGATTAAAACCTGATGGCTTGATTGGTGGGGTGAGCTATAGTGATGGGCAGTTTGATGACGCCCGATTGGCATTGAATTTAGCGCAGACAGCTGTCGAGTATGGTGGGGTCTTATTGAATTATACTAAGGTTACTGGTTTAACAAAGGCCAACGGAAATATCAATGGCGTAAGCTTTACAGACACTGAGACCAATAAAAACTATACATTAAACGCAAAGGTGGTTATTAACGCCACTGGTGTTTTTGTAGATGAGATCTTAAAGATGGATGTTCCATCGGGAAGAGCAATCGTTCGGCCAAGTCAAGGTGCGCATGTGGTCCTTGATGCTTCCTTTTTAAAAGGGAATAGTGCATTGATGATCCCTAAAACTCCAGATGGAAGGGTATTGTTCGCTGTACCATGGCATGGAAAAGTATTGGTGGGCACAACTGATACCCCTTTAGATGAACATAGTTTGGAACCAAAGCCACTGGAAGAAGAGATTGAATTTATATTAACTACTGCAGGGAAATACCTTACAAAAGAACCTGGCAGAAATGATGTGTTGGCTGCGTTTGCTGGTTTAAGGCCATTGGCAGCGCCAGGTAAGGATACCAACAGTACTAAAGAAATTTCTAGAAGTCATAAGTTGATTATTAGTAAGTCGGGCTTGATTACCATTACGGGTGGCAAATGGACAACTTACCGCAGAATGGCTATGGATGTTGTTGATAAAGCAATTGAATTAGGGAAGCTGGCTGCAAAGAAATGCATTACACAAGATGTTAAAATACATGGATACCTTGCTGAGATGGGGACTGGAGATCTCGAATTGTATGGCGCCGATGCTGAAGGTATTCTCGCTTTAATGAAAGTAGAACCGAAACTAAGCGAAGCCTTAAATCCTGATTTTAAATATGTGAAAGCGGAAGTGGTTTGGATGGTTCGAAATGAAATGGCACGTACCATTGAGGATGTGCTTTCACGCAGGATGCGTTTGTTATTTCTGGATGCAAGAGGGGCATTGTTGCTTGCTCCGGCTGTGGCTAGTATAATGGCCGAAGAGTTGGTTAAGGATGAACGATGGATAAACGAGCAGGTTGAAAGCTTTACCACGCTTGTTAGGCAGTACTTATTATATCCGTTACCAATGAAAGGAGATGGGGGTGAAGCCCGGGTAAAGGCTATAGCCTAATTTAATTAAGACTTAACATTAATTTAAAATTGCAACCTTGATATTTGCAGCGAATTAAAGTTAGGCGAAATGAAACGAAACATTGCAAAACAAAAAGAACTAACCAAATAATTAGATGCATTATGATTAGAAATTCTACAAACTACATGCAGTTTAAAAAACCATTTAAATACCTTGCTTTTGCATGGATAGTGGTTTTTATGCAATTGCCCCAGTTACTGCTTGCCGAAACGGGTCCAGTACCTGTTTATCTGGCCAGACAGGAAACGGTCACAGTAAAAGGAACGGTTAAAGATGGTGGTGATGGACAATCGCTACCTGGTGTGACCATTTCCGATAGTCAAAGAAAAGTTTTGGGTGTAACTGATGGTAACGGCTCATTCACTGTGAAAGCGGTAAAAGGAACTGAGCTTTCTTTTAACATGATTGGTTATGCGGTTGCTAAACGTATGGTTACCGGGGCAACCAATACGATGACAGTTACGTTGAACAGTTCAAGTTCAGATCTTAATGAGGTTGTCGTTACGGCCCTAGGTATTAAGCGTGAGGAAAAGTCATTGGGATATGCCATTACTAAGGTCGACAGTACACAGTTAACCAATGCGATTTCAAGTAACTGGACAGACGCGTTGTCTGGAAAAGTTGCCGGTTTAAATTTGGTGCGTAATAGCGGCCCTGCAGCTTCAAACAAAATCATCCTGCGTGGTGAGAATAATCTTACAGGTGACAATGAGGCGCTGATCGTAATTGATGGAGTGGTTGCCAGCAGCAGCTCCAGGCGAACTGCAGCAACAGGTGGTGGTGTTTATGGAACATCTGGAGATATTATGCCAGTGGACTTTGGTAGTGGCTTAAACGACTTGAACCCTGATGATATAGAAAATGTTGTTGTATTAAAAGGTCCTGCAGCTTCGGCGCTGTACGGACAAAGAGGTGCCAATGGAGCAGTAATCATCACGACAAAATCGGCTACTAAAAATAGAAAAACGATGGGGATCAGCTTTACTTCGAACAGTGCCTGGGAAGACATTAACCGTGGCCCTGCAAGACAGAATGAATTTGGACAAGGTACGGATGGTACGACTAGCTATCAGTTTGGGACAGGAAGTACCAGCTCCAGTTATGGCCCTGCGTTCTCAGAGAATTACATGTTTTATCAATACGATCCTGCGACTAAAACAAAAGGCCTGACCAAAACGCCATGGGTTGGTTATGGAGATCCGGTGGATAATTTTTTCGTTACAGGTTTTGAATCAACTCATTCTGTGAGTTTAGATGGTACTTTTAAAAACGTTGGACTACGTTTGTCAGCCAACCATAGCGACAATGAATGGATCGTACCGAATACAGGTCTGGACAGAACGAATGTTGCATTGAATGCCAATGCCAATATAACCAAAAAGTTAAGTATCAATTTTAAAGCTCAATATAGCAACAGGCACAGTGATAATTTACCAGCGACAGGTTATGGTAATCAGTCATTGATGTATTGGTTTATTTTTGCGCAGCCAAATATCAATACCGAGTGGTATAAGGATTATTGGGCCCCTGGTAAGGAACAGCAGCAATTTGTTAACCTGACTACCTCGTTTCCCGAAGGCCCTTATGCAATATCTGAGCAGTATCTGAATGGGCAAAGACGTAACGGCTGGTTAGGTAACATACAAGCCAACTATAAATTTTCAAAGGAGTTAAGCTTGATGGTACGTGCGTCAGGTGATTATAATAAAGATACCCGGGAAACTAAGCGTCCATGGGATACTTCTTCAGGTGGGATGTTTGCACAAGGTTCATTCCGTGTAGCAGATATTAAATCTTACGAGATTAATGCTGACTTTATGCTGAAATATGACAAGAAGATCAATAACGATCTTCAAATTACGGCGAGTGTTGGGGGTAGTCAAATGCGTAACGAATATCGCAAATTAGAAAAACGTGCTGATGGGCTTAAAGTCCCTGGCGATTACAGGTTGGATAACAGTATCAATCCTTTGGTGTATGTTCCCGATACAGCACGTTACAGAATAAACAGCTTTTACGCAACAAGTTCTTTATCTTATAAAAACTATTTGTTTTTGGATTTAACTGCCCGCCAGGATTGGAACAGTACATTGGCTACTTTGACAAGAAAAGATAATGTTGGTTTTTTCTATCCATCGGCGAGTCTGGCTTTTGTAGCTTCAGATTTATGGAAGTTCCCGAAAGCAGTAAACTTTGCTAAATTCAGAGCATCGATTGCACAGGTAGGTAGTGGTAGTACTGTACCTTATCGTACTGCTTATAACTATTTAATTGCAGCAAATGGGGTGTATCCTGATAGTGCGATGACCAATCCCACTATTTTGCCAAATCCAAACCTGAAGCCGCTGATCACTACAACAGTTGAGTTAGGTTTAGATGTGAAATTGTTTAAAAGCCGCTTAAATTTTGATTTGGCTGTGTATGCCGGTAATACAAAGAACCAGATACTTAGCCGTATCATCGATCGGGCGAGCGGTTATAATGTGGGTGTCTTCAATGTGGGCCGTGTAGACAATAAAGGTATCGAGCTGGCTGTGAACGGTACTCCTATAAAGTCGAAGAATTTTAGTTGGACTGTCAACGGTACATTTAGTGCCAACCGAAATAAAATAAAAGAACTTGCTGATAGTGCTGTAGTACTGCGTACAGGTGGGTTTGGTAACTCAGGACAGATTGTAGCTATGGTAGGCGGAAGTATGGGCGATTTGTACGGAACAGGTTTTCTCCGTTCTCCTGACGGACAGATTATCTTTGATAAGACTACGGGGTTTGCCAAACCCAATGCCAATATTGAGTACTTGGGGAACACTTTACCTAAATTTAGATTTAGCTTTGGTACAGGGGTTACTTATAAGCAGTTGAGCATGAGTGTTTTGTTTGACGCTCAGTTGGGTGCAGTAGGTCATTCATTTACTTTTTCCAGAATGACATCCATGGGTAAATCTACAGCATCACTGCCAGGCCGGTATAATGGCATTGTTGGTAATGGTGTAATAGATAATGGTGACGGCACGTATCGTCCAAATGATGTAATCGCTACGGATATCGAAGGTTACTATAACTCCCTATATTACAATCAGGCAGAAGGAGGTATTTTCCGTACTGACTATTTAAAATTCAGAGAGGCTAACCTTACTTATGCTTTTAATAAAAGATTTATACAGGGCATGGGTATTAGTAAATTAACGTTAGGCGTTTATGGGCGTAATTTGTTTATATGGTCGCCTTGGCCGGCATTCGATCCTGAATTTGGAACGCTAGCAGGATCTGATATCCAGCAAGGTTTTGAGACTGGGCAGCTGCCTTCTACCAGAACTTATGGTGTGCGTTTAGTGATGGGCATTTAATTATCATAGAGATGAAAAAGAATAAAAATACGATCGTATATATACTTTTAGCAGGATTGGGCTTCTCAACTTTATCTTGTACGAAAGATTTTAATGAAATAAATACAGACCCGCTGGGCAAAGGCGCGGTGGAGGCGCACCAGTTGATGGCACCTACAATGGTGAGTTTAATGTCAACCAATATGTTGCGCAACCGTAACTTTAATAATGAATTGATGCAGGTAACTGTAGATCTTGGGGATTCAGAAGGTAAGATTTTTAGGTATGATATCAGGAACAACGTAGCTGATAATACCTGGAATAGCTGGTATGTGAATTTAACCAACATCAAAGATATGCAGACGATAGCGAGCCAGCCTGAAAAATTGAATAAGTCATATCAGGGCATATCACTCATTATTCAGTCATGGATATATTCGTTGCTGACAGATACTTATGGTGATGTGCCTTATTCGGAAGCTAACGCTGGACGCGAAGGTAATTATCAGCCGGTGTTTGATAAGCAAAAGGACATATACTTAGGTATGTTCGATAAACTGGAACAGGCAAATAATTTGCTTAAAGATGGGACTGCTATTGTTGGAACAAGTGATGCGATATTCAATGGTGATGTAGCAAAATGGCGTCGATTGGGCAACTCATTATATTTGAGATTATTGCTTCGCGTTTCGGGTAAATCCGAAGTCTCATCAACAGTTATTGCGAAAATAAAAGAAATGATTGATACCAACCCTGGTAATTATCCGGTGATGCAAAACAATCAGCATACGGCTAAATTGTTATGGACCGGTTCAAATATCAGTACACAACTATACACATCTCCATTTATGGCTAGTGTACGTGCTAATGACTTTTATGTCCCGGCCTTAGGAGAATTCTTCATTGACAATCTGGTTAGCTGGAGTGATCCTCGTATTCTTCCGTCATTTGGTTTGAGTGGAACTAATAGGTTTGGAATCAAACCGGGCCCAGGTGGTTTTGCGGGGGTATCCAGTGGTTATAACCCGGGTAGCGAGCCAGCCAAACAATCCCAATTTTATTCATCGAGCGATAACGTGGCCATTAATCTGCAAACAGACAGGTATACCGGTATCATTATGAATTGTGCGGAAGTTGACTTCATTTTGGCTGAAGCAGCGGCTAAAGGATGGATTAATGGGGATGCTGGAGCCTATTACTATAAGGGGATTGCTGATGCCATCAATTATTGGCTGCCTAATGTCATGCCAGGAGGAGCTACTGATCCGGCAGTTCTTGCCTATGTAGACGCTGCCGATATCGAGTGGAGTAATTCTGCTCCTCTGGAAAGTGTAGATGCCAACACAACAAGTAAAATGTCACTGATACATAAGCAGAAATACTATGCTTTGTTTCTGGTCGATTTTCAACAATGGTTTGAGTACCGCCGTACTTCATACCCAATATTACCAAAGGGGCCTGGTTTGCTTAATGACAAGGTGATGCCTGCTCGGTTAAATTATCCAACAATTACGCAATCAACCAATCCAACAAACTATAAAAATGCAGTAGCAGGTCAAGGACCAGATAATATTAAAACACAGGTTTGGTGGCAAAAGCCTTAATTTTTTTGAAAAATGAATAACATAGTTATGAAAAAGATACTAAAAAAATGGTTCATCCTTGCGGCACTTTTTTCTGTGTGTTTAGGATGTAAACGTGACAGTGACTATATTTCAGGTACACCCAGCCAGTTCATCTCAAATTTTGATTTGCGTAAACTTTACAGGGGCGAAGACCTGAAACTCACTGTCGAAAACATGAGAGGGGCCAGCCAGGTGACTGGGCAGGTCGTTTCAGATCACTCGGGCAATAACTTGCCCGAGGGCCTGCTTCTTATTCAAAATAAAAGGATAGTGGGGAATGCCATCGACTCCATTCGGGGTATAGCAGTTTATATTGGGGCAGCTGCAAAAAATTATGTGCCTGGAGATTCTGTACATGTGAAAATTGAAGGAGGTATATTAAAAAGGGTAGATGGTATTCTGGAGATTACTGGTAAGGCCGCAACTGATGTAATTAAGGTTGCTTCAGGCAGGCCTTTGATGATAAGAAGAGCATTTGCAAATTTGATCCTAAGCCAGCCGGAACTGTATGAGTCTACATTTGTAAATCTTTGGAAAGGTACTTTTAATCCTAGCCTGGCGCCGACGGAGAAATTTGCCGGTGATAAGACCTTAAACGACGGAACAGCAGACGTTATTCTTCACACTGAAGCAAATGCGACTTTCGCAAATCTCCTTCCACCCTATATGGCTGACTATAGAGGAACTGTGTTGACTGTTATCGAAAATGGAAAATTGGTGCCTCAGTATCGCTTGCGTACGGCCAATGACATTTTTACCCTAAGTGCAACTGCAGATGTTCCTGAAGTCATCATTACAGGATTTATTAGCGATCCGGAAGGCTCCGATACCAACGCAGAGTATATCCAATGTAGGGCGACAACAAATATCAATTTCGCAACCACCAAGTTTACAATTGTTACAACAAATAATGCCACTGCATCAGCTCCGGCTGGCGCTCCAATTGACGGCTGGGCGACAGGACAGGTGAGGACTTATAAGTTAGAACTGACTTCAGGAACTGTATCCAAGGGAGAAATCTTCTATGTCGGGGCTTCCAATAAGCTGATAAATGGTCCTTCCTCGACATCGATCGCATCTGCAAAGTGGATCAGGTCTGCAGCTTATAACACCGCCAGTCCGTTTTTCAATTCAACAAATACCACAAGGGGTAACTCTACAACCAACCTGTTGGCTAATAGTGGTAATGCTTTTGGAATGGCGGTTTTTCGTGGCATATCTATAGATAAGAACACAGTTCCTATTGATGTAGTGTTTGTACACAACGGGGGTAGTTTATATGATGCTAAAAATGGTTTAGGCTACAGGATTGGAAATACAGATGTCTATGATGTAATTGATCACAACAGCAATAACCCGACGCCGTTTTTTCTGTCAGGATCGAATACACAACGATTCGCCTATCAGCCTAACGCAGGTGCTGCTGATGGTTCAGGTCAGGGTTATTTCTTTGCATTAGGTGGTGCCTTCAATCTGACTTTAGGTAAGTGGACGAAAGCAAGGAATAATGTTCATATCAAATTGACAAAGACTTCGATTATCGATGAAATCCAGACCACAAATGCCACAGAGATGATTGGGTTGTAGGTATTCATAAATATACATTGAAACCAACGTAAGTCCCATTTCAGGGCTTACGTTGGTTACTCTAAAAAATTATAAAGACAGGGGGGAGTATAGTAGTTTAAGCGGATGGTGATTGTTTAAAAAGATACTATTAATGATAATTAACTTAACAAATTTTAATTAAAAAACAGTTATGAAAAATCAAACCTTCAAGTTGTTGTGCACAGTCGCATTTGTTATATTCTCACAGTTAACTTTCGCAACTGCTGTTAACTCAGCTGCGGCTGTTAAAGTCGGTGCAACCCCTGGCAGAATATTTAAAGTCGCCACATGGCTAAACTATCCAAATGCTATAAACGGACAGCAGTCTATGTCTTTTTGCAACGATATTGTCACCGAAACTACGATCATTCCTCAATCGAACATTCATGATGGAGATGTGATTTGCCAATGTCAGACTTACCGTTTTACATTACCGTTTCATTGTGCGTCTGTATCATGGGGCCTATACAATGCATCAATCGTGTATTCTTATTCCGACTACGACAAAGTTATCCAATTTACCAGCAACATTTTTGTTGATGGGTATGCCAATGTCTGGGTTACTGTAATTGACCCGGCAACCGGTGATCCTTACTTCTATGAAATGGCATTTACTCCATGGGTGGATTGCTGTGAATAAAAAAAACTAGCATCATTAATAGTTTTAAGGAAGGGCCTAGATCCTTCCTTAATTTTTTAATTTAAAAATACACAAGTTGAACAGAAGATCCTTTATTCAATCAATGGGCCTCATCACTGGAGGCGCCTTCATCAGTTTACAAAGCAATGCCTTTTCTAAACTAAGAAGAGATAAAACAATTACCGGTATAGTGTCCGATGGCAAAAGAGGAATTGCCAATGTGGTGATCTCAGATGGCTATAGCGTTGTGGTTACAGATGCCAAAGGAAAATATACGATTACAACCGACGATAGGGCGACCAATGTCTTTATGAGTACGCCGGCAGGTTACGAGTTTAAAACTGATTATAGCGTAGCCAGGCAATATGAAACCTTAGGCAGTCGCAATAGCTATGATTTTAAGCTTAAAGCGCTTAAAAGGAATGATAGCAAGCACAATTTTATCATTTGGGCCGATCCGCAGGTTAAATCGAAGAAAGATGTAAAACAAATGATGGATACCGCCGTGCCAGATGTGCAGCAATTGGTTAAATCAATGGGGCCCGATGCGCTGATCCATGGCATTTGTGTGGGAGATATTGTATGGGATAACCATGCTTTGTTTCCAGATTACAACCAGGCGGTGGCAGAGATGGGAATTCCATTTTTTCAGGCCTTGGGTAACCATGATATGGATTACAGAATGGGTGGTGATGAGACATCAGACAAAACTTTTAAGGAGGTATTTGGGCCTACTTATTATTCTTTTAACAGAGGCAAGGCACATTATGTAGTATTGGATGATGTTCGCTACCTGGGTAACGAAAGGGAGTATGACGGTTACATTGGCGAGAATCAATTGGACTGGTTGGCTAAGGACCTTAAATATGTAGGCAAAGACCAACTGTTGATCATCAACCTGCACATTCCTGTACACAACTCGGTTAAAAACAATGCGGCGCTTTATGCCTTGCTAGAAGGTTATCAAAACGTCCACATTATGTCGGGCCACACCCATTACAACCTCAATAAAATAACCAACGGTATATACGAGCACAATCATGGAACGGTATGTGGTGCATGGTGGACGGGGCCAATCTGCGAAGATGGTACTCCACGTGGCTATGGTGTTTATGAGGTAAATGGTACAGATCTGAAATGGTATTACAAATCAACTGGATTTGATAAAACCAAGCAAGTTAATATGTACGTAGAGGAGTTAACCGATCAAAAAAGGTTAATCGCCAATGTTTGGAATTGGGACCCGGAATGGAAAGTCGAGTACTTTTTAGACGATAAACCAATGGGTGCGCTTGAACAGCAAAAAGGCTATGATCCTTTAGCCGTACAATTGTATAAAGGAGATAAATTACCAGTTACAAGATCGTTTGCAGAGCCTAAAAAGATGGATCATTTATTTATGGCCCACTTTAGTCCCTCAGTAAAAAATGTTAAAGTGGTTGCGACAGATCGATTTGGAGAGAAATATACAACTACGCTTAATGCATAGTCGGTTGATCAAATAGCATACAAAGGAGCGATTATGAGCATATTAAGTTAATATGCACTGATCGCTTCATTTTATAAGAAACTAAATATAAATCAATGAAGAATGTAATATGTGTTGCCGCTGCGGCTTTGTTAAGTTTATCGGCCTGTAAAACCATGAAAAACTCCAGCTCAACTGCCAAAGCCGAATTCCCTGCATTTAGTACCGAAGGGCACAGAGGTGGAAGAGGTTTAATGCCTGAAAATACCATTATCGGGATGCGCCACGCTGTAGATTTAGGTGTTACTACGCTAGAAATGGATACACACATTACCAAAGATGGCAAAGTTGTAGTTACGCATGATGATTATCTGAGTCCGGCATTTATGTTAACACCTGAGGGTAAAGAAATCCCAAAATCAGATGCTAAAAAATATCCGGTTTATCAGATGGATTATAGCACATTGAAACAATTTGACCTTGGCTCAAAGCCGCATCTACTTTTTCCAGAGCAGCAAAAGATTAAAAGTTATATCCCTTTACTGGCTGATCTTATTGATGATGTACAGCAATACACTAAAGGGAAAAAGCAGATGTTCTATAACATAGAAACCAAATGTAGTGCTAAGGGCGATGGCATCGTAAACCCAGGGCCTGAAGAATTTGTGAAGCTGTTGATGGATGTGATTAACAAAAAAGGAATTACACCTTATGTCGTTATTCAGTCTTTCGATAAGAGAACATTACAAATTCTACATAAAAAATACCCTAATGTGCGTACGTCGTACCTGGTAGATAATAAAAAAACAGTTGCCCAAAATCTTGAAGATCTGGGTTTCGACCCATTTATTTTAAGCCCTGCTTTTAAAATGGTAAATGCGGATCTGGTAAAACAATGCCACGAACGTAAGATTAAAGTGATTCCGTGGACGGCAAATACTAAGGAAGATATTGCCAATTTAAAGCAGCTAAATGTAGATGGCATTATTTCAGATTATCCTAACCTATTGATCAACTAGCTAGAAAAGATTAGCGCTACTCAAACAATATCCTCAACTAACCAAAAACAATTAAATAACAATATCCGCTAACCAATCTAAATGAGTATTAAATTATTTTCGCCTGCTCCACACAAAGAGCTCTTACCTTTAAGTAGGATAGACCCTGAATATAAAAAACAACGTATTAAAGTATTTCTTGGCATATTTTTAGGCTACGCAGGCTATTACCTGGTACGTAAAAACTTCTCACTGGCTATGCCAGATCTTATTGATCAGGGATTTAGTAAGGCGCAACTTGGTTTTGCACTTTCAGGCGTATCTATCGCTTATGGCTTAAGTAAGTTCTTAATGGGAAACGTTTCTGATCGAAGCAACGCCCGTAATTTCCTTACTGCCGGCTTGGTGCTTTCGGCCTTTACCATGATTTTTATGGGGATATTTCCTTTTGCAACGTCCTCCATTGCGGTTATGTTTATCTTGTTATTTATTAACGGATGGTTTCAAGGAATGGGATGGCCTCCATGTGGTAGGGTAGTGGTACATTGGTACTCTATAAAAGAGCGCGGGACCATGATGTCTATCTGGAATGTAGCGCATAACGTGGGTGGCGGTCTGGTAGGGCCTATCGCTATTTTAGCCATAGAGATATTTGCCGACTGGCACAGTAAGTTTTATTTCCCAGGTATCATCGCCTTATTTTTTGCAGTTATAGCCTATGTTTTGGTTAGAGATACACCACAGTCTTGTGGATTGCCTCCTATCGAAGCATACAAAAATGACTATCCAAAAAACTACTCCGCAGATCAGGAAAAGGAGTTTACTGCTAAAGAGATTTTCTTCAAATATGTATTTAACAACAGGATGTTATGGTATATCGCCTTTGCGAATGCCTTTGTATACCTGGTTAGATATGGAATTTTAGATTGGGCACCCACTTTCCTGGAAGAAGCAAAAGGTTTTTCTTTAAAAGAGTCGGGCTGGGCATATTTCTTTTACGAGTATGCTGGTATTCCGGGAACACTACTTTGTGGTTTGATTAGTGATAAAGTATTTAAAGGGCGTAGAGCTCCAGCAACGATCATCTATATGGTGCTGGTACTGATTGCCGTATTGGTATACTGGAAAAACCCACCAGGAAACATCTGGATTGACAATACTGCATTAATTGCGATAGGTTTCTTGATTTATGGTCCTGTGATGCTCATTGGAGTACAGGCACTAGATTTGGTGCCTAAAAAAGCGGCGGGTACTGCTGCCGGCTTAACCGGTCTTTTTGGTTACATGGGCGGTGCTTTATTTGCCAATATTGCCATAGGCCTTGTGGTAGACAAATGGGGATGGGATGGTGGTTTCGAAGTGATAGTGGCGGCATGTGTCTTATCTATCTTCTTTACCGCATTAACCTGGAACAGAGAAAAAAGGAATTTAGCAGCGATGTAAATTTGTTATTTTAGGGTTTTACATAACCAAACACAAAATGAACTACTCACTTCACAAAATCATTGCAGGATTAAGTTTAATCTTAATTCTTGGCTCAACAGACACACAGGCTCAGGATGTAAAATGGGATAGTACCTATAGACCGGGTGCTTACCTTAAAAAAGTAGAAGCCTTTACCGCTGAAGGCATCAAAAAAAAGGATTTCGTCTTTTTGGGGAACAGCATTACTGCTGGAACAGATTGGGCTAAATTATTGGGCTTACCCAATGCAAAAAACAGAGGGATCTCTGGTGATATCACCTTCGGTGTATTGGAACGCCTGGATCAGGTAATATCTGGTAAGCCTTCAAAAGTATTTGTATTGATAGGGATCAATGATGTGTCGAGAAATATTCCGGATAGTATCATCTTAAGGAATTATAAAAACATCATTAGCAGGATAAAATCAGGGTCAAAAAAGACTAAAATCTATTTCTATACGTTATTGCCGGTGAACAGCTCATTTAATAAGTTTAAGAACCATTATGGTAAAGACGAGCACATTTTATGGCTCAATTCCGAGATCAGAAAGTTAGCTGATAAAAAGGTAACGATTATCGATCTGTACCCTGAGTTCTTAGATTCAGAAAATCATTTAAAAGCTAATCTAACACACGATGGATTGCACCTGAAGCCAGAAGGGTATCAGGTTTGGGCAGAGGTGCTCAAAAAGGGTGGCTATTTAAAGTAGTCACCCCTTATTGGCTTATTTTTTTGCGAACGCCATGGCTGGCCTGTTCATATACTGTTCAGGCCTGTTTATGTAAGGCGTTTCGTTATAAGTTTCTTTTCCTAATCTTTTCAGCGTTTTATAATGAGACACTAAAGCTGCACCGAAAGTAGGACTCTCAATATAATTGAGGTTAAAGTCCGCTGCGGTTTGTCTTACGATCTCTCCGATAGCGGGGTAGTGGATATGGCAAACTTTTGGGAAAAGGTGATGCTCAATTTGTCTGTTCAGTCCGCCACATAAAAATCCCGTCACTTTGCAGTCTACGCCAAAGTTTGCCGTAGTTTGCAGTTGATGGATGGCCCATGCCTCTTCAATATTTCCTTTCTCATCAGGAAGAGGGAAACTTGTACCCTCAACTACGTGCGCAAGTTGGAAGACTAATCCCAGTACCAAGCCTTGCGAAAACTGCATCACCAAAAAGCCGAGTACAAACTGCCACCAAGTAATGTTCATCATTAATAATGGAAGCGCAATAAACAGGAAATAGTAGATCCCTTTATAAAAGAACAATTTAAAATATTCTATTCTAGGATGTGAAGAAACGTGTTCTCCAATCTTTTTCTGAAAGAACTTCTTATAATCTTTTCTGAAAACCCAGGAAAGCATGGCAAAACTATACAATACAAAGGCATAGTAATGTTGGTAGCTTTGCACCTTATTCACTGTTTCCGTTTCTGAGAAACGGATTAAGCCGGGGGCAACATCAATGTCCTCGTCATGTCCGGCTATATTCGTGTAGGTATGGTGAACGATATTATGGCAGATGTTCCAAACATAAGGACTGGCACCAATCAGGTTAAAAACGAAGCTAAAAAACTTGTTGATGGTCGAATTTGCAGAATAGGATTTATGGATGGCATCGTGGCATACGTTAAAGCCTACAAAAGCGCCAAATGCGCCTAATATGGCACATAGCAGAAGGGTAACTCCTGCATTAAAGCCACCCAGAAGGATCATTAGATAAAGAGCAATTAAACCCGTTAGAAAAAAGAGGGTTTTGAACCACATGGCCCGATTTGCATGTATTGAAATATTGTTGTCAGTAAAATAGGCATCTACCCTTTTCCGCACTGTCACGTAAAATGTCGAATTATTGACATTCGTGAACCTAACCTTTTTTCTCATAAATTATGTACTCCCGGGTAGTGTTACGCCCTTCTTTTGATTTGGCTGATGTAACATATTTATAACGTACCCAAGATTAGCATATTGTTATTATTGTATATTTACCATAAATTAATAGTTCTCTATCAATAATTATCTAAACATAGATGCAGAACATCAATATTAAGCAGTTGGCCAAAGCGCTGAACCTGTCTACTTCAACAGTGTCCAGGGCTTTTAGGGATAATAGCGATATCAATAAAGAAACGAAGGAAAGAATCCTTTCGAAAGCAAAGGAGTTTAATTATCAGCCCAACCATTACGCAAGTAACCTGAGGGAGCAGCGGAGCAAGACCATTGCAGTGATTGTGCCGGAGCTGGCGAATAATTTTTTCTCGCAGGCGATACATGGTATTGAACGGATCGCGCGTGAAAAAGGGTATCATATTTTAATCTATGCTACGGATGACGTGTATGAAAAGGAAGTTTCCTTTATTCAGCACCTCCATAATGGCCGTGCCGATGGAATCATCATGTCGGTATCTGGCGAGGCAAATGATCATAATTATTTGAACGAACTGACCCAAAAGCGTCTGCCATTGGTGTTTTTCGATAGAGTTTATGAGGATATCATTACGCCAAGGGTAATTACCAATGATTATGATAGCAGTTTTTCTGCTACTCAGCACCTTATTAAGCAGGGCTGTAAGCGCATTGCTTACCTGGTTATCAACAAGAACCTCTCTATCGGTAAATTTAGGATGCAAGGCTATATAGATGCCTTATTAAAATATAATATCCCCTATGACGACCGTCTTGTGGTTGATTGTACGAACAGTTATTCCAAAAATAATGTGATATTGAAGCAAATGCTGACGGAATTAAAACCGGATGGAGTCTTTACTTCTGTGGAAAGATTGGCCTTTGCTACTTATTATGCTTGTTATGATTTGAATATTTCTGTGCCGGAACAACTTAAGGTAATCGGCTTTTCAAGTTTGGAGATTGCTCCACTATTAAATCCTTCTTTAACAACAATTACCCAGCCTGCTACCAAGATTGGAATAGAAGCCGCAAACCTTTTATTTAAGATGCTGGAGAACCCAGAATCTGTAGATCCAAATGAGCAGATCGTACTCAATTCTAAGCTGATTAAAAGACGATCAACAGAGCTAAGTTAAGGGTGCAAAAAAGCGTCTAAAATCTTTAAAATTTCGAGTCAAAAAAGAGCGCTTTTTGGGGCCTCAAAAACAGCCTGTTTTGAAAAAAAAATCTGAAGGTTTTGCGATTTTACGCAGAATTCTTCTCCATTTTTCTTTGGGTGCTATGAAAAAGTGTTGATAAGTCCGGGAACGATCCCGGGATCGTTCCCGGTAATTGAGGGAAAAATATACAAATACAGTTAGTGGTCTCTATTCTGTTTTTGTGTTTGTAACTATTTGTTTTATAGGTGTTTGATTATTTTTATGCGCATTTTTGCGGAGGTCTGATTGCAAATTTTTGTGCATGATTTTGAGGTTTAGAAGTATAAAATATGGTGTTAAAAATAAATTTGATATAAAATTTTGAATTGTCGTTGCCGACTGTAAATTTACCATAAGTGTTACATACACTTAACGTTAACCAAATATTACACCCTAAAAACGAGTTTAAATATGAAAGTATTTTACCTAAAAAAGCATTACCTTTTGGTGCTTTTAGTTTTGACAGCACTTGGGGCAAATGCCCAGACCGGCTCGCTGGTTGGAAAAGTACTAGACGAGACTGGACTGCCCTTACCGGGAGCATCTGTACAGATCAAAAGTTTAAGTAAAAACACCCTTACCAATGCAGATGGTACTTACAAGATTATTGGATTAAGTAATGGGACAGTATCCCTATTTATTAGCTATGTTGGCTATCAGCCCAAACAAGAATCTGTAAAGATAAATGGGAGTACAGTCGCTAATTTTAGTTTGAAGCCTGATGATCAGAGTTTAAACGAAGTTGTGGTGGTGGGTTACGGTACACAAACCCGACGCGAAGTAACCGGTTCTATCTCTAAAGTTACTGGAGATAAACTAACGGCTATTCCTGCTCCAAGTTTCGAGGCTAGCTTACAGGGACAGGCTCCAGGTGTTCAAGTAACAACTGGCAGTGGACTGGCGGGTAGTGGTTCAATCATCAGAATTCGGGGTATTGGATCAATATCGGGAGGCGGAGACCCCTTATATGTGATAGATGGGATTCCAATTACTTCCGATCCATTTATTGGTGGAAATCGTGGTGGTATGAATCAAAATCCATTAGCAACGATTAATGCGAACGATATTGAGTCAGTAGAAGTATTGAAAGATGCTGGTGCTGCTGGTATATATGGTTCACGTGGTGCAAATGGGGTAATTTTAGTGACTACTAAAAGAGGAAAGTTGGGTAGGCCTACTTTTAACTTATCGACCAAATATGGTGTAAGCACTTATGCCAACAAGCCTAAATTTGTTGACGGACCAGAATGGTTGCAATTACGTCAGGAAGCATGGGCTAATGATGGAAATACGGGATTAGCACCTTTACCGGGTGGTTTAACCTGGGCACAGGCCGAGCAAAATAACACAGATTGGTGGGATTTAGTTACTCAAACAGGTCGCCTTAACGATCAGAGTGCTTCTTTTAGTCAGGGAACGGAAAAAATAAAAAGCTTTGTTTCTGCTAATTATAGCAATAATGAAAGCTTTTTGAAGGGGAATGCTTACAAACGCTATGGTTTTCGTACAAATTTTGATATTAAGCCGACTTCTTATTTTACCACAAGCATCAATGTGGGGTATGACAGGGGAACTAATAAAAGGGTAAATGCTGCCTGGGGTGGTGGTTTGGGAGAGGCTATGTCAACCGCTTTGCCTATTTACCCCGCTTTTAATCCAGATGGATCTTATTACAACAATGCGGCAAATCCTTTGAAAAATGTTGATTTGTTAGATTGGAAGACGGTGACTGACAGGTTAATCGCAGGTGTAATGTTCGAATTGAAACCGGTTAAGAACTTAAGTATTAAGGCTATCGCCAATATGGATAATATGGATGTGAAGGAGAACCAATATCAGCCAGCCATCCTTAGGAATCAAAGCTCTGGTTATGCAAATGCATGGCCTGTAAAAGTATTGAACCACACATTTACTGGGACGGTAAATTACGACTTGGAATTCAGTAATAAACATAAATTGTCATTCCTTGTTGGGGCAGAGAATCAGGAGAGTTACCGAAATTTATACAAGGATGGTATTTACGGTGATGCAAACGGTCCTTTTAATAAAGATACTCAGAGTTACGAAAAAGCATTGGCAGATCAGATCAAAGCAAATTCTCTAAACTATGTCTTGGGCGCAGATAGAAATACTTTCGCTTCTTTATTCTCGAGGATCAACTATTCGTACGACAATAAGTACTACTTACAAGTTCTGGCCAGGCGAGATGGGTCTTCTAAATTTGGCCCCAATAATAAATATGGATTTTTCCCTGCGGCTTCAGCTTCCTGGTACATCAGTCAGGAAAACTTCTTAAGCGATAACAAAGTGATCTCAAATTTGAAACTGAGAACAAGTTATGGTTTAGTAGGTAGTTCAAATTTTCCTTCCGGTCAGTATTATTCTATTTTTTACCAAGGGAAAACATATAATGGAAATGGTACTGTAGCTCCGGATAATGTAGAAAACCCTGGATTAAAATGGGAAGAAGGGCGTAATTTTGATATAGGGCTTGATTTCGGCTTATTCAATAATAGAATTAGTGGCGAATTCTCCTATTACCACAAAAAGACTATCGGAGCATTACTCGATGGTGGTATTTCTCCTTCAACTGGTTTCTTAAGAGGATGGGTTAATGTTGGTGAAATCCTGAACGAAGGGCTGGAGTTGAGCTTGAACACGATAAACATTCAATCTGATAATTTTAAATGGATCACTCGGTTAAATATTTCTAAAAATAGAAATGAAGTGCTTAGTCTTGGTGATTTCTCAGCTGATGCTGTACGAGGCGGAACAAACGATACCCGAATCTCCATTGGTTATCCTTTAGGTGTAAACTATTTGGTGAGGTATAAGGGTGTTGATCCGGCAGACGGCTTACCTATCTGGTTGAATAAAGATGGGTATGAAACAAAAACCTTTTCATTGGATGATCGTGTAAACACAGGACAGGTGTTGCCAGATTATGTGGGTGGTTTAACAAATACCTTTAGTTATAAGGGGTTTGAGTTGAATACCTTATTCACCTTCGCTATTGGTGGCAATTTGTACGACGGTTCTGCTAAACGCCAGTTAGGTATTGTAACCGATTGGAATATTCGCTCTGATATTTCTGATCGCTGGCAGAAACCGGGTGACATTGCTAAGTTCCCTCGTTTAACCATGAACACTGGAACTTATCCTGGCTTATCAAGCGAATGGCAGTATAACTCGACTATGTTCCTGTACGATGCCACTTTTGTGAGGTTAAGAGAGGTAACGCTTGCTTATAACCTGCCGGCTAGTTTTGCACATAAATTGAGGTTGCAAACTTTAAAGGTTTTTGCTTCAGGTATGAACTTACTAACCTTTAGCAAATATCCGGGAGGTGACCCAGAGGTTGCCCGGGATTTTGAAAATAATCAGGATAGAAATATGAGTCCGAATGTAACGTATCTGACGACGCCTCAGCAAAAAAGCGTATCGTTTGGTTTATCTACCTCATTTTAATTGTTGACCATAATAGATAAGAAGATGAAATTCAATTATAAAAATATTTTAAAAACGGTTGCCGTGCTTGCTGTACTTGCAGGTACCGGAACAGGATGTAAGAAATTTCTTGACGCTCCACCACAGGACGCCTTAAATAAAGAGCAAGCCATAGGCGACGAGGCGGGGCTAATTCAGTTAATGAATTCGGCTTACCAGGTTGTTGGTGGGGATGCGATGTTCGGTGGGAAAATTCAAGCAGTAAGTGAAATGATGGCAGATCAACTAAACGGCACTAATTTGAGCGGCGATTTTGGCGAGTTTTACGGACGTAAATCATCCATTTTTGGAGATTATAAGCGGGATATGTACGTAGGGATGTATCAGGGGGTTTATCGGGCTAATTTGGTATTGGAGAACTTAGATAAAGCTACTACCGCTAAAGATAATATTGAAGGCCAGGCAAAATTCGTAAGAGCGCTTGTACA
Organism: Pedobacter sp. ok626; assembly: GCF_900100435.1. GTDB lineage: Bacteria > Bacteroidota > Bacteroidia > Sphingobacteriales > Sphingobacteriaceae > Pedobacter. The sequence goes on along the minus strand of NZ_FNEX01000002.1, from coordinate 99,621 downwards.
CTTTGAAGTGGTTAAATTGTTTGCGCAGCCATGGGGCTTTACCACAGATAATTCTCATTTAGGGATTACAATCAGGTTAAGTACCGAAGTGGGCACCAAAAATAGGTCTACAGTTAAGCAAGCTTATGATCAGATTATTGTTGATTTAAAAGATGCTGAAAACAAACTGCCAGATGTAAATAATGGCTTGCCAACGAAATGGGCCGCTAAAGGTTTACTTGCAAAAGTATACTTCCAGATGAATGATTTTCAAAACGCATATAACTATGCCAATCAGGTTATTGAAAGTAAGAAGTTTACATTAGATGCAACTTATGCATCTCGCTTTACAGAGGCCGGATCAACCGAAAGTATATTTCAAATGATCAGCACCAGAGGAGCTTTTGAACCAGGAGCGGAATTAAGAAATCAATTCCGTTCGGACAATGGTTTGCCGCAGATGAGGTTTACAACTGCGTTTTATGCTATGGTAAATACGCCAAATGATGTCAGAAAAACGTTGTTTAATACAGTTAAGTATCCGGGTAACATCGTAATCACGAAATACAACTTAGATAGGTTTAACGTTCCGGTGATTTACCTCACAGAAATGAAACTGATCAGAGCTGAGGCCGCGGCAGAAAACAATGCCAACCTTCCAGTGGCCATTCAGGATGTCAATGATATTATGAATAGGGCATATGGTGGTACTAAGAGTATTCCTGTTGGTTCTACCCCTGCCTTTATCATTACGAATGCACGCTTTGAGCGTGGTTTGGAACTTGCCGGAGAGGGTAACAGGCTTTCGGAGATTAAACGGATCGGAGCCAAGGGCGAGAATATAGATAAACGGGGTTCAGTTTGGAACTGCCCGGGCTTTATTCTGCAATTCCCTCAGGAAGAAATGGGTACGAATATCAATTTCCAACGCAATCCTGAAGGCAACTGTTTTTAATCTTAAACTTTAAAAGATAAACGTATGAAACGTATTCAATATATACTATTCGCTATCTGTATCCTTTCGATATGGAGCTGTAAACCTGAAGAGTTTCCACCGATAGGCGAAGCACAAAATGTTGTGAAATCTATCCAGGGAACCTGGGGCTTAACTAAAGTGACACAAATTGATCAGGATGCGACCACAAAGGGCTTCCCTTATAAACAATTGGACATCACATCGGTGTACCCATACACAGACCTTGTTGTTGCTTTTATGGGCGATGCACAGGGCAATCCTTCTACTTTTACCATCACTTCTGGCAATTCTCCTAAAATAGCTGATTTAACTACAGGTAACTGGGCTGTAGATGATGTAAAAGCGCCAACTACGATTTCTTTAAAAAATGGCACGATCACGAACAGCCTTAGCATAGGTTCTTATGTAAGTCTGAAATCGGGTAAGCTATTGATTAAAAGAGATAAAAAGTTAAATGGGAAAGTAATCCTGTCTTATCAGTATGAATTCACTAAAAAGTAAGCAGATCATGAAAAAGATATTATTATTAATTATATGCTGTTTTGGTACAATATGGGCATCTGGACAAGGAAAAGTTACTTTTAGCCCTGCAACATTTACTTCTGAGGATGAGGTGACCATTACACTTGATGTAACGGGCACACCTTTGGAAGGGGCCAATGATGTTTATATCTGGGCATTTTCTAATGATGGTGTTGGTGGTGGTAAAGATGCCAGCACAAATGGGCAATGGGGAGCTTCGTCGCCAAACGCAAAATTCACTAAAACAGCGACCAATATATTCACTTTTAAGTTTACCGGGACTATACTTTTTGGTCAGAGCCCTGCCGAGCTGATTAACTTCGGTTTCCTTGGTAAAAGCATTGATGGTTCAAAACAAACGCCCGATTATAAGCCGTTTAAGTTTGATCCACTTGTATTTACGCCGGGGCAGTTTAGGTTATTTCCAGCAAAATTGGATAATACGGATATGGCTACGGTTTACTTTCATCAAAACCTGGCTACAGATATCAATCTGCAAAGGATGACTAACATCAAGGTCGATCTTAGTTTTTATAATGAGGCCGGTAGCGTCGTAGGTTCAAAACAAGGCATCGCAACAGTGAAGGAGTCGGCGATTCTATTCTCCTATTCTTTTATACCTGATAGGGTAATTACTGTCCCTGCCGGAACTAAGCTAGGTAAGTTTACTTATCAGTTTAGTGGTACTGTAAAAGATGCAGGCGGTCTTGATGTGCAAGCTAATGGCCCGGTAATAGAAGTGGTTTATACGGTGTTCAATTAATCTTAAAGTGATGAAATACAAAATATTATATACACTCCTTGTACTTGTAGCATTCGCTTTTGGGTGTAAAGAAACAACTTTTGATGAGACGTCAAAAGGGGAGGCGCTAGGTGCTTTTAATGCAACTGCACCTGCTAACAATACCATGTTGGTACTGAATTCGGCAACGCCGGGTAAAGCCATCGTAATAAGCTGGACAGCGGCCAAGCCAGGGGTGAATACCGCGCCGACTTACAAGTGGGTTGCAGCTTTAAAAACAGGTTCAATCGATCAACCAATCCTTGAATTTCCATCTGATAATGCTGGCAAAGCAACCACGCTTACCTTAACGCAGAAACAGCTGGATGATGCTTTGAAAGCAAAAGGAATAGTTGATGGTGCTAAAGCAGAATTGATTTGGCGGGTAATTGCTGATAATGGATCCTTAAAAGTGAATGGAGATACCTTTAATCTTTCTGTAACCAGGTTTGGTGATGGGGTATCCAATTTTATATTATATGGACCAGTCTCCAGTGCAGATGTGATTACCATTAATCCGATCTTAACTGCCCAGTCGTTAAATTTTAAATGGCAAAAATCATTTGCTGGAAAAGCAGGCGCTAATGTCACTTATAAAGTAAAATTCATTAAGCCAGATGGTAGTTTTACAGCTCCGCTATTTGAATTTACATCAAACAACAGTGGACTAGATTCTAATTTATCAGTAAGTTATAAAGATTTTGATGCCAAACTTACAGCAGCAGGCTTTGCAGATCAAGCGACTATTGCTACCTTAAAATGGAGTGTAGAGGCGACTTCGGGTACCTTTACTAAATTCTCTGATTATACAAATGACATTTCTGTATTGAGGGATGTGAGTTTGTATATGGTTGGTGATGCTTCTGAGTTTGGCTGGGACAATGGTAACCCAACTCATATGTTCCGCGATGCAGCCAACAGGGGATCTTATATCTATACGGGTTATTTAAATGTAGGCGATTTTAAGTTTATTACCGTTGTTGGCAATTGGGATACTCAATATGGCAATAATGGCAGCAATGGTGTAGCGCTAAAAGCTAAAGGATCTGATCCTGATCCAGGAACTTATCATGTAGCAACAGCAGGTTTTTATACGGTGAAGATCGACATCAATGCCTTAACTTTTTCTATCACTCCATATAGTGTTGCTGGGGCAACAACTTATGCCTCTATTGGAATAATAGGGAACTTTAATGATTGGGCTGATATCACGGCAATGGGTAAAAGTTCTTTTAACCCGCATATCTGGGTAATTACACAAACAATCTCGTCAAATACAGAGATGAAATTCAGGATTGCTGCTGGTTGGGATGTAAACTGGGGCGTCGCAGCAAATGCAGATGCAAAATATGGTAAGACAGTTCTAAACGCGGGTAACCTGAGTGTGAAAGCGGGGACTTATAAAATCCTGTTCAATGATTTAACCGGAGATTATATATTCTATAACAAGTAAATTTTTAGGGTTACCAAAATGAAAAAAATATTTATTGCCTTGTTTTTTAGTCTTTTGGCTTCCTGGTCACAAGCACAGCAATTGGAACGTATAGAACCCATGTTTTGGTGGACTGGGATGAAGAATCCTAAACTACAACTATTGGTGCATGGGACTAATATTGCTAAAATGGATATGGGATTGAATTATCCTGGTGTTAAGGTGCTAAAGATAAATAAGGTGGAGAACCCTAACTACCTTTTCATTGATCTGGAAATTTCTCCAAATGCCAAGGCTGGTAAATTCCCGATTGAATTTGCAAACGAAAAGGGAAAGAAGCTGCAATATATTTATGAGCTTAAAAATAGAGAAAAGGGCCCTTCCCGAATACAAGGAGTAAGCAACAAAGATTTGATTTACTTGTTGATGCCAGATCGCTTTGCAAATGGCGATCCCAAAAATGATGTGGTAAAGGGAATGCGGGAAACGAAATTGACCCGCGATTCGATGTACTATCGTCATGGCGGGGATATTCAGGGCTTAATCAATAAGCTGGATTATTTGAAAGATCTGGGCGTAACTGCGATATGGATGACCCCAGAAATTGAAAATGATATGCCCTTGGTTTCTTATCATGGCTATGCAGCAACAGACCATTATAAGATTGATCCACGTTATGGTACGTTAGCACTTTATAAAACTTATGTAGATAAGGCTCATGAGAAGGGCTTAAAAATTGTCAAGGATATCGTGCACAATCACATGGGTACCGGGCATTGGCTTTATACCGATATGCCTATGAAAGATTGGGTGAATCAATGGCCTGCCTACACACAAACTAGCTATCGCGATGAGCCGGTAATGGATCCACATACTTCCGAAGCCGATAAAAAGAAAATGCTTGATGGTTGGTTTGTACCAAGTATGCCTGATTTTAACCAAAGAAATCCCTATGTACAGAATTATCTTACCCAAAATCACATTTGGTGGGTTGAATATGCCGGGATTGATGGATTAAGGCTCGATACTTATCCTTACAATGATCCTGATTATATGAAAGACTGGGCACAAAAAATTAAAGCCGAGTTTCCAACGCTTTCTATTTTTGGGGAAACACTGGTACATACCGCTGCGGCACAAGCCTTTTTTACCGGTGGAAATACTGTAAACCGTGGTTTTGATACAGAATTGCCTGGTATTACTGATGCCGTTATTAAAAATGCCATTTATGAAGCTTTGAATGGAAAGTCGGGTTGGACTGATGGTGTATTCAGATTGTATTCAACCGTTGCACAGGATTTTCTTTATCAAGATGCAGATCGAAATGTAGTGTTTTTAGACAATCACGACATGAGTCGGTTTTATTCGATGGTAAATGAGGATCTGAACAAGTTTAAGTCGGGAATGGCTTTGCTGTTGACCATTAGAGGAATCCCGCAATTGTACTATGGTACGGAGATCCTGATGAAGAATTACTCTAACCCCGATGGTTTGGTGCGCTCGGATTTCCCAGGTGGATGGGCAGGAGATCAATCTAATAAGTTTACAGCCGCCGGTCGCACGGCACAGGAAAATGAGGCCTTCAACTTTGTTAAAACGCTAGCGAATTACCGTAAGAGTAATACAGCCTTACAAACTGGTAAACTGATGCAATTTGTGCCGGAAAATGGCTTGTATACTTATTTCAGGTATCAGACTGAAAATAGTTCCGGTACTAATGGCGCTAAGACGGTAATGATAATTGTTAATGTCGATGATACCGCCAAAAGTTTAGAAACCGCAAGGTTTGCAGAACGCCTGGGAAATGTATCATCAGCAACTAATGTCATTACTGGCGAAAAATTAAAGACGTTAAAAACGATTGCTGTACCGGCCAAAACAACATTGGTACTTGAATTAAATTAAATGAAGAATACAACACAAGATATCGCTTGCATATTTGATCTGGATGGGGTTTTGGTAGATACAGCCCTGTACCATTACGATGCCTGGAAGCAACTGGCAAACAGCTTAGGATTCGATTTTACTCATGCCCAAAATGAGCAGTTGAAGGGGGTAAGCCGGATGCGTTCGTTGGATATGATCCTTAAATGGGGCGACGTAGAGAAAACTGAAGCGGAAAAAGAAGCATTGGCTGGGCTTAAAAATTCCTGGTATGTGGCAATGATCAGTAAGATGACAGAGGCTGAAGTATTACCAGGTTCCTTAAAGCTACTGCAGGATTTGAAAGAACAGGGGATTAAAATCGCATTGGGATCGGCCAGTAAAAACTCTGGATTGATTTTAGAACGAACCAACCTGGCTCATTTTTTTGATGCCATTGTGGATGGGAATACAGTAAGTGCTTCCAAGCCAGACCCAGAGGTATTTGTAAAAGCTGCTGAATTGTTGGGTGCATTGAACAAAGACTGCGTGGTCTTTGAAGATGCGCAGGCGGGTGTGCAGGCTGCAATTGCAGCTGGAATGGCCATTGTGGGGATCGGCGATGCCGAAAATTTGCAGGGTGCACAAGTAGTTATTAAAGACCTATCGGAAATCACAATTGCCGAAATCTCGGCTTTGAAAAAATAAGGAATAGAAAAAGGATAAAGTGTGTAGCCGCTTTAGCGGTGCAAGATTAGAGCAGTATAAAGATGAAGAATTACATAAAAGCAGACGAGTGGAATATTATTGAGGAAGGTTTTGATCCTTACTTAAATAAAATATCGGAAAGTCTGTTCAGTATTGGCAATGGTCGTATAGGTCAGCGCGCCAATTTTGAAGAGGCTTATACTGGAGAAACTTTACAAGGGAATTATGTAGCGGGTGTTTACTATCCCGATAAAACACGTGTGGGTTGGTGGAAGAATGGCTATCCAGAGTACTTTGCTAAAGTGTTGAATGCAACAAATTGGATCGGCATCGAGATTGATGTTGATGGTGAAAAGTTGGATCTTTTTAAATGTGAGGTAACTGAATTTAAACGGATACTAAACATGAAGGAGGGCACATTGAGCAGGACTTTTACAGCCAAATTAAGTAGTGGAAAGATCGTTAAAGTTGATACTATTCGTTTTTGTAGCATCGCCGATGATGAGTTGGCCGCTTTACATTACAACATAAGCGCTGTTAATTTTGACGGTGTAATCACCGTTACCTCTTTTATCGATGGAGATGTAAAGAATCAGGATGCGAACTACGATGAGAAATTTTGGAATGAAGTAGCACAACATCAGGTAAATGGTACGGATTACCTGACTTTGCAGACTAAAAAAACTGAGTTTGATGTTTGTACAGCAAGCCGTACTATGATACTTTGTAATGGGGTAGCACAAAGCTTGCAGCCTGTAGCCAAAGATAAATATCTTGGACAAACTGCTGTAATATCTATTAAGAAAGACGAAATCATTGATGTTTATAAAATCGTGACCAATCTATCTTCTCTCAATTACAATAAAAGTGATCTATTGGGAGTGGCTGAGTCTAAAATGGAAAAAGCAAAGACTACAGGTTTTGATGCGTTGCTGAAGGACCAAGCTGCGGCATGGGCTGCAAAGTGGGGAGAAAGTGACATCATTATTGAAGGAGATGTTGCGGCTCAACAAGCCATTCGATTCAATATATTTCAGCTTAACCAGACCTATACAGGTAAGGATGCTCGTCTAAATATTGGTCCTAAAGGTTTTACGGGAGAAAAATATGGAGGTTCTACCTATTGGGATACTGAGGCCTATTGTATTCCATTTTATTTATCTACGGCCCCCGAGGAGGTGGCAAAGAATTTACTCGTTTATCGTTATAAACACTTGGATAAGGCCATTGAGAATGCTGAAAAGCTAGGCTTTAAAAATGGAGCGGCCCTTTATCCAATGGTGACCATGAATGGTGAGGAATGTCATAACGAATGGGAAATTACCTTTGAAGAGATTCATAGAAATGGTGCTATAGCCTTTGCAATATTTAACTACATCCGATATACAGGAGATGAAAATTACCTGGCTCAATATGGTTTAGAAGTATTGATCGGGATTGCCAGATTTTGGAAACAACGGGTAAACTGGAGCGCGGACAAACAAAAATATGTAATGCTGGGGGTAACCGGGCCAAATGAATATGAAAATAACATCAACAACAACTGGTATACGAATAAGCTGGCCGCATGGTGTTTAAAATATACCATTGAAGCTGCTATTACAGTAAAACGTATGGACCCTGAAAAGTATAAAGCCATACAAGAAAAAACAAAGCTGGTAGAAGCTAAAGAGTTTGGTGACTGGAAAGCTGTTGCTGATCAAATGTATTATCCTTACGATGAAAAGGAAGGTGTATTTCTTCAGCAAGACGGTTTTATGGATAAGGAGCAGACATTGGTGAAAGATTTGCCCGCTGAAGACAGACCCCTGAACCAGAAATGGAGTTGGGATAGGATCTTGCGCTCGGGCTTCATTAAGCAGGCAGACGTATTGCAAGGCATGTACTTTTTTGAAGATGAGTACGATCTGGAAACACTACGGAAGAACTTTACTTTCTATGAAAGCAGAACCGTGCATGAAAGTTCTTTATCTCCATGTGTACACAGTATTTTGGCGGCAAAGCTAAATGATGAAGAGAAGGCTTATGAATTTTACCTTCGCACAGCCCGTTTGGATCTGGATGATTATAACAATGATACCGAAGATGGACTGCACATTACTTCGATGGCGGGTACCTGGATGAGTATTGTAGAAGGTTTTGCAGGAATGCGCGTACGTAATGGAAGACTGTGTTTTAATCCGTTCTTACCTAAGGCATGGGATTCATTTTCTTTTAGTATCGGCTTCAGAGGCGTTCAGCTAAAAGTGAAGATCTCTTCAAAGCAAATCTGGATTATAAATAATTCTGATCGGACACTGGAAATAAGTATATTTAATCAGTCTCACACGGTCTTACCAGGTGAAAAGGCAATTACTTATCGCGAACAACTGGTATGATGTCGCTGTTAAAAAATATTACTTTGATTGTATTGACTATTATTGGTGGACAGAGCATAAGCCTGGCCCAAAGTAAACCTATTATTTATCAGTTATTGCCGCGGTTATTTGGCAATAAACAAGAAGCGCAAATCCCCTACGGCACCATTCAATTAAATGGTAGTGGGAAGTTTAACGATATCAATTCAAAAGCGCTGGATGGAATTGCAGCGCTTGGAGTAACTCATGTTTGGTATACCGGGGTAATTGCTCATGCCAGCATGACGGACTATAGTGCCTTTGGTATTCCGGCAGATGATGCTGATGTTGTAAAAGGAAGAGCAGGGTCGCCTTATGCCATCAGGGACTATTATGATGTAGACCCAGATTTAGCCGTAGATGTTAAGCACCGCATGGCCGAGTTTGAGGCCTTGGTTGCCCGCACGCATGAAAAGAGAATGAAGGTGATCATTGATTTTGTACCCAATCATGTTGCCAGAAATTACTATTCTCTAGTTAAACCTATTGGGGTAGCCGATTTTGGAGCCTCGGATGATGTTACGCAGCGTTTTAGTGCTACTAACGATTATTATTATATTCCGGGGGAACATTTCGAAGTCCCCGGACACCTAAATGTAAATGATCCTTTATATACTTTAAAAGACCTGAAGTTTGCTGAAATGCCTGCTAAGGCTACTGGGAACAATGTGTTTTCTAAAGCTCCTTCGCAAAACGACTGGTATGAAACCGTCAAATTAAACTATGGAGTTGATTATGTAAATGGAGAAAAAAAGTATTTTGATCCCATGCCGCCCGTGTGGTTAAAAATGCGTGATATTTTATTGTACTGGGCAGGAAAAGGGGTAGATGGTTTTCGCTGCGATATGGCGGAAATGGTGCCTGTTGAGTTTTGGGAATGGGTAATCCCTGAAGTAAAGGCTAAATACCCTGCACTTATATTTATAGGTGAGGCTTATAATTCGGCTGTGTATGCCACCTATTTAAATAAGGGTCATTTTGATTACCTATATGATAAGGTTGGTTTATATGATGGATTAAAAAGACTGATCAGAAATGAGCAAAATGCTGATGTGAAAGATATTAGTAAGGTTTGGCGAGTCGAAACAGCTGGTTTTGGAGACAAGATGTTGCGGTTTCTGGAAAATCACGATGAAGAACGAATTGCCTCTGCTGGATTTGCCGCTAATCCTTTTTATGCACTCCCAGCCATGGTTGTATCGGCTACTTTATCTGGTGGACCAGTGATGTTGTACTTCGGACAGGAGGTAGGGGAACCCGGTAAAGGTATAGAAGGTTTTGGTGGGGATGACAACCGGACAACAATATTTGATTATTGGGGTGTGCCCGAACACCAGAAATGGATGAATCATGGTGCTTTCGATGGTGGCTTATTGAGTAAAGAACAGATTGCTTTACGTGATTACTATAAGAAACTGATGCACATTGCCGCGACTGCTGATGCGATCAAGAACGGTCAGATTTATGAAGTTCCTGTTTCTGGAAATATGAATAACAAAATGTATGGTTACATCCGTTACAATGGCAAACAACGTTTGTTGATCATGGTGAATTTTGATCGTAAGCAAGTTTTGGAGACGAGTATACAGATTCCCGCGGACATCCTTAAGATTAAATCTTTGGGACCTGCTGAAGAATTGTTAACCAATCGGAAGTTGGATATCCTTACCGGCACTAGCATCCCCGTAAAAATAGCTCCTGTTTCTGCACAGATTATAGAATTTTAAAATAAATGAACTTAAAAACATTGACCGAAAATCCGAAGCTAAGTTTAGTCCAGATCATCAACATGAGTATCGGATTTTTCGGTATTCAATTTGGATGGGACTTACAGCGTGCCAACATGGGGCGTATTTATGAAAACCTGGGGGCTAATCCCGATCAGGTTCCTTTGTTGTTTTTAGCTGCGCCCTTAACGGGGCTGCTTGTTCAACCTATCATTGGCTATTTAAGTGATCGAACCTGGCATCCCAAATGGGGAAGGAGAAGACCTTATTTTATGGTAGGTGCCATCATTAGTTCTATTGCACTTGTTTTTATGCCACATAGCAGCGCCTTATGGATGGCAGCGGGATTATTGTGGATTTTGGATGTCGCCGGAAATGTAGCTATGGAACCTTTCCGGGCATTTGTTACGGATAAACTGCCGGATTCGCAGGTGAACAGAGGGTTTATTATGCAAAGTATGATGATTGGGCTAGGTGGTAGCATCGCTTCGGCCTTGCCTTGGCTAATGAATAATGTTTTTCATTTAAGTAACACTGCGGCACAAGGAAGCATCCCCGAAAATGTAAAGTTCTCCTTTTATATAGGTGCTTTTTTCTTTTTGGCAGCCGTTCTTTATACCGTTTTTACCACTAAAGAATATCCACCTGCCGATGTAGACTTTAAGGAAAAGGTTTTGGAAAGCAATAAAGGTTTTGGTGGCGGTGCAAAGGAGATTTGGCATTCTTTACTGAATATGCCTAAAAGGATGCAAATTGTATCGCTAGTACAGTTCTTTACATGGCCAGGCTTGTTTTTAATGTGGTTTTATTATACCACAGCTGTAGCGGTAAATGTATTTGGCGGTAAAAATGCCAGTGATCCGGTGTATGCCCATGGTGCTGATTTCGGTAGTCTAACACTTGCCTATTATAGTGTGATTACCTTTTTATTTGCCCTGGTTTTACCCAAGATAGCAGACAGGCTTGGGCGTAAAACTACACATGCATTGTGTTTGTTATGCGGAGCTTTGGGCTTAATCAGTGTTGCCTGGGTACATGATAAAAACATGCTTTATCTGTGTATGACTGGAGTAGGTATAGCTTGGGCTAGTATTTTGTCTATGCCTTATGCGATGTTGAGCGGATCCTTACCAAAGGATAAAATCGGCATTTACATGGGGATCTTTAATTTCTTTATTGTATTGCCAGAGATCATTGCCTCACTGGGCTTTGGTTGGCTAATGCGGGAGGTGCTGCATAATGATAGGCTTTTGGCTGTGCAGTTGGGCGGAGGACTAATGGTAGTTGCCGCTGTTATTTGTTATGTTTTTATCAGAGAACCCCGAAAAACCGATAAGGTTTTAGCGGATAAACTTGCTATAGAAGGACGAGATCAATAAAAATAAACCATAAGCTTATGAAAAGGATTTATTTCCTGGTACTGATTTTATCGGTATTGGCCACTGCATGTAAAAAAGGGAAGGTCAACCCAGATCCGGTTACACCCATTGTACCAGTCATACCAGCCCCCCCGGTTGACCCCGGTTTGCCCGCTGCGGCAAAGGATGGTGTTGTATTTATCAACAATGGTACATCAGCAATTGTAACCCTATATGCACCATTTAAAAAGTCGGTGGCCTTAATCGGAGAATTTAATGACTGGAAAGGTAGTCCAATGAAAAATACAGCTGATGGAAATATCTGGTGGGTACAGCTAGATAATCTAAATCCTAATACTGAATATGCTTACCAGTTTTTGGTAGATGATGATTTAAAAGTCGCCGATCCATATTGTGAAAAGATTCTGGATCCTGTTAATGACGTTTATATAGATAACAATACCTACCCGGGATTAAAAGCTTACCCTACCGGAAAAACCACAGGTATTGTAAGTATAATGCAGGCCAATCAATCAGTGTATACCTGGAAAAACTCGGCAAGTTTTACCAGACCAGCAAAAAATAATCTTGTGATTTATGAGTTGTTGGTTCGGGATTTTACAGCAGATCATAATTATGCTTCGACCCTGCAAAAGCTAGATTATTTAGTTGGATTAGGCGTAAATGCAATTGAGCTAATGCCGGTAAATGAATTTGAAGGAAATCTAAGTTGGGGATATAATCCTTCATTCTATTTCGCACCAGATAAATATTATGGTACAAAAACAGCCCTTCAGGGGTTTGTTGATGAATGTCACGGTCGAGGAATAGCCGTTATTCTGGATATGGTACTAAATCATTCATTTGGACAGTCGCCTATGGTGCAGCTTTATTTCGACAAGCCTTCTGGTAAACCTTTCGCTATCAGTCCATGGTTTAACGTAAATTCCAATACTCATCCTTTTAATGTAGGTTACGATTTTAACCATGAAAGTGCTGCTACAAAATCCTTTGCAAAAAATGTAATGAGGTTTTGGATGCAGCAATATAAAATTGACGGCTTCCGTTTCGACTTGTCAAAGGGCTTTACTCAAAAATTATCTACCGATGACGCCTCTTTTAGTGCTTATGATGCCAGTAGGGTAGCGATATGGAAAGACTACAACAGTTACATAAAGAGTATTGATGCCAATAATTTTTATGTAATACTAGAGCATTTTGCTGATGCAACAGAGGAAAAGGTATTGTCCGACGATGGTATGATGCTTTGGAACGGTTTAAATGTAAACATGAATGAAGCCACAATGGGTTGGTTGGCAAATTCAGATTTCTCCTGGGCTTTTTTTGCAAAACACGGTTTTGGAAAGTCAGAAAACCTGCTGAATTTTATTGAAAGCCATGATGAAGAACGCACCATGTTTAAAAATCTTGCTTATGGTAATGCATTTGGCACTTATGATGTGAAAAATCTTGCTGTTGCACTGAAAAGGGAAGAAATGGCTGCAGCATTCCTTTTTGCAATACCTGGGCCTAAAATGATCTGGCAGTTTGAAGAATTGGGGTATGACGTCAGTATAAACTTTAATGATAGAACGGGCAATAAACCTATTCATTGGGAGTATTTTCAACAAACGGAACGTAAAGCATTGTATAACGCTTATGCAAAATTTATCAACCTTAAAAAGAAGAATAGTATTTTCAGTTCAGCTGATGCGACTTATAATTTGTCGGCCGGTGTTAAGTATATTAAGCTCGCAGAAGCTGACAATACGGTTATGGTTGTGGGTAATTTTGATGTAAGTAGCAAAGATGCAAGTGTAGACTTTGGTGCTGCCGGTGTATGGTACGATGCCGTAACCGGGACAACAATTACTTTAACAGGAAATGCATATAACAAAACCTTGGCAGCGGGAGAGTACCATATCTACAGTAGGACAGCCCTGAACGGGGGATGAAATAAATAAGGTTTTTAAAATAAAATGTCTATTTTTACAGCCCGATTATGGAACAGATAAAAACATCATTTGATTTTGAAAAGCCTATTGCTGAGCTAGCTCAGCAAATTGAGAAGGTTAAACAAGTTGCCGATAAAACCAAAGTAGATATGTCTGCGACCTTAACTGAGCTTGAACAAAAGCTGGATCAAACCCAGCAATCATTATATAACAACCTTACAGGTTGGCAAAAAGTTCAAATGTCTCGTCACGCTGAGCGACCACAAACATTGGATTATATCAGCATGATTTGCGATGACTTCATCGAGATGCATGGCGACAGAACAGTTAAAGATGATAAAGCGATTATAGGTGGTTTTGCAACGATTAATGGCGAGACTGTAATGATCATTGGTCATCAAAAAGGCAAGAACACTAAAGAAAGACAATATCGCAATTTTGGTATGGCCAATCCTGAAGGTTATAGAAAGGCCCTTCGCTTAATGCGTTTGGCCGAAAAATTCAATAAACCTGTGATTTCTTTCATCGATACTATGGGTGCTTACCCTGGCTTAGAGGCTGAAGAACGCGGACAAGGTGAAGCTATTGCACGTAATTTGCTTGAAATGTCGGTGTTAAGAGTCCCTATTATTTGCTTTGTAGTGGGCGAAGGTGCATCCGGTGGTGCATTAGGAATTGGTATAGGCGATAAAGTATATATGCTGGAGCATACCTGGTATTCGGTAATCTCTCCTGAGTCTTGCTCGTCTATTTTATGGCGCAGCTGGGACTTCAAAGAGCGTGCAGCTGAATGCTTAAAATTAACTTCTGATGATATGTTTAGAAATAAGCTTATCGATGGGATAATTAAAGAACCGCTTGGTGGTGCACATCAAAACCCTGAGCTAATGGCACAGACTGTAAAAGATCAGATTATAAAGGATCTTGCAGTGCTTAAAAAAGAAAAGACAGACAAGATGATTGCTGCAAGGATTGATAAATTCTGTGCAATGGGTGTTGTCAACGAAGGATAAGCTCGCATTCTGTTCTCCGTCTGCATAATTTGCCCTGAAGAAGGGCAAACAACGCTAGGCCGGTTCACAGAAAACTCGCTTCTACCGAATTATAGCATGGTATTAATAACAGGATGCTAATAACAAAAAAGAGGGCTGCAATCAAATGCAGCCCTCTTTTTTGCTAAGTATTTTAATTAGTTATTCAGTGCTTATGATTAAGCACTGAATAAGGTAAGGTTAAAACGAGTTTTCTGTGAACCGGCCTAGCGTTTGTTCGAGCTTTTTCAGCGAGAATTAATGCAGCCGGAGAACAGAATGCGAGCTTTACTGACCAGCGGCAAAGTATGGTGAGAACCTTGCTTCAAGGCCTTCAAACTGATGGTTTAAGCTTTCGCTCAGTTTTGTTTGCTGATGCTGTGCGGCTGTTTTAGACATTTGATTTAGGAATGATAAACCTAGTTGAACGTTCTGTCCGCCAATAAATTTACGCTTGCTTTCAGAAACATCGGCCAGGTAAGTAAGTTCCTTTTGGATGTATGCTGCAGATTTTTCAATTAAAGCATTCGCTCTTTTAACGTCACCTAACAGATAAAGATTTTCAGCCATGAAATAGGTGCCCATCATAGAACGCATTCCATAGAAGCGCTCAGGCATTACTTCAAAGTAACGATTTACAGCTTTCTTAGCATCTTCAGCTTTACCTTCTTTGATTAAGCCAGAGATGGTGTTGTTGAATACGTTGGTAAAGATCGATATGTCATCTGATGATTGAGGATCAAGGTATTTTGCATTCTTGATATTTCCCCATACAAATTTATCCATCACGTTTTTGTAAAGAACAGGCGTGTTGATCAGCTCTGCTCTATTTGCTGATGTGTCAGCTTTTAATGGCAGTAAACGCAAGGCTAAGCCTTCGTTGTATAAATAGTTGTCAAGGCCATTGTATTGATCTGACGGTACAGTGCTGGCAAAATAGATAGGTCTTTTCCAGTCGTTGTGTACCAGAATGTCGAAGAAAGCCAATGTACCTTTGGTTACATAGTTTTTATTGAATGTCCATTCCAATACAGGAGCAATTTTACTTGAATCTGCTGGGCTTACAACGCCATTTTTAAGTACGTCGGCTTTGTTTACTGTAAGTTTAAAGTTCTTGGTAGGAATAAAGTTTTCTCTGCTTCCATCTTGTAACGGAAGTTTATCCTCAGCATCGTCAGATAAAAGGATCGCAAGAATGTTGCTTAATTCTACAGAACCAGCAACTTTATAATCCTGGTAATACATTACATCTCTAACACCTTGTACATATTGAGAAGGCTTCATTGTTATAGGTAGGGGTGCAGATTCGTTTTGCAGTTTTCTTGTTCCATTGATATACCAGTCGGTGTCGAACAAACTTAAGTTAACCAGTTTAATATCCGGTCTGATGTTTTCTACCTCTTGGGCATACCATAATGGGTAAGTATCGTTGTCACCATAAGTAAATAGAATGGCGTTAGGTGCACAGGACTGCAGGTAATCGACTGCAATGTCGTGAGCTACCATTTTGCTCGAACGATCGTGATCATCCCAACCTTGAGCGCCCATAATAACTGGTGCGGCAAATAAGCCTGTAATCGTAGCCAATACAGCTCCTGTTGCAGGTGTTAGTTTTTTGAATAACCATTCGCGGATGGCCAATACGCCTAGACCTATCCAAATGGCAAAGGCATAGAAGGATCCGGTATAAGCATAATCCCTTTCACGAGGTTCAAGTGGCTTTTGATTCAGGTAAAGTACAATAGCCAGACCGGTAAAGAAAAACAATAAGGCAACAATGCCTGCGTCCTTTTGATTTCTTTTAAAGTGCCAAATAGCACCCAGTAAACCGAGAATAAGTGGAAGGAAGAAGAAGCGGTTGTAAGCATTGCTGTCTACGATAGATGGTGGAAGGTTTTTCTGATCACCAAGCATCATCGCATCAATAGGTTTAACACCGCTTAACCATTGCCCTTCGTATAAGCTTCCTTGTCCCTGATCGTCATTTTGACGGCCAACAAAGTTCCACATAAAGTAGCGCATGTACATTTGGCCCACCTGGTACCTGAAAAGGAAACCAATGTTGTCAAACAAGCTAGGGAAATGACTATCGTCAAAACCCATCATATCCTTATAATAAGAAACATGTCGTCCCTCATCACTATACATCCTTGGGAAAGGAGTGGTTTTGTCGTATTCGTATTCAGTTTTTTTACCAGCAACCTCATATTTGTCATCACCTTTTCTATATAAGGTTTTGCCTTGTGTAAGGTTTACTTTTTGTGAGTTATAGTTAGGACCAAACAATAGTGGTCTGTCGCCATATTGTTCCCTGTTTAAATAGCTTAGGAATGAGAAAGCATTTTCAGGATCGCTGTTGTTTAGGTTAGGACTTGCTTTTGCACGGATAACAATCATCGCAAATGAGCAATAACCGAATATGATCAATACGGTTGAAAGCAATGCTAAGTTTAAAACTTTTTTCTGGTGTTTGATAGAATAACGGATTCCCCATACTAAACCAGCGATTAATAAAATGGCAAAGAAAAGTACGCCTGAGCCAAAGCCTAATCCTAAAGTGTTGACAAAGAATAAATCGAAATATGCACCAAATGAAACCAGGTATTGTATAATTCCATATTGTATAACGGCAAGAATAAGTATACCTATGATTCCTGTTTTAACAATTCCTGCAGTAGTAGGTTTGTCTGTCTTTTTAAAGTAGTAAACAAAAGCGATAGCTGGAATCGTAAGTAAGTTCAATAAGTGAATACCGATCGATAAGCCCATAATATAAGCTATAAATAGCAACCATCTATCAGCACGTGGTTCATTTGCCTGGGCTTCCCATTTTAAAATTCCCCAGAAAACGATGGCTGTAAATAAAGATGATAAAGCATATACTTCAGATTCAACAGCCGAAAACCAGAAACTATCAGAAAAAGTATAGGCCAAGGCACCAACTGCACCTGCTCCCATGATAGCGATTAAATTACCCTTAGAGATTTCTTCGTTTTCTTTGATCAGGACTTTCTTAGCTAAAGCTGTGATGGTCCAGAATAAGAATAATATAGTGGCAGCACTGGCAATTGCCGAACCTACGTTCATAAAATAGGCAATCTTATGAATATCGCCGAAAGCGAAAAGAGAGAAGAATCTTTGAATCATTAAAAATAACGGAGCACCTGGTTGATGCACAACCTGCATTTTAAAAGCGGAAGCGATAAACTCACCGCAATCCCAGAAACTTACAGATGGTTCTAATGTTAAAATATAAGTTACAGCGGCAATTAGAAAGCAAAGCCAGCCAGTAAGATTATTAATTTTTGAATAATTCATTTCTTTATTGAATAGTTAATGTGTTATTGAGGCGATTAAAATGCAGCCGAAAATAAAGAATAAGATTGATAGTAAGGCAATGTATGGAGGAGTTTAACATTTTTTAGTAATTTTTTTGGTGGTATCATTGGATTCAAGGAGCTTGATCAAGTACATAAGTTTGCTGAATCGGAACGGAGTTAAGGAATAGTCCTCACATGATCCACACATTAGACACACTTTCTTCACAAAAAGGTACCTTTTTGTGGGTTTGGTGTGAAGGAGGTGTGAACCAGGTGTGAAGAAACCTTAATCTTGTGAAGAATTTTCGTCAAGAGCATTGCATTTTGTCATTTTCCGTCTTACATACACTATAATGTAGCTAAAGTTATCGTTAAGATAGCTGAGGTGAATTTTTTCAAAAAAAATAATTGTTTTTTTATAGAAACAAATTGCTCATTTTTAAGTGGTTATTTTGAGAGGTAGAAAATAGACTTGAAATAATTCGAGTTTTTTTGAGTTTGTATTTGCAAAATTCAAAAATGTGCGTACATTTGCATTCCCTTTCAAAGCAACTCTAATCAGAAGCTTTTAAACGGAAAGATTGCCCTATAGTATAAAGGTAGTACAACGGTTTTTGGTACCGTTTGTCTAGGTTCGAATCCTGGTGGGGCAACTAACAATATTCGGATTGTGGTTTAGTTCACAATCCGATTTTTTTTAACCAGCATTGATATACCTTCGATCATGCCATTGCAATTTAATCCCGTTAAACTTTTTGCCGGAACAGGTACAAAAGAATTAGCAAAACGAATTGCCGAACAATACGGCAAACCACTTGGCGATGTAACTTTAAATAAGTTTAGCGACGGTGAGTTTCAGCCTTCTTATGATGAAACTGTACGTGGTTGTGATGTTTTTATCATACAGTCTACTTACCAACCTTCTGATAATTTAATGGAATTGTTGCTAATGGTTGATGCTGCGAAAAGGGCTTCAGCACATTACATTACTGCAGTTGTTCCTTACTATGGTTTGGCAAGACAAGATAGAAAAGATAAACCAAGGGTGGCAATAGGTGCTAAATTGGTGGCTAATCTACTGAAATCTGCGGGTATCCACAGAATCATGACTATGGATCTTCACGCTGCACAGATACAGGGATTTTTTGATATCCCGGTTGATCACCTTGATGGTTCTGTCATCTTTGTTCCTTATATTAAAAGTTTGGGACTGGAAAACTTAATAATCGCTTCACCAGATATGGGTGGTTCTTATCGTGCTCGTACTTTTGCAAAGTTCTTTAATGCAGAGGTAGTAATTTGTGATAAGAGACGTAAACGTGCAAACGAAATTGAGTCTATGTCGATCATCGGTGATGTAGTAGGACAGGATGTTGTTTTGATTGACGATATTTGCGATACCGCTGGTACCTTGGCTAAAGCAGCTGCTTTGATCATGGAAAAAGGTGCGAACAGTGTAAGAGCGGTTTGTACACACCCTGTATTATCAGGTAAAGCTTATGAAACTATTGAGAACTCAATGTTGACTGAGTTGATTGTTACGGATACGATTCCTTTAAAACAGGAAAGTGCAAAAATAAGAGTGCTTACTACTGCTCCATTATTTGCAAAAGCAATTGCCAATGTAAATGAGCATGGATCTATTAGTGACCTTTTTAATGTTTAAGAATTATAACAAATAAAATAAATAAAAATGAAAACAATCGCAATTAGCGGTTCTCCAAGAGAGAACGTAGGGAAACGCGATGCTAAAGAGCTTCGCTACGAAGGTAAAGTTCCTGCAGTATTGTATGGTGGTAAAGAGCAAATTCACTTTGCTGTTTTAATCACTGATTTGAAGGATGCTATATACACTCCAGAAGCAAACTTTATTGAAATTGAAGTTAATGGTACTAAATTGAAAGCTATCATTAAAGAATTACAATTTCACCCATTAACAGAAGTGTTAATGCACGTAGATTTTCTTCAGTTATTTGATGACAAAGAAATCTTAATGGAAATCCCTGTTAAAATTACTGGTACTTCTCCAGGTGTTAAAATGGGTGGTAAATTAGTTCAAAAATTACGTAAACTTCGTGTTAGAGCATTCCCTAAAGATATGCCTCAAACAATTGAAGTGAGCATCGCTAAAATGGAAGTTGGTAACTTGTTCCGTGTACGTGATCTTGCAAAAGGTAACTACACTATCACTAACACAGGTGAAGATACTATCGTTTCAGTTGGTATGTCAAGAGCTTTAAAACAAGCAGAACAAGCAGCTGGAAAAAAATAATTCTTGCTTAGCAGTTTAAATATAAAAAGCAGCACCCAATCGGTGCTGCTTTTTTTTGTATTTACTATTATATTTGTGGCAAGATGAGATACTTAATTGTTGGTTTAGGGAACATTGGTCCTGAATATGCGTATACCCGCCATAACATTGGTTTTATGATTGCTGACGAGCTGGTAAAGCAGCAGGAGGGAACATTTACGAATACTCGCCTGGCTTATTATGCTGAGGTTGGTTTTAAAGGTAGAAAGCTACATGTGATTAAACCAACAACTTATATGAACCTAAGTGGTAAGGCGGTAAACTATTACATGCAGGAATTAAAAATTCCCCTAGAGAACGTACTGGTTATCGTTGATGATCTGGCTTTGCCTTTGGGCAAATTGCGCCTGAAATTACAAGGTAGCAGCGCTGGACATAATGGCTTAAAAAGCATTGAGGGGCTTTGTGGCGGACAAGGTTATCCACGCTTACGCTTTGGTATCAGCGACAATTTTGGTAGAGGACAACAAGCCGATTATGTGCTGTCCCCTTTTGATAAAGATGAGTTACCGGAATTACCCGCATTGATAGATAGAAGTACAGAGCTGATCAAAAGCTTTGTTACTGTCGGTCCTGCTAAAACTATGACCGCTTTTAACCAATAACCTTAGTATATTCCTGTATTTTTTTGTGTAATACAGTTGGTTCAAATGGTTTACTAATTACATCATTGGCACCGGCAGCTATGGCTGTTTCTTTATCCGTATCCATCACTGCGGCAGAGAATGTGATAATGGGAATGTTTTCTTTTCCACTTGCATAACCTTCGCGAATCAGTTTGATGGCTTCTAATCCATTCATTACCGGCATAAAGGTATCCATTAGGATAAGGTCGTAATCGTTCTCTCTTAGTTTTTCTAATGCCTCTTTTCCGTTTTCTACGACATCCATTTCAATCTGCCAGCTTTGCAGGATTTTGGTAATCAGAAATTTATTAATGGGGTTGTCTTCAGCAACAAGAATTTTGGTGTTGCTAAGTGGTGTCAATTTTTCTTCTGTAGGTTTTTTATCCACGGTAGTTTCTTTAAATATTTCATACCAGTTGGTAAAACAAAAAGTGCTCCCCTTAAATTCTTCACTTTGCACTTCAAGTAGACCTCCTTTAAGTTTTGCGAGGTTTTTAACAATGGAGAGTCCTAAACCGGTACCTCCAAATTTAATGGTGGTTTGTTCATCTGCCTGCTCAAAAGTTTCAAAAATCTTATCAATGTTCTCTTTTGCGATGCCGATACCCGAATCTATAACAGAAAATTTGAGATGAACATTGTTCCCTTTTCTGTCCAATATCTCCACCTTTAAGCTTACAGAACCTTCATGCGTAAATTTAATGGCATTGCCAATTAGATTCATCAAGATCTGATTTAAACGAAGAGAATCGGCATGAATCATTTTTGGTAGTTCAGGATCAAGATGTATGCTTAACTCAAGTTTCTTTTCAACCGAAGGGATACGTAGCAGGTCTACAACCGCTTCGCATATTTTAACGATGTCTGTAGGTGCTCTACTGATTTTAAACTTTCCGGATTCTATTTTCGATAGGTCAAGGACATCATTGATGACCCCAAGTAAGGAGTTAGAAGAAACTTCTAGTAGGTTAACCATCTCAAGCTGCTCATCGCTAAGGGTAGTTTTTTTTAGAAGTTGAGTGATTCCAATAATTCCGTTAATTGGCGTCCGGATCTCGTGGCTCATATTGGCCAAAAAGTTATCTTTAATGCGTCTGCCTTGCTCGGCCAGATCTTTTGCTTTGATCAGTTCTTTCTGATTGGCTTCAAGCTCTTTATTCTTGGTTTTTACTTCTCTTTGATTTCTGACAAATTGGATAAATGAGTCAACCTTAGCAGAGGTAATATAGGGGTCTAAGGGTTTATATAGGTAATCAACGGCGCCGGTATTTAATCCTTTAACCGCATGCTTAGTTTCTTTGGATATGGCGGTCACAAATATGACGAGTATCTCTTTAGTTCTGGGGTTGCTTTTTAAGATTTCTACCAATTCGAACCCGTCCATTTCAGGCATTTGAACATCAATCAATGCAATGGCAATATCCATTTCCCAAGATAACCTAAGGGCTTCATTGGGATTGGTGGTACTGATTATATTAATATCATTTCTTTGCAGAAGAGCTTCAAGGGCGATAATATTTTCGGGTCTGTCATCAACAATTAATATGTTAATTTTTTCCATGCTTTTTTTATTAATTCAGCGGGTTTAAACACTATGCTATTTTTTGGTAAATGTTGTTCTTTTTGTCAATTACTTTAAAGCGGCCCAATTCAGTACTTCTTAATGTCTCTTTTGACCCAAGACATAAAAAACCAAAATTAGCTAAACTATTGTAAAATAACTCTATGACTCTTTTTTGTAGTTCGATGTTGAAATAAATAAGGACGTTGCGGCAAGAAATTACCTGGAACTCATTAAATACCCCATCTGAAGCTAGATTATGTACAGAAAAGAGAATATTCTTTTTTAAGGAATGATTAATCGATGC
The DNA here is from genome assembly GCF_900100435.1 of Pedobacter sp. ok626. Classification (GTDB taxonomy): domain Bacteria; phylum Bacteroidota; class Bacteroidia; order Sphingobacteriales; family Sphingobacteriaceae; genus Pedobacter. The sequence goes on along the minus strand of NZ_FNEX01000002.1, from coordinate 76,768 downwards.
AGCGTTATACTTTGCCGTATAATAATTAGATAATGTGTTTGTTGTTTCGGTTTTCTGAAAATTCTCAGCGTATTGTTTCATCTTCTGCAAGTTGTAAATCCCGTTTTTTGCTTCTTCCAATACATCGGAGTTAATGTCTGTACCGTAAAAAAAGCAACGGTCGTATAAATTTGCTTCGGCGAACATGATCGCAAAAGAATAGAGCTCTTCTCCTGTAGAGCAGCCTGCATTCCAGACTTTAATCCTTTGATAGGAATTTAAATATGGGATGACATTGGTAGTTACCGATTTGTAGAAGGATGGATCTCTAAACATTTCGGTTACATTAACGGTTATCTCGATTAAAAATGACTCAAAATAATCTTGATCATTGGTTAACAGGGTACGTAAGTCGAACAAGCTTAGTTTTTGCAACTCCATGATTCTGGTTACCCTTCTTTTTAAGGAGGCAGCAGAATAGTCGCTGAAATCAAAACCATGAATGTTTTTTATGAAGATGATCAGGTTATCCAGTTCTTCATAGGTAATGGTGTCGGTATCGTTATTCATCTTAGCTTAGCCAAACTCTTAACATTGAAAGTAACTTATCCATATCTACCGGTTTGGAGATATAGTCATTGGCCCCTGCTTCAATACACTTTTCTTTATCATTTTTCATTGCTTTAGCAGTTAAGGCAATGATAGGCAACCTGGCAAAATCTTTTTTGCTTCTAATGATTCTCATGGCTTCATAGCCATCCATTTCAGGCATCATGATGTCCATGAGTACAAGATCAATCTGATTGGATTCTAGCTTCTCTATGGCTTCTCGGCCATTATTTGCGATAACAATTTTTAAATCATAGGCTTGTAGAGCACTGGATAGTGCGAATATATTACGCATATCATCGTCTGTGATCAAAATGGTTTTATCCTTCAAAACCTTTTCCATTGTAGAGGAAGTTTTGCCGCTATGATGTTTGCTGATGGTAGCTGAGGTGACAGGACCATCTTGTTTTAGCTTGTTCATAAACAAACTCACCTCATCTATTAGTCTATCGTTAGATTTATTCGATTTTAGGACCATAGCTTCGGTGTACTTCATGATATGAGCCATTTTCTCCTCATCCAATTCCATCGCGGTATTGATGATTACCGGGATATGAGCGCAGTCTGGACGAGCTTTGATGATATCCAGCAATTCGAACCCTGAAATATCCGGAAGTTTGAGGTCGAGGATAATACAATCAAAAGTATGTTGCTCCAAAAGGGTTAGTGCTTCTTTACCGGTAAAAGCTTGTTTTACTTCGACACCTCTTTCTGTTAATTGTTGCGTTAGGATGGTGCTATGCAATTCCTGATCTTCAATAACAAGCACGGTGTTTAAGTTGTATTTTAAATGAGCAGCACTTAGTAGTTCGAATGCTTCATCGAGTTGTTCTTTTTCTGTTGGTTTTTTCAGAAAGCCAATGGCTCCTTCTTTTTTGGCTTTTCCCACTTTTTCATTCCCTGCTGACATCATGTGAACAGGGATGTGTTTGGTTCTTGGATCAGCTTTTAATTTTTTAAGGATAGTCCAGCCATCCATTACCGGTAACATCACATCTAACACGATGGCATCTGGAAGCTCAGAGAAGGCCATCTCAAGGGCTACGCCACCACTGTGTGCAAGAATAGGAGCAAAGCCTTTTTCTTTTGCATAATCATTAAGTAAATCAGCAAAGGGCAGATCATCTTCAACAATCAGTAACTTTTGTTTTTCGTTTGGCTGACTTGGGATGAATTTTGGATCGGGAAGGATGGGAGTAATGGTTGGTTCTTCAATCTCAACTATCGTGTCCTGATGATGTTGATTATTCGCTTCATTATTTTTTGGAATGAAGAAAGTGAATGTACTTCCTTGTCCCTGTTTACTTTTAACCTGAATCTCTCCACCTAAGATATGCGCGAGTTCCTTGCTAATAGATAAGCCTAGTCCTGTACCCCCGTATTTTCTACTGGTAGAGCCGTCTGCTTGCTGGAAGGCTTCAAATATTAGCTTTTGCTTATCTGCAGGGATGCCAATTCCAGTGTCCTTTACCGTAATGGCAATGACGTCTTCGGTTGTCGTTTTTAATTGACTCGAGAAAAAGACTGTATCTGGTTTTGCCTTGTGTATTTCGAGTGTAATTTCTCCATGCTCCGGTGTGAATTTAAAGGCATTTGAAAGCATGTTTTTGACCACCTGTTTCACTCTCGATTGATCGGTAAGAATGGCTTTGGGTAAGGCTGTGTCAAGTATGGTTTGGAAAGTGATTTTTTTACTTTTGGCCAATTCCGTAAATAGAGCCTCCATATCTTGTTTAATGTCCGCAGGTTTTAATGGCGATATGCTAAGATCCAGTTTTCCGGATTCGATTTTAGACAGATCAAGGATGTCATTAATCAATGTTAACAAGTCAGTTCCTGCATTATGAATTACACCTGCATATTTTATCTGATCTTCATTCAGATTTTCGGGACGATTTTCTTTTAAAATACGTGCTAGAATTAAGATACTGTTTAATGGTGTTCTCAACTCATGACTCATATTGGCCAGGAATTCTGATTTGTACTTACTTGAAATCTCTAGTTCTTCGGCTTTTACACTTATCGCTTCTTTGGCTTGGTTTACGGCAATGTTGCGTTCTTCAAGCTGTTGCGCCTTTTCTTCCAATTCTGCATTGGTTTGGCGTAACTCTTCTTGTTGAACTCTTAGTTCTTCTTCTGATGCTTGCAGCTGCTCAGATTTGTAGACCAGTTCTTCGTTTGTTGTACGTAATTCTTCCTGTTGGCTTTCCAGTTCTTCCGCCTGCTGTTGGGTTTGCTCAAATAATGCTCTTAGTTTAACACGGGCCATAGCACTGTTTACACCAACACCTATGCTTTCAGCAACAGTGTTTAACAGCAATTGGACAGTCTCATTAGGTTGTGTATTTAGTCCTAATTCAATAATGGCAATAGATTCGTCTTCGAAAACTATAGGCATTACGTAAATACAGTTGGGAGGAGCTTCCCCGAGCCCAGAATGCATTTTAATATAATCTGTTGGTATGTTATCCAGTAATTTATTCTGCTTTTCTGCTGCCGCTTGCCCAATAAAACCTTCACCAAAATGATATTCATGTCTGGTGCTTTTTGTATTCTGCCAGGCATATCCCCCTTCAAATTTAATGGTCTTTTTAATTTGATTAACTAGGAAAAAGGCGCCAATGGGGGCATTGATATAGTTGCAGATTTTAGTAATAATATTGGTAGCCAGTTCATCTAACTCCTGTTCGCCACGCATGGCCTCATTAATTGCGGTAGCTCCTAAAAGCAACCAGTTTTTTTGCTCGTTCTCTGCTGAAATTTTTTCCAGTTCAAGGTTTGAATCTCTGATTTGAATTTCTGTTTCTTTTTGCTGATCAAATGTTCGTCTGATATAGGATAGTAGGAACAAGATCAGACAGAAAATGACAACTGAACTGAGTACAACTACAAGTTCGCTTTGAAAGCTACTTTTATGAATATTTGCTTTTCTTTTGATTAGCAATTCTTTTTCAGCCTGAATGATCTTATTGCTTAGTTCAAGAACTTTGTTTTTGAAAAATAGTCCAGTGCCATTCATTACACGAATTGAAGCTATATCTTCTCCTTTTAGTTCATAAGTACGTAGGGATTCTTTCATTTCTTCTACTTTCTCATGGGCGTAAAAATCAAGGGAGTCAATGAGTGTTTCCTGCGCCGAGTTGTCACTAACGGATCTTTTTAAATCCTGAATTGTATTTAAAATCTTCGAAGAATTTTCCTTATAAGGTATCAGATACGCTGGTTTTCCGCCCATGATATAACCCCTGAGCCCAGTTTCTGAATTGAGAACTTGAAACTCTATATCTTTGACGAGGCTAATCACATCGTAGGTGTGTCCCTGCCATTTGGTGTCGTCGTTAAGTTTATCAATACTAAAATATGAGGTTATTGCTGATAACAGAACAAATGATAGAGAGACAATGAAGCCTGTTAATACTTGTTGTTTAAAATTTAGTTTAAACATGCTATAGGTTGATAATTAAAATCAATAGTTATAATAACGGACAATATTAGTGATAATATTTAATTAGCGGTCTGCTGATACTTAATTTGTTCGGGAAATTAGCTTAATTCTTGGAGATATTGTAGGTATGTAGCACCAATAGGGATTGATTTGTCTCCAACCCAGACCTGACTGCGGTCAAACTTAGCTATCTTTTCTTTCGCGACAATGAATGCACGATGTATGCGGATGAAATTTTTAAAGGGCAGTAACTGCAGCATTTCGTTGAGCGTGACTCTTGTGCTAAGCAGTCTGTTGTTGTTCAGGTGAATTTGAGTGTAATTTCCTGAAGCTTCAATATAAAGAATATCGTTAATTGATACCTTTATTTGCTCATAGCCGTCTTTAACAAAGATATGAGCTACTTGTTGTAGCTCCCCTGAATTGTTTCTGAGGCTATAAAGTTCCTGAGCTTTATTACAAGCCTTTAAGAATCTTGGAAGCGAAAAAGGTTTTAGCAAATAGTCAATGGCATCGAGTTCGAAACTTTTTACTGCATGTTCAGAGTAGGCGGTAGTGAAAATTACCATTGGAGGTGTGCTTAGACTATTCAGAAAATCAATTCCATTAATGTCTGGCATTTTTATATCCAGGAAAATGAGATCTGCTTTGTTGTTCTGAAGAAAGGTTATGGCATCAAAGGCGTTTGTAAAGGTTTCAACAAGTTCAATAAAGGGAACCTTAGAGGCGTGCGACCGCACTACATCCAAAGCTATGGGTTCATCATCTATCGCTATAGCAATCATTTTTTAAAGCTAGTCATTTCCTGAAAGCTGAAGTGTAAGATGGATAAAAAATTCTTTTGCATTTTCTCTGATGATGAGTTCGTGTTGATCTGGATATAATAAGTCCAATCTCTGTCTTACATTTTGAAGGCCTATTCCAGTTTGCAACTTTTCCGGATCGTTGTTCTGTTTTAAATGGAGGCTGTTGTGGACATCGAAGTATAACGTTTTTCCACTTGTTTGCAAGGTGATTTTAATATGTGACGGGGACTGCAGACTGATGCCATGTTTAAATGCATTTTCAACAAAGGGGATGAGTAACATAGGGGAAATCAGGAGGCCATTTATTTGTTCTTCAATCTGAATTTCGATGATTATACCATCAGAGGTGGAAGTTCGTAGTTTTTGCAGTGCAATGTAGTTATTTAGATAGTCGATATCTTTTGAAAGTAAGATCTTGTCTTCTACATTTTCCTGCAACATGAAGCGCATCATATCTCCCAACCTTTGGATGCCTTCTCCGGTTCGTTCTGCTTTTTCTTGTAAAGCTGTACCATATAAGGTATTTAAAGCATTAAAAAGGAAGTGTGGATTGATCTGGGATTTTAAGAAATTGAGGTTTGCATCTGCCTTGCCAAGCTCTGTTTTTAGCGTAACGATCTCCTCCGTTTTTAAGGCATTTCTGTCTTTATAGATTCTCCATGCAATTGGAGTAACTAATATAAGTTGTGTTAAGAAATTGCCGAGTAATACAACCAGAAGGTTTGCTTCTTTATCCCCATGAGTCAATAGCTCTTTTATGGAAATGTTGATGTTAAAGAAAGTAATGTAAAGGTTATTGAAATGTCCATAGTTATTAAGTGTTATTGGTATGGTAATCATTGCCAGAATTGCTGTAGAGAATGCGGCCATGAAAAGCATAGAATAAAAGTATCGGGTACGTTTCCAGACTCTTTTTGATGATTTTGGTATGCTGCTATATATCGCATATAAGTACAACATTATAACGAAAGGCACAACTAACAATGCATAGAGCTTGACAATTGAATTGGTGTATGAGAAAAAGAGCACAGATGTAATAATGATCCAGAAACTAACCAGGTAGCCTGCTTCTAATTGCAATTCATTTTTCTTTTGATCGCTGGTTATTAAGATGTAGATGATCTTAATGGCAAGTAGCGTAGCCCAGAAAACATTAATTACACCTGATATAAAGCCGATTGAAATAAGGGTGAATGTTAACAGGACCCCATTTTTAGCCGCCCCTTCTTTCTTGTTTAGCTCGGGGGTTACATAAAAACTCAACAGAATATAACTGATAGAGATGACGAGAAAATCGAAAAAATTTGGTAAAAAATTACCCGTTACCGTACTAATCAAAGATTGAGGTTCATTGTTTAGATTTGGGGCTGCCCCACTATTAAAAAGAGAAAAGAGAAATGCAATTGCAATTGCAGCTGTAACGATTAGCAGTTCTAATTTGGCGATTTCTTTTGAGTTCATGTGATATATACTTTAAAGCAGTAGATTTCCTTTATGGTGCAATAATACAAACCGCATAGTTTTGAAATTTTAAAATGTGACGAAACCCGTTAAAAATGTGACGAATTAAGTTTTAATTTTGCGAGTATGATCGTATACGGAATACCAAATTGCAATACTGTAAAAAAAGCCAGGACCTGGCTGGAAGAAAACGGGTTTAATCCTGAGTTTCATGATTTCAAGAAAAAAGGGATTACTGCTGAAAAGTTGAATGACTGGTGTGATGTTTTTGGATGGGAAACTGTTTTAAATAAAAAAGGAACTACCTGGAAGAAGTTGAGTCCTGAGGTACAGCAAATGGTAACGGATAAAAAGTCTGCAATTGAGGTTTTACTCCAAAATAATAGTGCCATAAAACGCCCGATAGTTGAAGTTGATGGAAAGCCTATGCTGATCAGTTTTGATGAGGATCAATATAGGGCTGTTTTGAAATAGGGGCGGTAAAACTTTTCCTGTTAAACTTTGTTAAATTATATATTTACCGATTAAACAGCCTTACATTTGATTATGCTTAAAAATCTGCTCTTGTTCCTTGTGTTTATTGTTCCATTTAAAATAATGGCGCAAGGGGGGACCGTGTCTGGTAATGTTTATGATTTTGACAATCGAACCTTTCCATTACAGAGCGTTAGGGTTAGAAATCTAAGCAATAGTAGAGTTGAAGTAACTAAGGCTGCTGGGCAGTTTACAATCCCTGCTAAGGTTGGTGATTTGATTGAGTTTTCGGCGGTAGGCTACCATACAGATACTTTGTTTTTAATTAACCTGGAGTCGAAAATTATATTTTTACCGGGTAATTCCACTACGCTAAGGGAGGTTGAAATTATGGGGGCAAAAATAAATCCCTATATTTTAGCTCCCGACCCTTTTGCCAAACCTTATACGCGTGTTGCTACGGATGGTCTTCAGGGGAAAGGTAACAACGATAGGGCAGGCGGGCTACTTTTTAATCTTGGTTATGGAAAGTACAGAAGGCAGCAAGAAAAGATTAGATTGCTGGAGGAAAGAGATCGTTATCAAGCGGAAATCAATGCCGTTTTTACAGAAGCTTATGTCTCTGATCTGGTAAAGCTTAAAGGTGATGATCTGAAGAATTTTATGGCCATGTATAGACCGCCAGAGGAATTGGTGAAAAGTGAAAGACCTTTTAATTATGCTTATTATACGGTTAAAGCTTACCATAGCTGGTTAAAACTATCTCCTGAGGAAAGAAAGATATCAGCAATGCCTAAATTAAAGGCTGATTAATAATACCGTTACATTATAGGCGGATCTCATTTCGTTTTATACCTTTATTAAATTGTAACTAACAATTTAATATGATTCATAAATCCACTTTATTATGCGCTTTGCTGTGTATCTGGTGTTTTACCGGTTTTACACAGCAAGGTACTCTTCCTGCGAGCAATTACGATCCTCATGCAGCTTTTAGTCCATTGTTTTATACGCAAAATGGGAATGAATATCGTTCGGCCAGTGGAGCACCCGGGCCAAAATATTGGCAGAACCGTGCAGATTATAGCATCACTGCAAATCTTGATGAAGTAAAGAATACCGTATCTGGAACTGTTACGATTACTTATAAAAATAATAGTCCTGATCGTCTGCCTTTTTTATGGTTGCAACTGGATCAGAATTTATTTTCGACAGATTCTCGTGGTAATGCTTTGATCGCTGCAGGTAGCCGCTATGGTTCGAGAGGCGAAAAGTTAGTGGGTGGCTACAAAATAGATGGAATTGCCATATCGCAAAAATTAAAGCCGGTTAAATTTACTACGTTAACTGAGGACACCCGGATGCAGATTCGCTTAGCTGCACCAATGGAAGCGAATGGTGATATAATTGTTATCAAGATGAATTTCTCATTTATTATTCCGGTTAATGGCTCAGATAGAATGGGACATTTGGCTACAAAGAATGGGGAGATTTTTGCGATTGCGCAGTGGTTTCCTAGAATGAGTGTTTACGATGATATCCTTGGATGGAATACATTGCCTTATTGGGGTGCTGGAGAGTTTTATTGTGAGTATGGCGATGTAGATTTTGCGGTAACAGCACCAGCTAATCATATTGTAATGGGCTCTGGTGAGTTGTTGAATCCGCAAGAAGTATTTACAGCTGAACAGTTAAAACGTTGGAATGCTGCGAAACTGAGTGATAAAACAATAGCAATTAGATCTGAGTCGGAGGTGACGGATGCTAAATCGCGTCCGGCAAAAGATAAACTTACCTGGAGATTTAAAATCAAAAATACACGTGACGTGGCTTGGGCCTCTTCAAAGGCTTTTGTACTTGATGCTGCTCGTATTAATTTGCCTAGTGGTAAAAAGTCACTTGCGGTTTCGGCGCATCCGGTTGAAAGCAATGGCAAAGATGGTTATGGAAGAGCCGTGGAGTATGTGAAAGCTTCGATAGAGCATTATTCTGATAAATGGTTTGAATATCCTTATCCCATGGCGGTAAATGTGGCTTCTAATGTTGGTGGGATGGAATATCCTGGAATTGTGTTTTGTGGATGGACGGCCAAAGGGGCAAGTGCCTGGGGTGTAATTGATCATGAATTTGGACACACCTGGTTTCCTATGATTGTGGGTAGTAATGAGCGTAAGTTTGGCTGGATGGACGAGGGATTTAATACTTTTATTAATGGACTATCTACTGAAGCCTTTAACAAAGGGGAATATAATGATGAACCTGCGGATATGCATAAAATTGCCAAAGGGCTTGGCTCGCCTGGATTGGAATACATCATGTTGAGTCCAGATGCAATGAAAGAGGCGAATATTGGCATAAATTTGTACTATAAACCGGGTTGGGGAATGGATATCTTAAGGGATCAGATCCTGGGACCTGATAGGTTTGATTATGCTTTTAGAAACTATATATCGGAATGGGCTTATAAGCATCCATCACCATTTGATTTCTTTCGTGCTATGGAGAATGGTGCAGGTGAAGATCTTTCCTGGTTCTGGAGAGGCTGGTTTTTAGAGAATTGGAAAATGGATCAGGCTATTGCTGGTGTCAAAGAAGTTAAACAGGCTGGAACTATTACTGGCTATAATATTGTTGTGGCCAATTTGGAGAAAATGCCAATGCCTATCCTTATGGAGGTTAAAACAAAAAGTGGTAAGACTGATCTGGTTAAAATTTCTGTTGATGTGTGGATGAGGAATAAAACCTGGACGGTATATTATCCAACGGATGACGAGGTAGTTTCTGTTGTTTTGGATCCAAAACACGTTTTACCTGATGTTGATGAGAGTAATAATTCCTGGCGCAAAAATTAAAGAAAAATATGCCATTCTGTTCAAAGTCTGGCATCTCTTAGGCTCCTGAAGGGGAGCAAAGAGCGCCTAGGTCTTTTCATAGAAGGCGTATTTTTCTTTAGGCATGATGCAGATAGCATTATGCTTATACGTCATGCTTGAAACAAAATTTGCCTTCTACGAATAGGCCTAGGAAGATTTTCCGATTCTTCATCGGTAAAAGATTCCAGACTATGAGTAGAATGGCTAATTTTGCCCTTTATTTGAAGAAGCTAGCCTTTAGTTTCTCCGCATCTAATATTGTTTCTGGCTCTTCGAGTTTAATTAGCCAGCCCTTTTGTTTAAGCAAAACAATTTCTTCTTTGGCAACAGAAAGGTCTTTTCCCTTGATGCTCTTGTGGAATAGGATTGGAGCTTTAGGTTCGAAGTTTGCTGGTGTATTGGTTAATATTTCCAATCTGAATTTTGGCCAGATCTGAATGTCACCCAGTTGAGCCGAGTAAATTTTTTTAGTTGTGTTTGGAGGAATAATACCTGCAAATTCTCCTTTAAAATTTTCTTGTTTTTCTGTAGTTAGACTGGCTAATAGCTGGTAAGATGTCTCATTTACAAGGTGAAAGTGTGCCACAGAAGTGCTATGTTGATCGGCGACCAAAGCCAGGTAAATACCCTCCTTTTTGAATTCGGCCTCCGGGACAACGATATTGGGTTTGCTGGTCACCACATCATTGTCGGTGATGTCACCATGTACCAATGTTACTTTGCTAGCCAGAACGGGAATTTCAAAATCATTTGAATCTGTTACCCCAATGGTAGTTTTATCAATAATCCGGGTAATATACCCTTCAATGTTTTCGTCTACAAAACGAACAAAATCACCCAGTTTTAAATCCATATCATGTTGTGTTTGTTTTTATTGTAATTAGGTTGGCCGTTCGGCTTGTGATGTCTTTTATCTCGAATCGGTAGAACCGGTATACAAATCTAGTTATTCTTATTATTTTTGCACTATGGCAGGACAAGAACAAGTAAATAATCCACTACATGGCAAGACGCTTGAGTTTATATTGAAGCAATTGGTATGGCATTACGGTTGGGAGGAAATGGGGAAGCTGGTTAAGATTGCTTGTTTTAATAACAATCCGACACTTAAATCAAGTTTGACTTTTTTGCGTAAGACGGACTGGGCACGTAAAAAAGTTGAAAAATTATACTTGAATACTTTTCATTAATCTTCTATATTGTAGTTCATTAGATTTAAAATGAGCTTCGTACGATCAATTAATTTTTATGCGTCTCTCTTCTTTTTAGGTTTACTGGTGTTTGCTCGTAATTTACGGGCACAGGAAGTTGAGGATGTTCGAAACAGCATTGAGTTTTCTCCGCAAGTTTCTTTAGGGGTATTTACTGCTGATCATCAATTGCGCGGTACAGCATATGGGGGCGAGTTGACTTATCATATGAATACTGTTGCTAACCTCAGGCCCTGGATGAGGTTGATGAATTTGAAAAGTCTTGACCTGGTTTTCAATTATAAGAATATGAGTGACATTGTAATGGTGTCGGATCCAAGACCTGGTAGATTTGGTGATTCATATGCCTTGATTGCTGCACTTAATTTTTCGTTATTAAAGACCAAAAGAGCCGAGTTGCTTCTTGCGCCCGGATTTGGATTGGGGTATTTAGGCGAGACCTGGTTTACCAATGAAAATATCCTTGTAGGAAGTCACCTTAATTTTTCATCACGGATTGCATTAAAATTATCCACTCAGATTGGCCCATCTACAAAGCTATTGGCAGGAATAGATGTTCTCCATTTTTCTAATGGGGCGATAAGGGTGCCAAACAATGGAATGAATGTGAGTAGTGTTAGTTTGGGTATTGTGCAGTCTTTGAATGTAAAAAGGGTGCTTATAGATAGTGCTAGGAAGGCTGTGGAATATAAAAGGCACAGTATGGATGTTGGGGTCAATATTGGTCGGCGTGGAGTTTATAGGAGTAAGGATGGTTTGTTTAAGACCGGTTTGTATGCGGGATATAATTATCGGTTAGATGCTGTTCTTGGTCTTAGTGCAGGGCTGGATGCTGTTTATTACCATACTATATATGACCCGCTGAGGAATGATGAAACTTTTCAGTCCAAGGCAAGCTCATTTGACAGATGGCGCGTGGGGCTTGGTATCGGACCCGATTTGTGGTTAGGTAGATTGGGGCTAATGACTAAATATGGTTATTATTTGCATTATAATAGTTTGATGAATATAAAGGCCTATTGGACTACCGGATTGAAGTATCAAATTATGGGGGGCTTAGCTGTTCAAGCTAAAATGTATCTACATCAAACTGAAGCCGATTTTGTAGGTTTTGGATTGATTGTTACGCCCTAAAAAACTAAGATTTATAGATAGAAATGTGGGTATGTAATTATGCCTTTGTCTTTTAAGGGATTAAATTTGTGTTAACCCCTTGATTTATAAAATGTATTGTCTTACCTTTGCAGTCCCTTATTGAGGGGTAAAGTTTTTAAACATTAATAGAAAAACAAAAAAAGAACAATGCCAACCATTCAACAATTAGTTAGAAAAGGTAGAGTAGCACTGGAGTTCAAGAGTAAGTCTCCGGCGTTGGACAGTTGTCCACAGCGAAGAGGTGTATGTACACGTGTATATACGACTACCCCTAAAAAACCAAACTCAGCAATGCGTAAAGTTGCGCGTGTACGTTTAACCAATGGTAAAGAGGTTAACGCATACATCCCTGGAGAAGGTCACAACCTACAGGAGCACTCAATCGTATTGATTCGTGGTGGTCGTGTTAAAGATTTGCCAGGTGTACGTTATCACATCATCCGTGGAGCATTAGATACTTCAGGTGTTGCTGGTCGTAACCAACGTCGTTCTAAATACGGAACAAAACGCCCTAAGCCAGGACAAGTAGCTGCGGCACCAACAAAAGGTAAAAAGAAATAATTAGGAGGAAAACAAAATGAGAAAGTCAAAACCAAAAAAGAGAATCATTCTTCCTGATCCAAAATTTAACGATGTTCAGGTGACCCGTTTCGTAAACAACATGATGTTTGACGGAAAGAAATCTATCGCTTATTCAATTTTTTATGATGCTGTAGAATTAGCAGAGAAAAAAGTTGGTGAGAACGGATTAGAAATATGGAAACGCGCTTTAACTAACGTAATGCCTGCAGTAGAGGTTAAGTCACGCCGTGTTGGTGGTGCTAACTTCCAGGTACCAACAGAGGTTAGACCTGACCGTAAGATTGCTTTAGGCATGAAATGGTTAATTTCATATGCACGTAAACGTGGTGAAAAAACAATGAAAGAGAAATTAGCAGGTGAAATCGTTTCAGCAGCTAAGGGTGAAGGTGCAGCAGTTAAGAAAAAAGAAGACACGCATAAAATGGCTGAAGCCAACAAAGCGTTCTCTCACTTCCGTTTCTAATTATATAGAATCATAAAATGTCAAGAGATTTAAAATTTACAAGAAATATTGGAATCGCGGCTCACATTGATGCGGGTAAAACCACAACAACTGAGCGTATCCTTTATTATGCTGGGGTAAACCACAAGATTGGTGAGGTTCACGAAGGTGCATCTACCATGGACTGGATGGTACAGGAAGCTGAACGTGGGATAACAATCACGTCTGCTGCAACTACTGTTTTCTGGCCTTACCGCGGTAACAAATATCAGGTAAACGTTATCGATACCCCTGGACACGTGGATTTTACCGTAGAGGTAAACCGTTCATTGCGTGTTTTGGATGGATTGGTGTTTTTGTTTTCAGCTGTTGATGGTGTTGAGCCTCAATCTGAAACCAACTGGCGTTTAGCTAACAACTATGCAGTTCCACGTATTGGTTTCGTTAACAAAATGGACCGTTCTGGAGCTGACTTCTTAAAAGTTGTTAAGCAAGTAAAAGATATGTTGGGCAGTCACGCTGTTCCATTGCAATTACCTATCGGTGCTGAAGATAACTTTACTGGTGTTGTTGATTTGATCAATAACCGTGGTATCGTTTGGAATGAGCATGATAAAGGTATGACTTTTACTGAAGTGCCAATTCCTGAGGATATGGTTGAAGAGGTTGCACAGTGGAGAGAGAACTTATTAGAAGCTGTTGCTGATTATGATGAGTCATTAATGGAGAAATTCTTTGAAGACCCTAATTCAATCACTGAGCGTGAGATTCTTGATGCATTGCGTAAAGCAACTTTAGATGCGAAAATCGTTCCTATGGTTTGTGGTTCATCTTTCAAAAACAAAGGTGTTCAAACCATGTTGGATTTGGTAATGGAATTATTGCCTTCGCCAATGGATGTTGATGGTATCACTGGTACCAATCCTGAAACAGGTGAAGAAGTAACTCGTCAACCAGATATCAACGAACCTTTTGCAGCTTTAGCGTTTAAAATTGCAACGGATCCTTTCGTAGGTCGTTTATGTTTTATCCGTGTTTATTCAGGTAACTTAGAAGCAGGTTCGTACGTTTATAACGCACGTTCTGAAAACAAAGAGCGTATTTCTCGTATCTTCCAAATGCATGCTAACAAGCAAAACCCAATCCCTAACGTAGGTGCTGGTGATATTGCTGCTGTAGTAGGATTTAAAGATATCAAAACTGGTGATACACTTTGTGATGAGAAACATCCAATTGTTCTTGAATCAATGGATTTCCCTGAGCCAGTTATCGGTTTAGCTATTGAGCCTAAAACTCAGGCTGACGTTGATAAATTAGGTATTGGTCTTGGTAAATTAGCTGAAGAGGATCCTACATTTAGAGTTCAGACAGATCAGGAAACTGGTCAGACTGTAATCTCTGGTATGGGTGAGCTTCACTTAGATATCTTGATTGACCGCTTAAAACGTGAGTTTAAAGTTGAGGTTAACCAAGGTGCGCCACAGGTAGCTTACAAAGAAGCAATCAATGGAACAGTTCAACATCGTGAGACTTATAAAAAACAATCTGGTGGTCGTGGTAAATTCGCGGATATCCAAGTTGTTATTTCTCCTATCGATGCGGATTGGGAAAAAGGTGGCTTGCAGTTCGTAAACGAGATCACTGGTGGTTCAATTCCTCGTGAATTTATTCCATCTGTTGAAAAAGGATTTGCAGCGTCTATGGCTAATGGAGTATTGGCAGGTTATCCACTACCTGACATGAAAGTTCGCTTAATTGATGGTTCATTCCACGCAGTCGATTCAGATGCTTTATCATTTGAGCTTGCTGCTAAAATGGCTTACCGTGAAGCATTACCTAAATGTAATCCAGTATTGATGGAGCCTATCATGAAAATCGAGATCCTTACTCCTGAAGAAAACATGGGTGATGTTATCGGTGATATGAACCGTCGTCGTGGTCAACTTTTAGGTATGGATACACGTAATGGTTCTCAGGTAATTAAAGCAACTGTACCTCTTTCTGAGATGTTTGGTTATGTAACTCAGTTACGTACCATTACTTCTGGTCGCGCGACTTCTACAATGGAATTCGATCACTACGAACCAGCTCCTAAAAACGTACAGGATGAAGTAATTGCTAAATCAAAAGGTAGAATCAAGTCTGCTGAATAATAAAATTCAATCAGCAACCGGTTATTAATAGCTCTAACCGGTTGCTTTAATACATATATCATGAGCCAAAGAATTAGAATCAAATTAAAATCTTACGATTACAACTTGGTAGATAAATCTGCTGAGAAAATCGTGAAAACTGTTAAACCTACGGGTGCAGTGGTTAGCGGACCTATTCCGTTGCCTACAGAAAAGAAAATCTTCACTGTTTTGCGTTCACCACACGTGAACAAAAAAGCACGTGAGCAATTTCAATTATGTGCTTACAAACGTTTGTTAGATATTTATAGCTCTAACTCAAAAACAGTTGATGCATTAATGAAACTTGAATTACCTAGCGGTGTTGAAGTGGAAATTAAAGTTTAACTTTATTTGACAGTAAAAAGAAAAGCCTTCCCGAAATGATCGGGGAGGCTTTTCTTTTTTGTAGGTATTTACTAACCTCGACTTCTTAACTCTTCAAGTTTGTTGCGTTCGTCTTGAAGTTCTCTTGCCAGTTTTTTCTCTTTATCGTTTGCTTTAGTTTTGTAAGACTGATATTCCTGTGCGATCTCTTCATATAGATTGCTGCGATATTTTGCCTCATGGATATGTTTAGCGGATCTTAGAATCAGGAAGGCAAGCGCGGCAGCCAGGCCAATGATCAAGCTCCATACGATGGTATTATAGGTTGACTTGGTAAATGCTATTCCTAGAAAATTGATCTCGTTTATTTTTGCATTTGTACCGGCAAGGGCGCTTTCTTTTCCGCTGATTTGACTTTTTAAATCGGTGATGGCCTTTTCTTGCGCATTAAGTTTTTGGTTTGCGCTTGTAAGTTGCCTGCGTGTAGTAGAGAGGGTATCGTTAAGGTTTTTCCAAAAAGCAGAAATTCTTCCAGGATTTACCAATTTATAACCGTTTATGGTTTTTGACTTTGTAAGCAGGAGTTGGTATTGTCCTTTTAAACTTGGGTCGACTTTAGTTGAATCGTTGGTTAACTGGCCCTGAGCACTGAAGCTAAGTATTAAAGCCGAAATAATAGGGAGTATTATTTTTTTCATCATATGGGTATTGGTTTATGTCTAATTTAACTATGATATTTTAATTTTATTGTGTTTTGGTTGGAGATAGTATATTTGTAGCAATGTCGGTATTACTATTTACAATTATAGTTTTGGTAGGTGCTTTTTTGGCTGGATTGGTGGGCTCGCTTACTGGTCTGGGTGGAGGAGTAATTATTATTCCATTGTTAACACTTGGCTTAGGGGTTGATATTCATTACGCTATAGGTGCATCAATTATATCGGTAATTGCGACTTCGTCGGGTTCGGCTGCTGCTTATGTTAAGGAAGGGATCACAAACATCCGGATAGGTATGTTTTTAGAGGTCGCCACCACCATAAGTGCAATAATTGGCGCGATAGTAACTGTTTATATTAATCCGAGCTATATCGCCGTTATTTTCGGTTTGATCCTTTTGTTTTCTGCAGCGATGATGGTTAGAAAGAAAGTGGATCATTCTGATAATGATACTTCCGGGAAGCTCGCAGTTTTTTTTAAGCTGAATGGTACTTACCCTACTGAGAATGGAGTTAAGAAGTATGCGGTTCACAATGTGATTGGTGGATTCTTAATGATGTTTGTTGCGGGTACGATATCTGGCTTATTGGGGATTGGTTCTGGTGCTTTGAAAGTGATTGCAATGGATAACATCATGAGGATTCCGTTTAAGGTATCTACAACAACGAGTAATTTTATGATGGGGGTAACTGCTGCTGCTAGTGCCATTGTTTATCTTCATCGCGGGCAGATTGATCCTGGGATAGCTATGCCTGTAACTGTGGGGGTATTGCTTGGGGCTACTATTGGTTCTAAAATATTGGTGAAGACGAAAACGGATAAGCTAAAAGTGGTATTTGCAATTGTGGTTACATTTTTGGCGATTCAAATGATTTATAATGGATTATCTGGTAGGTTATGATTAAGGAGAGTAAGAATTTTTTTGCGGATAAGGATATACAGGTTATTTTGGGCACCCTATTGCGAGTTGGCGTGATTTCATCCATGACTGTAGTGTTTATTGGTGGGCTTATATACTTATTCTTTAACTATGCAAACGTAGTTGATTATGGTAAGTTTGATTCTGGAAAGTCTGGATTGGCCTCTGTTGGGGCAATTTTTGAAGGTTTAAAAACAATGGATGGGGCTGCTATTATCCAATTTGGCACATTATTATTGATTTTTACACCAGTAGCCAGGGTTGTTTTCTCTGTTTTTAGCTTCTTAATTGAGCGTGATTACCTATACGTTTTGATCGGTTTGATGGTTTTGTCCATTATCTTATATAGTTTAAGCGATAAGTTGGTTGGTTAAATCTGACTTTAATTGCATGCTACCCAGTGAAAACAAATTTTTAGCAATTATTTGAAAATATATTTAGCTAACTATTTGAAAATTAAGATTTCTTTCTTATTTTTGCCCTCCCTTAAGTGGGATGTGTATCCACCTTGAACGAAGCCCTACTGCTTCGATGGGTGTTAATTTAAAAAAAGAAAATGTCAGGTATTATTGGAAAAAAAGTAGGAATGACCAGCATATTCGACGCAGATGGTAAGAACATACCATGTACTGTGATCGAAGCTGGACCTTGTGTTGTAACACAGGTAAAGACCGAAGAGAAAGACGGTTACGTTTCAGTTCAGTTAGGTTTCGACGAAGCCAAAGAAAAGAACACTACCATGCCTCTTAAAGGCCACTTTGCGAAAGCAAGCACTACCCCAAAACGTAAATTGGTTGAATTTGAGCCGTTTGAAGAATCACTTAATTTGGGTGATACTGTAACGGTAAGCATCTTTAACGAAGGTGATTTTGTGGATGTAGTTGGTACGTCAAAAGGTAAAGGTTTCCAGGGTGTTGTAAAACGTCATGGTTTCGGTGGTGTTGGTGGACAG
The DNA here is from genome assembly GCF_900100435.1 of Pedobacter sp. ok626. Taxonomy (GTDB): domain Bacteria; phylum Bacteroidota; class Bacteroidia; order Sphingobacteriales; family Sphingobacteriaceae; genus Pedobacter. The sequence continues at coordinate 58,645 of NZ_FNEX01000002.1, read as the reverse complement.
ACTCACGGACAGCACAACAGGATGCGTGCGCCAGGTTCATTGGGTGCTGCTTCGTATCCTTCTCGTGTATTTAAAGGTATGCGTATGGCGGGTAGAATGGGTGGCGACAGAGTAAAAGTTCAGAACTTGCAAGTTTTGAAAGTTTATGCTGATCAAAATCTAGTTGTAGTTAGTGGTTCCATTCCAGGAGCTAAGGGTTCTTACGTAATCTTAGATAAGTAAGCAGATGGAAGTTAAAGTATTAAACATTTCAGGAAAAGAGACAGGTGCCAAGGTGCAACTTCCTGAGTCGGTTTTTGGCATTACGCCTGTAGACCATGCAATTTATTTAGATGTTAAGCAGTATTTGGCTAATCAACGTCAAGGTACTCACAAGTCTAAGCAACGTAATGAGATTGCTGGTTCAACCCGTAAATTATATAAGCAAAAAGGTACTGGTGGTGCTCGTGCCGGAAGTATTAAATCTCCATTGTTCAATGGTGGTGGTCGTGTATTTGGCCCTCAGCCACGTGACTATAGCTTCAAATTGAACAAGAAATTAAAATCATTAGCACGTAAGTCTGCTTTATCATACAAAGCTCAAGACAATAATGTAGTGGTTTTAGAAGATTTTACTTTTGATTCGATCAAAACTAAAAACTATATCAATTTGGTTAGCGCATTAAACTTGGCTAACGAAAAGACATTGTTGGTTTTACCTACACAAAATAACAATATCTATTTATCAAGCAGAAACATTCAGAAAGTGAAAGTAATTACTGCAGATCAGTTAAATACTTATGATGTATTAAACTGTGGCAAACTTTTGTTAACTGCGGATTCTGTAAAAACTATCGAGGAGGCGTTTGCCAAGTAATATGGAATTTTTAAAGAAACCAATATTAACAGAGAAAGCTTCTGCATTAACAGAAAAGTCTAATCGCTTTACTTTTAAAGTAGAACCCAAAGCAAATAAATTGCAGATTAAGGGAGCCATAGAAAAAATGTACGGCGTTCACATTTTAGCCATTAATACAATGGTTGTAAATGGGAAAGTTAAGTCCAGAAATACTAAAGGCGGATTAGTTACGGGACGTACCCCGAAATATAAAAAAGCTATTGTAACCCTGGCAGCAGGTGAAACAATTGATTATTACTCGAATATTTAATAAGAATTGAATAATTTATAACTATGGGCTTAAGAAAATTTAAACCAGTCACTCCGGGAACCCGCTTTAGAGTAGGTGCCAGTTTTTCGGAGATTACAGCAACCAAGCCCGAAAAATCATTGGTTGTATCTTCTAAGAAATCGGGAGGACGTAACAATACAGGAAAGATGACTATGCGCTACATGGGTGGTGGTCACAAAAAATCTTACCGTTTAATTGACTTTAAACGTGATAAGTTTGATATTCCTGCAACAGTAGCTACTGTTGAATACGATCCAAACCGTACCGCACGTATTGCATTATTACATTATGTAGACGGCGAGAAGCGTTATATTATTGCACCGGAAGGTTTGCAAGTTGGGCAGAAAGTAGTTTCGGGTGATACCGCAACTCCTGAGGTAGGAAATACTTTAAAATTGAGCAATATTCCTTTGGGATCTATTGTACACAACGTGGAGATTAATCCAGGTCGTGGTGCTCAGTTAGCACGTAGCGCTGGTGCTTATGCACAATTAGCTGCTCGTGATGGTAAATATGCTACATTGAAAATGCCATCAGGTGAAGTAAGATCTATCTTAGTTACTTGTTTAGCAACAATTGGAGCTGTTTCAAACTCTGACCATGCAAATGAAGTGTTAGGTAAAGCAGGTCGTAAACGTTGGTTAGGCCGTCGTCCGAGAACACGTCCAGTAGCGATGAACCCAGTAGATCACCCAATGGGTGGTGGTGAGGGTCGCTCATCAGGAGGTCAGCCTCGTTCAAGGAATGGTGTTTATTCTAAAGGATTTAAAACACGTTCACTTAAAAAATACTCAAATCGTTTCATCATAGAGAAAAGGAAGAAATAATGGCTCGTTCGATTAAAAAAGGACCTTATATTGACCATAACGTAGAGAAGAAAGTAGTCTCTATGAATGATTCAGGCAAGAAGTCTGTAATTAAAACTTGGTCTCGCAGATCAATGATCTCACCAGATTTTGTGGGTCATACATTTGCAGTACATAACGGTAATAAATTTATACCGGTATACGTAACAGAAAACATGGTTGGTCACAAGCTGGGAGAGTTTGCTCCAACCAGAACATTTAGGGGTCACTCTGAAAAGAAAAAATAATTAAGAGATGGAAGCAGTAGCGAAATTAAACAATTGTCCAACCTCACCGCGTAAGATGCGTTTGGTTGTAGATCTTATCAGAGGTGAGCGTGTTGAGAAAGCTTTACATATTTTAAAGTTTACCAATAAAGAAGCAGCAATAAGAGTTGAGAAACTATTATTATCAGCTATCAAAAACTGGGAAACTAAAAATGAAGGTTCTCGCCCTGAAGAAAACCAGTTATACGTGAAAACGATAATGGTAGGCGGTGGTCGTCAATTAAAAAGATTAAGACCAGCACCTCAAGGACGTGGTTACAGAATACGTAAGCGTTCAAACCATGTAACTTTGGTAGTAGATAGTAAAAACGTTGAAACTCAAACTAATTAACAGAAATGGGACAAAAAGCACATCCAATAGGTAACAGGTTAGGAATCATCAAAGGTTGGGATTCTAACTGGTTCGGTGGCAACAACTATGCTGATAAATTAGTTGAGGACGAAAAAATAAGAAAATACCTTTCTGTACGTATCGCAAAAGGCGGCGTAGCGAAAGTTGTAATTGAGCGTACGTTAAAGCGTATTACGGTTACAATCCACACTGCACGTCCAGGTATCGTAATTGGTAAAGCAGGAGCTGAGGTTGACAAGATCAAAGAAGAGTTGAAGAAATTGACTAAAAAGGAAATTCAAATCAACATTTTTGAGATCAAACGTCCTGAGCTTGATGCACAATTAGTAGCAGAAGGTGTTGCAAAACAATTAGAAGCAAGGATTTCATTCCGTAGAGCAATGAAATCTACTATCGCATCAACAATGCGTATGGGTGCTGAAGGTATCAAAATTATGACCTCTGGTCGTTTAGGTGGTGCTGAGATGGCTCGTAGCGAACAGTATAAAGAAGGAAGAATTCCTTTGCATACTTTCCGTGCAGACATTGATTATGCATTAGCAGAGGCTTTGACTACTTATGGTAAAATAGGTGTTAAAGTTTGGATCTGTAAAGGTGAGGTTTACGGTAAACGTGATCTTTCTCCTAACATCGGTGCAACTAACAATGCTCCTGGCAAACCAGGTGGCAGACCAGAAGGTGCATTTGGTGGCAGAGACAGAGATAACCGTGGCGGTGGCGACAGAAGAAACGATAACCGCGGTGGTGGTAATCGTGGCGGAAGAGGTCCTGGTCAAGGCGGTCCTGGTGCAGGAAATAATAGAGGCGGAAATACTCAGAATAGAGGTCCTCGTAAATAATTAGTTAACAAATCGTTTAACGATAATATTAAAATAAAATGTTACAGCCAAAAAGAACGAAGTTCAGAAAGATGCAGAAGGGCAGAATGAAAGGTTTAGCAACTCGTGGTGCTGAATTATCATTCGGGTCTTTCGGGATCAAATCTTTAGAGTCGACCTGGATTACCAGTCGCCAGATAGAGGCAGCCCGTATCGCCGTAACTCGTTTCATGAAACGTGAAGGTCAGGTATGGATTAGAATATTCCCGGACAAACCGATTACTAAGAAACCAGCTGAAGTACGTATGGGTAAAGGTAAAGGTGCTCCTGAATATTGGGTAGCCGTAGTTAGAGCTGGACGCATCATTTTTGAAGCAGAAGGTGTACCTATGGAAGTTGCTAAAGAAGCAATGCGTTTAGCCGCTCAAAAATTACCGATCCAAACAAAATTTGTAGTACGTAGAGATTACGTAGAAGCATAATTAGTGTAGGGTTGAATGTTGTAAGTAACTTGTTATTACAACCTCTGGACCCGCAAAATAAAAATTAATAAAATGAAGAACTCAGAAATTACAGGGCTTTCACAAGAAGAGCTAGTAGCCAGGATTGCAGAAGAGACAGAAAACTTAGTTAAGTTAAAGTTTGCGCATACAATTTCGGCTATAGAAAACCCAAGCCGCATTAGTAAGGTTAGGAAAAATATTGCCCGATTAAATACTGAAGTGACTAAGCGTAAAGCGGAGTCTGCTACTGAAACTAAATAACTTTAGAGTCGAAATGGAAAGACAATTAAGAAAAACAAGAACCGGGTTGGTGGTAAGCAACAAGATGGATAAATCTATTGTTGTAGCGGTAGAACGTAAAGTGAAACACCCGATCTATGGTAAGTTTGTTAAGAAAACTACCAAATTTATGGCTCATGACGAGAAAAACGATTGCGGTATTGGAGATACAGTACTGATCATGGAGACTCGTCCGCTGAGTAAAAACAAGAACTGGAGATTAGTGGAAATTTTAGAAAGGGCTAAATAACATGGTACAACAGGAATCAAGATTAAACGTAGCCGACAATAGCGGCGCAAAAGAAGTATTGGTTATCCGTGTACTTGGTGGTACTGGAAAGAGATATGCTTCTATTGGTGACAAAATCGTTGTTACCGTTAAAAGTGCATTACCTTCTGGAAACATTAAGAAAGGAAGCATTTCTAAAGCAGTTGTAGTAAGAACAAAGAAAGAGATCAGACGTAAGGATGGTTCATATATTCGTTTTGATGACAATGCCGCAGTATTATTAAATGCACAAGATGAGCCGCGCGGTACACGTATTTTTGGCCCGGTAGCAAGAGAACTGCGTGAAAAACAATTCATGAAAATTGTATCATTAGCACCGGAGGTATTATAAAATGAAAAATAAAGTAACTACACCAAAGATAAAAATCCGTAAGGGTGATTTAGTAAAGGTTATTGCCGGCGATTCAAAAGGTCAGCAAGGAACTGTGCTTTCAGTATTAATTTCTAAAAGCAGAATTCTTGTAGAAGGGGTTAACCTTGTATCAAAACATACAAAACCAAATGCTGCTACCCCTAATGGTGGTATCATTAAAAAAGAAGCTGCTCTTCATATTTCTAACGTAGCGCTGATTGATCCTAAAACAGGTGCAACTACGCGCGTTGGCAGAAAGCTTAATGCTGATGGGAAATTAGTTAGGGTATCTAAAAAATCAGGAGAGGAGATCAAATAATGGCTTACGTACCAAGATTAAAAAGTAAATATAAAGAGGAAATTGTAACTGCACTTAAAGATAAGTTCAATTACAAAAGCGTTATGCAGGTTCCTAAGTTAGAGAAAATATCTATCAACCAAGGTGTTGGTCGTTTCTCTGTAACTGACAAAAAGATTATGGACAGCTCTATTTTAGAGATGACTACAATCGCAGGTCAGCAAGCAGTTGGAGCGAAATCTAAAAAAGATATCTCAAACTTTAAATTGCGTAAAGGTATGCCAGTAGGTGTACGTGTAACTTTACGTGATAACAACATGTATGAGTTTTTAGATCGTTTAATTTCCGTAGCTTTGCCACGTATCCGTGATTTCAAAGGTATCAATGATAAAGGTTTTGATGGTAAAGGAAATTACACTTTAGGTGTAACTGAGCAAATCATCTTCCCTGAGATCAACATCGATAAAATCAGCAAGATTTTAGGTATGGATATTACATTTGTAACATCTGCTGCTACTGACGTTGAAGCATTGGAACTTTTAAAACAATTTGGCTTACCATTTAAAAACCAAAAAACAGAACAATAATGGCAAAAGAAGGAGTAAAAGCTCGCGAAATTAAGCGCCAAAAATTGGTTGCTAAATATGCAGAAAAACGTGCAGAACTTAAAGCTGCAGGTGATTACGAAGGATTAGATAAGTTACCAAAAAACTCATCAGCAGTACGCTTACACAATCGTTGTAAATTAACTGGTCGTCCTCGTGGATATATGCGTACTTTCGGTATATCAAGGGTATTGTTCCGTGATATGGCTTTAGCAGGAAAAATTCCTGGAGTAAGAAAAGCAAGCTGGTAATCCCAGCTTACTTGTGTTTAGGGTTGAATGCCTTAAACAGTAAACAAAAACATTAACCGATGGCAGGTCGTCTCGAATAGGTCGGGAAGGAAACCACTATCACAATTATATAACAATGAATACAGATCCAATAGCAGATTATCTTACAAGAGTAAGAAATGCCATCAAGGCAAATCACAGAATTGTAGAGATTCCTGCATCAAACCTGAAAAAGGAAATTACTAAAGTACTTTTTGATAAAGGTTACATCGCTAACTACAAATTTGAAGACACTACGGTTCAAGGAATCATCAAAATCGCTTTGAAATACAATGCGATCACGAAAATTCCTGCTATCCGCACGTTAACTCGTATTAGCAAACCAGGTTTAAGGCAGTATGCCGGCGTAGAGAATATGCCAAGAGTATTAAACGGTTTAGGTATTGCAATCTTGTCTACATCTAAAGGTGTTATGACAGATAAAGAAGCGGCTAAACTTAACATTGGTGGCGAAGTTTTGTGTCACGTTTATTAATTAAAGGAGGATAACAAAATGTCAAGAGTAGGAAAAGCCCCAATTAATGTACCTGCAGGCGTAACAATTACTGTATCTAAAGATAACGTAGTAACTGTTAAAGGCCCTAAGGGAGAATTAACTCAAGCAGTAGATTCAGATATCACTGTAAGTCAAGAAGAAGGTGTATTAACTGTACAACGCCCTTCAGAGCAAAAAAGACACAAAGCATTACATGGTTTATACCGTGCTTTGATCAATAATATGGTTGTTGGTGTAACAGAAGGTTATAAAATTTCTCAGGAACTAGTAGGTGTTGGTTACCGTGCTACAAACACAGGTAATACATTAGACTTAGTTTTGGGTTATTCTCACCACTATGTATTCCAATTACCGGAAGAGATTAAAGTGACTACAACCTCAGAAAAAGGTCAGACTCCTAAAATCATTTTAGAAAGTATTGACAAACAATTGATAGGACAAGTAGCAGCGAAAATCCGTTCGTTACGTGCACCAGAGCCATATAAAGGTAAAGGTATCAAGTTTGTAGGCGAAGTGTTAAGAAGAAAAGCAGGTAAATCAGCTTCTAAAAAATAATCATCATGGCAGGGAAAAAATTATCTCGTAGAGATCGTATAAAAAAAGGAATCAGAAAAAGATTAACAGGTTCTGAAGGCCGTCCACGTTTATCGGTTTATAGAAGCAATAAAGGGATTTATGCTCAAATTATTAACGACGTAACCGGTAGCACAATTGTATCAGCTTCATCTTTATCTAAAGATTTTTCAGGTACAGGCAATAAATCTGAGCAATCAGTAGCTGTAGGTAAATTAGTAGCTGAAAAAGCTATCGCAGCAGGTATTAAACAAGTTGTTTTCGATAGAAATGGCTATTTATACCACGGTCGCGTTAAATCGTTGGCAGAAGGTGCTCGCGAAGCTGGTTTAGAATTTTAATCTGAAAATTAGATAAGAATGTCAACTATCAATATAAAAAGAGTTAAGACTAGCGAGATCGAATTAAAAGATCGTTTAGTTAGCATACAACGCGTAGCCAAAGTAACCAAAGGTGGTCGTACTTTCAGCTTCTCAGCCATCGTGGTTGTTGGAGATGAGAACGGAATCGTAGGTTACGGATTGGGTAAAGCAAAAGAGGTAACAGAAGCAATTGCTAAAGGCATTGATGATGCTAAAAAGAACTTAGTAAAAGTTCCTTTGTTAAATGGCACTGTACCTCACGAGCAAATCGGTAAATTCTCAGGTGGTTTTGTATTAATCAAACCAGCTGCAGTAGGTACAGGTGTTATTGCTGGTGGTGCGATGCGTGCTGTATTAGAGAGTGCTGGTGTACATAACGTATTAGCAAAGTCAAAAGGTTCATCAAATCCTCACAACGTGGTAAAAGCAACAGTAGATGCTTTAACAAAAATGCGCGATGCATATACAGTTGCGCAACAACGTGGTGTTGATTTAAATAAAGTTTTTAACGGATAATATTATGGCTAAGATCAAAATAACCCAGATAAAAAGCATTATCGACAGAAGCGAACGCCAAAAAAGAACGATGCAAGCTTTAGGTTTAACTAAAATGAACCAAAGCGTAGAAGTTGAAGCCACTGCTGCCATTATCGGAATGGTTAGAAAAGTGAATCACTTAATAGCAATAGAGAGTATATAATTTATTAAAAGGTTGTTAATGTAGTTAATATAATTACATTTGCAACCTTTGTATATTGTTTCACCGTTGCCCTGATTAGTGAAAGCGAAGGGCAGCACAATAAGTTTCAAAATGAACTTAAGTAATTTAAAACCTGCAGCAGGTTCTACTAAAAATAGTAAGAGAATTGGTCGTGGTACCGGATCTGGTCGCGGTGGTACTTCCACTCGTGGTCACAAAGGTGCTGGATCTCGCTCTGGTCACAAAACCAAAATTGGTTTTGAAGGTGGTCAGATGCCATTACAACGCCGTGTACCTAAGGTAGGTTTCAAACCTATTAACCGTGTTGAATACGTTGGTGTAAACTTAGACGTATTGCAAGGTTTGGCAGAAAAATTTAACTTAACAAGCATAGATTTCGCAACCTTGCAAGAGCATGGTTTGGCATCTAAAAATGACTTAGTTAAAGTTTTAGGTCGTGGTGAAGTTAAATCTAAGATAGAAGTTAAAGCACATGCTTTTTCTGCAACTGCACAAAAAGCTATTGAGGCTGTTGGAGGCTCAATCGAAAAATTGTAATTAATGAAGAAGCTGTTTACTACTTTAAGTAATATTTGGAAAATTCAAGAATTGAAAGAGCGTATAGTTTATACGCTCATGATTCTTTTAGTTTATAGGTTTGTATCTCATGTGGTTTTACCAGGTGTAGACGCAACACTTTTAGGCGATAATACTAAGTCAGGCATTTTAGGTCTATTGGATATGTTTGCTGGGGGATCATTCTCTCGTGTATCTATATTAGCCTTGGGTGTTATGCCTTATATTTCAGCCTCTATTGTAGTTCAGCTATTAGGTATTGCCGTTCCTTCTTTTCAGAAAATGCAAAAGGAGGGTGAAAGCGGAAGAAAGAAACTTAATCAGATTACACGCTATTTAACTGTAGCCATTACCGCTGTTCAGGCGATTGGCTATGTTAAAACTCAAGTTCCTGCTGAAGCTATCGTTATTGATCACGGCTTATTCTTTGTCCTTGCAACCTTTGTTTTGTCTGCAGGTACATTGTTTGTGATGTGGTTAGGCGAGAAGATTACAGATAAAGGTATTGGTAACGGTATTTCACTAATCATTATGGTTGGTATCATTGCTCGTTTACCTGTAGCATTGTCGCAGGAAGTAAGCTCAAGAGTTGTCGGTGAAGGTGGTGGATTGATTGCGCTTGTGCTTGAAATTGTTGCTCTTTTTGCAGTTGTGATGTTTACCATTATGATTGTTCAAGGTGTACGTAAAGTTCCTGTTCAATATGCTAAAAGGATTGTTGGTAACAGACAATTTGGTGGAGTAAGACAGTATATTCCTTTAAAGGTTAATGCTGCTGGTGTAATGCCAATTATCTTTGCTCAGGCTTTGATGTTTATTCCTGCAACTTTAACAGGTTTCTTTCCTTCGTTACAGAATACCTGGTTGATTCAGTTTAGTGATTATACCTCATTGGCATATAGCTTAACATTTGCATTCTTAATTATTGCATTTACGTTTTTCTATACAGCTATTACAGTGAATCCAACTCAAATGTCGGATGATATGAAGAAGAATGGCGGATTTATACCAGGTATTAAACCAGGTTTATCTACCTCGTCATTTATTGATGATGTAATTTCTAAGATCACGTTCCCAGGAGCAATATTCTTAGCAATCATTGCAATCCTTCCTTCAATTGCTGTAAAATTTGGAATCAAATCTGAGTTTGCACATTTTTATGGAGGAACATCTTTATTGATTTTAGTGGGCGTTGTTTTGGATACATTACAACAGATTGAAAGTTATTTGTTGATGCGTCATTATGATGGATTAATGAAAACAGGTAGAGTTACCGGTCGTACAGGAATCCCTGCTGCGAGTGGTAGTAATGCTGTGATTTAATATATAGAAATGTCTAAGATCTATTATAAATCAAAAGAAGAAGTAGAACTCATTAGAGAAAGTTCTTTACTGGTATCAAAGACTTTGGCAGAAGTGGCCAAAGTCATTGGTCCAGGGGTTACAACCCAAGAACTAAATGATCTTGCAGAAACGTTTATTAGAGACCATGGTGCAATACCTGCTTTTTTAAACTACAACGGATTTCCTTACTCCTTATGTATTTCGCCAAATGAACAAGTAGTTCATGGTTTCCCAGGTGATTATATAATCAAAGAAGGTGATTTGATTTCTGTTGATTGTGGTGTAATAAAGAATAATTTTTTTGGTGATTCTGCCTATACTTTTTCGATCGGTGAGGTTGATGCGGAGCGGAAGAAGCTAGTAGATGTTACACAGGAATGCTTGAAGCTTGCAATTGAAAAAGCTGTAGTTGGCTCTAGAATAGGTGACGTTGGGTATGCAGTGCAGGCTTATGCTGAAGCAAATGGATTTGGAGTAGTAAGAGAATTAGTTGGTCATGGTGTTGGGGTGAAATTACACGAGAAACCTGAGGTACCTAATTATGGTAGACGGGGGAGTGGAATTAAACTTGAGGAGGGCATGGTAATTGCCATAGAACCGATGATCAACGCAGGTACAGCAGGTGTTAAATTTTGGTCAGATGGCTGGACAGTTACCAGTAAGGATAACAAGCCGTCCGCTCATTTTGAACACACTGTTGCGATAAAAAAGGGTAGCGCAGACGTTTTATCAACCTTTTCATTTATTGAAGAAGTTTTAAAAGAAAAAAAGTAAATAATTAAATTTTTTTATTTAATTTTGCGTCCCTGTTTAATAGCAGCTAATTAAGTAAAAATCAATATTATATGGCTAAACAAGCCTCGATTGAACAAGACGGTGTAATAAGAGAAGCACTATCAAATGCTATGTTCCGGGTAGAACTGGAAAATGGCCACGAGATTATCGCTCATATCTCTGGGAAAATGAGGATGCATTATATCAAAATTTTACCAGGGGACAAAGTCAAATTAGAGATGTCGCCTTACGATTTATCAAAGGGCAGGATTACTTATAGATATAAATAAAATGAAAGTTAGGTCATCAATTAAAAAACGTAGTGCTGATTGCAAGGTTATTCGTCGTAAAGGTAAACTTTATGTTATAAACAAGAAGAACCCTAAATTTAAGCAACGTCAAGGTTAAGACATTATTGAAGTATGATATAGATTGGATGTACAGGTTACTCAATCTGTATTACATTCAGATAATCAAACATTAGTATAAAATATGGCAAGGATATCAGGTATTGATTTACCAAGAAACAAAAGAGGCGAGATTGGATTAACCTATATCTTCGGAGTAGGTAGATCAACTGCACAACGTATATTAACGGAAGCAGGTATCGATTTAAACAAGAAAGTACAAGATTGGTCTGATGATGAATTATCAGCAATCCGTACCATCATTAACGATAGCATCAAAGTAGAAGGTGCTTTACGTTCAGAAGTTCAATTGAACATTAAACGTTTAATGGATATCGGTTGTTACCGTGGTTTACGTCACAGAAAAGGTTTGCCTGTACGTGGTCAACGTACTAAGAACAACTCTCGTACACGTAAAGGCAAGAGAAAAACAGTTGCAAACAAGAAAAAAGCTACTAAATAAAATTAGTACTGAATAATAATTATGGCTAAGAGTAAAAAAGTTACCAAAAAGCGTATTGTTGTTATTGAGCCTGTTGGACAGGCACACATCAATGCTACGTTTAACAATATCATTGTTACCTTAACAAATAACAATGGTCAAACTATTTCATGGTCTTCTGCAGGTAAAATGGGATTCAAGGGTTCTAAAAAGAACACTCCATATGCAGCAGGTCAAGCGGCATCTGATTGCGGTAAAGTAGCATTTGACTTAGGTCTACGTAAAGTAGAAGTTTTTGTTAAAGGTCCTGGTTCTGGTCGTGAATCTGCAATTAGAACATTGCAAGTTTCAGGAATTGAAGTGACCTCTATCAAAGATATTACACCGCTTCCACACAATGGATGTCGTCCTCCTAAGAAGAGAAGAGTTTAATTTATTAATTTTTAAAGCTAAGAGTCTGCAGCGTAAGGTTGCATGATACTTTAAAACAAAAAGCAATGGCAAGATATACAGGACCAAAGTCCAAAATCGCCCGTAAGTTCAGAGAACCAATTTTTGGTCCTGATAAAGTACTAGACAGAAAAAACTACCCTCCTGGGCAACATGGTGCTTCAAAAAGAAGAGGAAAGCAGTCTGAGTACGCAGTACAGTTAATGGAAAAACAAAAAGTGAAATATACTTATGGTGTATTAGAGCGTCAATTCCGTAACTTATTTACTAAAGCGTCTGCACGTGGAGGTATTACAGGTGATAACTTATTACAATTATTAGAAGCTCGTTTAGATAACACAGTTTACAGATTAGGTATTGCTACAACACGTTCAGCTGCTCGTCAGTTAGTTAGCCATAAACACGTAACAGTTAACGGTGAGGTAGTAAATATACCATCATACCAATTGAAATCTGGTGATGTGATCGCAGTGCGCGAAAAGTCTAAAACTTTAGAAGCTATTACTAACTCAGTAGCTGGTAGAGTAATCAATAAATTCAATTGGTTAGACTGGAACGCAAGTGAATTGACAGGTAAGTTCTTAGCTTATCCTAATCGCGACGAGATACCAGAAAATATCAAAGAAAACCTTATAGTAGAGTTATACTCTAAGTAATATATTTAGTTAATTGCCTTCAAGGGCAATTAACTTTTTTACGTTACATAAATTTAATAACGATCTAAAAACATTATAAATGGCAATTTTAGCATTTCAGAAACCCGATAAAGTAATCATGCAGAAATCAACTGATTTCGATGGTACATTTGAGTTCCGCCCTTTAGAGCCCGGTTTCGGTGTAACAATTGGTAATGCCTTAAGAAGAATATTGCTTTCTTCTTTAGAAGGTTATGCCATTACAAGTATTCGTTTTTCAGGCGTATCTCATGAGTTCTCTACAATGAAAGGTGTTGTAGAAGATTTAACAGAAATTATTCTTAATTTAAAACAAGTACGTTTTAAAAAATCAGGAGATGCTGGTGATTCAGAGAAAGTTTTTATTTTAATTAATGGACAAGATCAGTTTTTAGCTGGGGACATTACTAAATTCTCTAACAACTTTGAGGTGCTTAACCCTGATTTCGTTATTTGTAACATGGAGAAATCTGTTACTTTAGAAGTGGAATTAACCATTAATAAAGGACGTGGTTATGTGCCTGCTGAGGAAAATAAAATCAATGATGCTGTAGTTGGTGTGATCGCAATCGATTCGATCTTCACTCCAATGAAAAATGTAAAATACACGATTGAAAACTATCGCGTTGAGCAGAAAACAGATTATGAAAAATTAATATTAGATATTTCTACTGATGGTTCTATCCATCCTGAAGAAGCACTTAAAGAAGCTGCTAAGATTTTAATCCAGCACTTTATGTTGTTCTCTGATGAGAATTTAGTATTAGAATCTCAAGCTAAAGAAGAAACTAAAGAAGTTGATGAGGAAATCTTACATATGCGTAAGATCTTAAAAACTGAATTAGTTGATTTAGATCTTTCAGTTCGTGCATTGAACTGCTTAAAAGCAGCTGATATACGCACTTTAGCTGATCTTGTTTCTTATGATGTTGCTGATATGTTAAAATTCAGAAACTTCGGTAAAAAATCTTTGACAGAGATACAAGAGCTTGTTAAATCAAAAAGTTTATCTTTTGGCATGAACTTGTCAAAATTTAAATTGGACGAAGAATAATAAGTACAGAATATAAATAACAATATTGTTAATAGTATATAATTCCCTCGCATAAATAGAGACGGTATATACTGAATAAATCAAAAAATGAGACACGGTAAGAAAAACAACCACTTAGGAAGAACAGATTCACATCGTAAAGCGATGTTGGCTAACATGGCTTCATCGTTAATTAAACATAAAAGGATTTCAACTACTTTAGCAAAAGCAAAAGCTTTACGTATGTATGTTGAGCCTATTATTACAAAATCTAAAACTGATACTACACACTCTCGTCGTATTGTATTTAGCTATTTGCAAGATAAAGAAACTGTTACTGAGTTGTTCCGTGATGTTGCAGCGAAAGTTGCTAACCGTCCAGGTGGTTATACCAGAATCATTAAGTTAAACAATCGTTTAGGTGATAATGCTGAGATGGCATTAATCGAATTGGTTGATTACAATGAGGTTTATGGTAAAGAAGCAGAAGCCGCTGAAAAGAAAACTACTCGTCGTGGTAGAAGCAAAGCTAAAGCTACTGATGCTCCTGCTGCTAAAGCAGAAGTTGCAGTTGAAGAAGCTCCAGCTGCTGAAGAAAAATCAGAAGATAAAGGCGAATAACTATTCCCTGATTCGAAATACAAAAAAGCCCTGTCCGTTATTCGGACAGGGCTTTTTGCTTATAAGGTGAGTTCCAGTTGCTGATCTCCTGGTTTAGCTTCGTAATTTTTAATCATATTCCAGCGGATATGGTCGTGTTTTAATAACGTAAACTGGTCTACCTGAAAGCTGGCTTCAAAGTTTTTATCTTTATATTCTGCATAGATCTGAGGAAACTGGTCTTTTAGGTCTCTATAGGCAATAGTGATATGTGGGCTGATCTGGCTTTTTGGCTCTTTTGAAAGATCTCCAAGTACCTTTTTAATATTTCTGTATAGTGTGGTGATTTCGGGATTGACTAGCGCTTTAATAAATACCACTTCATTGCCAACGAATGCATCATAATTTTCTAATTTCTGCAGAAAAGGTTTGAAATTCCTGGCGGCTTCAAGAGCGCTTATTAACTGTGACTCGAAAACATCATCCAAATTTCGTAGGAATAAAAGAGTAATGTGGACCGGTGGTCGTAGTGCTTTATAGACTTTATATTTCTCTGAACATGTTTTTCTAATTTCATCAATTTGCATACTCAGTTCGGGAGGAGGCAAGATGGCAATTAGATAATTGTGCTTCATAAAGGCAATTTACTATTAATTTCAAAAGGTTATCTTTGTAGAGTAATTCAAATTCATGTCCAATCAACTCCATTTACAACAATTTCAGACACAGTTAGCTGATAGCATTTCTTCCAATGTATTTTTGAAAGTTTCATTTGGTAATTATCAGGGGAATGAAAAGGAACTAAAGAATATTTATGTACGTAAGGTGAAGATTAAGCGGGCTGATATGCTTTCGTTTACTTATCGCTATAAAACGAGGGACATCTTTAAGAATTTTCCAATTGCTGAAGGGATCACGCTGATCTCTCATTTTGTGAGTAATGACTTTAAGGTATGCACGCTGTTTACTACGGAAAAGGAAATCATATTGGAGCATGGGAAGAAGCAACAAATCTCTTTAAGAGAGAAATCAGTGAGCACAGCTGTGCAACCTACGTTAGCTCATAATAAGGAAAAGAAGCGGTTGATAAAACCTACTGGGAAAGCTTATTTGCAAGAATTGAAGATTACCGATCAAGAAGGTAATGTATTTAAAAATGCGCAGGATAAATATCGTCAAATCAATCAATATATTGAGATATTAAGTACGCTGATTAAAGATTTACCCGCTGATAAGATCAATAAGGTGGTCGATATGGGCTCTGGGAAGGGGTATCTGACATTTGCTTTGTACGATTATTTACATAACGTATTAAAATTAAATACTGGGGTCACAGGAGTCGAATATAGAGAGGACCTGGTGAATTTATGTAATGGTATTGCTTCTGGTTCAGAATTTAAGCAGCTTGATTTTGTTCAGGGAACGATTGAAGCTTATGCGGTGGATGGAATAGATCTCTTGATCGCACTTCATGCTTGTGATACGGCTACTGATGATGCGATTTATAAAGGTATAAAGGCAAATGCCGGACTGATTGTAGTTGCACCTTGTTGTCATAAACAAATCAGAAGGGAAATGGAAAAGCACAAAGTTAAAAATGATGTTTCTTTTTTAACTAAATATGGCATTTTCATGGAGCGACAGGCTGAAATGGTAACTGACGGACTAAGGGCATTAATACTTGAATATTTTGGTTATAAGACTAAAGTATTTGAATTCATTTCGGATGCGCATACTCCTAAAAATGTATTGGTGGTTGGCATTAAATCTAAAGGAACTAAGGGCGTTGATGGTGCGTCGGAAACTAGAAGGGCCGAGATTCTTGAGAAAATAAAGGAAACTAAAGCGTATTTTGGAATTGGATATCACCATTTGGAAAGATTATTTGAGCTAGATAACTAGCTTTTATATGCATTTCTGTCATACTGTCACATTTTTGTAATGGCTTTCGGACATAAAATTCGTTAATTATTCTTTGTAAGGATGATTTTCTGCCAAAACTCAATTGGCACATTGCTTGTTAAACAGATTATAAATAATAAAAGATTTCATAACATAAACAGAGATAAATAACATGTCAAAAATTATTGGTATAGACTTAGGAACAACAAACTCTTGCGTAGCCGTAATGGAAGGTAACGAACCTGTAGTTATAGCCAACAGTGAGGGTAAACGTACTACGCCATCCATTGTTGCTTTTGCAGAGAATGGTGAACGTAAAGTTGGTGAGCCTGCTAAACGTCAGGCCATAACTAACCCAACAAAAACAATTTATTCAATTAAGCGCTTTATGGGTAGCAGCTTTGCTGAAGTTAGCAAAGAAGCAGCTCGCGTACCATATAACGTTGTTAAGGGCGACAACAATACACCACGTGTAGAAATTGACGACCGTAAATATACTCCTCAGGAGATTTCTGCAATGATTTTGCAGAAAATGAAAAAGACTGCAGAAGATTTCTTGGGTCATGAGGTAACTGAAGCCGTTATTACGGTTCCTGCTTACTTTAATGATGCTCAACGTCAAGCTACGAAAGAAGCTGGTGAAATTGCAGGTTTAACTGTTAAACGTATCATCAATGAGCCAACTGCAGCTGCTTTAGCTTACGGTTTGGATAAAGCTCATAAAGATATGAAAATCGTTGTGTTTGACTGCGGTGGTGGTACTCATGACGTTTCTGTACTTGAATTGGGCGATGGTGTATTTGAAGTTAAATCTACTGATGGTGATACTCACTTAGGTGGTGATGATTTTGATCACATCATTATCGATTGGTTAGCTGATGAGTTTAAAAATGAAAATGGCATGGATTTACACCAAGATCCAATGGCATTGCAACGTTTAAAAGAAGCTGCCGAGAAAGCTAAAATTGAGCTTTCAAGTACGACTTCAACTGAGGTCAATCTTCCTTATATCACTGCTGACGCAACAGGACCTAAACACCTTGTTAGAACATTAAGTCGTGCGAAATTTGAGCAATTGGCTAGTGA
This sequence comes from Pedobacter sp. ok626, assembly GCF_900100435.1. Lineage (GTDB taxonomy): Bacteria > Bacteroidota > Bacteroidia > Sphingobacteriales > Sphingobacteriaceae > Pedobacter. The sequence goes on along the minus strand of NZ_FNEX01000002.1, from coordinate 41,139 downwards.
TTTGATCAAACGTACAATTGATCCTTGTAAATCTGCTTTGAAAAATGCTGGTTTAAAAACAAGTGATATTGATGAAATCATTTTAGTTGGTGGTTCTACACGTATTCCTGCTATTCAGGAAGCTGTAAAAGCTTTCTTCGGTAAAGAACCTTCTAAAGGTGTAAACCCTGATGAGGTTGTAGCTATTGGTGCTGCAATTCAAGGTGGTGTATTGACTGGAGAAGTTAAGGATGTATTGTTATTAGATGTTACTCCACTTTCTTTAGGTATTGAAACTATGGGTGGTGTAATGACTAAGTTAATCGAAGCCAACACTACTATTCCTTCTAAAAAAGCAGAGACTTTCTCTACTGCTGCTGATAATCAGCCTTCTGTAGAGATCCATATTTTGCAAGGTGAGCGTCCAATGGCTGCTCAGAACCGTACAATTGGTCGTTTCATTTTAGATGGTATTCCACCAGCTCCACGTGGAGTTCCTCAGGTAGAAGTAGCATTTGATATTGATGCGAATGGTATCTTACATGTAAGTGCTAAAGATAAAGCTACTGGTAAAGAGCAAAAAATCCGTATTGAAGCTTCTTCAGGTTTAACTGACGAAGAGATCAAAAGGATGAAAGAAGAAGCAGAGCAAAATGCTGATGCTGATAGAGTTGCTAAAGAAGAAGCTGAGAAAATCAATGGTGCAGATGCTTTAATTTTCACAACTGAGAAACAATTAAAAGAGTTTGGTGATAAACTTTCTGCTGATAAAAAAGCGCCTATTGAAGAAGGTTTGAAAAAACTTAAAGACGCACATGCAGCAAGAAATTTTGCTGATATTGATGCAGCTCAGGAAGAATTGCAAAATGCATGGAATGCTGCTTCAGAAGAAATGTATAAAGGTGGTCAAGACGGTGCACAGCCAGAAGCTGGTGCAGAAGGTCAGGCTAGCGGACATGCTGATGGTGGCGATAACGTTACTGATGTAGACTTCGAAGAAGTTAAAGACGACAAAAAGTAATCGTTGATTTCTATAAAAAGGAAAGGCCCTTGATCGATGATCAAGGGCCTTTCCTTTTTATAATTGGATAAAAATTAGTTCCAAAGGTTTTCTGGATAAGTGCCATTTTTAACAAGCTCATCTATGCAGCTTTGTACAAATGGTTTATCTTCTTTATAAGTTACACCGAACCACTGGCTGTCTGTAGGTATAACTTTAAAAGTTGCTGAATTGCTTTTCACAAGGTTCTCGCCAATTAGAGGAATAAAGAATTCAGCTTTAGGCTTATCTTTATTTGCTAAAGCGAATACTTTAAACAAGTCTTCAGTTAGTTTAAATACTGCTGGTGTAAAGCCCCAGAAATTCATAGAAACAGGCGTATTGTATTCCAAAGGATATTCTACACCATTCTCTTCATAAACGATCGCATCTCCTTTTTTATAAACTTGTGTACGCTCCGTAATTTCTTCCAGATAACCTGCTTCACTAGTTTTGCAAACTCCACGGGAAACCGATCCAAAATCAGATAGGGTTTTTCCAATCTGGTAGCCAACGATAGAATAGTTACTGTCTGTAGCCTCATTATTTAAAAAGTCAACCATTTTATTGAAAGCATCAAAGCCATAATAATCATCGGCATTGATTACACAAAATGGTTCTTTAATGGTCTTTCTGGCGGAAAGAATAGCGTGAGCTGTTCCCCATGGTTTTTCACGATAGATTTCTTCTTCAATACCAAACTGCTTCAAATCGAAGTTTTGGAATACGTAATCCGTCTCAATTTTACCACTTAGTTTTGGTTCAAAAATAGCTTTAAAATTATCGACAAATTCTTCTTTAATGATGAAGACTACTTTGCCAAAACCTGCCTTAATTGCATCGTATATAGAATAGTCGATAATGGTTTCATTGTTTGGACCGAAGCCATCAATTTGTTTCATGCTGCCATAGCGGCTCGCCATACCGGCGGCTAATATTAGTAGGGTAGGTTTCATTCAATTAAAATAATGAATTGGTTAATACTCAATGTAAACGTTAAATTTTTATTGGGCTAAAATACATTTTTTGATTCATCTAAGGATAGTTTTTTAAGTTAAAATCCAAATATTCCTTTACCTCCAGTACTGCGTGGTTTTTTGCCAGTAAGCATACCAAATATTCCGCGGACAATTTCTTTGCCTATCTGCCTGGTGATGGTTGCGCCCATTACTTGCTCAATGATACTTTTTTCTCCTTTTGCAGGGGCGGGCACTGCCTCAGACTGGTCTTCTCCTGCTAATTTATCATTAACCCGCTTAGTGAGTATTTCATATGCGCTCTCGGGATCAATTGCTTCCGCGTATTTGGTAGTCATAGGGCTGGCTTGGATCAAAGAGTTATAGTCTGTGAGAGGTAAGGGGCCCATAACGGCCCTTGGAGGAGTAAGCATGGTTGCTGCTACCTCAGTTGGTATACCTTTCTCGTTTAACACGGTAATCAGTGCCTGACCAGTTCCCAGGGATGTTAATATCTCATCAATTTTGTAAAAATCTGAACGAGGATAAGTATTGACCGTCTTCTTTAAAGCATCGGCATCGTTAGGGGTAAATACCCTTAATGCATGTTGAATACGATTTCCTAATTGTGACAATACACTTTCGGGTACATCTGTAGGTGCCTGAGTGCAAAAGAAGACACCTATGCCTTTAGATCTGATTAGCCTGATGATCGTTTCGATTTGTTCTAAAAAGGCTTTAGAGGAGTTTTTAAATAGCAAATGGGCCTCGTCGAAAAAGAAGACCAGTTTAGGCTTGGCCAGGTCGCCAGCCTCTGGCATGGTGTAAAATATTTCGGCCAGTAAGCTCAGCAAATATGTCGAGTATAAAACAGGTTGGGTTTGAACATCAGAAATATTTAGCAAGCTAATTGTTCCTTTGCCATCAACCTTTTCAAAAAGATCTTCAATATCAAAAGAACGTTCCCCAAACATGGCACTTAGACCTTGCTGCTCTATGGTAACTATTTTTCTTAAAATGGTACCAGATGTTGCTGTTGATATTTTGCCATAAGTGCTTTTAATTTCATCAGCTCCTTGATCCTCGGCAAGGTAGTTAACTAACTTTTTAAGATCATTTAGGTCTATAATTGGCATTTTATTGTCATCCGCATATTTGAATATAACTGCCAGTACGCCGGACTGGGTATCATTCAAATCAAGAATCTTGGCCAATAGGGTAGGGCCAAACTCCAGAACGGTAGCTCGCATCTGTGCACCAAGCTTACCTGACAATGAATAAAGTTCTAGTGGAAAGCCCGATGGGTTAAATGGTTTATTAAGTTGCTGCGACCTTTCTTCAATTTTGGCATTACTTGCTCCGGGTTGGTTTAAGCCGGATAAATCACCCTTGACATCTAGCATAAAAACAGGTACACCAGCATCCGATAATTGTTCGGCAAGTAGTTGTAATGTTCTGGTCTTTCCTGTACCGGTTGCTCCGGCAACTAATCCATGCCGGTTCATCATATGTAGTGATAGGTTTACTTCAGCATCGGCTAGTACCTCACCATTTAATATACCTGCTCCTAAATAAATATATGAGCCAGAGGGTTTATAAGAGGCTTTAATTTTTTCTGTGAATTTTGCTGATTGATCGCTCATAAGTAAATGGTTTTTAACGGATGATACATAAAAGTAACAAAAGCGGTGGGATTAAAAAAAGAAAGGGATGTCTGAAAAAAAATCAAACACCCCTTTCTTTTTTAATAGGTAATACTATTTACCGTATCTGAAATCGTGATCTTTTTCGATATTTAATAATGCATGATAGATCAGGCTTATTACATTGTCTACATCTTCCTTGTGGATCATTTCGACTGTAGTATGCATATAACGCAGCGGTAACGAAATCAGTGCAGATGGTACACCACCGTTAGAATATGCAAAAGCATCCGTATCAGTACCTGTCGAGCGTGAGGAGGCCTGACGTTGGAAAGGGATACCATTCTTTTCAGCGGTTTCAATCAATAATTTATTGAGGTTGGTTTGTACTGCTGGGGCATAAGAAACCACTGGTCCTTTACCGCAAGCCAAATCACCCTGAGTTTTTTTATTGATCATCGGCGTGGTTGTATCGTGAGTTACATCCGTAATGATCGCAACATGTGGTTTAATTCTATGCGCAATCATTTCAGCACCACGTAATCCAATTTCTTCCTGTACCGAGTTTACGATATACAATCCGAATGGAAGTTTCTTTTTATTCTCTTGAAGTAAACGTGCTACTTCGGCAATCATAAAGCCTCCAGCTCTGTTGTCCAGTGCTCTACCTACATAATAGCGATCGTTTAGGACCATAAATTCATCTTCGTAGGTAATTACACAGCCAACATGAATGCCTAGTTTTTCCACTTCTTCTTTAGAAGTACATCCGCAATCCAGAAATATATTTTTAAGGGCAGGTGCTTCTTCTTTCTCGCCACCATGACGGGTGTGTATAGCCGGCCATCCAAATACAGCCTTTACCATGCCTTTGTCAGTATGGATATTAACCCTTTTGGAAGGTGCAATCTGATGATCCGAACCTCCGTTACGAATTACGTATATTAATCCATCCTCGGTGATGTAATTCACGAACCAGGAGATTTCGTCAGCGTGAGCTTCAATTACTACTCTAAATTCGGCTTTAGGGTTAATTACCCCTACAGCGGTGCCGTAATTGTCAATAAAACTTTCATCGATATATGGTTTTAGATAGTCAAGCCATAATTTCTGACCTGGATATTCAAAGCCGGTTGGAGAAGGGTTATTGATATATTTTTCAAAAAACTGCAGTGATTTTTTATTAACCACAGCAACATGATTCTGCTTGTCGTCTTTCTTTTTAGCCATTATTCTGTTCTTTTATTGTAAGCAAATATATAAAACCGAACACAAGTCGTCGGTTAATTGTTCAGTTGTAACCCCATGGTGACAAATTCGATGCCGTTACTCATATAGGGCTGATCAGTCTGTATCATACCAAACTTATTGTAAAATCCAGTAGCAGAAACCCGGGCATTACACCATAGTTTTTGACCGCCCATTTCATTTACATAATTGATAACATGAGTTAGTAATATTGTTCCATAACCTTTACTTTGTTCAGCCGTTATAGTTGCAAATTTTCTGAATTGGTAAACATGCCCTACGTTGAATAGGGAAACTACCGCGACCAGATGATGTTTTGCATAAAGTCCGAAATGTATACCATTAGGGTCCTTAGCTAGTTTAATCGCATCAAAGGGTAAATCAGGATACATCGCCTCATGCCTGATGGGCCAGGTTAAATCAAATCTGATCTGTTCAATCTGAATCTCCACAATAGTTAAGCTTTAATTTTATGACTGTAAAAATTATAGATCAATATGTTGAGGATAACCACCAGACCTGTTCCAAGACAAAATAGGGGCCATTGACCTTTGTCCCAAAGCCATAAACCTAAGGCCGAGCCAAAGGATGCCCCCACAAAGCTAACAGACATAAATATCGTATTTAGACGGTTGCGTGCTTCAGGAACCAGGGCGTATATTCTGGTTTGGTTGGTCACATGGATTGCCTGTTGCCCGATGTCAATTAAAATAATACCAGCTATAAAAAGGTACAAATGACTGCCTGTAAAATAAAATGCGCAAATGCTTATGAGTTGTAAAATAAGCCCTACAAGTAAATTTTTACGTGGGTTTTGTCCACTGCTTAATTTACCAACCAATGGAGCTGCTAAAGCCCCTGCAGCCCCGGCAATACCAAATAGACCAATTTGCAGCGTTTGAAAATTAAATGGAGGACTAGCCAGAAAAAGTACCATCGTAGTCCAGAATGCGCTAAGAATAGCAAAAGCTAAGAAATTGATGATCGATGCCTCGCGCAAAACTGGTTGTGTTTTGATGTAGTACCACATGGAAAGCATCAACGTTTTATATGTACCATTAAAAGTTGGCTTGCTGATCGGAAAGCGTTTAGCCATTAATACTAAAAGTAGCGAACAAACACCCGCTGCAATAAAAAACATGGTACGCCAGCCCCATAAAAATCCTACGCTCCCACTTATTGTCCTTGATGCAAGTATGCCGATTAGCAATCCACTCATGATGATACCAATAGTTGGTCCCCGTTTTTCATCCGAGGTAAGGTTGGCTGCCATTGGTAAAATTAGTTGAGGAACGATAGAGCTTGCCCCAATCAACACACAAGCGATTTGTAGCATCAAGAAAGTATGCGAAAAAGCCGCCAGCAATAAAGCTGCTACCGCGACCCCAGTAATCATTAATATTTGCTTGCGACGTTCAAACATATCGCCAAGCGGCACGATTAGAAATAAGCCCAGTGCATAGCCTGCCTGCGTTAAATAGGTTATTGTACCTGCATGGCTTTCAGTCAGGTTAAATTCTCTGGCAATGAGAATCACAAGTGGCTGACAGTAGTAAATGTTTGCTACGATAAGTCCTGTACAAAAGGCCATTAATAAAACATCAGTACGGCTCAATTGCATTACAAAGGTATATTTCCGTGTTTTTTACGGGGCGTATTTACCACTTTATTTTCCAGCATTTTAAAGGCCTTAATAAGCTTATTCCTGGTTTGAGAAGGTTCTATCACCTCATCTACAAAACCACGTTCAGCAGCACGATAAGGGTTGGCAAAAGTCTCAGAATAGAGCTTTTCTTTTTCTAACCATTTTTCTTCAGGCTTTTCTGCAGTAGTAATCTCTTTTTTGAAAATGATTTCAGCAGCACCTTTAGCACCCATAACCGCAATTTCTGCTGTAGGCCATGCATAATTTAAATCAGCACCGATATGTTTAGAATTCATTACATCATAAGCACCGCCGTAAGCTTTTCTGGTGATCACTGTGATGCGTGGCACCGTAGCTTCGCTAAAGGCGTAAAGCAATTTAGCTCCGTTAGTAATGATTCCATTCCATTCCTGATCCGTTCCCGGCAAAAATCCAGGAACATCTTCAAAAACGAGCAGAGGGATGTTGAAACAATCGCAAAAACGGACAAATCTTGCAGCTTTAGTTGAGGCATGGTTGTCTAAAACTCCAGCTAGATAAGCTGGTTGATTCGCTACAATACCTATGCTTCTCCCTGCAAGACGGGCAAAACCGACAACAATATTCTCTGCATAATCCTTGTGGACCTCCAAAAAGCTCTCGCTGTCTACAGTCGCTTCAATAATGCTCCGCACGTCATAAGGCTGATTTGCATTTTGAGGCATTATGTCGTTCAAAGCAGGCCTATTCTCATTTGCCATCTCATAGGGCAGTTGAGCAGGTACTTCTTCACAGTTTTGCGGCATATAGCTGAGCAACTTTTTCACATGATTGATTGCATCAAGTTCATTGCTACATGCAAAATGAGTTACACCTGATTTGGTAGCATGGGTAGAAGCACCACCAAGTTCTTCCGAACTCACCTCTTCGTGTGTTACTGTTTTAACCACATTAGGGCCTGTAACAAACATATAAGATGTGTTTTCAACCATTAATATAAAATCGGTAATGGCCGGAGAATATACAGCTCCACCTGCACAAGGACCCATGATAGCCGATAATTGAGGGATAACACCTGATGCCTGAACGTTTCTGTAAAAAATATCAGCATAACCACCTAATGAAACTACACCTTCTTGTATACGAGCACCACCACTATCATTCAAACCAATAACCGGGGCTCCGTTCTTCATGGCCATATCCATGATTTTGCAGATCTTTTCGGCATGAGTCTCTGATAATGAACCACCAAAAACAGTGAAATCCTGAGAGAATACATATACAAGGCGACCATTGATATTCCCATATCCGGTTACTACGCCATCGCCTAAATATTTTTCGCGCTCCATTCCAAAATCGGTACTGCGGTGAGTAACCATCATTCCGATTTCTTCAAAAGAGTTTTCGTCCATTAAAAAATGGATTCTTTCCCTTGCTGTAAGTTTACCTTTTTTATGTTGACTTTCAATTCGGGCTGCACCGCCACCAGCCAGAGCTTGTTGAATTTTATCTTCTAGTAACTCTATCTTATCCTTCATTAAAAATGATTTTATCAAATATTATAAATATATCTATTACCAACGATATTGCAATCTCATTGTAACCACATCATCCTTAAGATCATTTTCATATCCAGGTAATTGAGTAGGGTTGTTTACTACATGCTCGTTATAAGCTGTTAATTTTATTCTTGGGCCAATCTGACAGGTCATGCCATAGCCTAAAGTACTAAATTTAATATCTCCAGGAGTAGTGAAGCTGTTGGGCGCACCAATTTCGCTTTCTTTAACATCACTATTCGGATCGTAGACATCATAAGCCAATAATGCCGTAAATCTGCTTTTTGCTATTCTTTGAGTAAGCCACAGGTAGTACCCTGAAAAAGGGCGTAGATATAGATCGGTAGCTGGTTGAGTCGCAAAACTCTGGCTGGCAATCGGACCTGTTATACTCGATGAACTGGCTACACCAGGTTGTGTTCCCTCAACATACTCTGCTTTAAATGATGTAGCGCCGAAGGTATTGTCGTATTGTACTTGCAAGTTTCCACCATAATAGTTACGTTTTGCATTCCATCCCACATTATTTGGACTGGTATTTTTAACAAAGCCGTTGCTTGTACTTGTATAATAGCTTTCTGTATCATTTCGTACAGAACCTTTATAAAAAGAGCCACCAAAACCTAAATGCAGTTTTTTGTTGGCTAGACTGTCAAACTTAAAGCCCAGGTTCCCAACAATGTCTTTTTTAGCATCATAATCCCTTGCAGAATAACCACTACCATTAACAACAGCCAATTCAGCAGTCAAAAAATGGAACATTTTGTGATCAGGTTTATAGGTTATCATTGCACCAATATCCCTTTCTCGGGGCATTATGGTTTGGAATACTCTAGCTCTTTCCGGAAAATCCCTATATCCTGATGAGTATACGATGGAGTATCCAAAAGGGCGGTTAAATAATCCAGCAGTAAACAAGAAATTTTTTGAATCTGGCCTATGTAGCTGTATAAACGCATCCATTAATGCAACACCATTTTGTGTAGCATCAATTTGAAAAACAATACTTGAGTATTTGTCGGCACGGTCAATTTTCAATCTTCCCCTGCGGATCATAAAACGATCTTGTGAGTTTTTCCCGAAATCTCCGCCAGAAAAAGAGGATATCCCTGCCGATTGTGCACGTTGATATTGCGTCTGAAGGTAACCTGTAATGGCAATCTCGTGTGGATCGTAGCTAGAAGGGGAGTTATTGCTCTGTGAAAATGCAAAAAACGGACACACAAGCAATAAACTGAATAATAATTGTTTCATAAACGGATGAAGGTATATAAGGGGCCTAAATTACGCTTAATGCTTCATTTTTCTATAAATTGATGAATTGATTTTCAATTTTATACGAGGAAACTATTGTTTTATCACAACTAAATTACATTTTTATTACATCTTGATTTGCTAGTTAAACTATTTTGGAGTTATTTTTGATGATATCTAAAACCAAAACCAGAGATAAATGTTCCTAAGGAAATATCGTTTATTAATTATCATCGCCTTTCTTGGCATCTTTTCAGCAAAGATGATGATATCTGGTGCGCCTGTGTTTTTTAATCATATTGACAAAGAGATTATGAACGCTGTGATTATGCAAATAGAAGTAGAGCATAGCGCAGATGGCGAAAGCGGAAAGTCAAAAGTAAAACTTTGTGATTTTAAAATCGATCTGCACTACGACTATAGCTTTTCCGCTGTACTTAGTCATTACGGTATTAACAATAGTTTTATTAATCATTTCAAACGATACGTCGATCCATTCCACCCTTCGGTACCAACCCCGCCTCCTAACAGGTGCTAATTTTGCTGCATAATTCCCTCTTAGGGATAACTATGCATTTTTTTAAAAATTAGTTACAACATTAGAATTATTGTTATGCAAAGTGGAAACTCAGTCTTTTCAAGATTGGAAGTGAAGAAGTATATATTAAAAAAGAATTTAAAGCGTGATTTGCCATCCAGTATCGTCGTATTTCTGGTTGCGTTGCCTTTATGTTTGGGTGTTGCGCTAGCCTCAGGCGCCCCGTTGTTTGCGGGTCTTGTTACAGGTATCGTTGGTGGTATAGTGGTATCGAGCCTTAGTGGTTCACAGTTAAGTGTAAGTGGACCGGCGGCGGGTTTAACAGCGATTGTTTTGGGTGCTATTGGTACATTAGGAGGTTATCAGACCTTTTTACTTGCCGTGGTACTTGCGGGAGCAATGCAGTTGATCCTTGGTCTATTAAAAGGAGGAACAATAGGTAATTACTTTCCTTCAAGTGTGATAGAAGGTATGTTGGCCGCAATCGGACTAACCCTTATCCTTAAACAATTGCCACATGCTTTAGGTGTTGACTCAGATTTTTTTGGTGATGAAAGTTTCTTACAGAAAGATAATGAGAATACCTTTTCGGCAATAAGTAGCGCGCTTGATCATTTTACATTGGCAGCCATAGTAATTAGTGGTTTGTCTATTCTGGTGCTGGTTTTCTGGCCTAAGTTTAAAAAGTTGAGTATAATTCCAGCGCCTTTAGTGGTTGTGATTTTGGGTGTGGGCTTAAGTTTAGCTTTTCAAGGAACCGGCTATGCCCTTCAGGCGAAACAAATGGTCGAAATCCCCGTGGTGAGCGGATGGGCTGAATTTAAAGATCTATTTGTAGCGCCAAACTTTTCTGAGATTTTGAATGGAAAAGTATGGATTGTTGCGGCAACGATTGCAGTTGTCGCCAGTTTAGAAACCTTGTTAAGTATAGAGGCTGTAGATAAGATTGATCCGATTAAGCGTGTTTCTCCAACCAATAGAGAATTAATGGCACAAGGAGCCGGAAATATGTTCAGTGGTTTATTAGGTGGATTACCTTTAACTTCAGTTATTGTACGTAGTTCTGCCAATGTAAATGCAGGTGCAAGAACAAAGATGTCAGCAATTTTTCATGGGGTATGGTTACTTTTATCTTTACTTTTTATCCCGGGTCTAATAAATATGATACCTTTGGCATGTTTAGCTGCTATACTATTGGTAACTGGTTATAAACTTACAAGAGTGGCATTATTTAAGCACATGTTTCACAAAGGTTGGGACCAATTTGTTCCATTTGTGATCACAATCGTAGCCGTACTGCTTACCGACCTTTTAAAAGGCGTGGCCATAGGTATGCTATTCTCTGTATTTTACCTGCTACGTACGAACATGCGTAATCCATACTTCTACAAGATTCAGGAAGAAGGCAATAAAAAGAACATCAGAATTAAACTGGCAGAAGAAGTATCCTTCTTAAACAAAGCTGCTATTCAGGTCGTTTTAAATAACATTCCAAAAGAAACAAATGTGATTATTGATGGAACCAACTCCAGATATATTGATCCGGATGTATTGGAAACCATATTTAATTATAAGCACAACGCTTATACAAAGGGTATCATTGTTACGCTTGAAAACGTAAAAGAGCAATACACCGTACCAAAATTGAATAATAAAGTAATTGAAGAAATTAATAATTAAAATATTATGTGCGCTAAATTAGAAAAACAACATACAGACAAAATAACATATGAAGGTTTATTACAAGGAAATAGGGATTGGGTAGCGGAAACGCTTAAAGAAGATCCTACATTTTTTGAAAGGCTTTCAGCTGGGCAGTCCCCACCTGTTCTTTGGATTGGGTGTTCAGACAGCCGTGTGCCGGCTAACCAAATTACGAATACAATGCCGGGTGATATCTTTGTGCATCGCAATATTGCAAATGTGGTAACGCATACCGACATGAATATGTTGAGCGTATTAGATTACTCTGTAAATGTATTAAAGGTAAAACACATCATCGTATGTGGTCACTATGGTTGCGGTGGGGTGAATGCTGCACTGGGCGACAAGCAAGTCGGTTTGATTGATAACTGGTTAAGAAATATCAAAGATGTGATCAGGATGCATGAGCGTGAGATGCAAACGATTAAAGATCCTGTAAAGAGATCGAATCGTTTGGTTGAACTCAATGCAATAGAAGGGGCTGCTAATGTTATGAGTACGTCTATTGTACAAAATGCATGGGCTGCAGGACAAGAGCTAAGTGTTCATGCCTGGGCATATAGCTTGCAAACAGGATTAATTACAGATTTACAGGTAAGTGCATCAAGTGCCGCAGATATATCTCCGGTGTTTAAAATGCAAGCCTAGAAATAACGGTATATAATTCAAACATTTGAAATTAAAAAGGCTCCTTGCATGTTCAATGCGGGAGCCTTTTTTTTATTATTAGTTTTGGATAAAGTTATTGTCCTGAAATCACTATCTTACATTAGTATATTAGAGATTAGTTTTAAACCCAACCATAAATCGATAAAGATGAAAAAGGAAAATTATAAAAATGTGATGGCTGCCTATTCATTGATAGGGTTAGTACCGCCTTTGGGTATATTATTCATTGTCGTGGACTGGCTAAAGGGAGCTAAAGTAAATGCAGTTTCCGTTATAGGTGTGATTTTAGGAATTGTACTAACCATAGTGTATTATTTGCAATTAACTGGTCAAATGTAGTTGCCCTCCTGTAGCCTAAAATAACAAGCTATTTTAAGCATAAAAAAACTCCTGGTGATGAACCAGGAGTTTTTGTGATAAAAAATACCTTCTCCGAGGAGAACGGTTATTTTTTATCCTAAAAACGGATATCTGTAATCCTTTGGCATATCAAAAGTTTCTTTGATCGCACGTGGAGAAACCCAACGTAAAAGATTGATCATTGAACCCGCTTTATCGTTAGTGCCAGAACCTCTGGCGCCACCAAATGGCTGCTGGCCAACTACTGCACCAGTACACTTATCATTGATGTAGAAGTTTCCTGCTGCATTTCTCAAAGCGTGTGATGCTTTCTCAATTGCATAACGATCCTGAGCAATTACAGCACCTGTTAATGCATAGATAGAAGTTGTGTCGATAATTTCTAATACCTGATCAAAGTCTTTGTCCTCGTAAACGTAAACCGTTAAAACAGGGCCAAACAACTCTTCACACATGGTTGTATATTTCGGATCGTCAACAACTAAAACTGTAGGCTCAATAAAGTAGCCTTTAGATTTGTCGTAACCACCACCAGCAATAATCTCTACAGATTTATCTTTTTTAGCTTCATCAATATATTTAGTCAGCTTATCAAAAGAGTTCTCGTCAATAACTGCGTTAATGAAGTTGTTGAAATCTTCAGTACCACCCATTTTAAAGGTAGCCATATCGCGTAACATATATTCTTTTACTTTAGGCCATATACTCTTAGCTACGTAAACACGTGAAGCTGCCGAGCATTTTTGTCCCTGGTATTCAAATGCACCACGGATAATGGCAGTACTTGAAGCTTCAGCTTCAGCAGAACCATGAACTAAGATAAAGTCTTTACCACCAGTTTCGCCAACAATACGTGGGTAGGTTTTGAACTTGTGAATGTTGTTACCAATAGTTTTCCAGATGTTTTGGAAAACACCAGTAGAACCTGTAAAGTGTATACCTGCAAAATCAGGGTGACTAAAAATCACATCACCTGCATCAGGACCAGATACATAAACCAAGTTAATTACACCATCAGGTAAACCAGCTTCTTTAAAGATCTGCATCAATACGTTGGCCGCATAGATCTGCGTGTTTGCTGGCTTCCAAACCACCACGTTACCCATCATGGCAGCCGAAGTAGGCAAGTTACCCGCAATAGCGGTAAAGTTAAATGGAGTTAGGGCGAATACAAACCCCTCAAGTGGGCGTTGCTCAACTCTGTTCCATGATCCCTTAGGAGATACAGGAGGTTGTTGTTTATAGATGTCAGCCATATAACTTACGTTGAAACGTAAGAAGTCAATCAGCTCACAAGCTGCATCAATTTCTGCCTGGTAAGCATTTTTAGACTGACCCAGCATTGTTGCAGCATTTAATTTATAACGGTAAGGACCAGCAATTAAGTCTGCTGCCTTTAAAAATATCGCTGCACGGTGTTCCCAAGCCAGGTTTTCCCAGTTAGCTTTAGCTGCCAAAGCAGCATCAATTGCTTGTGTTACATGAGCTTTTTCGCCCTTGCTGTATTGTCCAAGAATATGTTGGTGATCGTGAGGAGGAGTAACCTTGCCTTTATTGTCAGTATGGATTTCTTTACCAGCAATATGCATTGGTATTTCAATCTGTTTAGCACGGGCATCAGCAATAGCTGCCTTTAAAAGTTCACGTTCTTTACTTCCTGGAGCATAACCCAAAATGGGTTCATTAACAGGAGTTGGTACGTTAAAAAATCCTTTAAGCATGATATAATAAGTTGTTTTTACAAAGGTACTTTTTATTTTTATTAGAGCGGTAAAATGCTGCATTCTGTATTAACTTCATACAATGCGCTGATATAATTCTTATTTTTGGCCCCTACATGATTAAATACCTAAGATTACTGTTGTTTCCTTTTTCCATTGGCTATGGAATGGTCATTGTATTAAGGAATAAGTTGTATGATCTAGGTTGGTTTAAATCAACGCATTTCGATATCCCTGTTATTTGTGTAGGCAATTTGGTTGTAGGCGGATCGGGTAAAAGTCCAGTAACAGAATATTTAGTGAACTTGCTTTCTGATCATAAGATCGCGATACTCAGCAGAGGATACGGACGCAAAACCAAAGGTTTTATCTTAGCTGATGAAACTGCAACAGCACAAACCATAGGTGATGAACCTATGCAGTTTTATAGCAAATTTAAGCAGGTTACCGTGGCAGTTTGTGAAAATAGGGTAAAAGGAATTAATCTGTTAAAGGATGATCACGATCTTATTCTATTAGACGATGCTTATCAACATCGGAGTGTAAAGCCCGGATTCAGCATCTTGTTGTTCGAGTACCAAAAATTATTAAGTCCACAGTTTTTGTTGCCGGCCGGAAATTTAAGAGAACCATTTGTTGGGTATAAAAGGGCGCAGGCGCTGCTCGTTACTAAGGCGCCAATAGTGCTTACAGAAGACGAACGAATAAAGTGTGCCAGTAAATTTAATGGAAAAGCCAAAAATGAGTTGTCTTTTTCGTTTATAACTTATGGTGAATTAAAACATTTATTTTCCGAAGCTACACGGTCTTGCTCATCAATTACTTCCAATACAACAGTGTTCCTGATTACCGGCATAGCCAATCCTTTACCCTTAATTACTCACTTAAAGAACTATTCGGGAACTATTCAACATCATGATTATCCAGATCATTATCAGTTCAGTAAACAGAATGTGATGAAACTGGTTAAGGCTTTTAATGATGATCCTTCGAAAGAAAAAATCATTGTTACAACAGAAAAGGATGCGCAACGTTTATTAGATGTTAGTTTCAAAGAATTACTGTTAAATTTACCTGTGTTTTATTTGCCGATTAAAATAGAACTGCAACAAGAAGATAAAAATACATTTGATAAAAAGATTTTAGACTATGTTTCAAGCATTACACGAAACCGTTGAATATATAAAACGCAAAACGAATGATTTTCAAGCAGAAATTGGAATTGTTTTAGGCACAGGACTTGGTGGTCTGGTTGGCGAAATTGAGGTCGAATACAGTTTAATGTATTCTAACATCCCCAACTTTCCTATATCTACACTTGAGTTTCATTCTGGAAAGTTAATCTTTGGAACTTTAAAAGGGAAAAAAGTAATTGCCATGCAAGGTCGCCTACATTTTTATGAAGGCTATAGCATGCAGCAAATCACATTTCCAATAAGAGCAATGAAAGCATTGGGCATAAGTTGCCTGTTTGTTTCGAATGCTGCGGGATCTCTGAATCCAAACTTTAAAAAAGGAGATTTGATGATCATCAATGATCACATCAACTTGCAGCCAGAAAGCCCTTTAAGAGGACATAATGATGCCGACATGGGTCCAAGGTTTCCAGACATGAGCCAGCCTTATAGTCGCAAACTAATTGATGCTGCAATGCAAATCGCAGAAGATAACAATATCAATTGCCATCAAGGTGTTTATGTTTCTGTAACAGGTCCAAACCTGGAAACTAAAGCAGAATATAAGTACCTTAGAATAATTGGCGGTGATGCCGTTGGTATGAGTACCGTACCTGAAGTTATTGTAGCCAATCACATGAGTATCCCTGTTTTTGCCATTTCTGTATTAACAGATGAAGGATTCCCAGAAGTATTATTACCAGTTAGCTTAGAGGAAATATTGGAGACTGCCAGGACTGCAGAACCTATGATGACAAAAATATTAAGCCAGTTAATTTCAACGCTGTAATGTATAAACGCATTGTTTTATTTGTTTGTTTGCTGTTTACCATTGGTGTTGGGAGATTGTATGCGCAGGATTTAAAGACTACGGTTAGAGATAATAAGGAACTCGATTCCCTAAGAAAAAAAGAAGAGGGGGGATTGGATTCAGTCGTATTCACTTCTAAATATGTAAGGTATACTACCGTTAAGATGTCTAAAGATAGCATTCAGACTATGGCTTTGGATACAAGCTTAAATGGCTTTCAAAACTTTAATGTGTTGGTTCAACCACGTACACCAACAGTCGGTCTTGGAAACGTAGGCTTGGCTGCAATGCCCATGTTGTTTGAACCCGCAAAAAGTATTGGTTTTGACGTGGGCTTCCATTCGCTTGATTATTATGCGATGATCCAGGATGATGTTAAATATTATCAAGCCAGAACTCCATTTAGCAGTCTCTATTATGTTTCTGGTGGAGACGCCGAGCAGATATTTAAAGTGATTTTCTCGCAGAATATTAAAAAGAACTGGAACTTTGGCGCTAATTTTAATCGGATCGGTGCAAATGGGATATATCCCAGACAAAGGGGGGATGATTTGAATGGTGCATTTTTTACCTGGTATCAATCGCCGAATAAACGCTATAACCTATGGAGTAATGCCGTTTTTAATACTTTAAAGGCAATGGAGAATGGCTCCATTACTAATGATTCAGTTTTCACTATTCCTTCCAACAGAGTCATCAGTAGGATTGCGGAGCAGGTCAGGTTAAATACAGCTAAGCAATTGTGGCGTCAGGGCTCCTTTTTTATAAAACAATCCTATTTCGTTGGCCGGATAGATAGCTCCGCCCAGGAAATAACTGACAAAATATTACCAACCAATAAAATTACCTACACATTTAAGTATGATAAAAATGCTTATTCTTTTCAGAAGGATGAAGCAGACGACTATTCTGTAATTCCAAAAGGGTATGCCGATAGCACCTTTACCAACGATTCAACCAGCTATACGCGTATTCAAAATGAGTTTTTATATAGTTTCTTTCTTAGGGCAAAATCAAGCGCCTTCATTAAAAATGAGTTGAAGCTGGACGTCGGAATTAGACATGAGTATTATAATTATTCCCAACTGGCGATGTATAGGGATGGGTCTAATTTTTATGACTATCAAGCCACTTTCCAAAATATGACTTTGCTGGGAGCTGCGGGATACCGATTTAGCAATCGAATCGATTTAAACGTAGATGTAGAACAGATATTTCAGGGGCGGAATATGGGTGACTTCCATTATGAAGCTAAAAGTAATGTCTTACTAAGCAATTCAGTGGGGCGAATAGTTTTAGGCGGTTATTTTGAAAATAAATCTCCGGCAGAAATTTATAACAGATATTTTGGTAACCATTACCGTTGGATCAATGATTTTGACCGGACAAAAACGATTAACTTATCCTTTAGATACGAGAATCCAAAATTAAAGTTGGATGCTACTGCAAATTATTATCTGATTAATAATTACATGTATTTTAAAGCGAATTTACCAACCACCGGAGACCCAACAGTTGCAGAGGTACTTTCTGTTGCGCCAACTCAGCTTGGTACAAGTTTAAACCTGTTAAAAATCGCTGTAGGTAAGAAATTTACTTTTGGCAAGTTCCATTTGGATGGTTACGTGGTTTACCAGAAGACAGATAATCCTGGTGTACTCCGTACTCCTGAGATTTACACTTTTAACAGTTTCTATGTAAACCAAACTTTCTTTAAGGCCCTTAAAACGAATGTAGGTTTTGATGTGAGATACAATACACCTTATCAAAACTATTCTTATTCACCTGCAATCGGTCAGTTTTATGTAGGATCTGGACAAAGATTCGATACTACACCAATTGTTGATGTTTGGGTAAAAGCAAGCTTAAGGAAGGCTAATTTGTTTTTAAAGTGTGATTATGTCAATCAGGGTTTACCAATCAAAGGATATTATACTGTTAATCGCTATCCAATGCAAGATAGGTCGCTATTTAAGTTTGGCGTACAATGGAATTTTTACGATTAGGTTTTCTGCGGTTTCTTTTTAGCCGCAGGAAATAGAACATTGTTTAATATCAAACGGTATCCCGGTGAGTTTGGGTGTAGGTTTAAATCAGTAGGTGGGTCGCCCACGGCATGTTGATAATCTTCAGGGTCATGCCCGCCGTAAAAAGTAAATTGTCCCTTTCCAATTTCACCATTTAGATAGCGCACTTCTTCGGCTCCCTTGTTTTCGCCTAGCACAGTCACGTTAGGTTTCACCAGACGCTTTCTAAAGGCTGTGGTTTGACCCATGAAACCTTTGATTACCTTGTCGTGGTTTTGAGTGAGCATCGTCGGTACAAGGTCCCATTTGGCCGAAAAATCAAATAAGGTAAAGAAGTCGTTGCTTTGTACTAAAGTGCGGGTTTGCGTTACGTCAATATCCGAGAATTCGTAATTGCTAGGATTTAAATCAAGCTGGAAATCTTTAAAAGCAAAGGTTCTATTGAACTTTAATTTAGCCTGAGCTTGTGGATCTGCCGGATCCCCATCAAACATGCTTTCACAAATGTCAACCCCCTCGGCGCTTAGCGCAATGTCAAAGCTGTCTGTTCCAGAGCACATGGCAAATAAGAATCCCCCGCCAACACAAAATTCCTTTATTCTTTTGGCCACTTCAAGTTTCATTTCCGAAACCTTTTTAAAGCCATTGCGCTTTGCTGCGGTCTCTTGATTCTTTACATCTTCACGATACCAGGTTGCATTTCTAAACGCATTCCAGAAACGTCCATATTGTCCGGTGAAATCCTCATGGTGCATATGTAGCCAATCGTAGCCAGATAGTTTATCTTTTAATACTTCGTCATCGTATACAACATCGTAGGGTATTTCTGCGTAGGTAAGTACTAAGGTTACGGCATCGTCCCACGGTAATTTACTCTTAGGGGAGTATACCGCTATTTTGGGCGCCTTTTCAAGTTTCACCATTTCCATGTTCACCTGTGGGTCGCTGATTTCGTTTAGGATCGCAGTAACTTTCCCATCTGCTAAAACCTGATAGGAAACACCTCTTGTTTTACATTCATCCTCAATAGCTTTATTGTACTTGATTAAAAAGCTTCCCCCTCTATAGTTTAAAAGCCAGCTGACATCCGCTTGTTGTTTGATGCCCCAGTAGGCTATGCCATAAGCTTTCAGGTGGTTTTTCTGATCTTCATCCATATAGATTAATATAGACGAAGCCTTTAGCGCGATGCTAAAGAATAGCAAGAAAAATAAAATACTTAATCGTTTCGAAATCATAAACCCGGGCATAGATACGAATGTAATTATATAACGGTACAAAAAGAAGGAAATTATAAGGGATTTGGTAATCGCAATGCAACCGGTTGCGTTGATTATTGTCTGATGATCTCATCAATCAAAAATAAATGCAAATTATGTGCAAAAAAATATGGGATTTATAAATTTACGATTACCTTTATGCAAACGGTTGCACGATTAAGTATTTAATATATTATGATATGTATTTATTAGGCCTCGATATAGGCACATCTTCTATAAAAGTTTCTGTTGTTGACATAGATACGCAGAAACGGGTGGCTACGGCCCAGTATCCTGAAGAGGAAGCGGAAATCAAATCTCTTAAATCCGGATGGGCGGAACAATCACCGGTTGACTGGTGGCAAAATGCCGTTCATGCCATCCTTCAATTAAATGCAACCGGGATTTTTAATCCTAAAGATATTAAGGCAATAGGTATTGCGTATCAAATGCATGGATTGGTGATTGTTGATCAAAATCAAAATGTTTTGCGCGACAGTATCATTTGGTGTGACAGCAGGGCTGTTGAATTGGGCGAGGAAGCCTTTGATGCCATCGGACACGATAAATGTTTACAGGATATGCTAAATTCTCCCGGTAATTTTACAGCTTCCAAACTGGCTTGGGTAAAGAACAATGAGCCTGAAATTTATAAGCAGATTGATAAAGTAATGCTCCCTGGAGATTTCATTGCAATGAAATTCACTGGAAAGATTAGTACCAGTATTGCATCACTATCTGAGGGGGTATTTTGGAATTTTCGCGAAGATGAAGTGTCAAAAGAGGTATTGGATCACTATGGGATTGATCAAAAACTAATCCCTGATATAAAACCGTTGTTCTCTGTTCACGGGTCACTCAAAGCTGATGTGGCGGCATTATTAGGATTGCAGCAAGGAATCCCAGTTTCTTATAAGTCTGGTGATCAGCCTAACAATGCCTTATCCCTAAATGTCCTTAAACCTGGCGAAGTTGCGGCTACAGCTGGAACTTCGGGTGTGATTTACGGGGTAAGCGATGAGCTGACCTACGATCCGCAGTCAAGGGTAAATACTTTTGCACACGTTACTTATGCTAAGGAGAAAAAGCACACCGGTGTGTTATTGTGTATCAATGGTACCGGAAGTATGTACAGATGGGCAAAGCACAATTTCGCACCACATTTGTCTTATGCTGCACTTAATGAGCTTGCAGCCACAGCACCCATTGGAAGTAAAGGATTGAAGGTGTTGCCTTTTGGCAATGGTGCCGAACGAATGCTGAATAATAAATATACAGGCGCACAACTATTGGGGATTGACCTCAACTTACATAAACAACCTGAAATCTTTAGAGCAGTACAGGAAGGAATCGCATTTGCGTTTCGCTATGGCCTCGATATTATGCGCGAAAATGGAATGCAACCAAAAGTGATCAGGGCCGGAATGGCTAACTTATTTCTAAGCAAGGTATTTGCACAGACGTTTGTAGATGTAACGGGAGTTCCGGTAGAGCTGTATGAAAACGACGGTAGTGTGGGCGCCGCACTTGGAGCAGGTATTGGGGCTGGGATTTTTGAAAGTCCTGAAGCTGCATTTACACAACATGAGTTGATCAGGTATTTGGAGCCTAAAAATTCTGAAGCTTACGAGCCAATATACGCTGAATGGAAAAACCTTTTAGACAAAGCATTATAAATTAGAATTTAAAAATATATCAACATGACAAAAGTAGTAACAGGAACAAAGGAATTTTTTAAAGGAATTGATCAGATCCAATATGAAGGACTGAATAGTGATAACCCATTGGCTTTTAGATGGTATGATGCAAATAAAGTAGTAGCAGGAAAAACCATGAACGAGCATTTTAAATTTGCTTGTGCCTATTGGCATTCATTTAATGGAAATGGTGGTGACCCTTTTGGTGGTGCTACACATGTTTTTCCCTGGGATGAGAAGAAAGACGTGGTAGAAAGAGCAAAAGATAAAATGGATGCTGCTTTTGAATTTATCACTAAGATGCAATTGCCTTACTATTGTTTCCATGATGTAGATGTAGTAGATTATGGAGATGATATTGCTGAAAACGAACGGAGATTGCAAGCTTTGGTAGAATATGCAAAGCAAAAACAAGCCAGTAGTGGAGTGAAATTACTTTGGGGAACTGCCAACTTATTCAGCCACAAACGCTATATGAATGGTGCATCAACCAACCCTGATTTTCATGTACTTGCCCATGGCGCTGCTCAGGTTAAAGCTGCTTTAGATGCAACAATTGCATTGGGTGGAGAGAATTATGTGTTTTGGGGTGGAAGAGAAGGCTATATGAGCTTATTGAATACCAATATGAAACGTGAGCAGGAGCATCTGGCCAAATTCTTACATACGGCTAAAGATTACGCGCGTAAGCAAGGCTTTAAGGGCACATTTTTTATTGAGCCAAAACCATGTGAGCCATCTAAACACCAATACGATTACGATGCTGCAACCGTAAAAGGCTTTTTGCAGGAATACGATTTACTTGCTGATTTTAAACTTAACCTGGAAGTGAACCATGCTACCTTAGCCGGACATACTTTTCAACATGAATTGCAGGTTGCAGTAGACAGTGGTTTACTGGGTTCAATTGATGCAAACAGAGGAGATTATCAAAACGGTTGGGATACAGATCAATTCCCTAATGACATCAATGAACTGACTGAAGCGATGCTGATCATTTTAGAAGGTGGCGGTTTAAAAGGTGGCGGAGTTAATTTTGATGCCAAGATTCGTCGTAATTCAACTGACCCAGCAGATCTTTTCTATGCACATGTTGGCGGTATGGACATTTTTGCCCGTGCTTTGGTAACTGCAGATGCCATTCTTCAAAAATCAGATTATAAAACGATAAGAGCTGATCGTTATGCTTCTTTTGATAGTGGTAAGGGTGCTGAGTTTGAGCAAGGAAAGTTAAGCCTGGAGGACTTAAGGAACTACGCGGTGCAGCAAGGTGAGCCAGAGGTACGAAGTGGAAAGCAAGAATATCTGGAAAATTTAATCAATCGCTATATTTAATTTATTTTAATCGTAGTTTGTAACCGATTATTAAACCTAACTAAACCAAATTGATGAAAACCAACGTGCTGGATACGAAAGATTATATCGTATTCTTAATTTACTTTGTAATTGTAGCAGCTTATGGGCTCTATATCTACAATAAGAAAAAATCTGCCGCCAGTGGCTCTAAGGATTATTTTCTTGCCGAAGGCTCCCTTACCTGGTGGGCCATTGGAGCTTCTCTAATTGCCTCAAACATTTCGGCCGAACAATTTATCGGGATGAGTGGTTCGGGATTTAAGATGGGGCTTGCAATTGCTACCTATGAATGGATGGCAGCAGCAACACTTATAGTGGTGGCCGTTTTCTTTATTCCGGTATACCTGAAGAATAAAATCTCTACCATGCCTCAGTTCCTACATCAAAGGTATAATGGAACGGTGGCGATGATTATGGCCGTTTTCTGGCTGCTCTTGTATGTGGTGGTTAATTTAACTTCCATCCTGTATTTGGGCGCATTGGCGGTGAGCAGTATTTCAGGTTTTGACCTGGATCTTTGTATGTATGCCATTGCCGCGTTTGCTATCATCATTACCTTGGGTGGAATGAAGGTTATCGGTTATACTGACGTAATTCAGGTATTCTTTTTAATCCTTGGGGGATTGGCTACAACCTACCTGGCGCTTAGTTTAGTTTCAGAGCATTATGGAACAACGGGAATTTTGGATGGTTATAAACTGATGACCAGTAAAGCTTCTGAACATTTTCATATGATCTTGAAACCAGAGAATGAAAATTATATTGACCTACCGGGACTGAGTGTGCTTGTAGGAGGGATGTGGATCGTAAACTTGAACTACTGGGGCTGTAATCAGTACATCACTCAGCGTGCTTTAGGAGCTGATCTGAAAACAGCTCGCTCTGGTATTTTATTCGCTGCGTTTTTAAAGTTACTGATGCCAATCATTGTGGTATTGCCAGGTATTGCTGCTTATGTACTTTATAAGGATGGAGCCTTCCAAACCGAAATGCTTCAAGATGGTTCGGTTAATCCTGATCGTGCTTACCCTGTATTACTTAACCTTTTACCTGCGGGATTAAAAGGGCTTTCCTTCGCTGCCCTTACTGCTGCGGTGGTGGCTTCTCTGGCTGGAAAGGCAAATAGTATTGCGACTATATTTACATTGGATATTTATAAGAAAGTTATTAAACCCGATGCTTCGGAAGGTAATCTGGTAGTAACAGGTAAAATTGCCATTATAGCAGCTATGATTTTGGGAGTTTTAATCGCTCCACATTTAGGAATCGATAAAAAAGGAGGTTTCCAATACATTCAAGAATATACAGGCTTTGTATCTCCGGGTATCTTTGCCATGTTTATTCTAGGATTCTTCTGGAAAAAAACAACATCCAATGCGGCATTATTCGCAACTATAGGTGGTTTCGGACTCTCTTTATTACTCAAATTTTTACCAGGTATGACCGATCTTTCCTGGTTATCGGAATTCGGTTTTGCCGTTAAAAGTTCAGCCGGTATTTATGAAATTCCTTTCTTAGATAGAATGGGCTTTGTCTTTTTATTCTGTGTGATCGGGATGGTTATCATCAGTTTGGTAGAGAACAAAGGCAAAGAAGATGCTAAAGGCCTTGAAATTGATGCAACGATGTTCAAAACTTCAACTGGTTTTGCTGTTGGAGCTTTAATTATAGTGGGCATTCTTGTCGCACTTTATAGTGTGTACTGGTAACAATATATAACCGTTATTTGGTGTTTCTAGCACCAAATAACGGTCTTTTTACTATACTTGCACAAATTTGCTATTCCCCAGATCTTGAATAAAAAAACGACCATATACGATATTGCGAAGGAACTGAACATTACCGTTTCAACGGTGTCCAGGGCACTTAGTGGTTTTCCTGCAATTAGTGAGTCAACAAGACAAACTGTAATCGAGACAGCGAAAAGACTCAACTATAGTCCTAATAAGCTCGCTTCTGCCCTTAAATCAGGGAAAACTTATATTGTCGGTGTAATTGTGCCAAGCGTTCAGGCACATTTTTTTGCCTCAATTATCCATAGTATAGAAGAAGGATTAAAAGACAGTGGCTACAGGATCATTCTGTACCAATCTAATGAATCTGTTGAAAATGAGATCAAAGGGGTAAAAACGCTTCTGGAGGCTCAGGTAGATGGAATCATGGCTTCAATGTCATTGGAGACAAATGAAGTATCGCATTTTCAAGAGATCATAAAGCAGAACAAGCCACTCATTCTTTTTGATAGGATCAGTACAAAGTTAAAAGTGCCAACGGTTACCCTAAACGATTTTCGTGCTGGTTTTTTAGCCACTCAGCACCTCATTGATCAAGGCTATAAGAATATTGCTTTTGTAACTACCATTCACCAGATCAAAATCTTTAATGACCGTTTGGAAGGGTATCGAGGAGCCATGAAAGTCAATAATTTGGTTGTGAACGAGGATCAGCTCATCTTTGGTGGCCTATCTATAAAAGATGGGAGATATGGGACAGCTAAGCTTTTACGTGGTGATCATATGCCCGATGCAATTATTGCAGGGGATGACTTTACTGCGCTTGGGGTGATTAAAAAATTAAAGGAAGTTAACCTGGCCCCACCGAAGATAGGGGTAATAGGGTTTGCGAACGAAGCCTTTTCGGCTTATATCACACCTAGTCTATCTACGGTGGATCAACATCCTAATCAGATGGGCCGGGATTGTGCTGAACTGTTTTTACAAATGATCAAGCAGAATAACCCTTATGATGACATACGTAATGTTATTCTGGAGCCTACAATTGTAGAACGACAATCAACAGCATTATAATTTTTGTTAAAATCCGATTGAGTTTCCTCCATCTACAGGCATGACTACGCCAGTGATGTATTTTGCACTTGCCGAACTTAGAAAGTGAACTGCATCGGCTACATCTTCAGGCTCACCCATTTTTGCCATTGGCGTTCTGGAAAATACCTTATTCTTTCTTTCTGGGTCTGCGTCTAATGCTTTGGCAGACATGGCTGTTTTTATAAAGCCGGGAGCAACACAGTTGATCCTGATTCCTAAAGGCGAAAGTTCAGTTGCCATTGCCCTTGTCATTCCCTCTATTCCTGTTTTCGCTGCCGAATAAGCAATTACCTTTGGGATGCCATACTGTGCTGCCATCGAACTGATGTTTACAATGGAGCCACTTTGTGCGTCGATCATTTTCTTTACCACTTCACGACTGATGCTAAATACGGCAGATAAATTGACTTGAATCACATTTGCAAAATCTTCGTCTGTTACTTCGATAAAAGGCTTTTTCATATTAATGCCTGCATTATTTACCAGGATGTCAATCTGTCCAAATGAAGCATGAATCTCTTCAACAAGTGCTGGAATACCCGCCAGGTTTTGAAGATCAAATACACGATAACTGCACAGCTGACCAAATTCGGAAGCAGCAGTTTTTAATTTATCTTCATTTCTACCGATCATGATGACATGAACGCCTTCCTGAACTAATTTTCTGCTGATGGCCAGACCCAATCCAGCTCCACCGCCTGTTACTATGGCAACCTGTTTATTCATTTTATTGTTTTTTTCTTTGTGGTGACGCGTTGAAATTTGGCGACGATATATTTGGTATGACTAAAGTAAGGCTATTTTTCTAAAATTACAATCGGTTGCATCAATAATTAGCTACGACAATGCGCTCTATTCGATCGAGATCTGTTAAGAATGGAAATTGCTCTATTTATGTAGATAATGATAAAGCAGTAAGAACACACTAATGTCCTTTAATGAAATGCGTAAATGTTGTAGTGCATGTGTCAGTTGGTTTTCGACAGTGCGTTTGGAGATATCCAGGCGGCTGGCTATTTCATCATTAGACAAATGTTCCATCCTGCTTAAAATAAATATTTCGCGACAACGTTTTGGAAGCTTGCTTAGGTAACCTTTTAGACTGTCCTCCAGCTCTACGGTCCTGATTTTTTCATCACTGTCTGCCGTAAAGGTCGTTTGGTTGATTTGTTCCAAATCATCCGTGTACTGCAATGGGATTGCTCGTAATGTTTTCTGATGTCTGAATACGTGATAACGTGCCGATGCCCTTAAATAGTTTGAGAAAGATTCGATATGTAATTGTTTCCGCTTAATCCAGATGTTTAAAAAAATATCATGCGTAATCTCATTGCAAGTCTCCTTGTCGCGTACATAAGAAAAGGCTGTGCTGAAAATTTTAGACCAATACCGATCAAACAGCGCATTAAAAGCACTGGCATCATCGTCCTCACTTATCGCTTCCCACAATTGTGTGTCGGTCAATCGGTCTAATAGCATACTTGGTTACATAAAACTATGCATTATAAGCCAACAAGTATACTAATTAATTGGCATTTGATGCAGCGTTGTTGGCAGGGGGCCAGGGGCGGAATAAATATTTTTATATTTTATGTGTGTGCCGACCAAAATTATACTCTTACCATATAACCGAATATAGATTTTATGAACAAAGAAGAATATCTCTTACTGTACGAGAAGGTGTTTTCTGGAAATTGTACACTTGAAGAAAGACAGCAACTCCTTAACTATTTGGATGATTTTGAATTGCAAGATCTTCCATGGGATGCCGATCAGATGGGTGATAAGCAGCAAGCACATGATAGGCTACAGGAGCAATTGCAGCTACAGATAGCGGTCGTTCCTACTCGAAAGATTTCAATTGGCTTATTTAAATGGATGGCTGCAGCGGTAGCATTATTCGGTATATCTGTAGCCGTTTACCTGGTCAATCAGCGACCTACCAAGCCCTTAGCTATCGTAAAAAATCGACCTAAACTTTTAAAAAATGATGCCTTGCCAGGTGGAGATAAAGCCATATTGACATTGGCCAATGGTTCGCAAATTGTTTTGGATAGCGCCCATACCGGTCAACTTGCTCAACAGGGAGGTACTATAATTGGGAAAACTGCAAACGGGCAGCTGGTTTACGATGCGACTAAATCTACTGGGGATAGCCATTCTACAACTGCAAGCCTAAATACAATTACAACCCCACGTGGGGGGCAATATACGGTAGTATTGCCCGACGGTACAAAGGTTTGGTTAAATGCGGCCTCCTCTCTAAGGTTCCCGGCTAGTTTTACAGGTAAGGAAAGAAACGTGGAGCTTAGTGGTGAGGGATATTTTGAAGTAGCTAAAAATGCAGCTAAGCCATTTAAAGTAAAAGTAAACAAGGTAGAAGTAGAGGTGCTGGGTACGCACTTTAATATAATGGCCTACAAGGATGAACCTAAAATAGAAACTATTTTGTTGGAAGGAGCTGTGAAAATCAAAAACGGAGCAGCCGAGGCACTTTTAAAACCTGGACAAGAGGCGCTTGCCGGACAAACGGATACCTATTTAAAAGTACAACAAGCAAATGTTGAGGAAGCAATGGCTTGGAAGAACGGTTACTTTCTGTTCAATGCTGAGAATATTCGAAGCATCATGCGTAAGATTTCGCGCTGGTATGATGTAGACATTGTTTATGTAGGGAATGTCGAAAACAAGGATTTTGATGGCAGTGTTTCGCGCTTTAAAAATGTATCTGAGGTACTTAAAATGCTCGAACTTACTGATGCCATACACTTTAAGGTAGAAGAAGGGAGGATTATCGTTATGCCCTGATTTTTACCTAAAGGCCTTTTAACCAAAAAACCAGGAGCGTTTGCGGCGCCCCCGGCTATGTAAAGGTTAATATACAGCCAACTGATTGTGACAACCACTTATATTTTAACCTTAATAACCAAATATATGAAATTTTATGCTGCGTTGAACGACGCACACAGAACCCGGATTGCAAAAAAACTTCTGTTGATTATGAAACTCACAACCGTTTTATTGATAACTGTAATCATGCAGGTCAGTGCCAGTGGGTTTGCGCAAAAGATTAATTTAAAACTGAATAATGCAACGCTTTATCAAGTATTTAAAAAAATTAAAGCGCAAAGCGGCTACAGCTTCCTTTACAATATTCAAATGCTAAAGCAAGCCAACCTTGTTGATATTGATGTAACCAATGCACCGCTTACAGAGGCATTGGAAGCATGCTTTGCCGGTCAGCCTGTGGCCTATACCATTAATGAAAAAACTGTTATTGTGCGTAAGCGCTTGGCGGTTAGTCCCCAGGCTCAAAAACTCATAACGGTAACAGGACGTGTTACGGATGGAAAGGGACTAGCCCTTCAGGGTGTAAATATTCAGGTTCCAAATTCAAAAATAGGAACGACTACAAATGACAATGGTATTTATAAAATAAGTGTCGAGGATAATGTATCACTTACATTTAGTTACATCGGCTTTACTACACAAACCATCGCTGTTAATGGCCGGGATAAAATAGATGTCGTTTTACAAGACGCGGATCCTGCACTTACTGAAGTTGTGGTTGTTGGTTATGGTACCCAGAAAAAAGTAAGCGTTACAGGAGCGATTTCTTCGATATCATCTGCCGAAGTTAAACAAGCACCTACCTCAAATTTATCCAACTCGCTTGCGGGTCTATTACCCGGCTTAACCGTAGTTAATGGTGGTGGACGACCAGGTTCTGGCTCTACTATTTCGGTTCGCGGTAAAAGTACCTTTGGCGACAGCGGAGCGCTGATTGTTGTAGATGGAATTGTACGTGGTTTCGATCAATTAGATCCTAATGAAGTAGAAAGCATTACCGTCCTAAAAGATGCGGCTGCGGCAGCAGTATATGGCGCTCGGGCCGCCAATGGTGTAATTTTGGTAACCACTAAGCGCGGACATATTGGTAAGCCTAAGTTTAGTTATAACGGTTATGTAGGTACTCAGCAGCCAACTACTTACCCTAAGTTGATGAATGCTTATGAATACGCTACTGCCAATAATGCAGCTCGTTTAAACAATGGTGCAAATCCAGTTGGCAATCCATTATTCTATACTGATCAGCAATTACAGGATTTTAAGAACGGTAGCGTAGGAACAGATTGGTACGCCATATCTTTCAAAAAGAATCCGGTGCAGATGCAGCACAATATTAATGTTGATGGAGGTTCGGAAAATATCAAGTACTTTTTCTCTGGAGGCTATACCAACCAGGATGGAATGTATAATAACATTAACTTCAAACGCTATAATTTCCGGTCTAACGTAGATGCAAGGATCAATCAGAATTTAACGATGTCTGTCGATATTGATGCCCAAAATACAGTTAACAATAGCCCTTCTTTTACGGATGTCAATATTTTTGCCCACGTAATCAGACAGAATCCGGTATTTAATGCTTTCTATCCAGATGGCCTCCCTAAAAATACCACTGGTGAACACCCGGTTCTGGATATTAACAATTCAGGTTATATCCACGACAACAACAACTCGTTGTCGGGTACCATTGGATTTAAACAAGATATGCCATTTGTTACTAAGGGCTTATCCTTGACTGGCCGGTTCAATTACATTAAGGGTTATAAATTCCTTAAAGAGTTTGACCTTCCTTATACCATGTATGATGAAGATGCTACAGGAAAAATTATAGGAACAAAGGTCGTTGGGAAAAATCTAACTAAAACAGAACTCAATGAGAGTTTTGAACAGCCTGTAAGTAGTACCATCAATCTTTCATTGAATTACCAAAGAAGTTTTGCTAAACACGATATCTCAGCTTTGTTCCTGTATGAACAGGCATCGGGTAATATGGATAAGTTCAATGCCTATCGTACTGATTTTCCTTCTAACGAGATCGATCAACTTTTTGCAGGTGGGGATACCAATAAAGATAATAATGGGACGGCTACGCAGACTGGCAGAAAAAGTTTTGTGGGAAGGGTTAATTATGCTTATGCGGGTAAATATCTTTTTGAAGCATCTTTCAGATATGATGGATCTACTATTTTTCCTCCAGGAAAAAGATATGGTTTTTTTCCAGCAGTATCCACAGGATGGCGCATCTCTGAGGAAGGGTTTATAAAGGATAACCCGGCTTTAAGCTTTATCAATAACCTGAAATTAAGAGCTTCTTACGGTATATTGGGAAATGATAGGGTAGATCCATACCAGTACACAGATCAGTTTAGCACACAGGGAAGCCCTATAGCTATCTTTAACAACAGCGATATTGAAAGAACATTGATATATGGTGTTTATCCAAATCCAAATATTACCTGGGAACGGGCGAAAACTGTTGATGTTGGTCTGGAAGGAACTCTTTTTAATGGTAAACTAGGTTTTGAATTTGATTATTTTTACAAACGTACTTCTGATATACTTCAACCCAGGATATTGTCAATACCGGGAACCTTTGGTCGTAAAATGCCTTCAGAAAATTATGCGGTTGCAGACAATAAAGGTTATGAGATCACTTTGTCTCATAGCAGTCGCATCAATCAAGTTAACTTATCAGTAAAGGCCAATATGGCTTACGCCAAAAATATTGGTATCGTATTAGACGATGCAGCGGGCGATCCTTTATACAAAAGGCGTGTTGGAAAGGGGTTAGATTACCGTTATGGGCTAACTTCAGCAGGTATTTTTCAATCCGATCAGGAAGTTAAAAACTCTCCTTTTCAAACCAATACTACGGCCGCTGGGGACATTAAATATGTGGATAAGAACGGTGATGGGGTTATTGATGATTCGGATATTGATGTTATATCCAATGATGGTGCCATTCCTAAATTTACTTTTGGTCTATTTTTAAGTGCAGATTGGAAAGGATTTGATTTGGCAGCACTTTTTCAGGGTGCCGCCAAAAGCGATTTTTTTATGACGGGTACTGCGCGCAATATGTTTAACAATGGCGGTAACTCTAACTCTTTCGCTTACTTAAATGATTATTGGAGTCCACAAAATCCCGGTGCTGAATATCCCAGGGCCTGGATAGATGCTAATCCTAATAACAATAAAGACTCCGATTTCTGGTTAAGAAAAACAGGTTATGTGCGCCTAAAGTCTATACAATTTGGTTATACCATTCCAGGGATTAAAAAATGGAAAATTGAGAAATTAAGATTTTATTTCGCTGCCTATAACCTGTTTACCATTAGTCAGTTTAAATTGTTCGATCCAGAAGTTGATGCTAAAGGCGCAGTCTCACCTGGTAGTGCTGCTTTGGCTTCCGCTACAGTAACGCCCACTACCAACAGTGCCGGTAACTATTACCCGCAACAGAAAAACTACAACATAGGTGTTAACCTAACTTTTTAAGATTATGAAAAATTTAAGATATTTAATATCCCTTGTGGTAATATGTGGCCTATTCATTTCCTGTGATAAGGATATACTAGACAAAAAAAATCTGGCCTCATTCCCTGAAGAAGATGTTTGGAAAGATCCGAATCTGACTCGTTTATTTCTGGATAATATTTATGCCAGTAGACCTGGATTTGATAATGCAAATCCACCAATAGTGGATAACATTGTGGATGAAACTCGTATCGGCGCATCAACAGGTAATCCTTTCAACATACTACAAGGTACATGGACGCCATCTTCAAATTACTTCGATTATTGGGCTTATGACGATGTGAGAAAAGCGAATGAGTTTCTTAAGGGCATAAAAGAAAAGTCGAGTCTAAGCCAGGACTTAAAAAACCAATATACGGGAGAAGTAAAGTTTTTACGTGCCATTATTTATTTTGATATGGTGAAACGTTATGGCGGAGTACCTATTATTACTGAGCCGCAAACTCGTGATGAAGATTTATTCGTAAAAAGAAACACTACGGACGAGTGCTATAAGTTCATTGTTAAAGAGCTGGATGAGGCTGCGGCCTTATTACCTTACAAAGATAAAATCGCAACAGGTCGGGCTACAAAAGGTGCTGCCATGGCTTTAAAATCCAGAGCCTTGCTTTTTTATGCGAGCCAGCTTTACAATACCAGCAATGACAAGAGCCGTTGGGCAGATGCAGCAAAAGCGGCATTGGATGTGATGAATATTCCAGGAGCGCAGGGTTATGCATTATACCCAGATGTAAGACGAATTATGCTGGATAAAAGCAATAGTGAAGTAATTTTTGAAGTGCAATATCGTAAGCCTGATAAAGAACATGGTTGGGATGCTCAGGCTAAGCCGCTATCAATTGCCATTGGTATAGGCCCTAAAAGATGTCCTTTACAAGAGTTGGTCGATGCTTTCCCAATGGCTAATGGAAAAACTATTTATCAACCTGGTTCTGGCTATACTGAAACGAATCCATATGTTGGTCGTGATCAACGGTTTTATGCAACTATTGTTTACAATGGAGCAGAGTTCAGCGGAAGGACACAATATAGTTATGTTGGACATCGGGATGGTATTGGTAATTCTTTTTGTACAACAACAGGTTATTACCAGCGTAAAGGAGTAGATGAAACCAATAAGGGCTATAGTTCGGGTAAAGGTAGCGATCAAAACTGGATCGAAATCAGGCTTGGGGAAATCATGCTTAATTATGCTGAAGCTCAAAATGAAGCGGTAGGACCGGATCCGACTGTTTACAGTGCTGTAAATGCCATTAGAAAACGGGCAGGTATTTTAACGGATCTTGGGTCGGGTATTACGCAAGATTCTATGCGTACGCTAGTGCGGAATGAACGTTATGTAGAGCTTTGTTATGAAATGAAGCGCTATTGGGACCTGCGTCGCTGGAAAATAGCTGAAAATCCAAAAGTGTTAAATGGCCGACGCTATACTGGTATGAAAATTTCTTTACCAGCAGGAGTAACACTTCCCACAGATATTACCACCCCGGTTACGACGCCTATTGCCTGGAAATATGAACGCATAGTGGTAGATCCAAAACCATCAGTGTTTCTGCCTCACATGTATTATATGCCCATACCAAGCACACAAAGAGCAACAAATCCTAATCTTGAACAAAACCTTGGATGGTAACCTTATTAAATTAAATCATGAAAACGAACTTTAAAAATATATTCCTCTTATTTCTTTTCATCACAATCTGTAGCAGCTGTTCAAAAACGCCCAGTCCTGAAATTAGTGGTCAGACTGATCAGGCCTTTATACAGGATATCACCTTGTTAGATGCTAGCGGTAAAGATGTGACTGCAGTAAAGCCGGTTGTTCCTAAAACAGTTGTCGATCTGGTAACCGGTCTGGAAAGGCTGGATGTTGCCGGTACCCCATTAATTATTAATGTAACTGTAAAAGCAGGTACAGATCTAACGAATCTTTATATCCGTTGTATCCTGTCTAGCCAGTCTAAATTTGCGAAGGTGGGGCCGGTAATGGGTGGTTATACCAATCTGTCTTCCCCAAAAGTGTACACTATTACCTCTCAAACAGGTAAAAATGTAAATGCGTACACAATTAAAGTAATCTCTCAATAGTCTATATATTGATGGTTAATGTTGATTCTGGGCCTCTGGCATATTGTCAGAGGTTTAGTTTTTTGTGAATGGTCCGCCTTCCTTTTGATTAACACTGTCTCTTTTGCATATCAGCGCAAATTTCTCTAAGTTTGCCGTTTATAAAATTTTATCATGAGCAAAGCAATAATTAAAACAGATAAAGGTGACATGACCGTTCAATTTTACGATCAAGATGCACCAAATACAGTTGCCAACTTTAAAAAATTAGCTAACGAAGGTTTTTATAACGGGGTAACATTCCACAGGGTAATCCCTAATTTCGTTGTTCAGGGAGGATGCCCTAACTCTAAAGATGCTGCTACAGCACACTTAGCAGGTACAGGTGGCCCAGGTTATAAAATTGATTGCGAATTAACAGGTGAAAACCAACACCATGAGCGTGGCGTATTATCTATGGCTCACGCCGGAAGAAATACTGGTGGTTCACAGTTCTTTATATGCCATAGCAGAGACAATACAGCACACCTTGACAGAAACCATACTTGCTTTGGTAAAGTGATCGAGAATGTTGATATTGTTGACGAAATTAAACAAGGCGATAAGATTTTAAGCATTGAAGTAATAGAAGATTAATTCTAGGCTTCTCAAAAACAAACGATATGAATTTAAGAGGAATTGTAGCAGTATCTGGAAGACCAGGGTTGTTTAAACTTGTTGGTCAGAATAAAGCAGGATATGTTCTTGAAAGTCTGGACGCACAGAAAGTTAAAATTATAGCCAATATGACTTCAACTAAATTGGCGTCATTGGAAGATATTACAGTATACGGTGAGGATGATGATTTAAAATTAATTGATGTTTTAGCAAATATGGTTGCAGCTAAAGGAAATGTTCCTGATGCAAAGGCAGAACCAGCAGTGCTAAAAACATTTTTTAAGGAAGTAGCACCAGGTCACGATGAAGAGAAAGTTTACACTTCAGATATGAAGAAAATTGTAAGCTGGTTCCATATTCTTAAAGACCTGCCTTTATTTACTGAAGAAGCTCCTGCATTAAGCGAGGAACACGAAGCATTAAAAGCAGAGGTAGATAAAAAACCTAAAGCTGCCGTTAAGCCATCAAATGCAAAAGCACCAAGCAAAACCGCTCAGCCAGCTAAAAAAGCTGCCATGACAAGTAAAAAAGGTGTTTAGTTAGCCTTAATTGATATTGATCATTTACAAAAGGGTACCCAAAAGGTATCCTTTTGTTTTTGCAGCCAATCTGTGATTTAAAATAAATACCAAATCAGCAAAAATGCGATGGCCGATATGATGATCGCAATGATATAATTCATCCTATCTCTTTTTTTATCGCTTTTAAATTTATACTCCCTTTTATAATCCGACGGTAAACGCATAATAACCTCCTTTTATTTAATGATGTGCTGCGGCTTCAGTTTCCACAAAGTAATTTTAAATTATTCGTGGTGATAGGGTTCACCTTTTAATATGCTAAATGCCCTGTAAAGCTGCTCTACAAAGAACAATCTCACCATCTGATGGGAGAAGGTCATATCTGAAAGCGACATGCTGCCATTGGCGCGTTTATAGATGCTTTCGTCAAAGCCATAAGGCCCACCGATAATAAATACCAAATGCTGAACACTGCCAATCATCTGTTTGTTTAAATAATTTGAAAAAGCCACCGAGGTATACTTCTTTCCTTTTTCGTCCATTAAAATCACAGTGTCAAGGTTACTAATTTGTTTATGAATCAGCTCTGCTTCTTTTGATTTTTGCTGTGCCTCGCTTAGATTTTTGGTGTTTTTTATTTCGGGTATAACCAACAGGTTAAAACTAATGTAATGTTTCAATCTGTTCAGGTATTTCTCAATGCCTTCAATCAGGTACTTATCTTCTGTTTTACCTACAACCAGTAAAGTGATCTTCATTTATTTTATCTTTATCATCTAAACAATTCGTAACATCTAATCTTGACTCAAGTCAAAGGCTAGCACATAAATTATTAAGGAACCTCAAATATAATGGTAAAAACAAAACATAGCATCTTAGCCGACTATCAAAATAATGCAGACAAACAGCAAACAGAGGTTGATTACCTCAAACGTAAGTTAAATAAGATCTCTCTTTCCAGGTTGGGCCTATTTATCACGGAAATTCTAATCATTGCGCTGATCATTAATTTTGGTTTTATATGGCCGTTTGCAGTGTTGTTAGCTATTCCGTTGATTGTATTTCTATTTCTTGTAAAAAAACAAGTTGCTGTACAAAAACAATTGACTTATGCTGGTAAGTTGTTATGGGTTTATCAAAATGAGATTAATCACCTAACTGGTGGAAAAAATGGTTACAACAATGGGGAAGATTATGCAGATGAGTACCATCCTTATACTTCTGACTTAGATATTTTTGGTCAGGGGTCTTTGTATTCATTTATTAATCGCTGTAATATACAGCAGGGGATGGATATTTTGGCTGCGAACCTAAACAGGCCCAATGATCAGTCAACCATCGAACAAAGACAGGAAGCGATTATCGAATTAAAAGGCCATATTGACCAGACTTTCCATTTTCGGGCAGAGCTTCAGAATCATAAACCGGGACAACTGCAGTTGATCATCAATAAGCTTCAGGACCAGCTGCCTGAGCAGTTAAAATTTACCCGTAAAAAAACATTACGTCTGTATGTTCAGCTTGCTCCTTTTATTACGATTGGCATATTTATATTGGGTAATGTGTTTGGCGGATGGGTATGGCAACTCTTTGGAGCTGTTGCATTGTTCAATGCGAGCTTAATCATTTTTAACATGCGTCACATTAATTTGATACATAATGGCTTTAGCAAAGAATCCAGTTTGTTAAACGCGTTTGCGGATACTGTGAAGTGGACCGAAGATGTGACCTGGAAAAGCACTTACATTCAACGGTTCTTTGTCGGTGGAAAGACTGCTGTGCCTATTAGTAAACAGATTCTTAAACTTTCTTCGATTATCCAGGCATTTGATGCCAGACTTAATATAGTTGTAGGCATAGCGCTAAATATCTTTGCCCTTTGGGATTTAAGATGTTCGATTTCTTTATGCAATTGGCATGATCAATCGGCGCAGGAAACGATAGAAGGGATGAACCGGATTGGCAAGTTTGAAGAGCTGATCTCTTTTGCTACGCTAGCCCATAATCAACCGGAATGGAATTTCCCTGAAATCGCAGCTGCTTTTCATTTAAAAGCTACTGCCCTGGGGCACCCGCTGATCCCAGAGCAGGTAAGGGTATACAATAGCTTTGAACTTGAGTCCGAACCTACTGTCGACATTGTGACCGGGTCTAATATGGCTGGTAAAAGTACTTTTCTGAGAACTGTAGGGGTTAATATGACATTGGCTTTTGCTGGTGCTCCTGTATGTGCTGAACAAATGTCGCTGTCCATTTTTAAGATTCTCTCGTACATGCGAATCAAAGATTCATTAAATGATCAAACCTCAACGTTTAAAGCCGAATTAAACAGGCTTAAGATGATTTTAGATGCCATACAACTCCATCCAAATTCTTTTGTACTAATTGATGAGATGCTTAGAGGAACAAATAGTAAGGATAAATATCTGGGGTCAAAAGTTTTTATAGAGAAGTTGATTGAGCAAAAAACTCCCGCCTTATTTGCTACACATGATTTACAATTGTCTGAAATGGAGGCTGATCATAAAACTCAAGTTAGAAACTACCATTTCGATATACAGATCACTGAAGGGGAAATGAATTTCGATTATAAAATAAAGCATGGCCCTTGTACAACTTTTAATGCGGCAATTTTACTAAAACAGATCGGTTTAAGCTTGAATTAAGCTGTCGCCCGTTTATTATATACCATTTATCCAGCTTGAAATTTTTTGAAGGGCCGCAGGGTTAAGCGTCTCTTCAATATTTCCATATTCCGATTCTGCCCCTGTATTTGCTTTTTGGAATAAATGGTTTAATCCCTCCATTGGAACAATTTCAAAACGTTTGTTGCCAGCTTTTTGTAGTCCGGTTTTAATACCAGCTAAATTTGCAGTACTTTCTACCTGGAAGTCGAGGGTACCGTTAAGCGCTAAAACAGGGCATTTTACTTTAGTCAGATAAATTGCAGGGTCAAAACTTATGAAATACCTAAACCATGGTGTTTTGTATTGATTGAGGGTTCGTTGAACAATGGATTCTTTAGCCGTTCTATCCAATTTTTCTAGCGGCTCCAGATCGAGTTCTTTGCGTATAGCAAGCTCAACTTCGGGCGCTGCATGTTGTAATGGAAGATCCTTAACATCGTTCATCACTGTAAACACTTTTAAATTGCTTGCCATTTTTTGTGCTACCTCATCGGAAGGAGCGCCTGAAAGCTTCATCGCATCGCCAATCTGCCTGGAGAGTAGTTGTGTTATTGGAATACCCGGACCTGCCATTAAAACGACGAATTTTACATTTGGATTGCGACTGGCAACAATTGGTGCAACCATACCACCTTCGCTATGTCCTATAAGGCCAATGGCCATATTTTTAAGATCGGGTCTGGAAAGTAGGTACTTTACTGCGGCTTCTGCATCATCTGCAAAGTCGGCTGTAGTTGCTTTTGAAAAAATTCCAGTTGATTTGCCAATCCCCCTGTCGTCATACCTTAGTACGGCAATACCTTGTCTGGTCAAGTAATCGCTAAGTACAAGGAATGGACGATGATTAAAAAGCTCTTCATTCCGATTTTGCGGACCTGATCCGGTTATTAAGACTGCAATTTTATCAGCTTTGCCGTTGGCA
Organism: Pedobacter sp. ok626; assembly: GCF_900100435.1. GTDB lineage: Bacteria > Bacteroidota > Bacteroidia > Sphingobacteriales > Sphingobacteriaceae > Pedobacter. The sequence goes on along the minus strand of NZ_FNEX01000002.1, from coordinate 2,451 downwards.
GGCAAGGTTAATGTCCCAGCAAGATTATTGCCGCCAGTGGTGTTAGTAAAGGTTACTTCTTCTTGTTTATAAGGAAAATCTTTGGGATCCTGAGGTCTTGTTTGTGGGGCTGCGAGTGCATTTTCGGCTTTATTGCTCAGCGCTAATACAGTATGTACCGGACCTTGTTGAAATGTTCCATTTATTTTATTACTGTCAGGTACATAAGTTCCTGTGTATTTCATTCCAATACTTGATGCCTCAACGGTTAAAGTCTTATTTGTAAAAGTAGTTTTACTGGTAGGCATACCCTTTGCACCTTGTTGAGGACTATCCATTGTTGTTGCATATTCACTTCCAGTTTTGGTAATATGGAAAACCAGAGGTAACGAAGTACCCTGAATATTTAATGTGCCATACCATGTTCCAATAGGTTCCTGGGCAAACAAAGTGCTACCTAGTAGTATTAAAGCTATTGTTGAATATATACTTTTCATTGGGTTATAATTTGATTTTCAATTGAGATGAAGCGATCGTGATTTCGTATTTGTAAATTAAACTTTATTACGATATGTTGTATATAAAAATGATGAGCTGTGGAATAGACTTAACACTAACTTAATAAGTGATTAGCATATTGCCCTTTATACAGAAATGATATGATCAAGGCATCTGATTTTGGAAAGGATTTTTTATGGGGAGTGGCTACAGCGGCAGCGCAGATTGAGGGTGCTGCGGAGGGGTATGGGAAAGGTTTGTCTATCTGGGATACTTTCTCTAAAAGATCTGGAAAAACTAAAAAGGGGCATCAGCCGACTGTAGCGTGTGATTTTTATCACCATTACAAGGAAGACATCGCGCTGGTTAAGCTGTTGGGGTTCGGTGTTTTTCGTTTTTCCATTTCATGGCCTCGTATTCTGCCAACTGGCAAGGGAGACGTCAATAAGGAAGGGCTTAAGTTCTATCACCAGGTAATTGATGAATGTTTATTACAAGGTATTGTCCCTTATGTTACTTTGTATCATTGGGATTTACCCGAGGCATTGGAAGATGAAGGTGGCTGGACCGCTTTTTCTATTAACTACAGCTTTAATCTTTTTGTCTCTATTTGTGCAAAGGAATATGGGGATAAGGTAAAGAACTGGATTGTATTGAATGAGCCTTTTGGTTTTACGTCCTTGGGTTATATGTTGGGGGTTCATGCGCCGGGAAAAACTGGCCTAACCAATTTCTTTTCTGCTGTTCATCATGCTGCCATAGCGCAGGCAGATGGCGGTCGAATCTTAAGGTCAGAAGTCAAAAACGCACATATAGGAACTAGTTTCTCCTGTTCAGAGATAATCCCTTATACGCAAAGTGCTTCGGATATATTGGCTGCTAAGCGGGTAGATTGTCTGATGAATCGCTTGTTTATCGAACCGCTGTTAGGGATGGGCTATCCTACGGCGAATTGGGATGTGATGGAAAAGTTTTCCATCCAGCACTCCACCTGGCGACATACGGAACGGCTTACTTTTGATTTCGACTTTATAGGTCTACAGAATTATTTCCCTTTAACTATAAAATACAATGCTTTCATTCCTGTGGTGCAAGCCTGGGAAGTAAAGGCTAAAAGCCGCAAAAAACCACATACAGCAATGGGTTGGGAAATTAATGCCAACAGCTTTTATAACATCATTAAACAATTTGCTGCCTATCCAAATATTCCTCCTATAATGATCACTGAAAATGGCGCGGCTTATCACGATAAGGTTATTAACCAGCAGGTTCATGACCAAGATCGTATTGCTTATTTTGAGCAATATTTAGCGGCTTTGCTAAAGGCAAAGCGAGAAGGGCTTCCTATTACTGGTTATATGGCCTGGACACTAATGGATAACTTTGAATGGGGGGAAGGTTTTAATGCTCGATTTGGATTGGTACATACTGATTTTAAAACGCAGCAGCGTACAGTTAAAGACTCCGGACTTTGGTTTAAAGACTTTTTGGGGCATTAATGTTTTTTTATTCGGAATTAGGGATCGATTCTGTCAGGATGAGCTGATCTTTCTGATCATAATAAGTGCAAGTCATCAATGATAAATTCACTATCCATCTATCGATTCCTGTTTCTGCACAATGCCTGCAAAAACTGAGGTAATCCGTTTTCCCTGCCTGATGCATTTTCAAATACTTCGTAAACTTTTTCTTATGACTTACAGCAGCGACGACTAACGGTTCATACTTTGCCTTGGAGCTGAGCTGATGGCCATTATGCCCAAAATACTGGGTATGGCTATCGGATACAAAGGTCACAAATTCTTCTACTCCTGATTTTTTGATCGCTTGAATGTACTTAGGGAAATCTGCTCCGCTTTTCACTTTTTCATGTTCCTGCTCAATTTGCGCAATTGTAAAAGATTCCTCCTGTAAATTGGTGGATATTGCTTTGAGTTCCGTTTTAGGTTTATTAAAATGTTCAGAATCCCTCAC
>NZ_FNEX01000004.1 GCF_900100435.1 Pedobacter sp. ok626 | reverse complement strand
TGTTTATGTATTTCTATGTTTTCATTTCAGTTTATACAAAAGACATTTGCTGGTAACCTACTCATCAATAGTAAGAGCTTTAACCCTGTTGCTGTATTCAGAGCAGTAATCGCGGATGGGACAGTAGATCAGGAACACACCAAAGAATGGGATGTTATGTCAGTTGTGAGGGATTCTGAACATTTTAATAAACCTAAAACGGAACTCAAAGCAATATCCACCAATTTACAGGAGGAATCTTTTACAATTGCGCAAATTGAACAGGAACATGAAAAAGTGAAAAGCGGAGCAGATTTCCCCCAATATATTCAAGCGATCAAAAAGTTAGGAGTGGAAGAATTTGTAACCCACGTATCCGACAGCCATACCCAGTACTATGGGCATAATGGCCATCAACTCAGCTCCAAGGCAAAGTATGAACCTTTAGTCGTCGCTGCTGTAAGTCATAAGAAAAAGTTTACGAAGTATTTGAAAATGCATCAGGCGGGGCAAACAGATTACCTTAGCTTTTGCAGGCATTGTGCAGAAACAGGAATCGATAGATGGATGGTGAATTTATCATTGATGACTTGCAGTTATTACGATCAGAAAGATCAGCTCATCCTGACAGAATCGATCCCCAATTCCGAATTACATTATGGACAATTCATAGCTAACTTCCTGACTAATAATTCCTGTTAAAGGCTTTACTTCCAATTCCAAAGGAAAAGCTTTTAATGCCGGATATGGTGCCCAGTAATGCTCTGCATCCTTACCCATATTTAATACCGCATTTCCGGAAAGCAGTTTAAACCTGAACTTATGCTTACCCACAGTGATCAAAACCGTATAGGCATCGATTTTCGTAAACACCATACCTTTACAATGAATAATGGGTTCAATGATTTTTACCACCGGCCAGGCATCATGATAAACCAGTCTGATGGTTTTTACCACGGCACTATCAGAAAAGAGATATTTCATATGGTAGCCAAGGCCTGCCGCCAGCCAGTTTTTATCCTTCAGTTCACCAGAAACGCTGACTTCAAATCTGTTGCTACCTGACTGCTTCGCTTCCATCCTGCTGTCAAACTCAAATAGATTCGTAAAATAACCCAAGCTATCGGTAAACTCTATTCTTGGAGTTAAGGACCTGACGCCAGCTGCTTCGGGAAAACTCATCGGCTCAGGTCTCGAGTACTCCGTTACACTGGATGCAGTCAGATAACCATGATCCTTTACCCATAAAGCAGAAATAGTTCCACCCACCGGGCGGTACATGTATTTACTCTTTGCGCCAGCTTTATAATCTTTATAGCCATAGGAAGTAATGGTTGCCATAAAATTTTGGGTCCGTAGCTGGGCAACATCAACTGTTTTAAAGTATTTTACCCAGCCGCTTTCTTCAGTTGGCAGTTTCGCTAATAGCCGGTTCTGTTTTGTTTCCAGTTCATAAGCCATAGCAAGGTTCTTGGCCTTGGTGAAAGTTGGATAAATACAAGGAGGATGATCCATCACTTCCTCGTGTTGCGGCCCATAGCCGATAAGTCCATTTGGTAGGATATTTTTACGCAGGTATTCCAGGTTTTTTAAGGAAGCAGCACCATACCTGGAATCTTCATCCGCATATAGCGAAAATAAAACCTGGCAACCATCAGAGGTGGCTCCCCCATAGGTAGTCCACTTATTGGAACGGATACCCCAGGAATTGTCCAGCGAACCATCAGGGTAAATAAAATAAAGATGGCTTTTCAGCGCATGTTTAACCGCATTATTAACCAGGGTATCGCCAGTTAATTTTGCATAAAGGCCCAGCCCCCATAAAGACATTTCCATGCTGTAGCCTAGGTCTACACCCAGTTTATTGGCATGGGTACGTCCACCTTCTCCATTTAAAAAGCCGTCCTCATCCATCTTGGAGACTGTGCGATGTGCAAGTTGATTCGCCCTTTTAGCATATTTGCGGTCATTAAAAAAAATGCCTGCCTTCGCCAGGGTCGCACAAGTGGTTGCTACATAATTGATACTGGCAAACTCGGGTGTCATTACCCCATGCAAATAATCAACCGCTTGATGTATCGCGTTGCGCCAGCCGTCTTTTTCAGTTTTGCTGAGCTGAGGAGCAATATTGTCCCAGGCCAGCATCAGCATTAAAACCTGGTCGGTCGTAGTACCTGTCCATTCTTCAGGCGTTTCTTTCCAGCTTCCGTTTTGCTCCTGCTGCTGAATCAGCCAGTTTCCCGTGCCGATCGCCGCCTCGAGGTATTTACGTTCACCGGTAATTTTATAGGCCGCAGCAAAAGGGTAAACCGCCTCTGAGGCCCTGGTGTGTAACACTCCATCATAGTCGCATTTAAGCGCACCAAAACCAGGCATTCCCTTTTCTTTCAACTGGTGTTGCAACAATACATCAGCCAGCTGAACCAATGTTTTCCCATATTCCTTTTTAAGGTTAACAGATTGGGTTTGAGCGGATGATGACGCAACCCCGATAACCAATAGGACGAACAATATTTTTAACTTATATCCTGCCATAATATATGGATTTACGGGGTTAAACGATAGGATGCGGTATTGTTAAGTGTTGTAATTTCGGGATGATTTGTAAATACCCTAACTGAAATCGCTGATATTGCCCTACCAGTTTCGATTTTAAAGCTGATTTTTTTCCAGCGTGGAACCAAGTCATTTGGTGCGGGAATCTCTGCTATTTTGCTCAAGCCGATCTTTCTCGCTCCAGCCCACAGTTCAACCCTGATGTTTTTGGCCGTCACATTCCCTACATTATGGATTTTAACACTGAGCTGATCATTAACAATTGAGATATCCCGATCAGAAAGTGCAACATCAGCCGCAGCTTCAGGCTTTGGGTATGCCTTTAACTGTTCGATCCTCACAGCCTGGAGTTTCCCTGCCGGCACCTGCAATCGCACCTGGTTTACCCTTTCCTTCAGCACAAGGACCCGTTCCAATTGATCTGCATCAATTTCACCATCATCATTGGTATCAGTGCCGCTACTCAGTTTATAAGTGCCGGGTTCCAGCAGCCAGGTTTGCATGGTCACCATCTTGGTTTTCCCAAAATTGTAAAGAGACACCTTTGCCGATGTAGCGTCACCATGACGGACAAACACGCCTATATCCGACCCTGTATTTTTCCAGGTGGCCACCGTTGAGGGGTATTCATATCCCGAACCAAAATGCCCGGTATACATACCAAACAGCAGCTCGCTACCCCGTACATAGACACGGTCGGTATATTTAACTTCAGTAGTTAAAAGCGGAAAATTATACCTTAACGAGTTTAGCAATTCCTCAAAGCCTTTATTGATGGTTTCCGGATCTTTGTTAACCAGATATTTGTTATAAGGATTGCCATGAAGGGCAATAAACTCATCATACTTAGAACTGTTGCTAATCCGCCCGGCCATAGCAAAAACATCAGTCATCGGATTATCTGCTCCGCCCTTATCTACCCCACCCTGCAGCAATACCTTTTTTACCCAATTTAATGAACCTTGTTCAGGATTCTCCGGCAGCTTCTCCTGGGCAGCACCGATCATCAGGTCGTAACAAAAATTTACAGGCTTTAAAAAAGACGTATTGTTGGTAATACCGTACATGCCAATCAATTGCGCCTGCGTTTCATTAACATGACCCAAGCTCTCCCATTTATAATAATCGTATTCCAGCCCGGGGTCATACCATTTCCCCGTATGGGCCCCTATCCCATCATCAGCAAAAGCAATTGCCGCAGGCAATACACCCGCAGGCTTTCCTCCATCGGTACGGGCAGCATCTGCTACCCAGGCATTGCCCCATTCGCTAAATAGCTGAATCAATGTAGGGTTCCGGTTATACCAAGCGGCCCATAAACCCGGCAAAACTGCTCTTGCATTAAGCGGGACATCCACATTCATGGGTGCCTGCTCCAGCACTGCTGTTGCAGAAAGATAACAGGACTTAAAATGACGATGCCCCTTAGGCGTTATACCTGTCCATACTTTCTCAAAATTCTGCATGCTGATCAGACAGCGCTCTATGTATTCGGGATCACCATAATGGATCATAAACATCGAAGGATGTGTATCACGGAACAGTTCTGCAGAATGTTCTACATCATCAATTTTTTCAGCAAAGCCACGTTCCATGATACCACTGTTCCAAACCCCATCTGCCAGTCGCATGTACCCTCTTTTTGCCGTAGCATCGTCGGCACCTAAAATTGCAGGCAGCCACCAGCGCAGGATTTCCACATCATCACCATATTTACCACCCAGTTCGCCATTCGCCTCCTGTCGTTCGTTTACCCACCAGTAAATAATTTTCAGCATTCTTTGCATAGCCTCATGTTGCTTAACCGCCCATTGTGGTGCAGCTTTTCCATCAACATGATCCGGCAGCTCAAAGGGGATCTGCTCACCCAGGTACATCTTAATCAGTTCCGCGTCCGGGTATTTCTTTTTTAAGATAGTAAAATACTTTCTGGCTTCGGCTTCATGGTAAGGATCATTGTCTTCCTGGTCTAGCCAATAATGGATTTTAGCCAGCAGATAAATGGCTTTATCATATAAAGGATCATTTTCAGAGGCGGCAATCTGCTCCAGCATATCTGCTGCGAGGTACATTCTAAATGTAAAGTTGATGCCCGAAGTTTTGGCTGATTTCGACCAGGCGCCCAGGTCATAATAGTAACTAGCTTTTAAATATTTAGCGGCAAAATCTCCTCCTAAATGTTTTATGGCAATGGTATCCTGTTCAAACCCGGTAAGCGTGCTGATCTTTTGCCTGGCAATCGGCCGGAATTCAATATTTTGAACTGCCACCAGCGATGCGGAGCTAATCTTTACAACCGCTACTCCATTGCTGATGGTTATTTTTTTATTTACACTTTTAAAGGGAATACGGTACCAGGGTGTGATCACCGAATCTGCAATAAGTGCTCCGTTAAAATAAACAGATTGGTTTAACTGTTTTTCGGTATTATCGCCCAAGGTAAGCGTTAAAAGGTACACCCCATTGGGGATGTTTGCCTTAAAAACAAGACTGTCTTTTGCCCATACCCCATCCCTGTTCAGGTCATTGTTCCATTTCCCGGCAAGGGTATCAAAGGCCCCCTCAGGTTTATTTAACCAACCGAAACCAGCATTTTCAGTATAAGTACCAGCCGGCGTAACCTGTATATACCCTTTTTCAACAGCCGAATTTTCGGTTCCCATATCGTACAGGTATAAATTCTGCCCGACATTTTCAGTACAGGAAACCAGGCCCATTACAGTCCACATTAAAAATACCAGGTTTAATTTCCGTTGTATGCTCATTTCCTGAGTTTTGATATTTCTATACCTGCAGTAATTACAGCGCCCATGCCACGGGGGTCATTGTTTATCGTTTTCCTTTTCATATAGAATTCCTGATTGTAACCGATATCTGTACCCTGACAAATACCATATACCACACCATTTTCATCAATTTTTGTCTTAACCGCTTCCCAGCCGGCATGAGCATTTTTCTTATAAGCAGCACTTAACCAACCTTCCCTAACACCTCGGGCAAGGGCAATTGTAAACAATGCTGTACAGGAAGTTTCTTCGTATGAGTCAGGTCTGTCCAATACCTGGTGCCAGAAGCCGTTTTTATCTTGATAAGCGATCAATGCTTTCATCTCCTGGCGGAAATTCCGGAGCACCTGCTTGTAGGCAGGATGCTTTCTTGGTAGCTTCGCCAACAGTTCCGCATTAGCCCAGGCAACCCAACCATTGGCACGCCCCCAATAGGCAGCAGATTGCTGCCGTTTGTCATTAAACCAGGCATGTTTGTATAATCCTGTTGCAGAGTTAAGCAGGTATTTTCTAAAGTTTACAACCTGAATACTGGCATCATCATAGTATTTGCGGTCACCGGTAATTTCTGCCATTTGTAGCAAGAAAGGCACCCCCATAAACAAGTCATCCGCCCATACGGTAAACTCCACAGGTTCAGGCCGACAAAAAGTACCGTCCTTTAGTCTGTGTTGTTCGTTCGCTACATAGTTAGCTATAGGCATCACCAATTCTTTAACGGCCGCATTCTTTTCCCTTAACAACCATTCTGCAAAAGGTAAAATTGGCGCCCCTGTATCATCCAACATGGTGCGTCTAAAAATCCTATGATAACTTCCACGCCAGGCGAATAGCGAATTGTACTGGTAAACGAAATAAGGTATCTGTTGTAGTGTAAAATCAATGTATTGCTTCGCAAAGGCACTATACTTTCCGTCTGTATCCAGCGCCATAATACTCCAAACCATTGCACCATGCGAATAATGCCAATCGGTGTAGGGATCACGCTGATAGGCGGCAGTGGCCGGTGTTTCCAGCTCAGGTATAAAACGTTGCGGACTTTTAACCCAGTTTAACACTCCTGTACCTTCCATCAGGTAATCGGGTAGTCTGGCCTGCATATTCAGCTGCCGCATTTTATTAAACGGCCCTAAAAGCATCCAGGAAGTATTCTGGCTTTCCTCTTTAATTCCGGAGCTGAATCTTGCAGCTGCATCCAAATCGCCCTCCTTTGTGGCTGGCATTAAAAATACGACTGGAAGTCTGGGCTCAACGGCCGTATAACGGATTACAATTTCATTATCACCTTTTTTTAAACCAGCAGAAAACCGCTGATTAAAGGTAAACCGGTTATAGGAAATCTCTTTAGGGATTTTAACAACAGAATTTTCTCCATCATACACTGGCTTGCTGTTGATCCAGATGCTGATCTGACCGGCATAGCTGAGGCCAAAGCTAAGGACGGTATCATTAATGGCGGTAAGCTTACTTTTTGCATAGACCTGCTGTCCTGAAACAGGCCTCAAACTTCTAAAATCTACCACCTGCAAGCCCAGCACTTCTTTTTGAGGCACTAATGTAAAAGCAAAATGAGTATCGGCGATGACCTTATCTGCAACCTTTTTCGCGACAGACAAGCCATCATTTTCCTGCGGAAATACCTTTAATGACATTCCTGTTAAGACTGCCGTACCTCCTATACCTAAAAATATCTTGCTGAATAAGTTCATGGCCTAATTTTTTAAAGGATCAGTGCAGCACTGTCCTGATCTAAAAACAAGATGGCATCAGCATGATCTCTCAACGAAGTAGATGGATATTTTGCACTAATGGCCTCAGTCAGCGTATGCTTCACTGCCTGTGCTTTATTTTTACCGGGAACCATGCAAAAAATATACGCCGACTGCAATAAGGCCGGGATGGTTAAGGTGTAAGCGTATGAAGGCACATCAGCAACTGTAGCAAAACAGCCATCGTGTACCTGCTGCAGCTTACAGGGTTCATCCAGGTCGACGATCTTGACCAGCACAGGATCGTTAAAATCGGCTACATGCGGATCATTAAATGCAAGATGTGTATTTTCACCTATGCCCATAAATGTTATATCTGGTGGCATCTTTTGCAGCAATGCAGCATACCGTATACTTTCAGCTTCGGTATCATTGCCTTCTTCATTCAGGTAATAAACTTTTTTCAACGGCAGCTTCGAAAAGATCCGCTCATTCAGGAAATTTCCGAAACGTTGTGGGTGAGCTACGGGCAAGCCTGTATATTCATCCATATGAAAGGCATTTACCCGGTCCCATTCTATATCTTTTTCCAGAACTATCGCTTCCAGAAACTCCAACTGAGAAGCCGCCGCAGCAAAGATCATGTTAACCTCATCTTTCTGCCGCAACAATTCCCTTAAACATTGCGCTGCCAGTTTAGCAGCGCTGATGCCCATTTCTCTCCTATTTGAATAAATTTTAACCTGTAAATGGTCTTTTAAAAATTCTTTAATCATTGTCATTTAATAGCGGTATTTTAGTCCGGCACGGGCCGAATAATCATAAAATGTTTTCGTAAAAATGCGGGAACGCTCTCCAAAATATTCTACCTGTGGTTCATTAGTAAGATTTACACCCTCGGCATAAATAGTAAGGCCTTTGGTGATACGGAAAGAAGCATTCACATCCACCTGGTAACGTGCGGCCCTGATCACATCAGTCGCATCATCAGTACCTAATGTAGAGGTATAGGCGCCATTATAGTTCAGATTTCCCTGTAGCGTAAAGCCCTTTAAAGTATAAGAAATAGAACCGTTAGCAGTATGATCAGCCTGTCCGGGTAAACGGAGTTTTTTCCTTCCCAATGCATCAGCCCTTGAGTGGGTATAGGTATAATTGGCATACAATGAAATTCCTTTCAGGATGCCCGGAAGAAAAGTAAGGTTAGTTTGCGCATTAACTTCAACACCAATTACCTTGGCCAAATCTCCATTGTAAGTCTTGTAATACAAATAATCTTTGTAAGCAGCAGCATCAGGGAACTCTGTGCCTGCTAAAGTAACCACGCTGTTATATTGAAACTTATTGATGTGTTTGTAGAATGCGCCTACAGAAAGAATACCCAGATTATTTAAATATTGCTCAATGGATAAATCGTAGTTTGTTGCAAATGCGGGTTTTAAATCAGGATTACCATCTGTTAATGTCCTGTTCAGTATACTCACCACACGACTTGGCACCAGGTCGTTAAAGTTTGGTCTTGAATAACCGAAAGATACGGCACCACGTGCTACCATGTTTTTGGTCAGATCATACTTACCCTGCAGATTCGGTAAAAATTTGGTGTAATTATATTTCGAATTAACTGGTACTGATGAAGTCAGTTTACCATCACCATCCTGATTTACCAGCTTCGCATCGTAATCAACATCTGTTCGCTCTACCCTCAAACCTCCTAACAACATCAATCTCTTGAACTGAATGCGGTTCATCAGGTATCCGGCTACAACGTTCTCCTCTGCATCGTAAAAGTACGAATCGATTGATATTTGTTTTTGATCCGCATTTTGTGTAAAATAAGAAGGGTTGCCATTAAAAAAACCTATTGTAGCGTCCTTATCCACGCCTAAACCGAAATTGATATTATTGTCCAGAAAATCAGCGGAAACTTCTGAATCTCCTTTAAAATTATTGAGATTACCTACACCGGCAGGCCCACTATAATTCGCTACAAATGTACTTAATGGTCTGAAACGCTTGTTGCTCATTCTTTTCACCTTTGCACCCATCTTAAAATAAGCATCATTATCACCTATTTTGTAGGGGTAGGTAAGGTTTACACGAGCCACAAAATTGCGACCTTGTGTTTTAAAGTCATTCGCTTCAATGGTATTATAGTTGTATAAAGCTGCATTATTTTTGGCATCTGTCGAGCCTGTTGCCTGGATATAATCGCCCGATATATTGGCAATCGTTAATGGAACATTACCCGTGATATAGTTGTACGCCGCCGCACGTTGATCAAAATTAGATCCAGTAATGAATATTCCTCCATCTAGCTTAACCTCACTTAACATGGTCTCACCTTCCAAACTAAAATTGATATTATTGTTTCGCATCTGTCTGTCCAGTACCTCATTGTAGCCTCGGCCCCGGGTAGTGGTATAAACACCGTTTGCAAATGTAGTATTGGCAGTCTGCATACGGGTACGTTTGCGGTAGCGGGTAGCATCATTGTCTAGACTATTGAAAGTTAAGTTCGCCACGATTGAAGTAGTAGGGCTAAAGCTATAATCTAATGTGGTTGTGGCACCCATACGGGTACGGTCATTCTCCAGATAGACAAGACGAATATCGGTTGGAAAATAGATATTGCCTTTTCCGTCAGCAAAATCTTTCAACTGCCAGGCCTGTGCGTTAATCTCGTCATAGCCATTACTTGTTTTGTAATAACTACCGGAAACCGTAACACCCAATTTACCATTTGGCATATCCTCCGTTGCACCATAACGACGGCCAAAGCTGATGTTACCGATGCCATTTGAATTGTCGCGCAGTTTATTATAGCCACCGCCAAGGTCAACCGATAATTGCGGCTTTAAGCTGATCGCTGTAGGAGTTTTTAAGTTGATAGCACCCGAGATCGCATCACCATCCAGATCAGGAGTTAAAGTTTTAACCACTTCCATAGAAGCCAGCACATTGGCAGGGATCAGGTCCAACTGTGCATTCCGCTGCCCAAGTTCCTGGGTACCCATAATCTGTTCACCATTAATATTGATATTGGTATAGCCACCTGGTGTACCACGTAATTGCACAGTAGAGCCCTCGCCCTGCTCACGACCAATGGTTACTCCCGGAAGTCTTTGCAGTGATTCGGCAACGTTAAGATCAGGAAAACGGCCCATCAAATCCGCAGAGACCACCTGTTTGATGTTATCTGCGTTTCTTTGCTGATTCAAGGCCTTTTGCTGTCCTTCCATCACGCCCGACACAGTAACGCCTTTTAAAGCAACGCTGCTCGTAACCAGTCTAATGTTTTGTACCAATGTTTGTCCAGCTTTAAGTTCCACATTCGTTTCAACGGGACTAAAACCCATATAAAACACAGTTACGACATAGCTACCCGGCTTCAGGTCATTCAGTTGAAAGTCGCCGGTAGTACTGGAAGAAGTCCCTTTGTTGCTGCCCTTAATTTTTACAGAGGCCCCCGGCAATGCTCCGCCCTGCTCATCAATCACTTTACCCCTGATGTTGCCCATGGTTTGGGCCTGAGCAGGAAAACTAATCCCTGCGGCGGAAATGATGACTGCCAATATCCACATGAGATATGATTTAAAAATAGATTTTTTCATGACAAGTTCTTTTTAGAGTTTGCATTTGGTTGTTTGGTTGATATATTCGGTTAGTTCTGAAATGATTTAAATTTGTAGTAATCACTTAAAAAGCGGAGTGCGAAGCTGGTACCGATGTCGCGATTGACCAGCCAAACCTTGCCTTTAGAACGGATTCTGGTCTCTATGACCTGCCCTCTCAGGTTTTTGTCGGGGTGGTCTTCAGCAAAACGATTGTGCACCAGCCAATAGGCAGACTTCTCGATATTGGCATCAAATTCCTTATAGCCTAATCTGGAAAGCTCTATCCATACGATGCCCGAAAGGGCAACCTCTGATCCTGTTACAGATCCTTTGTCTGGTGCTTTGCCATTTGTATAATTATCGTAATACATGGTGCCATCTTTTTGCTGGGCTTTGGCATGTGTGCGTGCCGTTCTGGCCGCAGCCTCCAGGTACTTTCGATCTTTGGTCAGTTTAAAGGCTTCAATCAGCGATTCGGCATACCAGAGGTTAAACCTGGGGTGGAAAGAATGTACCTCCTTGAAATTAGGCATAAAATCAGACCATATCCCATTTTCATCCTGTAGCTTCAACAGACTGTTACATAAATTGATGAAGGCATCTTTAAAAGCTGTATTGCCCGAAAACTCATAAGCATCTTTAAACAAGGAGCCCTCGGTATTTGGGCGAGAAACATCGAATAATGTTTGTTCACCAACCTTTTTATCCTTCCAGAAGGGACTGAATTCCCTCTGTACATCACCAGTTTTCAAGTCTACATTGTCATAACACACCCCTTTCTCGGCATCGTACATATTTTTCATCATCCATTCAGCTGCCTCTGTGGCCGTTTTAGCATATTTTTTGTCTCTAGTTACCCTACTCAGCTCATAAATACCTGGCGTACCATCAGATATGGTGGCAAAAACAATGACATCATCGCCTATAAAATCACCATGTGTAGCACCGAGCATACCTTTCAGTTTGGGATGGTCTTTGATCTGCAGGCTAACCCAGTAGTTCCCGGCTTTCTTAGCCGCATTTAACCAACTTTCATTGCCCCTGATTTTATAGCCTGCCAGCAGGGCATTGATAGCCTGGCCAGTATGCCATGGCACCTCATAAGGATACCATTTACCTTCCGTCAGGTTGTAATCGCAACGTGATTTACCCTGCTCATCCAGGATCACATTGACAATACAATTGGCCGTCTGATCAATTGCGGTTACAATCTCTTCCTTTTTTACTTGAGAAAAGGCAGGAATTGAGGCGCTAATAAGGGCGACCAGGATTAAACTGGTTAGGATCTTAATCTGCTTCATGGCTCTCTTGGTTAGCATTGATAGTGTATTTATGTTTATGGTTGGTTAGTGGCTCATTGGTGTCTAAGCGAAAGGTGAAAGCTGCATTTGTGGCATTACTTTTTACCTTTAACACGATATAATTGGTACCTGCTTTTAAAGGCAGGTCATAGGATTTCTCTTTTGGCAGGGCTATATTTCCTGCGGGGCCTACAGCCCCTTCGACTACCTGGCTACCGTTACAGAATAGCTGCACTGCTGAGTTGTTTCCAATCCATGCTGGTAGCGGTTTAGCGGTTTCAGTAGTGATCGTACAAAAAGCATAGACATAAGTATCGGTCCCAGGATTTTTAAATTTATCGATGATGCCACCATTGTCGGTATTGTATTTCATCCAGCGGGATTGTTTACCGTTGTACTGCGCAAAATCTCCGGGTTTGGGTGGATGATCGGCCTGTTGGTCTTCAGAATATAGAAACGTTGGGAATGTATCGCTTTTAAAAGGGCCTGTAAGTAGCCAATAATTGAAATAGAAACGGTTGCTCTCTACCACATTCAGACCAATCGCAGTAGCTGGAGGCAGTGTGGCGTTTGCGGCAGCAGCTATACTGACCATGGTCAGCTTACGCTCCAGCTCTGCTAAAGCTGCAATTCGGTTTTTATATGGTTTTAAGGCGTAGTCCAGTGTGTAGGGCTGATTTTCCCGGTTCCATTTATTTTTGAAATCGGCTTCCATGGAGATGTACCTGTTCTTCAGGCTGCGCAGGTTTGCTATTTTCGGTTCTAAACCGGCAATTCCCTTTCCTTCATTTTGCTGGTACCATTTAGCAATTTCAGCAATCTGTATGCGGGTATCAAAAAGCAGCTTGTAACGATCTACAATGTATTTTAATGTCGCCAGGTCGGAAAGATTTCTTGCTGGCTTTGCTGACTGTAGCAGCGCTGCAGCTTCATCTACCAGGCCTAAGCCTTCGGGAACATCTTTATTGTTCAGAATCAGGGCTTCTCCATTTTGAGGTAAAATGTGTTGCCACCAAATTTCGTGAGTCATATTGTAAGTCAGGGGCAGGTCTCTCAACTCCATCAACTTATCGATCGCTTTCACATAGGCGCCATTTTCGGTACCATAAGCTGTTTTTTCATAGCGTTTATCAAACCCATCGTTGAAAACAGCTTTTGTATTCCAGCTTTTCTCTGCCGCCATATAAACACCGTACCAATCTTCCGAAAACAGCTGGTCACCGCCTTCATCCCAAATGGTGGTACATGCACCAATTGCACCTTTTTCATAACCTTCATTGATAAATCCCTTGATATTTGCTTTGGCGATGGCCAGATCAGGGAAAAGCCTATTGGTGTTTAAAATACCTGGACAAACCATAAACTGTAGGTTACGTTTTACAAAGGGGTCTATCCATTTGCTGTACGATTTCGGATCACCATACTCCCAGGTCATATAAACAATATCATTTGGCAGCATGTCCAGAATTTCCTCATGTTGTAATGCAATGTCACCCCACATCATCAGTTTCTTGCCGTTCTTTTTTACCACATCATACAGGAATTTAAGATGGTCGGCATAGAATTTAGCTATCCCGACACTGTCCGTATATTTTTTAGATTTCCCCTTCCCCAGGTCGAAAGTCTCATCACAGTTGACATTGAAATAAGGAGCGCTGAAAGCACCACACATTTCAGTGATCACGCTTTCCAGAAAGTGTTTTGCCTTAGGATCGAGCGGTGAGATCATGGTTGAAGTTTCGCCCATCGACTGGTATTGGGGCAGGGACAAGATGTTATTAAAATGTCCGAATGACTGGAAGCTCCCTACTAGCTGCATATGGTATTTCGCAGCATAAGCATCCAGTTCTTTGACATCAGCAATGGTTAGCTTTCCATCCTCGGGGGCAAAATCGGGATACGCATTAGTCTGGATCACATGTTCAATATAAAACGACAAGCCATTCACCTTTAAAGCGGCCATCCTTTCAATCTGACGTTTGATATAGGCGACCTTTGAAATGGGGCCACGGCTAATGTCGTCAAACATGATCCTGTTCGGCAGGGACGGCCAGTCGGCAATAACCAGCTCTTTATTCCAGCCAGCATCGGTTAATTGCCTTAAAGTCTGCAATCCGTAAAACAGGCCTGTTTCTGTGTTCGCCACCAGCAGCTGTTCCTTTTTGTTCAGAACCAGCACATAGCCCTCTTTTCCGATCTGCGTTTTCCAGTCGACCTTTAGCTGTGTGTATGTCCTTATCAATGCGTCAACCGTTTTGTTGCCGCTTAAGCTTAGCTTCAGGGCGACACCAGTTCTGGTATCGGTGCTGTATTTAGCGACGTCGGCCAAGCGTTTCAACATGGGTAGATCTATCCCAATCGCTTTAACAGCTATGCGTTTACCCAATTTTATGGTAGCGCCCCCCTGCTGTACCTGTTGAGGATAAGGTACAACCGGAACCTCTGCCGAAAACAGTTTAGTGTTCAGTAATAAGAGCAAAATGAATATATTTATTCTGCTGATCATTTTTTTATGGTTTGATTACTGCCTGATTTAATTTTCGGGTGATGGTTATTGCTTACCGCTACATCGGTCACCGTACCTTCCTTCCATATGAAATGTTTCGCAGAGCTGTACACGGCGTTTGCGGTGATGAAGCCTCTTGTTGTATTTTTCAGGTAAACAGGCGCATTGGTCTTTGCAGTACTGCCCATTGTTGATCCTTTAATTTCAAAATCGCTGGTATTTTCCAGTGCGATAGCAGGGCGCTCATCAGTCTCCGTAAAGGAGCAACTGATGTTATTTAACCTGATACCTTTCACATGTTTGATAAATAAGCCGTATGCAGGCAGTGGACCAAACATAGTGGCTTCAGGATAATGATCAGCCAGGGTTTCAAGCGTCCTGAACATTGCATCAGCTTTAGCACCACCTGAACCAGATAGGGAAATATTGCTTAGAGAGACATTTTCAACAATAGCATTTTCGAGTCCTATTACCGAACTGCCGGTAATGTCTGCACCTGTAGCCGTCACATTTGAAATGTGGATATTCCTGGCAATGCCAACACCTGGCATCGGGGCGTTATCCGTATGTTTCCTTGCCCTGTTGCCCAGTCTGATAAACAAGGGCACCTGAGGGCCATCAATCACCACATTGCTGATGGTAATATTTTCCATAATCCCCCCATCTACCATTTCCAGTGAAATACCACTGTTACCGGCCGGTTTACCATAAATGGTGGTCAGCTGCGCAGATGGTTTGATCACAATATTGCTGACAGTCACATTCCTGAAACCACCTGTAGATTCTGTACCGAATTTCAACCCGTTACAATGACTACTGAATACACAATTACTGATGACAATATTCTCTGAAATGAGTTTAGAAGTACTTTTTAAGGTAAGGCCATCATCATCGGAATCTCCCTTAACATTGGTGATCAATACATTTTTACAGCCGTCAATATCAATCATGTCGTTGTTTTTATTCGAATGGTTCCAGATAGAGATACCATCTATGACCAGGTCTTCACAACCCAGGTAATGTTGCATCCAGAATGCAGAATTACGCAGGCGAACCTCCTTAACGCTCACTTTTTTACAGCCTACAAACCAGATCAGGTACGGCCTGTTCATATAACGATCTGGTTTTTTGATGGTATTGATCTCGAAGCTAGCTCCCTGACCATCTATTGTTCCTGATCCTTCAATACCTATATTTTCCGCTTTATTGGCATAGATTAGTGCCTGCTTTGCCCAGTTTTCTCCATAAAAAGGGATTCCTGCCTGCTGATATGGGTAATTTGAGGCGCCTTTAACGCCGATCAGTGTACAACCATTAGCAAGGTAGAGGGTCACATTGCTTTTCATGACTATAGTTGCCGTCATGAAATTGCCAGCAGGGAAGATCACTTTTCCCCCACCAGATCCAGCACAGGCATCGATACTTTTTTGAATAGCTACAGTGTTTACGGTACTTCCATCGCCTTTGGCGCCATAAGTGGTTACCTCCACATCGGCTGCCTGTGCAAGAATAGAAGTACCTGTTAGTATCACAAATAAGAAATTACGCATATGTAAGATTGAGCTAAGCATGATATGTTTGTTTTTTAGTCCTGGAGATTTGATAATACACATTAAAAAGGTAGCAGGGAACCAACAGCAGGTAAGCGAGCTGATTGTTGGAAATATGTGAAAGCCAGCTGTAAACCAATGGAAGGATGGCACCACCTGCAATACCCATAATCAATATGGCTGATCCTCTATTTAATAAGGCACCACTTAATCCATGTAGAGCGAGCGGCCAGATTGCCGGCCAAAGCATCGCATTGGCAAAGCCCAGTAATGCGATAAATACGATTGAGGTCTGGCCCGGTACGAATACCGCAAGCAGTGTAAGCAGTATACCCAGCAGGGAGGAATACAAAAACGCCTTTTCCTGGGTGATGAGTTTAGGGATAAATAAAGCACCCAGAATATACCCCGTAAGCATAGATGCCAGCGTATAAGAGGTGAGGCTTTTAGCTACATCAAGCCTTACCCCATGATAAATACCGTAATTACTAATAGTATCACCGGCAATTACTTCTACTGCTACGGTTACAAATATGGCTGTAAAACCTAGCGCGAATGCGGCATTATGACTTTTACCGGTATTAGCTAGTTCTTGTTTTTCATTCAGGGCCTGTTCTTCCTCCGAAGGTTTAATTTCAGGAAGATGTGCATACTTTATACCGAAGGCAATGATGCAGAGTACAATGGTTAACACAATATAGGGCATGATCACATCGCGGGCCAGTTCGTCCAGGCGTGCGGTTTTCGCAATCGGAGCCAGGCTTTCCAATTCGATCAGCAGACCATCAGAATTTTTAAGGATAATAGCACCCAGGATCATTGGCGCAAGGATACCTGCGAATTTATTACAAATCCCCATAATACTGATCCGCTGTGCGGCCCTGGCCGGATCGCCCAACTTGGTGATGTACGGATTTACTGCAGTTTGCAATAATGTTGTGCCTGCGCCTACCACAAACAACCCCAGTAGGAACAGTGGATAATAGCGCATCATGGCTGCAGGAACAAACAACAGACAGCCTGCAGCCATAATGAGCAAGCCCACCTGCATGCCTTTAATGATTCCTGTAAGCTGCAATATGCGACTGGATGGCAGCGCCATAAAGGTATACGAGATATAAAAGGCGAAGGTAACCAGATAGGCCTGCCATTCCTGTAGCTCGCAGGCAATACGCAGATACGGGATCAGTGTTCCATTTACCCAAGTTACAAAGCCGAAGATGAAAAAGAAAAAACCGATGGTCATTACCTGTTTGATGTAAGTACCATCTGTTGCCGGTTTAGCCATGTTTACTATTGCGTCCATAATTTACATTTTTAGTTTTTCCATTGCAATCTTCACATTCCCATATTTTAACAGGCTTGCCTTAGCCTGCGCATAGTCAGTTATTCCGGTTTTCTCCATCAGCATTTTCACCCCACGCTCTACCAGCTTTTCATTGCTGATCTGCATATTCACCATACGGTTGTCTTGCACTTTCCCCAGCCTGATCATCACTGTGGTAGAGATCATGTTTAAAATCAATTTTTGGGCCGTCCCGCTTTTCATACGGGTACTGCCGGTCACAAACTCCGGACCTACCACCGCTTCAATCGGAAAATCTGCATATTCAGCGATTGGTGAATCGGCATTACATACGATACAAGCAGTAAGGATACCTTGCTCCTGTGCTTTTTTCAAAGCCCCCAAAACATAGGGTGTAGTACCGCTGGCAGCTATGCCGATCAGGATATCCTGATTGTTAATGTTGTATTTTTCCAGGTCCACCCAGCCTTGTTCATGACTATCTTCCGCATCCTCAATACCAAAACGCAAGGCTTCATCGCCCCCGGCCATAATACCGATCACCACATCGGCTGACACCCCATAAGTAGGTGGGCATTCGCTGGCATCCAGTACACCTAACCTGCCACTGGTACCAGCGCCGATGTAAAACAGCCGACCTCCTTGCTCCATGTGTGATGCAGCCGCATCAACCAGTCCGGCAATGCGGGGCACCAATCCACATATCACAGCTGCAATGGAGGCATCTTCATCGTTTATGTAGTTCAGCAGTTCTTCTATCGACATCTTTTCAAGATGACGGTAGACTGATGGCATTTCGGTTGTTCTGATAAAACTCATTTTTATATAGAAGCTATGTTAAATTTCTCATTTTTGCTAAAGTTTAACCTTTTCCATTTTAGGAGCAAGCAGGTGTATGACCAGCCATGCGACCAGAAATGAACAGCCACAGACCAGGAAAATGGCATTATAGCCTGCGACAATATTTCCTGTGCTTTTATAAAAATCAAGGATAAAACCAATAAACATGGGAAAAAGTACACCACCTATGGCACCGGCCATGCCGCCTAAACCGACTACAGAGCTCACCGCCTTTTTAGGGAACATGTCTGAAACGATAGTAAAGATATTGGCACTCCAGGCCTGGTTTGCGGCTACCGACAGACTAATGAGGGCAATTACAAACCACATATTGGTCGTATAGCGGGTTGCTATTATCGGGATCACACAGATGGCGGCAACCATTAATGCTGCTTTGCGGGCTTTGTATACCGGCCATCCTTTTTTAATGAGCCAGGAAGAAAGGTAGCCCCCTCCGATACTGCCGATCATGGTACCAGTATAAACGATCACGAGTGGCAGACTTGGCTTTTTAAGGTCGAGGTGAAAATAAGTGGCGAAATAAGAAGGCAACCAGAACAGGAAAAAGTACCAGATCGGATCAGTAAAAAATTTACCGGCAATAAATGCCCAGGTCTGTTTAAGGCCCAGCAACTTTTTCCAGGTCACTGTACTGGTATCGTTATCTTCTGTAAGTGCATCTTCATCACTATTGATATAGGCGAGTTCCTCAGGCTTCAGTTTCTTTTGCTTAACAGGAATCTCATAAAAAGAGATCCAGGCGGCGAGCCATACAAAGCCCAGGGCCCCGGTTACAATAAATGCCATTTGCCAGCCGTATACCGACAGGATCCAAGGCACCAGGATTGGTGCCACACATGCTCCGATGTTAGATCCGGAATCAAAAATACCTACGGCAAGCGCCCTTTCTTTTTTAGGGAACCATTCGGCAACAGTTTTAACACCTGCGGGATAATTACCAGATTCTCCCATTCCCAGCAAGGCACGCATAGCGCCAAAGCCAAAGGTTGTTCTTACTGCTGCATGCAGCATGGCTGCAATGCTCCATACGGAGATCGAAATGGTATAGCCCAATTTTGTGCCTATTTTATCTATTAGTTTTCCATAAAATAGCTGACCTAAAGCGTAAGTCGCTGTAAAAGCCATTACGATATGACTGTAATCGGTCTCTGTCCAGCTAAATGTTTTTTCCAGACTTGGTTTCAGCAGGCCGAGAATCTGTCTGTCCAGGTAATTGATAGTTGTCGCAGCAAATAGCATAAAGCAAATGAACCACCTGTAATTTCCGATCTTACTTTCTTTTATCATGATTGTTTTAGCTGATATCTGTTTTTTAAAAGGTTCATTATATACAGGTTGTTTTGCCATTGCCTTTCCTGTGGCAGCTGATGTGGCATATAAGGTATGGGACCAAACTCCGGTGTGATGGTCAATATGTCCCCTTTATAATTTTCGACCACTTTATCCCAGCAGTTCAAATGAAAAGCCAATGCTTCCGCATATTCGGGAAGCGATGGGTCTGCTACCTGTGGACCTTGCGGAAAGCCCACCCTGGCATGTATATGTGCCGTATGTTTTATCGCCAGATCAATCGCCTCGGGCTGATCCTGCAACAGACTTTCTGCCACGGCACACCAGTGCGAAACATCAAGGGTAAGCTGCAATTCCGGCCGTTGATTAAGGAATGGCGCGGTTACATGTGCCGCATAAGCAAACCTGCCGCGGTGGGTTTCATGTACAATCTGGATTCCAGTAGCCCTTGTTACCTTTTCGGCAATATCGAGCAAACCGCAGTTCTGCTCCTGGCTAAAAAAATCCCTTCCAGTGTGCGAATTGATAAATAAAGGTTTTAATGCCGCCAGTTTATGCAGTCTTTCTTCATAATTTGCCTGATGCAATTGCAGGTCAGTATCCATTGTTTCGCAATGCTGGGCGATAAACTTCAACCCGTATTGTTCCAATCCTTCCATAAACTCCCTCCGTTCTCCTTCAACCGGAAGAGCTGCTTCTACGCCCTGGTAACCATTAGCAACGACACCTGTAAAAAAGTCCTGCCAGCCACTCATTTTCTGACCCCATGTTGTACAAAAGTAAAGTATCTTCATAAGCCCTTATTTAATGTTTAATTAAACAACCTTTAACATCCACGTCATCAGCTTTTAAAATCGTCGTTCTTTAATTTCCTGTCGCCCGCATTATTTCGTCCATGATCAAACCCCCGTTCCCGTTCATATCTGATCATTTCTGCAGGTCTAAAATTGAGGATAAACGCCCTTCGGTCACTACTTGTCGAGTTGCCCCTGCTATAGTGTAGTGTACGCCCCTGGTGGAAGGTACAGGACCCCGGCTTAAGCTCAACATATATTCCTTCTTCTTCGGACGCGTCACAGGTAAGCGCTCCTCCGGCTTTACTGGCAAAACGATGTGGCCTTACCTCTTTCAGATTCGACCCCGGAACAAACCACATACAACCATTATCGACGGTAGCTTCATCTAAAGCCAACCAGCAACTGTTCGCACGTTTATCCGGGACATTGAGCCAATATGCTTCATCCTGATGCCAGGGCGTAATGGTATTGGAATATGGGGCTTTATTAATCAGCATATCGAAATCCATTTCGGCATCTTCACCAATCAGCTCCCTGCTGATGGCCAGTGCCCGTTGATGATAAGGCATATCTAACAACTCTTTTACAAAGTCGCTGGGCCACATGATCTGGGTAATGTTTTCCTTTGATTTACTTTTGCCTAATCCATCCCCCAGATCAGAGCGGTTCGCCCCAACAGCTATTTTCTCCGACAGGAAATCATTATAAATGGCTTTATAAAGCTCAACTTCATCGGGTGTAATGATGTCTTCAACAGTCAGGTATCCGTTAGCATTAAAAAAGGCAATCTGTTCAGCAGATAAATACTTCTTGTTCATACGCAGGTATTTGGTTTTATAATCCTGCCATCAATGTTTATGAATCATAACGAGTGTACCTTGTGGATTACTCAATATTTGATTTGCAGAATTATTTTATCAAATTTAACCTTTGAGCTACAGCCTAACTTTCAATTTAGTAGGAACATACAATTTTATACATGTCGGACTTTGATACCCGCTCCACTACAGAAAGGAGCATTGTAAATTTCAGTAAGTTTAAGCTTGACGGAAAAGTCAGGCTGGGAAGGTATTCCTATAAACATGTGCATGGAAAGCTGGAAACCCATTCGCATGATGGTATGATGGAGATCTGTTATTGCGATAAAGGTATCCAGGTATATGAGGTGAACGGTAAAGAATACCAGATCAGGGGTGGCGATGTTTTCATTACCTTCCCTAATGAGCCTCATGGAACCGCCAGACATCCTGAAGAAAAGGGCTCTTTATACTGGCTGATTGTTCAGATTCCCAAGGAGGAGCGTTTTCTGCATTATGATGATGAAGAATCGGCTGTATTTATAAAAGAGCTGATGTCCATCGAGCAAAGGCATTTTAAGGGAACTGATGGGATGAAGAAGATGCTGGACCAGCTCTTTATCCTGCATGAGGAGCCTGTACAACCGCTACATAAATTACAGACCTTAAACCTGATCAGCAATTTTCTATTAACTGTCATTGAGTATTCGCAGAAAAATATAGCCAGGGAGCAGTCTGACAGGATTTCTGAGATCAGAAATTATATCCATACTCATATTTACCAAAGCCTACCTATTGAACTGCTGGCTAAAGAACTCTGCATGTCTGATTCTCATTTTAAAAGCTGGTTTAAAAAGGAGTTTGGCATGCCCCCGGTAGATTATATTTTACGTACCCGGGTTGAGGAGGGGAAAAAACTATTGCAATTACCAGATGCTGAATCAGTAACGTCTATTGCGTTTAAGCTCAATTTCTCTTCTTCTCAGTATTTTGCGACTGTATTTAAAAAATATACGGGTGTGAGTCCGGCAGAATTTAAACAGCGGGAGGCAAAAACTTAAATGCTATCAATTAATAGATTTACGACTACGAGTCCTTCTTGATAAAGAAGCATCTGCTGAATTTATTGACGAAGAGCAAGAGTATATAAAAAAATGGCGTCACTTGAAGATAAGTGGCGCCATTTGGCTTTTTTAGTCGGGGTGGCAGGACGCCGCACCAACACCATAAATATCTTATTTTCAATCACTTAAATCCAACTGAAACATCAGGGTGTAGATTAGGGCATAAATCATTTCAAATCAAATCAGCTCAAACCATCTCCAATAGTAAAGTATAAATAACTGCTTATTTGATGACCTAAAGATCGGTTTTTGATGTGATGCCACCAAATAAAATTTGAATTTAATATAACAATTAGCTAATTCAATTTGTGTCTTATAGCGGGTATTTCGCCAAAAGTGGGGAAGAACCACATTCACCGAAACGTACAACTAAGATTACCGATTCAAATTGAAAACGAACTATTTTGACATCCTGTTACGATAGAAGTCTTATAAATTCCTATACTCATTAGGTGTATACCCAACACGATTTTTAAATAAGCGGCTAAAGTGTTGTGGATATTTGAAACCCAACTCAAACGCGATTTCATTAATGGTCTTGCTGCTATCAAAAATCTTATTTTTTGCAATCTCAATGATTTTGTTCTGAATATACTCTTGCGCAGATTTGCCAGTTTCTTTTTTTACCAGATCACCAAAATAGTTAGCAGATAAATGGACTTCATCTGCAAAATAGCCAACAGAAGGCAGACCGATGCTATAGGGCTTTTCGGATGCGAAATAGCTATTCAGTAATTCCTCAAATTTTTGCAGTATTCCCCTATTGGCATTTTCCCTAGTGATAAACTGACGGTCATAAAATCTCTCACAATAATTCAGAAAAAGCTCAATATTGGATGCAATTAACTTTTTACTATGCTTATCAACCGACTGGCTTAATTCATATTCAATTTTAGAGAAGCAATCAAAGACAATTTTCCGCTCTTTTTCTGATAGATGCAATGCCTCACTTGTGTTATAGCTAAAAAAGCTATACTCATCCAGGCTCTTGGCCAGAGGTGTGCCTGCTATTAGATCTGGATGAAAGACCAATCCATGCCCCATCGGCTGGTAAAAATCTACTTTATTTTCTACATCTATAACTTGTCCAGGGGAAATAAATACCAATGTCCCCTTGTCATAGTCGTAATAGTTACAGCCATACTTTAAATCTCCGCAATGTATTTCTTTAAGGAAAATGCAGTAAAGTCCGAAAGTCATCCGGGAACCGGTTCTTTCCTTCGCTTTTGAGAAATCAATAACACTCACCAGTGGATGTAAAGTTTCGTGGTTATTAAACGCATTGTACTCGCTTACCGTGTCAAAATTATAGGCCTTTTCCATAGCTATTGCTTTTTTGTTAATACAAAACTAACCATTCTAGTATAACAAAACGGCAGACACGCACCAATCAGTAACATTGGTAGTAATATCCGTAATCGGTATACCAATTCACTCCATATCAAAGCTGAACTTTGTACCATTAAAAGTGTTGTATAGACATTGAGCAAATTTAATAAGAAATGAAAACAGTTAAATTGAACAACGGATTAGAAATGCCAATCTTGGGATTTGGCGTTTTTCAAATACCCGATGCGGCAGAATGTGAAAGGGCAGTTATTGATGCAATTGATACAGGTTATAGGCTAATAGATACTGCAGCCTCTTATTTAAACGAGCCAGCAGTAGGTAATGCACTAAAAAATAGCGGCATAGACAGAGATGAGTTATTTATAACTACTAAACTTTGGGTACAGGATACAGGTTACGAAAAGACAAAAGCAGCATTTCAAAGGTCTCTTGAAAGGATGCAATTGGATTACCTGGATCTCTATCTCATTCATCAGCCCTACGGTGATATTTTTGGCTCATGGAGCGCTATGCAGGAATTATATCAGGAAGGAAAAGTTAGAGCAATTGGTGTTGCCAATTTCCAACCAGATCGAATGATGGACTTGATCATAAACAGCGGCTTCACTCCTGCTGTTAATCAGATTGAAACCCATCCTTTTCATCAACAAGTAGAAAATCAAAGATTTCTGGAGGAGAATAATGTGCAAATTCAATCATGGGGGCCTTTCGCAGAAGGTAAAAACAACATATTCCACAATGAGGTATTATCAGACATAGCTGCAAAACACAGTAAATCGGTAGCACAGGTCATTCTAAATTGGTTAACCCAAAGAGGTGTAGTTGCTATTCCCAAATCTGTTCGCAAAGAAAGGATGGCTGAAAACTTCGATATTTTTGATTTTGAACTCTCTGAGCAGGATATGCAATCCATCGCTGCTTTAGATGCCAACGCAAGCTTGTTTTTTGACCATAGAGATCCCGCAATGGTAAAATGGTTGAGCGAAAGAAAATTAGCTATATAACCCCAAGCAGCGATTAATAAAAACAGAAAATCTATACCTAAAATAAATAAGATGATACCAAAAAGAATATTAGGGAACAGTGGTCTGGAAGTATCAGCCCTTGGATTAGGCTGCATGGGATTAAGTTTTGGCTATGGTCCCGCAGCAAATAAACATGAAGCCATAGCGTTAATAAGAACTGCATTTGATGCTGGAGTAACCTTTTTTGATACGGCAGAATGTTACGGCCCTTTTACCAATGAAGAGTTATTAGGTGAAGCGCTTGCACCCTTTCGGGAACAAGTAGTCATTGCCACCAAATTTGGTTTTCAGGATGGTGATTCAAAGAAAGGATTGGACAGCAGTCCTTCAAGGATGAGAGCTGTGGCAGAAGCATCCATGAAAAGACTGAAAACCGACTACATTGATCTCTTTTATCAGCATCGTGTTGACCCCAACATACCTATTGAAGAAGTTGCCGGAACTATTCAGGATTTGATAAAAGAAGGTAAAGTCAAACATTGGGGTTTATCGGAAGCAGGCGTAGAAACCATTCGCAAAGCACATACCGTACAACCAGTTGCTGCATTACAGAGCGAGTATTCTTTATTCTTTCGGGAAACGGAAAAGGAGATCATACCTACATTGGAAGAACTAGGAATAGGCTTTGTACCATTCAGTCCATTAGGAAAGGGCTTTTTAACGGGAGCCATTGATGAAACAACAAAATTTGACACTACGGACTTCAGAAATATTGTTCCCCGCTTTTCGGAAGAAAACAGAAAAGCAAATCAGGCTTTGGTAGACTTGTTGAGATCTATCGCTATTGACAAAGATGCAACACCTGCACAGATCGCCCTAGCCTGGTTACTGGCACAAAAACCCTGGATTGTACCGATTCCTGGAACGACAAAATTACATCGCTTGCATGAAAACATCGGAACCGCAACCATTTCGTTGTCTGCGGGCGATGTGCAACAAATCGACACGGCTGCATCAAAGATTTCCATACAAGGAGCGAGATATCCCGAAGCGTTACAAAATAGAGTTGGAAAATAAAATTATTTGAAATGAACAGGAAACTAGTAAGATATATAGGCACATTAACATTATTATTGGCTACTTCAATATCGCTTAAAGCCCAGAACAGAGCACAGCCTTTAGTTATCGCTGAGCAAGGCAGTTTTGCTATAGGGGGAACAAAAACTACCGTACCGGGCAGCTTTAATTTGGATAGTGCATTGAAACCACAAGGCCAGACCTTTCATGGGGATCATGCTTATGCCTTTTATCAAATTCCAGTAAAAGCCCGTAAATACCCCCTTGTATTCCTGCATGGCGCCGGACAGTCTAAGAAAACATAGGAAACTACCCCTGACGGACGAGAAGGATTTCAGAATATTTTTCTTCGCAGAAGATTCCCTGTTTATCTGCTTGACCAGCCGAGGCGTGGTGAAGCGGGTAAAAGTTCCGTTGCAGCAACCATTAACCCTGCTGCTGACGAGCAGTTTTGGTTCAGCCAATTTAGGATCGGAAATTATCCTGACTACTTTCCAGGTGTTCAGTTTCCTAAAGATACTCCTTCATTAGAACAGTTTTATCGGCAAATGACTCCGAATACTGGCACATTTGATGGAAATGTGATCTCGGATGCCATCACTCAACTGTTTAATAAAATTGGTGAAGGTATATTGATTACCCATTCCCAGGGAGGAGGACCTGGTTGGTCTACGGCCATCAAAAATAACAAAGTTAAAGCGGTTGTAGCTTATGAGCCTTACAGCGGCTTCATGTTCCCAGAAGGAGAACTACCTGCGCCGATAAAATCAGCAGGTCTTTTTGGAGAGTTGAAAGGCATGGAAATACCGCTGTCTGACTTCAATAAACTGACTAAAATACCCATTGTTATTTATTATGGAGATAATATCGCAAAAGAAGCTACTAAAATATGGAATAAAGATCACTGGCGTTCAGGACTTGAAATGGCGAAGATCTGGGCATCAACTATCAACAAACATGGAGGTGATGCAAAGGTGATACACCTGCCAGAAATCGGCATCAAAGGTAACACACACTTCCCGTTTTCTGACCTGAACAATATCCAGGTAGCTGACCAGCTCTCGAAATGGTTAAAGGAAAAAGGTTTGGATAAGTAATATTGGTAGCAATACCCGTAATACATCTACCATAAAATCCTTTTGTTCTTTGGAACTTTGCATAGCTAAAAGAAAGATATGAAACGGTTGAGGATATATGGCATACAGGTAATTACGCTTTTATTGATGATCACCTCCTGTTCAAGGGCTGGAGAACCAACAAAAGTAAAAGAAGAGCTACCGATAGATAAAGGTGACTTACTTAAAAATAAAAAAGTACTGATTGTCTATCTGTCACGCACAAAAAACACCAAAGCCGTTGCGGAGATCATCCACAAAAAAGTTCGTGGTAGCTTAGTAGCATTGGAACTGGTAACACCCTATCCGGAGCATTATCAGAGAACGGTGGATCAGGTAGCTGCAGAAAATGCGAAAGGTTATTTACCACAGCTAAAAACAAGGATAGACAGTATAGAAAAGTACGATGTTGTCTTTATCGGTTTTCCTACCTGGGGAATGCAGTTGCCGCCTCCCATGAAAAGCTTCATGAATAAATATGATCTAAGCGGAAAAATAGTAGTCCCCTTTAATACCAATGCTGGATATGGCGTTGGCAGCAGCTTTGAAACCATAAAAGAATTATGCGCAAACAGCAAAGTACTTGAAGGATTTTCAACAAAAGGTGGCGTGGAAAGAGACGGCATTTTATTCGTAATGGAAAACGAAAAAGAAACGCAGGTACAACTTGAAATACAAAACTGGTTGAAGAAAATAGGTCTAATTAATTTATAAATCATAACAAAATGAAAAAAGCAATCTATTTTACAATTTTATTATTTGCTGTAGTTACAACTCAAGTAACTGCACAGGAACAAAGTATTTTTCCATTAGGAGAAAAGGCAAAAAACGTAAATCATACCGGAGACGTATGGCTTAGTGAATTAAATAAACCAGACGATGCCATCAATTCCCAAATATCCCTTGCCGTGTTTGCGCCTAACGCCAAACTCAACTGGCATACCCACTCAGGCGGACAGATATTGCTGATTACTGACGGTATCGGTTATTATCAGGAAAAAGGAAAGACTGTACAGATCGTACAGAAAGGAGATGTTGTAAAATGCCTGCCGAATGTAGAACATTGGCATGGATCAACCGCTAATAACGGTGTTACTTATTTAGCAGTCTCGCCAAAAAGTAAAACGACCTGGCTGCATCCTGTTACAGATGAGGAATATCAGAAATTGGAAAAACCAGCTGTATATTCCATGAACATTGAAAAGGAGCTTAAAGATCTCTCCAAGCAAAAATGGAACTGGATGGCCGACAAAAACACAAGTGAGCTTAGTAAACTCTTCCATGAAAAATCTGTGTTTGTTCATATGGGGGGATCATGGGGAAAACAACGTGAAATGGATGTGATTAAAAGTGGAGGTATCTGGTATAAGAAAGCCGATATCCACGATGTTTCTGTGAATGTAATTGGAAACACAGCTGTCCTGTTGAACAGGATTACACTTTTGGCAGTAGTAGGTGGTAATGAAGTCACCAATCCATTTATGGTTACTGAAGTTTATAAAAAAGAGAACAACAACTGGCAACTGGCATCCATGTCCTTCACGAAATTAGTAACGCCATAATAAACGGATATGATGATCAAAAAATTAATGAAGTCGATATTATTTATAATGACAATGATTATTGCAACCTCTGCAAATGCCCAATCTGGTACTAGTCAAAATTTAAGCGCAAAACAACAAGCTCTGGTACGCATTTCGGCGGTCACAGCAAAAGGTGACCTGTCAAAATTAAAAATTGAGTTAAATGCTGGCCTGGAAGCGGGTTTGACTATCAACCAGATTCGCGAGACTATCGTTCATCTGTATGCTTATGCGGGTTTTCCCCGCAGCATTCGGGGATTGCAGACCCTTATGACCGTAGTGGATGAACGCAAAGCCAAAGGTATTAATGATGAAAAAGGTGCAGAAGCCTCCCCTATCAATGACGGGCATAGCAAATACGAAAGAGGTAAGGCGATATTGGAAGAATTAACAGGTACATCAGAAACAGGATCGAAAACAGGATATGCAGCGTTCGCACCTGAAATAGAGGTCTTTCTCAAAGAACATCTTTTTGCCGATATTTTTGAACGTGATGTGTTGACCTATACTGAAAGAGAGTTGGTAACTATTTCGGTACTCAGCAGCATTGGTGGTGTGGAACCTATGCTACGTTCGCATTTGAACATCTGTTTGAATGTTGGTCTATCCCCAAGTCAATTACAACAATTCGTAGGTCTGATAAGCTCAAGCATTGGTAAAGAAGAAGCGAAATCAGCACAGTCGATATTGGATGAAGTTCTGAAAAGTAGAAAGTAAAATATTAAAACTATGAAAAAGCTAACATCAATTATTGCATTAGCAATGTCAGTAGCGGCTACAGATGTTGTAGATGCGCAATCTACTCATAAGGGAAAACAACAAAATCCCTATACCCTGGTGTATGAAGGAGCTATTACTAAAAATGAAAAAGGAAAAGTAAATATTCATCCGGTGAAGTATAAACTGAATGGGATTGAAATTGCGGCGAATGTTTATACACCTGCAAATTACGATGCTTCAAAGAAATATCCGGCAGTATCAGTCGCACACCCTAACGGTGGTATAAAAGAACAGACAGCTGGACTATATGCACAACGTTTGGCAGAGGAAGGCTACATAACCATTGCTGCCGATGCGGCATATCAGGGAGCAAGCGGCGGTGAGCCACGTCATACGGATAAACCTGCAAGCCGTATCGAAGATATTCATGGTATGGCTGACTTTATTATACAGTATGCAGGGGTTGATGCGAACCGCTTAGGTGTTTTAGGTATTTGCGGTGGCGGCGGTTATACTTTAAAAGCAGCACAGAGCGACAAACGTTTTAAAGCAGTCGCAACCTTGAGTATGTTTAATTCAGGTGAGGTAAGACGTAATGGCTTTCAGAATTCCCAACTAAATACTATTCAACAACGTTTAAAACAAGCTTCAGACGCACGTGTGCAGGAAGCCGCAGGAGACAAAATAATTTATGCTGGTGTAGCGAGCATTACAGATGCAGAAATCGCTAAAACCACAACAGATTTGTATCGGGAAGGATACGAGTACTACTATAGAAGTCACGCACACCCAAATTCGACCTTTCTGTATACCATGAGCAGCCTGTTGGACTTGATGACTTGGGATGCAGCCACAAATATGGATTTAATCAATCAGCCTCTCCTGATGATGGCCGGTAGCAAGGCGGACACAAAATACATGACAGATGAAGCGTTCCCTAAAGCAACCAATGCAAAAAACAAAGAGTTATTTCTGATTGAGGGAGCTACACATATACAGACCTATTGGAAGCCTGAATATGTGTCACAAGCTGTGAATAAATTGCTTAGTTTTTATCAAAAAAACCTTTAAAATCACGATGATGAATATTAAAACCACAACTATACTACTTCTTATAGGAGCAGCTTCATTATCATGTAATGAGCAAAATAAGTCGACACTTATCTCTCCATCCGAATCACAAGACTCAACTGTATTTGCAAAAGGAAAACAGGTAACTAATGATAACTTTACCGGAACCGTATGGTTGGAAAACTTAATCCAGGCTGACAGCCTTAACCAGAATTCTATAGGGAGCGTTACTTTTGAACCAGGAGCCAGAAGCAAATGGCATACCCATCCGGCAGGTCAAATATTATTAGCAATAGATGGTGTTGGTTACTATCAGGAAAAGGGACAACCAAAGAAAATACTTCGTAAAGGCGATGCCGTAAAATGTCCGCCCGACGTTCCTCATTGGCATGGAGCAAGTTCAGACACCAAATTTATTCAGGTAGCGATAACAGGAAGGGAAAAAGGCGAAACTAAATGGCTAGAAGCGGTAACCGACAAGGAATATGAAAGTGAATCCAGCATTTAATAAATAAGACACAAAAATAACACATTGTTCGCGTTAACCAGAGATGAAAGTTTTTTCACTTGGCCAGCCCCTCAATACAACAATTATATCTAAAAAAACAGGGTGCAGAATAGGGCATAAAAACCTTGATATATTATGGTTTTCTTTGATATGGTTTAATATGAAATAAACGAAAAAACCCTCTAAACTGTTACATTTAAAGGGTTTTTAATAGACTTTATGTCTTTGTTTCGTCGGGGTGGCAGGATTCGAACCTACGACCTCCTGCTCCCAAAGCAGGCGCGATACCGGGCTACGCTACACCCCGAACTTGGTATCTGTTTTTCCCTTTTTCGAAGGGATTGCAAAGAAACAATATTAAAATGATAAATCCTATTTTATTTTACACTTTAAATAAACTTCGCCATAGCTTCGTTTGCTATGGCGCAAAAATAGAAATAAAACATCTTCCTACAAATTATTTAAGCTTAAAATCAGTTAAAAAAACGCCATTCAAGCTCAAAAACAAACTTATTCCTCAATATCAACCACTTACAAATCCATTATTTCAGCTCATATTCGAAACTATCTTTTCCAGAGCCAATAGCTAGCGCAATTTTTGTCTATTGCTACAAATCTTAGAAAAGCAAAAAGCCTATAACTATTGCTATCTACAGGCTTCTTATTTATGAATACTTTTATATTCTTTGTTTTGTGCGGGGAATGTGTCAACCCGTTAGAACATTTGAAAGAACTTTTGAGGATTATACGAGACATTTATAAGAACAAAAATCGAGGAATTAAATTTGAATTGTCAATTCTTATTTTCGGGCTTGATAACCGTTTTATTTGAATCAGGAACTACCGGTGGTATGGTATCTGCACGTTTCTTATTTTTCTTTTTAAATAGGTTATTCAATTTTTCCCCAGCTTTATTTAATGCCTTGTCCGTAGCATTGTCGGAGGTTTTATTTACTGCTTTATCTACTACTTTGTCAGTTGACCGGTCGACTGAACTTCCTACAGCTGCTTTCGCTTTTTCTTTGAGTTTACCCAAAAACTGAGCTTGCGCCATTCCTCCTACCCCCAGGGTTAGGAAAACGATAAAAATTACTTTTTTCATGATCTTAATTTTCTAATAAAAATAGCGCTGATAACCACGCAGGTCAATCATTAAAAAAGATGATTTTTATAACATATTCCTCAGAGCATCAAAGTCGAAGTTTTCCGTAAAGTTTTCCAACAAGCTCTTTCCAAGAGAGGTTTTTACGTACCTATAGGTCAATTCTATCATATACGGTTTTACCGGATTTTTTTCTGTTCCCTTAAAATACTCTGGGTGATACCGATAGAGTGTTGCATCAGCTTTGTTATCCCAAAAGCCACTAAAAGTGAACGATCAGGTTTTCTGGGCATCTTCCTTGGTATTGGCATTGTAGGTCTCCACCCATACCCCATCGTTGGAACCCGCCCCATAAGGGAAACCTCATCGAAGGTTTGTTTTTGGGCGAAAAATATTTTTCATCAATTTCATATCAATTTTGTATTTACAAATCAGCCACTTACAAGCATAATCTGCACTATTGAACATCAATATTATCCATTGTAAAATATATAGCATTGTTGCTTAGGTTTTGATCGCCAATTTTATTCAAAGGGTCAATTTTAATGCTATACATTCTGTGTGCTCCACCGGCACTAGTAGCTTTATTCCAAACTGCCCTATCAATTGCTATAGAATAAGCAGATTCTCCAGGTTTAAGAATAGTATTATTATATAACATTTCACCAACGTTAACATTTGGGTCTCTGCTAATCGATGAAAACCAACTGCTTTCTTTCAACCAAAAACTTCTTCCATTTAAAGAATTAACTCCGCCACCAGGCAACTCTGTTTCTAAATCAAATGGGAAATTTATATCGGGAGGATATGTTGAGGTATTCCACAAATAGGGGTCAGTATTGGTGACTTCTGTAAGTAAGTGATTAGGTGCTCCTGCAACAGCATATTTCAAAAGATTTAAATCTATATCGGTGGTACCCGCATTAAAGACCCTGCACTTAAGAATATAACGTTTGTTCGCAGGCTCAAAAGAAATAGAAATGAGTTCTATCGCAATGTCTTTTGCGAACTTTTGATTAGCAAGTATCTGAGGGTTCACCTTCATTTTTAAAGACTGTAGTGGAATAACCTTTGCTTCTACTTGCCCGACCCTCATGGTTCCTGCCGGCACTCTAATATCAATGGTTTTACCTGTATGCTGTCCCTTTACTAAAGCAGTATTTGTTTTTACTTGTGCATTTACTGCCATTGTTCCTACAATGAACAGCAATAAAATGAGTATTTTTTTCATCAGAATATAATTTTTTTTAATGGTGATGAAGCTATCATGAGCAATATTCATTGCTGTTTGCGAGCGTTTGCTCATGATGGTTTCATTGTTTTTTTTAATTTTGTGATATAAAAGTAGGTTGATATAAAAAAATGGTCAATCGTTAAAAAGGTGATTTTTATTTCAAAAAATCGCTTCCAAACCCTGGTATGGATGACCCGGTGGCCTTAAAACCACTGCTCACACTTATTTCAACATCAACTAAATTAACACCTGCACTGCCTCCCATAGGGCCACTCATCTCTGCTGAAACTGATTCTTTAACGATCAAATCAACCGGGTTCATATTCCCATCAAACTTGATGGTGGTTCCTATTTCTGCACCTATTTTTCCACCCAGTTTTTTGGTGATCTCAAATTCTTTTTCTTTTCCTGCTTTTACAGTAATGCTGTGCCCGGTAGTTTGCCAGGTTACAGGATCAACACTTCGATCGTACCTAAATGAACCTTCTTTGAAATCTGCATAAACCGACCAGCCTTCGCAATTCATTTTTCCACCGGTTACCATGAGGTCTATCCCAAAATCCACTTCGCAGTGTTCTCTTTCCCAATCGTGTATTTTTCCTCTGTAATTGTTGGCTTTCATATAATCCCCACAGGGTTTTGATAGCCCCCCGTCCACATGCGTAGGGAAAAGCAGATAAGCAAGATTATACAAGTCTTTCAAATAGCCCACATAAAATGCGTAGTTAACGGCCGTAGGGTCTTGCATGGATTGCATCACGATGGTATTCCAAAAAAGATGCTCTTGCAAACGCTGGTTCAACAGATCTTCCATTTTATGGATATATTGATTATTTATTTCGGCCATTTTTTCCAGCCATTTATTTTGCCTTGCTGTATTCAAATCACAGAGTTGTTTTTCAATTTCTACTGATCTTGCATTTGCTGCATCCTGGCCTTCGCCGTCTTTCAGTTTGCTTTCTTCTTTTACCAAAGCATTTATCTTATCATCAAAATCGGTTTTCAATGCCTGTTTCAGTTCATTCACGCTTGCTAACCTGTTTGCTGTTTCAGTTTTCATTCTGTTGATATAGGATTTACTGAATTGTGGATTGTCTATACTGGCTAGCATGACGGATGCCTGGGTTACAAATGGATTACTGAACGATTCTTTCAGATCCTTAACCGATTTGGAAAAACCAGGTTTGCCAGCATTGGCCAGCGTTTGCTGCATTTGTGCCATCATTTTAGCCTGGTTTCCCTGTACTTGGTTCCCATATTTTTTATCCAGTTCTTGTTGTGTTTTATAAGTTGCGTTAATAGTAGCATCAAAGTCCCTGAAATAGGCTTCCACTTCACCATCACGTGCTACTGCTTCTTCATACGATGCCGGTATTGACGGTACGATAAAGCGTTTGGTAACACTATGGTCTTTATAAAATTGTTTAAAACGTTTTCTGATATGCGCCGAAATGTCTTTTTGAGGTGCCACCTGTTTCAATAAATTGATATTCTCTGGAGTAGCAGCGCCATGTGCTATGGCTTTTTCGAGATAGTTTCCGCAAAGCGCATTGTCTCCCTGTTTTTGTGCAATAAGTGCCATCGAACGATACGCTTCGGTTTTGGTCGAATCTTTTGCAATGGCTGATAAAAACAACGGTTTCGCTTTGTCAACATAACCCAAACTCAGATAAGCCTGACCTATATTGTTAAGCAACGTGCCGCTTTGAGGCACAAATTTTTGCGTATATAAAAGCAGCGGGAAAGATTTATGTGCATATCCCGAAAGGGTAAGCAATGCGCCGAGGTTATTGATGGAAACATAATCATCCGGATTGGTGATACAGGCATTAATAAGCAGGTACAATGCTTTGTCCAATTCATTATGCGACCAAAATACCAGTGCATATTTTCCGGTTTCAGCGCCCTTATCCAATAATTTTTGTACCGCTTTTACATGATCGGGTTTCATCGCAGTTTCTGTTTGTGAAAAAATTGGTTTGAGGTAAGCTATAAGTTTCCCTTTATCAGTGGGTGTGGCCGGTATAGCCAGTGTAGAAAGTTTTTCGGGAATTTTGTTCGGGTCACCCATTTGCATCAATGCTGTTCCAGTACCACCCTGCTGCATATTTTTTTGGGCAGTTTTCATTGTTTTTTCAAGTCCCATTTTCTCTAGCATGGCTCGCTGCTCTGGGGTCATATTTTTTTTCAGCTCCTCCATTTTTTTTATGGCATCTTCCATGCGCTGTTTTTCTTGTGCTATTGCCAATAAGGGCAGCATCAATAGGATTATCAATATATTTTTCATTGCCTCATTCTTTATTGTTTTTTAATATCAATATTGCCCAAATAAGCATCGGGATCTCCGAAGTACCAGCCAATTTTCGTGTAGGCTACACCTGTTGGCAGTACCATTTCATTTTTAAAAACTTCTTTATTGTTAACCGCTACTGCTACCGATGCGCCATTGACAGTTATAGTTACACGAGCCACATTTTCTGCTTTCAGGTTTTCAATCCTAAAGCGTTGAATTTTTTCAGGAACTTTTTTCTTCATAAACTGCACACTCGTTTCAGCTTCCCCGCCTAAGGCAAATGCAAAATCAAATCCGTTTCGGTTAATGTCTTGTATGTTGATGTAGTTTTCGGTTCCCAAGCGTACATACATTAGCGATCTATAATTGCGAATGTTTTTCCCGAAATACACATCGTAACTCAGGGTAAAATTGGCTGGAAGTGGTTTTGGAAAATCAGGATAGAACGTAAACTCTTTGGGTATGGATATCCATTTTCCTTGCTGACCCCTTAGCGTATGAAGTGTGGCATTTTGAAATTCGTGTCCATTTTTTCCGTATGTATGCCATCCTTTAGCAGAAAAATCACCAGAGATATGGCCCTCGAAGTCTTCATATAAAATCGTATTCGGGTCTTTATTTTTTACGCTTGCCGTAACCGATTTACTTACAATACTTACCATTGTATTGCCCGAAGTTTTTGCGGGTTCTTTCACCGGTTTATAGGCAACGGTTTTCATCTTTTCAGGGTCGGCTAACCACTTGCTTACGTAATCGAAATTAAAATTTTGTAACATTGAATGCACCAAATGTTGTGCATCGGTTCCAAAAGTTACATCATAGTTAGCGAGTGATCCTGCAAAATCGATTCTGGGCGTAAGGTTTACATATAACCAAAGTGGTTTATCGGTTTTAGATTGATTGATGATTTGTTGGGTTGTACTTACCAATAGGTTATATTCAGGGAAAGTTTTGCTGAGCTGTTTGCCATTTAAGATATGGCGTGGATCGAGCAGGTAATGTCCTGCACCATCGCTAGGACCGATACGGTAGTTGATACGAGGATCTAACTTTGTTACTTCGTTATAAAAAGGTTTGAGACCTTCTAACGCGGCCTGTATTTCCTTTTCGTAGTGCGGATATTTTTTCATAATACCAGGATAGATGGCCATCTGCTGTTGAATAAAAGCTACGGCATCTTTTACCAACACGGGTTTAAAAGGCCATTCGCCATTTCTGGGAACTACCACATCAATTTTACCATAGCCTTTTCCACTATCATGGTAATGCTGCAAGTAGGTCCGATAATTATAAAGATTGGCTTGAATCCTTTTATCAATCCCTTCACCCTTCACAGTAGCATCATCCTCGCCCGCACAAAATGGTGCCTTTTCAGAAAAGAAATACAGTCCATTGGGATTAAATCCGTCTATATAAGCACCTGGAAAATCATTGAAGCCTGCAATCAGCTTGCTTCCTTGTTCACCATTGAGGTTGATTTTTCCATTCTCAAATCTTGCAGAGAAGCCCATTAATTCAAAACCATAACTATGTAACGGGCCTAAATCAGGTAAATATGAGCGATCGTCGTTTTTACTAACACGTCTGATGATTAAGCCTCGTGGCAAATAAGATTGTTGTATCCAGCTATATAATTTATCAACGGCCTGTTGCTGCCAAATGGAATACGAGCCATAATAACCTTTGTAGGGTTTATAAACCGTATTGGCTTTGGTCGGATTGGTAACGTATTGCCAACCCAATACCGAGTCTCTGTTAAGTTCCTGATCATTTTGGGCATGGGCAGAAAAAGCGATAAAAGACAGTAGTATAAATAAGGGGATAAGTAGTGTCGATTTCATAGCAATTAGTTTAGTTTAAAACCAGTTGGATTATCAAAATATTTTTATGTGTTTCATTTCTTTAATTATTTAACTGGTGTTGCACTTTTGATATAAATATTCCCGAGCAGCATATTAGGATTACTGCAATACCAGCCAACACGTTTATACATTTGCTCGGCAGGCCTGGCATTATCATTTCTGATTACGTCTTTACCGTTTACCGAAATAGAAACCATAGTACCGCTGACGCTGACGCTTACATGCGCCACCTCTTTTTCCTTAAATGCCGCAATCCTAACATCCTGATTCATTTCCTTATATTGGCCTTTCCTGAAGTTGCATTCCATTGTACCTTCGCCACTCATGGCAATCCTAAAGTCCATTCCTTTATCAACAGCGCTGGCCATATTCATAGGTTGAGGATATTTATCTTTGGAGTCATAGGCATCCAACCTGAAATAATGCATCACTCTTTTGTTGGTAATGCCGGGGCCAAAATATACATCATAGCTTACTGTATAATTCTGTGAGAGTGGAATATTTAAATCAGGGTAAAAAGTAAATTTATTCGGGATTGAAACCCATTTACCATTTTGTCCATTTATAGTGGTTAAAGAAGCATTGGCAAAGCCATATCCTGCCGTATGCCATTTTTTGGCCGATATTTCACCGGCAGGATAGCCGTCAAAATCTTCATACAAGATGGTGTAAGGGTCTTTGTTTTTTGCTGTTGCTGTTGCTGATACAGTTGCCGGTGCAGTGGCTGTATTACCTGTTGATTTTGCAGGCGTTTTTACTGGTGTATAAACCATACTCTTTCTGTCGTTGGGCTGCGCCAGCCATTTGGCTACATAATCAAAATTGAAATTATTCAACATTGAATTTACCATGTGCGGTATGCCTGTGCCAAACCTTGTATCAAATTTTACAGGATTACCCTGTAAGGCCACGTTTATTGGTGTTAAATTAACATACAGCCAAAGTGGGTTATCAGTTTTTGCCTGGTCAATCGTCTGCTGAGTTGTGCTAACAAGTATGTTGTATTCCGGGAATGTTTTATTGTTGCCTTTGCCGTTTATAATAGCTTCGGGATTGAGCAGGTAATGCCCATTGCCATCGTTAATGCCGTTACCGTAATTATAACTTGCATTTAATTTTACAACTTCATTGTAGTAAGGTTTCAGTCTTTCCAGATCTTTTTTCAACGGCTCTACCGAGTAAGGATTTTTTTGCAGGATACCTGGATAAACTGCCATTTGCTGCTGAATATAGGCCACGGCATCTTTTACCAGTACTGGTTTAAAGGGCCAGTTGCCGTTTTTAGGAACCACTACGCCAATTTTAAAAACCTGTTGGCCATTGTCGTGATAATGGTCGAAATAAGTACGGTATTTATAGAGACTGGGCTGAATCTTTTTATCTATTCCTTCTTTGGCTAATTGAGCTTCATCATCTCCACTCGTAAATTGCGCTTGCTCTGCAAAGAAATACAAACTACCAGGATTAAACCCTTTGATAAAAGTACCCGGAAAGTCATTAAATCCGGCTACTAATCTTTGACCTTGTTCGTCGCTTAGGTTAATTTTCCCATTGGCAAAATGTGTAGAAAATCCTAGAAAATTTACACCATAGCTCTGCAACGGGCCATTATTAAATAGATACCAGCGCTCATCGTTTTTGACAATAGTACGCATTACTAGCCCACGGGGCAGGTAAGATTGCTGTATCCAGTTGATCAGCAAATCCGAAGCTTGCTGCTGCCAAACTGAGTAAGAGCCAAATTGGCCTTTTATTGGTTTGTAAACAGCAATGGCTTTTGGTGGGTTGCTTATATACCGCCAGCCAATTACCGAGTCACGGTTAAGTTCCTGATCACTTTGGGCATGGGCAGAAAAAGCGATAAATAGAAATGCTGTTATTGCTACGTATGATTTCATAACTATATTCTCTATGGCTTTATTTCCAGCTTCAACTCTCCTGTTACTGTTCCAGGTGTATAACCCGCTGGTGCATTAGTAACAGGAAGTACTTGCAGGGTATAGGTACCTATTAGTGTTTTGTTGCTGTTGTTATAAATAAGATTGCAGTTCATGGTTACATTTGTATTCTTTTTTAAAAGGATGGTTACATTATTGCCATGAACGGTGTAAGTACCAGATTCGAGTCTTGTTACAGCTTCGGGTGTAGTGAGACTACAGCTAACTGTGCCATTGCTGAGAAATTTAAAAGAAGGATCGGTAATCGAATGGCCTGCATTAGGTGTAACCCACCAGCGGATGAGCTGCCAGTTGGGTATTGTAAATTTGGCTGTTTCACGGTTGGCTAATGTTGGCAGCACTGTACCCAAAGGCAATTTTACGGGCTGTTGCGGCAAAGTAGGTAGTTTTGCATCTATAACATTTTTTAT
Source organism: Pedobacter sp. ok626 (assembly GCF_900100435.1). GTDB lineage: Bacteria > Bacteroidota > Bacteroidia > Sphingobacteriales > Sphingobacteriaceae > Pedobacter. Next base: position 411,406 of record NZ_FNEX01000004.1, on the reverse strand, counting down.
AGGTGGTACCTTCGGTGGTGCTTCCTGTGCATTTGCAGCAATAATGGTTACTGCCAAGCTTAGTAAAAGAATAATTTTTTTCATGTATAACGAGATTTAATAGTTTGGAACAGATGTTTTATTTAATCTCCAGAACAGGTTATTTTGATGATAAAGCCATCTGGGTTTCCAACTGCTTTCCCTTATGGAAATTGGCATTGTAATTAAAGCTTTTGAAAAGAAGAAACCGTTTCTATTCTGTTTTTATCATAATTACAGGCATACAAACCCATTAAATTTCTCCATTGATTATTACCATATTTTTTGGAATAAAATCTAATGAAGTATTTTGTTACTGGACCTGAACTAGTTTTTCTTTCCAGCACATTTCCTTTAAAAGCAAATACACCTTCACCTTTAAATTGTTTGCTTTTAATCAAGTCATTATAATAGTCGTAACCCACAGTGTAAGAAGATTGTGTTAACACATAATATTTTCCTTCTGCTGTGTAACTGGTAGCAGCAATTAAACTATTTCCGTATGACCCGCTGCTTGAAGCCCAGGTACCTGTTAGCTGTTTTTTATAATCCATATTTTTTTCGGCAATACCATTTATCTTCAAATTGAATAAAAGAAAATTTAAAGCCATTTCAGTTTCGCTGCCCAGTATTTGATCTGCCGAATTAATAATGGCTACGTTTGGCCCTACCTGTATAAGTATGACGAAGCTTTTTATAACATCGCCATTACTAGATCCGGTTTTTCTTATGTTATTGCTTAACATATAATAAGGCAGGCCTTGGCTGGTAAACCCTTTTTCATGATCACCTTTTTCAAATAAAAGATTATTGGGGCTGTTATACAGGCTCCATCCATCAAAAACTTCAAAGAAAACATGTTCCATATCTTTTTCTAAATTGCCAGATGATTTTACCATACTCATAAACTCAATAATTCTTTTTCCTGTATTGGTGTTTTTTTCTAAGGTTAAACTATTACCTCCGGCATTTAAACTCCACGTAGGCGGAACAGTAATTGAATACATACTTTTATTTCCTGAACCGTTTATAGCGTTTGTTGACGAAGCTGTTTCATTAACCGATTGTTGAACCGGGCCTATATTGTTGCCATGTGCAGTTGCCGTTTCGTTTAAGTCAATGCTTTTTATAAAATCCAGTATCTGGGTTTGATATTTATCGGTATTGGTCATTACGACCACATTAGCCATTTTGCCGCTCCCTGTAGCCGTTATCAGCGTTACCCATCCTTTGCTGGCGCCATCGGTATAGCCGGCCTGCCCCGAAATAACGTTCCATCCTTTTTCAGTAGCAGGTGCCTGCATGGTTGGTTCCCCGGAAACAGACACAGTACCTTTTACCAGTTTCTCCCAGCCATTATTAAAGTTTTCTTGTGCAGATACCGTGCTTGCTGCCGAACGCAAAATAACAACCGCTGCATAATTTCCTTTACCATCGTTTTTGGTAGACAGCTGTATGCCATTTGCCATTTCTGTTTTATCCCAATCTTTGGGCATGGTATAGTTTAATACATCAAAAGTCTGCTTTTGGGCAAAAACCACTATCGCAACAAACAAAAAAATGAGGGTTAAAAATAATTTCTTCATGGGTTTATTTTTAAGTATCTATTTTATTTACCGTACCACAATAGCATTGCCTGATGAATTAAGTACGGCATTGCCTAAATTAACAGGCACCCCGTTTTTCCAGTATTTGGCTACATTATAGCTTCCGTTGTTTTCCCATCCTGATACATAAACATCATTACCAAAAACCGCAATACCTGTAGCACTAGATGATGTTGTTGATAATTTTACTGCTACCCCGTTTTTCCAATATTTTGCAAAAGTTGGCCCAACGTGGTAATAATCTTCTTGTTCATATCCTGCCACATATACGTCGTTTCCCGCTACGAAAACAGCGTTTAATACACCTACCGAAACAGTGCCTGCGGTTAGTGTTGCAGCAGTTCCGTTTTTCCAGATGGTAGCCATAGGCAACGCTGTTGTTGGACTTTGTTGGTAGCCTACTACATACAAATCGCTTCCACTTAAGAAAACAGCATTGGCAAAACAATGCTTATCGTTATTGGGTATAGTATTGGCCGGTAGTACCCCATTTGTAAATTCCCATGGCGAAAACCTCCCCTGTGAGTTTCGATAACTTCCAACAGCGCAAACATTATTACCACTTGTATAAACACCATTACAAGAGCCATTACCCGTAACAGTATTCGATATAATGGGGTCAAAGACATTTATGGTTGTACCTGTTCCATTTTTCCAGTATCGGGGGACATCCGGTCCGTTCACAAGTTCCCAGCCGCCTACATGCACACCTTTACCGTTTACCGAAATACTATTAGCAGCAGAAGCGCCGGTACCAAGCGTGGTTTTAGTGCCATTTTTCCAATAATTGGCCAATTGTAAATTGTTAGTCCTTTCCCATCCTGCTGCATACACATCATTGCCATTTATAAAAATTGAACTCAATGCTGATTCTTCTGTGCTTAGTTTAACAGCAATGCTGTTTTTCCAATAAGTAGCCAAAGGGCCTGCGCCATTATCCTGAGAACCAGCTACAAATACATCGGGCACATAGGTAATGTTGCCACCGCTCACAGTCTGGTTGCCTGTTTTTATTTTTACTTCCCCATTAACTGCTCCAACAGCTGGAACAATTACCTTTAATTCTGTAGCAATTGCCGATTGTAAGGTGGCAACCACGCCGTCAATAGTGACGGTATTACTGATGGCTGTAGCGGAAAAGTTGCTGCCCTTAATGATAAGGGTATCGCCATATCGAAGGGTGGTGTTAGATAAAGAGCTTACTTTAAGCGTAGTATCTTGTGGCGTCGGGTCATTTTCGGGCATACCAATACCCTTTTTGCAGGAAGACAATGCAAGCATAAACAACACAAATGTTATTCCCGTTGCTGCTGTTAAGATGTTGTATTTTATTGTTTTCATATAGTTTGAAATTTTTTAATTGAAAAAAAATAGCATTACATAAAAGTAGATTAGCCTAAAAACTGGCGCAATCATTAAAAAAGATGATTTTTATGCATGACAGATTTCTAATTCATTGGCCTATTGGTAATAAATGGAGTCAGCGCATTAAAATACTGATCGGTTTTGCAGTACAACTGCCATTTTTTAAAATCCAGGTACATATTTGAATCGGTAAAATAAATAGTCTTGGAACCCATTGTTGGATGTAGGTTCCCATTTTTATCCTTAAACTCCAACGTAACACTTACCTCCTCAATTTTCCAGGCATCCAAAGCGAAAAACGGCCCATTACCTACTGTGTTGTAGTTAACATCTACCATAATACCCGTTTGTCTGTAATGGGCAAGGCTGTTAAAATTCTGATCAAAAGCCGCAGACCGCGGCAATGTAAAATCATTTGTACCCCATACTTTTAATTCTGATTTATAATTTTCCTGGTTATACCCTTTGCGCCAATTATCGCTACCGGCAGCTGGGTAAACCCTCAAAATTAGGCTAGATCCATTTTCTTTATTATCCTTCCCCGTTTTAAGGGTAACTTTTGCAACCGCTAAAAAATAATCGGCATCGTTAATGGTCGTACCTGATGTTGAAGCCTGTTGGCTATTATTAGTGTTTTTGACAGGTTTTAAAATCTGTGCATGAAGCGCACTTAAAAAACAAATACAAATCATGGTTATAGATAGCTTTTTCATTTTTTCAAAATTTATAGGATAAAATTAGAATTGGAGATAAGGCATATCAATCATTAAAAAAGATGATTTTTATAGGTAGACATCTAAAAAATCATTAAAAAAGAGGATATAAAATAGGCCAGATCTATATTTAATTTGCAATTAGAAAAATGTAAATTAGGGTATGAGAAAATTAACGTTACTATTTTTTTCAGTTATGACCTGTTTTTTATGTACTGCTCAGGTTGACAAGGTGGACAGCCTTTTAAAGAAAATTAAAGTAATTCAAAATGATACGAATAAGATAAAATTGTATTATGCCCTAGCCGACCAATATCTAAATAGCAATTTAAAAGAGGCAGAAAAATTTTGTCGCAAAGCTGAAGCTTTAAGCAGAAAACTAAATTATAAACAAGGGATACTGGACTATTATACCAATTATTCTAACGTGCTATATTTAAATGGAAGATTTGATGATCGACTAAAATTAGATATGGAAGGTATGGAGTACGCAAAAAAAAATGCCGACTCTATCGATTTTGCCCGCACCATGCTTAATGTTGGTATTGGATATTCATTAATAGAAGATTACCAAAGTGCTGTAAACCATATTGAAAAGGCCAGAGATATATTAATTAAAAACAATAACTATAAATACGACGGCAATATTTATAATCTACTCCAACTGTTGTATAATTATATGCATCAATACAGAAAAGGCGCTAATAACGGCTTGTTAGCTGTTGGCATTCTTGCAAAATCAAAGAATAAAGCGTCGCTGGAAGAAGCGCTAAACAATCTGGGATTAAATTATATAGAACTAACGTTGTATGACTCCGCTAAATATTACTTAAACAAGGCTATGGTTTTGGCAAATACAAGCGGAAACAAGCAAATACAGACGTCAACTGCACTAAACTTTGCCTTAATTGCACTTCGGTTGCAACAAATAGACAGCATAAAACCCTATGTAACCAAAGCACTTAAACTTTCCAAAGCGAATGATTGGCGTGAACAAGAAGGTTTAGCACAATACGGAATGGCCTATTATCACCTGCTAAAAAAGAATAATGCGATTGCGCAGTTATACGCTGACTCTGCACTTCGCTTAACTCAACAATACAATATACCAAACTTAAAAAAAAAGCTATATCCTTTGCTTTCAAGCTTATACTACGCTCGACAGAAACCACAGCAGGGTTACTTCTATTATAACAAATCAGAAATGTTTAATGATAGCTTGTTAAATACGACCATAACAAAACATACCATTCTCACTGAAAAAAAATTTGAAACCTCAAGAAAAGAAGCGCAAATAAAATTGCAACAATCGCAACTACGACAAAAGAACAACCTGATTTATTTCTTATTTGCAGGTGCCGTAGCCTTGCTTTCTATTTCTTTACTTAGCTACCGGAATTACAGGAATAGGCGAAAATTACAACAAGCCAAAATAGATGAATTAGAAACTGAAAAACGACTCATGGCCACTGAAGCAGTGCTAAAAGGTGAAGAACAAGAACGTACCCGACTGGCCAAGGACCTGCACGATGGCCTGGGCGGTATGCTGAGTGGCATCAAATTTTCCTTAGGTAACATCAAAGAGAACCTGATCATGACCCCGGACAACACACATGCTTTTGAACGCAGTATCGATATGCTGGACAGTTCTATCCAGGAAATGCGCCGGGTAGCGCATAACATGATGCCTGAAATGCTGGTCAAATATGGATTGGACACTGCGTTGAAGGAATATTGTGAAGAAATGGATCGTAGTGGCGTACTACATGTCAATTATCAATCGGTGGGAATGAATCGGGCAGAGATACCGCAAACCACAGCAGTGACCATTTATCGCATCATACAGGAACTCGTCAACAACAGCATCAAACATGCTCAGGCAAAAAATGTACTGGTCCAATTACATCTTTCCCAAGGGGAAAAGTTATTGGCTGTTACCGTAGAAGATGATGGACAAGGTTTCGATACGGATCAACTGAAACAAGCCAATGGAATGGGCTGGTTAAATATCCGAAACCGTGTCGAGTTTTTAAAAGCTAAATTAGATTTGCAATCCGCTTCCGACAAAGGCACTTCAGTAATGATCGAAATTAATATCTAAACAGGCAATGAAAGCAGGCATTTTTGTAGTAGACGATCATTTTATGGTCATAGAAGGCATTCATTCTTTATTACAGCATGAAAAAACACTGGACTGGATGGGACATGCCACCAATGCAGCATCCTGCCTGAGTTTTCTGAAATTACAGCAGCCCGATGTGATCTTAATGGATGTCAACCTACCCGACAAAAGCGGAATAGATCTATGCAAGGAAGTCAAACAATTACATCCTACTGTAGCTGTACTGGGACTTAGTACCTTTAACCAGCAGCCCATTATCAAAAACATGATGGATAATGGTGCATCAGGCTATGTGTTAAAAAATGCCACCAAAGAAGAGCTCCTGGAAGCTATAAATACCGTGCTAAAAGGCAAAATATATTATAGTCAGGAAGCTTTTAGTGCATTGCGAAAACCAGCGCCCAGTCAACTCCTGATCACCCGCAGAGAAAAAGAAGTATTGCTGTTAATCGCCGAAGGACTAACCAATACCGATATATCAGAAAAACTCTTCATCAGCATTCCTACAGTAAATACACATCGTAAAAGCCTCCTGGAAAAGTTCGAGGTAAAAAACACAGCCATGCTCATCGCCAAAGCAATAAAGCTGGAGCTGATTTAGTCAACTTATATTCCCAACCCCTATCAATCAGGTATTTTTCTTAACCACTTCCACCAAATGATCAATATCAAAAGGTTTTTCAATATAGTCATCGGCTTTACAAGCTGTGGCTTTTTCAGGCAGGTTCGCAGAAGTAGAAGTCAGCACAGCCGACACATCCTGCGTCTGGGGATCAGATTTTAATTCTTCAATGACCGCAGATCCTTTCTTTTTCCCTTTGATGTGCTCATCCACCACCACTACATCTGGATCAATCTCCTCAAGTTTCTCTATCGGCTCCGTCGTCAGTGACGCCGTAACCTCAAAACCTTCCTCCTCTAGTACCTGATCCATAATATCAAGTATATCTTCATTATCCTGAATCAGGACAACCTTCTTTTTCATAACGGCCAATTTATTAAGCGTAAATGTAGCAAAAAGAGTAATGGGTTCATAATTTGAATCCATCAGGGAGTAATCCAAATCTATAATAGTCTTAGGTCAGTTTTTAAACAGAATAGGGTTGCCCGAAATCGAACAACCCTATCATTTTGAGAATTCATGGATAATTTAATAGTCCATACTTTTTTATCAACCAGCCGTATCCGGCCGCCGTACCGTTAATCTTCTCAAATCCATCCAATGTGCACTCACAGTCGCCAACAGGCCCAAACATACCGTAATTATATTTCGCCCTATAGCTCAATCCAGTGAGCAAAAAATAACGATTGCCTGCTTTTACAATTACCTGATCTATAATGCTTATTTTATCAAAGGGGAGCATCACATTCTGGTATTCAACAGCAGGGTTAACATCGGCTTTTACCATACTATCCCGTATGATTGATTTGTTTCGAACAAGATAAAAACGAACTTGTTTGGTTTCTTTTTTACTAAACCCATCAAGTACAAATTCGATTTTTCTGTTTACCGTTGTCATGGTATCACAAACCTCTTTTTGATAACGGATCGCCTCTTTTTCCTTTGAATAATTGTTCCACTTCACGTTTCCCCAAAAAAGCCCTATAATTAATAGTAGAAGACAGATAAGGATCAAGGTAGTTACACCAATATTTTTAAGGATCTTATTCATTACTGGCTTATTATTCTACCTTCTTAAAATACAATGTCGAAGAAATTCGTATAGTGTTTGCCCAATTTTCTTCTCTGTACAACACCAAACTGTCTTGATCAACTTTCTGTATGCCATAATGGGTGGTTTTACCATCGGCAACAAATCGAAGTACCCTATCATTTATGGAATAGTCATAACTTGACTTCTTTGCTTTTGTGGTAATTTCTAAATTTTTAGCTGTTTTGAAATTGAACTGATTATAAGTAAAATTCGAAATCTTTATTGTGGTCGTATCAATTTTAGCATCCTTAATTTTATTAACCTCTTTTACAACTTGCCATTTCCCTATAATCGGATCGTTCGTACCAATTCCGCAAGCACACATTAAAATGACACATGGGATTAAGAGATATCTGGATTTAAGCATAGTATATGAATTTAAAAAGCCAAAAAGGCGGGTTAGCGTTATTTTATCTTACCAAGCGTTTGGGCGATGATTGCAATGTGTTCCTTTATTTTTACTTTCTGAAGATGGTCTGCTTTTTCTGCTCCTCCCAATCCCAGCAAGGGTACATAACCGTAGCATTCATCATATCCCGGTTCGCCTAACTTTTCCTTTGCAACCAGATAATTTTTATCATTTAAATTATCCCTCAAAAAGCCCTCATCAGCTAGGTCCATGTCAAAAAACCATTCCATATCATCCCCGCTTTCGACAATGGAATCATAACCGTTTTTAAAATAGACAGCCCTTATCGCATCACCTGTCCAGGCCAAGAAATCACCAAGCGCGGTAACAGCAAAAACAATTTCGTTGTCCCTGTTATCATAGGCTTCATTGAAAACTGCTTGAAATTCCGAAGGATCAACCAGCTTCAGATAGCCATTCATAAGTGTTCCAAAACCATAAACATTCCAGAAGTCAAGGAGCTGCGATGGAAGTTTGCCGGTAAACTTATCCAAAACATCTGCTGTCGGTCTTTGTACGGTTGAATAGTCGGGATATTTCTCAAAAAAAGTATCAAACATAACTGTATAAATGTTTTAGTTTGTAAACTAAAACTACAATTTTTTATATTTTATTGCAACGCCAAGCTATTATCAATGAAAAATTCTCCGGCGGTGATAAAATATGATCCCCGATCATCTCCCCCAAAGCCACCCATTCATTGTTCTGATTACGCTCCAGAATCTTCTCATTAAATGTTTAACAATTCTTTCGGATCAACTTTAACCTAGTCCATCCCTCAGAAACCATACTTGCTCATCAGCTATTCAATTGCCAGTAAAACATAGCGTCAAAAGTATTATTGAATAATTAAAAAATCAAGAAAGCTTTAATTAACGAGCGTCGGAATTACCATCCGCTCACTCTTATTTCAAAAGCAACAATATTTGGCCAATGAAAGAATCAATCGGAAATTTTAGTGTATACGTTATTATCGCCATCGGCCGATATTCGAGTAACTGTCTTCTTATCAGGATTAACTTTAAATATCCTAACCCTACCTTTCATTGGTTCGGTAATCCTAAGTGGAACACCTGGCATCAATAAAAATTTAGACTATAACTCACCGGCATTAAACAAAATAGGGTTGCTCGAAATCGAACAACCCTATCATTTTGAGAATCCATTCTCGTCTCGCGGAGGAAGAGGGATTCGAACCCTCGGTACCGTTGCCAGTACGACAGTTTAGCAAACTGTTCCTTTCGGCCACTCAGGCATCCCTCCGTTTTTTCCTCTGCATATCCGTGCTGAGGGAGTGCAAATATAGTAATTCATTTATGTTTGCAAAAAAAAATTACAGAGTTTGTTGATAATCTATTCGCACATGATAAATACTCATCAGCATCGTCTTGAATATCAACTTTATAGTTTCTATATCTTTTAATGTAATATCGCAATTATCTAACTGATTTTGTTCCAATTTGTAGCTAATGATCCGTTCGACCAGGTCATTTATGCTCTGAGCATCCGGATTTTTTAGACTTCTCGACGCAGCTTCGACCGAATCTGCCAACATTAAAACACCAGTTTCCTTAGAAAAAGGAATCGGTCCAGGGTACCTGAAAATGTTTTCGTCGACAAATTTCTCGGGAGAATTCTTTAAAAATGATTGATAAAAATAATCTACCCGCGTATTTCCATGGTGCGTTCTAATAAAGTCGATCACACTTTCCGGCAATTGGTGCCTGCGCGTAATTTCTATGCCCTTATGAACGTGCTTAATGATAATCTGCGCACTCTGCTCATAAGGTAGCTTATCATGCGGGCTCAATGCGGTATTCTGGTTCTCTATAAAATACTGCGGGTTCTCTATCTTTCCAATATCATGGTACAATGCCCCTGCCCTAACCAATAAAGAGTTTCCTCCTATTTTAAAGATGGCTGCTTCGGCCAGGTTAGCCACCTGCAAGGAATGCTGGAAAGTTCCCGGAGCTTTAAAGGCCAACTCTCTTAATAGTTTATTATTGGTATTGGTTAACTCAATTAAAGCCACATCCGAGGTGATGCCAAACATCTTTTCAAATGCATAAATAAGTGGGTAGGCCAATAAAGAAAGTAATACACTAATGATAAAAGGAACAAAGTTAATCCAGACCACTTGCGAAAAGGATCCTTCTCTTAACAAGGAAATCCCTACAAAAGCGATAAAGTATGCAGACAGAATAAATAACGCCGATAAAAGCAACTGCTCTCGTTTAATCAAATTCCTGATGCTATAAATAGCAACCATACCAGAAGTAACCTGGTAAAACACAAATTCAAAACTGTTGGGTACAAAGAAACCCGAAATAAGCACCACCAGCAAATGCAGATAAAGTGCAAGCCTGGTATCGAATAGAATACGGATAATGATAGGAACTATACAAAATGGAATATAATATATAGTAGGTAAATCCAGTTTAATGGCCCATGTTAAAGCAAGCAACATAGTGGTGATCACCAATAGGATCAACGACAACTGCCTGTTATCAGCAAAGATATCTTTCCTGAATAGTTTAAGGAACACCATTAATAAGCTTACAATAAAGCCTACCAGTAAGATTTGGCCGAAGTAAACGACTTTACTATCTCCAATAGTCTTGGTTTGCGCTTCATAAGCCTCTTTAAACGACAACAACTTCTGATAGCTCTCGTCATCCACCACATTATCCTTAGATATAATCAATTCTCCCTTCTGTACCATCCCTCTCGTGGTAGATAAACTATTCACTGTGCTCGCCTGCACAATTGCCGTCAGCTTTTCATCAAAAATAATATTGGGCTGCAAATGATCTTCAACCAGATTTACCACTACCTCTTTTATCTTTAGATTAACTGAGTTAAAATTAGTTTTAAAATAGACCAGCGCTGTTTGTACAGTAAAAACATCCTGAGTATTTACTGTTTTCGAGATATTGTTATTTAACAAAGAGAAATCGTAATTGGGAGAATTCCCCTTATGATGCTTTGGATTTATAGCAATAATCCCTTTGTCGTAGATGGATTTAAGTAATTTAAGAGAAGCCTGCTTATAGGTTGCAACCTCGTTTTCAGGAAAAGCGTTGGTCCTCCATTTTACATCAAATTCGTTTAAATAAGCTTCCTCAACCCCATTAAATAAATCTTTGTTTAGCTTATAAATAGGCAAAACGTTTTCAAGCGCATCTTTTTTATCTATCGTAACCTGGGGACTGGTTTTTAAGATCGCAAAGCTAAATGGCGAGATTAAATCTTTATTTTTCCAAATCGTGCCTTTTTCAAATTCATATCTAAAACGTGGTTGTTTGGGTAAAAACGTAGTTATAATCAATACTGAAAGTACCATCATGATATACTTAATATTAGATGAATACTTCCTGTAGAGTACCTTATGAGAATTTTTTCTGATTTTGGCCAAAGCGATGCAAATTGATTTCTATTCAAAAATAATATAATTTCATCAGTATATCCTATTTTAATGGTTATCCGCTATCCCGATCCTGGCATACAGCTTCTATTGTAAAAGTTAAATTACCTCCATTTTAACCACCCATACACCGTAATTACTTAACTTTGTTACTAACTAACTTATAAACATTGATGAAAGAAGTAGTAATTGTATCTGCAGTACGGACCCCAATTGGGAGTTTCGGAGGCTCATTATCTGGTTTTTCGGCCACGCAATTAGGTGGGTTCGCTATTAAAGCCGCTGTAGAAAAAGCGGGAATAAAACCAGCTGATATTCAAGAAGTTTACATGGGAAATGTTTTATCTGCTAACGTTGGCCAGGCGCCTGCTACACAGGCAGCTAAATTTGCTGGCTTACCAGATGTCCCATCTACCACTATTAATAAAGTTTGTGCCTCAGGGACTAAAGCGATCATCCTTGCCGCACAAAGTATTGCCCTAGGCCAAAACGACATTGTGATTGCCGGAGGTATGGAAAGCATGAGTAATGTGCCATACTACCTTGATAAAGCTAGAAATGGTTACCGTTTAGGTCATGGTCAGATTACCGATGGTTTGGTTAAAGACGGTTTGTGGGATGTTTACAATGACTACCACATGGGTTCTGCAGCCGAGCTATGTGCTACTACCTGTGGCTTTAGTCGCGAAGAACAAGATGCATTTGCCATCAGTTCATACAAAAGATCCCAGGCTGCGCAGACAGATGGAAAATTTGATAGCGAAATTATTACAATAGAAGTTAAAGACCGCAAGGGCGACATTACCTTAATTAATAAGGATGAAGAGCCTTTTGCAGTAAAATTCGATAAAATACCTGCTTTAAAGCCTGTTTTTCAAAAGGATGGTACAGTAACGGCAGCCAATGCATCTACATTAAACGATGGTGCAGCTGCACTAGTCTTAATGAGCGCAGAGAAAGCAAAAGAACTGGGATTAAAGCCTTTAGCCAGAATTCTAGCTTATGCTGATGCACAACAAGCTCCGGAATGGTTTACTACCGCTCCCTCAAAAGCAATTCCGTTGGCACTTAAAAGAGCAGACAAAAATATTGCCGATGTTGATTATTTTGAAATAAACGAAGCTTTTTCTGTAGTTTCGCTGGCAAATAACAAAGAACTGGGATTAAATAGCGACAAGGTAAACGTAAATGGTGGTGCTGTTTCATTGGGACATCCACTAGGTGCCTCGGGAGCCAGAATTGTTGTTACCTTACTTTCCGTACTATCACAAAACAAAGGCAAAATCGGCGTAGCCGGAATTTGTAACGGTGGTGGCGGTGCCAGTGCAATGGTCATAGAAAACCTAAACTAAATGATTAAGGCTTTAAAACCTTTAATAATAATTTTAATATTATGTTGTGCAGGAACAAGACTTTCTGCACAGCATAGTTTTGACCTCACAAATGTATCGCGACTGAAAACTTATCAGGACTCGCTACAACACATGAGCGATGCGACCTACAATGCATCAAATGATCAGGATCGCCTTTTGGCAAATTCCAGGTTCATCAAAACATTAGTTACCGCATTAAAAACACCCGCATCATTTAACTTCCCCTTCGATTCTTTGAAAAGAATCTCAGTGATAAAGTCGCCAAACAATGCTTTAAGAATTTTCTCCTGGTATGTCCCTAATGAGGATGGCACTTATCGTTTTTTCGGCACCATACAAATGGCAACCAAAGACGGGAAGCTAAAAATGTTTCCACTGATTGATGATACCAATAACATAAAAGACTTAAATCAGATTACTGGTAACAAAAACTGGTATGGTGCCCGATATTATCAAGTGATACCGGTGGTAATGAATGGCAGAGCACCTTATTACATCCTACTTGGATGGAAGGGCAACAATACAAAGACCTCTAAAAAAGTAATAGAAATACTTTCTTTCGACAAAGCAGATCAACCTGTATTCGGCAAAACCATTTTTGATGGTGTAAAAGCTGAAGCCGCAAAAAACAGGATTGTATTTGAATACAATAAGCTAAATTCAATGACACTAAGTCTTGACCGGACTGTAAACATGATCGTATTTGATCATCTAGCACCATTTTCTCCTGAAATGCAGGGAAACTTTGAATTTTACGCGTCCGACTTAAGCTTCGATGCCTATAGAATTGTTGGCGGCAGACTCAAATTGGTAGAAAATGTGGAGATGAAAAACGAGCCTAATGCTATGGATGATTTTTATATAGACCCTAAGGATAAACAGAATAAAGCCGAAAATAAACTTTAATGACCACGATGCCAACTCAATCAATCTTTAAAATTTGTGAGTCTGCCTTCGTGTAGCTATCTTGCGCAACTAACTAAACTATTAATAACACATAAAAAAATAAAATGAATACACAGAGTTTGGACACTCCAAATAACTTTTTCGAGAATAAAGTACTCGGACATCCGGCGGGATTGTTTGTCTTATTCTTCACTGAAATGTGGGAAAGATTTTCTTACTATGGCATGAGAGCCTTGTTGGTGCTATTCCTTACTTCCTCATTAATCGGAGACAATCCAGGATGGGGATGGCCAAGAGAATATGCCCTGGCAATTTATGGTTCATATACCGGTTTGGCTTATTTAACTCCTATTTTAGGTGGTTATATTGCCGATAGGATTATCGGATACCGCTGGGCAGTTATTGTGGGTGCGCTACTCATGACTTTAGGTCACCTCTCTATGGCTATAGAAATAGACCATACATTTATGTATCTAGGTTTATGTCTGCTAGTATTGGGTAACGGTTTCTTTAAACCAAACATGACCTCGATCATTGCACAGATGTACAAAAAACATCCAGAGAAAAAAGATGGTGCTTATACCATTTTCTATATGGGTGTAAATGCGGGTGCATTTTTAGGTATGCTACTTTGCGGTTACATTGGTGAAAACAAAGATTGGGGATGGGCTTATGGATTCGGCTTAGCTGGTATCTTTATGTTTATCGGTATGTTACAGTTCTATTTTACGCAAGGTATTTTCGGTAACATCGGCTTAAAACCACTAAAAAATGATGTAAAAGATCTTACAGAAACTGCAGAAGAAGCAACACGCAATCCATTCTCTAAATTTGATTTAGTACTGATTGGCTTAATTGCTGTAATTGGTTTATCATGGATCATCAACGATCCGGTATCCAAAATTACCAGCATGAACTTATTCAATTTTAAAATAAACGGCATAGAAGGTAGCAATATCATGATTGTGGTTGCATTGGTGCTATTCCTGTTCATCCTGGTGAAAAGGATCTCTCAATACACACCTGTTTTAAGAGATAAAATGATTGCTGTAATTATCCTGGCTTTCATTACCATCTTTTTCTGGGCTTCATTTGAGCAGGCAGGTGGTTCGATGACCATATTTGCAAAAGATTATACACAACGCGTATTAGTTGGTAATTCAAAAATTATTTTCAACGTGGTAAATACCTTAATTACGGTAATTCCATTGATGATTATCTCTTATGTGCTATTAAGACTGTTCTCAAAAACTTTTGGCAAGTACTCTCTTGGTAATATTATTTTAGCTTCAGGCTTTGTGATCATCTGGGTTCTTGTTATTTATATGCTTAAAAATCAATACAGTGAAGTAAAATCTGAAGTTCCAGCTACCTGGTTCGGTATCTTAAACTCTCTATTTATCATTAGCTGTGCTCCTATTGTATCTAAACTTTGGGAAAGTAAATACAACCCTTCTGCAACTTATAAAAACGGTTTCGGAATGATCTTGTTGGGTACAGGTTTTGCTGTATTGGCTTATGGTGCAAGTACGATCCCTCAGGGAGCAGCGGTTGCATCAGTAAGTATGATCTGGTTGGTATTGGCTTATTTCTTCCATACCATGGGCGAATTGTTTATCTCACCAGTAGGTTTATCTTATGTAAGTAAGCTGGTACCTGGAAGGATGATCGCCATCATGTTTGGTATCTGGTACCTGGCTATTGCTATTGGTAATAAGATTGCCGGTACTATGGGCGGTATGATTGATGAAATTACTTCTAAGTATTCGATGACAACCTTCTTCCTGATCTTCACCTTTATTCCGGTGGGTCTGGGTTTGATTATCATGCTACTTACCCCAGTGCTTAAACGATTAATGCACGGCGTAAAATAGCTATTAAAATCACAACTTATAAAAGTCTTTAGAGCACATTCTAAAGACTTTTATTTTTACATTTATATTTTATATAAAAACTGACATGGCTCAACAAACGTCATTAGAAGAAATCCAGGATTTTAAAGGAAAATACCCAAAGCAACTTTGGGCGCTTTTCTTTTCCGAAATGTGGGAGCGTTTCTGCTTCTACGGAATGCGGGGAATGCTTACCTACTTCATGGTAACCCAATTGTTAATGAGGGATGTGGATGCAAATCTGCAATACGGTGCAACACAAGCCTTTGTTTATGCATTTACCTTTATAGGTGGTTTGTTTGCTGATAAAATATTGGGCTTCAGAAAATCACTATTCTGGGGTGGTATTTTAATGATTGTAGGTAGTGCTATTTTAGCCTATGATCCGCATCAATTCTTCTTTCTTGGCATCAGTTTTACGGTTGTAGGTACAGGTTTCTTTAAACCGAATATCTCGACTATGGTTGGAAAACTGTACAGGTCGGATGATTCCCGTAGAGACGCTGGTTTCTCGGTGTTCTATGCCGGTATAAACATTGGCGCTTTATTGGGTGGATACGCTTGTATAACCATTGGTAAAGAATACTCATGGCACCTGGCATTTGGACTTGCAGCAATTGTAATGACCATCAGTTTGATCACTTTCATTTTCACCCAAAAGAGCTTAGGCCCGATTGGTTTGCCTCCAGGTCAGGATGAAGAAGTAACCGATATTGCCTTGGCTGGTGTAGATGATAAAGTACCAACTCAACCAGCAGTGATCAGTCGCAAAGCCATCAACAAAAAATGGTATGATTATGCCGTATATGTAGGTTCTTTGGCAATTATCCCTGTGATCATGATCATGGTGGCTAAAACACAGTATACAGACTGGTTTATGTACATTATTGGTCCTGCAACCTTGCTATATATAGTTTTCGAAATGACCAGATATGGATGGGCAGAACGTAAAAAGCTAGTGGCCGCATTAATCTTCATCTTGTTCTCTATATTATTCTGGGCATTTTTCGAACAGTGTGGAGGTTCCCTAAGTTTATTTGCTGCCAGAAACTTAGACAACAACTTGCTTGGTGTCATCAAACTGGATCCAAATGGAGTTAACAATTCGGCGAATTCCTTTTTTGTTATCA
The DNA here is from genome assembly GCF_900100435.1 of Pedobacter sp. ok626. GTDB lineage: Bacteria > Bacteroidota > Bacteroidia > Sphingobacteriales > Sphingobacteriaceae > Pedobacter. The sequence continues at coordinate 394,732 of NZ_FNEX01000004.1, read as the reverse complement.
TTTTCGCATTCTTGTTCAGCTTAATCTGGATTGGACTGGCTAAGAAAAAAATTGAGCCCAATACTGTGATCAAATTTGGACTGGGCTTTTTATTCCTTTCTGGTTCCTTCTTTATTTTCTATAGCACAAGATTTTTTGCGAACGCCCAAGGTGTTACCTCATTAGATATATTCACTGTAGCGTATTTGGTGATGACTTTTGGAGAGCTTTGCCTTTCCCCTATCGGTCTTTCTATTATGACTAAATTATCTCCAGTAAAATTACAAGGTGTAATGATGGGAATGTGGTTCCTGGCTAGTGCCTATGGCCAATATGTTGCCGGTTTATTAGGTGCAGGAATGGCTGAAGCCAGTGAACATGATAGCCCTATGCAAAAGTTAATGAGCTATACTGAAGGATACAAACAGCTTGCGATTTATGCCTTGATTGCTGGTGTTATTCTGATTGTGATTTCTCCACTCGTAAAAAAACTGATGCAGGAAGTAAAATAAAGCTTCAAAAATTTAGTTTTTAACATAATTTAACCCGTAGTATAGCCATACACTACGGGTTTTTCATTTAGAATCCATAATTTTACTGACTAATTCATTTTGCGTGTCAGACAGCTTAATTATTATTCCAACTTACAACGAGAAAGAGAACATTGAGAAAATAATCAGAAAGATATTTTCATTAAACTACTTTTTTGAAATTCTAATTATTGACGACGGATCTCCGGACGGTACTGCTGATATTGTAAAAAAACTACAGTCAGAATATCCGGCGCTACACCTTGAACAACGCAGTGGAAAACTTGGCTTAGGTACTGCGTATATACATGGATTTAAATGGGCATTGGCAAGACCTAATTACCAATATATCTTTGAGATGGATGCTGATTTTTCGCATAATCCAGAAGACCTGATCCGCTTAAGAACAGCTTGTGTAAATGGAGCTGATGTAGCTATTGGTTCCCGCTATGTAAATGGAGTTAATGTGGTAAACTGGCCAATGAGCAGAGTACTGATGTCTTACTTTGCTTCTATGTATGTAAGATTGATTACGCGTATTGACATACAAGATGCCACAGCTGGATTTAAATGCTACCGTAGAAAAGTTTTAGCCACCATACCACTCGACAAGATTAAATTTGTGGGCTATGCCTTCCAGATAGAAATGAAGTTTACAGCACTAAAGTATGGCTTTAAAGTAGTTGAAGTACCAATCATTTTTACCGACCGCACAGAAGGTAGTTCAAAAATGAGTACCAGAATATTCAGGGAAGCATTTTTAGGTGTTATACAGATGAAAGTATGGAGTTGGTTTAGAAAATACGACAGACCAGAAACCTAATCTACTTTTCTTCCCGAGGTTTACCATCACGCATCATGGTTCCAAAATCCCAGCCTTTATCCATAGCATTGACAATCCTCACCAATCGTTTTGTTCTTGTAGGCTCTGTTTTGGCTGCATTAACCCAATTGATATACCAATTTTGATGTGATTTAGGCAGTTTTAAAAAGCCTTCCAGCAAACGAGGTTCATCAGCAAGACAAAGCTCCAGATCTTCAGGCATCTCAATTTTAAAGGTAGTATCTTCCTCTAGAACCAAAGTCAATACAGCGCCCAATTGCTTTTTAAGCTTTTTCCGGAGTTCGCCATTTAGCGCTATGATAAAATCGCCCTCTCCCATAGGAACAAGAGAAACCCCTTTGATTTCTACATGATCCAAATGGCCTTTTACCCGAAAACTCTTCCTACAATCAGCCTTAATCTGATTGGCAATAGCCTGCGGAATAAAAATATAAGTCCAACCAGTTTTTTCGCCCATTTCGGCAAAACGCTCTATCTCTGCTTTGAAAGTAATCATACTATTTTAAAGATATGAACATTATGCGTCTTTTTTAAAACTTCTCCTCTACACCAAGTCCAAACAAAGCGAAATCGTATTTAACGGGATCTAAAGGATCCAATTCCAGCAAATGAGCCGTTAGCTCAACCGCGGTGCGCCAATCCGTTTGCTTGCGTTCAATAAGCCCTAGCTTACGTGCTACACGATCGACATGAACATCACAAGGACAAATCAAATCAGAAGGCTTTATCATGTTCCAGATGCCAAAATCGACACCCTTGTTGTCTTTACGCACCATCCACCTCAAAAACATGTTTAAACGCTTACAGGTAGACTTTTGCATGGGTGATGAAACATGCTTAATCGTACGCCTAGGATAATCAGGCAAGGAGAAAAAATAGGACCTAAAGTAATTCAAAGCCCTTTCTATTTTCGGCTTTTGCTGATCTAGCTCTGAGAGCATACAACTCGATGAGGCATACCCTTTATAATTTCCCACAACCTGCCCTGATACAAAATCAGTTTGGAAGCTATCCCCTGGCGGCAAAAAAGCTGCTTCAAGACTATCAAACTGTTGATAATGCTGATTGAAGAAAGCTACAAAATATAAAAGATCAGTATCATTAAAGGTCCTATGCTTAAACCCCAGCAATCTTTTCAGGTCATCATCACTATGATGTAGCATAAAATTATGCGGATCATTATCCATCCTTGCAAACAGTTCATTGCATTTATTGATAATGGTTTTACGCTGCCCCCAAGCTAAAATTGCCGCAAAAAATGCGGCAATTTCAATATCCTGTTTTTTAGAGAACTGGTGCGGAATACAGATTGGATCATTTTGAATAAAGTTGGGTCTATTGTACTGCTCAACTTTGATGTCCAAAAAATCTTTGAGTTCTAAAAATTCCAATTCCGTTTATTTAAGTGCCTGTTCCAGATCAGCGATCAAATCATCAATATCCTCTACACCAACGCTTAAACGCAATAAGTTATCTACTACCCCTACTTTTTCACGTTCTTCCTTAGGGATAGAACCATGAGTCATGCTGGTTGGGTGATTAATCAACGATTCTACACCGCCTAAAGACTCGGCCAATGTAAATACCTTAAATGAACCTGCTACCCTAAACGTTTCCTTTAAATCAGCATCTTTTAAAGTGAAAGACACCATTCCACCGAAATCACGCATTTGCCTTTTAGCGATATCGTGGTTAGGATGATCTTCAAAACCAGGCCAGTATATTTTATCAACCTTAGGATGTTTTTTAAGGAAATGAGCAACTTTAGCACCATTTTCACAATGTGCTTTCATGCGTAAATGAAGGGTTTTAATTCCTCTAAGCACTAAAAATGCATCTTGTGGACCAGGCGTTGCACCGCAAGCATTGTAAATAAACCAAAGGTCTTTATACAACTGATCATCGCTTACCAATAAAGCACCCATCACCACATCAGAGTGACCGCCAATGTATTTTGTAACCGAATGCATCACAATATCAGCGCCCAAATCCATTGGATTTTGCAAGTAAGGTGAGGCAAATGTATTGTCGACGGCGAGCAACAATTGATGCGCTTTAGTAATTTTAGCCATCCCCTCAATGTCAACAATCTGCATCGTTGGGTTAGTTGGCGTTTCTATCCAAACCAACTTCGTTTTATCATTGATGTATGGCAGTATATTTTCTGGCTTAGAAAGATCCAGAAAATGGAATTTGATGCCATACTTAGCGTAAACTTTAGTGAAAATACGATACGAACCACCGTAAAGATCATTACCGGTAATTACTTCATCTCCGGGCTGCAATAACTTCATCACTGCATCAGTTGCTCCCATACCGCTTGAGAATGCTAATCCGTGCTTAGCATTTTCTAAAGCTGCCAGACAAGCTTCCAGAGCTACACGCGTTGGATTGGTACCTCTTGAGTATTCGAAGCCTTTGTGATCGCCTGGTGATTTCTGCCAGTAAGTAGAAGTTTGATATATTGGAGTCATTACTGCCCCAGTAGTTGGGTCAGGTTCCTGACCGGCATGGATAGCTTTTGTTGCAAATTTCATATGTTATTATTTTGCTCTATTTCTGATTTAAACTGGTAGCCAATGTTTTTGCTTGTAGGAAATCCACTGGCAACCAGCATAGACTGTTTCTGATTTAAAGTTACGTCTTTTACCTGCGCAAAAGGAGGAATCATCAGATCCGAATCCAGACAAAAAAGGATCGATCTCTCAATAATATCTGTTAATTTCTCTTCCGTAACCAGGTTATTTGCAAAGTCCTGATATAAAGAATCAAGTACGCCCTCGCCCTCAACCATAAAATGTTTATCCTTATTGATCAAAATACGGGCAATTAGTGTCCCTTCATCTGCCAGGCGGTTATACTTTATAGAATCGGCCAGGAAATTATGAAGGTAAATGATCCCGCAATAATTAAGGCTCGGATCATCCTTAATGTATTGACTCTGAAACATAGAATGCGAGGGGTCGAAAGAAAAGATATTGGTATGCATAGATACCATGAGCATATCGCCAGAAAATTTAAGCTGCCCCTCAAAATGGCTATGCTCCTTAAAATTGATCTCTACCGAAGGATCTTTGACATTGTAATCGTGCTGCAATCTCAAGGCGATCTCTGCCAACTGCTTTTTCAACATACCAAACACTTCAGTGGTATTGCGGTAGATCGCCTGTTTTAAGGAAGCTTTCTCTTTAAATTCAGTTAGGATCTTGTTATAACTTTCTGTACTCATCCTTATCTTTTAGTAGGCTCTCGCAAATAACACACGCTGTTTAGATGGTTTACCTGAATAAATACAAACTCCATCTTCCAGTTTATTATCTAAAGGTATACATCTGATCGTGGCTTTTGTCTCTTCTTTAATCTTCTGCTCTGTTTCTGGAGTTCCATCCCAATGTGCAGCAATAAAACCAGCTTTAGTGTCTAACAATTCTTTCAGCTCATCATAAGAATTTGCCTCAGTAATGTGTTCAGTTCTATAGTCTAAAGCTTTGTTATAGATATTCTTCTGAATTTCCTCCAACAGTTGTACGATATATATATCTAAACCATCCTGCTGTACAGTTTGTTTTTCTCTGGTATCTCTACGCGCAAGTTCCACAGTTCCATTCTCCATATCTCTGCCACCAATTGCCAAACGTACAGGAACACCTTTTAATTCATATTCTGCAAATTTAAACCCAGGACGTTGTGAATCACGGGCATCATATTTAGCGGAAATACCCATTAATTTTAATTTTAACATCAGCTCATCCACAAAGACCGAGATCTTTTGCAACTCTTCATCATTCTTGTATATCGGAACAACCACCACCTGTATCGGAGCAAGTTTAGGAGGTAACACCAATCCGGCATCGTCGCTATGCGCCATAATTAAAGCACCGATCAGACGGGTAGAAACACCCCATGAGCTAGCCCATACATGTTCTTGTTTACCTTCTTTACTCGTAAATTTCACATCAAAAGCTTTGGCGAAGTTCTGTCCCAGGAAGTGTGAGGTACCCGCTTGCAAAGCCTTTCCATCTTGCATTAAAGCCTCAATACAAAAAGTATCCAGCGCGCCTGCAAAACGTTCATTAGGAGTTTTTACGCCCTTAACAACCGGCAAAGCCATCCAGTTTTCAGCAAAATCTGCATATACATCCAACATCTGTTTCGTTTCAGCAATTGCCTCATCAGATGTCGCATGAGCAGTATGTCCCTCTTGCCATAAAAACTCTGTAGTACGTAAAAACAAACGCGTACGCATTTCCCAACGTACAACATTGGCCCATTGGTTTACAAGAATTGGCAAATCGCGATACGATTGAATCCAGCCTTTATACGTATTCCAGATAATGGTTTCCGAAGTTGGTCTTACGATCAGTTCTTCTTCTAATTTTGCAGTTTCATCTACGATAATGTTACCATTTCCATCATTTTTTAGACGATAATGTGTCACAACAGCACATTCAGTCGCAAAACCTTCAACGTGTGAAGCTTCTTTAGAAAAAAATGACTTGGGAATGAATAAAGGGAAGTAAGCATTGCTGTGGCCAGTATCTTTAAATTTTTGGTCTAAAACCGCCTGCATTTTCTCCCAAATGGAATATCCATAGGGCTTAATCACCATACATCCTTTGACAGATGAGTGCTCAGCCAGGTCGGCTTTTATAACAATGTCGTTATACCACTGTGAATAATCTTCGTTTTTGCTTGTAATACCTTTGCTCATAACTGTTTGGAACGTTTTTTGTGTTAAATGACTTGTAATGTAGGCTACAAATCTATAAATTTATACCTACAAAACACACAACACACAAAGAAGGGATATAGTTATGAAATCAAATTATTTATTCACCAGTATGCTTGGCCTGACAGCAATAGTTGTCACGTCCTGCTCTACGCCAAGGTTAGCGCAGCAAAATTCGAATGATGATGTCTATAACTCTGTAGCGCAGGCAAGGGAGTATAAGCAACAAGTACCGATAAGAGAATCCGATTATAATACTCAGGATGAATACTATGGCACAAGTGATCCCTATTACGACATGGATTATTCATCACGTATAAACAGATTTTACAATACAGGACCCTCCTGGAGAGGATACTATGATCCATTCTTTGATGGTGGATGGTATGGCAATTATGGCATGTCCTTAGGATTTGGATTTGGTATGGGATTTGGCTATAGTCCGTTTTATGGTTCTATATGGAATTCTCCATACAACTCATGGGGTAATTACTATTCTCCGTTTTATGGCTACAACAATTACTATGGCGGTGGTTACGGCGGTGGATTATGGGGTGGTGGCTACTGGGGAGGCGGTTTTTATACCGGCAGGACTACCAATGTACCAAGACCAAATAGAGGTGGTAGTGCGTACACAGGAAATAGAGGTAATGGAAATGATGCCTATCTTTCTCCAAGATCGTCTAGAGTACAAAACGGTAATGGTACAAGTGTAATTTCAGGCAGACCTTCGAGAGGTAGCACTAATGGTAATTATGGTACATCTCAAAGACCAGTAACAACGGGAAATTCGAGACCAAGTAGAACTGAAGCTCCAGCAAGACCTGCAAATACAGAAAGTTCAAGACCGAGCAGAACAGAAAGAACAGAAGCTCCAGCAAGACCACCGAGAGAATCATATTCTCCACCTCCATCTTACAGTCCTCCATCAAGAGGTAATTCTGGCGGAAGCTATGGTGGCGGTAGCTCAGGCGGTGGCACAAGCAGACCATCAAGAGGCGGAGGCAGATAATTTAAGCGAAATACAGAGATGAAGAAATTTATACAGATGCTTATGGTGGCTATAGTAGCCACCACGGGCACTACATATGCACAATATGCCCAGGATGCCATCAGGTTTGGCAACACGAACTATGGTAGTTCTGCAAGATTTAAAGGTATGGGTAACGCGCAAATTGGCGTGGGTGGAGACATGAGCTCCTTAAATGGTAACCCAGCTGGTTTAGGTCTCTTTACCAGATCAGAATTTAGCTTTACCCCTGAGTTTAACAATGCAACTTCGAAATCCGATTACCTGGGGCAACAAGGCAAAGGTTCAGATAGTAAATTAAATATGAATCAGGCTGGTGTGGTTTGGTACAACCCTACTTTTAAAGCAAAAGGACAAAACACTCAAAAAGGTGTTTTGAGTTTCGTATTTGGTATTGGCTATAGCAGAAACAACGATTATACACAAAGTCAAAGTTACAGTGGAAACAATGACCTGACCTCTATGCGTGATTATTTTTCAGAATTAGCCAATGGCAGTATGGATGTAAACGGAGTTATTGACGATAATACTTTACAGCGCCTGGCTTATGAGCAATTCCTGATAAATTACAATGTACCGAACTTCCCGGGATATTCAGCCGAACCCTTTATTGGCAGTAATATGCAAAGTAGAAATCAAACTACTGCGGGTTCTACCTCCGAAGTAAATTTCTCAGGAGCAATTAACATCTCTAATCAATTGTACATTGGTGCAAGTATAGGAATGGTAAATGTACGCTACATTAATGATGTAGAATATACAGAAAAGGGTATATTAAGTGCCTACAACGACATCCCAACTGATCCTGATTTTGGCTTTAGTCCTGACAAAAATTACAATTTCTCTTACGTATCCAGTCAGGAAACTCACGGTTCAGGAATCAACGCTAAATTAGGTTTAATCTTCAGACCTGTTTCAAGTTTCAGAATCGGCGCAACCTATCAAACACCAACGTGGTTATATATGGAGGATACATTTACAGAAAATCTATTTACTACATTGGATGGTGTAAGACAACCAAATAATATTGGACCATTATCCTACCCTTATAACTATAACCTAAAAACTCCTGGAAAAGGATCTTTGGGTGCTAGTTATGTCATCGCAGGACAAGCCATCATTTCTGCTGATGTTGATTTTATTGATTATGCAGGCACCCGTCTATCACAGGATGGTGGAGGTTCATTAGACAATGCAATCATGGATAGTAATGCCGATATCAAAAAATACTATACTTCTGCTGTAAATTATAGAGTTGGTGGAGAGTATAAAATCAATAACCTGAGCTTAAGAGCTGGCTACGGATTAAATGGCAGTCCTGTAAAAGATGATACGAACAACACATACGGTACTAAATATTATAGTGGTGGTTTAGGCTACCGCTTTAATGAGTACTATTTTGATCTCGCTTATCAACGCGTTCAATCAGAAGACAGAGTAAGTCCTTATGCATTGAGTGACGGAGCTGAGCCAGTAGCCAGTATTAAAAATGCAAACAACAATGTGTTTTTAACTTTTGGAATTAGGTTTTAAAAGTCCGGTATTAAAAATATTACACTCAAAAGTAGAGCATTTACACTTAAAGAGTTTAATTTAGTAGTTATAATTAAACTCTTTAAATATGAAAAAAACGCATCTTTTAATGCTCCTCATTTTCTTATTCTCATGTAAGAAAGAAAAACAACAAAACAATCAATTTGTAGAACCTCCACTCTCTGCTAGACAAGAAGCAAAAATTGTTTTTTCTAAAACCTTAGCTATTGCTTTAGAAAAAGAACCGTCTCTAAGAGCTTTTATTAAATCAGAGGCACTAAAAATGTTTGACAATGACTATGATGTTTTATTACAAATGGTCTTGGGTAAAGACCTGGGTCAAGAAACTGTATCAGAAATTTTATTCAAACATGCACCATCTAAAGTTGCTCTTCAAGATGCTATAGAAAGTTTGCCAACCTTAACAATTATGGTTCCTGAGGTTCCTAACTTCACTGCGGAAACATGGAATACTGCTTCAGAAATACCAATGGTTGCCGTAGCCCCTGAAAGCAAACATTTTAATAGCATTGATCTTTACAATGCTAAGCTAGAAGTAACTAAAGCCCCTTATGGCTTAGTTCCTGGATTTCCTGTCGTTGTTGTTAAAGAGAACGAAAGAGTAGCTATCACAGTTCCTTCTGCCTCTTTATCTTCAAAGAAAACGTCAACAATAATGAATTATGTAAATTCAGGGAGCAACACCACGCAGAAATACAATTTTCATTTTCTAGATCCTGCTTTCGATGGAACCTCAAAAAATTCTAAAGGTACAAATACTAATGTGTCAGTTTCTAGCAAAGGAAAGACTTCACTAGGCCCAGCCGATAGCAAGATTTCAAGAATCGTAAATTTCCCAACTACTAATATTATTGATTATAATTATTTTTCTCTGGATCAACGGGTGGTAGAAGCATTTAACAAAAACGTGGAATGGCAAAGAGATTATGTTTATTATGGAATAGATCCTGCAGCAGGAGTTGTTAAAGGAAAATTTAACAATAGATATGTAGAACATATTGTTTCATTAAAAATCAATAAGGCAGCAAGTGACCTTTCTGACTCACCTGAAGATCCAGTTAACGTCGAAACCTACCAAAAACACAAACCACCTGCACCATTTCCTAAATTATGGACTGATGGAGCTTTCGAAATCCGAATAAATATTCTAATAAACGCAAAGGCCGGTGCAGGACCTACTTTAGAAAAGATTTTCTCTATACCAGGAGATCTTTTATATGATGTGGTTTATCAGCAAGTACCCAATTCTATCAATTGGTATAGAGTCAGTTCAACTCCAAAAGAATATAAGCTTCTTCAACCCGAACCAATTGTGGCTTGGGATTTAGAAAATTATAGTTCCCAATGGAAGTTTGTTGTCTCTGAATTTGACAATGCGACTACAGTAACTAACATCCATACTTATTCAACAAAATTTGCTACAAATTTTAATTTCGATGTTGCACTTGGCGAAAAAGTAAAAGTTGGGGCTAAGTATGGATCTTCAACAGAAGAAACTGAAGTAAGGACTCATCAAATAGTAACAACTTTGACTTCTGATCAATTAGGGGAGGGAATTTTAGAATTTGCCTCTCCGATTATTCTAAGAAGAGAAGACAATGTACCATATGATCCTTACGCAAATGGGGGCCGTCCACCAAGAGACAATCCTAATGGGCCTTGGTTTGTGAATAGATATATCACCAATGATATAAGCGGTGGATCAATTACCTTATCAGTAGAACCTAAGTACAGATAATATTATATAAATGCCAGTGGAAGTATTTTCACTGGCATTTATATTATCCCGTGCAGAGAAGCTCCTTGAAGGCCCAGCCTTTCAATATGTCTTTCTACTGCTTCATCCTTAATCAATTCAGGCGCATGATGTGGCTTTTTCCGGGCATCGATAATAACTGGTCCGGTGCAGCCCCAATGTTTGTTACTGATAAAACTGCCTACCCCATGAATATCAGAAGCCGGATTGCTTCTCGTAAATGTAACCCACACTAAGTTATTAATCGTTGCTGCAGTAAAAATAGGGTCGTCACAAACGACAATCAAACCTAATCCAGCCAAGTGCTGATCTTTTAAATCCTTGTTCAACAAAACCATTTCCTGTTCAGTATGAGCAGCGTCCACATAAGGATGAGCACCTATAACTAATACCCCCGGAATTGCCATCTGGTAATGGTTAAACGGCTCTGGCAATTGAAACCCCTGGGGTAACTCATTGGTCAATATTCGCTTTTGAGCTCCTGCCGCTGCAAAAACAACCTTTGAGCCACTATTTAAACCATCACCACTGTAATCCAATGTATCAATAGTCGTATGGGTATGAAAATGTAAATCTGTACGGAAATCCATTCGCGAAAGGACATGTTGCATAAAGCCAGCAAGATCATGTGTATCCAAATGTTCGTCATCCTCCCTTGCTGCAATAAATAAATACTTGGCCAGACTTAATTGGTTTTTCCCTAGAATATGGTTGGCGATGGTTAATATCTCCTGAGGTCTGCGTTCATCTAAATATGGTGTATATCTTTCACTTCCTATCGCAAATAATAAAGGATGAACTCCGGCAGCATCAACTGCATTCACCTCTTTTAAGCCATGAATTTCTTTGGGCAGGGCCGATCCCGCTATTTCATGGATCAATGCGCCGAAACTGGTATCTTCCTGCGGTGGCCTACCAACGACGGTAAAGGACCATATCGCATCCTTACGGTGGTAAACATTGTGCACCTTCATTAATGGAAAAGGGTGTGTAAGGCTATAATATCCCAAATGATCTCCAAATGGTCCTTCAGGTTTATTTTCCTGAGGATAAACCGTGCCAGTAATTACAAAATCAGCATCAGCGGATAAGCAAAAGCCCTCATCATCATAAAAATACCTAAATCTTCTATTGCCTAATGCACCAGCAAAAGTCATTTCTGACAAGCCTTCTGGCAATGGCATTACCGCAGCGAGTGGATGAGAAGGTGGTCCCCCCACAAAAATACTCACTTTTAGCGGTTCGCCTTTGGCATTGGCTTTAGATTGGTGTACCCCTATCCCTCTATGGATTTGGTAATGCAATCCTATTTCTTTATTCAATTCGTAATCATTACCGGCAAGCTGTATCCTATACATCCCAAGGTTGGCATTTAAAATCCCTGGTTTATCAGCATCCTCGGTATACACCTGGGGCATCGTGATAAAAGGACCACCATCCATAGGCCAGTTTACAATTTGTGGCAATGCACTAATCGTAGTTTTACTAAATATTGATTTAAAAGTTTGCTTTAATGGCAGCGCGGTAAGCGCAGTCAACGCAATACCTGGTAATTTTAAGGGATTTTTTAAGGCTTTGACTGGGTCTGAACGAAGGTTTACCAATTGTTCTACTTTAGGCAGACTATCTCTAAACATAAATTTAGAGCGTTCCAATGTCCCAAACAAATTGGAAACCGCCGGAAACTTGCTGCCCTTCACGTTTTCAAAAAGCAAGGCTGGCCCCTTCCGCTCATATACACGCAAATGAATGGCCGCCATTTCGAGGTAAGGATCAACCTCTTCTTTTATCCGAATCAAATGACCGTGTCTTTCTAAATCGGCTACACAATCTGCTAAGCTTTTATATCCCATCGCCTCAAAGATATTAAAAGAAAAATCGTCATGCCGAAAATAAATTCAACATGACGACTCCTCAAAAAAATAGTTTATGAAATTATTTCTTACCGGCAAATGAACGCAGCATCCAGGTATTTTTCTCTTTAAACTGCATAAACCTGTTAACCATATCGTTGGTCCCGTCATCACTGGCATTAGCCGTAGCATCCAGCAAATCACGCTCAAGCTCAATCAATTTAGCCATATCATCCAAAATGGCGTCTACCATATCCAGATCTTTCATTCCAATGGTGTTTATTTCTTTAAGGGCCGACTCTTTGATATAGTCTGCAAAACGACTGTGCGGTGGCTTCCCTAAAGTCAATACACGCTCTGCAATCTCATCAATGGTCAACTGCGCATTGGTATACAACTCTTCAAATTTGATATGCAAGGTAAAGAAATTCTGCCCTTTAACATTCCAATGACAACCTCTTAATTTTTGATAATGTATATGATAATTCGCCAGATAATCATTCAACATGTCGACCACTGGTTTTACTTCTTTTTCTTTTAAACTGATTTCTTTCGCATCCATAGTATTATTTTTAATTTTATTTGAGAACAATATTTGTCTGCTATTGTAACAGATGATGCGATAAATGGTTTGGAAAAATGTTAATATACCACGCAATAGGACCGAAAAAAGAACGTTTAATATTCGAATTCGACGCTTTATTTATATTATTCGTATAATTGCCCTTTAAATTTTACAAAGACATTAATGCATAAATATTATATAGTATCCGTATTTGCACTCCTGATTAACCTGTCTGCGGCCAGCGCCATTACAAGAGACTCAATCGGAGTAGAAAAACTCAACGGAAAGAAAATAATTATCCACCAGGTTGTCGCTAAAGACACTTATTATTCCATCGGCAGACGTTACAATGTAGTTCCTAAAGACATCATGAACTTTAACGACAGCAAGTTCTTACAGATTGGCGTAATCATTAAAGTACCTACAAACCTTCCTTTTACAGCTTCAACTGCAACAAGTAAAACTCCACCAGCGATAGGTAAAACTAATCAGAATACTGTTCCTGCAACAACGTCAGAAGGTAATCTAATCGAACACATGGTACTGAAAAAAGAGAATCTGAATATGATTGCTCAAAAGTATGGCACCACTGTTAATGACATTAAGGAAGCAAATGGACTCAACTCCAACAACCTTCAGATTGGACAAATACTAAAAATCCCAGGAAAAGTAGCTGAACAACCAGCAACAGAGCAACGCACGACGCAAGCACCTCCGGTGCAACAAAAAGCAGAAGAAACTGCCGTAAAAACTAATATCCCCCCTGAAAACAGGTATAAAAAACCTGAGCAAAAACCAGAGAAAAAAGCAGCGGACACCAGTAAACCAGAAGAGTTTATTGAGCATAAAGTAGCTTCAAATGAAACCATGTATTCTATCGCGACACGCTATAAAATAACCATGGATCAGTTAAAAGCAAAAAACAACCTGCATGACAATTCTTTGTTTGTTGGACAAAAACTATTGATTAGTGGGCAGTATCCGCCGAAAAATGTTCCAATTAGTTCAGAAAACCATGTAGATACTTTAAATTCTATAAAAGATCCTGCCTTAAGGTTACCTGCCAGCAGATACGGTTTAAATCAGGTAGATGAAAAAGGAACGGGTATCTGGATTATGGATGCAGACCTTGATCCTTCGAAAATGTTGGTATTACACCGTACAGCACCTATTGGAACGGTAATGAAAATCACTAACCCTATGACCAACCGGTCGACCTTCGCTAAAGTTGTTGGTAAATTCACAGAGAATGAATCAACAAAAGATGTTATCATTGTAATGACTAAAGCTGTAGCTGATGCTCTTGGCGCTTTAGACAAAAGATTTTATTGCAATTTAACATACGGCGGACAAGACAATGAACAATAAGCCCTTCATTATTGGTATAGCGGGAGGAAGTGGATCCGGCAAAACCTTTTTTTTAAATTCATTTTTGCATCATTTTAAGAATGATGAAGTAACCTTGGTTTCACAGGATGATTACTACCATCCTGCTGGTGAAATGACCCAGGAAGAGAATAAAATATACAACTTTGATCTCCCAACCACCATTGATGATCAACAGTTTTTAGTAGACATAAAAAAACTCATCAGAGGGGAAGTCATCTATAAAAAGGAATACAATTTTAACAACCCTCTGGCGGTCACTAAAATATTAGAAATCAGTCCTGCACCAATTATCATTGTTGAGGGACTTTTTATACTCCATTTTAAAGAAATTGCAGCCCTATTGGATCATAGAATCTTTGTAGAAGCAGAAGAAGAGGTTGCCTTGCAACGTCGTATCAAACGCGACGGCATGGAACGTGGATATCCTGAAGAAGATGTATTGTACAAATGGCACAACCATGTAGCACCATCTTATAAAGAGTTTTTATTACCTTATAAGGAGATGTGCAACACTATTGTGATCAATAACAACAATACGCCTGATGACATCATTAGGGTGACAGAGGAGATTTCTACGGATTTAAAAGCGAAAATACTGCGGGCGTAATTAAACAACAATATTGCAATCGTAAACAAACAAAAAAGGAGCTTTAATAAGCTCCTTTTTTGTTTGTTTAAAATACCATCTCTGGCACATCGTCATCTGCAAACAATTTACCTAAGGTAGCTTGCCTGATAAAGTCGACACTTACACCCGGTGCACGTTCAATCAGTTTAAAGCCACCTTCCGGCAATACATCCAACACAGCAAGTTCCGTAACAATCTTCTTAATACACTTCACACCTGTTAGCGGCAAAGTACATTTCGGAAGTAACTTACTTTCGCCAGCCTTATTTACATGCTGCATGGCAACAATTATATTTTTAGCAGACGCAACAAGATCCATTGCACCACCCATACCTTTCACCATTTTACCTGGGATTTTCCAATTGGCAATATCTCCATTTTCCGATACCTCCATAGCACCCAGAATGGTCAGGTCTATTTTCTGACTTCTAATCATTCCAAAGCTCAATGCCGAATCAAAGATTGATGACCCTGGCAAAGTAGTAATCGTCTGTTTTCCGGCATTAATTAAATCAGCATCCTCATCTCCTTCAAAAGGGAAAGGTCCCATTCCTAACAGTCCATTTTCTGACTGCAGTACTACATTTATTCCCTCAGGGATGTAATTGGCTACCAATGTTGGAATACCAATCCCTAAATTCACATAATATCCGTCACGTATTTCTCTTGCGATGCGCTGCGCAATTCCATTTTTATCCAGCATATAAATATTTTATAGGATTACCCTCTAGTTCTAACTGTACGTTGTTCTATTCTCTTCTCATAATTTGCTCCCTGAAAAATGCGGTGAACAAACACACCAGGCGTATGTACCTGATCCGGATCAAGCTCCCCTGCCTCAACCAGTTCTTCAACTTCGGCAATCGTTACTTTACCTGCCATAGCCATTACTGGATTAAAATTGCGACTGGTAGAACGGTAGATCAAGTTACCTGCAGTATCTCCCTTCCATGCTTTTACAATTGCAAACTCGGCATCAAAAGCATACTCCATCAGGTAATCTTTACCATTAAAGTTTCTTACCTCTTTACCTTCAGCCACTTCAGTACCCACACCCGCCGGAGTAAAAATTGCAGGCATACCGTAACCAGCAGCCATACATCTGGTCGCTAAAGTTCCTTGAGGAATCAATTCAACTTCAAGCTCACCACTTAACAGCTGGCGCTCAAACTCGGCATTTTCACCTACATAAGAAGAGATCATCTTTTTTACCTGACGCTGTTGCAACATCAATCCTATACCAAAATCATCAACTCCGGCATTGTTAGAAATACAGGTCAATTCTTTAACACCCTTTTTTACCAGTGCAGTAATGCAGTTTTCTGGAATACCACACAACCCAAATCCGCCAAGCATTAAAGTGTCACCATCTTTAATGTCTTTTATAGCTTCTTCAGCACCCGAAACAACTTTATTGATCATACATGAATATATTTTGCTGCTAAATTATACTATATCTGCGGTACCGACCAAATATTTACTGGATTTCTACGATCTTATCGTCGTTGCCATTACTACTGCCTATGTATATTTTGCCGTCTGGCGACTGACATATAGCTCTTAAGCGACCATATTGGTTTACAAAAAAATCTTTGCTACCCAATATCTTATCGCCTCCATCATTCAATTTAAGTTGGGTAAACTTAGATCCTTTTAAGCTAAGCAGCAACAATGAATTTTTAAATGCGGGGATAAGACCGGAGTTGTAATAGGTCAATCCAGAAGTAGCAATGGTAGGTGTCCAGGCCATCAATGGCTCAACTACATTATTAGCCGTGCAAAATGTCTGCTCAGCAGACTTATCGCAAAAACCTTCTACATTTGGCCAGCCATAATTGCGTCCCTTCAGAATCAGGTTTACCTCATCGTCATTATTAGGCCCATGTTCAGAAGCATAGAGTTTATCGCCAACCTGTACCAATCCTTGTGGATTTCTGTGACCAAAACTCCATATCCTGCTATTTGGAAAAGGATTATCAGCCGGAATCGATCCATCCATATTTACGCGCAATATTTTACCAGATAGAGAGCCTGTATTTTGGGCATTACTGGCTGTACTGGCATCACCAGTAGTGATAAAAAGCTTCTGATCGCTAGAAACCAATAACCTCGATCCATTATGTATAGAGGATGCCGGGATCTGATCAAGAATAGTTAATGGAGAATTTAAGGTATTACCCGAATAAGTATAGCGAACCACTTTTTCCTTATAGCCGCCAGCGTTGTAATTGTAAACTACATAAACCCATGGATTAGTGGTAAACTGAGGATTAATGGCCATACCCAATAAGCCACCCTCACCATCTGCCACCACATCTGGGACATTTAACAACAAGGTAACTGCTCCGGTTTGTGGATTGACACGGCTAATCTTGCCTCCACGTTCTGTGATCCAAAGTTGTTGATCTGGTCCATAGACCATTTCCCATACATGAGAAAGTCCGGCACTTACTATCCGCGTTTTTATTTCGACATCAGGCAATGGAGTCTCCTCTTCTTTAGTCGACGATTTCTTTTTTGAACAAGCAAAAAAAGCAATTAAAAGCGCAAAGATACTGATCGCTAAAGTTTTCATAATGGGTATGTTATATTTAAACTGACAACGCCAGCTTAAATATAACACACTCATTTTAAATATGTTTAATTAAAATAAACATAGGTGATACCGTCTCCCCCTCTATCCGCATGTTCGTCTTCAACTCGGTTTACCTGGCTATATTTTTTTAAGTACTGTCTAATCATTTTTCTAAGAATGCCATCGCCCTTGCCATGAATCAGTTTAACTACAGGAAAGCCAAGCATAATCGACTTATCTAAATATTTCTCTACTTCATGCAAGGCATCTTCACCGCGCATCCCTCTTAAATCCAACTCCGCATTAAAACTACTGATGGCTTCAGAAATACTGCCCGAATAAGAACTGCCCTGAACAATCTTTTTAGCCTGTTTGTTGCTGATCTTTTGCACCCTGTTCTTCTTTACTATAGAACGCAAGTCGCCAAGTGCCAATACCAGATTATCTCTGTTAATTTCTAAAACCTGCCCCATGGTCTCCGTCCCTTTCAGTTGCACCAAGTCTCCAACTTCAATAGGCGTATTTAAAGGTTGAGGCACGTCTGGCTTTTTCTCTTCTTTTACATGATGCTGTACCAAAACCTTTTGCAGGTTTTGTCTCAATTCCTTGGTTGCCTCTTTATCGGCCTGCTTTTCTTTAATCTCAGCAATAGTATTTTCAACCAGTTTATTCGCATTCTTAATGATCGCCTGCGCTTCAAGCTTTGCTTCTTTAATGAGTATTTTTCTGTTCTCGTCCAAAAACAACTTCAACTTCTCATTCTCAGTAACCAGGTTTTTAACCTTATTTTGTTGAGTAGACAGATGAATCTTGGTATCATAAATCTGTTTTTTCTCACGTTCCAGATCTACCAGCAAGCTATCTATTCTATTCTGATTGGTTCCTGTTTTTGCGCGAGCCAATTCAAGCACTTCTTTTTGCAGGCCTATATTCTGGGCAATTTCAAAAGCATAAGAACTTCCGGGCTTGCCAATCTCTAAAACGTACATGGGCTTCATTTTCCCATTGTCAAACAGCATCGAAGCGTTCTCCAATCCCGGTGTATTACCGGCGAAGAGTTTTAAATTAGAATAGTGCGTAGTAATTACGCCCCGCACCTTTTTATTGTTCAATACCTCCAATACCGCTTCGGCCATAGGTCCACCAAACTGCGGATCAGTACCTGTACCAAACTCATCAATCAGCACCAAAGATTTAGGTGTGGCGTGCGCCACGAAATACCGCATCTTGGTTAAATGTGCACTATAGGTACTCAAATCACTCTCAATAGATTGATCATCGCCAATATCCGCAAAGATATTATCGAAGATACCGACCTCACTCGATTCATGCGCAGGAATTAGCAAGCCTGATTGTACCATCAGCTGTAATAAACCCACAGTTTTCATGCAAACAGATTTACCACCGGCATTAGGCCCAGACACCAATAGAATCCTTAGCTCATTGTTGATGTGCATATTTAAAGGAACAACCGTCTTTTTATCTTCTTTAAAAGAAAGATATAACAACGGATGGGTTGCATTGACCAATTTTGTTTTAGCTTCGGGGATCAGTATTGGCATATCAGCCTCCACATCTATCGCAAACAGAGCCTTGGCCCTTACAAAGTCTAGCTTGGTAAGAAAACCATGGTATGATAACAGTAATGGCGTATAAGGACGTAGATCATTTGTTAATGCAATCAAGATCCTGATGATCTCTCTACGCTTATCAAATTCAAGATCCCGCAGCTTATTATTTAAGGTAAAAACTTCTTCGGGCTCTATGTAGACTGTTTGTCCACTGGCAGATTCATCATGGATAAAACCACGAAGCTTCCTTTTATTTTCTGCCAATACGGGAATACACATACGGCCATCGCGAATGGTTAAACTGCCATCGGCAACCCAATTGTTACCCACCGCCTGCTTATAGATCGAATCCATTCGCTTTCGTACATCTTGTTCCGTTTTGGCGATATCGCCAATAATGCTTTGCAATTCATGCGAAGCATTAGGCTTAATTTTACCTTTCGGATCAAGAACAGTCTCTATTTTTTTCAGGATATTTTTCTCTACAGGAAGGTGCTCAAATAAGGCTTCCAAATTAGGGTATACATCCTTTCGCTCATCAAAAAACCGTAAAACAGCAAATACCGTCTGCAGTGAAGCATACATCTGATGCAATTCATCTTCAACCAGGTAAGCTCCTTCCACCCTAATCTTTTCAGCAAGGGTTTTAATGTCAAAAAAGGTGCTGATTTGTAAAGGCTCCTGATTTTCGAGGATACTTTTAAATTCCTGTGTTTGCCTCAAAAACTTATTGATCTGGTCAAACTTGGTCATCACCTGCATTTTCCCAACCATTTGTTGTCCCATCGGACTCAAACAATGTTTGTATATAAGCTGTCTTACCTCACTAAAGCCCAACCGCTCCAAACAATTCTCTGGATATAACATACTTATTTTAAATCTTGCGGACCTTTATAGTCCATTTTTAATCTGATCACCTCAATCTTCTTTTTAACCGTATCGGTCAATTTAGCCGTATCTCTCAACTTAGCGGTATCGGTTAGCTTAGCTTTATTCAACTTAGTCCTATCTTTCAACAAAAAGTCAGCCCAGAACGTAGAATCAGCAGTCCTTGTGGAATCCCTGACGATCTTCAATTTTGCTTTCTCTATTTCTTTGGCATTAAAAGTAGAATCTGCCTTCACGATCAAATCCTTCTCTTTTGTCAACTGACCGGTAACCTTTACATAAATATCATTCAACACTTTAGGATCTTTATAATAGTAATTCATGCTCTTGGTATACAAAGCCGAATCGATATCATATTTCTTATAAATCCCCTTATAATAACCCGCAGCAATTATTTTCACCGAATCAGGGCGCGCAATCTGACCTAAATAGCCATCTGCAATATGAATATCGTGCAATACCTTAGCCATCTCATCAGGTTGTATGATATCCTTTGGGACACCAGGCTTACATCCGGAGATAAGAAAAAAGACAATTACGATATATAAAAAGTTCCTCATTATGTTAAAACATCATTATTTCTTAGACAAAGTTCGCTAAGGTTGTTAATTTTACCAAAAATACTGATAAATGAGTATAGCAGATAACTTATTAAAATATAAAAGCGAATTAGATCCATTAGCCGTTAAACTAATTGCAGTATCTAAGTACCAGGAAGCCGATGCTGTTTTAGAAGCCTATAATGCCGGACAAAGGGTATTTGGAGAAAACATTGTACAGGAACTGGTTGATAAACAAGCGAAACTACCGCAAGATATAGAATGGCATCTGATTGGCCATTTACAAACCAATAAGGTTAAATACATTGCCCCTTTTATTAGTTTGATCCAATCGGTAGATAGCTTAAAGTTACTGACTGAGATTAACAAACAAGCCCTTAAAAACAAAAGGGTGATTGATTGTCTGCTTCAGATTTATATCGCTGATGAGGACACCAAGTTTGGACTAGGCTTTGATGAAGCTATCGAGTTGTTACGTTCTGATGAATTTGCTGAACTACAAAATGTACGAATTGTTGGTATTATGGGTATTGCCAGTAACAATGCACTGGAAAAACAAACTAGCGATGAGTTTAATGAATTAAAGGTGTTGTTTGACGGAATTAAACTTAGTTTTTTTAGAAAAGCAGACTATTTTAAGGAAATATCAATGGGTATGTCTGGCGATTATAAGCTAGCCATCGAACAAGGAAGTACAATGGTGCGCATTGGCAGCAGCATTTTTGGCAAAAGGAACCATCAGAAGCTAACAAAGAAAAATGAAGGCTAAGCTTCTGATAGCTTCATTACAAATGAAAGCAATTAGAAACTAAATGAAAAATCAAACATTATAAAGAAGAATTGTAAGGAAGAATGAACATAAAGTTAAGGGAAGCTGTAAAAGAGGATTGTGTAAGATTACTTGAGCTGGTAAATGAACTTGCAGTTTATGAAAAGGCTCCTGAAGAGGTTACAGTTACATTAGAAGAATTTGTTGATGCTGGTTTTGGTGCGCATAAAGTATGGAACGCCTTTGTGGCTGAGGTAGATGGATTTATTGCAGGCTTTGCGATTTATTATACCAGATACTCCACATGGAAAGGCTGTCGCTTATACCTCGAAGATTTTATCGTAACCGAAGCGTACAGAGGTAAAGGCATTGGAAAATTACTTTTTGAACGTGTGATAAAAGAAGCAAAAGACAAAGGATACAACGGCATGACCTGGCAGGTTTTAGACTGGAATGAGCCAGCCCTTAATTTTTACAGCAAGTACGACGCACAGATAGAAGCTGGCTGGCTTAATGGTTCTTTTTCTACAGAACAGCTAAGCAAGAAATAATATCAACAAAACCTATTCCTATGAAGAAATTAGCCCTTTTATTCCTCTCATTAAGCTTTATTGCCTGTCAGAATGAGAAAAAAACAATTAACAGTTCAGATCCAATCGAGACTGATCAAACCAGTCTGTCCTTTACATACGACTCTGTAAAAGTATCCAGCAACGTTTTAGTTAAGGGTAATGAAAATACGACCGACACCTCTAAAGCAGTCATCTCCTATCCCGTATTTACAGATCAAAAAATAAACGAGTTTATTGAGCAAAAGGTTATGAATCTTGCCGATGAGGGGGAACATTTCGCCACTTATAAGGATTTTACAAATGCCTTTATTAAGAACTTCGATACTTTCAGTAAAGAGAACAAAGACTATGGCCAAACCTGGTTTATGGATGCAAAAGTTAAGGTTGAGGAACAAAATCCGCAGTACCTTTCCTTTCTGCTTACTTACGTAAACTATGAAGGTGGAGCCCATCCAAATAGTTCTTTCACTTATTTAAACTACGATCCGAAAAGTCATACGGAGATTGTTTTAGATTCGCTGATCAATCCTGGTTCAATGCCAGAATTAACTACTATAGCAGAAAAAATATTTAGAAAAAATGAGAAGCTATCGCCAACGGCGAGTTTGAAAGATAATTATTTCTTTGAAAACGATAAGTTTAGCTTAAATAAAAATTTCAGCATTAACAAAAAAGGCCTAAAGTTCCTTTACAATCCATACGAGATTAAAGCTTATGCCTACGGAATTACTGAGCTGGTTATTCCTTTTGCCGATTTAAAGGATATCGCAAAACCAAACAGCTTACTTAACCCCGCTAATTAAAAAATGAAGATATATAAATTTGGAGGAGCATCGGTTAAAGATGCCGAAGGAGTAAGAAACGTTTCGTCAATTATCCAAAACCACAAAGGCAACGAGCTACTGATTGTGGTTTCTGCAATGGGTAAAATGACAAATAAACTGGAAGACCTTACAAAAGCTTATTTAAACAGTCAGGATGATGTATTGCAAATATTTGAAGAGATAAAACAATATCATTTCAATATTTTAAATCAGCTCTTTCCGGATCACAATCACCCCATATTTAATGATGTTGTAAATACCTTTGTAGAGATCGACTGGCTGATTGAAGAAGAGCCAGAAGATGCGCCTGATTATATTTATGATCAGATCGTTTCTATTGGCGAGATTATTTCGACGAAAATCCTTGCTGCGTACCTGGGTACATTACAAAACAATGTGAAATGGGTAGATGCCCGTAATTTTGTTCATACCGACAATACTTACCGTGAAGGATTGGTAAACTGGGAAAAAACTGAAGCGGAAATACAAGAAAATCTTGCTCCTATTTTGAAAGACCATATTGCCGTAACACAAGGTTTTATTGGCAGTACCAGCGAAAACTTTACCACCACATTGGGTCGTGAAGGTTCCGACTATTCTGCAGCCATATTTTCTGCCTGTTTAAATGCCGAATCTATGACGATTTGGAAAGATGTGCCAGGTGTTTTAAATGCTGATCCAAAATGGTTTGATGAGACAGAAAGGATTCCACAGCTTTCTTACCATGATGCCATAGAATTGGCCTATTATGGTGCCACGGTTATCCATCCAAAAACGATCAAACCGATACAAAACAAAAACATTCCTTTGTATGTTCGCTCATTTCTTCATCCTGATGCAGAAGGAACGGACATTACTGACCTAAAGAATCACTTGCCAGTACCTTCCTTTATTTTTAAGGTAAATCAGGCTTTGTTGTCCATATTCCCTAAAGATTTCTCTTTCATCATTGAAGAAAACCTGAGCCATATTTTCAGTCTGTTTCATAACCACAGAGTTAAAATTAATACCATGCTCAACTCTGCCATCAGTTTTTCCATCAGCTTTGATTACGATGCAAAGAAATTGGAAAGCTTAATTGCAGATTTATCTAAGGATTATAAAATAAAGTACAACACCGACGTTGAATTGGTGACTATCAGGTATTACAATCAAGAAACGATAGATCGCGTTACCGTAAATAAGAACATTCTTTTGGAGGTAAAAAGTAGAAACACCTGCCAGATTGTAATGAGAGATAAAAAAGAAACGGAGTAAACATCCTTGAACAAGCATATTTTAGATCAGCCCGTACAAGAGTTCATCAGTCAACATTTAAATGATGATGTCCATAAAATCGCTATGGCCAAAAGTCCTTTTAAGGACGTTGAAGCCCGTGAACTGGCCAATCAAATTGCTGCGAAAAAGAAATCTGTAAGGAAACTATCCACATGGTACCATACAGAAAATATTTACTACCCACCCCTGCTTTCTATAGAGCAATGCTCATCAGAAACAACGGCTGCATACAAAGCAAAGCTTGCCCTGGGAAACAGCCTGATTGACCTAACAGGAGGCTTTGGCGTAGATAGCTATTACTTTGCAAAGACGGTTAGCTCGGTGCTGCATTGCGAAATAAACCCAGAGCTATCAGAAATTGCCAGATACAATGCAAAAGTATTGGGCCAAAACAATATAAGCTTTCTGGCTACTGATGGTTTGGTGCAGCTACAAGACAGCCCAGCTAGCTTTGACACGATCTATATAGATCCGGCAAGAAGAAGCAGCGCAGGTAAAGTGTTTATGTTGAAAGACTGCACACCAAATGTGGTGGAGCATTTAGATTTATTACTTAAAAAATCTGCGAGAATCATCGTTAAAACTGCTCCGCTCTTAGATCTATCTACTGGTATAAAGGAATTAGGCAAGGTTACGGAAATCCATATTGTAAGCGTAAAAAACGAATGCAAAGAGCTGCTGTGGATTATTGAAAAGCAGGAAGTATCCAGTATAAAAATAACTTGTACCACCTTAAATGAAAGCGAAAAGAGCTTCAGCTTTTTTAAAGGTGATGAAGAATCCAGTTTGCCCCAAATACTTAATGAAACACCTGCTGGTTATTTATACGAGCCAGATGCCGCCTTATTAAAGAGCGGAGCCTTTAACCTGATCGGCATAACTTACGGATTAAAGAAACTGAATACCCAAACACAGCTTTACACCAGTGAGCAGATCAACAATCAATTTCCAGGAAGGATTTTTAAAATAAACAGGATCATCAGCTCTGGAGAATTGAAAAAAGAAAAGCAGCTTGTTGGCAATGTAATCGTTCGAAACTACCGGGATAAAGCAGAAAATCTGGTTAAGAAGTATAAAATTAAACCCGACAATCACCAATTCCTGATTTTTACCGAGAGCAAAAATGATGGTTTCATCGTAATTGACGCCACTATTGAACAGTATTATTAATGCTTTTAAAAGGATTCTTGCACGCTAGAATTTAACAAACTTTAACACTTACAACCCATTGTATCTTAATGATTTAATTATTTTTGATTAACCATAAATCAAAAACCTAAATCATGAAGAACTACCAACGCGTTAATAACCTTACGGGCTTCATTCTTTTCGCCTTTGCAAGTATTCTTTATTGGCTTACCATGGAGCCTACTGCCAGTTTCTGGGATTGCGGCGAATTTCTATCTGCAGCTAACAAACTTGAAGTAGGTCACCAACCCGGAGCGCCTTTATTTCTGATGATTGGAAAAATGTTCTCGCTCTTAGCCATGGGTAATGCTGCTAAAATAGCTTATTGGATAAACTTCAGTTCGGTATTGTTTAGTGGAGCAACCATCATGTTTTTATATTGGACCATCACTGCCTTGGCTTCAAAGCTATATCCTAAAGAAAAAAGCAGCGTACAAAGCTACAGCATAATTGCTGCTGGCGTAATAGGCGCATTGGCTTATACTTTTTCTGATACCTTTTGGTTCTCGGCAGTAGAGGCCGAGGTCTACGCACTTTCTACCCTCTTCACTGCTATTGTATTTTGGGCCATCCTGAAATGGGAAAGCAATACAGATAACCGCTGGCTGGTTCTTATTGCATTTTTAGTCGGACTTTCCATTGGTGTTCACTTACTTAGTCTGCTCGCTATTCCAGCTATTGTATTGGTCTACTACTTCAAAAAAACATCAAATCCCAACTTAATTGGCACGCTTAAGGCCTTTGCAATTGGCTGTCTACTAGTAGGCCTGGTCCAATTTCTAATTGTACAATACCTGGTGCTCTTTGCTGCAAAGTTTGATCTCTTCTTTGTAAACACCCTCGGTTTTAGCTTTGGCTATGGGGCTATGACATTTATTGTCCTACTGGCCGCTGTTATTGCTTATGCCATTTTCTATTCGATCAAACATCATAAATACAACCTTAACCTTGCCTTGGTTTGTCTAACCTTCATCCTTTTTGGCTTTAGTTCCTACTTCATGATCGTGATTAGGGCCAATGCCAAACCAAATATCAATTTATCAAATCCAGACAATCCATTTGCTTTACTTAGCTATTTGGGGCGTACCAATTATGGAGATACACCATTGTTATATGGAAGAACTTTCGATGCCCAACAAACTGAGATCAAAGAAACAGGTACAGAATACAGAAAAGGAGAAAAGACCTATGAAGATGCTGGTAAAGCTTACAAGCTAAACTATGATAAGAACCTACTCTTTCCACGCACTTACAGCAACAAACCGAGACATCCTGAGTTTTATAAAAGCTGGATGGGACTTCAAGAAAATGAGAGCCCCAGCTTTTTCCAAAACCTAAGCTTCTTTAGCTCCTATCAGGTAGGGTTTATGTACTGGCGCTATTTCTTATGGAACTTTGTAGGACGCCAAAGCGATGTCCAGGGTCAAGGTAGTTTAACGGAAGGGAATTGGATCACCGGAATTAAAAGCCTGGATGCACTGAGGCTTGGAAATCAATCCAAACTACCACCATCCATTACCGCCAACGAGGGAAATAACATTTATTTTGGTTTCCCCTTACTTTTAGGTATTGCAGGTCTGATCTTTTTGTACCGAAAAAATAAACAGATTACCATCATCATTGCCACGCTTTTCTTTTTCACTGGACTGGCCATTATCCTTTACTTAAATCAGGATCCATTACAAGTGCGTGAAAGAGATTATGCCTATGTAGGTTCATTTTATGCCTTTGCTATTTTTATTGGCTTCGGGGTGTTGGCCATCAAAGAAACACTGTCAGGCATTGCGTCACATAAATTAAGTCTGGCTGTTGCCGCTATCATTGGTCTATTGGTTGCCCCGGTAATTATGGGTACACAAGGATGGAATGATCATGACCGTTCTAATAAAAAAACAGCTACAGACTTTGCCGCCAACTATCTCAATTCTTGTGCGCCAAATGCTATCCTATTTACCAATGCTGATAATGACACCTTTCCTTTGTGGTATGCCCAAGAAGTTGAAGGCATCAGGACAGACGTAAGAGTGGTTTGTCTGCAATTTTTAGCGGATGGAGATTATATCAATCAAATGAAAACGCAAGCCAACCTGTCGGCTCCTCTACCAATCGCTATGACATCCGATAAATATCAAAAAGGCGTCCGTGATTATCTTCCTTTTATAGATTATGGCTTTAAAGACAGCGTTGAACTGAAAGATTTATTAACTGTTCTTACTTCCGACAACAAAGATGATAAAGTAGAAATGCAAGGTGGTTCTTTTGAAAACTTCCTACCTACCAAAAAATTTAAATTAAGTATTGATGCCAATCAGCTGGTAAAAACAAATACCATCCAGGCAAAAGATAAAGGCAAAATAGCCAAACAAATGGAATGGGATTTCAAAAAGAACTTTGCTAGCAAAGCAGATCTTACCATGTTAGACATCCTTGTGAACAACAACTGGGAAAGACCTATCTATTTTGGCTCTTCACTTTCCGAGGATACTTATATTGGCTTGGATAAATACCTTTATCTTGAAGGCTATGCTTATCGTTTATTACCACTTAAAAGAGATGCTAAAGACAACCGCGATAAATCAGAGATTACCAATTCCGATGTCATGTATAGCAATACGGTACATAAAATGAATTTCTCTGCTTTCAACAAAGCAAATTACCTTGATCCTGAAACCAGAAGGGTTGCAAATGATACATGGACTTACCAAAACACACTTGCAAAAAATCTGATGTCGGAAGGAAAGAATCCTCAGGCTCAACAAATCATCACAAAGAACATTAAAGAACTCCCATTAAAACTTTATTCCATCCATGATACCTTGAATAGATTGGAAACCATACAGATACTCCATAACTTAAACAATCATCAGGATGCAAATTTGCTGGCTAGTCAAACGGCTTCATTTTTAGATCAGGAATTAAGCTACATAGCCTCATTACCGATACGCCAGCAGCAAGCGTCTATTAGAGATATTCAGATTGGGATGTATGTATTAAGTGGTTTGACTGAAGTAACAAATGAAACGGGGCTAAGTAAAAAGATCAAGTATAAGTTGAAAGAACTGGAAGATACTTTCAGTAAATCTTTGGGCTAAATCGAGGCTTTTACGAAAAAAAAAAGAGCCCATATCATAATGATCGGGCTCTTTGAGTTTATTTTCTGAATTTAGCTTTTGCTAAAAACTTCAGCTAATTTTTTATCCATGGCAGCATCATCTTCACCACCACCACCGTAACGACCTATAATTACACCATTTTTATCAATCAGTATTTTTGTCGGCAGGCTATGTATGCCATATCGCTCATTGATATATTTAGATTTTTCCTGATCACTGGCCTTCCGATCATAACCACTCAGTATATGACGCCAGATTCCTATTTTATCCTGTGCTACAGCCTTTTTCCAGGCATCCACAGCAGTGTCGTCATTTGCCACACCAATGATTTCCAGTCCGCTTTCTTTATATCTATTATACAGCCCAATCAAATGAGGATTTCCTTTGCGGCATGGGACGCACCAGCTGGCCCAAAAATCAATCAACACATACTTTTTCCCTTTAAAATCTGAAAGGCTGAGTTGCTCGCCATTGATGTCCTTTGCACTAAAAGCTGCAGCAGTGCTTCCCGGAGAGCCATTTTCGAGTTTTTTAATTTCTTCAGCTATTTTTTTGCCGTAACTACTTTGTTGAATACGTGCCGTCCAGCTGTTATAAATTTCCTTTGCCTGGGCAGTGTTTAGTCCAGCTATTTTGAAACGCATCATATAAGGTGTCACATAGGAGTCGGGATGCGACGCAAAAAAAGCAAAATCTATTTTATCCATTCTTGCATTAAAAGGCTCAAACTGTTCCCGAATTTCGGCAGCCTTTTCATGATTCTTCTCCTTTCCGTACGCTTCTAAAACGGGCTCCATTTCTTTTCTTATCGGTGCTTTCAGCTTCTCCAAAGCCTTTTGTTGATCCTGGCTAACAGAGCCTTTCATAACCACATTCCTGAAAGCTCCAGCAGTTACATCGATGGTCATTGGGACCGGTTCCAGAAATATGCTGGTAAAGTTAGGGTCGTCCATACTCTGGCTTTTCATTTTTCCGTACAGAAAGGCAACAGTAGGTTCGACGATGCGGCCCTTAAACAGAAATGTGCCTTTGGTAATTTTAAAACTATCCAGCACACTCGCCCCCGAAGAAGGGTCATTGTACCGCAGGTAAATAAAATCATAATCCTGGCCCTTTATCTTTCCAGAAAGGGTAAAACTATCTTTTTGCTGTCCGTAACCGGCAAGGCAAGTCAACATCAGCAGCCCTACAATCAGGCTTTTTATGGTAATATTATTGTTTTTCATAGTTAAGGGTTTTGTTCTAAAGAATTGGTTACACCATTGGTTTCATCTAAGGGAAGGAAATAAACTACACGCGAGGCAGTAGGCTGAACGGTAATATTAGAGCCCGGTTGGCCTGCCTTACCATAGGTCCTGATCATGGGCAAATTATTTCTTAAAAGATCATCCCTACGCATACCGCCTTCGAAAGCAAATTCCAGCCGGCGTTCATCTAAAACTACCTGTAAAACACTGCTCCGACCGTGCAGATTACCAAGAATATATAGGTCTGCACCAGTAAGCCCAGCTCTTTTGCGAATAGTATTCACATCATCAAGAGCCAGCTGATCTTTCCCCTGTTTAGCATATGCTTCAGCCCTATTCAAGTACAGTTGTGCCAGCCGGTATATGGGCGGCGAGCTTACCTTTTCGGTGGTGTTCACTGCGGGATTCTGTACAAACTTAGTCGTAAAGTTCCACGTCGTTCCATCGGAGGTTTTTAGTGCTTTGTAAAAGTTTTTACGTAAATCGCCATTGCCTTCGTTCAGTAGATCCCAAAGGGGCGGCGATACCGCAGCAAATTTCTCTACAGTATAGCTTTGGTTGTAATAATAAAAACCACTTCCCGTTCCATCCAGATTTTTGAGGCAAAACACCGTTTCCTTATCGGCACTGTGATTAGTTGAGAAATAGCTCTTATACGCTTCCCCCTGCACCAGAGTAAATTTAGTCGCCATACCAATCACTTTATCGGCGTACTCTATTGCTTTTGCATCATTTCCCATATCCAGGTATAACGATGATAGTATCGCCTGAGCAGCATACTTGGACGCGAAAGCATTGTTATTGTTATCTATAGTCATTAAAGATTCTGCTTTCAATAAATCAGCGCTCATAAAATCGTAAACTTCCTTAACGGTATTGCGTTTGGCTGGGCGCTCCAGGGTTGGAATGGGTTTATCAAGAATAACCACTCCAGGATTGTTTCCATTCCCCTGTATATAGGGACGCCCAAATATTTTAATTAAATATTGATAGGCAAGGGCTCTTAAAAAAAGATTTTCGCCTTTTAGTTGCAGTAAAGTACCTGAAGCATCGTCTGGAATAGCCGCAATTACGTTGTTAACGCCCCTAATCAATTTATAAGCATTTGCATAAAACCGGCTGGAGTTTGCCATAGTTGGAAAATGAACGTATGAATACGCTCCATACTGTCTAGTACCTCCCGGATCAAATACGGATGTAGCTTCTACGTTGTCTACGGGAGATTCTGCAATGTGGAAATAAGTAGTAATGTAATCACCGTCGTTCAGCAAACTGTAATTACCACTCGTAGCTAGCCTAAGGTTAGCTTCGCCAGTTAAGGCCTTGTCTGTATCCATACTGGTTTCTGGTCTTAGATCCAGTTTCTCTGAGCATGCTGCCAATAACATTACCGTTAAAAGAAGCAAAGTATAATTGTGGATTTTTAATCTCATGGTTGAAAATATTTTAGTTGAATAGCCTCCTTACAAGGTCATATTGATACCCAGGGTTATTTTTCTGTTAATCGGATACTTCGAGGCGTTTTCAAAATTATTACCGCCCACTTCCGGATCCAGTCCGGTGAATTTGGTAATGGTGAAAACATTATCCGCAGCAATATAAAAAGCAGCCTTTCCTATTTTCACCTTATCCAGCCATTTGGAAGGCAAATCATAAGTTAATCTGATATTACGTATCCGGAAAAAACTCGCATTGTCTATAAATCTTGTAGTGGTATAGCCATTGGCTTCCGGATAACCATTTAAAGAAGCTGCAGGAGCAAAGGCTTGGTCGCCTTTTTTCTGCCAGCGGGTCTGCCCATCAGGAAGAGCGGTATTGTTAACGGTTTTTGAAGCACCATCTATTTCCAGTGGACCGAATATGTATCCTCTCAGGTCATTATTTACCCTTAAGCCTGTGATAAAGTTGGCCAATATACTTAAGGTGATACCTTTGTAGCTGATTGAATTGCCTATACCACCTGAAAAGTCAGGCTGCTGAGAATCCAGGATCTGTAAGGTAGCTTCCTTGATGTTTAAAGTAGTGGTTTTACTTCCATCGGCATTTAGCACTTCATATGAAGGCTTTCCGGTGTCGGGGTCTGCGCCTTTATACACAATACCATAAATGGTACCAATCGCATAACCTGGAGCAGTTACAAATCCGCCGGTTGTAGGTAAAATAGAAGGAACATCAGTTAAATAAAGTACCTTGTTACGGTTAAAGGCCAGGTTAATATTGGTAGACCATTTCAACTTCCCATCAATATTTAACGAGTTGAGATCTAATTCAACACCTTTATTTGAAACCTTTCCTATATTTTTAACTACTCCTGTAACACCGCTGGTAATAGGCGCCTGAACCGTTCTTAAAATATTGGTATTTGTTTTGTCGTAAAGATCTATTGTCATGTTTAAGCGATTCCATAAACCAATGTTCAGGCCAATATTGTTCATTCGCTGTACTTCCCAATGCAGGTCTGGGTTGTTATCATTTGCACCGGGTATGATCCCCGATTTACCATCATACTGCGATGTTCCCGCTACATAGTTGTACACTCCGTATACAGAATAGGGACCCACTGGATCGGCATTTCCTGTTGTACCATGGCTCGCCCGTAAACGCAGATTGGTCAGCGTTTTGTTGTTTTTTAGAAAAACTTCATTGCTAATTGTCCAGGATGCCCCTACTGAGTAGAAGTTACCATACTTGTTGTTTGCCCCGAATTTTGAGGAACCATCTCTTCTGAATGATCCTGATACAAAATACTTATTGTCATAGCTATAATTTGCTTCAGACAGATAAGAAAGAAAAGAAACTTCATTAATACTTTCCGAAATACCCTGAAAAGTACCTTGTGCCAGCGACAATAAACCCGAAGTAATGTTTGAAGTACTACCACCAGTAATTTCGTTGCGGATATTATTAAACTCGAAGCCGGCAAGGCCTTTGATCTGGTGCAATCCGAACTCCTTTTGGAAAGACAGGATGTTTGAAGTGATGTAATTGACATTCTGATTCAGGTTCCGAGTGTAAGATCCTCCAGGTCGGCCAGAGGACAGATCCAAGGGATCAATGTAAAAACCATATTTGGCATTCGTAAGCGTAACCCGGTTGGCTGTTGAAAGGTTTAACCAGGGATTAAAACTATAACTGATTTTTGCATCCACTCCAGCCATGAATACTCTGTCATAGCGGTAATTAAGATCTTTTTGAGTACTATAAAATGGGTTGAATGCCCCCTTGGAATACCAATTGGGTTCATTAGCCCCGCCCAAACGATAGCTACCATCTGCATTTTTCGGATAATCCCAAGGCATCATTTTATACAATGCCGTACGGTAGTTGCCTAATCCCGAGTTCTGTGAGGGAGAATAAGTTCCGTTAAAACCTGTAGTAATAGTCAATTTAGCCGTTGGTTTATATTCAGTATTTACCCTTAAACCGTATTTTTCAAACTTATCAGTAATGGCCACAGGCAATTCCTTGTGATAGGTTGCCCCGGCATAGTAGTTAAATTTCTCTGAGGCGCCCGCCAGCGATAAGTTATACCTCTGGATCCGCCCGGTTCTGTATCCCTCACGCATCCAATCGGTATTGTGTGACAAGGCTTCCTGCTTATTGGGCATCACCGTAGCCACATAGGTCTGCACCTCTTCATCTGTTTTACTGGGGTTTTGATTCCTGTAATCATTGCTATAAGCCTGACTCAGTAAGTCGTACCGTTCTGTGCTGTTCATCATCCTGAAATTGCCAAAAACAGGGTTTTCCCAGCTAAGATTTGATTCCAGATTTATCTGAGGCTTTCCATTGCTGCCCGATCCGGCTTTGGTGGTAATCACCAATACCCCATTGGCTGCTCTGGAGCCATATAAGGAGGTTGAGGCTGCATCCTTTAACAAAGTCACTGATTCCACATCATTCGGGCTCAGGTTAAGAATATTTCCAGCGCCTAAAACGCCTGCAATATTAGTTGCATCCTGAATTAAACCATCTATAACAACAAGTGGTTGTGTTGATGCATTTCCTCCTAATGACCCCACTCCTCTTACACTTAAGCTGGCCACACCTGAGGGATCACCACCCGGATCACTCACAATCAAGCCTGCCATCTTTCCCTTTAAATTCTGAATGATGTTGGAGGATGCCACATTTCTCAATTCTTCCCCCTTGACGGTTACCATTGCGCCGGTGAGTTCACTTACTTTCTTTTTTCCATATCCCGTAATGACGAGCTGCTCCAGTTCACCAATATCCTCCAGTAAGGTAACATTTAATTGTTGCAGCCCTCGAACAGCGAGCTCCTGGGTTTTGAAGCCGATCATACTGAATAAAAGTATATCCGATTCTTCAACCCGGATACTGTAACGGCCCTCATTGTCGGATATTACGCCGGTTCGTTTCCCTTTTACGATAACATTTACACCAGCCATGGGTTGGTTTTTGCCATCCCTTATCGTTCCTTTAAGAACTATAATAACCGAGATGAGCGGTTTTGCCTGAGGCGCTGATACTTTATCTTTAATTAGTATCGTTTTCTGTTCTATTTTATAAGTTAAAGGTTCGTTTTCCAGACAAAAATCTAGAATTTCTTTAAGGGTGGAATTTCTGAAATTTACATCCAGTTTTTTATTATCATTTACTTTCTGATCCGAATATAATATCTGGAAACCCATCTGTTTTTCTATCTCTTGGAATACTTGCTCCAGCGTAACATTCTTTTTAGAATAGGTAAGACGCTGTGCAAAGCCAGCGGCACTGACGTGCATAAGACTGGCAATAAAGATAATTATGACTAACTTCATAATTAATAATAATTTGTTAGGCAGCCACAGTCGAGACATGCCTAGGTAAAAAGCATTTATTTTCATACTTTCGTTTAGGTTTGGGTTAATACGTTAAGACTCTTCGCAAAATTGTTTTTAGGGGTTAACTCAGCCATATGGCCATGAAAGTGTTACTAGCACTATCATGGCTTTTTTGCTTAAAAACCCAGCCTGTTAGCTTCCCTTTCGTAACTGTTTCTTCATTTTAGTTTTTATTAGTTGATTACTGATTTGTTAAATGGCTGGTCAGGCCAATACTGTTTATTGTACTTTTATCGTTTTTCCTTCAATTGAAAATTTAATGTCACTGGTTTCTTCGAGCATTTTTAAAACTGCGGATACATTATCAAACCTGGATACAGAACCACTAAAAGTAGTCATGTTTTTAGGGGTCGACTCATAAACGATCTCTACGTCATACCACCTTGAAACCTTTCTTAAAATACTGCCAAGCGGCTCATTCTTGAATCGAAACTTCCCATTTTTCCAATCGGTTGTGGCATTTACGTTTACTTCTTCTACGTTAATCTTATTGTCCTTAACGGTAGTCTGCTGTCCCGGTTTAATCACCACTAACGAAGTCCCGGCCGTAACTTTTACACTTCCTTCGAGCAGCGCTGTTTTTATACCGGGTTCATCTGTATATGCGTTTACGTTAAAATGTGTACCCAGAACTTCTACTTCCTGCCCTTTGGAACTTACAATGAACGGATGCGCGCTATCTTTAGTTATTTCAAAATAGGCTTCGCCATCTAGCTCAATACTGCGTTTAGCTGAACCTTCAAAAGTTGATGGGAACTTTAACTTAGTCGCGGCGTTTAGCCATACCTTACTACCGTCGGGCAGGGTAACCTGATAAGTACCTCCGCGTGGAGTAGCAGCGGTAAGGGTTTTAATGCTTGGCATTGAGCTTTCCAATGCCGTCCCGTCTTCGTAGGTAAGTTTGCTATTGTTGATCATCACCCCGTTTTTGGTGCCATTCAACGTTATCGTTTTACCATCATCTAAAGTTAAGGTCGCCTTATTTTTCCCTGGAGCTATATCGCCAGTCAGCTGTTGAGCCTCCGTTTTGCTCAACTCCTGGTGAAATGGATTGAAGAAATACAATCCAATGCCTGATAGGATTAAAACAGCCGCAGCTATGGCAATGCGCGGCCAAAGTTTAACAGTTCTTCCTTCGCCCGAAACTACGCTTAAAGTCTTTTGCCTGTTTACCAATAAATCCTGCATTAATGCATCGTCTGAGAGGTTTAATGGCTTATCGCTATTCCATTTCTCATACCAGGTTTCAAGCAATGCGATTTCATCGGGAGTACATTGCCCCTTATCATATTTTTGTATCAGATTTTCTATTTCTGTCTCTTGCATAAGATTGCTGATTGCGTTAATACTTGCATTCAGGCACTAAAGACAAAGAACGAAAGGCTTGGGGGTAATGAAAATGAAAAAATAGTTATACGACTAGGAAAAACATTGATCCCAGCTTTACACGCAAGATTTTTAAAGCATTGTTAACTGTAGTTTTAACAGTTTGTTCTGAAATATCAAGTTGTTGGGCAATTTCTTTATGAGATAGAAAGCCCTTTCTGCTCAATTCAAATATTTCTCTGGTGCGGGTGGGTAAAGCAGTGATCTCGCGATCTATAATTTCGGTCAACTGATTTTGCCGGGCCAAATGATCAGTGGTTATATTTCCTTCTTCAGCGATTTGTTGAATTGCTGAAATGTATCCTTTATTTAACTTCTTTTTAGACAGCAAATTAAATATCTTATTTCGTACTGACATGTACAAATATCCGGAAAGCGTAGTCGTAAAGTTAATCTCATCTCTTTTTAACCAAAGTGTAGTTAAAAGATCCTGCACAAGATCACGACATTCTTCTCTATCCTGCAAGCGTTTAAATGCATGAATGTACAATGCTCCGTTATACCTGTCGAAGATTTCTGTAAACGCCGAGGCATTTCCCTTCTTTAATAAGGCAATCAGTTCCTGATCGGTATGTGTGCTGTAAGCAGTCATGACAATTGTACCCAAATAAAGTTACTCTTAAATTCCGGACCAATGATATAAAATTATTCTGTTATTCAACTATTTTGATAACAAAAAGAGGTTATACCATTCTTATCAATGATACAACCTCTTTCACCTCTCGAAACCTAATCTTAAATACTATTTATTTGGTTGAGGAGTCATTCTCAAATAAGGTTTAATTTCTTTATATCCTTTTGGAAATCTTGCAGGAATATCTTCCGTTTTAATGCTATTTGCAACAACAACATCTTCTCCATCTTTCCAATCAGCTGGCGTAGCCACACTATAATTGGCAGTAAGCTGTAAAGAATCAATTACCCTTAACACTTCATTAAAATTACGTCCTGTAGAAGCTGGATAAGTAAGCATCAGCTTTACTTTCTTGTCAGGAGATATAATGAACAGCGAGCGTACAGTTAAGGTCTCAGATGCATTTGGATGGATCATATCATACAAATCAGCAATTTTCTTATCCTCATCCGCAATGATTGGGAAATCAACATTGGTATTTTGAGTTTCATTAATGTCTTTAATCCAGCCTTTATGAGATTCAGCAGAATCCACGCTAAGTGCCAATACTTTCACATTTCTTTTCTCAAATTCACCTTTCAATGCAGCAGTACGGCCCAGCTCTGTAGTACATACTGGTGTATAATCTGCCGGGTGAGAAAATAACACACCCCAGCTATCTCCTAAGAATTCATAAAAATCAATATCTCCAATAGATGTCTCAGCCTTAAAGTTGGGAGCAACGTCCCCTATTCTTAAACTCATAATTATATATTTTTGGTTTATTAATTGTCTAAAACAAATTTAACTAATAAAGTCTACAAATTAAGTATACTATCTAAAATAATTCTCCTTGATTTGTCAAAACATCAGGATCATTGAGAAATTTAATAGGTGCTACCTTAGCACCCAGGTGTTTGTTAAATTGCTCAATGGTATAATTGGCCAGGATTGGCGTATCCTTTTCATCATGCTGATGCAGAAAAAAGTAAACCTTCGCTAATCCCTTATCTAACCAGGTTTTAATCCGAACTACCCAGTCATCAATTCTTGCGAAATCAGAATCTTTATGTTCCTGTCCATTTCCTACAAAGCGAATAAATACTTCGGGGATGGTCAATTCCATGTGTACACAATCTCGCCTGCCACTTGCATCCGTAATTATCGCCCCTTTTTTATATTTGGCCAGCATTTCAAAAAGCTGAGCCCGTGCTGCAGGATCCGAAAACCAATCTTCGTGCCTCAGTTCTACAAATACTTCTAAATCTACAGGTAGATGTTTAATGTAATTCTCCAGCACATCAAAATTCTTAGGTCCAAAGTTATCTCCCAATTGCAAAAAGCAAGGGCCTAAAAATTGACCAAACTCATGAATACTAGAAAGGTAAAGATCTGTAGGTACCTCTGCATCTTTTAGCCTTTTAATATGACTGATGGTTCTCGAAAATTTAGGACAAAATAAAAAGCCATTACTAGCATTCTCTTCAGCCTTTGCTCGCCATTTACGAATTAATTCAGCATTAGGAATGCTATAAAAAACTGCATTCAATTCAATAGAGTTAAAATGCTTTACATACTCATCCAAAAAGTCGGCCTCTTTGGTTTTTGGAGGATAAATCATATTCAACCACTCCTTCCGCCCCCATTTTGCACAGCCAATATAAAATGCAGGATCTTTAACAGGTTTAGCTCCCGCAAGCGTTATTGCAGTCTGTTTCCCATCTTCTGGTAGTGTAAAATCTACAGCCCCCAGCTCATTTGCGCCTACTTTTCCAAAGTCCATATTTGAAGTTCTATATAAAAGAAAACCCGAAACTAATGAATAAGTTTTAAGGATTCAATTTGTTCTTCGTCCAACGCACACTAAATCAAAATACTTTTAACAAAACAATAATTATTGAATAATGTATATTTGGATTCCCATTATTATTAACTGCTCACAATGAATCACAAAACCCAAAAAGAAGAATTACAATTCGACTGCCAATTAAAAGCCAAAAACCTACAAACCGCCTTGAATTCAGTAGTTAACTATAATTTTCAATCATTTTTTCTCCTGGAGAACTATATTCGATGCAAAAAAGAAAGTATTGAAGCAGTTGAGAGATTGATTAGACATTTAGAATCTGGCAAATAAAAAAGAACCCCACATTAATTAAAATGTGGGGACTGTGAACGGTTTCTCAGGCCGTTCTTAACGCTCTCATCATGAAGGTAGCATTTATATTTTATTTATCAGTTTTTTAAAAAAAAAAAATTGAAGGTCACGATTAAAAAATAGACTGGACCAATCAAAATGTCCAGCTGCTCAGAAATATGATCTCACTCCTAACATCCTACAAACTGAAAGCAGCCTGTAAAATACGTAACAATTAGAAATAAAATGGATAAAAGTAAGATCCGACCTTCCTTCTTTATATCTTTAATCATTTGTTTTCTTTCTTCATCGGTCATAATTGCAGGTCTGGTTATATCTTAATTTTTGTTGGGGTTAAAAACAAATATACCAAACCTGTACTATTTTAATAGAACAATCGGTAATATTTTTTTATCAAATTTTGCTTCAATGGATGCAAAAAGGATTGTAGCAGGAAATGTGAAGAAGTATAGATTAGCACTAGGGTTATCCCTGCGTAAGTTTGCGACCATATCCGACTGTGAACTCTCGCAG
This sequence comes from Pedobacter sp. ok626, assembly GCF_900100435.1. GTDB lineage: Bacteria > Bacteroidota > Bacteroidia > Sphingobacteriales > Sphingobacteriaceae > Pedobacter. Next base: position 355,773 of record NZ_FNEX01000004.1, on the reverse strand, counting down.
ATCACCAGGATTGAAAACGGAGAGGTCAACACTACTGTTAACACCATCTTCAAATTGGCCAACGCTCTGGGCATTAAACCTGCTCAACTATTGGAAGAATAAATACAATAGGTAGCAAAAAGAATGTGTAAAATTTATTCAATTTGGTATTATGATCAGAAAAGAAATACAGGACAAATTAAAAGAGAATAAAACTACTGTTTTCTGGGACACAATTTTGAGAGAAAAAATCAAATCAGAAGATTCGAACTCAGTTGAAAATTATATAGAAAAAACTATAATTAAAGAAGCACCTGAAAACAGAGAAATAAAAAAAGAAGATAGACCTTTATAAAAATCCCCTTAAATGTATAATTTAAGGGGATCAACGAAAACAGCTATCAAATCACTGTTTTCAATTCTTTTAAGGAAGAACTACTATTTATAAACCTTGATCATAAATACGTAATCCTTGATTTTATTTACTTGCTTATGCTTACTTAAGCCTTGCAATGAACTTCTTTTGCTAAATGCAACCTTTCTGCCCAACGAATCATTAGGAATAGAATTTAACGCTTCCTGAATGTATTTCGATTTAACAGCAAATGTAGCACCATCAACCTGATTTTGTTTAGCGCTGATTACTCCAATGATATTACCGTCGTCGTCTAATAAAGGGCCACCACTATTACCAGGATTAACAGGAATAGATACCTGATACTGGGTAGTATCGCCATTATAACCAGTTTTAGAGCTTACATAGCCTTGTCCATATACCGCATCATCCTTAGGAAATCCCAAGGTGTACACCGACTCGCTCATACCAATTCCATTTTGTTTTAATCTATACGGCAAACTAGGTAGGCTACTAAATGATTTATCTTCAATTTTAAGAATGGCCAGGTCGTATTGAGAATCTTTACGTTTTACAACCGCTTTAAATGAATTACCTCTGCTATCCTGAACATATACAGAATCTGCATCCGCAACTACATGTAAATTAGTTAAAATATAACCGTTAGATGTTAATGCAAATCCGGTACCTCCAAAATTAGCAGGCTTTAAATTCGGAGTTGCTACGTTAGTGGAATTTATTTTTCTGATCAGGTTGCTCTGAGAATTTTTAATTTTAGCCAGCTCTCTGCTCACCAACTCCACACTTCCACTTTGCTGAGTAGTTTGCTGTATAGAATAAAGCGTAACTACAGTAAGGAGGATAAATGAGGCTGCCACAGCAATTGCTGCTTTATTTTTACGCCATATATTTACAATAAATGAAGGATGAGGACCTAATTGTCGACTTAAAGTATCTACATCGATTTGTCCATGCACCTGATTCATTTTACTTTTCAAATCTGAAATCGCAGCATAATCATTTAAAGACTCCAGAAAAACCTTATGAGCAACCACTTTATGATCAACTGTAGGATCATTTAACCGCAATTGTTCAAAAGCTTTTGCTTCTTCTTCATTCAGTTTACCATTCAGGTAATCCTCAATTATACCTTCTAACTCTATCTCGTTCCGCATATCAGTATTAAGATTGAAAAAATAACTTTTTTAACCTTTGAAGGCATTTATACTTCTGTGTTTTGGCATTATCCGTATTGGTATAGCCGAATTTCTCACAGATGTCCTGCATTGAAAGGTTATTAATATAAAAATCCTGAATAATAGTTTTACAGGGTTCACCTAGATGAAGTAGTGCCGATTGCATTTTATCAAACTGGCGATCCTTCTCTTCATGTTGCTCTACATCCTCTTCCACCGATATTAAATCGTCAAAGTCTGTAACGTCACCTGATTTTTTGCTTTGCTGTGAAAGCTTCTTTAACCAAATTCGTCTGCAAACTGAATATATGTATGTTTTTAGTTTACTACTTAATTCAAAATTGCCGCTTTTAATTTTATTGTATAAAACGATGATTCCTTCCTGATACACGTCTTTTGCATCATCTTCATCACCATTATTATTCAAAATAAATTGTAAAATCATCGGGAAATACCCCGTGTACAATTTATTTAGCGCTTCTTCTGAGTTATTCAAGATCCCTAAAACTACCTCTCTATCTGTTGGAACTGAACTGCTTATCTTATTACTCACCAATTAATACCTTTATACGTGAATGGTAACCCAATGTTAACTAAAAAAAATATTTTTTATTACTATTATCTCTTAAAACATAAAATAGCAGTGTTTTATTATCCTTCGGGAAGGCTGGCACACACCCAGGACTCTCTTTGGAGTGTGAAAGGAACCCGAATATTATATATCACTCATTATAACCACAAAGCGAATAATATTAAAATAAAAAGAAAATAAATTTGAAAACAATAAATAAATGATGATATATTTGCGGCTCGGAATTAGGACCTGATAAACTTATCCGATTGTAAAACAGCACGATATAAAGAAAAAGCATTTTTATTAAATTAATTTTACTTTTTTTTCAAATCACTGGGTTACCTTTTAAGCTTTCAGGTATTAATCATTAAAATTAATTAATTATTTAAAATAAAATTAGAATGAAAAACGCATTTAAATTTGGCTTTTTAGCTTTAGCAATCACTTTATCAGTAGCAGCTTGTCAATCATCTGAAAAAACTGGCGAATCTACAGATACTACTTTAACTGATACTTCTGCTGTTGTAACTACAGTTGATACTACAGTTACTGATTCAGCTGTAAAAGATACTACAGTTAAAACTACAACTGAGACTACTGCTCCAGCTCACTAAGCTAAATTAGACTTTATAAAAAGGCCTTGGATTTTCCAAGGCCTTTTTTGTTGCCCTATCCATACTGAAATAACTTAACCATTCCTGTGCAACCGTATCGATATTTATCCATTTAATGCCTCGCTTTAAAAAGAAGGAGTGTGCAGCTAACAAAATATGTCTTTTTAGATCCTCGCCTCACTGATTTTGTATTTTATTCTTGCATCTATTGTATTGTTGTATGCTTGTTGCCAGATCGCCTGCGCTTCCAGTACGTCCTTACCAACAATTGTTCCAGCACTGAGCCTATTTTCTGTACAAACTAGCCTTCCTGCACTGCAACATTATTAACTACACCAGGCACTGCAAAACCTATCTGAACGGTATTGTCCGGTTCGATGGTGCCCGAATACTTGAGTTCTTGTTTTTGGGCCAATCTTGAAACTTCGTATACCGAAACTTTTATAGGATCTACCTTGGTTGATTTATCTTCTTGGCTACCGCATGAAGCCAGTGTTTCTATCTAGCCAACAGGTTTATTTATAGCTGATATTGGTCAAAATGGTGGATATTGCGCAATGAAGCTGTTCAACTGATAGTTAGAAGGAGACATACCTGCATACTTTTTGAAATATTTCCCAAAAAATGATTGGTCACTAAACTGCAGTTCAGCGGCTACCTGACCAACATTGAGCACATGGGCAGACAGCAGTGTCTTTGCCTCCTTAATGACCATTTCATCGATAAATTCTCCAGGTGTTTTTCCAGTGACCTTCTTTACCACATGGGAAAGATGTCTAGGGGTAATGCACAACATGTTTGCATAATATTGCACCTGTCTTTCTTGTCTGAAGTGCTCGGAAAGCAGCAGTAGAAAATCAGTTGTCAGCTCTTCTTTTCGGTTAAGCTTTACTAAATTACCCGACCAATATTTACTATGTATCAGAAAAGCTTCAAAAAGCACCGATATGAAACTATGCCTAACCACCTCGTTCAGGTGGACTGTTTCTGCTGGCAAGAAGATCCTTTTCTTTAGGGAAGTTAAATGGAATAGCATACTGTGATGCTCTTCATCCGATAGCGTAAACGATTTCTTGGCCTGCTCAGAAAACAAATGCATGATCTCTCCACTGTTAAAAAGAATGCCATGTTTTTTTAGATAGGCACTCTGGAAACATAAGGTCAGGAACTCTATGCTTTCGGTAGCGGCAGAGATTTCGCACATAGCACCTGGCACCATAAAAAACATATCACTTTCACCTAACGTATAGGAAATGAAATTGCACTGAAAATCCAATCGTCCTTTGCGTATCACGATAATAGCAAAGGAATTAGAACGGAAAGGCTCATTAAAGGCACAGAATGGGAGCACTTCCTCTTGGGAATGAACTGTCATCCCTCCCATCTCATTCAAACGCTGCTCTAATTCGTTAATTCCATGCTTAGCATTGCCATCGTGAACTCCCATACTCTAAAATTTTGTTGAAGAATACGCAATGATAAAGAATATTCATATCGAAATAAAACATAAATATCTATTGATAATAAGATTACTTTTTGCACACAATTTCGATCTCAGCTATGAAACACACTATGTCGTTGGACGGCCATTGATCAGCAATTTAATTATCTACAAATTGTCAGGAAATCACAAATACTACAAATTGACCAAATTACCCCACATATAAACCTTTCAGGGTGGACGGGGATATATTAAAATTGCATCAATTATTTTGTTCACAAAATATTAATTCCATCCGCTAAAGTCTTAATATTTCCCGAGCAGGTGACAAAAATTCAACCAATTCCAACAAATGGATATAGCAATATTAAAAGTAATAAATAAAATAATATGAAAGCACAAATAAAAGAAGCTAAGGGTAAGCTAGGCATACTAATGCCTGGTCTTGGAGCCGTCGCGACTACCATGATTGCAGGCGTTGCCGCCGTAAAAAAAGGTCTCTCAAAGCCTATTGGATCTCTGACCCAGATGGGAACGCTACGGGTCGGCAAAAGAACAGACAACAATGAGCCTAAAATCAAGGACTTTGTGCCTCTGGCAGCACTTGAAGACCTTGTTTTTGGAGGTTGGGATGTGTATGCCGACAATGTGTACGAAGCAGCAATGAACGCAAGGGTGCTTGATGCCAATCTGCTTCGCGACGTTAGAGATGAATTACAGGCAATTAAACCAATGAGGGCAGCTTTTGACAAAAATTATGTAAAAAACCTTACGGGTACGTATGTTAAAGAAGGCACAAAACATGAGCTTGCACTTCAGGTGATTGAAGATATCAAGAACTTTAAAGCCAACAACAACTGCGACCGTATTGTCCTGATATGGTGCGGCTCTACAGAAATCTACATGGAGCCAACCGAAATACACGAAACGTTAGCTGCATTTGAGCAGGCACTAATTGAAGATGATGCCCGTATCGCACCAAGCATGATCTATGCCTACGCTGCGCTAAAATTAGGTATTCCTTTTGCAAATGGGGCACCGAATCTTACTGTAGACATCCCAGCATTAATTGAACTTGCCAGAGAAACCAACACACCAATTGCAGGAAAAGATTTCAAAACAGGCCAGACCTTAATGAAAACAATCTTGGGCCCAGGCTTAAGTGCCCGTGCCTTGGGTGTAAATGGATGGTTTTCTGATAATATTTTAGGTAACAGGGATGGCTTGGTACTGGATGACCCTGATAACTTCAAAACTAAAGAAGTATCCAAACTAGGTGTACTGGAAGATATCTTCAAACCTGAGTTAAATCCTGATTTGTATGGCGATATGTACCACAAAATTCGTATCAACTATTATCCGCCACATGGCGATAACAAAGAAAGCTGGGACAACATCGATATCTTTGGCTGGTTAGGCTATAAGATGCAGATTAAGATCAATTTCTTATGTCGAGATTCTATTCTTGCAGCTCCAATTGTATTAGACTTAGCCTTATTTATCGATCTGGCCAAACGAGCCAATATGAGTGGTATACAAGAGTGGCTGTCCTTCTACCTGAAATCGCCACAGACATTACCAGGTCTGCCCGCAGAAAACGACATCTTCAAACAACTTATCAAATTACAGAATACTTTGCGCCACATGATGGGCGAAGATCTGATTACACATTTGGGATTGGATTATTACGAAGAACAAGTAGAAAAAGCCTAGTGTTTCTGCACAAGCTCATATCAACCGGACTGGGAATTGGCTACATCGGCAAAGGCTCGGGTACTGTTGCTGCGGTGGCAACCTGTGTGGTGTGGTACTATGCCCAGGTCGGTTTTCCAACACAAATAATAGCTCCCCTCCTCGTCACCTTGCTTATTACGTTACAGGGAATTAGAAGTGCCAATGTGGTAGAAGCGATATGGGGTAAAGACCATCAGAGAGTGGTGATTGATGAAATTGCCGGGATGTGTATTACGCTTATTTTTATTCCGTTAAGCCCAAAATACATTTTTACAGGACTTTTGCTATTTAGGTTTTTTGATATCGTTAAACCATTATTTATCAGAAGGCTTGAAGCCTGGCCTGGAGGTTTTGGTGTAATGGCCGATGATGTTCTGGCTGGAATTTACGCCAACATCATCTTACAGCTGATCATAATTTTCAATATTTTTTAATAATGTATGTGTTCTTAAAGGCCCAGGCTTCTTCGCTCAGCGCATCGATTATTGACTTTTTGATCACTTTCCTTTGTGTAAACGTAATTGGCTTTTGGTATGTCCTAGGTAGTATAATCGGAACAATTACAGGTGGATGTGTGAATTTTTACATGGGCAGAAATTGGACGTTCAATGCGACACAAAAAAGCATCAAACTACAAATAGTTAAATACATCATCGTATGGATAGGCAATTTGTTGCTGGTAACCGCAGGGGTATACATCTTAACTCATTTTCTGGGTTTAAACTACATGGTATCAAAAATAACAGCTTCTGTTTTAATGGGTACGACCTACAATTATCTTATGCAGAAGCAATTTATTTTTATTCATTAATGATAAAAAACTACGAAACAGTTAAATGTACAAGGGTAGCAGTTGTGTTGACCATCGGCTTTGCTATACCTACTCCATTATGGGTAACAAACGGGTAAGGTATCTGATTGGGGAATTAGGGCAAGACTAAAATTAGATTTTTAATTAGGATGAAATCAAAAGCAATAGTGAATAGAGATGGCCTCCAGCAGACTATCTACAGAGTTATCAATCCATTTGTAAAAGGGATGATAAAAATTGGCCTTACCCCAAATGCGGTAACTACAATTGGCCTGATACTAAACATTGGCGTTGCCATTATTTTTGTTGTAGGTGCAGAAAAATCCAATCGTGGCGACATGTCCTATATCGGCTGGGGTGGAGCAATGGTTCTTTTTGCTGGGCTCTTCGACATGCTAGATGGCCAAGTAGCAAGATTGGGAAATATGGGCTCAAAATTTGGTGCCCTTTACGATTCGGTCCTAGATAGATATAGCGAGCTGATCATGTTTTTAGGCATCTGCTATTATCTGGTGTCTCACCATTACTTTTTAAGCTCCTTATTTGCCTTTATTGCATTGATTGGTTCCATGATGGTAAGTTACACCAGGGCAAGGGCCGAAGGATTGGGAATAGAATGCAAAGGTGGCTTAATGCAACGTCCAGAACGCGTGGTTACCATTGGCGTATTCGCCATTGCCTGCGGCATAACAGGGTATTTTATTGGCGGCGACTATAAAATTTACATTCCCGGTATTTCTTTTCATGTGTTTGAAACCATGTCTATTTTCACTTTACCTATTACATTAATGGCCGTTCTAACAAATTTAACTGCGATAAAAAGATTGAAAGACGCTAAAAAAGTGTTAGATGCACAAGATGCTGAAGAAAGGATTAAGATATAAAAATGAAAAGAAATTTTGTTTCCAATTCGACGGATTCTATTCGAAATCAAACGCCCAAAGATTTGGAACTTTTTACCAAAAGGGACTTCCTGCTCAGCCTAACACTCTCGGTTTTTTATATACTCTTATCAAGCCTATTGGTCGGCTTTAAAACCGACCAATTGGTATTGGTATTCATTTTTAATACACTCTATTATATTTCACATACCACCCGTAAATTCATAATCGGCTTTTCTATATTCATTGTATACTGGATACTTTTCGACTATATGAAGGCGTTTCCAAACTATTGGTTCAATGATGTCCATATTGAAAGCCTGTATCAATTAGAGAAGAAATTGTTTGGCATCAATTTTCATCAAATGGTGCTTACACCAAATGAATACTGGAAACTCCACACCAATTCCTTTTTAGACCTGAGCACTGGCCTCTTCTACCTCATGTGGATTCCTGTTCCTTTGGTTTTTGCTACCTATCTATTTTTCAAAAAAAAACAGCAGTTCCTTTATTTCTCGCTCACCTTCGTACTGGTCAACCTGATTGGTTTTGTCGGCTATTATATTTATCCTGCGGCGCCACCATGGTATGTACAAGAACATGGATTTAGCTTTTATGCACATACCCTTGGCAGTAGGGCTGGGCTAATAAGATTTGATGATTTTTTTGATATTTCGCTGTTCAAATCCATCTATAGCAAAGGTTCCAATGTATTTGCCGCAATGCCCTCCCTACATTCATCTTATCCTGTAATCGTGCTCTATTACGGTTTAAAGAATAAATTGGGAAAAGTTAATATCTTCTTTGTCGTAGTGATGCTGGGCATATGGTTTGCTGCGGTTTACACCAGCCACCACTACACGCTAGACGTGATTGCAGGTATTATTACTGCCCTTAGCGGATTGGTAGGTTTTAACCTGTTGTTAACAGCCAAATTTTTCAAGAAATATATGGAATATATGTTGCAAAAGATAAGCTAACAACTGATAATTATTTTTTTTAACTCCAGATAAACAATCAATTCGACTCTAAAAATCTCTTTATTCATTATATCGTCAAAAACTAAATTCATGAAAACAATAATTGTTGCAACAGATTTTTCACCAGGAGCTAGTAACGCTACAGTTTATGCCTCCAAATTTGCCTCGGCGACAGGGGCTAAGATAATTCTATTTCATATTTTCCATATGTCAATCCATGCCCTTAATGCTAGGTTACAAGCTTCGGAAATGGATGAGCTTATGATCATTAGTAAGAAAAAGCTGCTTGAAAAAGCCAATAAATTTTCTGTAGATTATAAAATTGAAGTGATAACAGCCTGGTGCATGGGGGATTTTCAGGAGGAATTGCAGAAGATTATTAATTCTACGCAGGCAGATATCGTGGTCATGGGGATGGCTGCTAGATCAATTGAACAAGATCTTTTAGGAAATACTACTACTGCAGCAGTGCATAGTCTTAAATTCCCGATACTTGCAGTGCCAGTTAATGCTGTGTATAAAGGACTAACTACTATGCTTTTTGCATGCGATATCACTAGAGGCGTTCACAAAAAAATATTGGAAAAGGTAAAAAATATTGCGATAGGGTTAGGTTCTACTATTGAAATTTTTCATGTTGACACAAAGATTAGTCAGCTGGAGCATCAACAAAAAGACAGTGGTATATTGGAAACTTTTGAGGATGGACTTAATGGTACAAGCCACTATTATAGAAATATAGAATCAAATACAATTATCGAAGCTATTCAAGATGAAATAACAAACATCAACGCTGACCTGCTGATAATGGTACCCTACAAATATGGATTTTGGGGATCAATGATACATAGGAGTAAAACTACAATGATGGCTTCAAAAAGTGAAATACCACTTTTATCTATCCCTCTTTAGAAAATTGGGTATTGCTTTTCGCTCTAACGCGTAAAACTTCTGGATCCATGATAATGTACCTTAACAACACATGATCAATATCCTTCTAAGACCAAAGCAACAATCAGATATTTTTTGGGTTGATCTTAATTCTGTATTTAATCCAAGTGATTTAATTTGTTGGACAACACAATATACTACCTCAATTAACGTCTTTATATATGAGAGCGTTAATTTAGATGAGCGGAAATAGTTGGATTGACTATTTCCGCTTTTTTATTTACCAATATTATTTTTTTGCATTTATTTCAGAAAAATCAAAAAGCCCCATCAAGTCCATACCAAAAGCTTTCGCTATTTTATTAAGCGTACTGAGCTTTAAATCAACTCTTCCCTTTTCAATATTGATAAGCTGAGGATGCTCTATGTCAGCAAGTAAAGCAAATTGTCTAATGCTCAATTCGCTTTTCTCACGTAATCCTTTAATTCGTTCACCAAGCTTGCCTTTCAATAATTCTAGATCACTCGTATTCATCGATGAAAGATCAGCTTTGTAAAAAACATTTATGGTATACTTGGATATACCACTTTAACTCGAGATATTGCGTCTGTGAATTGATTTATACATTATTAAAACACAACTAATTAAAGGAGATCGAAATATGGAACCGCAAATCTTATCATTAGAAAACGATAAAATCATGAAAAAATTAGATTACCAACCAACTGGTTTAACCAATGCTGACTTGGAAAATCCCTTTGGTTTAATTGCTGACTTTTATGACAACAACAAGCTACATGAGACTAGAGAAAAACTTTGGCAATTATACAGAAGCTGGGTCGGTCATTCTACAGGTTTCGCCGAGGGAGAAGAAAATGCAGATATGTTATACTTCTATACACAACTAATCGATCTGATGAACGCCTGTTATATCTACACCGAAAAGAAAAAACTGTCCCCTAACTTCTGAAAAGTTCCCTCATAGTTAACTATACGTTAACTGTTTGAAACCGCCATATTCCCGGACATTACCCCGAGGTTACTCGGACATTACTCGGACACTACCTGGCTGGAGCCGAGTAGTGTCCGGTTAATGTCCGTTAATACACTGTGAATTAAATTGCTTTATAATAGAGTCAGAGCAAACCCAACCCCTTTTATCGTATGCTAATGCCTTTGCATACGGAATAATAAATAATGTTACCTTTGTGCTCGTAAAAACAGTTACATTCATGAATTTATCTCCACTTCAAGCTATTTCTCCGGTTGATGGACGTTATAGAAATACAACCTACGGCCTTTCTAAATATTTTTCAGAATCTGCATTAATTAAATACAGAGTCTATGTAGAAATTGAATATTTCATTTCATTATGTGAAGCAGGATTACCTGGACTAGATCAGTTTGACAAAGCGAACTATCCTAAGCTTCGTTTAATTCACGAACAATTCAATGATGAACATGCGCAGGAAGTAAAAGAAACTGAAAAAGTGACTAATCATGATGTGAAAGCTGTCGAATATTTCATTAAAAAACAGTTTGACCAGCTTGGATTTGAAAACTACAAAGAGTTTATCCATTTTGGCTTAACTTCTCAGGACATCAACAATACAGCGATCCCTTATACTTTTAAATTAGCCCTAAACGAAGTTTATTACCCAAGTATTGGCCAATTAATTGGTAAAATAAAGGAATTGGCTGTCGAATGGAAAGAGGTACCATTGTTGGCGCATACGCACGGACAACCAGCCTCTCCTACTAAATTAGGTAAGGAATTCCTTGTTTTTGCTGAGCGTTTGGAAATTCAGTTGCATAACCTGAAAGCCATTCCAAACAGTGCTAAATTTGGCGGTGCAACTGGAAACTTCAATGCACACCACATTGCTTATCCGAAAATTGATTGGGTACATTTCTCTAATCGCTTTGTAAATGAAGCTTTAGGCTTAACCCGCGCACAACACACTACTCAAATTGAACATTACGATCAGTTTGCAGCACAATGTGATGCTTTGAAAAGGATCAACAACATCATTATTGATATGGACAGAGACATCTGGGCTTATATCTCTAAAAATTACTTTAAGCAAAAAATTAAAGAAGGTGAAGTCGGTTCATCGGCTATGCCACATAAGGTTAACCCAATTGATTTTGAAAATGCAGAAGGTAACGCAGGTATCGCTAATGCTTTATTTGAATTCTTTGCTTCAAAATTACCTATTTCCCGTCTACAGAGAGATCTAACAGACTCTACCGTACTTAGAAATATTGGTGTGCCTATGGCTCATACTGTAATCGCTATGGCCTCTACTTTAAAAGGCTTAAATAAGATTATTTTAAACAATGAAGCTATCGCTGCCGACCTTGAAAATAACTGGGCAGTAGTTGCTGAAGCCATCCAAACCGTACTTAGAAGAGAAGCTTATCCAAACCCTTACGAGGCCTTAAAAGATTTAACCCGTACCAACCAAAAAATCACTGCTACAACTATGGCTGACTTTATTGACGGCTTAAATGTAAGTGATGAATTAAAAGAAGAGTTAAAACAAATCACGCCATTTAACTACACAGGAGTGTTTTAAGGATGATTTAAGATATAATGACCTAAAACAGACACCTGCGAAGGGAATTGCATCTATGAATTATTTATTTTTGTATAAAAAATTAAGACAATGACTATCAACGTATATACAGAACAAACACCAAATCCTGCTACAATGAAATTCATGGTCAATAAATTATTGATCAATGGCAGCGAAGATTTTGCAACTAAAGAGAGTGCTGAGCATTCTCCTTTCGCAAAGGAACTGTTTAAATTCAATTTTGTGAATGGTGTTTTTTTTGCAAGTAACTTTGTAACGATCACCAAAACAGAAGATGCAGAATGGGGAGATATTGAGCCTATTTTGAAGGAATTTGTAAAAGGAGCAGTTGAATCTGAATACAAAATAAAAGAAGATGCTAATGCAGAAGCACCGGCTTTTGAGGGAACTGACCTGGAAATCAAAATTCAGCAAATCCTACACGATTATGTTCGCCCTGCGGTTGAACAGGATGGTGGAGCAATTAGCTATAAATCATTTGATGAAGGTGTAGTAACTGTAGAGCTGAGAGGTTCTTGCAGTGGATGCCCTTCTTCTACCATCACGTTAAAGTCTGGAATTCAGAACTTGTTACAACGTATGGTTCCTGAAGTAAAAGAAGTAGTTTCGGAAGCTTTGTAGAAAGCAATAACGCATAAAAAAAGCGGTTCATTTAGCATGAACCGCTTTTTTTATGCGTTAAAATGTTTATTCATCAGCTCCAACAGCTCTTCATCCAGAAAAGCATTGGTCGCCAAAATTTCTCGTTTCTCAATAAATTCATCACCCCCACTGAAGTTCATGATATGTCCACCAGCCTGCTGTACAAGGTACGCTCCGGCTGCAACGTCCCATGAGTTGAGGTTGTATTCAAAATAAGCATCAAAGCGACCACAGGCCAGGTAAGCAAGATCTACTGCCGCAGAACCAATTCTTCTTAAGCCATGACACCTACGCATCGTTTCGGCCAAAAGTTGCATATACTGCTCCTGCTTATCAAACTCATAATAAGGAAAACCTGTCGCCAGTAGACAGTCTGATAGTTTAGGTCGTGAAGAAACAGTGATAGGCTTGTTATTCAAATAAGCAACACCGCCTTTATAAGTATAAAACATCTCCCCTCTGGTAATTTCATAAACTACACCTATTACAGGCTGATCAGCTTCATATAAAGCGATACTGATGGAATAAGTCGGCAAGCCATGAATAAAGTTAGTGGTGCCATCCAATGGATCAATAATCCAATTGTATACCGCCCCCTTAGTGCTGGCTGTCTTTTCTTCGGTAGTAAAACCCGCCTCTGGAAGGATTTTAGCCAAATTCCTAACCAATTGCTTTTCTGCAGTCTTATCCACATAAGACACCAAATCATTCAGTCCCTTCAACTCGATAGCCTTAGCATCAAAGTTCATAGACTCTTTTCTAATGAAATTACCTGTAAGTCGGGCTATAGCAATAACCTTTGAGCACAATGTTTCGTAATCCAAATCGGGTAGATTTTAATAGTTGGCTAATTTATCCTTATTCTTTACTGCGTTTAGCACAAGAAGCAAGCCAGACAAGAACATAATACAAGATAAAAATTCCGCCTGTGTAAACTGAATACCCGCCACATTGTATTTAGTATTTACTCTGATCAATTCGATGAAGAAACGCTCTACACCATTCATCATCAGATAAATTCCAAACATCATGCCCGGCAATTTAATACGATCGCGAATTTTCCATAAGATCAGGAACAAGATAAAACAAACGATAACCTCATAAAGTGGTGTTGGGTATGCCGGTTGAGCCAGCTCGTGACAAAACTTACCAACGCATCCAGGGATAGGTATACCTTCGTTAGCTACGTTATTTGGATATTTGTAAGCCCATAACCAGTCTGGAAGCCATGAGAATGGCTTAGGGTTTAAATTAGTGATCCCCCAATCTCCATCGCCTGACATATGACAACCAATACGACCAACACTATAAGCAAGCATCATACCTGGCCCACCAATATCTAGCATATGCAGTACTTTAACACCGTTTTTACGGGCAATGTACAGTACCGCTGCACCACCACAAATCAATCCACCATAAAAAGTTAAGCCACTAAAAGAAAGCAGGCTATTTATAGGATCTGCGACAAACGAGTCCCAGTGCTCCAGGTTATCAAATATCTTAGCGCCTAAAAAGCCCCATACCGCAGCCCAAACAATCAATGAGCCCATTAGCTCGTAAGGATGCTGAGTTACTTCAACCGTTTTTGGCTTATCTAATTTTACTTTATTTTTTTCCTGGTAATCCCAGTAAGCAAACAAACCAGCAAAAAATAAACCTCCCAGAATATTTCCCTTGCTAGAAAGCAATACCGTTTGGGCATCGGCTACAAAAAGTTTATAGTTTAATAGTGCATAAACCAATTTATAGCCAATAAGAAAGCCAAAAATAGCATTCGAAGCCATTTCGATAGCACTGGCAGGTTTGCCAATCGTAACTAATTTTTTTATAGGATGCAGAATTCCAAGCGCTTCTTTGCGCTTAAATTCTTGAGTAAAAGCCCAGTAACCAGCAACAAATGCTAAGGCAACAAAAACGCCAAATGTATTAAAGGGAAGGGGAACCTGTATACCAAAAAGGTATTCTATAAAATGAGATACGGTTGGAAACATAAGCTACGAAAAAGTTTTATGCGAATATAAGATTAATGCGCTAATACTTCCTGTGTTTCTTCAACTTCCACCTCACCGTCAGCAGTAAGTTCTACGAGTTTAACCGTTTTGATTTCATTAACCATTACCGGATCGTACTTCGCTTTTACTTTCACATAGTTTTTGGTAAAACCATGCATAAATCCGTTCTTCTGATCGTCTTCAAACAACACTTCACCAATCGTATTTAACTGCGATTGATAGAAGGCTCTACGCTTTTTATCCGATAAGATGTGGAGCATTTTACTGCGATCCGCACGGGTGCTTCCTGCAACACGGCCTTTCATTTCTGCGGCTTCCGTTTGCTCACGTTCCGAGTAGGTAAATACGTGCAGGTACGAAATATCAAGCTCATTCAGGAACTGGTAGGTATCCAGAAAGTCTTCGTGTGTTTCACCAGGAAAGCCCACAATTACGTCAACACCAATACAACAGTTTGGCATTACGGCTTTTATTTTGGCAACGCGTTCGGTATACAATTCACGTTGGTAACGTCTTTTCATCAGTCCCAATATCTTATTGGAACCAGATTGCAATGGAATATGAAAATGAGGGACAAACCTTTTGGAGGTTGATACAAATTCAATGATTTCATTGCTCAACAAATTCGGTTCAATAGAAGAGATTCTGATCCTTTCAATACCTTCAACTTCATCCAGTGCTTTTACCAGGTCGAAAAACTTATCCTCCCGCTGTCCATCACGAATCCCAAAATCGCCAAGGTTTACACCTGTCAATACAATTTCTTTAACACCACTCTCTGCAATTTGCTTAGCGCGATTCACTACATTTTCGATGGTATCACTCCTACTGCCACCGCGGGCCAATGGGATGGTACAATAGGTGCAAGGATAATCACAACCATCCTGTACTTTTAAAAAAGTACGGGTCCGATCGCCAATAGAATAAGC
Source organism: Pedobacter sp. ok626 (assembly GCF_900100435.1). GTDB lineage: Bacteria > Bacteroidota > Bacteroidia > Sphingobacteriales > Sphingobacteriaceae > Pedobacter. Next base: position 340,133 of record NZ_FNEX01000004.1, on the reverse strand, counting down.
GGCAATAAAATTATGATTTACTTTTTCTATGTTTTGTTGGTGGATGACCGCTTTTGGCTGCTTGGTTAGATCAGAGATAAATTCTACAATTCTAAATTTTTCTGCAGCGCCCAATACCATATCCACACCTTCAATCTCAGCAATCTCTGTTGGCTTTAGCTGTGCATAACAGCCAACAATGGTGATATAAGCATGAGGTGCATATTTTAAGGCTTCTTTTACAACCTTACGACATTTCTTATCTGCATGCTCTGTTACAGAACATGTATTGATTACATATACATCCGCCGCGTCTGTAAAATCTACTACAGCATATCCAGCGTCGGTAAATAAACGGCCTATTGTTGATGTTTCAGAGAAATTCAACTTACAGCCTAATGTATAAAATGCAACTTTCTTCATTCTTTTCTATTGTAACCCAACAGCAATCGGCCGTGTGAGAATTCGCAAAGGTAAGGTTTTAGATGATTTATTCCTCATTCCAACGGTAACTATCCTGCTCTAGCCCCGCCAGATCAATCACCCGGCTTACCACTGTTTGCGCCACCTCTTCGATGGTTTTGGGAAGGCTGTAAAAGGATGGGCTAGCGGGACAAATAATCGCACCCGCTTCAGTCACTGTTTTCATATTATTGATGTGAATGAGGCTAAAAGGCGTATCACGTACCACTGCGATCAGTTTTCTACGCTCTTTAAGGACCACATCAGCCGCTCTTGAAATCAAGTCGTTCGAAATTCCATGGGCAATTCGACCAAGGGTTCCCATCGAACAAGGAATAATAATCATCGTGTCATATTTTGCAGAGCCGGATGCAAAAGGGGCATTGAAATCCATTTTTGGGTAAAATGTAAAGGGATAAAGATCGTAGTCTTCGTTGCCCAATTCAAAGCGCCAAACCTCTTTTGCATTGTCGGACATTACCACGCCTACTCTCTCCACCTGATCAGATAGCTTCAACAAACTATCCAGCAGCAATTTAGCGTAAACAGAGCCACTGGCTCCGGTAATTGCGACAATTATTTTCTTCTTCCTCATATCGTTTGTAAAGATACGGAAGCAGGGCAAACAAAAAAGGGCCGAAAAATTAATTTCGACCCTACATCTACCTATGAAAAACATACCCTCGAAAGGGTAAGCTCAAATGTAATTATCTTTTTTAATAAATGAAAGTTTAAACACACTTTTTTCAACTCTTTTTCTTCACAACAAATTTTTGTAGCCTTCCCGAAAAAATTAACATCTCTCAAATTTTTGACAAAAAAATTTCTTTAAAAATAATTAAGTGATTTTAGCATAATCTATAGTAATATTGGCAATTAAGATGTATTTAATAAAGATTTTTATACATTTAAACCTAGTAAAGGCTAACCAAATGTCATGAAACCGCAACTGCTTAAAGTTTCCAATAACCTCGTCAACTCTTTTAGCGCAAGAAGAGATAAAGTACCCTACGTCAATAATCGCTGGCATTACCATGCCGAAGTGGAGTTAATTTACTTTAAAAAAGGAAACGGCACCCAATTTATTGGAGATAATATCAAACGTTTTAGCTCTGGCGACATTGTACTTGTTGGCGCTCATCTACCCCATTATTGGAAATTCGACGATAGCTATTTTAACAATGAAGAAACAAACAATGCAGACGTGGTGGTAGTTCATTTTTGCGAGAACTTTTGGGGCAATCACTTCCTTTCACTTCCAGAAAACAAAGGCATGAAATTAACGCTTGAAAAGGCCCAAAGGGGTATTCAGATCCTGGATAAAAGCAAAAAACATATTGGAGATCTGATGGAGGAAATTCTATTGGCTACTGGCCCAAGAAGGATTATCCTTTTGATGGAAGCTTTACTCGCTATAGAAAGCAGTGCGCAGGCTAAGCCCCTATCTTCGATGGGATTCCGCAATAATTTTGAAGAAACAGAAAACGACAGGATCAATGCGATTTATAATTATTCGCTTACCCATTTTAAAAGAAAGATCCAAATGGAAGAAATGGCTGCAGTGGCCAATATCAGTCCAAATTCCTTTTGCAGGTATTTTAAAACCAGAACACGAAAAACCTATACACAGTTTATCAGTGAAATACGGGTTGGCCATGCTTGCAAACTACTGATCGAAGACAGCATGAATGTAAAGCAAATATGCTATGAAAGCGGCTTTCATAATTTCGCCAGCTTTCATAAGCACTTTAAAGTTATCACCGGTCAAAGTCCTTTAAATTACCAAAAGTCTTACCTCAGTAAATAACCTTTATTTTATTTTCCGGATTGCTTTTTCGTAGGCATCGGCATAATGCATCATACCAATATCGTTCGGATGGGTACCATCCACCATACTCTCTATATCCTGGTTGATCGCATCTTTCGTCAGATAATAGATGTTCTTCAGTCCCTTTGCTTTAAGCTTATCAAAAGCTGTTTTTAAAGCAACGTTTGTAACCTCGTAAGCTTTTTTCCTGGAAGCATTTATACCATCATCAGTGTAGCCATCATGCTCCGTCAACAAAATAGGTACGCCTGGTTTTTTCGACTGTAAATAAGTAACCGTAGCCTCTACCCGCTTCGTAACCTCTTCTCCGGTTACTCCGGTTAAATTAGGCAGACAATCTAAAACGTATAAGCTTGCATCGATTTCAGGCAACAATTCATAAACTTCTTTTTCCAAACGACCGTTCCCGGAAAAAGCTAAATTAACAACAGGTCGGTTCAGTTTACGACTTAACATTGAAGTCCATGCCAAGCCTGGGCGACTTGCGCATCCACCTTGTGCGATGGAAGTACCATAAACTACAATTGGTTTTTCTTTAGAAACAGGTAGTGCTGTAAAAATACTTTGCTCAGGCACACTGATTTCCATCCATTTCACAGTGTTATACAAAGGCAGGTATAAAGTATATTCTCGCGCTTCTTTACTTATCGTATTCAGGTTTGTGAATTTGTATTCTATTGTATCTCCAAATTTATATTTACCAGCAGCCCAAATCCATTTACCTTTAGCATCTTGTGCATATAAATCAACTCCACTTACACCGGTAGCAGGCATATGATCCATTCGCAGATAACCCGACACACTATACTTAATGATAATTTCTGAGGCATCTGATTTAAAACGAAGGTTAAGTCCCGCGTTGTTTTTAGACAAATTCCAGACCTCTTTACGCACGGATGTTTCCGCTTTGGCAGGTAGCCGATCGTAAAAACTTTGTAATCCGCTATGCCAGCCTTGTCCGCCTACTACACTCGTCTGGTCCTTTGCAGGATCCCAGGTTTTGTAAGTTACTTTCTCTTGGGCAAAAGTGATATTGGTACCGATCAGCACAAAAAGGGTTAATAAAAGGTTTTGTTTCATGTGTTTACATTTGTTTGGTATTCGAATATATAAAAAAAGCAGACTATAGTTAGTCTGCTTTTTTAAATTATTTAAAATGCACACACAGATGTTACCTGCCCATCCATCCCCCATCTACTGTCATCACAGTACCATGCATATAGTTGGAAGCTTCTGAAGCAAGGAATAAAACCGGACCTTTAAAATCTTCTGCTTCACCCCATCTGCCAGCCGGAATACGCTCCATAATAGAACGACTACGGTTTTCATCAGCTCTTAATGCAGTAGTATTATCCGTTGAAATGTAACCAGGAGCAATTGCATTTACATTTACACCTTTTGAAGCCCATTCGTTAGCAAACGCTTTAGTTAACTGACCGATAGCACCTTTACTGGCCGCATAACCTGGAACGGTAATACCACCTTGGAAGGTTAATAAAGAGGCTGTAAAAATGATCTTTCCACTTCCTCTTGCAACCATATCGCGACCGATTTCTCTAGTCAGGATAAAAGGTGCAGTCTGGTTTACAGCAATCACCTCATCCCAGAATTCATCTGGATGCTCAGCGATTGGCTTTCTAAGGATGGTACCTGCGTTGTTTACCAAAATATCAATTACAGGATGATCAGCTTTTACCTTTTCGCAAAAAGATTTCAATGAATCACGGTCGTTAAAGTTACACTGGTAAGCATAGAAATTACGTCCTAATGCCTTAACAGTTCCTTCTACTTCGCTTCCGCTCAGTTCAAGATTAGCAGATACACCAATAATGTCTGCTCCTGCTTCAGCCAAAGCCTCTGCCATTGCTTTACCAATACCGCGTTTACAACCGGTAACCAAAGCTACTTTTCCTTTTAAATTGAATAAATCAAGTATTGCCATTTCTTTTATTTTTTAATATTAAAGAACACTAACCTTTAAAGGCTGTTCTAATTGTTTTTTAAAGTTATTCAGGTAATTAAACCATGATTGCGCATTGGTAATTTCATTGCCTTTGCTCCATGCAGAACCATTGTAATAAACCACTGGTTGATTACCTTTAGCTGAAGTACGTGTCAACAAATGTGTTTTATCAGTACCCATGCTTAATTGTCCGCCCAACACAATAGTCCCTACTCCTGTAGTCCCGTCAACACCATGTTGCGGCTCCCAGTAACCTACAATACCTTGCGTTTCGTCCATTAAAATGGTTCCAGCCTCTTTCCTTTTTACAATACCTACTACAACTGGTAAAGCATCACCACTATAAGTGTAAGCTGCTTCTACCCTGTTCATGTGCGATCCTGCATCCAAAGAAATGGTTTTAGTTACCCTAACAGACTTTCCTGCTACGTCCCAGGCATCATATCCCAGTTCAAACGTAGTACGTAATGGTCCATTGTCTAATACTTTCCAGTAGTGGTAGTTTTTAGCAAAGAAAATAGAGTCTTTTACAATTGGAGCAATGTCTCCAGCACCCAATGTAAAACCTACACTGTAATAATCCATTCCATCACCATGATCAGTATGGTAATCACCAGTTTTATACCACTCATTGATGATCAACTTGTTTGTTCTTTTCACCCATACATCCGTTCCAAAGGCATTGTCTTTTCTAGTTTCCAATGCTTTTCCATACATACGGAAAGCTACTTTATCGTTCTCCCATGCAAAATCGTCATAACGTTCTGGTACATAACGACCATAAGTTTTTTTGGCGATAGGAGCCGGTTTACCAGCAACAATTGACAGCTTAGCACTACCATTTGCTTTCAAGCTTACTTGAACCAATAAGTTTTGTACTTCCGCTTGTCCACGACGCTCCAACTGAAAAGGAACTTCCTTTTTGGTTGCTGAGTTTAGCACTTTAAAGTTAGCCGTATCCAAACGCGGATACTTAGCCACAATACTGCTCCAGCTTACCGGAACAACAGCATTTGTCCTGTCCAGTTTTGAAGGATTAGATACCGTAATGGTAGCTTTAGTTTGCGCAATTACCGGAGCATATAATCCCGGCAACAACAACAAAAGACCAATTATTTTCTTCATTCTATTATCGTTTAAACACTACTTTAAATCATTAATTGCACAATGGTCCATATCACCATAATCTAAGTTCTCACCTGCCATTCCCCAGATAAAAGTATAGTTACTAGTACCAGCTCCAGAGTGGATAGACCAGTTAGGTGAAATTACAGCTTGCTCATTTTGCATCCAGATGTGTCTGGTTTCCTGTGGTTCACCCATAAAATGACATACGCTTTGTCCTTGAGGCACTTCAAAATAGAAATACACTTCCATCCTTCTATCGTGTGTATGAGCTGGCATAGTATTCCATACGCTTCCGCTTTTCAATTCAGTCATCCCCATTTGCAACTGACAAGTAGGCAATACACTGTTTACCAATAATTTATTAATCACACGGTGATTTGCAGTCTCTGGCGTACCTAATTCAACGATTTCAGCTTCTGCTTTAGATACTTTTTTACTTGGATAAGTATGGTGAGCTGGTGCAGAATTGATGTAGAACTTTGCAGGATTGTTTTTATCATCAGAAGCAAAAGTTACTTCTTTAGTTCCTTTACCTAGGTATAAAGCTTCTTTAAATTCTAATTCGTAAGTAACCCCATCCGCAACGATTTTACCTTTTGCGCCAACGTTAATGATCCCCAATTCTCTTCTTTCCAGGAAATAAGCAGCTTTCAGGTTTTCAGGATTAGACAAGGCTACAGCCTCATTTACCGGCATTACACCTCCTGTGATATAACGGTCGAAATGAGATAAAGTAAGCTTAACAGCATCTGCTTCAAATAAGCTTTCCATTAAAAAATTCTTGCGTAAAGCAGCAGTATCAAATTGCTTTGCTTCACCTGGACTAACTGCATAGCGGCTTTCAAAAGATGTTTTCATTGTTTTTTTATTTATTTATTCATCCACCCCGATGGGATGTTATCGTGTTACTAATTAATTTGTACTAGTCGATTTTCTACTGATTAGCTCTACAGGAATCATGACCGGTTCTGTTTTATATGTCGGCCCGTCCTCATCATTACTCAATAGCTCAATCACGGTTTCCACAATTCTTCTACCCACCAGGTTTGGAAACTGCTCAACCGATGTAATCGCTGGCGTAATGATGGCCGTACGCGGATCATTTGAATATCCCGCAACTTTCAATGCATCCGGTATAACAATCCCCTTCTCTTTTGCGTATTCAATAGCGGCAATAGCACTCGTATCATTGTCGGCAAATAGACCATCTGGTCCCACTCCCATCGCAAACATTTTCTGCATGGCAAGGATTGCATTACTATGGGTTAGTTCCTGATGAAAAATCCAATCCGGATTTACCGGCAACTGATGTTCTTCCATTGCCTTTAAAAAACCTGCAGCTCTATCCTGATAAAGATTAGAAGTTAAAGGCCCAGAGATGTGTGCAATTCTTTTGCAACCAGCGGCAATCAAATGATTGGTAGCCAGATAAGCGCCTTTAAAATCATTACCTTTTATCAAGGTTGCTTTATAATCTCCTACTGGCACCCTATCGTAAAAAATCACAGGAGTACCATGTTCTATAAATTTATCGAAATGACTAAAATCTACGGTTTGTAATGTACAAGCTGCAATCAGTGCATCAACCCTTGATGAATATAAGGTTTCAGCCAATTCCCGTTCCATACTTACCGAATCATTAGACTGGCAGATGATCAGACTATAACCATGCTTATGCAGGTCATTTTGTATAGTAGTAATCACTTCGGCATGAAAAAACATTGAAACCCGCGGAATGATCAACCCTATTGTACGCGTCCTGTTGCTACGTAAGCCTGAAGCCATATGATTGCGCCGGTAGCCTAGCTTCGCAGCCATCTCTACCACGTCATTTCTGGTCTTTTCCTTTACATAAGGATGGTTATTTAAAGCACGGGAAATCGTTGCAGGTGAAAGCTTTAGTGCTTCCGCAATATCGAGTATGGTATTCTGGTAATTCTTTTTTCCGACAGCCATAAAACAATTAAAGATGGGCAAGCTAGCATTTTTTTTAATCATCTGAAAACGTTTGCATAAATTATCATAAATGTGAACATGGTATGACAGCACAGGACAGTGCGATTATTTAAAAATCCTATATTTAAACGCAAAACCCAGTATACATGAACGTAGGCCTATTTATACCTTGTTACATCGACCAATTTTATCCAAATGCGGCCATAGCTACTTTAAATTTATTAAGCGGACTTGGCATAACAGTAAAATATCCTGTCAACCAAACTTGTTGTGGACAACCAATGGCCAACTCTGGCTTTGAACATCTGACTCAAGGCTGCAACGACTTATTTATTGACAACTTTGCCGAATTTGATTACATCGTTTCTCCTTCGGGAAGCTGTGTGTTACATATAAAGGATCACTTACATTCGCCTACAGCAGAAGACAAGGCCTTAGGAATTAGAAAAAAAGTATACGAATTAACGGAGTTTTTAACGGACGTGCTTAAAGTAGAAAAACTATCGGCCCGTTTTCCACATAAGGTAGGCGTACACCAAAGCTGTCACGGTCAGCGTGGTTTAATGCTTGCGCAAATGTCTGAATTGGTAGATGCTCCTTTTTCGAAACCCCTGCATTTATTAAAAATGGTAGAAGGTTTGGAATTGGTGGAACTGAGCAGACCGGATGAATGTTGTGGTTTTGGCGGCACCTTTTGTGTAGCCGAAGAAGCCGTATCAGTAAAGATGGGCAAAGACCGCGTAGCGGATCACGTAAATCATGGCGCGGAATATATCACAGCGGCAGATATGTCTTGCTTAATGCACATGGAAGGTATCCTGCGTAGGCAAAACAGCAATGTTAAGGTGCTACACATTGCAGAAATATTAAGCGCACAATAGTTTTAACAGAAAAGTACAACAATAAAGACACATGAGTTCAGGAACAAAAGACCACGCAGCTTTATCAGATATATTTAATAAAGATGAGGAAAGGGTAGACTGGCACGACGAGACTTTATGGTTTGTTCGCGCAAAGCGTGATAAAGCCGCTCACAACATACCCGAATGGGAAGCATTAAGGGAATCCGCTTCCCTGATTAAAAACAATGTACTCTCTAACCTCCACAACTACTTAATTGAATTTGAGGAGCAAGCACAAAAAAATGGTGTTACCGTACATTGGGCAGTGGATGCAGCAGAGCACAATCAAATTGTACATGCTATATTAAAAGAACATGGTGTAAACCGCCTGATCAAAAGCAAATCCATGCTTACGGAGGAATGCCATTTGAATGAGTACCTGAAGCAAAATGACATTGAGGTAGTTGATACAGATTTGGGCGAACGCATTGTGCAACTGGCACAGGAGCCGCCAAGTCATATTGTGTTGCCCTGCATCCATAAAAAGAAAGAAGAAATAGGCGAATTGTTCCATGAACATCTGGGTACACCAGAAGGTATGTCTGACCCTGTATTCTTAACTGCTGCCGCCCGTGAACATTTACGTGAAACCTTTTTAACGCGCAAAGCCGCCATTACCGGGGTAAATTTTGCTGTGGCTGAAACAGGTGAATTTGTAGTTTGTACCAACGAAGGTAATGCAGATATGGGTGCACACCTTGCCGATGTACACATTGCTTGTATGGGCATCGAAAAGATCATCCCTAAACGCAAAAACCTGGGTGTATTTTTGAGATTATTAACCAGGAGTGCAACGGGACAACCGATTACAACTTATTCTAGTCATTTTAAAAAACCTAGACCAGGTCAGCAAATGCACCTGGTGTTGGTGGACAATGGCAGAACAACCCAACTGAGCCGTCCTGACTTCCGCAATTCACTAAAATGTATCCGTTGCGCAGCTTGTATGAACACTTGTCCGGTTTACCGTAGAAGTGGTGGGCATAGTTACCATACCGCAGTTGCAGGACCTATAGGTTCCATTTTGGCACCAAATCTGGATATGAAAGAATATTCTGATCTGCCTTTTGCCTCTACCCTATGTGGTTCATGCAGTAATGTATGCCCGGTTAAAATCAATATTCACGAACAACTTTATAAATGGAGACAGGTGATTGTTAAGGAAGGCTATGCCGACCCGACAAAGAAACTGGCCATGAAAGCAATGGAATTTACCTTATCTAGCCCTTTCGTTTACAAAAACGCAGGAAAAGTAGGACGTTGGTTTATGAAGCATGCGCCATTTACAGTAAACAATAAACTAAACCTTTGGTACCAACACCGCGAAATGCCTGCAGTGCCTAAAGAATCATTTGGAGAGTGGTACAAGAAAAATAAAAAGAATGACTAGCAGAGCAAAGATTTTAGAGAAAGTATTAAGCAATCAACCGGAAGCACAACCATTGCCAGCCGATTCATTCACCACATTTCCAGCTGCAGATCCTGTACAGGCATTTGCTACGGTACTCACTACCATCGGTGGTACTTTTATCCCGGTTTCAGATTATCAGTCTGTTCAAAAATACATCCTTGAACATTTTGCCGGTCAACGCATTGTTTCTACTTTACCCGAATTAGCTGAGGTATCAGAGCAAGGCTGGGAAAATCAAGATCCCCATAGTTATGCAAATGTAGACCTTGCAGTAATCAGCGCTCATTTTGGAGTTGCAGAGAATGCGGCATTATGGATTACCGAAGATTTAATGCATCAACGTGCAATACCCTTCATTTGTCAGCAGCTTGCTGTTGTGGTCAATAAAAAAGAGATTGTGCAAACCATGCACGATGCCTATTTAAAAATAGGCATCGCTGATTATGGTTTTGGAAGTTTTATTGCCGGGCCATCTAAAACAGCCGATATTGAACAGTCATTGGTACTTGGGGCTCATGGGCCAAAAGGAATGACTGTTTTTGTTATGGATTAATCTTAATCCTCAATAAAATCAAGGTCTTTGTGATGGGTTTCAGGAATGGTCCTGATGCAGTAAAAGCCTATGCCAAAACAAATCAGGCCTAGTAAAGCCGCAGCGTTTAGAGGCAATACAATAGGCTTTAAAGTCGTATAAAAGGTAGTCATCAGCACTACGGTTCCTCTTACCATATTTGGTATGGTAGTGGCTGCTGTAGCTCTTACATTGGTACCAAACTGCTCGGCTCCGATGGTTACAAACATGGCCCAGTAACCAATACCGAATCCTACCCAAAGACACATCCCGTATAGCCCAAATGCCGTATTTATACCGCCATAAAGATATACAATAGCCCCAATTGCTGTAAAGATCATCATATAGGTTACGGCGCGTATACGCGATTCTAGCCAATAGCTAACCATTCCGCTCACCAGATCTCCCGCCGAAAGACCGACATAACACCACATTACCGCAAGTCCGGGTTGTATGGCCTCAGTAATGCCCAGCGCCTTACCAAATTCATTACTAAAAGTGGCAAGAATACCAATCACATACCAGGTTGGCAAACCTATACCAATGCACTTCAAATACAAGATCAGCCTGCTTTTCTTAGTGAAAAAAGATAGAAAATTCCCCTTGGCTACATTGCTCTTTTCTTTCATCGTATGGAACATACCGGATTCGAATACGCCTATTCTTAAAAACAGTAACAAAATCCCCATTCCCCCACCTATGAAATAGGCGTTTCTCCAACTGAACATTTCTACCGTAAAATATCCGGCGACGGCCCCCATCAATCCAACTCCTGCAACAACTGAAGTGCCGATAGCCCTCAGTCTTTTAGGTAAGCTTTCCGACACAAGGGTAATTCCTGCGCCCAATTCCCCAGCGAGACCAATACCCGCTATAAAACGGAGCAGTTTATATAGGGTTACATCATGCACAAAACCACAAGCAAAGTTTGCTACAGAATAAGTAATGATGGAGCCAAAAAGCACAGAAAGACGGCCTTTCTTATCGCCCAAAACACCCCAAAGGATACCACCGAGCAGTAATCCTGTCATTTGCCAGTTTAAAATACTAGCACCTTCAATTGAAACCTGAGCCTCATTGAGACCAAGTTCTGTTAAGCTGGGTATCCGTACGATACCGAATAAAAGTAAGTCGTAAATATCTACAAAGTAGCCTAAAGAAGCTACAATAACAGGAGCGCTTAACAGGTAGGCTGCTGCGCTTTTCTCTTTGGTTAGGTTGGTCATTTAATATTAATGGTTTGGTTTTTACAGTACAATACTAAGATATTTATTTTTATAAAAAACTATCAATTCATTTTAAATTTATTTCATAATGATTCAAACAAGAGTCAGAAGCCCCATAAAACACTAAATAACAATACCTTAATATTAAGCTTAAATAGCGATCATGTTGCAATCATACTTTCGCAGATAAACTTAATAAATACATATGAGAAAATTTTTACTATTTGCCCTTCTTTTGACCATCGGTATAACCAGTTGTAAAAAAGACAAATCTCCGGAATCCATTGACAATGAAGATCCGACTACTTTTGCAGAGGTAGGTTCATTTGATGTCGGCGAGGTTGGCGCTGCTGAAATTTCAGCTTTCGATCCGTTAACCAAAAGGCTTTTTGTGGTTAAAAATGAAAACGAAGATGTTGCCGGAAAAACACCAGTAAATCAAATAGAGATTATCGATTTCGCAGATCCCTCTAACATGAAATCAATTGGGATGATTAGCATGACTCCTTTTGGCGGAGCGGTTAACAGTATTGCGGTACATGACGGTAAACTTGCAGCAGCTATACAGGATAAAACAAAGCAGGCAAATGGGAAAGTAGTGTTTTTTAAAACCAGCGACTACAGCAAAATCGCTGAAGTTACTGTAGGCGCATTGCCAGACATGGTAACCTTTTCACCAGATGGGAAATATGTTATGAGTGCAAATGAAGGTGAACCAAGTGCTGACTACACCAATGATCCTTCCGGTACAGTATCTATTATAGATGTAGGTAACAATTATGCGGTAACTACCATTGATTTTTCTTCAATGGAAGGACAAAAAAATGCACTAATGCAAAAGGGCTTCCGCATTTTCGGCCCAGGATTGAATTTTGTCAAAGATATAGAGCCAGAGTACATCACCATCTCAGATAATTCAAAAACTGCCTGGGTTACTTTACAGGAGAACAATGGAATTGCAAAAATTGATATCGCCTCTAAAACAATCACCGATATCTTTCCCCTAGGTTTTAAGGATTATAACCTAACAGGTAATGAGATAGACCCTAGCGATAAAGATTCCAAAATGGAACTAGCTAAATGGAACGTTAAGGGAATCTATATGCCCGATGCGATCGCCGTTCTCGAATCTTCAGGTATTCCTTACTTATTTACAGCCAATGAGGGTGATGCAAGAGAGTACGACCTATTCAAAGAGGCAAAAAGAGTTAAAGAAATCAATCTTGATCCAACTGCGTTTCCAACAGCTGCATTACTCCAGACAGAGGCACAACTCGGCAGATTAAATATCACCACCACAATGGGCGATGCGAACCTTGATGGACGTTTCGAGCAATTATATTCATTTGGCGCACGCTCATTTTCGGTATGGAACGGCAATACTGGTGCACAGGTATTTGATAGCAAGAATGAACTGGATGTCAAATGTATAGCCGAAAAAGTATATGATGATGGCAGAAGCGATGATAAAAGTGTTGAACCGGAAGGTATCACCATTGGCACAATGGGTAACAAAAAAGTAGCTTTTCTAGGTATGGAAAGAGCCGATGCCGTAGCCGTTTATGATGTTACCATTCCCGCTGCTCCAGTATTCTTAAAATTACTTAAATGTGGCGACGCTCCTGAAGGTGTTCTTTTTATCCCGGCAAAAAACAGCCCGACAAAAAAGAGCCTGCTGGTAGTCAGCAGTGAAGGAGATGGTGTACTGAAAGTTTACAGTCCAAAAACTATATAGAGACAATTTTAGGAAAAGCCCTGCAGATTGTACTGCCCCCAAAAGTTAGATACTATTTGGGGGCATTTTTATGAAAAAAAAAAGGAAGCATAATTCACGGCCGATACTGTGCTGAAGAACAACAAAACCTGGAAAGCACAAAAAAGCAGATGGGGATCATTATTTTTTATAAACAACGCCATCTTTAATGATCGTCTTGCTGGCCAAAAAGTTTTCATTGCTGTCAAATGGGCTTTTGTCCCAAATAAGCAAATCCGCTTTTTTACCTTTTTCAACTGAACCATATTTATCGTCCAGCCCCAGAGCTGTCGCCCCGTTAATAGTCGAAATTTGTAAAATTTCAGCGGTTGTAAATCCATAAGCTGATAAAAGCAGTTGTTCTGAGATAATCGCTTTACCACCATTGGGCCAGTCAGTGCCGATTCGGAGTTTTACACCCTGGTCAAACAATTGTTTGACGTAACCCATGAATATACTAAAGTTCGCTTTGCACCGGGCCAATTGCGACGCGGTTAAGGAGGTATCCATTTGGTTGGTAAAATAGGTTAATCCATACGGCTCGGCCATCAAGTGAATAGATGTAGACATTGAAGCCTTGCAATTTGCAAGTTTTTCGATCAAAGCATTTAACAATGCTTTTTTGTTGTCGTGGATAAAGCGAAACATTTCTAACCGCTCCAACTGGCCGTTTGCATGGCCCGAGCCATAGTAACTTTGCATATCCAAATCAAATTCCTTGTCGTCAGTTTGCGCATGCCAAACACTGTTGACTAAAGTTAAAATGTGCTCATAATTACGCAGGCCTATAGTTAATGCGGTATCTATATACATCACATTTTGGTCGACATGCCCGTAAACATTCATCCCCAGGCTGTCGGCAGTTTTAAACGCAGCTTCAAATTCAGGCTTGCGCAGCTTCCAATAAAGCTTAAGATGCCTAATACCCAAATTATGATATTCGATTACCTTTTGCTTTGCAGCTGAAGATGATTTGACTATAACGTGGTTAATATAAGGTTTACGGCTTTGTTCGGAAACCAATGCTCCGCCGACGGTGTAGATATCCAGCTCATTTGGCCGGGGATCATTTTGCCAGTTTAATATCGGCTGCAACCATTTTTCAGATTGCCCCATGATCATGGCAACTGTCACACCATAGGGCAAAAAACTATCGGAGATCCGCTTCCTATAAAGTTCCATTGAGTCTTTTAGCAAGTACTCTGGCAAGGGACCGTAAGCGCGATAAACATCAGTAGGATGAATATGGGTATCGACAAACCCCGGGGTGACTAACTTTCCCTTAGCATCTATCATATACAGAGCAGCGTAGCGCTTTTGATCTCCAGTTATCTGAGTGATGATACCGCCTTTGATCAGGATTGTTCGCTTAGATTTAAGGGTTCCTGTTTTGGTGTTAAAAACTTTCGCGTTTTTTATAACCAGATCATTTTTTTGTCCAAAACAGGTAAGTGTGACAAAAAAAAACAGTGTAAGCGTAATTAATTTCATTTGCATTGAAGCTAAGGCTGTTTTGGTTTTCATGCCCAAAGAAAAATAAAACTTTCAGGATACAGCATATTCATTAGCCGCCAATTTGGCGACAATTGCCCGACAAGGCTATATCAGGCTAAATTTTATATCAATACATAAGGTCTTGTTCTTAACTATTTCTGCAGCATTCCGAAGGATAATAAAAGCGTTGACGAGCAGCCATACAACAGGTACCAGCTTCATATAATTTCCTCTTATGCCAAACAGGTCATTTAATATCATAATGACTAAAATTAATATGCCGGCTATAAGTGACCATACAATTTGAATATTAACAATCTTTTTGGTAATTGGGCTGAACTGCTTTTTGACAAACATAATGAGCAGCGGGACGACAATATTTAATGGTGGAAATATGATAAATGGTAAAGCCGAAAAATTGATCAGCTTCAGCCATTTCATTTGCTCGGCGGTTATTGTTTCCTGTCTTCCGATCAATTCGCCTTCAGGGACATTTAATGCTTTTGCCAATGCCTTTAGTGTATAGCCTTGGGGCTGGGTACCCGCTTCTATACGCTGAATAGTGCGCACAGAAATACCCGATCTTTCATACAGCTCTTCCTGTGTTAAATTTTGTTGTTGTCTGATGGCCAGTAATCGTGACATATAGTTTTGCTTTGTTCCAGTAAAAAGTTGGCATCTGCTCCAGTGCTGCAACCTCAATCTGACCTTTCGAGCAATTGCCAATCTTCTTATTTTCAATCAATTGTTTAATATGCAAAAAAATCAATTAGATTTCCCGTTCTCAACCTGTCGAACTTCCTCACGCCGATCTTTTTTAAAATCAAAACTATTGAATTCTTTGGTTTGAGGAATCTCCACTGTAAAGCTATCCAACTCATCAATTTCAATAGTAACATTTCCTGTCAGGAGATCGATAATATGACCACCTCCTTTTTTATCATCTGATAAGAAGTGAAAATGATACCCGATAATATTGGATCCTTCCATGTATGCTGGAATACGATATCCAACTAAATCTCCACTAATATTGCTAAAGTTAAAAAACTGTTGCAAAGATAATAGATGTGCTAAAGGCGCGTATGGCTTACTCGTAACCGGCGGAAAGGCTCTGGTTTTTATACTATTAAATACGCCTTTGATGCGAATGGCATAAATACCATTTTGGTTAGGCATTACACTATCCAAATAAGCATAAAACTGCATTTTATCCATAGGAAGAGAAGCCTTTAGAACCTTGTCTGCACGAAAAAAATTAACCATCGAAAATGGTGTACTACCAGTATCAGGTATCTCGAAAGTTTTACCATTGGATTGTGTCTGATATATTTTCCCATGGAGAAGGAGTAACTCTCCATCTAGCTTATCAGGAGCACCCAAGCCAAAATCACCATGTTTCATTAATTTGTTGTAGGGAGCAAATGCATCATACAATCCCCCGATAAAAGCGCTAGCGTGACCGGCTGTATATAACGTATTATTTTTACGAGCAGATTTTAGCTGAGCATTTGCAGTCCAACTACTCAGGCAAATAAAACCCACCAGACAGTAATATATCTTATTCATTATTTAAACATATTTCCTTAAATATAAAATAAATAACTATTAATTTCTTAAAATGGGATTTTATCTCACCAGGTCTTATTACACATGATGATGATCTGTGGTCAATATTATTACGGAAAAGCCTAAAACCAAAAAAGCTCGTAGTTAGGAGGACATCTGCAGGCCTTTTCTTATTTACCAGTTATTCACACTTTAACTATATTTGAGCATAAACCTCATCATTATGCGTGTATCATTTGAAGAACTACAGGAAGAATTTAAAAGAGTACTCTTGAAACTGTCATTTCCAAATGAAACCGCCGACACTTGCGCTACAATATTTGCATCAAACAGTAGAGATGGCATATACTCGCATGGCTTAAACAGGTTTCCCGTATTTGTAAGACACATACAAGAAGGAGTTGTAAAGCCCAATGCAGTACCTACACTATTAGATAAAAATGGCGCTATCGAACGTTGGGATGGAAACTTTGCGCCTGGCATGGCCAATGCTACACATAGCATGAACCGCGCTATTGAACTCGCAAAAGAAAATGGCATCGGTTGTGTTGCCATCAAAAACACCACCCATTGGATGCGCGGGGGCACTTACGGTTGGCAAGCTGCAGATGCTGGCTGTATTGGCATTTGTTTTACCAATGCCACAGCAAACATGCCTGCCTGGGGAGGCAACAAGCCGGTCTTAGGCAATAATCCCCTTGTTATCGCCGTCCCTCGTGCCGAAGGACATGTAGTCCTTGATATGGCGATGTCTCAATTCTCCTACGGAAAAATGCAGGAGTATGAATTGAAAAAAGAGACACTTCCCTTTCCAGGTGGCTACGATGAGCACGATAATTTAAGTACCGACCCTGCTGCGATCCGGAAAACAAAACTGGCCCTACCTATTGGTTTCTGGAAAGGCTCTGGCCTTTCGCTAATGCTTGATATCCTTGCTGTAGCCCTTAGCGGCGGACAGTCTACCGCAAAAATAACTCAGGGTGAATACGAAACCGGGATCTCTCAGTGTTTCATTTGTATTCATCAACCTGATATGCACACTGCACTAATCGAAGAAATACTAGCCTTCACTAAAAGTAGCGCTCCAACATCATCCCCAAAAACGGTATGCTATCCCGGAGAGCGCACTTTACAAACCCGCCATGAAAATGAGAAAAATGGAATACCGGTTAATGAAGAAATCTGGCAACAGTTAAAAAGTATGTAAAAATTTGGATTGCATATTTTATTCTCTATATTTGGTTAACCAATAATTGGTAGACCAAATATATCGTATGAAATCATTTATAGAAACCATCAGGTCAATTGAAGTAGAATCCCCTGTTGATAAAATCATAGGACAACTTAAACAACTTATTACCTCCGGACAATTACAACCTGGAGACCGCTTACCTGCGGAAAGAATACTGGCTGAAAAATTTGGTGTAGGCCGTAGTTACGTTCGTGAAGCAATTCTAAAACTTGAATTTTACGGTTTACTCAGAACCAATCCACAGAGTGGAACTTATGTTGCTGGATTAAGTATCAAAGTTTTAGACAATATCATTACTGATATCATCAAATTTAATAAGGAAGATTTTAACGCGCTTTTAGAAGCTAGATACTATTTAGAACTGGATGCAGTAAAATTAGCAGCAGAAAGAAGAACAGCGCAAGACCTGGTCAACCTTAAGGAAGCGATGATTGATTACGAAAACAAGATCAACAGCAATCAGGATGCAATTGAAGAGGATATGCTTTTTCATATCGCCATTGCAAGAGCTACTAAAAACTCTGTAATAGAGTCTATGATTCTTATTCTGATCCCTGATCTGATCAAGAACATCGTAGAAAGCAAAATCTGTGGGGATAATCGTGGTAAACTGGCCATAGCCGAGCATAGAAATATATTAATGGCAATAGAAAACCAGGATATAGATGCTGCAGAAAATGCAGTTGCTGCTCACCTTAACGACATGTTTCAAATTAGCAAAGCCGGATTTTCCGCACAAAACATTATTAATGATAAAAACTAGGCACTAATAAATCCATTTCTTTAAAATGCGTATGAACTACTTAAAAAAGTTGGTAATGGCTATGCTTTGCCTGATGTGTACCCTGCCTGCAATAGCACAGGAACACCCCAGCATTATGCTTACCAAAAAAAATATTGAAGCAGTAAGAAAGGGAACAACGACTTATCCTTTGCTTAAAAAATCATATCAGAAAATAAAAGCTGATGCTGATAAAGCTATAGCAGAACCTATTAGTGTACCTACGCCTAAGGATGCAGGTGGTGGTGCAACGCATGAGCAGCATAAGAAAAACTATACCAATATGCTGAACTGCGGTATTGCTTATCAAATTTCGGGTGATAAAAAATATGCTACTTACGTTGAAAGTATGTTATTAAAATACGCTGCTGATTATAGCAAATGGCCATTACATCCGAAAAGAAAAGAGAATCATCAGGCCGGAAAAATATTCTGGCAGAGCCTAAATGATTTTGTATGGCAGGTTTATACTATACAAGGGTATGATATGGTTTACGATGCCATATCCCAAAAAAACAGAGCAACAATAAATGCTGGTCTATTTGAGCCTATGCTTAAATTCTTTACGATTGATTGCAAAGAAACTTTTGACAAAATCCATAACCATGGTACCTGGGATATTGCAGCCGTAGGCATGACTGGTTATGTACTTAACAAACCAGAGTATGTAGAAATGGCAATCAAAGGATCAGCAAAGGATGGCAAAACAGGCTACCTTGCCCAAATAGATCAATTGTTTTCTCCTGACGGATATTATACTGAAGGGCCTTATTACCAAAGATATGCCTTGCTCCCATTTATCATTTTTGCAAAGGCAATCAATAATTACCAGCCAGAGTTAAAAATCTTCCAATACCGCAATCAATTATTAGCCAATGCTATAAACACCTCTTTACAGCTCACTTATACTGATGGTACATTTTTCCCTATCAACGATGCCATAAAAGGTAAAACATACGAAACCGCCGAACTGGTTTATGGGGTGGATATTGCTTATGCGGATATCAAACCAATGGCCGATCTTTTGGACGTTGCCGGGAGACAGAATGAAGTCATCATTTCTGATGCTGGACTTAAGGTCGCTGCCGATCTATTTGCTGGCAAAGCCAAGCCTTTTGCTTACCAATCGCAACTGATAAAAGATGGTGCTTCAGGTAAAGAAGGTGGACTAGGGATCTTAAGATATGGCAATAATGACGATCAGCAAACCTTACTGATAAAAGCCGCCTCTCAAGGTATGGGACATGGGCATTTCGATCGGTTAAACTTATTATATTATGATAATGGTGTCGAAGTATTTCCTGATTACGGATCTGCTAGATTTATAAATATAGAATCGAAAAAAGGCGGAGATTACTTGCCAGAAAACAAGTCATGGGCAAAACAAACCGTTGCGCACAATACACTTGTTGTTGATCAGACTTCCAATTACAAAGGCAACCCTGATGTTGCTCAAAAAACCTACCCTGAGGTATTGTACTTCAAAAACGATAAAAACCTACAGGTAATCAGTGCTGCCGAACGCGATGCTTATCCCGGTGTACAAATGATCAGAACATCTGCCTTGCTTAAAGTTGCAGAATTAAGTAAACCACTGGTGATTGATGTTTTCCAGACCTTATCTGATAAACCACACCAATACGACCTCCCTTTTTGGTATAAAGGTTATGTTGTGGATGCTTCTGTGAAGATAAATGCTTTTACAGATCAGTTAAAGCCCCTAGGTGAGAAATATGGCTACCAACACATCTGGTTAAATGCTGATCAACCAGTTATAGATAAAACCGGATACCTGAGCATATTAAACAACAAACGTTTTTATACTGTCCATTTTGCTACCGACAACACTGTTAACTTAAAAATGCTGTCGCTAGGTGCGAATGATCCTGAAATGAATCTGGTAGAGGGTAAAGCTTTTATGCTTTCGTCTCCAAAATCTAGTAACCAAACGTTTTTTAACGTAATAGAAACTCATGGTAACAGCAATCCGGTTAGCGAAACAACCACCGGAGCAAGCAGCAAGGTTAGTGATTTAAAAATCCTAGGCAGCAACAAAGATCAGGTTACCGTCTCATTTAAGGTAAAAAACAAAGTTTACACCTATCAGATCAATTACAATAACAAAGAAAATTTTATAAAACTTAATTAATACGTCATGTTACAGAACAATTTATTTCAAATAGATGCAGAAACTCCCTGGCAAGATTTAGGAAATGGGATCAAGAGACAGATATATGGTTATGACGACAAAATTATGCTGGTAAAAGCAAAATTTGAAGCAGAAGCCGTGGGCGTATTACACGAACATCACCATTCACAGGTTACTTATGTAGACAGTGGCGTATTTGAAATGACCATTGGCGAGGAGAAAAAGCTCCTCAAAAAAGGTGATGGTTTCTACGCTCCACCTCATGTATGGCATGGCTGTGTATGCATTGAGCCCGGAATCCTTATTGATGTGTTTTCTCCACACCGCGAAGACTTCCTTTAAACCTAACCTCAAAATATAAACTAAGATGAAGAAGATAATTATGCTTTGTGGCCTACTCTTTACCTCTTGCGCTCTTAGCGCTCAGGATACTGTAGCCGTAAAAAAAGTAGCCTATCCAGCTGGCTTTACTGAGCAATTAAACGTGGTTTACACGAAAGTTAACGATTGGGAAGGCAAACTCGACCTATACCTCCCTCCTGTAAAGAATGGCCCTACTCCCATTGTGATTAATATCCATGGTGGTGGCTGGAATAAAGGAAACAAGGAATCGCAGTCAGGATTTAGCGGTTTCTTTAAAAGAGGTTATGCCGCAGCCAATATCGGTTATCGTCTTACTGGCGTGGCAACTGCCCCGGCAGCGGTTGAGGATACCCGTTGCGCTTTGATCTACCTGATCAACAATGCTAAAAAGCTGAATATTGATGTCAACAAAATTGTGATTATGGGCGGTTCTGCTGGTGGGCACCTTGCCTTAATGGGTGGACTGCTGGAAAACAACCACATTTTCGACACCAATTGCAAGACAACGGAAAAAATTAAAGTTGCAGCCATTATAGACAAATATGGCATTACAGATGTATGGGACTGGGGTTATGGACCCAACAAAACCAGCAAATCGGCCACTAGCTGGTTGGGTGCTAAAGCAAAAGATAAAGACTTCGCCATGTCGGTATCTCCATTATACCAGGTAAAGAAAACTAGTCCACCAGTATTTATTGTACATGGTGATGCAGACCCAATAGTACCTTATCAGCAGTCTGAAGCGCTTAAAGCAAAGTTGGATGAGCTAGGTGTAAAAAACGAATTTATTACCGTTAAAGGTGGTCTACATGGAAAATTCACACCGGAAGACAACAGCATGGTCAACGCAAAGATTATGGAATTTTTAAAGGGACTGGGACTATAACTGTAGGATAGAGATGAAAGTAAAAGGATTAAGATGGTACATTATTGCGCTGATTGCTTTTGCAACGGTGATCAACTATATTGACCGTAGTGCCATCAACATCATGTGGCCTTATATTTATAAGGAGTTTGGAATTGCTGATGTTGACAATAAAAGTGCGCTTGCGCTAATTACCACCTTCTTTATGATTGCCTATGCCCTTGGGCAAACTTTTACAGGCAAACTGATGGATGCAGTAGGCACAAGACTGGGTATGACTATTTCTATCATTGGATGGAGTGTTTCAATTGCGCTGCATTCTTTTGCCCGCTCATTAATGTCGTTCAATATCTTCAGATTTATGCTCGGCTTTTCTGAAGCAGGAAATTGGCCTGGTGCTACAAAAAGCAATGCGGAATGGTTTCCGGCAAAAGAGCGAGCTATTGCACAGGGTATTTTCGGCGCTGGTGCATCCTTAGGTTCAGTAGTTTCGGCCCCGATAATTGCGTTATTGTATATCGCATTTGGCTGGAAGATGACTTTCGTACTCATAGCAGCATTGGGATTGATCTGGGTTATTCCATGGCTCATCATTAACAAAGCGGCACCCGAAAAACATCCATGGCTAACAGAAAAAGAACGTAACTATATTCTGGATACTGATCCTGACGCCAACGCCTCCGTTGAGGTGGTACCGGTACTGACCTGGAGGGAACTCTTAAAATTCAGAAATACCTGGGGTATCATCATGAGCAGGTTCTTTATTGATCCGGTATGGTGGTTATTTGTAACCTGGTTACCTACCTTTTTAAAAGAGCAGTTTCTGTTCGACATTAAACAAATCGGTGCCTTTACCTGGTTGCCTTACCTTTTTGCAGCCATAGGCAGCTTAGCCGGTGGCTATCATTCTTCGTGGCAAATAAAACAAGGTACTAATGCTGTGAAAGCAAGAAAAAACTCAATTGCAATAGGCATTGGAGTTATGCTAGTCTCCCTCGTTGCGATCGTTTATTACCTGGATACGTTGAAAGACACACCTACCCTCGCCATGCTATTAATTGGCACTACATTATTTGGCTTTCAATTCCTTATCGGAAATATCCAAACTTTGCCAAGCGATTATTTTAATGGCAAAAACGTCGGTACAGTGGCCGGAATGGGTGGTACTGCAGCTGTAGCAGGAACATTATTAACTACATGGGCCGTACCAATCATTACACAAACAAGCTACGTTTCCTTTTTTGTACTGGCAGCCGTACTGGTTCCCATTTCATGGATCTGTATAAAATATATGACATCTAAAAAAATAACAAATTAATAAATCAAAGAATATGCGTTTAAAAAATAAAGTCGCAATTGTAACTGGTGGATCCAGAGATATCGGTAGAGCTGTTTCCTGTCAACTTGCACAGGAAGGTGCAAAAGTAGTAATCAACTATCACAGCAATTTAGCCAATGCGGAAGAAACCTTAAAACAAATCACTGATAATGGAGGCGAAGCCATCATTGTTAAGGGAGATGTAACTAAATCTGCTGAAGTAGCTGAGCTAATTGATAAAGCTAAGGCAGCATTTGGTGATGAAATTCACATCCTGGTTAATGTTGCCGGTGGTATGGTGGCCAGAAAACCAACCTTAGAACTAGACGAAGATTTTTGGGATGCAGTGATGGATCTGAACTTAAAAAGCGTGTATCTAGTGAGCAAAGCTACTATACCTTATATGAAATCAGGTGCTTCAATTGTAAACCTTTCTTCTCTTGCAGGAAGAGATGGCGGTGGTCCTGGTGCAAGTGCTTATGCGACAGCAAAGGGCGGTATCATGACTTATACCAGAGCATTAGCTAAAGAACTTGGACCTAAAAACATCCGTGTAAATGCGGTTTTGCCGGGAATGATTGCCACTACTTTTCACGATACCTTTAGTAAACCTGAGGTACGAGTTAATGTAGCCAATGCAACATTACTGAAAAGAGAAGGACAAGCTTCAGAGGTCGCAGACCTGGTTGTTTACCTGGCTACCGATCAATCGAGCTACGTTACCGGTACCAATATCGATATCAATGGTGGTTTAAACTTTTCATAACAAAATACAATAGGGTGTTTAAATACTGCGACTAAATTTAAACACCCTTTAAACACATTACCTGGCAGTAATTGAGGGAAGCTGTCCCTGTCAACGTAAAATGGGGATTTTACAAAGCAGGAATTATCTATAACCAAATATAAAACCAATAAGATATGAATTCGAAAGTTTACTTACGAGGTATACTCCTCATTGTATTTTCCTGTTTTCTGTTTTTGAAACCGGCCTTCTCTCAAACTAAAGTAACTATACAGGGTATTGTAAAAGACGAACAGGGTGGAATATTACCAGGTGCATCGGTAACAGTTCAGGATACCAAACAAGGCACTGTAACCAATGAAAAAGGAGAGTTCTCCTTAACCATGGATGCCGGAAAAAACCTGATGATCAATTACCTGGGCTTCCAGCCAAAAACTTACCCTGTTACAAAAAGCGAAACAATAACCATAAATTTAATCGCGCAGGACAACACGATGAATACGGTCGTGGTAATTGGATACGGTACGCAAAAGAAGTCTTCTGTTACCGGATCAGTGGCAAAACTAACCAATGACAATCTGAACCAGATCCCTGTTTCAAGAGCAGACCAGGCACTTGCAGGTAAACTCGCAGGTGTGCAGATTCAAACTACTGATGCGACAGCCGGTGCAGCACCTGTTATAAAAATCAGGGGTGCAGCTTCAATTACCGCAGGTACCAACCCACTTATCGTGATAGACGGTTACCCTGTACCTACAGATCTTTCGGCTGTAGACATGAACAACGTGGAGAGTATTGAAGTGTTAAAAGACGCCGCATCTGCCGCCATATATGGTTCAAGAGGAGCGAATGGTGTAATTCTCATTACTTCCAAATCAGGTAAAACTGGAAAAACAGTAGTAGGCCTAAATACCTCAGCCGGATTTAAAGATGTATATAGAAGGCTCGACTTCCCTACCCTTTCGCAATGGGCAGATCATGTGAAATCTGTCAACAATGGAAACTTAAGTCCCGAAATCATCGCCGCTCAACAATATGATGTACCACTTGATCCACAAGATATTGTTTTCAGACAGGGATCCTTCCAAAACGCACAAGTGAACGTTAGCGGGGGAAGCAATACTGTAAAATATTACGTTTCAGGTGAAGCGCTTTTTGATAAGGGAGTAATCGCAACAAATAACTATAAAAGATATGGCGGCCAGGCCAATATTGACATTACACCAAATAAGAAATGGAAAATTGGTATCAGCCTTACACCATCCTATACCGCACAACAGGTACCCAATTATAAAATACATGACTTGCTAAGAAGTTTTGCTACCTGGTTACCATTATATGCCACCGAAAGCATCTCGCAGGCTACAGGTCTACCTGTAGGCAATATGGTTCACCAAAGGGCATTTGATCCAGCCGCTAATACCAGGTATAAAGGCATTAACCTATCGGCTACCGCAAATAACAATGGTTACGCTAATTTATACGGAATTGACAATAAAACATTTACGGTTAAAACGCTGGCCAATGCAAATGTACAATACAACTTTTCAGAAGCATTATCTTTAAAAGTATCAGGCGGAGCTTTTATCAGCAACACACGAAATGAATTCTTTCAGAAATCATGGGCCACACGAGATCCTTTTTTACAGGGTGCGGCAGTAGCACAGGCCTCTACCAGAGGTACATTGGCTAATAGTCAGACCATCGACTTATTAAACGAAAATATTTTAAGCTATAACAAGAGCTTTAATAAACATGACCTGAGTGTAATCGCCGGTTTCACCGCACAGTCTACACAATTGACCAGTAGTAATTCAGCAGCCACAAACTTTGCTACAGATAACATCCCGACACTCAACGCCGGAACATTGAGCTCATTGAGTTCAACAGAAGAAAGAAGCGCATTGGCATCGGTACTTTTTAGAGCCAATTACGCATACGACAATAAATACCTGGTATCTATTGGCTCCCGATGGGATGGCAGCTCCAGATTCGGCGTAGATAACCGCTGGGGCTATTTCCCTTCCGCATCAGTAGGCTGGCGTGTAAACAATGAAAGCTTTTATCCTGAAAACGCATTCGTCAACGACTTGAAAATAAGAGCAAGTTATGGTGCTACCGGTAACAACAACATTGGCAACTACAGAGCATATGCCAATGTAAACACTGTAGGAGCCGTATTAGGCGATGCAACGAGCTTAGGCTTTAACTCCAGCTTCTATGACAATCCTGATCTCGGTTGGGAACGTAGTTTCAGTTTCAATACCGGTGTAGACATGGCATTTCTTAAAAACAGGCTCACACTTACAGTGGATGCCTATAGATCTACTACCAAAGATCTCCTCTTCTTCCTGCCCATTAATACCATAACCGGAAACAATGGCGTATGGACAAATGTAGGTGAAGTACAGAACCAGGGATTTGAAATTGAACTTGGTGCTAAAATCATTGACAAAGAAAACCTCAAATGGAGCTTAAGTGCTAACGGTGCAACCAATAAAAATACGGTAAAAGCACTGGGCAACAGCGACTTTATCATTGGCATTGGTGATCCGAAAAGATTAAACTACTTCCTGGCGAAAGTCGGACAGCCGCTTGTCCAGTTTTACGGTTATGAATACGATAGTGACATCGAAGTGGGCGGAAATTTTTGGCCAACAAATGTGCATTCAGATAGGGTGATTGCCAGAGACATCAACAACGATGGCGTCGTAAATGAGCAGGATCGTGTAGTACTAGGCCAGCCGACCCCTAAGTTTACCTGGGGACTAACCAGTAACCTCAAATACAAGGATTTTGATTTAAGCTTTGTATTACAAGGTTCAGAGGGAGCAAGTGTATTCAATGCCGACCCCAACTACTATGAAACACAGTTTTCCGCTACCGGCACCTCGGCATACCTTAGCCTTCCTGCAAATATCCAGGCTAAGACCAAATACAAAACAGAAAGCAGATATTCCATTGAAGATGCTTCATTTATCGCCCTGCGTAGTCTCAATGTAGGCTATACCTTAAACGCGAAATGGTTAAGTGCCATTAAAGCCAGCAACCTGCGTATATATGCATCCGCGGCAAATCTGTGGTACAAATTCGCTAAAGGTTACTCCAGTTATAACCCGGAAGGTGTAAACGAATACACTGACGATCCATTAAAAAATGGCTATCAAAGAGGATCAGCCCCGGTTACGAGAAACATCACTTTTGGTATCAATGCTAACTTTTAAACTTACTGCAATGAAACAGAAAATATTAACAGCAATTGTAATTGTATTGAGCTTTGCCAGCTGTAAAAAGTTTTTAGATGAAAAACCTATTTCAAATTTAATAGAACAAAGCTATTACCGAAACACTGAAGAAGTGGAAACTGGGGTAATTGCCTGTTATGACGGCCTGCAAAAAGTATATGACATAGAGTTCAAACTTACGGAGATCA
The DNA here is from genome assembly GCF_900100435.1 of Pedobacter sp. ok626. Lineage (GTDB taxonomy): Bacteria > Bacteroidota > Bacteroidia > Sphingobacteriales > Sphingobacteriaceae > Pedobacter. The sequence goes on along the minus strand of NZ_FNEX01000004.1, from coordinate 312,988 downwards.
GAGCAGATAATACATCGGGAGTTTCGCTTGAAGGCGATTGGGGTGCTATAAAGTTTTTCAGAGATGCTCCTTCAAACTTTTTCCTCGCAGATTACTGGCAGCGTGCCTTTAACACCATAGCCCGTTGCAACCTGGTATTAAAATATCTGGACAATGTAACCGATCCTGTGAAGAAAAAATATTTTGAAGGTGAAGTAAAATTTATCCGTTCCCTAATGTATTTCAACCTGGTTAGATTATATGGCGACGTACCTTTACTAACTGCGTCGATAAAATTTGATGATTTTGAGAAATTCAAACGCATCAGCAAAACAGAAGTTTACAACCAACTAAAAACCGACCTTTTAACTTCGGTTGAATTCTGTCCACCTTCATGGCCAACAGCACAGGTCGCGAGAGTAACAAAAGGAGCTTCACAAGCCTTACTGGCTAAAGTATACCTTACTTTAAAAGATTACCCTAATGTAATCACGCAGCTTACACCTCTCATTGGCACAAACTTTAAGGGTACAACCTATCAGCTCAATCCTAGTTATGCGGCAATATTTAGTACAGCATCTGAAATGAGCAAAGAAATACTCTTCGCCGTCCGTTATAAAGCGAGCGCAAATGGAGAAGGAAATTCATTCTCTTATGAGTACACCAATAATGGTGATGCCAGAAATGTAAAAGCATCGGCAGCCTACCAGGCCCTTTTTGAGACTTCCGACATCAGAAAAGCCACAACATTCAATGCGGCAAATGGATTATGCACCAAATTTCTAGACGCCACAGCTCCGCAAAGAGATGCAGGTAATGATTTCCCTGTACTACGGTTCGCTGATGTTTTGTTAATGTATGCAGAGGCTTCAAACGAACTGGCTCCGACACCTAACAGTGATGTGCTAAGCCCTTTAAATGAAGTAAGACTGAGAGCTGTTGCCAGTGTGTACAACAATACCGGATTAAATACAAAAGAACTGGCCAGAACCGCCATTTTCAAAGAACGAAAGCTTGAATTCGGCTTTGAAAATGAAAGATGGTACGACCTCGTAAGAATGGACCAAAATACAACCATTGCGATCCTTAATGCCTATCTGGCCGCTACAGGCAATCCTGGTATAACGGTTCCTGCATTCAGGCTCATCTATCCGATTCCTCAAACAGAAATTGATTTGAGTAAACAAAACCTGACACAAAACCCATTTTACAATTAAAATGCAATCGTCTTCTAAAACCAAATATAAAACCAAAAAGATATGAATTCGAAAGTTTACTTACGAGGCATGTTCCTCATTGTATTTTCCTGTTTTCTGTTTTTGACACCTGGGTTTTCACAAACCAAGGTAAAAATACAGGGTGTGGTGAAATCTGCTGCCGGAGAAACTTTGCCGGGCGCATCTGTTACCATCAAAGATTCAAAGCAAGGAACGGTGACCAATAACCAAGGTGAATTTACCATAACTGCCGAATCTGGCAAACTACTACTGATAAACTATTTAGGCTACGAATCACAAGCCTATTCAGTAAAAGGAGCAGCTAAGGTAACCATTACCTTACAAGAGGTAAAAAACAACATGAACGAAGTAGTGGTGATCGGTTATGGTACCCAGAAAAAATCTTCTGTAACCGGCGCTGTAAGTAAACTGAAAAATGAAAACCTCGATGAGATTCCTACATCAAGATTAGACAATGCCTTAATCGGAAAAATAGCAGGTGTTACGATTCAAAATGTAAGTTCTGAAGTGGGCGCAGATCCAATTGTAAGAGTTCGCGGGTTTAGCTCTATTAGCGCTAGCTCTCAACCTTTAGTGGTAGTAGATGGCTATCCGGTACCCGATGGTTTATCCTTTGTAAATCCTCAGGATGTAGAATCAATAGAGGTACTAAAAGATGCTGCATCAGCAGCGATATATGGTTCGAGAGCCGCAAACGGGGTGATCCTGATCACCACAAAAAGTGGCGTTTCCAATAAACCAAGGTATTCAGTTAAATCGTATTACGGCTTTAAAAAAGCTTATGCGCTTAACCCTATTATGAGTGTTACCGATTACACTAAAATGCTATTTGCCGAAGCTGCCTTAAGGCAAAATGATCCAACCGTACCTGCCAACGGCAAAAACCTAATTACGGGACCGGAACGTGCGGCCTACATCATCGAAGACCAAATCAGTGGTGTGCCTACCGATTGGCAACAAGAAGCCATGCAGGATGCATCGATTGCTAATATCCAATTGGGCATTTCGGGAGGTAGTAAAGATTTAAAATACTATATCTCTGCGAGTGGCCAGAAAGACCAGGCCATCTTAAAATATAGTGACAACGAACGCTTAAATGTAAAGGCAAAGATAGATGGGACATTAAGCAAAAAAGTTAGTTTCAGCTTTAACTTTAACCCTTCTTATATTAAAACACAAAGACCGGCAGTAAATTTTACCGACTATTTCAGATTCGGATCTTTCCTTCCGGTATACCATAATGACTTTACCGCAGCCTATGTGCATCAAAATTCGCAATGGGCAGATATTCTTCCCGGAGATTTTGTTCAGGCGCGTCATTTTAATGGCTTGCAGTACACAGGTACCATGCCAGATGGAACCTTGTGGAGTAGCGGAGGCCCGGTAGATCCTTTTGCAACCAGTAACAACACCCCACTTTCTATTGCAGCCAGAGAAACCAACAATCAACAAACTTATAGAATACTGGGCGGTGGAGATGTCAGCATTAAGTTTCTTCCCAATTTAATCTTTAAAAGTTCTGTGGGCGGCTATTATACGCAGCAAGAGAACAATACTTTCACCAAATCAAATGCAAGAAAAGACGGTGACGTAAATGCAGCCGTTGTCTACACAAAAAATTATCTAGACCTCCTATTTGAAAATACCTTAAATTACAACTTAACCAGAGGCAATCACAATTTTACAGGCTTGCTGGGTTTTACCACACAGCAAACCATGATCAAAGAATCTAATATCGTTGGCAGAAACTTCCCTACCGATGAATTTGAGACCCTTAATCAGGCTGCGCAAATAGATCAGGCATTAACCAAAACGCTGAAAGATCGCGTAGGTCTAATCTCTTACCTTGGTCGTTTCACTTACGATTACAAGAATAAATACCTCTTGGCGGTGAGTTACCGTACAGATGGAAGCTCTTATTTTTATAAAGGCAAAAAATATGGCTCATTCCCTGCTGTATCTGCAGGTTGGGGAATTGCAAAAGAAGACTTCATGAAAGATGTGACCTGGGTAAGCAATATGAAATTGAGGGCCAGTTATGGGGCTACGGGTAATAACAAAATCCCAAGTTTTTCTTTCCAAAACCTACTCTACCCAGGCAATTACTCTTTTGGAAACGGAAATGGCGATGTGAACCTTGGACTATCACCGAACTCGGATGTGCTAGCTAATCCCAACATCACCTGGGAACGGACTTATGAGTTCAATGCAGGATTGGATCTAGGCTTTATGGCTGACCGATTCGGTTTAACTTTAGAGTATTACAACTCAAAAACAGACAAGTTACTATACAAAAGATCTACCCAATCTTTTAGTGGATCATTTGAATATATCAACAACTCGGGTAAGATAAAAAACCAAGGGGTAGAAATAGAATTGACCTCTAACAACATCAAAAACGGGAAGTTTCAGTGGACTACAAATTTAAACTTCTCGGCCAACAGAAATAAGTTACTGGAGCTGGGCGGAGAACCTTTTCAATATAACTATGGTGAACGTTCTGAAATCTATGCCGCAATAGTCGGTCAGCCAGCTATACAGTTCTTCGGTTATAAAACCGATGGGGTTTGGACTTCACAGGCACAAATTGATGAGGCAAAAGCCAACGGACAGACTTCTACACTTGCCAAATATTTCGCACCTGGCGGATTAAAGTTTGTTGACGTGAATGGTGATAATAAAATCGATGTTGACGACCGTACGCCAATAGGCACTCCATTTCCGGACTTTACCTGGGGAATCAACAACTCCTTTAAATACAAAGGTTTTGACCTGAATATTTTGATACAAGGCGTTCAAGGAGTACAAGTGATCAATGGTGATGCGAATTACAATGAATCCAGAAGGTACAATGAGAATTTCAATAAAAACAGGTGGATCAGTGCTGCCAATCCTGGTGATGGTAAAACACCATACTATACCAATGGAGAGAACTGGATGTTAACTGATTATGTAATTGAAGATGGCTCTTATGCTGCACTTAGAAACGTCATCCTTGGTTATACACTTCCTTCTAAATTCACTAAAAAGGTTGGTGTAAAAGGTATAAGGGTTTACACCTCTGCTGATAACGTGGTTTATTTAATGGGCAGTTCGTACCGTGGGATTAACCCGGAGGCCAGAGCTACCTCATCTCAATACTCCTCACCTCTTATTGATGGATATCAGCGTGGCGCCTTTCCTATTGCCCGTACTTACACATTTGGTATAGATGTTAATTTTTAAATCATGACTCACTTAAAAATAGATAAGATGAAAAGCTTTAAGTACCTAACTGCAGGATTATTGCTTGCGATAAGCACTACTGCTTGCAACAAGATCATCGATATCGATCCCATTTCCAATATTGGGGTTGATGCCTCTTATAGAAATTATGAAGAAACCAAAGTTGCACTTACAGGTAGCTATAGCGGTCTGCAAAAACCTTTGGAATTTGAATGGATGCTTACGGATCTGCGAACTGATAATTCCAAACAGGGAGTAGCCAATAGTTCGGCAACCATTAACTTTGAATTTAACGACCTGGACATGTTTACCTTAAACTCGGCACATGATAAGGTTTATCAATATTGGCTGACAACCTACAAAAACCTCAGGTCGATCAACTATGTGTTGAAAAGTCTGGGTGTTAGCTATGCTGGTGGACAAACGGCTGTTGGCGAAGGAACTGCAAAAATGACCCAGCAGCAAAAGAATCAACTGGCTGGTGAAGCTTTGTTTTTACGCGCCTATCATTATTTTAACCTGGTAAGGTTATATGGCGATGTATTTTTAGTTACAGAACCCGTTGATCCTGAACAGTCCAAAAAAATCAACAGAACACCGATCTCGGAATGTTATCAACTCATCACTGCCGACCTCTTGGCGGCCAAAGACTTATTGTCTCCAGCACCATATTCGGCTGCAACCAATACCGAGGCAGGACATGCGACTTCCTGGGCGGCAAAAGCTTTATTGGCCAAAGTTTACTTAACTACTAACCGTGCGTCAAACGCCCTGCCCCTACTTAATGATGTAATCAACAATAGCGGTCATGGCATGTTACCTTCCTTTTCGGATGTCTTCTCTATCAACAACGAAATGAACAAAGAAATTCTCTTTACCGTAAGATTTAAGGCTGGCGGTTTTGGTTTGGGTAATTTAATGGGCAATAACTTTGCACCGACATCAAGCGGAAGCGCTGTAATAAATGGTGATGGAAGCGGATACAACTATCCTACCAACGATTTGGACCTAACCTATAAAACACCGGCAACAGGTGCTGCTGATGGAAGAAAAGCCGTAACCATGGCAAAATATAACTCCAAGCTATATGTTAAAAAATTCATATCACCAGTACTCGTTAAATTTGATGGAGAAAATGATTTCCCGATACTCCGTTTCTCTGACGTATTGTTGATGAAAGCAGAAGCTTTAGGTTTTGGAACTGAAAGCGTAAACCTAATTAACCAGGTAAGGACAAGAGCAGGTGCAGCAGACTATGTTACTGGCGATTTTAACGCTGGTTTCTATAAATATCCAACGGATGGAAGCGCTAACGCCATTGCTACGCCAGCCCAGTTTTTAACTGCATTATTAAACGAAAGAAGATTGGAATTTGCATTCGAAAACCAACGCTTCTTTGATTTGGTAAGAACAGGACAAGCTATTACTGTTATCAAAAACCATTTTGCTTTAGAATTTGACGCGCATTATAAAGCTTACAGACCTGCATTTACATTAGCAGACCTGCAAAGCCATTTAACAACTGAAAAATTGTTGTTACCTATTCCACAGCGTGAGCTCGATGCAAATGATCAGATAAAAATTATTCAAAACCCAGGTTACTAATTGCTCATTATAAATTTTAAAGAGATGACAAAATTTTTAAAAACAGGGTTGTTTATGCTGGCTTTTGTAGCCACAATAGCCTCCTGCAAAAAAGAAAAACTTTCAGATACCGGAGAAGGTTCAATTAAAGCCGAAACTTATACTTTTAACAAGGCCACAAAAAGTTTTGATCTGGGAAATGAGGTGAAAACTGAAATTGTTGCCACCAGTGGCATCAAATTAATTTATTCGTACCTCATAAGAAATAATGCTACAGATTCTCTGATTTATATCACTACTGATATAAAAAATAACCCGGAAAATTATACACTTACCATACCGCTTGCTTCCTTTCCGGCAAACAATATGAGCCAGGTAAAAGGTGTGAAAATAATGGTAAAACAAGGTAACAACAGTACTCTTGAAGGATTTATTCCTATTAAATTCTTCGATCCTGACCTACCTCAGTTTAACAGTTTCCCTACTCAAATTAATGTAGATCTTAATGGAGCAACTGCAATAGCAGGTAACCTGACCTCGGACTATGGGATCAAACAGGTTGATATATTCGATGATTTCCAAACCGAGAACACCTATGTACTGGCACACAGCATTAACACGATAAACGGTGCTAAACAATATGCTTTGAACTATGCATATACCTACCGTAAAGCAGCCCAACACATTAAAATACGGGTTACAGACATCTACAACCAGACCAATGAATTAATTATCAATATGCCTGTGGATGCTGCTGTTTTTAAACCAAAATTCATTGGTTTTCCAGCTAATATTACACCAATTACTACAGGAACTACACCGCTAACCGGCAATGTTACTTCTGTAACTGGTCTCAAGAAAATAGATATTTACGACGACCGAAATGGAGTCTATGAACTGGTTTCCACTTTAAGCAACCTGAATGGAGTTAAGACATATAATGTAAGTACTACTTACTTATATAAAAAACGAGCGTCAAACCTTAAACTCATTGCAGTTGACGCAGAAGATCTTCAAACTGAGCTGATCATTCCTTTAAATGTTAATTATGGCAGTGTGGTTTACAGAGACGTATTCATGACTGCACAAACATTGGGGACCAACACTGTTTTCCTTGAAAATGGAACTACGGCAGGCAACTGCAATCTGATAGCAAATGAAGCAAATATTCAGTTTGTATTTTTTGCTCCTAGCGCAGGTCCAACCTTATATAACCCATTTAGCGGTACAACAGGAACCTTCCCCGCAAATATGAAATGTAATGGAACGGGATGGACGATTGCGGATCCAGCTGCATTAAAAGATACCAAATTCAGGGTCTTGATCAATGGAGCAAGTACCGGACAAACTGACGTTTATAATCTGGTAGCCGCAAATGAAATAGACGATTTAAGTGATGCATTCTTCACTTCCAGAACATTATCGGCTCCATCAAGCAGTGGACCTAGATATGAAGCATCAGCAGCACCTTCGGCATCTTTGTTTAATCTGACCACAGCAAAAATCATTTATCTGCGGATTACAAACCGTACTACCACTGCCTATAAAAATGCCATTATGGTCATAAAAGAACTGAATTCAAGTGCTGGTAACTCGACCATGAAATTCGATATCTATATCCAGAAATAATTTATGACCATATGCTAAAGACCATATTATTTGTATCCTTATTACTCAGTAGCTTTTTTTCGATGGCCGAAACCGTCATTGTAGAAAATCCAGCAGCATTGAAAGCTAGTATAAGCAAAGCCAAACCAGGTACCATCCTTCTGTTGAAGGATGGTACCTGGAACAATGCCGCAATACAGTTACAAGGAAAGGGCACTGCTAAATCGCCCATTACCATTATGCCACAAACACCCGGTGGTGTTACCTTTAGCGGTCAATCCTACATCCAGATTGGCGGCGAATACCTGATCATCAAGGACTTTCATTTTAAAAATGGTTATAGCCCTAAAAGAGAAGTCATTTCCTTTCGCATCAATAACGATGTGCTAGCCAATAATTGTCGGGTTAGTAACATTGTAATTGAAAACTATAGTCAGCCGGAACGCTTTAAAGCCGATACCTGGATTACATTATACGGAAAAAACAACCGCATTGATCATTCTACATTTGTAAACAAGCTAAATTCAGGGCCACTGATCATTGCAGAATTAGATGATGAACGAAGCCAACAAAATAATCACAGCATAGACAGCAACTATTTCAAAGGCCGTCAGCGTTTCGGATCTAATGGTGGTGAAACCATTCGCATCGGAGTTTCCAGATATTCATTAACGGCCTCACGTACACAGATTATTCACAATTATTTCGAACGCTGTAACGGAGAAGTAGAGATTGTATCTATCAAATCAGGGGAAAATAATGTCAGCTACAACACCTTTTACGAATGCGAGGGTAGCCTTGTTTTAAGACATGGATCAGGCAACATAGTTGAAGGTAACTTTTTCATAGGCAACAACAAGCCCTTTACCGGGGGTGTAAGGGTAATTAATCCTCGTCAGCGTGTATTTAACAATGTTTTTTATCAACTGCAGGGCAGCAATTTCAGAGCCCCACTCGCTTTAGTGAATGGCGTGCCCAATTCACTCATCAACAGGTATTACCAGGTAAAGGATGCGGTTATAGAAAAAAACACTTTTATCAATAGTTCCGAGATTTTATTTGGGGCAGGTAAGGATGCCGAACGTACCCTTGGCCCAGAAAATGTTTCTTTCAAAAACAACCTTATCCTTACCAAAAAAAATGAAGTGTATACCGATGCCAATAACGATAAGGGTATTCTATTTGCTGATAACGGATTGGATGATGCTTTTAAAGGTGCGGTGCCTACGGGGTTTAAAAAAGTAAAGGTAAAAGAAATCCAGGTAAAAGGATATGCCCTACCCTATGATCCTCAATATGGAGCTGATGTAAAAAAGCTTCCCTTAATTAAAAAAGAGGCGACAGGAGCTTCATGGTATAAACCAATGGTAGAATCTCCTGCGAGACCAGCAAAAAGCTTTAAAGCGAAATCAGCACAAAGTGCAACTATAGCTAACCTTATTAAAGAGGCATTAGCTGGTGACACCATCATTTTAACAGATACAGGCCCGTACAAAATGACTGCAGAGCTTGTTGTTGACAAACCGCTAATCATCATGGCGGCCAAAAATTTAAATAGCAGACCCGTATTTGTGAATGCGTCCTTTAAATCACTACCCGCTTTTATCAGTATTGAAAACGGCGGCGACTTAATCGTTAAGGGCCTTGCTTTTAAAGGTACCTACGAGAGTTTTTCTGCAGCTGACGCCGGTATACGTTCTACTGACAAACCTATGAACAGACCTTATCTGTTGACCATAGATGATTGTGAGTTTTATGATTATAACGAAAGTACAAACAGTGGTTTTAAAGCTTCAAAAAGCACACTGGCTGACAGTCTGGTTGTGATCAATTCTATTTTCCATCACATGTCTGGGAATGGAATAGACCTTTCCTCAGAGAAAGACGATAAGGGAATGTACAATTCAGAATACACGGTGATCAGGAATTGTACTTTTACAAATTTATTGGGCAGTGCCATCAACATCTATCGCGGTGGAAATGACGAAAGTACTTTAGGGCCTTTTGTCAATATTGACCATTGCACTTTTAATGAAGTAGAAAACCGCGAACAGGGAACTGTAGTAAGACTAATCGGAGCACAACAGGCTGTGATCACCAACAGTAATTTTTCTTATAGCGGACAAGGTGGAAGATCAGTTCAATTCCAGGAATACCGTTGGGATAACATAGTTGTGGATGATTGTAACTTTTACGAATCTGGAAAGATTGAGTCATTTTACAACAAGGCTACGGGAAGTCATATTTACCATATTAAACCAAAATACACTGATCCCGAAAAACTTAATTTTCAATGGATAGATGACGCTCCTGCCGCAAACGACAAGTTGCCAATAGGCGTTATAAAACAATAGTATCAGATGAAAAATTTAACAAAAACCTTACTATCATTAGCCCTTTCAACAGGGCTAATGATAGTGCTTAGCTCAGCTATTTCGGCTCAGCAAAGCACAAAACTTCCTTCACAAATATTGGATCTAACCAACTGGAAATTAAATGTACCTGAAGGTATTAAAACTCCAGGTGGATCAGATGAATACAGACAACCTGAATTGCAGACTTATAGTAACGAGAATTGGTTTTTTGCCAACAAAGCAGGTAATGCAGTTGTATTCCGCGCAATAACAGGTGGAACAACAACTAAAGGGTCAGGCTATCCCCGCTCTGAGCTTAGAGAAATGATTGATAATGGAAAAAAGAATGCTTCATGGTCATCATCAACAGGTACGCATACCCTTTTTATTGATCAAAGTATCATTCACTTACCTGTTAAAAAACCACATATTGTTGTAGGCCAAATCCATGACGCCGATGATGATGTCATTGTTTTTAGGCTGGAAAAGAATAAACTTTTTATAAAAATGGATAATGATATAGGTCCCATATTGGATGAAAATTACCAATTGGGCACCCGTTTTACAGTGATGTTTAAAGTCGTCAACGACCAAACCGAATGCTATTACAACAACAAACTAATGTTTACTTATCCGAAGGCTTTTACAGGGGCTTATTTTAAAGCCGGAGCTTATGTACAGTCATCCTGCCAAGGGAAAAGAAAAGTTGAAGGAGAAGCTTGTGATGCTTATGGAGCGGTTGAAATCTATAAGGTTTGGACAAAGCATGAGCTTTAAATCTCAATGCTTAATTTCCACCAGGAGTTCCATATAAAGCCAATACAAACTCAACAAGCCTTTTTCTATAAACTCCAGCCTCTCTTTTTGCTTATTGTCAAACCCAACTTTTTCTATGGTTATTTTTGAAATGATCCGATAGACAATTAACTTTCGCTGAATCAGATAATATCCAGATTTATCCGGGTTCAACGCTGCAAATATTTCTGCGTCCTCCTGTAAATCTCTGCACTTGTCAAGAAAAAATGGATCTGATATTTCATCCTCGTAAGTACCATCCATGATGCTGGATACAATGTCTTCAAATACGTCTAAATCTGTCGTCATATGCGTTTGAGTTTATATTTCGGCTAAAACACAAAAGAGCCACACGACACAAAACTAGCCATTGTGTTGCTCTTTTAGGCACATACGTAAAAAAAAAGAAGACGGATTTCGGCTTTTTAAATAAATTTATCAATCATTAATATTTAATATATTTAGGTAACCAATACTAATTGTAATGAAAGGTTACTTAAAAAATTATAGTGGAATTATCTGGCTGTTGACTGGAATTATTGTTGGCAGCATTGCTGGATTGGTATTTGGTAAAAAGGTTGAGGTTTTAAAACCAATAGGTGACATCTTTTTAAATCTCTTATTTACGGCGGTAATACCGCTGGTTTTTTTCGCCATATCATCAGCTATTGCAAATATTAAGCCTTCCGAAAAATTAAGCAAAATGATGGGAATCACTGGCATCGTATTCCTTGCTACCGTCTTGATTTCTGCTATATTAACCATAGTTGCAGTTAAAATATTCCCAGTACATGAATCCTTAGGTACCGCTACACTTACTGAACAGGTTAATGAAAAGCCATTTGCAGATCAACTTGCCGGGCTCTTCACGACTTCAGAGTTTTTTGAACTACTCTCCCGTAAGAGTATGCTGGCCATGATTATCTTCGCCGTTATTATCGGCTTTGCTACCCAAAGATCAGGAAAAGAAGGTAGCGGATTTGCTTCATTTCTTCATTCAGGAAATGAAGTCTTTAAAAACGTATTCACTTTGATCATGAAAGTAGGTCCGGTTGGACTTGGTGCATACTTCGCCTACCAAGTTGGCGTATTTGGTCCACAATTATTTGGCACTTATGCCAAGTCACTAGGCCTCTATTATAGCTTTGGTGCATTTTATTTCGTAGCTATATTTAGCCTATATGCATTTGTAGCAGGAGGCATAAATGGCATAAAGCGTTATTGGAAAAACAACATTATTCCCTCCGCGACTGCCGTTGGCACCTGCAGCAGCATTGCTACTATTCCAGCCAATCTAGATGCCGCAAAGAAAATGGGAATTCCAGATTACATTGCCAATGTAACCATCCCACTTGGTGCAACCCTACACAAAGATGGTTCGAGTATCTCTTCAATTGTTAAAATGGCCGTTGTCTTTGCCCTCTTTGGAAAAGGCTTTGATACTGCCGATGCCATTGTGCTCGCATTGGGTATGACCGTATTGGTGAGTGTTGTAGAAGGCGGAATACCTAATGGCGGCTACGTTGGCGAGTTGTTGTTTATTTCTGCCTATGGACTCCCAATCGAAGCCTTACCGCCCGCAATGATTATCGGAACATTGGTAGATCCGATGGCAACTTTATTAAATGCTACCGGAGATACCGCAGCCTCGATGCTGGTCACCAGATTTACTGAAGGTAAACAATGGATAAAAAATAGTATCTAATCGATATAATCAAGGATTTTTTCGATCAATTCTATCTCTGTAAATGGTTTGATGATGTAATCATTTACTCCTGCAGAAAAATAAGTATCATGCACCTCAGCACTAATTTCACCTGTTAAAGCAATGATTGGAATGCCCGATTTCTTATGATCCTTGTTGGCTCTGATTATTTTGGCAAACTCTATTCCATCCACTTCTGGCATTTGAATGTCGGTTAACACCATATCGTATTTATTTTGCTTAATCAACTGAAGCGCCTCAGCCGCACTTGTTGCAGTATCAAAGCTAATTCCATGCTTTTTAAAAATCATTTTAATCACCAGCAGGTTCATATCAGAATCATCAACCACTAAAATGTGAATATTTTTAAAACGATCACTTTTGATAATCATTTGCTGTTGTTGTTCAAGATTTTCTTCTCCATCAAGGACAATGCGATAAGGCAACTCAACCGTAAAGGTTGTTCCCTTACCTGGCGTACTTTCAACACTTATTTTGCCCTTATGTAAATCCACCAGCTTTTTACTAATGGTTAGCCCAAGCCCTGAGCCTACTTGCCAATCATTACGTTTAGAATCTATCACCTGCGAAAACTCATTAAATATAACCGGAATATTTGCCGCCGATATACCAATACCGGTATCTATAACCTTAACAATCAGCAATACATTCTTTTCATCAGTTCGCTTTACATCTACCTTAATACTCACCTTTCCTTTATCTGTAAATTTAATGGCGTTTGCCGTTAAATTCATGATAATCTGTTTTAAACGATAAGGATCCCCATCTAGCAATAGGTCGGGAGCACCGTCCTGAAGCAGTTCGAGTTTTAACTTTTTCTGATCAGCCAACACTCTTGTTGTATCTGCTACTTCTTTTAAAATGCGTTGATATTTGAAAGGTGTTTTTGCAAGGGATAATTTTTTGGTTTCCAAGCGCGAAAAATCAAGTACTTCATTAACAGCAGAAAGTAGCATCGAAGAAGAAGTATCCAACAGTCTAGACATCACCTTTTGATCATCGTTTAAAGGCGTTGATTTGAGTTGCTCAGAGACACCAATAATCGCATTTAAAGGGGTTCGCATCTCGTGACTGATACTGGTGAAAAGTCTGGATTTACTGACCACCTGCTCAGCAGCCAACTTATTCGCTTTCATGGTCCTATTGTAAGCACTATAAAGCTTGTACAGCAAGAATATAATTCCCAAATAGGACAAGAAGCTGATTATAAAGTTTAGTTTACCCGACCAATCGATGCTATTCAAAGAGTGCTTTGCCTTATTTTTTAGCGCATTTTTTCTTGCAATCTCATTTAAATTGATATTGACTTTATATTCCTTAAATAGCAGCTTAATATTCTCAAATATCCGTTCATTTAAAGTTAAAATAGCTTGTTCCTTTTCTGTTAGCTTAACGTGGTTCTTTTTTTGATCTTCCAATAAGCCTTTATAATAATTCGTAATTCGCTCCAGTTGTTTTTTGTTGTAAGCTTCCACCCCATTTTCAACAGGCTCATAAGTGGTTTCGGTTTTTCTTATTTTAGAAGTGTCTGCCGGATCAGGTTTGTTTAAGATCGCACTTTTAATGCGCTGAAAAAACTTTTTCTTTTTCGCAGTCGGTTCAGTTTTTATTTCTTCTATCTCAACCACCTTCTTCACAGTCGCTTTTGGAAACTTTTTTGCCGACAACAAGCTTTTGCTGATCTTATCTACATTAAGCTGTAGGTTAATATTTGTAATGGAATCGGCCAGTTTCTTAATTTCTCCATAAAGCAACATTTGCTTCCGCTTATTGGTTAAGTCCCCCACAATGCTACCCGAAATATTTCTATTGTCTTCTAGAGATAGGCCAGCCAAAATGGCAGAAATTGATTTGATCTCACCTGTATACTTCACAAAATACTCGGGCTTCCATAATGCCGTATACATCCTAAAATCATTCTCGGCAACCTGCAAGCTTAAAGTAATGGTATCCAATTTAGAGAGCTGAAGATTATTTGTATCCAATTCCCTCAAGGTAGTAGTTAATGTCTTTTGTTCTGATTGCTGTGCAATAGAATTGCGAAACAGGAGCGTAATAAACACGATAATAACACCAAATATGACCAGAAAAGAACGTTGATTTTTTCTCATTAGATAATGCTTATTTGTTTGCCTTAGTTCCATCCCTTTGCCAATAAGTATGCCAAAATCAAAGGCTAAGAAGAGCCAAATCAGAATATTTTACATAAAATTCGTTACAAAATTAACATTTTATATATTTAAGAAACCAAACATACCTTAGAATAAACAAATACAATCCAAAAAACCCGACATAACTATATACCTTGCAGTTTTTTTGAAAAAAAAAGAACCTATGACGAACAAAATTGTTTTCCGTATTTCGTCGACGAAATGAATATTTATGTCTACGTTATTTTAATCAGTGAATAATACTATGGATTTTTAACCAAAAGAAAAACTACATATAGAATGAAAATTTTAAAAATACTCGGGATAGTGGTCGCTTTTGTGATCCTGCTTGCATTTGCTGGGGGTCTGTACATTAACATCGCCTTACCAGACACCGGAGCAACAACGGTGGTAAAAATAGAGCCGAGTCCAGTACGCTTAGAACGAGGGCGCTACCTGGCAAATCACGTGGCAGCTTGTATGGATTGCCACGGCACTCGCAACTGGGCTTTATTTTCGGGTCCCCCTGTAAGCGGATCTTTGGGTAAAGGGGGTGAGGTTTTTGATCAAAACATGGGATTTCCGGGGAAAATCCACGCAGCGAACATCACCCCACATGCTTTAGGAAATTGGACTGATGGAGAAATTTTAAAAGCCATTACTACGGGTGTTAATAAAAATGGAAAAGCATTATTTCCGTTGATGGGCTACCAAAGATTTGGAAGAATGGATAAAGAAGATATTTATAGCATCATTGCCTATATCCGCAGCTTAAAAGCAATACAAAATGAAGTGCCAACTACCGAATTAGATTTCCCGGTAAGCCTAATCAATAAAATGAGCCCTAAACCAGCGGATTTCCAGAAAATTCCTGATATACAAGATACCGTTAAATATGGAGCTTATTTAGTTAATGCAGCCGGCTGTGTGGATTGCCATAGTAAAATGGATAAAGGAGCCATTATTGCCGGCACTGAATTTGGTGGTGGAATGGAATTTAAACAGCCAGCAGGTACAATTAGATCGAGTAACATTACCATGCATAAGACCAATGGATTGGGCAACTGGACTAAAGAAATGTTCGTTCAGAAATTTAAGACCTATGCAGATAGTACCACTAAGCTACCAACTATAACCAAGACCGATTTAAATACGCCAATGCCCTGGACCATGTATGCAGGAATGACGAAAAATGATCTGGGCGCAATTTATACTTATTTAAAAAGCCTAAAACCACTTGACAATAAAGTTGAAATAAGAACCAATCTATAGATTGGTTCTTATTTCAACTACCTCATTGATTTCTAATAATGGTGATATACCCTTTTTTAAATTCTTTTCCATTACCAAAATCAATGTAGTAATAATAAGTCCCCTCTTCCAGCGCTGTACCATTTACAGTGCCATCCCAATCATTTTTATAATCCCTTAGCCACAATAGTACTCTACCTGCCCTATCAAATATTTTGATCTTATGGCCTGGAAACATATCAATGTTATTCACAAGCCAGTAATCGTTGATACCGTCACCATTTGGCGTAATTAAATTAGTGGAATTTACAGCCATCAAACTTTCAACAACTTCTATTTTAATGGTCTGCCTACTGCTACGCCCATATTGATTAGTCCCTGTCACCGTATAAGTAGCCGTAACTGAAGGACGTACACTAAGTATTGCAGTATTTTGCCCTATTATAGGGCCATTAACGTCCGACCATTGATAACTCACAGCCCCAGATGCAGTAAGAATGGTTGTCTCCCCCTTGTTAATGCTATTTCCTTTGCTGCTCACAATCGTAATTATAGGTGCAGGATTGTCCATTATTTTTAATACCTGTGTAATGGGTATCGCCGCAGCATAATTTACATTTCCAGCCTGACTAGCGGTAATGCTAACTGTTCCTGCCTTTAGTAGCTGTACTTCATTTCCATTGATGATCCTGGCAATAGTTGGATCACTGCTACTGTAAGTAACAATCAAACCTGAACTCGCTGTTGCATTTAGGGTAAATACAGGATCTGTCGACAACTTATCTGCAAGTGCAGCAAAGCTGATTGTTTGATTAATATTACCTATAATTAAAGTCCCTGATACGTTAGTTGCAATGTAATTCGCGTTTACTAAACTGGCTTCCACAGTATGTGCTCCCGCTGAAGTTGGAGGAACATTACCACCATTATAAGTTACAGTTACTCCCGTTAGATTTGCAGGATTAGTCGTTACAGTGATTGTTTTGGCTGTTCCATCATAATTTTGGGAGAGATTGCTCAGTGCAAGTGTGGCAACCGCTTTTCCAATTACCAGACTACCTGTTGTAGTGGTAAGCACATAATTAGAATTTGTTAAGCTAGCTACAACTGTATAGGTTCCAGCTAGGATTGGTAATGTAGCACTTCCATTGTAGGTAAATGTAACCCCAGACAAGCCTGAAGGATTAGTCACTGCGGTTGCAGATTTTGCAGTGCCGTCGTAAGTTTGAGATAGATTATTCAATGTAATCGTAGCCGTTGCTTTACCAATCACCAAGCTACCTGCTGCATTAATGGCTGTATAATTTGCATTTGTCAAACTAGCCACTACAGCATAAGTACCCGCAACAGTTGGCAAAGTTGCCGATCCATCATAAGTAATTGAAACTCCTGATAAGCCAACAGGATTGGTGGTTGCTGTTGCCGATTTTGCTGTACCATCGTAAGTAGCGGTCAGGTTGCTAAGAGAAAGAATAGCCGTTCCTTTACCAATCACTAAACTGCCCGTTGCATCCGTTGCGGTATAATTGGCATTGTTTAAACTAGCAACTACAGCATAAGTGCCCGCGGCTGTTGGTAAAGTTGCGGATCCATCATAAGTAATGGAGACACCAGTTAGGCCAACAGGATTAGTGGTTGCTGTTGCCGATTTTGCTGTACCATCGTAAGTAGCGGTCAGGTTGCTAAGAGAAAGAATAGCCGTTCCTTTACCAATCACTAAACTGCCCGTTGCATCCGTTGCGGTATAATTGGCATTGTTTAAACTAGCAACTACAGCATAAGTGCCCGCGGCTGTTGGTAAAGTTGCGGATCCATCATAAGTAATGGAGACACCAGTTAGGCCAACAGGATTAGCAGCTGCTGTGCTGATTTTGCTGTACCATCGTAAGTAGCGGTCAGGTTGCTAAGAGAAAGAATAGCCGTTCCTTTACCAATCACTAAACTGCCTGTTACATCAGCAGCTGCATAATTCGCATTTGTCAAACTAGCCACTATAGCATAAGTACCCGCGGCTGTTGGTAAAGTTGCGGATCCATCATAAGTAATGGAGACACCAGTTAGCCCAACAGGATTAGTGGTCACTGTTGCCGATTTTCCGGTACCATCGTAAGTTTGAGATGAATTGCTAAGTGCAAGTGTCGCTGTCCCTTTGCCAATCACTAAACTACCTGTTGCATCGGTTGCCATATAATTCGCATTGTTTAAACTAGCAATTACCGCATAAGTACCCGCAGCTGTTGGTAAAGTTGCCGATCCATCATAAGTAATCGAGACACCAGATAACCCAACTGGATTAGTAGTTGCTGTTGCAGATTTTGCAGTACCATCATAAGCTTGAGTCAAATTGCTCAATGCAAGCGTAGCAGTTCCTTTAGCGATTACCAAACTACCTGTTGCATCAACCGCTGTATAATTTGCATTAGTCAAACTAGCCACTACAGCATAAGTACCCGCGGCTGTTGGTAAAGTTGCCGATCCATCATAAGTAATCGAGACACCGGATAACCCAACTGGATTAGCAGTTGCTGTCGCAGATTTCCCCGTACCATCGTAAGTTTGAGACAAATTGCTTAGTGAAATCGTAGCAATTCCTTTGCCGATCACTAAATTACCTGTTACATCCGTTGCGGTATAATTGGCATTGTTTAAACTAGCAACTACAGCATAAGTACCTGCAGCTGTTGGTAAAGTTGCCGATCCATCATAAGTAATCGAGACACCGGATAACCCAACTGGATTGGTTGTCGCTGTTACAGATTTTGCTGTACCATCATAAGTCTGAGTCAAATTGCTCAGCGTAAGAGTGGCCGTTCCTTTGCCAATTACTAAACTACCTGTTGCATCAGCGGCTGTGTAATTTGCATTACTCAAACTGGCCACTACGTCATAGGTACCCGTAGCTGTTGGCAAAGTTGCAGATCCATCATAAGTAATCGAAACACCCGATAATCCTACAGGATTAGTCGTCACCGTTGTCGATTTTGCTGTGCCATCATAAGCTTGAGACAAATTGCTCAGTGTAAGAGTAGCCGTACCTTTACCGATTACCAAACTCCCTGTTGCACCAGCTGCTGTATAATTTGCATTAGTCAAACTAGCCACTACGGCATAAGTGCCCGCGGCTGTTGGCAAAGTTGCCGATCCATCATAGGTAATTGAAACGCCAGACAAACCAGCAGGACTAGTCGTAACCGTAACAGATTTTGCAGTCCCATCGTAAGTCTGAGACAAATTGCTTAATGAAATCGTAGCAATTCCTTTGCCGATCACTAAATTACCTGTTACATCCACTGCAGTATAATTGGCATTGTTTAAACTAGCCACTACAGCATAACTACCCGCAGCTGTTGGCAAAGGTGCTAATCCGTCATAGGTAATAGAGACACCAGATAATCCAGCAGGATTAGTTGTCGCTGTTGCAGATTTCCCTGTACCATCGTAAGTAGCAGTCAAACCACTTAAAGTTAGTGTAGCCGTCCCTTTGCCAATCACTAAATTGCCCGTTACATCAGCTGCTGTATAATTCGCATTACTCAAACTAGCCACTACAGCATAAGTACCCCCAGCGGTTGGTATAGTAGTGGAACCATCATAGGTAATTGAAACGCCAGACAAACCTGCAGGACTAGTTGTTACTGTTGCCGATTTTGCAGTACCATCATAAGCTTGAGACAAATTACTAAGTGTAAGTATCGCAGTTCCTTTGCCGATCACTAAATTACCTGTTACATCCGTTGCGGTATAATTGGCATTGTTTAAACTAGCCACTACAGCATAAGTACCCGCAGCTGTTGGCAAAGTTGCCGATCCATCATAAGTAATCGAGACACCAGATAATCCTACAGGATTAGTCGTCACCGTTGCCGATTTCGCTGTGCCATCATAAGCTTGAGACAAATTGCTCAGTGTAAGAGTAGCCGTTCCTTTACCGATTACCAAACTCCCTGTTGCACCAGTTGCTGTATAATTTGCATTAGTCAAACTAGCCACCACGGCATAAGTACCCGGAGCTGTTGGTAAAGTTGCCGATCCATCATAAGTAATCGAGACACCAGATAACCCAATTGGATTAGTAGTTGCTGTTGCAGATTTTCCCGTACCATCGTAAGTTTGAGACAAATTACTAAGTGTAAGTGTCGCTGTTCCTTTACCAATCACCAAACTACCTGTTGCGTCAGCGGCCGTATAGTTTGCGTTAGTCAAACTAGCCACTACGGCATAAATACCCGCAGCTGTTGGTAAAGTTGCCGATCCATCATAAGTAATGGAGACACCGGATAACCCAACAGGATTAGTGGCAACCGTCGCCGATTTTGCGGTGCCATCGTAAGTGGCAGTTAAACCACTTAAGGTTAACGTAGCTGTTCCTTTACCAATCACTAAACTACCTGTTACATCAGAAGCTGCATAATTCGCATTAGTCAAACTAGCCACTACCGCATAAGTACCCGTAGCTATTGGCAAAGTTGCCGATCCATCATAAGTAATGGAGACACCAGATAATCCAACAGGATTAGTCGTCACTGTGGCAGATTTCGCACTTCCATCATAAGCTTGAGACAAATTGCTCAATGCAAGTGTGGCTGTCCCTTTACCAATCACTAAATTGCCCGTTGCATCAGCTGCTGTATAATCCGCATTAGTCAAACTGGCCACTACAGCATAAGTCCCCACAGCAGTTGGTATAGTAGTAGAGCCATCATAGGTAATCGAAATACCAGATAAGCCAACAGGATTAGTCGTCACTGTGGCAGATTTCACACTTCCATCATAAGCTTGAGACAAATTGCCCAGGGTAAGAGAGGCCGTTCCTTTACCAATCACCAAATTACCTATTACATCAGCTGCCGTATAATTTGCATGAGTCAAACTGGCAACTACGACATACGTACCCGCGGCTGTTGGCAACGTTGTCGATCCGTCATAGGTAATAGAGACTCCAGATAATCCAGCTGGATTAGTCGTCACTGTTGCAGATTTTGCGGTACCATCATAAGTCTGAGTCAAGCCACCTAAGGTAAGTGTAGCTGTTCCTTTACCAATCACTAAACCAGCCGTCACATTAGCGGCCGTGTAGTTCGCATTGTTTAAACTAGCCACTACGGCATAGGTACCCGCAGCTATAGGCAGGGTTGTTGATCCATTATAAGTAATCGAAACACCAGATAAACCGGCAGGATTGGTTGTTGCTGTTGCAGATTTTGCTGTACCATCGTAAGTAGCGGTCAGGTTGCTAAGAGAAAGCGTAGCTGTTCCTTTGCCAATTACCAAACTGCCTGTTACATCAGCGGCTGTGTAGTCTGCATTGCTTAAACTGGCAACTACAGCGTAAGTTCCAACTGCAATTGGTGCAATGGTTGAACCATCATAGGTAATGGAAACACCCGATAAACCAACAGGATTAGTAGTTACGGTTGCAGATTTTTGCGTGCCATCGTAAACCGCAGTTAAGTTGCTTAAACTAAGTGTAGCCGTACCTTTTCCTACAGTTAATAAACGGGGTACATTAGGGGCTGCATTATAAGCAGCATTACCGGCTTGTGAAGCCGTTATCATAGTCGTTCCCACGCCAACAATGGTTACCGCATTTCCGCTTACGGTAGCAACCGTATGGTTTGAACTGGTATAAGTTACCGGATTCCCGGATCCGCCACCCGTTGCCGTTAAGTTAAAATCTGGATCACCTAAGTTTTTAGCTATCAGTGCCGCAAAAATGATGACCTGATCTTCAAGTGCCCTTGTAACAGTAATTGTATATTCCTTAACGGTAATTCCGAGTTCATCAGTCACTTTCACAATAATGGTATTGCTTCCTACATTTAAAGACAAGGGATCTGAAACTGCGCCACTAACAACAGCTTGTGCTGCGCTTCCATTAACGCTAACCTCAATACTAGAATTAACAAAAGCAGCTGTAGGAGTTATAGTTAAGGAGCTTGTTTCGAACGGAACAGCAGCGGTATAATTTAAAACAGCAGATGAAAAAGCCGGAGACAGCGTCCCCTCACTTAACAACAATGCGGAAAGATTCGCATTAATTAAGGTAACAGTTGTGGTAGGCGTATATGCACCATGACCTGTTAAACTATTCTTATCAGCCCTTAGCCGATAATAGTAACTGTCAGTTTGAGATAAACCAGTAATACTCTGTGAAAGTCCTGTTACAGTAAATGGAGACCCTATCACCGGCGAAACAAAGTTTTTGTCTGTTGCTACGTCAAGTATATAATTATCTACCGTCCCCACTGCCGGGCTTGTCCAGTTTGCTGTAAATCCAGTCGCAGACACAGCTGTCTGGCTTGTTGGTACAGGTAAAACCATAGCATAACTTTCTACCCAATTGCTTTGTGGCCCTATCAGGGAGAAATCAGACAAGGTACCGTTGTATCCAAAAGTTCCCTGATCAGTAAGAACGGTACTTTGACTTGTAATACCTTGATCAAAATTATAATGAGCGACTAGTGTGGATGGTTGAACAGGGTTGGTGTTCAACATATCTGTTTGTATATTTAATGCCGACAAAGCAGAACTGTAAATCTTCACTTCATCTATATCACCCTGAAAAAAAGTACTCTCATTTGTACTCTTACCAATCGTAAGATAATGTGTCGCATCCAGAAGCAAAGGATTACCACTTAAACTTCCACTTCCAACTTCTATTCCATTTGCATAAACTCTAAAGCTTGTAGGCGTAACCACATAAGCCACATGCAACCAGTGGTTTACTTCATACTTATAATTGGCATCTGCGGTATTGGTCATCCATGAACTGCCGGTTCCTATATCCGCATGTATTTTATTACCCCCAACCAATTGTATATCAAAAGAGTTGTCACCACTTTCTCTGGTACTGATAATATGCATAGTTTTAGTTGCATTTGTGGGCCTTACCCAAGCCATTACAGTAAAATTCCCTGAAACAACTCTTGCCTGCGGCAGCACACTTACATAATCCTTGGAACCGTCAAAATTTAGTGCATTACCAGGTGGTGTGTAGCTCTGCATGGTAGCTACCATGGTTTTGGAAAAAGCGCCTGTTCCTGTAACACTCAATTTATCTGCACTTACCCTATAATAATAATTTGTACCTAATGCTAAACCAGTAAAGGTATGTGAGGCGCCTGAAACCGTAAAAGGAGAACCGATAACTGGCATAGTAAAATTGGCATCAGTAGCCATCTGTAACACATAGCCATTGTCTACCTTACCTATTTCTGGCGAAAGCCATTTTGCTTCAAAGCTAGATTCAGATAAACTCAAGGCTGGAGCTGTGCCTGGTACAACCATTGCGTAACTCTCTACCCAATTGCTAGTTACTCCTGTTGCAGCAAAACTATTCAGCGTCCCATCATAAACCTTGGCACTTTTATCTTTTAAGGTAACAATGCCTATATTGTTTCCCTGTACTTGTCCCTCATCAAAATCAAACCAGGCTACTAAATCTGAATACATAGGCGGATAGGTACTCACCATATCTGCTTGAATATTGGCCTGACTCATAGCCTTATTATAAATCCTAACTTCATCAAGATCGCCTTTAAAATAAGTGTTCTCCGTATCGTTGTTACCCAATTGTAAAATATGGTTGGCATCCATTAACAGGGGTATCCCTGAGAAAGTTCCATTACCAGCCAGCTCTCCATTGATATAAATTTGATATCCTGTAGGTGATACGATATAAGCAATATGCATCCAACGGCCAGTACTATAATCAAAAGTAGCATCCGCAGCATTGGAAAGCCAGCCCCCACTGCTACCGATATTGCTATGAATGGTATTTCCATTTTTAAGTTGAATATCAAAGCCAAACCCACCTGTTGATTTGGTACTGAGGATATGCATAGTTTTACTGACATCAGTTGGACGTACCCAAGCCTGTACCGTAAAACTGCCACTTATAGTCGCGGCCGGAGCTGCGAAAGTTACTTTATCGTCAACCCCGTCGAAATTTAAAGCTGCCGAAAGTATTTGTGTCTCATAAGCCCCCATATCGATTGTTCCGTCTGCTTTTCTGGGGTTCCCTTTCACATCGGTCATAATTGCTGAAAGATCCGGACTCTGGCCTGAGTTGAAAAAAGTATTGTTACCTGCGTTAATGGCAGGACTACCCAGCTGTATACGATAATCACCTTTAAGGACATCTCTAAAAAGCGGATCTACACTGAGATTTCCCGTTCCTGGAGCGGCTTCCTGCAATAAACTGTAACTGATAGTTGGAGAACTGGTACGATTGTAAATCTTTGCATCCGGACCACTGTTGCTCCAAATGATACTGTTACGGATCACAACATCATTTGTAAAAAAATTTTCCATTGCCCCGCCACGTATACTTGCATAGTTTCCGGCAATGGTTACATTGGTTAAAATTGGAGACATTTCAGAAATAAATAAACCACCGCCCCGCTCACTTTTATTATTAATAATGGATACGTTAGTCAGTTGAGGAGAAGAAGCCATGCGGTAAGAGATCCCACCACCAAAACGAAGCGCCTCATTTTCCGAAACGATAGAATTAATAATTATCGGAGATGCAGATTCAGAATATACTGCACCCCCATATTGCGTGCTATAGTTTCTAGTCATCAAAACATTCTTAAATACAGGGGCTCCGACTCTTATGGATACAGCACCACCACTACCACCACCAGGTCCGTAGATTGCGGCATTGTCACTTATGCTTGAGTTGGTAAGGGTAAATGAAGAAGTTTTACTTTCTATGCCCGCTCCAAAACCATTTGTTTTATTCCAGCTGATCACCAAATTGTCCATGATTGGCTGTGAGCTTTCTATATTCATCCCCCCTCCTGTATCCCCATAGTTGCCTATAATATTCAGGTTTCTTAACCTTGGTGAAGAAGACTTTAGGACCATCCCACCGGCATCAGAATTTACAAACTGGATACCATTTATCGTCCTGTATATCCCATAGTTTCCATTGCCCCCAGTAATGGTAAAACCATCTAATATGGCCTGTCCAACTTCGCCCATACTAAATACGACATGGTAGGCATTATCACCCCGGTTAACAATGTCAAAAGTACTCTTAGCCCCCACCCGCACATCGTCATTGTTAAAATCACCACTTAAAATACTTTTGTTAGCCATTTGCGTCAAATCTCTTTCGGCCAAACGGGTTTCAGTTCCCGCAAAACCTCCATAAACCATCACATCTGCTTTCAACAAAAACGAATTAAGCTGATCCTTAATCGTGATCAAATTCAGGTCTTCCGGTTTACGATTGGGTTGATATGTACCGGCTGCAACGAAAACAGAATCAAAAGCAATTGAATTGTTAATCATCAACTGGAGATCATCCGATGCATTTTGCCAGGAGAGTCCGTCTTTGGTCCCTGTTCCCACTTGTTTTACATATCTTTTAATGGGTGTGATCCGACTTACCATTATGGTATAGATTCTACTAGCAGGACCATCGCTGACCTTTATTTTAATGGTATTCATTCCTATGTTCAGGGGAACAACATTTTGGCTTCCAGAGGTCAAACCCTGAAATCCCCCAGCATTGATATCCATTTCTATCAGGGCAGCCGGATTACCTTGTGTAGCAACCAGCTTTACCGAACTTGCAGCAACAATTGCAGTGTATGAGAGTTGATTTGTCGAAAATGGCTGTAACAATCCCCCTCCGCTAAGGGTAAGTGCGGAAAGTTTGTCAAAAGCTGTTACCGTAGTAGCCGTCACTATTTCGGACCATACTCCTTGCCCAGTGACACTTGCTTTATCTGGCTTTACCCGATAATAATAAGTAACGTCCGATAAAGCAGATACCGTTTTCGAGGTTCCTGTTACCGTAAAGGGTGAGCCGACTATAGGCTCAGTAAAATCTGACCTAGTCGACACCTCCAACAGGTAATTGTCTACAATTCCATTAGCTGTCGCTGTCCAGTTGGCCGTAAACTCATTAGGCCCTATTCCCGTAGTTGTAGGCCCTTCTGCCATAACCATGGCGTAACTCTCTACCCATGATGATCCTGCACCAGTCACAGTTCCATCATAACCATTCCCGCTTAGATCATTTAACGTACTTCCTGACTGCTCAAAATTATAGTAAGCCAGCAATTGCGTGGGCAAAGATGAAGCTGTATTCAACATCTCAGCCTTTACATCTGCAGCCGTAAGCGTTGCGCTATACACCTTTACCTCATCTATTTTTCCTTTAAAATAGGTGTTTTCAGTTGCATTTTTACCAATAACAATCTTATGCGTGGCATCAAGTAACAAGGGGCTTCCCGAAAATGTTCCAGCACCAACCTCTATACCATTTGCATAGATTTTATATCCTGTTGGCGACACCGTATAGGCAATATGCAGCCACTGATTACTGATATACTTAAAAGCGGCATCTGCGGCAGTAGTCATAAAACCACTGCCATTTCCTATATCTGCATGTAGCCTATTCCCGTCAACAACTTGCATATCAAAAGAACCATCACCAGTCTCCCGGGTACTAAAAATGTGCATCGCACCAGAGGTGCTTTCCGGCATTACCCAAGCCATTACGGTAAAGTTATCTGCAATCCTGGTACTTTTAGCGGGAACGGTTACATATTGTGTACCGGTAAAGCGGAGCGCATTACCTGGTTGGGCATATAATTTAGAATTTGAGCAAAGGTAAGCAAGAATAAAAAATATGGAATAAGTAAGGATTTTTCTCATGTACGGAATCTAATTTTACGAACACGAAATTAAAGCGCATTTTTTCCAGAATGCGAACAACCTTGTCCTGATTCATTAAACAGGACAAACTTTTATTATCCCAAAAGAAAACGCGCTGACTAAGAACCTGATAAGGACTAAACTAGTTTTTCTGTTTTAATATTTCGGGCATATTGAATGGGACTTATACCTACCAATTTTTTAAAAGCACTATAAAATGCACTTCTTGACGCAAAACCGGCATTCCCTGCTAATGCTTCAATGGTAAAATACTGGACAGCTTCTGGATTAGCCATTAGGGTTTTAATATAATTGACCCGATAAGTATTGATAAAATCAACAAACCTTAACTTATAATAGTGATTTAAAACTGATGATAGTTTATTTGGCGAAATATCGAGCTCATCCGCCAGAATCCTTAAAGAAATGTCTTGCCTTCTAAAAGTTTCATGAACTTTAATGTGTTCTTCAATTTTGCGGTATAAGGATTCTGTCTCTTCATCTTTTTTTAAGGATAAAGCATGCTGCTTCTGAATTTTAATTAAGGTTAACGGCTTTACGTCCAGAAGTGAAGCAACACACTCCAGCGGCAATCGTTCAAGGTATCCAGGTTTGTTTTTAATGAAGTATAAATATCTTTCTTTGGCATTTCCAACCCTAACAATATAAGTACGCTCCTGAGCATCTTTATAATACTGCTCGACCATTACCCTGAATAAAAAGTTAAGATCAAAATGAGATAAAAACAATCTTTGAAGCGTGTCATAGTGCATGGCCAATAAGCTCACATCCTCCACAGCCACAATGGCTTCTTTTGACACGTTATCACCAAACAGACCGGAAATAGAACTGACAAACTCATTCTCTACAGATATATAGGTTACAATCTGTTTGCCGTTGTGGGTTGCCCGTCCCATAAGTGCACCCTTCTTAATAAAGTACATATAATGGCAAACACAGCCTTCTTCTACCAAAACTTCATTTTTACCAAGATCCAAAGCGATAATATTGGTATAAAACTCTTGAATTAGCGATTCGCTCATGGGATAAACCCTGCTCAGTAATTGAACAACGGCTTCAATATCT
This sequence comes from Pedobacter sp. ok626, assembly GCF_900100435.1. Taxonomy (GTDB): domain Bacteria; phylum Bacteroidota; class Bacteroidia; order Sphingobacteriales; family Sphingobacteriaceae; genus Pedobacter. The sequence continues at coordinate 285,318 of NZ_FNEX01000004.1, read as the reverse complement.
TCCTGAGCCACTTCATGCGATGATTTTTCTGTGGTAAACAAAATATGATACGTTAATATTAATCCTTCAAAAGTAATAGTAAAACTTACAATTGCAAGGTATCTCTTTAATTAGCATCCTTTTACCGAGATTAAGTCCCAAAGGGGACAAATTTCAGAGAAAGAGCCGTTCAGACATAATTTAATTTGTTTTGAAGCGTCAAAAAATATTATATTGCATTATTGTTTAACACCAATACTATAATAATACCTATACTTAAAATTTAAATTGACATTGCAATGCCAGAAGGAACAGTAAAATTTTTTAATGAGTCAAAAGGATTTGGATTCATCGTACCATCAAATGGTGACCCAGAAATTTTTGTACACGTTACAGGCCTTATTGATAAGGTAAGAGAAAACGACCACGTTACATACGAGGTTGAAAATGGTAAAAAAGGCTTAAATGCAACGAAAGTAAAACTTAGCTAAGCCCAGGACATCAAAAAAGCATCCACCTAGAGGGTGCTTTTTTTTAACATAAGATTGCGATATCGATTCTAGATATTTCAATAAAAGCCCAAATTTGGATTTGAAAAAACCAGCAAAATCGGGCAATTCCAATTTTAAATCAAATCTTAATCAGCCCTGCAGGAGACTAGTACCCTCGTTCTTAACATGGTCGTACCAAACTCCGGTCTGGCTCGGACCTCGTTCGGACCTTGTTCGGTAAAATCCAATTCAAACCTATCTAGCAATAGTATAGCAGTAAAACTGATGAGCGCTGTGCATACCGCTTCAATTTCGACCTCATAAAAACCTGAAAAAAATTATTATGGGGTAAAAACACTTAAAAATAAATCGGTTTTTTTTGCAACATTCTTTCTTTGACAATTGTCTAATAGTTGATGTTTGATGAAAGGATAACAATCCCTAAAATTCTTAATGGCGACCTCAGGGCCTTTGATCAATTGGTAAAACAATATGAAAGGTTAGTCTTTCACATCTGCTTTAAGCTTGTGAATAGTAACGACGATGCCCAGGATATTTGCCAGGAAGTATTCATCAAGGTTTTCAAAAGCCTGAAGAATTTCAACTATCAGTCTAAGCTTTCAACCTGGATTGCACGAATCGCATATTCAACGGCACTAAACCACATCAAAAAAAATAAAAGAGATAGTTTCGATCAATATCCGGAGGATATTGAAAATTATCATTTCACACTTACTGACCCTGAAAATGAATTGATAAAAAAGGACGTAAATAAATACATCAATTATCTGATGGCCCAACTGCCGCACCAATACAGAATGGTGCTTACATTATTCCATTTGGAGGAGTTTTCTTATCAGGAAATCGAACAAGTTACCTCATTCCCTGAGGGAACAATAAAAAGCTACCTCTTCCGTGGTCGAAAACTACTAAAAGAGAAATTGGAAGATTACTTAAAAAATGAAGTATGATGAAGAAATATAGTGAAGAGGACATACAAAAAATAGTATTCAATGCCCTTGCTACCCCACCCGAAGAAGGATTAAGGATGGATTTTGCTGCAAAACTACGCAACAAGCTACAACATCAATTGCAACGTAAAAACAGGATCAGGTTTTATACTGGTTGGGCATTCATCTTTGTTGCGGCCATGGCCCTATTGTTTCTTGGTTTACTACTGCTAGACAAAGCCTATGATACGCATATTACCAAATCAATAAGTGAACATAAATGGATCTTCATCGTCGCTTTCCCATTACTTTTTCTGATCCAGTACCTCGATCATATCACGATAAAAAAGAACTATTTCAAAGAAACTGTTACTTCAAAAAATAACTAAACTGCAACTTTATTCCATCGACAATTGTCTAATTGCCATAAACAGATCAACACATGAAAAAAGAAATCATCTTTCTGACCCCTATAGCCATCTGCATCGTAATCGCGGTCATCATTATCGCTCTTTATAACTATAGACTTAAAAAAAGAATCATCGATTTAGGTCCAATAGATGACAATAGCCTAAAATTCTTAATGAGTCTTTCTGGCTTAGGCTCAGAGGTACTTAAATGGGGGCTGGTATTTTTGTTTGGTGGAGCAGGGCTCATTCTGATAGAATTCCTTCCCTATCCAGCTGATGAGTCCAGCGTTCCGTATGGCGTAGTACTGATTAGTGTCGCCTTAGGTTTTCTAACCTATTACCTCATCATGAAAAAACAGCAGAAGTAAAATTTTATTTCAATTGCCATGCTTACGAAAAACACAATTTCCGTAATAGGGATTCTTATTGCCCTATTTTTTCTACCAGCAATCAGTGCTGCGCAGAATGTTCAGAAAAAAGCAATACCAACAACCAAAGCTACAGATTCGGCCACCACGCTATCTAATGTAACCATATCTACCAGAAAATCACTGATTAAGCAGGAAATTGATCGGATCAGCTATGATCTTCAAGCTGATCCGGATAGCAAATCGAATAGTATGCTGGAGATGATGAAAAAGATTCCTATGCTCAGTGTAGATGCGGATGACAACCTTGAGTTAAAGGGCGGCTCCAACTATAAAATCCTAATCAATGGAAGACCTTCGGCCATGATGGAGAGAAATCTAAAAGAAGTATTGCGTAGTATGCCAGCTTCAACGATTCAAAGGGTCGAGGTCATCACAACTCCCCCTTCAAAATATGATGCGGAAGGACTAGTCGGGATTATCAATATCATCACAAACAAAAAACTATCTCCTGGATACAATGGAACTATTAATCTGAATGCGACTACCCCTACTGGTGGGCCTGGAGCAGGGAGCTCGTTTTCAGCAAAATTAGGGAAGTTCGGTTTCACCGCTTTTAATGGTGGTGGTATCTATAATACACCGATCTCTTCTGACTACAACCATAGAACCTCCACCAATACGATATTAAACCAGGATAATTCGAAGAAAAAAGATAGTCACAGCGGCTACTTTGGCACGGAACTTAGTTATGAAATAGATAGTCTAAATTTACTATCAGCCTCTTTAAACGTTAGTGGAAGCAAAGAAAGTGGTTATAGTACACAACTGAGCGCTACAACAGGGCAATCAATGCAGCAGTATTTACTGAATAATAAAAGCATAGGCAATGGAAACGGCACAGATGCTTCGCTAAATTATCAGTTGGGTTCTGTTAAAAATAAAAAACAACTACTTACGCTGTCCTACCGTTTTTATACATATGGCTATCAAAGCGATAACGATATCCGTTTTTCTCAGCAGCTCAATTTTGATCAAACAGATTATCGACAATACAATAAGGGCAATTCAGCCGAACATACCATTCAGCTCGACTACGTCACTGTTTTCAAGAAAATAGGCATTGAAGCTGGAATTAAGAGCATTTTTAGAAGCAACAGCAGTAATTTTCATTATTTAAATTTCAACAACACGCTTGCCAATTTCGAGATCGACCCACTAAGAAGTAATAATTTTGAAAACAGTCAGAATGTATATGCAGCTTATAATACTTATCAATTCAGTTTAGGCCGCTTAAATGTTAAAGCTGGATTTAGATTGGAGTATACACAAATCCATGCTGATTTTATGAGCAGCCAGACTAGTGTTTCCCAAAAGCAAATGAATCTATTACCTGCCATAGCCATCAGCCACAAGTTAGGGATCGCTTCAACGCTTAATATGGGTTTCACACAGCGAATCCAACGCCCAGGAATTTATCAACTGAATCCTTTTGTAAACAGGTCAAATCCTAATGTGGAAACTAGTGGCAATCCAACGCTCCGTCCTATTGTAGCCAATGGTGTTCAACTCGGCTACAGTCTGCAAAAAAAGGCTTTTATGAATATTAATCTTGATTACACGGTGTTCAATTCCTTGATCAACCAGGTTGCTATCTATGATCCAGTCAGCAATATTACCCGCATCGCTTATCAGAACACAGGATCTGCCAAACTACTGAGTTCCAACATCAGCATTAACTATCCGATCACAAAAACCTGGAATTTTTCGGCCAATGGAAAAGTAATGTATGGTAAAATTGAGGGTACCGACGGAAAGGGATCCATCAGCACTAGTGGGGTAATGTATTCCCTGGGCATAAATAGCGGTATTAAGTTAAATAAAGGATGGCGAGCCAGCGCTAGTATGAACTACAAAAGCCGAAGCTTCACACTTCAGCGCGAAACTAATTATCAGAGCAGTTCCTCTTTTGGCTTATCCAAGGAGCTCATTGCCAACAGGCTCAGCTGCTCCGCCACGATCAACAATCCATTTATGAAGTACAGATCAAATATAATTCAGTTGACTGGATCCGAATTTGAACAAACCTCAACCGACATTTCCTACTTTCGCTCCTTCAAGGTTAGCCTCAATTACAGCTTTGGAAAGCTTAAGGATGCTGTTAAAAAGAGTACAAGATCTATTAAAAATGACGATGTTTCCAACTAAACATTGTCGTTAGCGATAATTTCCAGTAATTTAGTTTCATCCAAGACCTGGATCTTTCTGCCTGTTATGGTTAAAATTTTAAGTTTTGCAAACTCATTTAGCACTTTAAATAAGGTCTCGTAGGTTGTTCCAGCAAATGAAGAGATGTCCTGTCTGCTCATTTCTACACCAATAAAGCCATTTTCATCTATCCCAAACTGGTGTCCCAGAGAAACAAAGGCTTGCGCTATGCGTGCCTTCACCGACATATGTGCCAAATTTCGCATACTTCTGTGTGAATTCTGGAGTTCATTCGCAAAGAATTTCATGAGCTCATAGGTGAGGTTAGCATTTACCTTAAGCGTAACGTCGAAAAAATCCATTTCCAGAAAACAAACTACTGAAGGTTCTAATGCCGTAGCCGAAACAGGATAAAAAAGCTTTTCGCCTAATCCCATATGCCCTACAATATCTCCAGAGGTGGCAAAACGAATAATCAGTTCCTTTTCCTTATCCCACCTTTTATGAACTTTAAAGTTTCCTGTGTAAACAAAATAAATTCCGCTTACAGCATCTCCCTCATTAAATAGCAGCTCCCCTTTCTTCACTTCAAAATTACGTTTCTTAACCGCAAGTGCAGGTAACCATTCCGGCAAACAAAGCTTACATAAGAAACAACTTTTAAGATCACATAAATCACTGCATTCTTTCATGCCTCAAATATGCAACTTTTAAGACAATCCCCCAATGTTCAACACAGAAAACGCAAAACGAGCAAAACATTGCTAAAACAATATAAAAATATAATAAAAAAAATATTAATACAATATAAATATATCACAAACAATAATAATGTTTAAAAATACAAATAACAAACCATACCTTTGCACCGGCTTAGAAAACAGCTGCTTTAATTGATACAGCAATAAATAACAATTAAGTTCAAAATGAAAAAGCGTTTATTACAAATATCTTTGTTGTCCATTGCAGTGGCTATTTTAATCAGCATCATCGCCAAAGGTTTGGTATTACTGATTAACTTAGTCACCAACATCTGTTTCTACGGAAACTTTGATTTCTCTTTTAACAGTCCGGCCAACAACCATCTCGGGCTATGGGTCATCATTCTTCCAGCATCAGGGGGAGTCCTGGTTGGGCTCATGGCTTTATTTGGTTCTAAAGCCATCAGGGGGCATGGAATACCTGAGGCAATGGAACAAGTTCTTACCAATCAAAGCAAAATCAAGCCATCCATTGCATTTCTAAAGCCAATTTCATCTGCCATTGCCATCGGTTCAGGTGGCCCCTTTGGTGCCGAAGGACCAATCATCGCAACCGGCGGTGCATTAGGTTCAACCATTGGACAGTTATTTAAAATCACCTCCAATGAACGTAAAATTATCCTTGCGGCAGGTGCAACAGCTGGGATGTCGGCCATATTCGGCACCCCTATCGCAGCGATTTTCCTGGCCATTGAATTGTTACTTTTTGAGTTTTCCCCGAAGGCAATTTTACCTGTAGCACTTGCCTGTATCACAGGAGCTGCAGGACATCAACTACTTTTCGAATCGGGGCCGGTATTTCCAATGCCTGATTTACAGAGCCCGTCAAATATGGCATTGGGTATTTACAGTGCAATAGGTATAATTATTGGTTTTATGTCCTTAGGACTCACTAAAATCGTTTACTGGATTGAGGATACCTTTGAGAAACTACCTATCCATTGGATGTGGTGGCCAGCAATAGGTGGACTTGCGGTAGGCACAATAGGCTACTTTGCCCCCCATACCCTGGGCGTTGGCTATGATAACATCATCAGTATGTTATCTGGAAAAGCTTCCCTCGCGTTGATGCTTAGCTTATGCTTTTTTAAATTCCTTTCCTGGGCCATCGCTCTTGGAAGTGGAACATCTGGTGGAACCCTTGCTCCCCTATTGACCATAGGTGGTGCTACAGGTGCCGTTTTGGGTAGCATCATCCTTTTATTCTTTCCTGCATCAGGAATCAGCATCTCAATGGCCGCATTAATTGGCATGTCCTCGATGTTTGCTGGCGCGTCCAGAGCCTATTTAACAAGTATCACCTTTGCCTTGGAAGCGACCATGCAATCTCATGCTTTGCTTCCGCTATTGGGCGCCTGTACTGCATCCTACCTGATCTCTTTCTTCTTTATGGAGAACACCATCATGACCGAGAAAATTGCCAGAAGAGGCATTTACACCCCAGACTCCTATGAACCTGATGTGTTAAGAGGTATAACTGTTGCCCAGGTGCTTGGTGAAGGTGGAAAAATTGCAGTCGAAATGCAGATGATTAATGAACTCGCACATAAGGATCTTCCTATATTAAAAGAAAGTGATCGCCTTTCCAAAGCAGTAGAATTGATGGCATCTACTGGGGAAGAATTTTTACCGGTTGTCGCATCCGGGGATTTGAATAAAGTGATTGGGATACTTAATTATAAAGATGTGCTCCATGCCTACAAATTATATCATAGAGAAAATCAGGAGGCAGGTATTAATCTATCGCTCAAAAGACAACGCTTAAAAATCATTGTTAAAAGGCGTAAACTAATGGATAAAACCCAGAAACACATATAAACAAGTTATTATATGACAAAAAGTCAAAAAAATATTGGACTTTAGCTAAGATATAACTAAAAAAAACGAGTATTAAACAACCAAATAGAAGACAACATGAAAAATAGATACCGAAACACCAACAAACTGCTACTTTTTTCTGTAATCATCATTACTACCTATATATCATGCAGCTCAAGACTTAATTCCGCTAAAAACACTGCACAAAACGATCCAGAAGTAAGTCTAGGTTGGAAGCTTGGCGCGCAAGCCTATACTTTTAACAGATTTACTTTTACTCAGGCTTTAGATAAAATAGACAGTTGTGGTTTGCATTTTGTAGAAGCCTACCCTTCACAAATTATCGGTGGAGGAATACAGGAAAAGATGGATTTCCGTATGTCCGAAACAAGTAAAACCTATCTACAAAAACTGCTTAAAGCAAAGGGGATCCGCTTGGTTTCATACGGCGTAATAACGACAAAAGATAGCAATGATTGGGAAAAAATATTTGCATTTGCTAAGTCTATGGGTGTCGAAAATATCACCTGCGAACCACAGAACAAAGACATCCCCCTGGTTTCACAACTGTGCGATAAATATCAGATTAACGCGGCGATTCATAATCACCCCAACCCATCTACTTACTGGAAACCAGATGTTGTATTGAATACCATTAAAGGTCAAAGTAAACGTATGGGAGCCTGCGCTGACATTGGACATTGGGTTCGTTCGGGCTTAGATCCTATTGCAGCTTTAAAACAGTTAGAAGGTCATGTAATACAGCTGCATTTTAAAGACCTTAATGAATTTGGTAATGTTAAAGCTCATGATGTGCACTGGGGTACGGGCATAAGTAATATTAACGGCGTAATTGCCGAATTAAAACGTCAAAAATTTAAAGGAGTTATATCTGCAGAATACGAATACAATTGGGAAAACAGTGTTCCTGATGTGACAGCAAGTGTGATCAACTTTAGAAAAATGGTACAAGGAAAATAAAGGTTCCCAGTCCTATTGTTTCAGAAATTTGGCATTGATCTTTCATTTATAAGGATCAATGCCAAATTTTCTATTTCTCTTTAATATTAGAAAGGAAGTTTGTATACATTGTTTCGTAACAAGGCTTCATAGCCTCCAATGAAGGATATTTACATTCAAATTTTAACCTACAAAACTATACTTTATATAGTTATATAGATTTCACAACGCCAGTGTGCCAATAAGGGGCTCGAACGAAAGAATTTCTTCTAAATTGCGAGAATTGTATACAACTATCCTATTTCAAGCAAACTGGTTCGCTTCTTTAAGGTCATATTCTTTGAGTTTTTACGAGATAGTTATTTATGCAACAAATACAATTGGTGATCTGTTTATAAAGGTGTATCGACAGAAAGGCGATATGTTCCTATAGAAAACCCAAGAGAGCAATTGGAAATGCTTTGCTTTTGAAAATAAAAGGCGGTAATTTGTAACGTGTTATCTCTAGCTAAAATTAAAGGTTTGCGTCCCCTTATCTTCTCGGTGCATTTTGCAGTGTTACTGGGACTACTGGTTTTCACATGTATACCACTGACCATTACCTCTTCACTGCCTATCCAGATCTGGACCAAGCAATTAGCATTGTATACTGCTCTGGTGAGTATATTTTACCTTAATCTTCGGGTACTCATCCCCAAATTACTTTATAACAACCGCGGGGGCATTTTTGCGTTACTCGTTTTCCTGATCTGTATTACTGCGCCCCTTTTAAACCACCAGGCTGATAAACTGATAGACCTGCCGGGATTACTCCGCAGGTTTGCGCCTAGACATCCTCCAATGGAGGGGCAATACACCCCCGTAGGCGACCTCAGCATTATGATCATGACCATGATCGTCATCGGGATAGCTATCATTATATCCGTTACCCGAAAAGTCCAGGCCGATCTTTTAAAAGAAAAAGCCCTGGAGAATGACCGCATCGCGGGCGAACTGGCTGTTTTGCGCTCACAGATCAACCCGCATTTTTTCTTTAATGTTTTGCATACCATTTACGGGCTTACAGAGATCGATGCTGAGAGAGCTCGCCAGGCTATTTATACCCTGTCGCATATGATGCGCTATGTCTTATACGATACCCCTCAGCAATCAACAACGCTCGAAAAAGAGTTACAGCTGATCGACAGTTATCGGCAGTTAATGCAACTGCGTCTGCCTGAACATGTGCGGGTCGTTTTCAACCGGCCCGAAGCCCCAATTAATACCCCTTTGGCCCCGATGCTGCTGCTTCCCTTTGTAGAAAATGCTTTTAAGCATGGCATCAGTACGCTACGGCCAAGCCATATATATATATCGGCGCAGCTATGTCAGGGATTGCTGCGCTTTGAGGTACGTAATACTTTATTTACGGAACCGGCAAAGGAAACGGACGAGGGCAGCGGTATCGGTCTGGCCAATACGCGCCGACGCCTGGAACTGATCTATCCTGGCAAATACAAGCTCAATGTTAAAGAAGACCGCGAGCTTCAGGAATTCAGGATCGAACTTCAAATATCTTTGACATGACCATTCACTGTATCGCTGTTGATGATGAGCCGGTGGCTTTAGAAATGATCGCCGCTTACGTGGCCAAGACCCCCTTCTTAAACCTGGTTGATAAATGTTCCAGTGCTATGACTGCCCTTAATGTCCTCAATGAGCACCCCGAAGTACAGCTTGTTTTTTTAGATATCAGGATGGCCGAACTGAACGGGCTGGAGTTAGCCGGTATGGTTGCCAGTAGTGATAACCGCCGGTCGGTGCGTATCGTTTTTACAACTGCTTTTGATCAATACGCATTGGAAGGGTACAAGGTAGCTGCCTTGGATTACCTGTTAAAACCTTTCAGTTTTGTTGATTTTACCCGTGCAGCCAACCGTGCGCTGGAATATTTTACTTTATTGGAGCAAGATACACAGCCAGAATACCTTTTCGTATATGCCAATTACCAGCTGATACGGATCGATGTGGCACAGATCCTGTACGTAGAAAGCATGGCTGACTACATCAAGATTTTTTTGGAAGACCAGACAAAACCGGTAATAACACTAATGACTTTAAAAGTGGTGGAACAAAAACTGCCTGCAAATCATTTTGTTCGCCTGCACCGTTCGTTTATCGTGGCTATTAATAAAGTAATAGCCGTAACTAAAACATCTGTGCAGGTTGATCGGGCTACGATTCCGGTATCTGAACCTTACCGCGAGGCATTCGGCAATTTTATGAAAAGCTGGCGTCAGCCTCGTTCCTGAATTAATATTAAATTTTATTCATATCGCAAAGCTTCTATCGGATCAAGCCGGGAAGCCTTCAGTGCCGGGTAATAACCGAAGAAAACCCCAATGAGTGTACAGAAACCAAATGCCTCCATAATAGATGCTTTGTCAATAACAGGCTCCCAATTCAGCGCATTAGCGATAACAAACGCCAGCGTTTCGCCGATTAGTATTCCGATGAGGCCGCCGGTAACGCTGATGATAATAGCCTCCGTTAAGAATTGATTGAGGATATCCCTGCCGCGTGCGCCGATTGACATGCGCAGCCCGATCTCTTTGGTACGTTCGGTTACCGAGACGTACATGATATTCATGATGCCGATTCCCCCGATGACTAGCGATATAGCTGCTATGGCGGTCAATAACGCGGTCAGCAACGAGGTGATCGAGCTCAGGGTTTGTATGAGTTCGGCCTGTGTGCGCACCGTAAAATCATTATCCTGGGTCGGACGGAGCCGGTGCGTCTTACGGAGTATCTTTTCCATTTCATCGGCGGCGGCCTGCGACAGATTTTCAGATTTGGCCGAGGCATTAAAACTGCCGAAATAGATGGATGCGATGATCCGTTTTTGAACGGTGGTATAAGGCGCCAGGATAATATCGTCCTGATCCTGCCCGAATGTATTTTGTCCTTTTTTGTTGAGTACACCGATGACCTGGAAAGGGATCTTGTTAAAACGGATGATCTTGCCGACAGGATCGACACCTTTTGGAAAAACATTATCGACCACGGTTTGACCCAGCAGGCAAACTTTTCCGTAAGTGTGTACATCCCGGTCCGAAAACATTTTACCGTCTTTGAGGGATATATTTTTGATGGCAAGATAATCCTGGTTCACGCCATCAATGGTGGTCGGCCAGTTCAGTGAACCATTGATAGCCTGTCCTTTGGATTGTGATGAGGGCGATATGGCATTAATATAAGTAGCTTCTTTTTTTAAGGCATTAAGGTCTTTTTCGGTCAGTGTTTCCACATTGGCGCCCTGCAAACGCGCACCGCCCGGTGCATTGCTATTGGGCATTACCATCACCAGGTTGGAGCCCATGCTGGCAAGTGAATTATGCACACTGGCAGTGGATCCAGCGCCGATAGCACCGATGGTAATCACCGCCGCCACCCCAATAATGATACCGAGCATGGTAAGTACGGCTCTTAACTTATTGCGCTGCAGGGCCAATAGCGCGAGCCTGATCAGATTTAAAACTTTCATATGTGGTAATCTTCGGTTTCGGGTAAGGCGGCCAGCATCTCTTTGGCTGAACGCACCTGCTGGTTAATTTGGTCTTTCACCACGCGGCCATCCCTGAGCGTAATCGTACGACTGCTGAAAGCAGCGATATCCGGTTCATGGGTTACAAAAACAATGGTTTTGCCCTGGCTTTGGTTCAGGTCCTGCATCAACGCCATAATTTCATAAGATGTGCGCGTATCCAGATTACCGGTGGCCTCGTCGGCCAGGATCATCACAGGCTCGTTCACAAGTGCACGGGCGATAGCGACCCGTTGCTGCTGCCCTCCTGACATTTCGTTGGGCATGTGATTTATCCGGTCGCCCAGTTTTACAGCTTGCAAGGCGTTCGCCGCCCGCTCCCGTCGCTCGGCTGCCGTTACCATCGGATTATAAAACAGCGGCAGCTCGACATTTTCCAGGGCTGTGGTACGGGGCAGCAAGTTATAGGCCTGAAATACAAAACCGATTTTTTGATTGCGAAGTTTGGCCAGTTGATCTCGACTCTGTTCGCGCACAGATACGCCATCAAGCAGGTAAGTTCCGCTGGTTGGTTTATCCAGGCAGCCCAGAGTATTCAGCAAAGTTGTTTTGCCCGAGCCACTGCTACCCATGATCGTCACAAATTCGCCAGCAAACACATCAAAACTTACGCCTTTGAGTGCCCGAACAATTTCCGAACCCATCTGGAATTCCCGCGCTATATCATGTAATTCTAATATTTTCTTCATTACGGCTTTTTGTTTTTATCAGCGCCTCCCGGGCTGGGCAAAATAGAAGTCCCGGCTTCGGCCTGAACCGGTATCGGTAGCGAGGATACGACAGTATCTTTGACAGACAACCCTGACAGTATCTCGACGTGGGTATTGTCATCAAGCCCATAGCGCACCGGCGTTTGTATCAGCTCACTACCTTTTTTGAGCCACACGCTCCCGGGTTTACCCAGGCCAGTAATCGCATTACTGTTATTACCGTGTGCCATTGGTTTTAAAATAAACTGTTTTCTTAGTGAGGAATCCGGCGCAAAATTCAGCGATTTTGAACTGACCATCATTGCGTTATTCACCTCTTTGGTATAAACATTGATATTAGCGGTCATTCCGGGTTTAAGCATCAAGCTATCGTTTGGAGCATAGATGATAGTTGTATAGGTCACCACATTTGATGTGGTCTTTGGATGAAGGCGAACATCATACACCGTTCCTTTAAAAACATCATCAATATAGGCATCTACCGTAAAGCTAACGCGATTCCCAATTTTCACATTACCGATATCGGCCTCGTCCACATCTGCCATCACCTGCATCTTTGAAATATCCTTAGCGATCACAAAAAGCGTCGGTGTACTAAATGCTGCTGCAACGGTTTGGCCAAGGCTGACACTGCGCGAAAGCACCACACCATCTACCGGCGAATAGATATCGGTATACGACAAGTTTTTTTCAGCCGAGCGAAGCGCCGCAGAAGCATTATCGACGGCCGCTTTGGAAGAATTAAAATTGTTCAATGCCGATTCATAATCCTGCTTACTGATCGAGCCACTGCTATACAACAACTTTTGCCGGTTATAAAAATTCTGGTTATAAACCAGCTGGCTTTGCTGTGCGCGCAGGGTAGCGCTGGCCTGATCTACCGTTGCCTGTAAAAGTGATTTATCCAGTTGCGCCAATAGCTGGCCTTTTTTTACTTTCGAGTTGAAGTCGGCATTGATAACTTTAACGATGCCCGATACCTGGGTACCTACGGCTACGGTATCTACGGGTTGAATGGTACCGGTTGCCGTAACGGTTTGGGCGATGTAACCATAAGTTGGTACTTCGGTAGGCAGCACTATCGGTTTTTCTTTCTTTTTAGTAGTAATGAACCAAATACCGCCAAGCACTATAATGATGGCAGCGATAACAAGCATTCTTTTTGTATTTTTTTTCATAATGATCGTGCGCGGTTAAAGTTTAACAGGTGTGCCTTTGTAGAATTCGTAGATCTCTATCGTAAGCGCCGCGTTGTACTTGGCCTGGATATATTGTTGTAAGGCCTGGGTATACAGGGATTTTTGTTGTAGAAAGTCAACCATATTAACAATACCTACTTTCAATTGCTCATTAGCGACCCGGTAAGTTTCCTGGTTGTACCTAAAGGCCTCGGCGGCCGCATCATATTGATTTTGCGAATTGAGCACATTGATATAAGCCTTTTCGATAGTGAGCGCAAGGGTCGTTTTGGTATCTTTTAGTGATAACTTAGCCTGATCAATGTTGATCTTTGCTTCCGCCCGGTTCACTTGGTTAACCTTTCGGGTAAAAATGGGGATGGATAGACTAAGGCCAACCTGCTGGTTGAAGCCGTTATTCAACTGGTTAAAATAACCACTCCCAGCCCCCTGGTAACCACTACCGGCAAAGCCGGAAGCGGTAAGCGTTGGCAGATAACCTGAATTGGCTTTTTGCAGGGCGAATTCGGCCGATCGAACATACAATTCGCCATTTTTCACCTCTGGTCGGTCTTTCAGCGCTGTTTGTTGCACATTCAGCAGGTTATCCACCGCTTTTTTTGAAATGATGGTATCCGGTGTGATCACATCGAAAGTTGTAGCGCTCAGCTGAAGGAGCTGTTTCAGGCTGATCAGATCCTGGCGTTGGGCACTTTCGGCGGTAACCAATGTGTATTTGTCGTTTGCCAGCTGGGCTAGTAGCTGGGCAACATCCTTTTGTGCTATGCTGCCAGCTTGCAACCGCTTTTTTGCCTGCTCTACCTGAGCCTGTGAAGTAGCCACAACATTTTGCTGGTATATAATGGTTTCTTTATCCAGCAAAATATTCAAGTAATATTGAGTGATCTGCAGGGTCAGGTCATTTAATTGCTGCAGGATACTCAGGTTGGCTCGTTCCACCGCCACGTTCTTTTGCTGAATATCGCTTTTGATATACCCGCCCTGGTAAAGGGTCCAGGAAGAGCTCAGTCCATAATTACCCGAGCCGTAAACCGCATCATTGTGATAATGATTGACATATTGAGTAGCTGAACCATACAAATTGGGTAAAGCAGAGCCTCTGGAAAGAATCAGTTCCTGCTGACTGGTTTGCTGGCTGAGCCGCGCGCTGCTCACTTGAATGTTGTTTTTTCTTGCATAATCCAGACAGGTCTGCAGGTCCCATTTAACAACGCTCAGGCTGTCTTGGGCAAATACTGTAAGCCCGCTGATCAGACAGCTAAAAAATAAAGAAATTGCCTTTTTGGTCATGTGCTATGATACTCTTTAAAGGCACAAAGGAATAATATAAAACCTGCAAAAAAACCGAGTATCGATACTAAGCCGATTTGTATCGACGCTTTCCTTCGGTTTAACCCCATTAGGCTTTGAACTTAGAACTAACGGGTGGGTTCTTTGGGATTGATCCTTTTGATCCAGATTCATCGCAGAAAAAACCGATGTATACAAAAAAAGCAGCCTTTTCAGACTGCTTTTCAAAACTTGGGGTCATTTATGGTACAAATTTCAACCCGTTTTATTGCTGATTTGAAGCGGTTGGCCGATTTAAAAAGAAAAATGGATGAAATGGATGAGCTTGGAAGGCTGCTAAAAAGTTAAACTATTTTAGTCCACGAAAATGATTTTATATCGTCTGAAATTCATCACTACTAGGGATGAAATATTTTAATTAAGTCAGATATTGCTCTAAATCATCTTTCCAGATCACAAATCCATTTCGTTCATCCGAATAATCATGTAAAACGCGGCTGAAATTTATCGGTACTGATTGTAAAAATGCAAATCTCCCGTCATTTCGAATCTTATTAAGATCTTTATCAACATTATGAAGCGCATTTTTGAGCTCCGAAACTTCTTTTGAGGTATGCCATATATAAGTAGCCTCATCCGTATCCAGTGTCTCCATTACAATATGATATTGCTCCTTTCCAGCTAGAAGAAAAACAAAAGCAAACGGACTTAACACAAATCTTATTTTCAATACATTTCCAAGATGTAAGTCTGATAAATATCTTAGCTGTATTTTGTGCCGATAATTACCTCTAATCAATACATCCTTTAATAATTCTTCTCCCGACTCATATAATGTCTGGTTAGCATCACCGGCGCTAAGCTGGAACATTTCAACATTCTTACCTAAAAGATTTCCTTTTTTAAATAGATTCTTTTCAGCAAAACGAAAACGCACGCTGTCTACAACTTCACGATTCAATTTTTTCATGTCCTCGCATGTTGCTGATTTTCCGACTATAATACCTTTCTCTATAACTATACAGATAGTTATCGTAATCGTTTTTGTATTCAAAAATTTCTCAAAGTACGACTTCAGCACATCGAATTCCGGGCGCATATGGAGATTCTCAATACCAAATGAAACCTCTTGTTCTATCTCCTTTATAAATTCACAAAAGACAACCCCGCCATATAAAAAGTCAAGTGATTCAATTGCAACTTTAATATTCCGTTCAATGATTTGATCTTTAAAAGAACTTGTTAAATCACCTACTGGTTCTACCTTTTCATCAACTTCGATAACATCGTCAAATAATGTTCTATGCCGTATCAGTTTTTTGTAGTAAACGTTTCTTTTAAGAAACATCGCATTTAAATAATCAATCTTAATATCCCTGTAGTCATAAATCACCGGAGTTAGTTCAGAACGCTGTACACGACCAATATATTGAATCAGTTTACCTTCGAAAGAAAATGGGTAGACTAAAAATAAACATTGGGCATTATGAAGGTCGGATCCTTCTCCAAAAAATTGTCCAGTTGTAATAAGTACCTGGTAATTACCCGTCTTCAAGATCTTCCATTTAGCATTACGACTGGATTCCGAATCGTCGCCACTTAATGTAACTGTTTCAAAAGATTGTTTTAGATATTGGTGTAAAGTTTCAATATGCTCTTTTCTCTCGGTGAGTATAACCACTCGTTTTCCCGTACTCAATTGAAAAGTTACGCCCTTTAAAATCAGCTTATTTCTTTCAGAATCATGAATAAGTATATTTGATAGTGTTTCAAAGCGATCTGTTTTGGCATTGTACGCTACATTCAATGTTGTATTTCTGATAATAATCTCAGGTTGTTCCGATGCTCCCTTGTCGCTAGATTTCATTTCTGAAATGACCTCTCCCAGAAGTACAGAAATCAATCTGTCATCACTATTTTTCCGAAAGGGTGTTGCAGTAAGACCATATAAATAGTAAGAATGGAAAAGTGATACCGCATTTTTAAATGTTTCCGCAGCAATGTGGTGACACTCATCAACAATAATAATTCCAAAGGCACGAACCAGTTGGTCTGCTCCTGGCTTTTGTAATTCTTTGCCCAAGCTTTGTATCATCGCAATTGTGACCCGTTTCCCTATTTTTGTTTTACCTTGTCCTATCCTGCCAATATCCTGCTTTGGAATTCCCAGGAACGCTTCAATTCTTTCTGCCCATTGGTCTGCCAATTGATTACGATGTACGACAATTAGTGCAGGCTGCTGTTTATCCGCAATGATTTTAAGACCAACTACGGTCTTTCCAGAACCAGGTGGTGCAACGATTATACCTATGTCCTTTTTAGATGCAACTTCTACCGCAGGCAACTGATATTCCCTTAAAGAAGCATGAAATGAAAAAACCGAAGGAGTAAGTAATTTCCGATTATCATCCAGCTGATATTGAATATTATTTTTAATGCAATAAACCAATAACTTTCTAATAAAACCTTTTGGAATGATAGCGTATTCATTTACTTCCTCAATAAACTTAAAATATCTCTTTGTTCCAAACGTACTCCTACCGCTATTCTTTTTAATGATAAAGTCTGCATTGAAAAAATTAAGTTCATCCTTCAGAAAAGATGCCAAGGCAGTACTTATTCCATTTCGATTGATTTCAATAGTATTTGACAACTTAATTACAAGCTTGCCTGGTTCAATAACGTTTAAACTTTTAGAACTGGTCAACGAAAGAAATATTTGGTCTAAGTCATTAATAGAAATTCGGCGAATGCTGCTTAAAAACTCCCATTGATTTCTATAAGGGAGAGCTGTTTCTGACTCAATGAAGCAACTGTTCCCAAGTTCCAATGTAGGTTTATACAAAGGTAAGGCAATCAGATTTCCAAATCCTTTACCTGAATGTTTATCTTGATTGGGGAATAATCTGTCAAAACTAGAGTTTTTGTCAAAAGTAGAGACTATCCCTGCTCTCTCTAATAAAGTAAGTACAATTATTCTGCTCTTAAAAGCCGGATATGGTTGATTAAAAAATATCCAAACATGCCCACCTTTACCACTGCGCGAACGTTCCAGGTAAGAAGGGATATTGTAGCTTGCACATATAGTAATGAAACTTCTACAATCTTCCAACCAACTATTTTTATCAAAATCTGCCGCTATCAACCAAGACGTATTGTCTTGTAAAAGTGGATACAATCCTGTTAGCTGTCTACCTTCAAGATGCCTTTGAATCTGATCGTCAGTCAAAGGAAGATAATTTGCGGTCTCTGAACTATTGGGGTTTGTACTTTTTTTATAAACCTTGCTGATATAAGGATCATATAATTTAGCAGGCATGTAACCACTTTTAGTTCCTCTTGACCAATGAATAGCATAAACATCTTCGCGCCCTTTAAATAAAGACCTGTATAATAGTAGATTGTCCACTGTTGAAATTCTGAGATAGCAAATTAAACAAAAATAGAATAATTACCCTTTGTAATATATCAAAATCCATTCTATCATCAGCATCCATTTTGTTTTAAATTTTAATAATACGTATCTTTATATCATGACTACAATGACCATACAAGTTCCTGATGCCCTTGAGAGAGAGCATGATGAAACAACACGCCTTATTGCAGCCAAGCTATATGAAGCAGGTAAGCTTACTTTAAGACAAGCCGCTGAAATGTGCCAAATGAAAAAATGGGATTTTGCTGAAATCCTAATCAAATACGACGTGCACTACCTGGACGAAAGTGCAGCTGAAGATCTTGAAACATTTAGGCATGCTCATACAGGATAAAATTGTCATTACCGATGCCAGCTGTTTCATTACGCTGGACAAAATAGATGGTATGCATTTGCTCCAATCCTTGTACAAACAAGTAATAACAACTCCTGAGATAGCTGCTGAATTTGGTAAAAGACTACCTAATTGGGTTGATGTAAAAGCCGTGCAGAATCGTGATTTATTATATAATTATGCTGAAACTGTGGACATAGGTGAGGCCAGTGCGATGGCGCTTGCATCAGAAATCCATGCTGACCTACTCATTATAGATGATGCAGGAGCTAGGAGATTTGCTAAAAAGCTTGAACTTAACATCACCGGAACCGTTGGTGTTATACTTAACGCAAAGCTTAACGGTATCATTCCAGCAGTTAAACCATACATTGTCAAAATACAACAAACTAATTTCCGGATTTCCGATTGGTTAACTACACAGATTATTAAAGACGCTGGAGAAATGATCGCGATCTAAACCAAGGATCTTCTATTAAACTGTCCCTGATTTCATTTCCCCAACAATTCCGCTTGATCCATGGATATCGAACCACAAACGGATCAAGCGGAATTCTTGGGGAGAAGAAAATAATTTCTTTCTTTTGCACTTGTAAACCAAACGATAATTTTCATTTTGAACCAAGCCGAGCAAACCCTAATCAGCGCATTTTTACCGGAAGGTATTCTGGAGTATTTTGAATTAACCCAAGTAGATAAAGAATCTAAGTTGCTGAAAATCCATCTTCAAGAGAAAGATATATCCCCGGTTGGTTATAATGCTGAAGATTTGGAATCCAAAGGGTTGTTACCCGAAGTTAGCATTCAGGACTTTCCTATTCGTGGAATGAAGGTTGCCTTATGTATCAAGAGAAGGCGCTGGACTGTCAAGAATACCGGGAAAATCATCAGCAGGGACTGGGATTTAGTAAGAAAAGGGACACGAATGACAACGGAATTCGGTCTTTTTTTAAAAGGAATATTTGGATAATCACCCCATTAGCTGCTATCATTTAGGTCATTATTTTCAGGTTGATGGAAAGCAGTTGCAGGAACAGTATAAAGAGCATATCAGTGATTTCAAGGATTGGGATCAGAAGGAGCATGCCCATGAATGGTTGGTTTTCCCTGGGAACATGGGGCTTAGCTTAGGTATTGATGAAACCGCACTCTCCAATGGTGAACTCTACACGATTGTTACCAACAAGACTGCTAAAGGAAGAAAAGGCAGTATTGTAGCCATGATTAAAGGTACTCAGGCCGAACAAATCATTAAAGTATTGCAAAAAATCCCTGAGCGCATGCGCAAAAGGGTTCAGGAGGTAACCATGGATATGGCTCCGGCAATGATCCTTGCCATTAAGAAGTGTTTCAAAAATGCCTCCAGGGTCATTGATCGGTTCCACGTCCAGAAGTTGGCATATGATGCGGTACAGGAAGCCAGGATCAAATATAGGTGGGAAGCGATAGATCGGGAAAATGAAGCTATTGCTACAGCAAAGCGGACAAAGACAGCCTACATTCCGGAATTACTGGAAAATGGTGACACTTTGAAACAGCTACTTGCCAGAAGTAGATATCTGTTATTCAAACACTTCAAAAAATGGACGGAAACTCAAAAGCATCGAGCAACATTGCTTTTCGAACGTTATCCAATGATTAAAAAAGCTTATGCTTTGTCTACCAGGTTGGGAGATATCTTTAGGGATTGTAAACATAAGGAAATTGCCTTCACCAAGTTGGCACTTTGGTACAATCAGGTGGAAGATAGTGGTATTGACGCCTTTAAAACTGTCGCAAGATCAATAGAGGCACATCGCTTCGCGATCGTTAACTTCTTTATCAACAGATCTACAAATGCTTCTGCTGAATCATTTAACGCTAAAGTGAAAGCATTCAGGGCAACATCCAGAGGTGTAAGAGACATTAATTTCTTCTTGTTCAGGCTAGCTAAAATCTATGCTTAAATTTTCTTCCCCCCCAAGAATTCCGCTTGATCCCCACAAACATCAACAGTGTTGCTGCAATAACCTACCTGAAAAACAAGGAATTACAAAGACATAAAAAAGGGGAAAAGTGTCTTTAAATGACTCTTTTCCCCAGTGATGGGTGGAATATGGGGCTCGAACCCACGACCCTCGGTACCACAAACCGATGCTCTAACCAACTGAGCTAAAACCACCATGTTTTGCTTTCAACGCTACAAAAGTACGATTAAAATCATTTTTATCAAATGTTTTTAAAGATTATACCAAACATTTTTCCTAACCAATTATATTTCAGCTATTTTATTTTTTATAAAAATATTAATTGCCCCCTATAAATTGCTTTTAAAGCTTAAAAAGGTAG
Source organism: Pedobacter sp. ok626 (assembly GCF_900100435.1). GTDB lineage: Bacteria > Bacteroidota > Bacteroidia > Sphingobacteriales > Sphingobacteriaceae > Pedobacter. The sequence goes on along the minus strand of NZ_FNEX01000004.1, from coordinate 264,490 downwards.
ATTTGTTTCAAATATGATTGAAGTATATACAGACGGAGCAGCAAGTGGAAACCCCGGACCAGGTGGTTATGGCGTAATTTTAAGAGCTGGACAACACTATAAAGAGTTGAGCGCAGGCTTTAGGATGACTACCAATAACAGAATGGAACTCCTCGCCGTGATTGTTGCGCTACAGGCTTTAAAAACACCCGGACAGCAAGTCACTGTATTTTCCGATTCCAAATATGTAATTGATTCTGTTGAAAAGAAATGGGTATTTGGATGGTTAAAGACCGGCTTTAAAGGAAAAAAGAACAAAGACCTTTGGATGCGCTTTTTAAACGTATATAAATTACACGACGTTAAATTTGTTTGGGTTAAAGGACACAACAATCATCAAGAAAACGAACGTTGTGATCAACTTGCAGTAGCAGCCTCAAAAAACAAAGCTACACAAACTATTGATGTAGAATTTGAAGCTGAAAGAAATAATCCTTCATTGCTTTAATTAATAAGGGGGTTCGTTCCCTTCTTCCGCACGCGATAATATAAAAGGCCTTATCATTTTCACATGATAAGGCCTTTCAACTAATTACTATAAGTCTATCTAATCAGCACTGCCATTTAAGTTCAGTGATTCAACTTTAACCTTCACAGCGCTACCGTTAACGGGCGCATTATTTTTCTCCGAAGAATATTCTACCATCAAATCTTCTGCAACCTTAACCATTTGAGAAGATCCAATAAAGATAGAAGTACGTTGATGCAATTCTGTAGGTTCAATTTCTAATATCCTATTGAATCCATCAGACGCCACTCCCCCAGCCTGCTCAACAATAAAAGCCATTGGATTACATTCATAAAGTAACCTTAGTTTTCCATTCGGAGAACTGGAAGTAGTTGGATAGATATAAATTCCACCTTTGATCAGGTTTCTGTGAATATCGCCTACCATAGAACCGATATACCTTGAAGTATAAGGACGATTAGTCGCTTTATCTTCTACCTGAGCATATTTAATATATTTTTTCACGCCTTCTGGAAAGTGAACATAGTTACCTTCATTGATAGAATAAATATTTCCAGTCTCAGGTATTTTCAAATTCGGATGTGACAAGCAAAACTCACCAATAGAAGGATCTAAAGTAAAACCGTTTACTCCTTTTCCCGTAGTATAGACAAGCATGGTAGATGATCCGTAAATCACATAGCCCGCAGCAACCTGCTGAGTACCTTTTTGCAATACATCGGATAGTGTTGCCATCCCCTCGGTAGATTTTCTTCTGTAAATAGAAAAAATAGTCCCAACAGCAACGTTCACATCGATATTTGAAGAACCATCTAAGGGGTCAATACAAACAATATACTTGGCATTTTTTGATACCGGAGAATCAATAGGCACAAAGTCGTCCTCTTCTTCTGTAGCTACGATACAGCATTCGCCACCACTAGTAAGTGCACTGATAAACTGTGTATTCGCAAATACATCTAATTTTTGCTGCCCTTCACCCTGTATATTCACCGTCCCCGCTGAGCCTAAGATGTCTACCAAACCAGCTTTGTTCACCTCACGGTTCACTATCTTGGCAGCAATCCCAATGTCTCTCAGCAGTCTGGAAAGCTCTCCTTTTGCATAAGAGAAATCAGCCTGTTTCTCGATTATGAATTGACCAAGTGTTTTTATACCTGCCATATACTTAGTGTATTTTATACGTTATCTATTCCCTATTTCTATGGCGGCTAAGGTATGTATTTTTTCGTCCGAAATACAAAATCTAATTAAAGTTTTTATTCTATGCCAGCCAGAATTACCAGCTGCACCGGGATTTATGTGCAGACAATTTATTTTTTTGTCATACATCACTTTTAAGATATGGGAATGTCCGCAGATGAACAGCATCGGAGGCTTAGTGTAAATTTCTTTTTTTACCTGCGGAGCATACTTACCCGGATAACCGCCAATATGTGTCATCCAGACATCCACCTGCTCGCAGTTAAAACGAAGGTGCTCTGGATACAAAGAACGGATCTCTTTATCGTCAATATTTCCGTAAACACCCCTTAACGGTTTAAAGGCCGCAAGTCGCTCTGCTACATCAGACCCAAAATCTCCCGCATGCCAGATCTCATCACAATCATCAAAATGTTTAAAAACGGCATCATCTAAAAAACCGTGTGTATCCGACATTAACCCTATTTTCTTCATAATCGATTAAAAAGCAAGAAAAAAGTCTTTTAACAACTGTTTATAAGCAGCTGTATAAACACCTTCCATTTCATAAATGTTTAAATTTTGATGCAGCGTTTCCTTACCCGCATAATCCAAACAAACTATCCACCTGAATTCAGGTTTACTGTCGTCCGAATGAAGATGAATCACTACAGATGGAGATAAGCCATAAGCTGAAGCGATCTTAACCATATACGCAGCCTGTTTTATCGGCAAAATAAACCAAAAACTTCCCGACTTGTCCAGCAAATCAGCTACACGCTCCACCATAGATTCAAAAAACTGTGACGCAGCGTGCCGGGCAATTCCTTTTCTGTGTTCTTGATTTTTTAGGTCATTTACAAAAAATGGAGGATTGGAAACCACAAGATCATATTTCCGGTCTATTTGAAAGGCAGAAATATCTTTATGATATGCATTACAATTTGCAGCAAAGTCCGAGTTACTAAAATTACCCTTAGCCGCCAGTGCAGCCTGTTCATCAATTTCAACCGCATCGACCTGAGCATTTTCAAAACGCTGTGCCAGCATCATCGCAATCACCCCAGTTCCTGTTCCAATATCGAGAATATACCTAGCCCCTAACTGTTCTGCAATGGCCCCAAGTAATACGCCATCGGTATTAATTTTCATAGCACAACCGGACTGGTCTACTTCAAATTTTTTAAACTTAAAAACATTCCCCATGGGTTTCTGCGGTCGTATAATTGGTCGTATTCTCTAAAAGATTATCGCAAAGCTAAAGAAATCTAACAAAACAGGCAGATACTGCAATAAAATGAATGATATATTACACACGATCACACTGTTTTAAAATTTTAACGCTAAATTTGCATCTTCAAAAAAAAAGCATGATTTATTTCTTCTTAAGCCCATCCAATACGGTTTTCGCTTTACAAATAGAACGAAACCTATCCACAACTGATATTACGAAACTAGAATGGCTGTTTGGCGGCGCAAAACTTCAGCAAGAAAAAACATTGACTGATTTTTTTGTTGGTCCGCGCGCTGCAATGGTAACGCCATGGAGCACAAATGCTGTAGAGATCACTCAAAACATGGATATCCAAGACATTATCCGTATTGAGGAATTTCAAAAAGTAGAAGAAGACTTTGCAGGTTTCGATCCAATGCTTTCTCAAAAATACAATCAGCTTGATCAGGATATATATACTATAAATATACAACCAGAGCCCATTCTTCAAATTACTGACATTGCGGCTTACAATAAGCAGGAAGGTCTTTCATTGAGCGATGAGGAAGTAGATTATTTAAATACCCTAGCCACAAATTTAGGCAGACCATTGACTGATTCGGAAGTATTCGGATTTTCGCAAGTAAACTCTGAGCACTGCCGTCATAAAATCTTTAACGGTAAATTTGTGATTGATGGTGTAGAACAACCTACATCACTATTCAAACTGATCCGTAAAACTTCAGAAGAAAATCCTAACGATATTGTATCTGCTTACAAAGACAACGTAGCCTTTGTTAAAGGTCCAATAGTTCAACAATTTGCACCTAAACGTGCTGACATCCCTGATTATTACGCTTTAAGTGATTTTGAATCTGTAATCTCTATTAAAGCCGAAACACATAACTTCCCTACTACTGTTGAACCTTTTAATGGTGCTGCTACCGGATCTGGTGGTGAAATCAGAGACAGATTGGCTGGTGGACAAGGTTCTTTACCACTTGCAGGTACTGCAGTATATATGACTGCCCTATCTCGTTTAGAGGAAAACCGTCCATGGGAAAAAGGAGTTGAGGAAAGAGCATGGTTATACCAAACACCAATGGATATCCTGATCAAGGCTTCTAACGGAGCAACCGACTTTGGAAATAAGTTCGGTCAGCCATTGATCACAGGATCTGTATTGACTTTTGAACATGAAGAAGATTCACGCAAATTAGGATTCGACAAAGTAATCATGCTTGCAGGTGGTGTTGGTTATGGTAAAGCTAGTCAGGCTAAAAAACAAAAACCTTCAACTGGCGACAAGATTGTAGTTCTAGGTGGCGAAAACTATAGAATTGGTATGGGTGGTGCAGCGGTATCATCAGCCGATACTGGAGCCTTAGGTTCAGGTATCGAATTGAATGCTATTCAACGTTCGAACCCTGAAATGCAGAAAAGAGCAGCCAATGCAGTACGTGGTATGGTGGAGAGTGAGCACAATAGTATCGTCTCTATACATGATCACGGTGCTGGGGGTCATTTAAACTGCCTTTCAGAACTAGTTGAAGAAACAGGTGGAAAAATTGATCTGGATAAATTACCAGTAGGCGATCCTACCCTATCATCAAAAGAAATCATCGGTAATGAATCCCAGGAACGCATGGGCTTGGTGATTGGTGAAAAAGACATAGATACTTTACAAAAAATTGCAGATCGCGAACGTGCCCCAATGTATACTGTTGGTACCGTAACCGGCGATCACCGTTTTACTTTCGAATCGGCAACAACCGGTGTTAAACCAATGGATCTTGAATTGAAAGATATGTTTGGCAGTTCACCAAAAGTTGTGATGGAAGACAAAACCATCGACAGAAAATATCAATCAATTACTTACGACGCTAACTTGCTTAACGAATACCTGGAACAGGTATTACAACTGGAAGCTGTAGCCGCTAAAGATTGGTTAACGAATAAAGTTGATCGTTGTGTTGGTGGCCGTGTTGCTAAACAACAATGTACAGGTCCTTTGCAATTGCCACTAAACAACTGTGGTGTAATGGCATTGGATTTCCAGGGCAAAGAAGGTATCGCTACTTCAATTGGACATGCGCCGATTTCGGCATTGATAGATGCTGGAGCAGGTAGTCGCATTGCTATCGCTGAATCGCTTTCAAACATTGTTTGGGCACCATTAAAAGACGGATTAAAAAGCGTATCGCTTTCAGCCAACTGGATGTGGGCTTGTAAAAATGAAGGTGAAGACGCAAGGTTATACGAAGCTGTAAAAGCTTGTTCTGATTTTGCTATCAGTCTTGGAATCAATATCCCAACAGGTAAAGATTCGCTTTCAATGAAGCAAAAATACAAAGACGGCGACGTTATTGCTCCTGGAACAGTGATCATCTCCGCAGCAGGCAACTGTTCAAATGTTACTCAGGTAGTAGAACCTGTGTTACAGAAAAATGGCGGTTCCATCTATTACATCAACCTTTCTAATGATACTTATAAATTAGGCGGTTCTTCTTTCGCTCAGATTTTAAACAAAATCGGTGAAGAAACTCCAGATGTAAAAGACTCGGCTCAACTTAAGAATGCATTTAACACCATTCAGCAATTAATTACTGAAGAAAAAATACAAGCAGGACATGATATAGGTAGCGGTGGTTTAATCACTACTTTATTAGAACTTTGTTTTGCAGACCGCGATTTAGGCGCGAACCTTGACTTGTCTTCATTAGCTGAGCAAGATAGCATCAAATTGCTTTTTGCAGAAAACATTGGTATCGTATTCCAGGCTGATCCAACTGTTGAAGCCGTACTTGCAGCAAATGGTGTTGCTTTCCATAAAATCGGTGAAGCAACTTCTACGGCAACTTTAACAATTAAAAACGGTTCATCTGAGGCTTTAAGCTTTGATATCGATCACTTACGTGATGTATGGTTCAAAACATCTTATTTGCTGGATAAAAAACAAAGCGGACCTGTTAAAGCTAAAGAGCGTTTTGATAACTATAAAAACCAACCTTTAAAATACAATTTCCCTGCACAGTTTGACGGTAAAAAACCAGTTATTGATCAGAGCAAGCCTCGCCCTAAAGCAGCTATCCTACGAGAAAAAGGAAGTAACTCAGAGCGTGAGGTGGCTAATGCCATGTATCTTGCAGGTTTTGATGTGAAGGATGTACACATGACCGATTTAATCTCAGGAAGAGAAACATTGGAAGACATTCAATTCATTGGTGCTGTAGGTGGTTTCTCTAACTCTGACGTTTTGGGATCGGCCAAAGGATGGGCTGGTGCATTTATGTACAATGAAAAAGCTAAAATAGCTTTAGAGAACTTCTTCAATCGCCCAGACACATTATCTATTGGAATTTGCAACGGTTGTCAGCTATTTGTAGAACTTGGTCTTATCAATAAAGATCACGCTGAGAAACCAAAAATGCTGCATAATGAGAGTCATAAACACGAAAGTATTTTCACCTCGTTAACCCTACAAGAAAACAACTCGGTAATGCTTTCTACATTAGCAGGTAGCACACTTGGTGTTTGGGTTTCACATGGAGAAGGTCGTTTCCAATTGCCTTATTCGGAAGATCAATACGGTATCGTAGCTAAATATGCTTACGAAAGCTACCCAGCCAGTCCTAATGGATCGGATTACAATACAGCCATGATGTGTGATACCTCTGGTCGCCACCTTGTAATGATGCCTCACATTGAGCGTTCATTGTTCCAATGGCACTGGGCAAATTATCCTAAAGGACGTAAAGATGAGGTAACTCCATGGATGGAAGCATTTGTAAATGCCCGTAAATGGGTAGAGCAACACGCTAAATAATTATATAAGATCATTCAGTTGACACCTACTGTAGCACTTAAGGTGTTAACTGAATGATTTCCTTTACACTATTTACGCGTCACACTTAGTCAGACATTTTTTTTAATAAAAAACCAAAACAGTAAACATTCTGTAATTCAATTTGTTAAGAGCAGACACAAAATGTTTTTCTGTCATGAAAAAATTCAACATCGAAGCAGCTGATAGTCAAGGGCTCGGCCACTCGTACACAATTAAGCCGCTCAAAAATGAGCGCTATCAGATTTTTGACGAGCAACATGTGCGTGTTGCCACCATTGAAATAGATGATGAAGATCCCAGTCATTGTAGACAAAGCCTGGATTGCAGAGTTGATCTTTTCTTATTAAACGCCATTAGAGATGGCATCTTACACCACGATGGCGTACTCGCCAAGTAAATTTGTACTAATTTTATCCAATTTCGGCAATCCCGCGCAACATTCTGCAAAATCATACGTCTTATAGCTATAAGTACACAATATCATTTAATTTTGAGCACAATTACAAATAAGCGCATGAAATCACTATCCACTATACTCTTAGCATCACTGTTATTTTCACAGGTTAACAGCATAAAGGCTGCCCCGCTTTCTGCCATAAACATAAATAAGATTGCACAGACTTCTGACGAACGAGAAGTCAAAAATTTTAATGGCGTAGCTGCTGGTGGCCCAATTGAGGTCATCGTTAAATTTGGGGACAAAGAAAGTTTAAGATTCGAGGGCGATAAAGAAGCTATTGCTACTTTAATTGGCGAGGTAAAAAGTAATATTCTAATCATCAGGCCACAAACCAGCTGGACGAGTTGGGCAAAAAAATACGAGAATAAAAAAATCGTTGCCTATGTTACGGCTAAACAGATTAGCAGTTTAACCATGAGCGGTAATGGCAACCTTATAGTCAATGGTACAATTACGGCGACAGATTTTGCAACAACCCTAAGTGGATCTGGCACAATTAAGGCCAATGTAGAAGCTGATAAGATTACAGGACTTATTAGTGGGTCGGGAACAGCAAATATTAGCGGCAAAGCAGATGTTGCAAGCGTTACGCTTAGTGGTCCGGGTAACTTTGGCAATAAAACACTTATCGTAAATGCCCTTTCAGCTAGAATCAGCGGAAAGGGCACCATTAACATTACAGCCAACACGAAAATAAAAGCATTTATTAGTGGCTCAGGACATATATATTACAGTGGTGACGCTGAAGTTAAAGAAACAATTTTAGGTGCCGGTGGAGTAAGCAAAAAATAAAGGCCAATTAGTTTAGGTTTTTATTACCTTTAAATTGAAACCAATTTCTGCCCTCTATGTTTTTAGAAACAATTGTATTTATTTCCGTTGTTATACTTCTTATTGTCGTACTCCAATTAAAAAAGAGCATAACCGAAAAACTCGATTTTCTATATCTTAAAATTGAACAGCTATCCAATCAGCTGGTCGAAAAAGAAAAAACTGCTCCAGTTGTTGAAAAACGTATCGTAGAAAAACCTGCTATAGTTGTAGAAAAACCAATCGTAGAAAAGCCTGCAGAACAAATCGTTCAACAGGAAGTAGTAAAACCTTTCGTTCCTGAACCACCAAAAGAAAAAATTGAAGTTGCACCTATTGTAATCATTGAACCTGAAAGGATTGCTGTTGTTGAAACAGAACCTCTAACGCCACCTCCGATTAAAACCTCATCTTTCAGTGAACGAAACCCCGATCTGGAAAAATTCATTGGAGAGAACTTGTTCAACAAAATAGGTATCGTAATCCTTGTTTTAGGCATGGGCTTCTTCCTAAAATATGCAATCGATAAAGATTGGATCAATGAGATTGGCCGCGTAAGCATTGGTTTCATTTGTGGCGGCATCTTAGTTGGACTTGCCCATCGACTCCGCAAATCGTTTTCTACTTTCAGTTCCGTATTAGTAGGTGGTGGCGTAGCCATCCTCTATTTTACTGTAACTATCGGCTTTCACGAATACCAGCTCTTTAGTCAAACCCTTGCTTTTATCTTAACCATATTGATTACTGCATTTACAGTATTGTTATCAATAAGTTATGACCGGAAAGAACTCGCTATTTTTGCCATACTGGGAGGCTTTGGCGCGCCATTTATGGTGAGCACCGGCGAAGGTAATTACATTGTACTATTCACCTACATATTAACTTTAAATATTGGCATGCTGGTATTGGCCTATTACAAAAAATGGTCGATCATCAACATCATTTGTTACGGGTTTACAATTATATTATTTGGAGGATGGTTGAGCACCAAAGTATTGGCAACTAATGATAAATTCCCTCCTTATGTGGGAGCACTGGTTTTCGCATCCTTATTTTATCTCGTGTTTCTGTTAATGAACATCATCAATAACATCAAGGAGAAAACAGATTTCAATGCGCTTGAAATCGGGATATTGTTAAGCAATACCTTTTTATATTATTCAGCAGGAATGCTTATCCTGCATAATATTAGCGGAGGGGACTACCAGGGGCTGTTTACTGCATCACTTGGGCTGGTAAACCTAGTCTTCGCTTACGCATTGTATAGAAATGATAAAATAGACCGTAACCTTATTTACCTGCTGATTGGCCTGGTACTTACATTTATCAGTCTGGCGGCTCCAGTACAATTAAAAGGTAACCACATTACACTGTTCTGGGCTGCTGAAAGTGTATTGCTGTTGTGGCTATCGCAAAAGTCGGGCATCACACTGATTAAACAATCCTCTTTAATTATATTGGTTTTATTGGGGATTAGCCTTGTGATGGATTGGCAACATGTGTATGGAAGCAGTCTTTACAACACAACCAACCGCTTGACTCCTTTGGCAAACAAAGGGTTCGTAACCGGATTCGTTGTCGTGGCCGCAATAATACTGTATTCACGACTCCTTAAATCCGAAATCAAATCTATCCTTTTCAGGGAAATAAAAACTTCAAGGACCATACTCGCCATTGCAGCAATCGTAATCGGCTACCTGGTTATTGCATTTGAATTAAACTACCAGGCGTACAATTATTTCCCCTTGCTGAGAATACTCGCACTGGGCTGTTTCAGTTACCTTTTTGTTACGATTCTCTTCATTTGCATACGTAATATTGATGCTGAAGAGTTTAAATATATTGTTAGTGGAATTGCAGCAGTCTGCCTGCTGTGTTATCCGCTCATCTTTAATTCAGAAACCATTTTATTGAGAAATGGTTACCTTGAATTGCACAACACCAGCCTGGGAAGCTATTATTTTCATTATCTGCTGGTCGTATTGATTGCTTTTATGCTCTATACACTTTACAGGAATGAAAAAAGTATAAAATCCAACTCTGGATTAGTTGCCCTACAATGGTTCACTGCCTTTGTTGTACTGTATGTGGCCAGTGCCGAACTTGATCATCTGGTAGTGATGTCGCAATACTCGAAAGACAAGAGCCTGGCCTCTATTTTAGAGGGCAACCACAAAACAGGTTTCGCAATTTTATGGGGATGTTTTGCCTTTTTATGTATATATATAGGTATGAGATGGAAATCCAAAAATATCAGGATCATCTCTATCACTATACTAGCCATTACTTTACTTAAATTATTCATTATTGATTTAAGAGGTTTGTCTGAAGGCGGGAAAATTGCAGCCTTTATATCACTAGGAATATTATTACTTGTGATTTCTTTTATGTACCAGCGTTTGAAAAATCTATTGTTAACCAGCGACAAAAAGCTCGATAACAATCAAAACATTGAGAGTGTTGAGCACATCGCGAACCTTAAAAAAGAAAATGGAGATCATGAAATTTAAGCTCTTTATCTTTTTTTTATTTCTAATCATCTGGACAGCGGCTCCTGCACAGTCTTTTAAATGGCAGGCCGACCTGGAAAAGGTAAATGCAAATGGGTTTTATAAAATTGCACTAAGCCCTCAAATTCTATCAAAAACCGACAATACCGACCTTTCAGACATCAGGATTTTTGAAAAGGATAAAGAGATCGCTTACCTAATCAGGAAAATTGCTGATAGCATCTACCTAAAAGATACGACGGGCCTAAAATTGGCACATTACACTGCTATACCTGCCCCCTCGGTAACTGTAAGAGCAGACAAAGTAAATCAACGAACTATTGTACAAATAGATTTCAAAGCAAATTACCAGGTAGACAAAATAATATTAAACCTGGCAGGTTTCAGGTATTATAGAAGAAATGCCTGGCTAACAGAAATAAATCCACTTATCCGGGATAAAAAAAACCTTTATTTGGAAGACAGAATGGTCAACTTCATCATTTCTTCCGGAAAACAACCGGTGATTGAGCTTTCCGGCGAAAATAGATATAAAAAGCTCTTTTTAATTATCGATAATGAGGACAGCGCACCATTGTTGATAAAAAACATCAGGGCTTATCAGAAAAATATCGAGTTGATTACCTATCTTGAGAAAGATAAACGGTTCGTAATCAAAACGGGACAACAAAATATGTTGTTACCAAGATATGATTTGAGTTATTTTAATGACAGCATTAGCAATGCGGTGCCTTTCATCGGCGTATCGGGGTTTAAAATGCAGGCCGATCAGGAGCAGGTAAGGGATTCATCATCGATCAAAAAGAGCTGGATGTGGACTGCAATAGGCTTATTAATTCTGTTTTTAGGCTATTTATCTTATTTTATGGTGAAAGATATGCAACGCAAAAAGTAAGCGTATTAACAAAACCACTAAAATGAGGCCCTTAAATTATCATTTTCATAAAAATTGCAAATATTCACATTATTTTGTCATCAAAACAGTCAAATCGATAAATATTTCTTTGAATATTTGCCAACATTCGTATTTTTACAAACAATTTATTGAAAAACATCAATAAAAAACTTATTTTTGACCAAACTTTAAATAAATAGATGAAAAGCTTAAGAACAATTGCATTAAAAGAGGCACAAACAAGAATTTCACCAGAGGTAAAGTCTCCTTCGACTAAAATTTCTGATTTTTTTGGCGTGAATGTTTTTGATAAGAAAAAGATGAAAGACTACTTATCAAAAGAAGTATTTCAGAAACTTATTTCTTCAATTGACCAAGGTGAGTTGATTAACCACGAAGATGCCAATCACATTGCAACAGCTATGAAAAGCTGGGCAATGAGCAAAGGCGCTACTCATTACACCCACTGGTTTCAACCATTAACTGGTACAACTGCTGAGAAACATGATTCGTTTTTCGAGCCAAGCAGCGATGGTGCAATTGAAGTATTTGCTGGTAGTGCATTAGTTCAACAAGAGCCAGATGCTTCAAGTTTCCCTAATGGTGGTATCCGTAACACTTTCGAAGCGCGTGGTTACACGGCATGGGATCCTTCTTCTCCAGCTTTCATTATGGAAAGCAAAGCTGGTAAAACACTTTGTATTCCAACTGTATTTGTTGCTTACACAGGCGAAGCCTTAGATTATAAAGCTCCTTTATTAAAAGCACTTTCTGCTATGGATAAAGCGGCTGTTGATGTTTGTCAATATTTCGATAAAAGCATCACTAAAGTTACTGCATCTTTAGGTATCGAGCAGGAATATTTCCTGGTTGACCTTGCATTATATAATGCTCGTCCAGATTTAGCTTTAACTGGTCGTACTTTGTTCGGACACATGTCTGCAAAAGGACAACAATTAGAAGATCATTACTTCGGATCTATTCCTGAGCGTGTATTTACCTACATGGTTGACTTCGAAAACGAAGCTTTAAAATTGGGTATTCCTTTGAAAACCCGTCACAATGAGGTTGCTCCTTCTCAATTTGAATGTGCTCCAATTTATGAAGAAATTAACCTTGCAATTGACCATAACCAATTGTTAATGGACTTAATGGAAAAAGTTGCTTTGAGACATAATTTTAAAGTGCTTTTACATGAGAAACCATATGCTGGTATCAACGGATCGGGTAAACACAATAACTGGTCGTTAATTACTGATACTGGTAAGAACTTATTATCACCAGGTAAAACGCCTAAAAACAACCTGATGTTCTTAACGTTCTTCATCAACACTATCAAAGCGGTACACGAGCATGCAGATTTATTGAGAGCGAGTATTGCTTCGGTAAGCAACGATCACCGTTTAGGTGCTAACGAGGCTCCACCGGCAATCATCTCTATCTTCCTTGGTTCTCAACTTGCAGACGTACTAGATGAAATCGAATCTTCTAGAAGCATCATCAAGAAAGTAAAAAATGAAGATTCTTTATGGTTAGGTATCCCTAAAATCCCTCAGATTTCTTTCGATTCTACTGACCGTAACCGTACTTCTCCTTTTGCCTTCACTGGAAACAAATTTGAATTGAGAGCAGTTGGTTCTTCTGAGAACTCTTCTGCACCAATGACGGTTTTAAATGCTATCGTTGCTGATCAATTGAACAAATTCAAAATTGAAGTTGATAAATTGATCAAAAAAGGTGAGAAAAAAGATGTAGCCTTATTAACTGTATTAAAACGATACATCAAAGAATCTAAAGACATTCGTTTTGAAGGTAATGGTTACAGTGATGAATGGGCAGCCGAAGCAGAAAAACGCGGTCTATCAAACATCAAAACTACACCTAAAGCTTTAGATGCTTACGTTAGCGAAAAAACTACTGAGTTATTTGGTAAACTAAATATATTTAACCCACGTGAGTTACATGCACGTCATGAAATCTTGTTAGAAAGCTATTTCAAAAAACTTCAAATCGAAGCCAGAGTAATGGGTGACGTAACGAACAGCATGATCATCCCTGCTGCTATCGCTTACCAAAATACTTTAATCGAAAATGCAAAAGGATTAAAAGAACTTGGCTTAGGACAAGATGCTTTAGCTACACCTCTTGCCATCATCAATAAGCTATCTACACACTTAAGTGTTGTTAAAACTAGTATTGATGAAATGCTTGAGCAACGTAAACAAGTGAATACAATCGAAGAAAGTCGTGAAAAAGCAATTGCTTACGATGAGAAGGTTAAATCACACTTTGATACCATCCGTTACCACTGCGACAAACTAGAGCAAATTGTGGATGACAGTGTATGGCCTCTACCTAAATTCAGAGAGTTATTGTTTTTAAAATAAACCAAACCTCAATACTTTAACTATTTTTTAGTTTTATAACCTCTGTCTTAATTGGCAGGGGTTATTTTTTTCTATCTTTGCAGCAACATGAGTGATAACAGGTACAACCAACGTGGCGTTTCTGCCTCGAAAGAAGATGTGCACCAAGCCATCAAGAACATAGATAAAGGTATTTTTCCACAGGCCTTCTGTAAGATCATCCCCGATATTTTAGGTAATGATGAGGCTTTTTGTAACATTATGCATGCTGATGGTGCGGGTACAAAGTCTTCTTTAGCCTATGTTTACTGGAAAGAAACTGGCGACATTTCTGTATGGAAAGGCATTGCTCAGGATGCCATTATCATGAATATCGACGATTTGATTTGTGTGGGTGCTACGGATAATATCCTATTGTCATCAACCATTGGTCGTAATAAAAACCTAATCCCGGGCGAAGTAATTGCAGCCATTATCAATGGAACTGAAGAAATCCTTGCCGACCTACGTTCACAAGGCATTTCTATTTATTCTACTGGTGGCGAAACTGCAGATGTAGGTGATTTGGTACGCACTATCATTGTAGACTCTACTGTAACTTGTCGTATTGAACGTGATAAAATTATCAGCAATGATAATATCCAGGCCGGTGACGTAATTGTTGGTTTATCTTCTTCAGGGCAAGCGAGCTATGAAACTGAATACAATGGTGGAATGGGCTCTAATGGATTAACTTCTGCCCGTCACGATGTATTTGATAAATCTGTTGCCAATGCTTATCCAGAAAGCTTTGACCCAGCTGTGCCTTTTGACCTGGTATTTTCTGGTGGCAAAAAGCTGACTGACAAAGTTAAGATTGATGAAAACACAGAAGTTACTGCTGGCAAACTGGTATTGTCTCCTACGCGTACGTATGCACCGGTAATTAAAAAGGTGTTGGAAGGTTACAGAAGTCAGATTCACGGTATTGTACATTGCAGTGGTGGTGCACAAACTAAAGTGCTTCATTTTGTAAACAATGATGTACACATCATTAAAGATAATCTATTCCCTGTTCCTCCCCTGTTTCAATTGATCCAGGAGCAATCAGGTACAGACTGGAAAGAAATGTATAAAGTATTTAACATGGGCCACCGGATGGAACTTTATGTTCCTGCAGAAATTGCCGAAGCTATTATTGCCATTTCTAAAAGCTTCAACATCGATGCGCAAATCATCGGTCGCGTAGAAAGCTCAACTCAGAAACAAGTTACGATTAATAGCGAAAAAGGGAACTACACTTACTTTTAAGTAAAAGCAACCTTTAATAAAATACTACTTCATTAAGCTGCTGATTTGTTCATCAATTTCAGCAGCTTTCTTTTTGGCTTCCTCCAAAGGCAATCCAACCTTCATCGGGCGTTTATGCCCCGCAGCCGTCAACCATGCATCTTTCATCATCGATTGTTTTTGAGCAACCAGCTTAAGCAATTCTTCTTTTCTAGCATGTCTAATTACAGCCAGTACATTTGCTCCTGAAACAACCTGTTTTTCGCCCATATAAAGCAACAACTCCTTCGCCATGATCCAATGTCCCACTTCCGCCGGATGAACACCATCTGCGGCTAAATAAAATCCATCAATCTTAAATGCAGCGTCAACCTTCCTATGTGCTCCCAGATACTTCTTCATTGGGTAGTGTATATCGGCAACTTCCCAACCAGTTTTGCGTTGAGCCAATAACCAATCACTATATCGGTCTAACACAGCTGCATAACCTTTTTTCCCACCTCTCAACTCGTCATAAATTGGAGGTGTAAGATGAATGATCCTAATTCCTGCTTTTACATATTTATCATGTAGCCAATTAATCCCTTCTTTATATTTTGCAAAACGTCCTTCGTCAAATGGCATATACAACCCGTCATTCATTCCGTAGCAAGCAAAAACAAGATCTGGCTTAACGAGTGCCATTATCCTGTCCAAACGTTCATGAAGATCTGGACGTGGAAACTTCCCTCCTGCATGTCCTGGCTCGGATAATCCCGCAACCGTTTCACTAGGCAAGCCCATATTGATAAACTCTATTTTTTGATCTGGATAATTTATAGCACAATAGGCTTCAATATCTGTTATGTATTGCCCGCCATAAGTGATGCTATTTCCTAAAAAAAGTACTTTTTTAGTGCCCCCAGAAAATGGTTGTGCATTTGAAGTCTGTACTAGAGCCAGAAAAGCCAGCAAGACAAATAACCTTAGTGCAACGAATGATTTCATCTTCCTAAATTAAGATTTTAGGAAGATTCACAATCCTCAAAATTGGCTATTAATTCAGCGATTTTGGCATGAGGTCCTAGCTATTTTGTACTACTTATGATCATCGTTCACTTCCAACCAATGACCATCAGGATCCTTAAAGTAAATCTGCTTTATACCATCTACCCTATTAGTAACCGTATTCTGTGCCCCCGCCCAATTCTCATAACTGATCTTATCTGCCTTTAACTTTGCAGTAAACTCATCTATCGAAGCTACACTAAAGCATAAATGATCATTCTTTTCATGTACCACATTGCTCTTCGCACCTTGAATCAAGTGCAAATGTCCTGCAGCACCGATGGAAAACCAAGTATGCCTTCCATCTTTAAATGGTTCTGGAATGATCTCCAAATCAAATACTGTTTGATAAAAATCTGTTGCGATTTTTAAATCCGCCACATATACGGCGATGTGATTTAAAACAACAGCGTTCTTCTTCTTTTCAGTCTGTGCCATAGTATTTTGAAAGGATGTTAATGTAATGGCTAATAATGCGGTTAATACAAATGCTTTCATGACCCAATATCCAAAAAATAATTCAGCATTTACAAATAACCGCCTAAAAACAAAATGACCAGACAATCATCTTGCCTGGCCATCGTGCTTAAAGAAAAATCACCTTCTCAGAGAGCGCCTCAGCGTTCTTCGCTTTTCTGCGAAGCAATGCAGCGCTCGAAGAGAATGGTTATTTTTCCCCTTTATTTTACAATCTTCAACTCATTAATAATATTCTTCGCTCCGCCCAACACATCAATGCACCAAAGCACATAGCGAACATCTACACTAATTGTACGTTTAAATTTCTTATCAAAAGCGATATCACCACTCATTGCTTCCCAGTTACCATCAAAAGCAAGACCGATCAGCTCACCGTTGCCATTGATCACCGGAGAACCCGAGTTACCGCCTGTAATGTCATTATTGGTAATAAAACCAACAGTTAAAGTACCATCATTGCCATACTGACCGAAATTCTTTTTATTATAATTCTCAATCAGGTTTGCAGGTAAGTCAAACTCACTGTCTCCTGGAATATATTTCTGCATAATACCATCAATAGTAGTTGTAGTTTTATACACAATACCATCTTTTGGAGAGTAATCCTGTACATTTCCATAAGAAAGACGCATCGTAGAATTCGCATCCGGATACATGATTTTACCCGCATTCTTTTCTAAAATTGCTTTCAAATACAAATGATCCAATTCGGCTTTTTTCTTTTCGAAATCAGCTACCACTGAACCGAAATTAGTTTTAACATATTCAGCAGGAATAATATTTAATGCATATTGATATCCTGGATCACTAGTAACCGCATCAGCTGAAGGATTAGAAGCAATAAATGCTTTCAGTTTCTCTGGCTTAATGAAGTTGCTATTCTCCCAAAGGAAATTCGCGTACTTCTCAAATGTAGTTTCCGCATTTCCTGTCCAGTATTTCTCTGCGATTTCCGCAAAAAACTTAGGTTGCGATTTCACCGGAACATCAGCATAGAAAGAACTTAGAATCTTCGCGAATATTTTCTTGTCTGCAGTTTCATTATAAGTCTCCTCATAAGCCGTTACCGCATTGTTCATCTTCTCCTGAATCTGTTTGTAAGTTGCGGCATCATATTTACTTTTCGTAAAGTTGATTAAACCTTTTCCAAGACCCGAGGCATTGGTTGCCCATTGTGAAGCATTAAAACCCTCATTGATATAGGTGCGTTGTACAGAAATAGGATCAATATCTTTATAAATCTGATCGTATTGTTCCATTAAACCTGCAAACTCTGTTTTCTGTGCAGCCCATTGTGTAAATGATTGCTCTTCTGTCCTTTTAGCATCCGCAACTTTTAAGCGTTTTAACTGCTCAGTTTGTCCGATAAAGTATTTCCAGTAATTAGCAATCTGCGCATATTTAGAAGACAGCTTTAAACGAAGACTTACATCTTTGTCCATTTCTGCTTTCCATGCTTTTAAACGGATATCACGAAGTTTAACAATAGTAGGACTAACTTTCTCAGTAGCCAAATCAACGCCATAAGAAGTCAGGTACCTATCTGTACGACCTGGATAGCCATATACCATAGCAAAATCGCCATTTTTCACACCTTTAATAGAAACCGGAAGGAACTTCTTAGGTTTGTAAGGAACGTTCTGCACATTATATTTTGCAGGTTGGTTACCTGTTGAAGAATATACACGGAACACAGAGAAGTCGCCCGTTTGACGAGGCCATTCCCAGTTATCAGTATCGCCACCAAATTTACCGATGTTTTGAGGAGGCGTACCTACCAAACGAACATCATCAAAACGCTCATAAACAAAAAGGATAAACTGGTTAGATTTGTAAAAATCTTTTACGTTAGCTTCTAAGGTAGGACCTGTAGTAGCTGCTTTCGCGATTTCATTAAAAACCTCAGTCATTTTAGCATCCTTTTCAGCACCTTTTAGGCCTTTAGTAGCTTCGTTAACTTTAGCAGTAACGTCTTCCATTCTTTGCAAAAAGCGGACAAACAAACCAGCGATAGGTTTTTCTTCGCCATAATTCTTTGCATAGAAACCATTATCTAAAATGTTATTCTGCGGTGTAGAATTGGATGCAATCGCATCATAACCACAATGGTGATTGGTAAAAATCAAACCTTTATCCGATACAATCTCACCTGTGCAAAAGCCACCGAAATGAACAATTGCATCTTTTAAACTGGAACCATTTGCATTGTATAGATCTTTGGCAGTTAGCTTAAAACCTTGTTTTTTCATTTGCTCATAGTTCTTACCTATCAGCATCGGGATCCACATCCCTTCGTCTGCCTTCACCGTATTGGCGAAAGACAATAACATTACGCACAACAGCAGATAAACTGTTCTTTTCATATGATAATATATTAGTTAGTGTTGTCGCAAAGTTAATAATGATAAATCAATTGTACTCATCCTGGATGTATCAATTCTATGATCAGTGTTTTCAGAAAATTGATTTACAATTTTATAATTTCAAATAAGTATTGTAGAATGGTTAACTTTATCTGCTGCCATAATTCATCTACATCTAATGACACTTTCAAATAGAATAAATAAATTCTTGAATAAAAATTTGATGGATAAGGCAATCTTCGCGAGCTTACTTATTTTTCCACTCTTATTTGGCTGTTCTCAAAAGCAAGATAATGCTTCAAAGAAGGTACATATAGAAGAAAATAATAGTGCCTATACACTATACAAAAATGGCAAGCCCTATCATATAAAAGGTGCGGCAGGCTATTCAAATCTCCATACTTTAAAAAATATAGGTGGAAATACAATCCGAATATGGGACACAACCCATCTGGCTCAAATTTTAGATAGTGCCAAGGTAAATAACCTCTCTGTAATTGTTGGATTACCGATTGCCAATAGCGACTATATGGCGCTGTATAATGATCCAGCTAAAGTATCCAAACAGTTTAAGGCATTTAAATCCATTGTTAACCGATTCAAGAATAATCCAGCCGTACTAATGTGGTGTCTTGGAAATGAACTTGATTTCCCTTATAAATTAATATACAACAACTTCTATAATGCCATTAACGGGCTCACAAATATGATTCATAAAGATGATCCTGACCATCCAATTACAACGTCGGTATTAAACTTTAATAAAAAAAATATTTTTAATATAAAAACCCGTTGCGATATTGATGTGATCTCTTTTAATATATTTAGCAGAATAACCTTTCTGAGATCAGATCTGAAACAGGCAGCCTTATTTTGGAATGGGCCCTACATGCTTCTTGAATGGGGAATTAATGGGCCTTGGGAAGGAACTAAGCAAACTGCATGGGGAGCCTATATTGAGCAGACAAGTAATAAAAAAGCGGAGTTTTACTTGAACCGGTATAAAAAATATATGCCTACCGAAGATCCCAGATTTTTAGGAAGCTTTGTTTTCTTTTGGGGCAATAAACAAGAAGGTACACATACCTGGTTTAGTATGTTTGATGAAAATAGTTTGCAATCAGAAGCCGTTGATGTAATGCGATACCTGTGGACAGGCAAACACGGAGGACGAACTTTTCCTCAAATTAAACACATGCTTTTGAATAAAAAGAGCGCAATAGATAACATCATTCTCTCCCCAAATTCAAAATCGAATGCTGAAGTGATAATGTCCGACCAACATAATATCAAGTCCATTAGCTGGCAAATATTTAAGGAAGACTGGTATAAAAAGAACAATTTACATAGTACAAAAAAATTAAAACCACTGGAGAACCTAATCAAAGAAAGTCAATCGTTAAAAATTGATTTCACAGCTCCCAAAGAGGAAGGGCCATATCGCATATTCGCTACAATTTATGATGCAAATGGCCATTTCGCAACTTGTAATATACCATTTTACGTAGTAACTGATAAATGAGGCCCATCCAATCAATAGCAGCACCAACAAGGAGAGAGCAATTTACGCTTAGACTAATGATCACATTGGGGTTAATTTCGATGGGATTTTTTCTTCATAGTATGTTTAATGCCTCCCTTAAAGGATCCCCCCCTTTATACTGGATGCTTATCGCCACTTTTATTTTCACCTGCCTTAAAACTGTACATGAATGGCTTCATTATCTTTTCATAACTGTTCCAAAAACTCCGCCTAATACAAAAACCTATACCGTAGATATATTCACTACTTTTTGTGCTGGCGAGCCATATGGGATGATTGAAGAAACCCTAAAAGCTATCCAGGCCATAACTTACCCACATGAAACCTACTTATGTGACGAAGCAAATGATCCTTATCTCAAACAGCTATGCCAAGAACTTGGTGTTCATCATATTACGCGAACAATAAAAATAAATGCAAAGGCTGGAAACATTAACAATGCATTGAAACAGTCCTCTGGTGAATTGTGTGTCGTTTTAGATCCTGATCATGTGCCTTTTCCAAATTTTCTAGACCCTATAGTTTCACACTTTAATAATCCTGAAGTTGGGTTCGTCCAAATCGTTCAGGCCTATAAAAATAACTATGAAAATTTAATTGCTAAGGGAGCTGCACAACAAACCTATCAGTTTTATGGCCCCATAATGATGACCATGAATAAGTATGGAACCGTTCTTGCGATTGGAGCTAACTGCACTTTTCGCCGCACTGCCCTTGAATCCATAGGCGGTCATGCTGCAGGTTTGGCCGAAGATATGCATACCGCCATGCAATTACATTCCAAAGGCTGGAAATCAGTGTATGTCCCAAGGGTTCTTGCCCGAGGCCTCGTTCCTTCAACCTTATCAGCATATTATAAACAGCAATTAAAGTGGTCAAGAGGAGTTTTTGATTTACTTGTAAATGCTTATCCAAAGCTCTTCAAAGGCTTTACCTGGAAACAAAAAATACACTATGCAATAATACCAATGCATTACCTTTCTGGTGTTATTTACCTGATCAACTTTCTAATCCCCATCATCTCTTTGTTTTTTGATGTTAGTCCAATTAGAATAAATATTACCGATTTTGGACTGACTATATTCCCATTTATTGCTGCTACATTGATGATCCGTCATTTTGTGCAATGGTGGGTTATGGAAGATGATGAAAGGGGCTTTCATGTCGTTGGGGGATTGCTCATGATTGGTACCTGGTGGATATTTATATTAGGACTTGTATATACAATTATTGGAAAAAAGGTTCCCTATGTTCCTACGCCTAAAGACGGTAATGAAGCCAATAACTGGCCGTTAAATATTCCAAATATAGCCGTGCTCCTCTTGTCCTTAATCGCAATATTTTACGGTTTAAATTTCGACTGGAATCCTTACAACCTCATTATGGCTGGTTTTGCCGGCTTAAACAGCTTGATTCTGCTTTTTAATATTCTTGCGAGTAGACAACAACAATTAGCAGAGCTAAAAGCACGTCATCCTTTTGCCCATGCTTTTATTGCCTGGATTCAAAAAATAAAAATAAACTTTTGGTTGATCAGACGGCGCATGTATACCGGGATTCGTAGCGCAGCGCTAATCATTACAATCATTATGAGTTGTACCATTCTTTATTTTGCAAAAATATCGACCGCAAAAGATGTGCATATTAAAGTTCTAGACCATCAGTCAAATTTCTTCCTTACAGGAATTTTTGCGCCTCAAGGTTTTGATGGAATCTCATCTTTAAAAAGGGTAGAAAAAGAACAACAGGCTTACAATACCCATTACGATATCATATCCATTTATATCCCATGGGGAAATAAGGCTCAATGCTATCTCCCAAAAAAAACAGTTGATTCCATTTACAACAATGGTTCAATACCAATGATCACCTGGGAGCCATGGCAAAATCTATTTCAGCAGTATGAATTTAAAAAGGACGAGAAAGTATTTAACCATATTGTTGACGGGGAGTATGATGAATACCTGCAAAAATTCTCAGACCAGATAAAGGCATTAGACAAACCTGTTTATATCCGTTTCGCTCATGAAATGGACAACCCCTTCTACCCTTGGTCTAAAACAGGAAACAATACTCCAGAAGAATTTAAAAATGCATGGAGATACTTACATAACTTCTTTTTAGACCATGGCAATTATAATGTCATATGGATATGGAATCCATGGAAAGCCGAAACTGTTCAAAATTATTTCCCAGGGAAACAATTTGTTGATTGGATAGGCGTAACAAATTTGAATTATGGACGTATGAATTCAAATCAGCAATGGACCTCAATGGAAGACCTGTATTCACCCTTTCATCAAAGCCCGATCTTTCGTATAGGGTTACCAGTCATGCTTGCTGAAATGGGCTCTATTGCAGATGCAGGCCGTCAAGCTGAATGGTTTGAATCGGCATTTAAGGCAAAAAAGAAATTTAAAGAAATTAAAGGATTTATATTTTTCAATTCTGCTTACGACAAAAATGTTCCAAATAATAGTACGGAAACTTTGCTAAACTGGACTATACAGAATTCGGACAGTCTGAAAAATATTATGCAAGAATCTCGCAAGGATGCACAAAATCCAATAACTGTTCATCAAACTCCAGCATTTTTAACAGACTATACGAAACAGGATAAGCGCGTTGCTACGATATCAAATGAAGACAAATTCTTTCCGGGGACAAAAGGAATAAATTATAACACTGCACAAGACTGGAAGAAAAATTACCAGACCGTTACCATGAACGAAATCATTTCTGATTTTAAAGAAATGAAGAAAATAGGTATTAACACCATTAAACGTTATGGACCTGACATCTATGATCGTAACATACTAAAGTGCGCAAAAATGGCCGGAACTCGTATCCACTATGCCTATTGGATTTCGGATGACATCATCTTCGTAAACAATCCAAAAGAACTTGAAAAACTCAGCACAAAAATATTAACGTCTGTTAATTCTCTAAAAAACAACGAAAACATTGTGTCCTGGAACATCGGAAATGCAGTGCTTCAAAAACTTGAACTTTATTATTATAAACCTGAGCTGCTCTATCAACAAGACGCTTATTTATCATGGCTTAAAAAATTGATAACGAGCATAAAAAAGATAGACCCAAAAAGATATGTAACAGTGGATGTTGAGGTTTCAGAAAACATGATTTCAACTGTTGAAAGAATTAAAAGGGCAATACCTGAAATTGATTCATATGGCCTAACCTTAAATCAAAAACTTACAGGAATTAATCTAATTGATAAATTAGAGGTCCCCTATTTCTATACTGATGCAGTAGTTTCTACCTATCTTCAGCTATCTAAAAAACACAACGTCGGAACCTTCATATCCAATTGGCAGGACCAAAAAAAGATTGATCAGGTAGTTGTAAATGGAATAAAGGACTATGAAGGGAGACAAAAACTTAGCTACTCTCAACTTTTACATACCTGGAATAATGGACCAACACCTATGCAACCACCAATGGTTAAAATCCTGAAACCAGCAGTGAGTACATTTGCAGGCACAGAATTAACTTATAATGTTCTAATTAAAAAGGACAATAACTGGATCGTCCCTGTTAATGGGGTAAATGATTTAAAATTTGAATGGAATCTAGCAAAAATTGACAGGTTTAGAAATCCTATTTCCATGGAACATGTTGGTGATGGAACAAGTTTATGGCTTAGGATCCCTGAAAACCCGTCTTTACATAGACTTTACTTATCAGTTATAAAAGGAGATCAAGTTCTGGAAGTTATCACATCAGAACTTAATACCCCGTTATAAGTATCCATTTCCATCTATGCTAATCGTTTCAGCACCTATCTGTTCTTGTTTCTTATTGGCCTTAATTTTAAAATACCGCGCATCCGGGCAACGCATATCTGTAAAACGGCCTTTATGCATCGGAACCGAAATAACTTTTCCAGCTTGCAGCCTAAACAGTCTGGTTTCTTTCCAGGTTGAATTTTCTACACGTGTCTTAGTAGGTTGTGCTGGCTTACCTTCATTTCTAACCTGATCAATGGCATTCACACGTTTAAACTCTCCCACACCATTCATATGATATCCATCACTATCAAAGTCCGCTTCAAAACGTTTTCCAGCACCCTCAATCACAAACCTTAGTTTACCGTCACTAACAACCCTCAACGACATACTCACTTCTTCTCCAGGATACCAATAAAATTCTTTTCGAGCTGGAGCATCCTGCCAACTATCCTTTTGTCCTGTTTTTGGGTAGCCTGCTCTCCTAAAGAATGGTCGAAACGCTTTTCTTTCCGCACTAACTTTCCCATCTTCCTCTCTGATCACCGCCCAGGTCATACCCACATCTGTCTCCTGCTCATTCATACTCCCACCCATATAAATGGATGGATTATCTAAAAACTGTCCCGGCTTCTTGTCATTCCGTCTCGATGGATCAAATGTAATCTTCGGCAGTACAACAGTCCCGGCTATACCTAACCAAACATCCTTACTAGACACAACTTTCCTATAATAGGCTCCATTAAAACAAGGCTTAACACCATCAGGCTTTACCTCATCCTTAAAAAAAGAATTAGCCCTAATAACACCCCGCCCCACAACGGTATCCCTAGTTTCAACAACTGGATGATGATTTATATAATACAACGTAAAAACGGGCGTAACGATCAGCCCCAATAATAAATTCTTCATTAGTATAAAATACGCAAGCAATAAAAGCTTGCAATTAAAAAAATCTGTAAGTATATAAAATCTGTAGGTATACAAAAGTGGCTAAGCATTATGCCTAGCCACCCTGTTTAGAGAAAAATTACCTTCTCCGAAGAGGCCTAGGAAGTTTTGTCCTCCTTCAGGGCAAAAGATTCCAGACTCTGAGGAGAATGGTTATTTTTCCCTTTTCGAAATGCCTTAGCCACTTGAAACAAAGCCCTCGGCACATGAAAACAACATTTCCATTTGCCACCTTTTAAAGGCAACAACACCTCACCTCTTCTATTCAAATAAGCAAACCACTCACCATGTACTGGGTCTCTAAAACGATCCCATGAATAATCATGTAGCTTTTCAAACCACTCCATACACTGCTCATTGCCAGTCAATTCATATCCTTTAGCCATACAAACCAGCGCTTCAAGATGTACCCACCACAACTTCTGATCCCATTCCAATTGCTGCTGTGGTGCATTTTTAATATCCATAAAATAGAAAATGCCACCAAACTCCTTATCCCAACCATAATCAAGTGTATGCAAGGCGATTTCTGTAGCCTTTTCTATTAACTTTTGATCATTCAGGCGAACACCTAGATCCATCATAAACCACATGGCCTCGATCGTATGTCCCGGATTAATCGATCTTCCTTCGAAAGAATCCGAAAAAGAACCATCAACATTTACGTTCTCCAAAATCAATCCACTATCTTTCTGATAAAAAACATCCATCACTTCATGGATCACTGTTTTAAGCAAATCATCAACAGTTTTCTTATCCAGCAAGTGCTCCATTTCTAATGATAAATTACTCAGGATCATTGGCAAGGCAAAGTTTTTAAGGTTGCGAGTTCCAGGATAAGCCTTATTGTAATCCCCTTTTGGATTAGCCTGACGTTTTAAAATATTGTAAAAAGTATCTTTTGCAATCTGTGCATATTTCTCCTGTGGATCAGCTTTATAAAGTGCGGCAAAAGCCATACTCGCGAAGCAGTCTGAAAAAATATTATAAGGTTGTACTAAAGGTTTACCCGATTGATCCAATGAAAAATACCAGTTACCTTCACTATCACGACCGTGCTGCTCTATAAAATCGGCACCGTGTTTTGCCATCTCCAACCACTCAGGTCTGGCTTCCTGTTCATTATATAGCGTAGCAAAAGTCCAAACTTCTCTGGCCTGAAGCCACATAAATTTATCTGTATCAAACACGTTTCCTTCGCGGTCCAGGCAGTTAAAATATCCTCCAGCCACTTCATCTTTCGAATGTTTCATCCAAAAGGGAATCACATTGTCTATTAATTCCTGCTCGTAAATTTCACTATAGTTCTTCATCACGTCAATCAAATTGTTAATCCTAGGTATTCTTTATATCGGTTAAATAAATGGCCCGCCTGCAAGTATGCAGATTGTGGACTCATAAAATGTGAAAATTCAAATGTAATGGCCTTATCGTATCCGGCCCTTTTAGCAGCTTCCAGTTTCAACCGCAGCTTCTCGAACTTAATGGGTAAAAACTTGATGGGCATATCCCTATCAAAACTCTCTGCATTGGTCCAACACTGCAATCCATACTGATCTGCAATCTTTTTATTTACGGCAAAAAAATCATCCAGCTCATGATAGTCAATATGGCCATCCTGAAAGGCTACTGCATCTACAGCGCCACTTATACCTTCAAATATCTCACCCCATTCCTTTTCGTGTTCCTGCAAAGAAACGGCATCCTGTTTGGTCAATTCAGACGAAGCGGCCATCACCGCCTTTTTACCATCTATCCATGGCGAAATCAATGTTGGCAAACCACCACTCACATCTTTACATTGCTGACCGAGCGTTCTAAAGGCTTCAGTAGCTCCTTTTGTTCTTCTGCTGATCTCCATACTCAAATACCAACCACCAAAACTCTTGTAGTGGCCATATTGTTTCCAAACCTCATCAATCACATAGCGATTGGAATCTATTTCATGCTGAAGATTTCCGGTATCCCAATATTTGCCACTATCATACAACCCGAAGTAAAACTTCATGTTATACTTATCTGCCAACTGCAAAAACATCTCTACAGAATCTACTGGCGGATGATAGCAGCCAAAACTATCCTGCAAGTAAGCTGAAGGATAGGTAATAAAGCGACGGTAGCCGCTCCTAATCATAATTACAGTATCAATCCCCACAGACTTCATGTGCGCAAAATCTCTGTCCCATTCTACTCTACCCCAGTTTTGGTGGGGAATATCGTGCGAAATTTCGTCTATAAAAGTTCCTGTTATCTTCATAAATATTTTAATTCTTTTAAATAAGCCACCCAATCAATATAAGCACTTGCTTTAAGGTGTACACCATCCATGGTAATCTCCTTTTTCAAGTTTCCTTTTTCGTCCTGAAACAAAGGAACGATATCGATATAAGTAACCTTCTCCTCCTTAGCCAGCTGTTTAATCTTTGCATTCAGCCCAGGCACCATTGCATTACGTCCTTTTGTATAATCGGCCGTAGTCATCTCTTCATTTATCGGCAAAGCACTTTCGATATAAATCTTTGTTTTCGGTGATTTTGCCTTGATCATTCTAATGATCCTTTTGTAATTATTAATACTCACCTCGTAAGGCAGTTTTCTGAACAAATCATTGATCCCATCCATCAAGAAAATCGCTTTCGGTTTAGTCGTCAGTACTTCATCCATACGGGCCAAAATGCCAAATGAATTGTCCCCACCAATCCCACGATTCACAATCGGATATTTACTATCTGATAAGATCTCCTGCCACTCGCCGCGCTCGGTGATGCTGTTACCCAGGAATACTATTTCATTCTTAACATGAGGCATTTTTTTAAAATACTCCATGCGTTGCAGATAATATGGGTTGGCATAATTGCTATCAACCTTAACTTCTTTTTGTGCATTAGCCAGCATTGTACTGCCCAACAAAACACAAGTAGCTATCAATATTTTTGTACGATTCATATTACAATGCCTTAATTTTCTTTAAATAATCAGCCCATAAAATATAGGCAGCCGATCTTAGATGAAGCCCATCTAAACTCAATTCCTTTTTCAATTCCCCATCCGCCCCTGCAAATACCTCCTGAAGATTTACATAATTCAGCTGTTCCTTTCCACAAATCTCTTTCAACTGATTATTCATTTCCAGGATTGCCGGATTAGATAGTTTAGCATAAGATGCAGGGAGCATCGCCTTATTTATCGGCAATATGCTTTCTACATATATTTTTGTAGCTGGAGATTGGCTTTTAATCATACGGATAATTTTCCTGTAATTATTTAGGATAACCTCCTGGGGGGTTCCACGCTTCATATCATTGATACCGATCAAGATGAAGATCCTGACAGGTTTTGCCGCCAATATCTCATCCATCCTGGCGATTACACCATAAGTAACATCACCACTAATCCCTCTGTTCACCACGTGCTTATTTGGAATAAGCTCCTGCCATTTGCCCCCTTCAGTAATGCTGTTGCCTAGAAAAACAATTTCATTTTTCTGATTTGGCATTTTTTTAAAGAACTCCAGTCTTTGTAAATAATGACCATTGGCGTAACTGCTGTCGACTACAGCTTGCACTTGTGCATTACTATAAAAAGGCAATGCGAATAATATTCCTATCAAAAGTCTCTTCATCTTTAACTTAATTATGCAACTATTCTAAGTGATCGCTTCTTCTACAATTTTACTTTCTTCTTCTGGTTCAGCTTCTGCTGGCATAAGCGGCACCAACCAGGTCACTATAAAGGCTGGAATTGTGGCAATCAATACCCAGATAAAAAATTCCTTATAACCTAAATAGTCGCTTAATAAACCACTAATCATCGAAGGAATCATAAAACCTAGATTCATTAAGCCACTTCCAAAAGCATAATGTGCCATTTTATATTTCCCTGGAGCAATATTCTGCATCATAAACAAGATCAAACCAACAAAGCCGTATCCGTAGCCAAAATACTCTATAGCCACTGCAGATGCGATGATGTATAATTCTTGAGGCATCGCTACTGCCAGAAAAGCGTAAGCTGCAAATGGCAGGTTAAAAAAGGCACATAAAATAAGTAGCGTTTTTTTAGTCAACCCTTTATTAGAAACATAATAACCGGCAACGATAGAGCCCAGCACGAAAGCTATCGAGCCAAAAACGCCATAGAGCAAACCAATTTCTGAGGTGCTTAAACCCAATCCCCCAGATTCTCTGGATGCTTTAAAGAATAAAGGGACAATTTTAATGGCTTGTCCTTCTGCAAAACGATAGAAAACAATGAAACACAAGCTAAACCAAATGTTCTTCTTTTGAAAAAAGGTAATAATTACGTCTTTCAAAGTCGCGAAACCTTCTTTAACTGAACTCACCTGCTTTGCTTCATTTCCTGAAGGAAGAACCCGCATATTATACAAGCCAAGCGATACCATAATAATCCCGTAAGCGAACATCACCACCATCCAGGCATTATGAATACCAATTTCCTTTTCTAGCTGCCCTGCCATGTATACCAAAACACCACCGGATAAAACTTTAGCAATGTTGTAAAAGGCACCTTGCCAGCCCACAAATTTAGCTTGGAGCTTTGGAGTCAATTCGTTCAAGTATACCCCATCTGCTGCGGTATCGTGCGTAGAACCACTAATGGCAATGATCGTTAAAACAGCAATAGAGAAACTAAAAAAATGGTCCATCTGTAAGGTAAGCGCCAAAAGGCCAAACAGTAAACCCGTAAAAATTTGAGTGGTATAAACGAAAAACTTCTTTGTTTTATACATCTCCAAAAACGGTCCCCAAAGTGGTTTTATCGTCCATGGAAACATAATTAGTGAAGTCCAGAAGGCAATTTGCGTATCAGATATACCCATGTTTTTGTACATGATGGAGCTTGCTCCTGATAATGCAACAAAAGGCAATCCCATGGCAAACCAGGTCGTTGGTATCCAGAAGATGGGGTTTATCGTTTTCTTATTCAATTTTGACACTGTATATTGGTTTTATATGAGTTTTTTGATCTATTAGGTTTTCCAGAATAGTTTAGCACGCGTGCAGTACAAGGTAATTAAGGATACCACTCCGGTAAATAGTAAGCCTCTTAAAAATCCACCTGCCGGCAAATTGGCCACATTATCCAAATATACATCGGTGCCAGTGAGCTTCAATAAAGGGATCAGCAATAAATTTCCCGCTGTATAAGCTACCATTGGATTTTTACCATTATTCCCCAAGAAGGTAATGATTGCTGAGAAATAGCCCAGTCTTTCGAAAATGGTGAACGACAGCAATACCAGGAAAGCCAGGCCTGTATTCACAAAATAATAACTAAAAGTAGAGATGTCCTTTTTAATTCCCCCTTCAAAAGCTTCGAAAAACAGGCCTAAGATGAGTAGATAAACACCAACATTAGCAAATTTGGCAAACAGGGTTTTATCGCTGCCTTCGTTTAGTTTTTTTAATTGTTGCAGCAACAACAGCGATAAGGCTCCTGTAATGAATAGATTAGGAACCAACCAACGCATGTGCAAACAAACCACATTGCAAATCAGCAACAACCAGCATAAGGCAGCTGCGCTCAATAATTTGGCTTTAGCGCCTGCAATTAAATCCTGAATTGGAGCAGCACTTCTATTCAGCAACCACTCTCCGGCAAATGTCCCTGGCAGTACAATAAACAAATACTTAAGGTAATACACTTTATACATCCATGGTAAGGGCGACCAGTTAAAAAAGGCACTATTCCAAGTTCCAGCATCCTTAGCTGTTAACAATATTGCCATTAACAACGGTAGAATCCCAATTCTCAACAAAGGTTGATTGCGGGTAAGCCACCAGATCAATGTTCCAAAAAATGCCATATTGGCCAATACAATAATGATGATATCGCTGGAGCTTAAATTAAATCCATTTTTAAAAGGGTAAAACATTAAAAATGCCGCTGCCAAAGCGAAACCGACAATTTTAATCCCCAATGAAATCGCTTTATTGTTTAAATTATTAAAGCGGGCATACATGAGAAAGAGCACAAAGAAACAACCGATTGATAGCAAATATTCCTTCGCTCCTGCCGTAGCACTCATTACCCAGGCACGGGCATAAAAGGTAAACAAAGCAAATACAACCAATAATAGGTAGCGCTGAACCAATTGTCCCGCGGTTTTAAATACAGATTGTTCCCCTAGTTTCTTTTGCAGAGCTAATGGAATAGCCGCTCCCATAGTGAACAGGAAAAACGGAAATACCAGATCTACCCAGGTTATCCCTGGGAGCTCTGGTTTAAAAACATGATATGGCGGCGGTACTTGCGCATGGTACATCCAGGCAGGTAAAATCCCAAAAGAAACACTGCTTGATAAAACCATCAACAATATGGCCAGTCCTCTAAGTGCATCTAAAGCTTCTTCTCTTTTTTTCATAAACTAAGGCACCGTATTTTTGCCGTTGTAAAATTATTTTACAGTAATAGTAATCTCTTTTACCACCTCTTTCTGGCCAAGATTATTTGTGTTTTTAGCTACAAATGTAACCGTGTACACGCCAGGAGCAGCAAATTTATACGTGTAATTGTTCATCTTGTCGAGATACCCTTTGATGCCAACGCCCGTATCAGGTTTTGCTGCTGTAGGGAATATCGCTCTCGAAACAGCCCAATCTTCTGAAGCTAAAATTGTACTTGCTGGTGCAAAATATAACGCTGGTTCTGCAGTCTGTATCGTCCATTTGTTGATTGGATTTATGACATCAATCCCCAACCATCCCGCAGTTATTACACTGGCCAACTCAGTTTCAACATTTGCAGTATTCTTATTGTACAATTTAAATTCATAAACGCGCCATGTCCTGCCTCCTGTAGCAGCTGTTGTACTTGGCTGTCCCACATATTTGAAAGCAAAATAAACTGGCTTACCAGAAACAGGGAGATCAGATAAATCAACTTCACCTGATGAAGTTCTCACACCATTAGTACTTCCTATATCCGCGCTCAGTGTGAATCTACTTGTGATATCTGTCCAGGTTGCGGCTTGTATACCTTCAACACTATACACATTGTTGAAATCTGTTGAATACAAAAGGCTAAGGTTATTCTTTTGCGAGGCAAATACAACCTGAGTATTGATATTTAACTTCATTTTAGCATCAGTGGACTCTGTTCTATCTTTGTAACGGTATTCTTTACCAGGTTCACCAGAATAAAAAGAAACAACATCAGCGTAACCAGTAATAGAAAATTTTACCGAATCAGTTACTTTGTACTCCAGTTTATCTGTTTTAACATTAAAAGAAGGGTCAACCGGATCATTTTTCTGGCAAGCCAGCATTAAAGGCAAAGTCACTATGCCCAGCAAATATTTTAACTTATTCATGTCTATATATTTTATGAATTAAATTTATAATTAATTACCAACCACCGTTCTGCTTAATCGCTTTGTTAAGATTAAATTCGGCCGCAGGAATAGCGAACAACGTATCCTTTTCAGAAACATTCTGACCTGACTTCGCCGCATATTTATAGTCTGAAGGTGCACTTGTGGTAATTTGATTAGCTACACTTTTCATTGCCGAGTAGAACTGTCCCCATCTTACAAGATCAAAACGTCTCAATCCCTCATAGCCTAGCTCTAATGAGCGTTCTTTTCTAATGGCTGTTCTAAGCTCTTCTTTTGAAGCAGTTTCTATGGGTTTAAGATCAAAATTTGTACCTGCTATGTTTGAAAGTACGGCAGTAGCTGTTGCACCGGTACCAGCCCCACCTGTAAAGGTAATCGTAGGTGCGCTTGTATAGCCAGAGCCATTATTGGTCATATAAATAGAAGAAACACGCTTCAAAGTATTCAAAATCACAGTAGCCGTAGCACCAGTTCCACCACCACCAGTAAAGGTTACTGTAGGTACAGAAGTATAATCTGTTGTCCCACCATTGGTAACCGTTACCGATTTAACCTGCTCCAACAATGAACCCATAGATTTTCCATGCGCACGGCGTTTTACCTCATTCACCGCATCTACAGCAGTCGCTGTAGGGCCATTTATTTCATTCTCTGCTTCAGCAAGCATCAAAAGCACATCCGAATAACGTAATAATGGGAAATTAATTGAAGTAGTACCATTAAATTTAGGCGTTATGGTTTCGTATTCACGTCTCCATTTTGCATCATATCGGTTATAAATTTGTGATGGCGCGTAAGCAACTTTTCCACCATTGGTATCATAAGCATAAGCACTGATGTTCCAATCTCTTCTTAGATCGTCATTATCGAATGAATTATAGTAAGCTTCAGTAGTATGTTTCGCACCATAGCTAAAACCAATGGTAGCGTTGGCACCAATTCCGTTGATAGAACCTACGGATCCTTCTTCGTCCTGAGTACCATTCTTTTTACCAAACTCGACCTCCCAAAGTACTTCCTTTGTGTCGTATTTACCCTGGCACATGTTAATAAACACCTGTTTGTAATCAGGATTTAAACTGTGTCCCGCCGTCTTAACTTTTTGTGCCCATTTTACCACCTCCGAATATCGACTGGCATCACGCATTGGTGCGCCTGCCATTTTTAGGTTTACCCTGGCCAGCATCCCCCAAACGACAGATTGAGTTACCCTACCACTATGTGTATAGGTAGAAATTGGGTTAACCATATCCGCTGCCTGTTCCATATCACTAACAATTTGTTTGTATGTGGTGGCATAAGGTGTATTCTCAAAATTAACTTCAGAAGCTGATTTAGTTGCCGTTAATTTCAAAGGGATATTGCCCCAGTTGTTAGCTAAAAGGAAATGATAATATGCTCTTAAAAACAAGGCTTCACCTCTAGCTGCCTTCTTTTTAGTTTCATCCATACTAGCTTTATCAATATTCTCCAGCAACATATTTGCTCTATTGATCCCATTATATAAAGCAACCCAAGCATCTGTTAATTTGGTATCAGAAGGATTATAATTATACAAACCTACATCCTGTGTCCAGGAGGAAAGCGCGATAAAACTATCATCTGCGACATCCATTTCGAAATAGAAACTCCTGCCATAGGTTGAAGTTTTACCCAATACATCATAAATACTGGTTACAGCAGCATTGATATCAGCTTCTGTTCTGTAAAAGTTTTTTGGTGATAAAAAATCTGTTGGTGTAGTATCGAGGAATTTCTTACATGATGATGAAGTAAGTACCATTCCAGATATAAGTATACTATATAAAATACGTTTCATAACTTATAATTTCTTTGTTAAAAAGTAGTATTGATTCCGAAAGTAATTGTCCTAGCCCTAGGGTAAGCTGAATAGTCAAATCCAGGAGTCAAGGCGCTATTTCTCACTGAAACCTCAGGATCGTAGCCGGAATATTTAGTCCAGGTATAAAGGTTTTGTGCAGAAAGATAAACCCTTCCTGTTTTAAATACCTTTGATCTTCTCACAAAATCCGCAGGGATGTTGTAGCCTAAGGCAACAGTTTTTAACCTTAAAAATGATCCGTCTTCAATAGTTCTTGTTGAGTATGCTTTCAAAGAAGAACCTCTTCCTGCTGCAACACCCGGAATATTTGAAGTCGGATTCTCGGGACTCCATCTGTCCGCATATGTAGCATATTGGTTATATCCATATTTATAAGAAGACTCAAATAAAATCCTGTTGGCATTGATAATATCATTACCGTACGACCATTGGAAAAACACATTCAGGTCGAAGTTTTTATAAGTAAAATTATTGCTAAACCCTCCAGTATGTTTAGCATAAGGAGTCCCAATTACCGTTTTATCTCCCTCGCTAATCTGAAG
This sequence comes from Pedobacter sp. ok626, assembly GCF_900100435.1. GTDB lineage: Bacteria > Bacteroidota > Bacteroidia > Sphingobacteriales > Sphingobacteriaceae > Pedobacter. The sequence continues at coordinate 229,555 of NZ_FNEX01000004.1, read as the reverse complement.
ATCTCCGTTCAAATCAACATATTTTACATCACCTGGTTTAATGTTAGCTCGTGAACCACCATTTGAAGGAATATTTTCTTTTAAAGTATAAGTATCTCCAACTTTAACAAAATCATCGTAGTTATATACGCCATCATAAATCAATCCATAGAATTGCGCAATAGGGCTGCCAATTTTTGCTACATAACCTGGAATATTCTTCCAATCATCTCCCCAGCTCTGGCTGGTTGTTAACTGAAGCTGATTTTCTGTAAGCCCCAATATCTTATTCCGATTAAAGGCTATATTAAATGAAGACGACCAGGTAAAATCCCTGCCCTGAACAGGCGTAAAGCCTATTGTAATCTCTAATCCTCTGTTTTGCGTTGAGCCAATATTTTTAATAGCCCTGTTGTATCCAGTAGTTGGCGGCAAATTGGCGTTCAGCAACAAATCAAATGTCTTTTTTTGATACAAATCAAACTCAAACGTTAATCGTTGTTTAAAAAAACCTAAATCCAAACCTATATTAGACTGTTCTGTAGTCTCCCACCTTAGATCCGCATTACCCAAACCAGAATAAATCACCCCTTTACTATCATTACCTCCAAACATATAGCCAGGAGAGTTGTTGATTGGGTATGAGCCATCTGGATTTGCAAAGTTTAAGCTCGGATAGGCTGCAAAATTGGATACCTGATTATTTCCGGTTCTACCCCACGAAGCTCTTAACTTAGCATTAGATAAGTATTTGATATTTTTTGCAAAAGATTCATTGTTGATTTGCCAAGCCACTCCCAACGATGGAAAATTACTCCAGGTGTTTTTATTTAAAAATCTTGAAGAACCATCTTCCCTAACTGTAGCAGTAAATACGTAACGGTCAAATAATTTATAATTCAACCTACCAATAAATGAAGCTAATGTGGAGTTAGAAGAAGTAGAAGCAATAGCCAACGGATTTCCTTCATCAAGACCACTTAATCCCAAACTTTCATTTGGCAAAAGTACAGCAGTAGCGCCTAAAGCTCTACTCTGACTACTCTCCATTGTAAAACCAGCCATTACATCGAAATAATGCGCCTTATTTAATCTCTTACTATAAGTTAAAGTATTTGCATTCTGCCATCCTGTTGAGTTATAATAAGTTTGTGTACCATTAACTAGGTAATTGCCTGTTGCGGCACTTCTCGACATAGATCCGTTAAACACATCACTTCTTCTTAAGCCTCTGTTAAAAGAGCCCAGAATTTTCAACTTCAAATCTTTTAGAATAGCATACTCAAGAAACCCATTAGTAGTAAAACTGGTACTGTAAGTTTCACGAAGTTCATTTTGAGCCGTCAATATCGGATTAAAAGTAAAATTGCTAGCCTGTTCAACCTCTGGGTCATTCGGGACCTCAATCAAATTTACATCAGGATTAACTGCAACTGGTCTGAAAGCCCATACACTAAACAACATATTCAACTCATTACTAAAGTTCCCAGTTGAAGTAGGGCTACCGTAAGTTTTAATATCAGAATAGGTGGCATTAAAACCAACTTTTAATTTATCAGAAATCTCCTGATCTAAACTGATTTTACCTTGTGTACGCTTAAATCCGGAATTCAGGATAATTCCGTCTTGTCCGGTATGTGATAAGGAAACACTATATTTTGTTTTAGCAGTTCCCCCAGTTACTGCTAGATAATGGTTTTGCATTGGGGCCACACGTGTTACCTCGTCTTCCCAATTTATACCTGCAAGACCTTGATAACTATCAAGCGTCCTACCATCTTTAAAATAAAGACCTTTAGTTCTTATTGGATCTATTTCATTCTGCAACTTTACAAACTCATATGGCCCCAAAAGTTTCATTCTTTTGTTATTTTCTTGCAAGCCAAAATATCCATTATAAGCAATTACCGGTGCTCCAAGTTTACCTCTTTTGGTGGTCACCATGATTACACCATTCGCACCCCTAGCGCCGTAAATTGCCGTCGCAGAAGCATCCTTAAGAATGTCGATGGATTCAATCTCATTCGGATCTAATGTATTCAAAGGATTTACTACGCTATTGTTAGGATCCTCCATAGGAAAACCATCAATTACAACCAATGGGTAGTTCATTTGCGTAATGGAATTATTACCCCTGATCGTAATTTCAATAGGAGAACCAGGCTGTCCTTCGCTTGAAGTTACCTGAACCCCTGCAACACGACCAGCCAAGGCCTCATCAAATGATTTTACAGGGGCTTTTTGCAAGTCTGCAATATTCACACTCCCCAAGGATCCGGTCAAATCTTTACGAGTGGCTGTACCATAACCGATCACCACTACATCATTCAACTGGGATACTGATTCTTTTAAGCTAACCTTAAGAGATGCGCTCGCCCCAACAGCAATCTCCTTATCTTCAAACCCAATATACCTGAATACCAATCTTTGACTAGCATCCGGCACTTTAATCGAAAAACTACCACTTGAAGAAGTACTGGTAGTTGTTTTTGTCCCTTTTATTTGAACAACCACCCCAACGAGAGGGTCACCTTTCAAATCAGTTACCATACCGGTAACCGTTCGGACTTGCGCCAAGGACGCCATAGAAATGCACATCAAAAGGATGAGGCTTATCCCACGGAAGAACCATCCCTTCTTTTTAGTAAAAATTTGTTGCATACTGTTAATTGGTTAGATTTATAATACGTTTGTTTATTTGAGTTTGGGTGATCCATTAAAATCGATTTCCTGAGCAAATGGATTTAAAAAATGGTCTATCAATATCGAAAGCGCCCGTCTTGATAAAACTGTTTCTCCTGTCACATTTTGTCTGGAAATACGTTCATTTATTATTGTCGATACGGCTGAAAGGTTAATATCTGTTTTTGAAACGGCAGACAATAGCTTTGTAGCAAATCCTGCAGTTACTAACTTTCCAGAAGGGAAAAGATCTGTCATTACTGGGTAGAAAGACTTAAATCCTTCAATCAATGTATATTCATTAACCGGTTGTTCTGGGTAAAACCAGGTTTGGTTAGCCCATTTGTATGGTATTCCGGCACCTTTTAAAATTCCTGTTGCTCCAATCTTTTGCATGACTACAAAATCCTTATCATCAGGTTTTACGTCGATAAAAGGCATCAGATAAGCTTTACTTTCTAATAAAGCAGTTTGAACTTCACGGATATTTACTTGAGCAGGTTGCTGATTATTTTTTATAGCAACTGCAGCTAATGCTCCAGCTGCCTGGCCAATGGTTAAAACTACTGGTTGTAGCCTACTTGCACCGGCAACAATATTAGTAACACTAACACTTTTTTCGGCAACAATAATTCCGTCTGCATTTTTAGGAATCAGTGCCCCGAGTGGTATATTATAAGACGGTACTTTGATATTTATAAAATCAATTTGAGGAGCTTCAGGATTCTTTAAGTGATGGTGATCAATCGGATAATCACCAATTGCAATCCCGGTGCGGTATAGACTAGTTTTTTGCTGATAAGGCGCGGCAACATCATTAACAGTTAAAGTTACTTTACCATCTAATCTTCTTGCTTCCCTGTGATAAGCGATCATCGGTAACTTGTCGGCCGTAGGGAATTCATCATCAGCAATCCCCAAATGCTTAAAGCCAAGCTTCGTTTGCAGGTGATAAATAAATCTTAGACTATGCAGTTTAGCTTCCTTAAGTGCCGCTTCTCTATCCTTTTTACTCAGTTCTATAATATTCAAATAAATGTCATTACCACATTTAGGCCAGTTAATCATGTACTTGTTGTTCGGCAATTTACCGTAGGTAATCATTTGATTACAATCGATCGAACGCTTATGACTGGCATCAGCAGAAGGATCAGTAACATCGCAGCAACAATCAAATTCTTGTGGATTATAGCCAATTGGCTTAGCAATTGTTTTATCAGCGTTCTTACCAAAATCCTTAAGCACCACTACATAAGTCAAATCTTGAATGATGTTATTAGCCTTTTCGGGAGCAAAAGATTCACCAGTATCAAACTTGCTATCCATCCCTACACGATAAGGGATTTTTAAGAAGCCCATTACATCCCCCAATTCCGTTGCATCAATAATTAAATCTGCAGTTACTATTGTACGTTTTCCTTTTACATACGCCTCTACAGTCCATTTACTACCGCTACGTGTAATATTTCTCCACTCTGTTTTATACCAGATCGTCAGATTAGAGTTTTGAGCTAATTCTTTTAACTTTTTATTTCCTACTGAGGGTTCAAACAAGGTGTTGCTTACCCATCCTGTTTCTACTGCTTTAGGTCCTCCATAATAATCGTAAAGCTTTTGTCTGAATTCAGCCCATAAGCCAGAAGGCATTTGATGATTACCATCTATAGCAGCAACTCCCGCCGAAGTCAACATTCCACCCAACCATTCAGTCTCCTCTATTATCAAGGTCTTAACACCCATTCTTGAGGCTTGTATTGCTGCAGTCGTTCCGCTGGCACCTCCCCCTACTACCAGTAACTGCGTATGGTATTCTTTGGCTGATACCGAAATTGCTCCCGAAAATAAAATTACCAATAAAGCATATAAATATGCTCTTCTCAAGCCTAATCCAATCATTTTAATAATAGTATTTATTCTATATAAGTTTTATATTCCCTTTACTTCTCTTTAATAATCAAGGCCGTCATTACCCCTCTTTCTGTTCCATCAGAAGGTTTTACCGTTTGCTTACCATTGACGGTCAAGGTAGTAGAACCACCGCCGTCCAAATTTACTGCCCCAACACAGCCCATATCTTTCATCAGCTGTGCTAGCTCCGCTAGACTCAAGCCAGCTCCTCCTGCAGTATTATTTCCCTCTACAGCCAACAACACAATCTTGTTATCATTGGTATAGCCAATAGCGGATCGCGCTCTCGATGAAGCATTGTCAATTACAATCAGCTCTTCATCATCTGTTATATTAATCGTATTATTCTTAATCAGCATTGGAGAACCTCCAATAGCTGTCTTTGCACTCCATACACTTCCACCAATCGGATAAGTAGCAGAAGGAACAGCCATAGGTGCGGAATTTAACAAATTCAACGCAGGGGAAGGGTAAGTATACACGACCCCATTGCCTGCACCTACATGATAAACCCAAGCCACATCCGGAACTCCTGATTCTGAAAGACCAAATGCTGCACGTGTTGGATAGTAAGGGGTGCTAACCGAATTGTAAGGGCGAGATAAAGATTTAATATTGATCGCATCTACTACACCTTTATACATAGAAAGACTATAAGAAGCATTGGTACCAAAAAATCCACCATTTATACACGCATATTTAGCCCCTGCTTCTTCATTATAAAAGTCAGTAACCTTTTTATTAGCCGTTGCCAACACAGGCTTCAACTCCAGATTAGCTTTAGGATCAAAAACAACACAATAAGCTACGACAGGCTTTGTATTTATTGGAGACCTATTTACATAAACCTGGATACCATTCGGAAAATCATTCATTAAATAAACTGCTTTCTTCCAACTTGACGATAAATTGATCAAAGGTGTTGAATCTATAACAATCACCGGTTTTTCAGGATGATACTTCCCTTGATCGGACTTACCACACGCAGATACCAAAGTCGCTGCCGCAATAAAAATAAGCGCAAAATTTGATTTTATGTTCATAATGGTTTGGTTGTGCAGTAAATATAGCAACTTTATTAAATAAATTAAAAACAATTGAATTGTTTTATTAATTTATTTTTAAATGATCCATAAAGAGGCCATTTATTTAAATAAAAGAACATCCATCAACACCAATAGCTTATTTTATTTCAGAGGAGTCCGTCTTTCGATCTCAGCAACAGGAATCTTCATCACCCTACCCACCTGAACTCCATCCCTATAAGTCACTGTCCGTATGTTTTGCGCTCCTTTAGGAATACGCAAAGGCTGCCCAGCATAAACCGGATAATAAGGATCTGGATCTGTATCATCAAAAGAGTAATAAATCTTAAGTCCCTCAATCTCTGTGGACAAAGCAATTAAAAGCGTTTTATCAGCACCGCGAATACCGGAAACGATAGCATCATAAAAATATCTTGAATAATTCACCGCATCCTTATCCAGTCTAGGCAAATGCGATTCTACACGATTGATAAAATTAATCCAACTACTTTTACCAGCCCCAGTCCACAACGTTTCACTCAAAGCAAAAGCTCTTGGCCAGGTCATAAACTGCAATTTCCGCTCATTAGGCACCTGCTCCGTCCACAAACTACCTTGCCCTCCCATTACATTTTTCTCTTCAATACCTTTAGGTAGTGGATTAAACAAAAAGGTAGTACTCAGTCTATTCACAGTAAAAATAGCGTTCTCCAAATATTGATCGCCCTGATAAAAATCGAGATAAGTATAAGCCGCTGGCGTCATTACTACCTGCTGACCTTTATTAGATGATAATATACCACCCTTATCATCCTTCCAACTCATCACCGCCATCTCTTCCGGAAGTCCACCAGGCAAATTTTCATACCAACCCAAAGGCTTTTTACCTTTCGAAAGCACAATTTTAGAAACACGTTTCAGAAAATAAGATTGAAGCTCTTCTGAACTTTTTAAATGTTCATCCTTAACCCTTTGCCGACATACCGGACACTTATCCCAATAGGCTCTGGAAACCTCATCACCACCAATATGTATGTATTTAGACGGAAACAACCCCGCCAACTCATCAATCACTTTCTCCAAAAATACAAAAACAGAATCATTGCCCGCGCAAACCACATTGGTACGAGAAGCATTCCAGGGATCACCAGCTAACACCTGCTGACTTGTCTTAGTACAAGAAAGTTCTGGATAAGAAGCAATTAAAGCTAAACTATGACCTGGCACATCAATCTCCGGCACCAATTCCACAAAATGCTGCCGCCCATATGCCACCAATTCTCTAATATCATCTTGCGTATAAAAACCACCATCAGTAGCTTGCTCACCAGGCTCTGGAGCCTTCTGGTTTCGCCAATACCCTGTGCGCGGCACCCTCCAGGCCCCTACTTCAGTCAACTTTGGCAAGCTCTTAATTTCAACCCGCCAGCCCTGATTATCAGTCAAATGCAAATGCAACACATTCATTTTATACTTAGACATTTGCAAAATATATCGCTTAATCACTTCTTTAGAAAAGAAATGGCGACTCACATCAACCATCAATCCACGCCATTGAAAGCGAGGAGCATCTTCTATTTTAACAGCAGGAATTCTAACACTTAAACCAACACTTTCTTGCTTCGACTTTACCGGCAAAAGCTGCAGCAAAGTCTGTATTCCATAAAACCAGCCTTCAGGCTGATTAGCCTTAATATCCACCCCTTTACTGGAAACCTCCAATCTATAAGCCTCTTTACCCCCTTTTATATTTATATCCGACAAAAATCTGATGGTACGCCCCGCATGAGCAGTTTTCACCACTTTCAAATCATACCCCGTCAGCGTTTTCAGCCTCAAAGCCAACAATTCTCCCAGTCCTTTGTCACTTTCAGTAGCCAGAACAATGACCGTATTCGCATTCAAAATAAAAACGCCAGCGCCCTGCTCTAATCGAACAGGCTGTGGAATTAAGTTAAAAATATTGTTTTGTGCAGAACAGGTAAGAGAAAGGACAATCAGGCCAAGAACCATCACTACTTTGCCAATTAGTTTTAGTACAATTTTAATCATCTGAAATACGATATGCGGATAAGCTGAGTGTTTTTATTTAACTTTGCGTAAATCTATAAGTTTTTAATACAAATTAACGACATATATTAATATTTTTTAATAAGATTGTGTTGTAGATTTTTTACCCAAACAACTGCCAAAATATGAAAACCGATTTTTTCGACGAGAACAGTGACATTCTAACCGGAGTCGCCTACAAGAACATACATATCAGAAAAAAGATCATCTCTTATTTTGCGGACGCTGGTAATGCGACGATTGCAGAACTTTGCAAAGAAACCAACCTAAGCGTCCCAAAAGTAACGACCTTAATTACTGAACTTATTGCCGGCGGACTGGTAAAAGACTTTGGAAAAGTAGGATCTACAGGTGGAAGAAAACCAAACATCTACGGACTAGTTCCCGACTCAGGCTTTTTCCTAGGCGTAGATGTAAAACACAACCATATCAACATCGGATTAATTGACTTGCAAAAAAAGCTAATCAAAATCTCCAAAGATGTTCCCTACAACTTAAATAACACAGCAGAATCACTGGCTTCGCTTTGCGATTTGATTAGAAATTTCATCAAAGAAGCAGCAATTGCTAAAGATAAAATACTTGGACTTGGACTAAACCTTTCCGGACGGATCAACTACGCTACCGGCTATAGCTACAGTTTCTTTCATTTCAATGAAGATCCTTTAAGTAAATTACTGGAAGCAGAACTAAACTTAAAAACTTTTCTTGAAAATGATTCCAGAGCCATGGCCTATGGAGAATTTAACTGCGGTGTAGTTAAAGAAGAAAAAAATGTACTGTTCCTAAATTTAGATTACGGTCTGGGAATGGGTGTAATGATCAATAACGAATTGTATTACGGTAAATCCGGTTTTGCCGGAGAGATTGGCCACATTCCACTATTCAATAACGAGATCATCTGCCAATGCGGAAAAAAAGGATGTTTGGAAACCGAAGCTTCCGGAAGAGCATTGATCGCCATGTTTAAAGAGAAACTTGCTACTGGCTCATCCAGCTCATTACAAAAAGGCATAAACGACAACATACAAATGCAAGACATCATTAATGCAGCAAACAACGACGATGTGCTTTCTATTGAATTGTTAGCCAAAATAGGTGAAAAACTGGGCAGAGGAATCGCGCTCCTGATCAACATTTTCAATCCCGAACTTGTTATTCTTGGTGGCGCACTAGCCCTAACCGGTGAACACCTGCACCTACCAATAAAAAGCGCGGTAAACAAATACTCTTTAAGTCTGGTAAATAGCGATACTCAATTGAAGTTATCCAAACTAGGTGAAGAAGCAGGCGTTATGGGCGCCTGCCTCTTGGTAAGAAAAAGACTTTTAGAATATTCTATTTAATTACTTCAAAGTATCCATATCCACTGGAATAAACACCAATGGTGTTGGAAGACATGAAGCACCTGGCGGAGAGTAAGTCAACTTAATGGTTTGTTCTTCGCCATTTTTTGCTGGTGGAAATACCTGTACTAATATCGCTTCAGGCGCAGCCTTAGTCACCAATCGATCACTTGGCAATTGAATAATCCCTTCATTAAACTTTCCTTTACTCACTACCATTGTCGCCGCCATACCATTACACCATTGATTATCTGCTGAGCGTGAATTCCAGGTAACCAGCGCTAAACCTTTACCATCTGTACTTTTCCATTTCAGCTCCATATTATACATTACCCCGTAATTCCCAGCCAAAGTAGATTGTTTACCACTTGTACCTTCCACACCGAGCACCCATGGATCTTTAATTCCATCAGCAACAACAATTTCGGCCACTCCATTTTTTGTATCCAATACATCAACAGCAGTAACTTTGTAATTACTCACACCAAACAAACCACGGCCTGCATTTTTATGTCCCGTAGGGATAATCGTTTTTATCCTTTTAAGCGCCACCGGACCAGAGGTTTTAAGATCAGTCTGGATCACACTGATCTCTCCCGGTTGGTCAATCACAAAATCATAAAAACCATGTGTCAGCTCATCATACTTTACCACATTACGTTCCAACTGATCATCAATAGCAATAGCCTCACCTGGCGCAACCACACGAATTTGCTCACTCCCTTTTGAAGCAAAATAATCTGCCAAGCCCTGTTTACCAATCTGGAAGTAATTTGTACTAGGCTTTTGCGAAGAATATTTTACCATACGGATGTGCATTTTCTGCTTACCCGTATTTTTTATAACCGCAGTAATTTTACGGTCGATCTTTACCGGCTCCTTTACCCCATTTACATTATACACATATAATCTAACTGCACCCGGTTGCACCGCTTCTTGCAAAGCAATTGCCTCAGGTATCCTAATATACTCCGGATCATCAGAAATTATAAACTGAGGACCAGGCAAAACCACCTTATTGTATTTGATGTCTGCCGGCTTAACCGTAAAAAACTCCTTCATCAAAACAACATTCCCTTGTTTTGCCTTCAATAGATTCTGAGAATCTTCGCGATTTACAGTCTGCGCGGTCAACTGCATCGTACTGCAAACAAACGCTAAGCCTAGCGCAATTTTTAAGTTTTTGTATTCCATATTTTTATTTGTGTGTTTGTGTTTAAAAGATATCATTAACTCTTATTAGCCAATTCAGCAAAAAAGCTAAAATGCGCTTTAATACTTTTCGACCAATATGACCCCGTGTGTGCACCTGGCTGAGTGATGTAAGTAGCTTTAATTTTCAATTCATCACATTTCTTCCTAAACTGATTACTAGCGATATACAGATAATCTTCGGTCCCACAATCAAAAATCAGCGATTTATTCAAGCCCTTTATACTTTCCAATCTATTTACTGGCGAAAACTCATCAAAAGCTTTGTTCTCGTCCGAATATGGACCCAACAAATAAGCAATCGTTGTTTTCTTAAAACCCGAATACCTTAAATTAAGTACTCCTGAAGTACTGCCTGCACTTAAAAAAACGTCTGGATGCTTAAGGAAAAGATACATCGCACCAAAACCTCCCATACTAGCCCCAGTAACAAAAACCTTCTCCTTATCGGTCTTATAAGTGTTGTTTATTTTTGGCATCAACTCTTTCATAAAGAAATCTTCATATTGCAAACTATCAGCGTTAGGCGAATTTACATACCAACTTTTCTTTAATCCATCCGGACAAACTACAATAAAATTATAAGTATCGGCCATTCCTTGCAGGTTAGCCAATCTTGGCCAAGCCCTAAAATTAGACGAATGCCCATGTAACATATACACAACCGGATACTTAACCTTCACATTATATACTGCCGGTTTAAAAACCAACACACTATCATCCGTTTTTAAGTTTTTAGACTTCAAAACCATCAGATCCTGCCCCTTTACGGATAGAAAAAGACATATAAAAACCAGGGACAACATTCCTTTTAGCTGACTCATACCTCTTATTTATATTTTAATTTTTATTATAAAGATGCACACCGCACTATCTTCAAACAAATTATTTAATCCAACAACGTATATCTATTTATTAATAATTTAAAACTTAGAAATAGCAAGCACCCAAACACTCTTAATCAGTCCGCCTTACAGAAGGTGAATATAAATATATTTTAATAACTTTAATTTATTTATTATAAATTATTACAAAGTAAACTAATTTCAACCAATTTCTACAAACTAGATATCGACTTACACATTTAATATCATTAGTATTCAAAAACAGTTCATCTCGGCAAATTAACTAACCCTTATCTTTTATACAGAACAACGGAAGTTTGTGTTGATTATAAATAAATTAGCATTAATTTGCAGCAATGATACTATTCGTACACCTAACAAACCGAGGAAAAACTTGTAAAAAATAAGATGGGGAAAACTTTTTTTGAAGAACTAAATAACGAGAATATAACCGGTGTTGCATACAAAAATGTTAGCCTAAAAAAAACCGTACTCAGTTACTTTGCTAATGTAGGTAATGCAACCATTGCAGACCTGTGTAAAGAACTAAACCTAAGTGCCCCTAAAATTACCGCTCTATTAGCTGATTTAATACAGGATGGCCTAATCAAAGATTATGGAAAAATAGATTCTACAGGCGGACGTAAACCTAATTTATATGGACTAGTCCCCGATTCTGCCTTTTTTATAGGGGTAGACATCAAACAGAATCACATTAACATCGGCTTATCCGACCTACAGAAAAATCTGATTAAGGTAGCCGAAAAACTTCCTTACAACCTTGATAACAATAAGGAGTCACTCGAAGCATTGTGCGCTCTTATTAATGACTTTATAAAAGACCTAAGCACACCAAGAGAAAAGATACTTGGTATAGGCATCAACTTATCTGGAAGGATCAACTACACTACCGGCTATAGCTACAGTTTCTTTTACTTTAATGAAGAGCCATTGACCAAAATTCTTGAATCAAAAATAGGTATTCGCGTTTTCCTGGAGAATGATTCAAAATCAATGGCCTATGGTGAGTTCTCGGCCGGAGTAGTCAATGGAGAAAAAAACGTACTATTCTTAAACCTTGATCATGGTATTGGACTAGGTATTCTAGTAAATGGACAATTGTATTATGGTAAATCGGGTTATTCTGGAGAATTTGGTCACATCCCATTGTTCAACAACGAAATCATCTGTCACTGCGGAAAGAAAGGCTGTCTGGAAACAGAGGCTTCGGGATGGGCATTAACACGAATGTTTAAAGAACGACTGAAAGAGGGTTCTTCATCCATTCTAACACGAAACAACGTTAATCCAGACGATTTAAAAATGGAAGATATCATCGCCGCGGCTAATCATGATGATGTATTGGCAATAGAACTGATTGCCAAGATAGGAGAAAACCTAGGTCGCGGTATAGCTTTACTCATCAACCTATTTAACCCGGAATTGGTAATTCTTGGAGGAAGTCTTGCGGCTACTGAAGAATACATCCGACTTCCTATAAAAAGTGCAATTAATAAATATTCACTGAGCTTAGTTAATCAAGACACGATTTTAAAAATGTCCAAACTAGGCGAACGCGCTGGACTAATCGGAGCCTGCTTATTGGTACGTAACCGCTTATTATCCCTATCTTAAAGACTTGCTTAATGGGGTAGTTTATCTTTAATTACCCCATACAGATAAGTTCCCGCCAGGGCGCCTACAATTGCCATAACCCAATCCGCCAGAAAAATACCATAGCCAGGGTTCTCTAATAAATTCTATCCTATCTATTCCTATCCTACCTCAAGATCTTGGTCGCCTATTCTCATAAGGCTTACTTGCTTTCACATAAGGTTTTGGTGCCGGAGCCGGTTCTTCAGAGATCTTAATATTAAGAACTTGCCCACTAAATGTTTCTCCATTAAGCATTGAAACCGCTTTTTCGGCTTCTGCCTGACTAGCCATTTCCAAAAACGCATAACCTTTACACCTCTTGGTTACTTTATCACGCACAACTTTTATGGTATTTACCTGAGCATAAAGACTTATATACATCACAAGATCCAATTCAGAAACATCAGGCCTAAGCCCCCCAACAAAAATTTTTACCATAACAACTGAGATTTATGCCATAAAAGTAAAGATTATATCGCTACTGCACAATTTGAAAATCGTTGACAGCTTTTTCCGATCTCCATCAAAATATTGACTACAGAACCAAGATTTTACATCGAACCTCAGGATATTAATTTATTAGAAATAAATAACACTTTTAATGATGTTTATTTATATTTGAATTAATAAAAACATCTATTTAATCGTTTACCAATAGCATCTAAAACGTAAAACTATGAACCGAACTACAAAAACAAACAACAAACCGAACACCGATCTACTCAATCTTGACTTCACCATTAGAAAGGAGCTCAAGGTATGCTAGATTTTAATTACAAAATTTTGTCTGATGCAAAATTAGTTCAGCTACTACAAGCCTCGGATCACAAGGCTTATACAGAGATATATAACAGGTATTTTCATTTACTTTTTGTCCACGCCAGAAAGAAACTAAATGATGAAGATCTTGCGAAAGATATTATACAAGAAATTTTCACCAAAATCTGGATAAAACGAGAGATCCAGTTAACCGCAACAAATCTTACCGGATATCTATACACTTTAATGAAGAACCGCATATTAGATCTTTATCTACACCAGGAGGTAAAAACAAAATACATGCGTTCTTTAGAAAGTTTTATAGCTACCAACAAAAGTACGGCAACTGATGCCCTGGTCAGAGCAAAGGAATGCAGTGCACATATTAATAAAGAAATTGCGGCATTGCCTCCAAAAATGAGGCAGATATTTGAGATGAGTAGAACAAACCAACTTTCCTATAAGGAGATCGCAGAAAGGCTAAACACCAATGAAAACAATGTTTCTAAACAAATCAACAGCGGTCTTAAAGTATTAAGAAGAAGGTTAATGAGAGTATAATCCAATAAAAAACCCTGCTCCAAATGAATGAAGCAGGGTTTTTATATTATTAAGTATATCTAGTTTACTACTTGGTTTCTGGCACTAAAGCAAAACCTGTAGCTGTTTTGACAAAAGATTTAGCACCTGTAGGAGTTAATCCCCTGAAAAGCGCATAGGTAACTTTATACGGAACACTGGGATCTACCGGGGCATTTGGATACTTGGCAGTCAGAACTACTATTAACCCGTCAGATATCTGGCTTTCAGTCCAATTATTGGCACCACCAGTCACATCAAATGAGCCAAACTGAGCTAAATTGGTACGCCCTGCCGCGGTTCCAGCATTGCTGCCGCCTATAGTGTTGTAATCTGCTCTTACCAAAGTATAATAAATGGTAGGATCAGGTATCCATTTACCATCTTGTTTTAGAAAGGCTAAAGTTAGCGATGGCACCCAGTTACCAGTGATATCGTAACTAAGTGCATAGACTTTTTGATGCATGATCGTAGCAGTTTGCATGTACTTATAAGTAACATACCTTACATCCCCAACTTTTGGAGAAATTATGTTCGGATCTGACTTTAACATTGTATTAAAGTAAGATGGCAGATTTGTTGCATCAGCCGAAGTAAATCCGTTATTGATGCCTCTTCCCAAAGCAGCATATTGTGCCGGGGAAACAAGGTATATCTTCTGCCAGCCATTTGGCAATAGCAGAAATGCTTCCGTAACTGTAACACCTGCTGAAGGCGTGGCATTGGATTGGAAAAACTGATAAGTAAGCAATACCAGTTTGTATGCAGGTGTTGTAGCCTGCGGGTACTTCCACTCTAAAAAAGCTGCTGCCTGTGCAACACTATAGGTATTAAATATAGTTATAACACCTGTTGAAGTATTTTTACTAAAATTACCTACTACTGGTGCTCCAGTTGTATAATCATCTGTAGTTACAGTATATTGGATGTTTGCAAAAACACTATCTGCCGGCTTTATTGTATTTGTCTTAAAGTTATAAGTTACGTTTGCTTTAGATCCATCTGATAGTTGCGGATAGGTAGAATTGAGCATTGCAGAAATGCCTGTATTCGCAGCAGCAGCAGTTGCGTAAAGTGTTGTTGTACTAATTGTTAATGTTTTATCAGCAGCTACCGGCTTTATGTTATTGATTTCATCCTTTAAAGGATTACAGGCAACGAATATTATGCTCATAAACGCTACCAGATATAATATGTTCTTTTTCATGATCGTCATTTTAGAAATTAACTTTTAAACCAACAGTCCATGTTCTGCCAGCTCCGTAGTATACGTTTGAATTATTTACATCACTGATCCCGTTATTAAACTGTGCATTTGAATCTGAGATATATTCGGTACCTAGTAAATTATTCACATTCGCAAACATTGAAGATTTGACACCTGCAAATTTGAATTTAAATACAGCATTTACGTCAAGGAGCGAATAACTAGGTACTTGCCATGGTTTCAAATTCTCTGAAGTTATAACAGTAGGAACAAAAGAAGAGTAATAACGGCCAAAATAGTTATAGTCAGCACCAATCCTAAAATCTTCAGTCACATCAAAAGAGGCGCCAAGAGCTAAGGTTGTTTGTGGTTGATCACCAACTTTTATGCCTTTTGTATAAAGCGGTCCAATTGAACCACCAGCTAAAGGACTTCCATTAACATCCGTGATAATAGCCTTTGGAACATTGCTATCCCATGTCCAGTCGCCCACAGAAACCATCCCAGTAATGGTTAAAGATTTCACCGGGTTATACTTGAAATCAACTTCTACACCTTGATGTAACGCATCTACACCAGACAAATTTGCTGTATAAAACTGTTGAGTCTGCTGATCGTAAAATGCATTAACGGTAGATCTATCTCTCCAACTTGTGCGGTATAAATTAACATTTCCAGAAAATTTGGTACTTCTGTAGCCATATCCTAATTCATAACTAAGAATTTTTTCAGTTACTGCATCAGAATTTCTTTTATTCTGGTAACCTGCGAAAACAGCTTCAAAAATTGGTGCTTTTTCAAAATAACCGACATTCGCAAATACGTTATGATTTTGATCCAGATTATAGTTTGCACCTCCCTTAGCCTGATAACCAAAAAAGTTCACCTTTGCGCTCTTACGTAAAGGATCAGAGTCTAAATACCGGAAATGATCAACACGTTGATAAGAAGTATTAGAGCCCGATAAAGATACGAATGTAGAAAGATCTCCAGAAGTATATTCACCTTGTACAAAAGCTCCCTGCCAGCCTACTAATCCATCATAGTAAAACCCAATCTTATCACCGGTCTTAGCCATGTTAATTGGATTATTTATATTACCACCACCTCTACTTGTTGTAGGGGTTCCACTATACACATCTAAAACATATTCAGCACCTAACAAATTTCTTACGGAATTGTAATGGACGCCTTTATACTGTCTCAAATCAAGTCCAGCTAACAAATCAAATTTATCAGTCAGCTTTTTCTTGTAGGTACTCATTAAGCCACCCCAAGTATGGTCGTTTCTGTATGACTGCAGGTATGCAACAGCTTTACCATCTTGTGCTGCTGTATTTAAATCTACAAGTGCGTCTATGTCAACAGGTGTATATTTATTACCAGTTCTGGTATTCAGAAAAAGACTGGCATTATTAGGAAATTCATTTCCTCCTCTACCCATCGATCCGTAAAGCGCTGTAGATAATGAAGAAGTCTCATCTATGATCCAGCTGTGATTTAGGGAAACCTGTGGTTTGTGATAATAATTACCACTGATTGTTTTTTCTTTTCCATCAAGTATACCATAATTAGGGTTGAATTTATTACCCTGAGGAGCTTCTTTATAATACGCAAGATTAAAACGCTCAAATCTCGATGCGTGGTATTGAGGCGCACCAAAACCTGTTAATGATAAGGTATGGTTTGCATTAATTACTTTAGATACGTTAAAGAAATAGCTGTATGCCTCATAAGCTAAACCATTTACATAACCATCACCAACATTTCGTGAGCCCATGGCTGAGAAAGCCCATCCTTTATCTGTTAGACCAGTTGAATAAGAAAATGTAGTTTTATTAAAACCATAACTACCTAAGCCCTGGTAGATAAAGCCTCCTTTTTTAACATCAGTAGTTCTAGTTTGAATGTTAACGGTACCACCAAGAGAAGGAACTGCTACTTTAGAAGCACCTAAACCTCTTTGTACCTGTATAGAACTAGTTACATCGTTAAGTCCAGCCCAGTTAGACCAGAATACACGACTATCTTCCATATCATTCACAGGAATACCATTAATCATAACCGCGATGTTGGCGCTCTGGAATCCCCTCATGTTGATCCTTGAGTCACCAAAACCACCACCTGAACCTTTTGTTGCGTATACACCGGGTACAGATTTAAGCAATTCAGGAAACTCCTGCTGACCACCTTTTTCTGCTATTCTTTCCGAATTTACAATTGAAAGTGCAACAGGGGTTTTTCTGTCAATAGCGATATTGTTCGCTATAATCATTACCTCATCCATCGTGCTTGAACTTGAAGTTAAGGTGATAAAGCCAAGATCTGTTTTACCTGCTGGAATCGCGACTTCTCTACGGTTGTAACCGATATAAGAAATAACCAGTACATTGGCACCGTCTTGTTTTTTTATCGAGAAGCTACCATCTGAGTTGGTAGATGTAGACGTTCCAGCTCCTTTTAATGTTACCACTGCACCTGGCAGCGTTTCCTTAGTCAAGGAATCAATCACCTTTCCCTTAATTGTCTGCTGAGCGTAAACGCTGATTGCAAGAAATTGTAGTAGGAACGTGAAAACGAGTAAAGATTTCTTCATACTTTTTTGTTTTTTATAATTTTCTGTAGTGATATATCAGAATATCGCAGCAAAGTTAAATATTTATTATGCTGGCATTCCAATTTTCAATGTTAAATAATTATTAAGAACGTCAGTACTTTTCAACATTTAACATAGAGGTTAAATATATAACTCACGGTTTACCAGTTATTTATATCAATTCCATATAATAATACACTTTGGATTTAACCGTTAAGAACACAGTTCATCAACAAATCGCACAAACGAAATCCAGGAACGCAGATTTAATGAACATTTTTTTTTAATTTTGGCGCTTTACTAAGTTAAATTCCTTTATTAAAGATATGAACTACGATGTAATAGTAATAGGCAGCGGTCCTGGTGGATATGTGGCTGCGATCAGAGCTTCTCAGTTGGGTTTAAAAACTGCAGTAGTTGAACGCGAATCTTTAGGTGGAATATGCCTTAACTGGGGCTGTATACCGACTAAAGCATTATTAAAAAGTGCTCAAGTATTTGAATATATTAACCATGCTGCTGATTACGGTATTAAAACCGCAGAAGCTGAAGCAGACTTTGCTGCCGTTATTAAACGCAGTCGTGGTGTTGCTGATGGCATGAGCAAAGGTGTTCAATTCTTAATGAAGAAGAACAAGATTGACGTGATCATGGGTACCGGAAAAGCTAAACCTGGTAATAAAGTAGAGGTTAAAGCTGCTGACGGTTCTCAGAAAGAATATACTGCAACCAGTATTATATTAGCTACTGGCGGCAGATCAAGAGAATTACCTAACCTTAAACAAGACGGTAAAAAAGTAATTGGCTACAGACAAGCAATGGTTTTGCCTGAGCAACCAAAATCAATGGTTGTTGTAGGTTCTGGTGCTATTGGTGTTGAGTTTGCTTATTTCTACGCTACCCTTGGAACGAAAGTTACCATTGTTGAGTTTATGGACAATGTAGTTCCTGTTGAGGATGAAGATATCTCTAAACAATTATTACGTAGCTTCAAAAAAGCAGGTATTGATATCATGACTTCTTCAAGTGTTGAATCTGTAGACACAAGCGGTACTGGCTGTAAAGTTCAGATTAAAACTGCTTCGGGTATGCAAACTTTAGAATGCGACATCGTACTTTCTGCTGCTGGTGTCGTTGCAAACATTGAAAACATCGGTCTGGAAGAAACTGGTATCAAAACTGAAAAAGGTAAAGTTGTTGTTGACGAGTTTTACAATACTTCGGTAAAAGGTTATTATGCAATTGGAGATATCGTGGCAGGACAAGCACTTGCGCACGTTGCATCTGCTGAAGGCATCATCTGCGTAGAGAAAATTGCAGGTCATAAACCTGAGCCTTTAGATTACAACAACATCCCTGGATGTACTTACTGCAGCCCAGAAATAGCTTCTGTAGGTTATACTGAAA
Source organism: Pedobacter sp. ok626 (assembly GCF_900100435.1). GTDB lineage: Bacteria > Bacteroidota > Bacteroidia > Sphingobacteriales > Sphingobacteriaceae > Pedobacter. The sequence goes on along the minus strand of NZ_FNEX01000004.1, from coordinate 210,284 downwards.
AAGCGGCTAAAGCAGCTGGTTATGAACTGAAAATCGGTAAATTTCCTTTCTCTGCTTCAGGTAAAGCAAGTGCCGCCGGTGCTAAAGATGGTTTCGTAAAACTGATATTCGATGCTAAATATGGCGAATTATTAGGTGCACACATGATTGGTGCAAACGTAACTGAGATGATTGCTGAGATCGTAGTAGCCCGTAAACTGGAAACTACAGGTCATGAAATGATAAAATCAGTACACCCGCATCCAACAATGAGCGAAGCTATTATGGAAGCTGCTGCTGATGCTTATGGTGAAGTGATTCACTTATAAAAAACAAAAAATTCCAAGTAAAGGGTTGTATCGTCAAGATATAACCCTTTTTTATTAACCTAAACAAAGATAATTTTCCTTTATATCTCTGATATAGTGTCCGCCAAACTACTAGTGAAAGATCTGCAAAGGGATAAACTCCAACTATACTCCAAGTATACTACAACTATATTCCAACTTTTATAGAAAAATAGTTGGATTCTAATTTGATTTTTATTATTTTTTTGTTACTGTTCAATCGGTAACTTATCGAAACCTCCTCCAACAATAGTTAACTACAAGGAAAATAAAATCTACTCCAACATCAGCTCTTTATTATCATTATATTTACAACACTAAAACAACCGATATAACTCTATGAATTTACACACTATTGATACAGGCTTATTCAAACTAGATGGTGGTGGCATGTTTGGCGTAGTGCCTAAATCTATATGGCAGCGAAGCAATCCGGCAGATGCCAATAACATGTGCACCTGGGCTATGCGCTGTTTATTGATAGAAGATGGCGATAGACTGATATTGATAGATAATGGAATTGGTGACAAACAAGATGAAAAGTTTTTAGGGCACTACTACCTGCACGGTGAGGATACCTTGGACAAGTCTTTGGCAGCAAAAGGTTTTAGTAGAGATGACATTACAGATGTATTTTTAACACACCTACATTTTGACCATTGTGGTGGCTCAATTATAAGAATTGGTGACAGACTTCGTCCCGCATTTAAAAATGCTTTTTACTGGAGCAATGCACAGCATTGGGATTGGGCTGTAAATCCGAATGATAGAGAGAAAGCTTCATTTTTAAGAGAAAACATTTTACCGATACAGGAAAGTGGCCAACTTAGATTTGTAGCAGATAAAGATGGGGTAGAATTTCATGAAGGCATAAATATCCGTTTTGCTTATGGACACACAGATGCAATGATGCTCCCTCAAATACAATATAAAGATAAGACCATAGTTTATATGGCCGACCTCCTACCTTCAGTTGGACACATTCCCCTACCCTATGTAATGGCTTACGACATGTTTCCTTTGCAAACATTGAAGGAGAAAAAAGCTTTTCTACAAGAAGCGACTGATAAACAATACATTTTATACCTGGAGCATGACCCCATTAATGAATGCTGCACTTTACAACATACCGAAAAGGGCATCAGGCTTGACCGCACTTTTGATTTAAATAGCATTTAGCAAAATCTTTTCTCTTTAATATTTGTTTTTCATAAATTGGGATATAAAGTCAACCTAATAAAAACTAACGAAGAAAAAAATTATGGGTAAATTCGAAATCAAAACAAGAAAAAACGGAGATTTCCAGTTCGATCTAAAAGCAGGTAATGGCCAGGTTATTTTAACCAGCGAAGGCTATACTAGTAAAGGCGCTTGTCAGAATGGCATAGAGTCAGTTAAAAGAAACTCAAAAGACGACAGTAAATTCGAAAGAAAAACTTCAACTAATAACAAACCGTATTTCAACTTAAAAGCCAGTAATGGCCAGGTTATTGGGACCAGTGAAATGTATGAGAGTGAATCAAGTCGTGAAAATGGTATTGAATCTGTTAAGAAAAATGCACCTGAGGCTGAAGTTTCAGATTTAACCTAATCACACATTCTGATAGAATTTATGAGACTGTACCAAATTTGTACAGTCTCTTTTTTTTAGTAAGTATTACCTTATTTTTTGACGCCCATCAATAACGTTACACACGCTAATCAACTGTATATAATTATCTATCAATGTACAGCATTATAAATCACTCATTTTGCAGCAGGAAGGTAAAAAAAATAAAACACTGACAAAAGTATTTTGGAATAATTTTTGCTGCATAAACATTATACAAAATACTAGTGTAAAGTGTAACATTTTCAGGAATTTATCTTTTTAAAACCCCTAAAAATTCTTACTTTTGCACGTTCAAAACACATAACGAGTACCAAAACATATAGATGAGACAACTCAAAATCACGCAATCAATTACCAATCGCGAAAGTCAATCATTAGACAAATACCTTCACGAGATTGGTAAAGTGGATTTAATCACCGCAGAAGAAGAAGTAATATTAGCAAGGAAGATACGGGAAGGAGATCAGGCTGCATTAGAGCGCTTAACAAAGACTAACTTACGTTTTGTGGTTTCAGTTGCTAAGCAATATCAAAATCAAGGTTTAACATTAGGCGATTTAATTAACGAAGGTAACCTGGGCCTGATTAAAGCAGCTAAGCGTTTTGATGAAACAAAGGGTTTCAAATTTATATCATATGCTGTTTGGTGGATTCGTCAATCTATTTTGCAGGCTATAGCTGAGCAAAGTCGTATTGTACGCTTGCCATTAAACCAAGTTGGCTCTTTAAGTAAAATCAGTAAGGCGTTCTCAAAATTAGAACAAGAATTTGAGCGTGAGCCTTCTCCTGAAGAATTAGCAGACATCTTAGAAACTACAGTTGATAAAATCTCTGATACTTTAAGTAACTCTGGCCGCCATGTATCTATGGATGCTCCATTCGTACAAGGTGAAGAAAACACTTTACTAGATGTACTTGAAAATCATGAGCCAAATACAGACAGCAGCTTAATTAATGAGTCACTTTCAGAAGAAATTAAACGTTCATTGTCCACTTTAACAGAACGTGAACGCGAAATCATCGTTTTATTCTTTGGATTAAGTACAAACCACCCATTATCATTAGAAGAGATTGGGGAGAAATTTAACTTAACTCGTGAACGTGTTCGTCAGATTAAAGATAAAGCTTTACAACGCCTTCGTCATACTTCAAGAAGTAAAATACTAAAATCATACCTGGGGTAATAGGTAAAAAAGATTTAAGAAATATATAAATAAAAAAGATTGGGTACTCACTCAATCTTTTTTACTTTTGCAGCATTCTAACCAAAATTTCATAGTATGTTAAAGAAGTACCAATCCGAGTTCCAAAACTGGATTGAAAAAGAAAAGAAAGCTATTGAATTGATCAATATCGTGGGCCAGCTTTGGTTCGACAGATCTGTTGAACTGGTATTATTCCGAAAACCCTTATTTGATGTAGGCAGCAGCGAGATCCTTGCACACCACCAATATGCAAAAGAAGTAAGTGGAAAGGACATCAGCATTTACGAAACTTTAGAATTAGCTGCTACCATTGCCAAATGCAACTTAGCTCCTTCGAGAGTGGATGTTGGACGACTGGCTTCTGAATGGTTGGAAAACAACAACAACTACCCTTCTATTCATGACTTTGTTGTCGACAAATTAAGCAAACACATCGGCAAAGACAAAATCAGTCTGAAAGCCAAAGATGTAGTTCTATTTGGTTTTGGTCGTATCGGCAGAATTGCTGCCCGTGAGCTTATCCTACAAGCAGGTAAAGGGGAACAACTACGGTTAAGAGCAATTGTAACCCGCAGTTATAGCGATGAAGAATTGATTAAAAGAGGTGAATTGTTGCGTACGGATTCTATCCATGGTCCTTTCAATGGTACCATCGTTGAAGATTTTGCAAACAAGGCTTTAATCATCAACGGACAAACTATTTATTTTATTCAAGCTGAATCACCAGAATCGGTGGACTATACAGCTTATGACATCAAGGATGCCCTTTTAATAGACAATACAGGTATTTATCGCGACCGTGAGGGTTTAGGTAAACACTTAAAATCTAAGGGAATTAGTAAAGTTTTGCTTACTGCACCGGCTAAGGGCGATATTCCTAATGTGGTTACAGGTATTAATGATTCAGACATTGATTTCAAAAAGGAAACCATTTTGTCAAATGCTTCTTGTACCACTAATGCAATCGTTCCGGTATTAAAAATAGTAGATGATGCTTTTGGTATTGAAAAGGGACATATTGAAACGGTTCACTCTTATACAAATGACCAGAATTTGCTGGACAATTACCATAAAAAATACCGTAGAGGACGCTCGGCAGCACTAAACCTGGTAATTACAGAGACAGGTGCAGATAAAGCTGTAGCCAAGGTAATTCCGCATTTAGGTGGTAAGTTAACAGGAAACGCTGTACGTGTTCCTACACCTAATGTATCGCTTGCTATATTGAACTTATCTTTGAACAAGGTAACTTCTAAAGCTGAAGTCTCGGAGATATTGAAACAAGCGTCTTTATTTGGTGACTTAACTGAGCAGATTGAATATTCGATCTCGAACGAGTTGGTAAGCACTGATTTAATCGGAAACAGTCACGCTTCTATTATTGATGGCCCTGCTACCATTATTGCAAAAGACAATAAGTCTATCGTGCTTTACGCATGGTATGACAATGAGTATGGCTATACCAGGCAGGTGATTCGTTTGGCTAAAAAAATGGCCGGCGTCGTAAGATTGACTTACTACTAAGCCTATTTAATACACGAAAAGACCCGTTCTACTATAATTGAGCGGGTCTTTTTTGCATTCCATTAAAACTGTATTATTTTCGGCTTGGTCTGCACAATATTTTCAATGTGGTCCATCACTTCATCGGTAAGCAAGGGTAACACCTCTAAAGCTGTCAGGTTCTCATCTAACTGCTCTGTTTTTGAAGCGCCCAAAATTACTGTGCTTACATTTGGATTTTTAAGGCACCATGCAAGGGATAATTTAGCTAAGGATACATCTAACTCATCTGCCAAGGTTTGCAATTGCTCCGCCTTCTTTAATTTTTCCTCATTTAGCACCGCCTCTTTCAACCATTCCATCCCTTTTAATTCTAATCGGGTATTCTTCGTTTTTTTAGCAGTATACTTACCAGATAACAACCCAGAAGCCAATGGCGACCAAACGGTAGTCCCTAATCCATATTCTTTAAACAACAATAGATATTCATTTTCCAGCTTATTTCGCTCCATCAAATTATATTGTGGTTGTTCCATGGTAGGCCCAATCAGGTTGTACTGTTTAGCGACCCGTATAGCCTCCATAATCTCAGCAGCACTCCACTCCGATGTACCCCAATACAAGATCTTACCTTGCTGCAAAAGTGTATTCATTGCCCACACAGTTTCCTCTATAGGCGTATTTCTATCGGGACGGTGGCAGAAGTAAAGATCTAAGTAATCAACATGTAATCTTGACAAAGCACCATTACACGCTTCAATAACATGTTTGCGCGATAGCCCTACCCGATTTGGACCTTTGTTTTCGGTACCAAAAAAGACTTTGCTGGAAAGTACAAAAGACTCGCGTTCCCATTTGTGTGCCTTTAATATTTTCCCCATTACGATTTCCGACTTTCCGGCAGCATACCCTTCTGCGTTATCGAAGAAGTTAACCCCTGCATCATAAGCTATCCCCATAAGGTCATCTGCAGTTTTATCACTAATCTGGTGTCCAAAAGTAAGCCAACTACCTAACGACAAAGCGCTCACCTGCAAGCCAGATTTTCCTAAATGCCTGTATTCCATTTTTAAATTGTTTTTTGATTAATACTAGATATCCAATTAACGAACTAATCTAAAACAGCGGGGTTGGCTATAAGTTTTACAAAAAAAGGATGACCAGTATATCAGTAACTATATTTACCTTTATATGATGCTGAAATTTACTCCTATGAATGCTTACCTACTGATATCCTTAGGATTGTTATTGAGTTGTGGTACGGTAAAAAATGCTGGTACTCTCCCTACAGACCAACAATTGTTAAAAGATGTGGAAATTCTATCTTCTGACAGCTATCAAGGTCGCAAGACAAATACAAAGGGAGCTGAAATGGCAAGAACATATCTAGCCAATAGATTCAAAGCGATAGGCTTAGCATCATTTGCTCAGTTAAAGGGCTATGAACAACCTTTTTCTTTTACAAATGGTAATAAAGCAGCTATTAACGGAATAAACATGATTGGCTATATTCAAGGCAATAGCGATCAGGTAATCGTTATTTCTGCGCATTATGACCATTTGGGCATCATTAACAACAAAATATACAATGGCGCTGATGACAATGCTTCAGGTGTTGCAGCCTTGTTAAAGTATGCAGCTTATTATAAGAGTCACAAACCCAATCACACTTTGATTTTCGCTGCTTTTGATGCAGAGGAAATGGGCTTGGAAGGTGCTAAGGCATTTGTTGCTAAGCCGCCTGTAAAACTGGATAGGATCATCATGAACATCAATATGGACATGATTAGTCACAATGATAAAGCCGAGCTTTATGCCTGTGGTACTTTTAAGTATCCTTCATTAAAGAATTACTTTTACACCTCTAATCCCAAAGTGAAAGTGTTATTTGGACACGATGACCCAAAATTAGGGCATGATGACTGGACCAGTCAAAGTGATCATTCAGCTTTTAACGATAAAAATATTCCTTTTATTTATTTTGGCGTTGAAGACCATAAGGATTATCACAAGGCGAGTGATAAATATGAAAATATTAATAAAACGTTCTTTATCGATGCCAGCAACTCTATTCTAGAGATCATTAATAACATCGATAAAGAACGTGATATACAGCGGCTATTTCACCAAAATCTGCAAATGAAAAAGCAGTAAGGCTTAAAATTCTATATCCAGCAAACTGTTTAATGGAATATGTATCCCGCTTTTTAATTGAAGATAGTCAGATGTAACCGACCATACTGTTGTTGAAACAGTTTTCGGTCCTTCCTTGGTATTGAATGTAATGTCTGCTTTAGATTTAAATTCATTCCCTAATCGTTGTGCAGCATTTAATTTATCTCTTAATTCTTCGGTATGATTCTGATCCGCGTGAATGATTTGGCTGATGTCTATCGCTTCTTTTTCTATTAATTCCCCTAACATAATTATATTGGCTAAAATCTTAACTAAACGTGCTTTTAATCTATTATAATACAATAAAACAAAAAAAGAGCCATACTTCAAAGCTATTTACACAATTGTGTCAATAATGTTTCAGAAGAAATTATTTTAAGCCTTTTCGTGTTTCAATCATTCCTATAAACTCACTATTTGGATCTAAGGGTCTAAAATTTGTGCTATTAAATGGTACGCTTTGCGTAGTCACACCTCCTGCATCCACTGAGCTAATTTTATTGGAACCCACTGCTGCCGATCCCGGAACAAGTAAATTAAGTGCCAAGGCTGTGTAACTATCTCGCTCATCTCCAAACGAATAAGTAGGCGTGTCATTAGTACTTATTACATCAGGAACCATTCCGCTATAATAGCCACCTTCATTATTCGAATTTCGGGTCTCAAAAAGCGACATATACACTTCATATCGGTTTTGAAGTACAATTGGGAAAAAGCCCACCGGTTTTCCATAAGTAGTAGTCCCTACCAACTTTACATTCAAATAAGGTTTCAATGAATTGATCAGTAGTTCACTTGCTGATGCCGTACTTCCAGAAACGATAAACACGACGTTATTTATCCCATTCACACTTCCTTTTTTACTAAAATAAGTGTTATTGACAGCTGCAGTCGTTGAATAATCGAGATCTGCATAAGTCAGCATTACACCATTACTCCTATACCGTATTTTCCCCGCAGCATCTAACAGGGGCTGATGAGACAGGATTGTAGCCTTACCACTTTGCATGGTAGAATTATAGATTTCGGTATACATCTTCTTTCCTGTTAAACTTGAAGGCGCTATTAAATTGGCTAGATAAGTTGCCGATTCCACATACCCCCCACCGTTATACCTTAGATCTATAATTAAGTCTGTGACCCCTTGTGCACTAAAATCAGCAAAAACGGGATCTAAACTCAGATCACTTGGTGTATCAAAGTTAGTTAATGCAGAAAATCTTGCATAAGACAAGTAACCGATCTTTCTTCCAGATTTAGCGATCACCGTTGAAGCATACACAGGGCTGCTTTTATAAGATGCTTTATTTAGCGTTACATTAAATGGGGCGTTATCCGCATAATTATTACCAGTAAGCGTTACCGATGTAGCATTCATTGATGCCAGTACACCCGCCGATTCGCCGTCGTAACTAGCGCCAATTGAAGAGCCATTCACCGTTTTAATAACCCAACCACGTTTCACTCCTGCTTTATCTGCCGGAGAACCTGGATAAACCGCTGTAACGAATAACAAATATGGTCTCGGAGCAGCATTACTAGTTAAATAAAAAACCGCGCGAATACCAATATCATTTCCATTTCCTGCCAGATCAACAGCTGCTTCGGCTCCCGGATTACTAGCCAGAGGCTGAGGATTATTAGATAAAATATCATTAATATACGAATACCTTGTGCTTGCTGGATTAGAAGAATTATACTCGTAAGGCTTTCCTGTTGATGGATTTATTTTAAACCTGGTAATGTCAAAAAGCTCTTGATTATACCCAGTAATGTCTGGCGATGTTTTATATTTCCTTGGATCAAAGGTATCGTAATCAGGTAATGCATCATTCCAGAAGTAGATTTGCTGAGCATACAAAAATAATGAATCGTTTGTGAGGTACGTTCTATCTGTAGTAGGCGTCTGCTTAGTATTTTGCCCCAAATTTTGTGGCACGACAGTAGGAGCCGGTTCTGGCTCTACTTTAGATTTTTTACATGCTGAAATGGATACAATAACCAGCAGCAATAAAAGGAAATTAGACTTCCTTGACCATATGATGGATTTCATTTGAAATATTTTATATAAATATACGACTAATTACAAACGTAATTAGACTTTAAATAGTTCATTTACATCCAAATAATCTATTTTACACTTCGAGGCACTACTTTTTGCAAAATTGGAATTTCCAATTAACAGTACCTTTTCTTTTTTTAACTCTTGCTTTTCCAGAATCAATTTCAATGCATCTTTCTGTGGTTCAAACTCTTCTGTAAAGAATACGGTAAGGTATTTTTCAAGTCCATTCCAGTCAGTTTGTTTAATTTTATTGAGTTGAGTAGCAGGATTTCCACTTACCAATAGCAATATTTGCTTACGCTCTAAAACGATAGATTGCAAGAAATTTAAGACTTCACGATAGATCAACAGCTTAAGTGGCAAACGTGCGCTATGCATTAGCATATCAAAATTAACCTTGTATTTTTCAGGGATATTGAATTTCGCAGCTGTTTTCGCAAAGATATCATCAGCACCTGCCTCCTGATAAGTCTCTTGCATATACTTAAGAACTTCAGCTGCATTAAGCTGTTCTCCATACTCAATAAACTGAGCAAAAAGATAGTACACTTGGAGGAAGTAATCTTTCTCAGGATAAATTACATTGTCTAGTTCAAAAACGAAGGATTCCTTTTCTTGTAGGTATTTTTCAAAAATCATTATTGTGCTGTCGGTTTGTTTGTATCAGTTGCGGTCAGGATATCGATGTTAAACTCCTTAAATAATACGCTTGACTTTAGTAATTCTTCTGTTTCAAAATCATTCAAGGCCAAAATGGCATCTGCAGCTTCATTTAAGCAATGATTTAACAGGTTATGCGCAATGATATCGTCGTTCCGTTCGCCAAGCGACAGGAATTTATAAGTTGCTGATGGAAAACTAGGCATATCACCATAATCGGCAAGTATGATATTATCTGAAGTAAACTGTTTAGCTTGTTTTAAAGCTTGGGCCGACTTCCCGCCTGTGATTAATATCCTCATATAATTAAGCCATCTTTCATGGTCACAACCCTGTCGCTTATTTTCGCCAGGTCTTCATTATGGGTTACAATAACAAATGTTTGTTTAAAATTATCACGAAGAGTGATAAAGAACTCATGCAGAGCGTTGGCATTTGCAGAATCCAAATTACCGGAAGGCTCATCAGCAAGGATGATTGCCGGGTTATTGATAAGCGCCCTTGCTACTGCAATACGCTGTTGCTCGCCACCAGACATTTGATTTGGCTTATGATCTGCCCTATCTTTTAAGCCAAGCAGATCAAGCAATTCCATTGCGCGCTGCTCCGCTTGTTTCTTTCCTGTTTTGGCTATAAAAGCCGGAATACAAATATTTTCGAGTGCTGTAAACTCTGGTAACAGGTGATGAAACTGAAATACGAAACCTATATTACGGTTACGAAAAACACTAAGCAACTCACCCGAAAGCTTGCTCACTTTAGTTCCTTTCAACTCCACTTCTCCATGATCAGGCTTATCTAATGTGCCCAGAATGTGTAAAAGCGTGCTTTTACCAGCTCCTGATGCACCTATAATACTTACAATTTCACCTTTTGACACTTCAAAATCCACACCTTTTAATATAGGCAGGTTTCCATAAGCTTTTTTTATACCTGTGGCTTTTAGCATTTTGCAAACTTACAAAAACATCAGGCAAGGTTTAACAAATATGCCACAACAAATAATCTTAAATATTATTTGGAAGTTTATGAATATAAAGTAACTTTGAAAAACAAAGTACTTTTAAAATGAACAACCAAGAAGAACAACTCAGTGCATTGAACGACATCAAAAAGTTGATGGACCGTTCATCCAGATTTATTTCTTTAAGCGGATTATCAGGCGTGTTTGCTGGTTTTACAGCCTTGGTTGGTGCTTATCTGGCCCATATAGAGATAGCAGATTTTATAGATGGTACTTATAAATATGGTTCTTCAGAACTGGACCTGGAATTTAACCTAATAAAAATAGGTTTGGGTGTTCTAATTGTTGCCCTGATTGGAGGCTTATTGCTAACATTTAGACAGAGTAGAAAAAAGAAACTTCCATTTTGGGACAGAACTACAAAAAATCTATTGTTGAATTTAGCTATCCCATTGTTTTCGGGCGGATTGTTTATAATCGCCTTACTTTTTGTTCACCCTGGCACTTATGGATTAATCGCTCCTTCTTGCTTGCTCTTTTACGGATTAGCATTAATTAACGCTAGCAAATACACTTATACAGATATTCGTTTTTTAGGCTTCTGTGAAATTATACTGGGACTAATCGCCATGTTTTATATCGGCTATGGTCTTTATTTCTGGGCTATTGGATTTGGTGTTCTTCATATCTTTTATGGTATGTTGATGTACTTTAAATATGAAAGGGCTAAATAATGAAGAACCCAATAGAGGCCCTCAATAAAATATTCGACAGCCGAATCAGACTGGGGGTTATGTCGATATTAATAGTTAATGATAGCATTAGTTTCAATGAACTAAAACAATTGCTGGAGTTAACTGATGGTAACCTTGCCTCCCATTTAAACACCCTTGAGCAGGCCGAATACTTAAAAGTTCAAAAATCATTTATTGGAAAAAAAACAAATACAACATATATCATAACAGAGCTTGGAAGACATGCATTTAAGGCGCACTTAGATGCTTTAGAAAAAATGATTAGAGGTATCTAATTTTTTTTATCCATACACTTTGAAATACAAAGCACTTTCAATAACTAAATAAAATAAAACCATCATGAGTAAACTCTCACAAACAGCAACAAAGATTACTCATGATAGCTTCATAACCATTAAAAATCAAATTATATTCTGATGAAAAACAAATCGAATTTCTTGGTCCTATCAACCATTTTTGGGGGATTATTATTTAACTATCTGTTTTGGACAGAAAGATTAGCACTGAATCTTTTAATTTATAGTCTATACGTCTTTACCATCACCTACTTCAATAAGGATATTGTTAAAAGTTTCAAGTTTAAAATTTATGCAGCGGCACATCTTTTAGCTGCAATTTTAGTTGTAATCAACAATTCAGATTTAACAATTGTTAGTTACTACATCAGCTTGGTTTTGTTTGTGGGTTTTAGCCACTATCCGCAAATCAGAACAGTATTTACGGCCGCTATTGCGACAATTTTACAATTTATCACCTTACCTTTTAATTTTATTCAAAGCTTATCGACAGTTAGTATTGGGAAATTTAATCTGCGACCAATTCTAAAATTCGCCAAATATGTTTTTATTCCAATAATAATAGTTTGGATTTTTACCGTCACCTACATGATCGCAAATGATGTGTTTGCACATTATATTGATACCCTCGTTCAAAATATATCCGATTTTTTAGGTAACATCTTAAGTTTCTTTTTCAAAGACATCACACTAGTTCGATTTTTACATTTCTGTCTCGGCGCGATAATAACCGGTGGTCTTCTCTTTACTTTTTTCAATCATAATTTGCAAAACGTTGAATCAAAAAGCACTGAAAAATTAGAAAGGATCAGAAAATCACCCAATCGCCATACCATATGGCGTGAAATGATTCAGACATTCAGCCCTAATTTGTTGACTAAAAAACTAGCACTTAAAACCGAATACATCACAGGCATCATTTCATTTATAGCTTTAAATCTTTTATTGCTGTCCGTAAATCTAATTGACATTACAACGTTATGGCTTGGTTACAAACCTTCAGGCAACTTCTCCGCAGATTTACACAAAGGAACTAATGCATTAATTTTCAGCATTATTATGGCAATGGCTGTAATTCTTTATTTTTTCAGAGGAAACCTAAATTTCTACAGCAAAAGCAAAACTTTAAAAATCCTCGCTTTCACCTGGATGATCCAGAACTGTATTCTTATCATCTCCGTATTTATCCGCGATGGCTATTATATCGAATTTCAAGGCTTAACACATAAAAGAATTGGTGTATTGATATTTGCAATACTTTGTACAATTGGACTTTCGACAGTCTACATTAAAGTAGCCAAACAAAAAACGCTATTCTATCTCTTTAAGATCAATGGACATATATGGTTCTCCTTACTACTCCTATTTAGCACGGTAAACTGGGATGTACTCATTGCAAAATACAATATCAATTATACAAGCCCCTCCGGTATCGATCTTGATTACCTGTTTTCATTATCAGACAAAACACTACCCGTTTTAGATAAAAACAGGGCTAAATTATACCCCTGTTCAATCCCCGATCTAAAAAACCCAAAGGCTGTATTGCTGACACCAAATGATGAATTTCAAAAGCGACTTGATCGACGAATCGGCTACTTCGCTGAGCGATATCAAAAAGTGACCTGGTTATCCTGGAATATGCCGGATTGGAACACGGCTAGGTATTTTGGTCTGAATAAGAAATAAAAAATATGGACTTTAAAAAAAACACTTTTCATTACATCTTGGGAATTTTACTCTTTGGAATATTCAAAATTGCGTATACCCAAATGGATGCAAATGATTTATTTTTCATCTTATTGCCTACCGACAAAATTATTTCAGTCCTAACAAACTCGCCAGGAACATTTCTAAATGATTTAGGGTTTCTCCATCAAGATCTTAACATTTTAATAGAGAAATCCTGTTCTGGATTTAATTTCTTGATACTAAGCTTCATTATAGGTTATTTTATTAGTCTAAATCATTTTCACAACAGAGGGGGCAAGTACCTTTTAATCCCCTTAAGCCTTTTGTTAAGCTGGATCCTTACCCTATTTGTAAACACCTCAAGAATCATCATCGCTATTCTCTTAAATAAGTTGATAAAACCTCAGCTACAAGTTGGCCCCTGGTTACATCAGGCAGAAGGAACATTTGTGTACCTATTTTTTCTCATTCTATTCTATAAAACACAGAATTATCTGCTCACTAAATATTCTCCTATAAATGAAAAACTTGCTTAATTCAAGGTGGTTATTGTTAATAAACATCCTCCCTGTAACCTTATTATTTATAATTTTTTTCGGCAATTATAAAATCATTGAAAGTCTTTTAACTGCTGAAAGTAAGACTTTATGGTGTAAATTTTCTTTAGCCCTAATCGCGTTAACCGCTCTTCAATTAGGCTATATCATTTTTTGCGTGATTAAGAAACAGAACATTTCTATATTTTATGCCCTCTTAGCTCTGGTATTCTATATTTCTTTACTCTATTGTTATGCAGAATACAGCAGCATAGTTATCCCAAACAATATTCCAAATTGGATGATATCTTCAGAAGCCATCTTTTATCCTGGAACTTTCTTAATGCCAACTTTGGCGCATGCTCTTTTTGTATTGGTTGTTCTTTCAAGCCCCAAACCTAAAACAATCAATATATGGCAAAACTTTATATACGGAATATCGGTTCCAATAGCTAGTTATTTGTTTATTCAAATTATTCTACCACTATGGCGAAATCCAGAGAATTCTTTTGGAACCCATATCTTAATTATCTTATTTATAGTAGCATCGACATTATTTTTATTCTTCATTTGTAGAGCGATTTACAACTTAACCAACTTACAATCAGATTGGCTGTTAAAACATGCTATTTATTGGAAAATAATTATTGCTTTGCTGTTGCCTTTACTCGGACTTTGCTTTAACAACGGCCTAATTTCAATAAAAAATGGATTAGGCGAATCCATTTTTGGAAACTTTAAACATCCTTGGTTTTACATTATTGCTAGCATAAATGGAATATTAGTTTGTTTACCACCATTTAAAAATAACGTCTATCGTTTAATTCGCTTTTTTGGATTGTTAATCTGTTTTCCTTATACCATTTACTTCTTTTTAATATTCCTACCTTATTTACCGCTTGCCATTATCGCTGTTATCGCAATAGGAATAGGCTTTTTGATGCTAGCCCCTTTATTTTTGTTCATTCTTCAAACCAATGAGCTTTACAAAGAATTCCAATATCTAAAACAAAACTATTCTCTAACAAAAATTACTATCGGAATCATTTCTTCTTTAAGCATCATACCACTTACTATTACGTGTCTTAATTTGAGAGATAAAACAATTTTAAACAGTGCATTGGAATATGTTTATAGTCCTGATTACTCAAAAAGCTATTCTGTTGATCGAGAATCACTATCTAATGTACTGACGATTATCAAGCAAAATAAAGGTCGCAACACATCCTTTTCTAATGACAACACGCCTTTTATCACCCCATACTATAATTGGCTAGTCTTAAATAACATGATTTTATCCGACGTAAAAATTAACACTTTAGAGCAGATATTTTTCGGGGAAGCGATCAAACAAACAGCGACTGTTCAAAACAGCTTCATTAGCACAATTAAGCTATCGAAAATAAAAAGCAGGAGTATGTTTGATGAAAAACAACAAGCATGGATCAGTTCGGTAGATTTAGAATTAACAAATCCTGATTCAACAAACTTAGCTAGCTATGAAATAGAATTTACTTTACCAGAAGGATGCTGGATTAGCAATTACTACCTTGATATCGAGAATAGAAGAGAACACGGAATACTGACCGAAAAAAAATCAGCGCTTTGGATTTTTTCGCAGATTAGAAATGAGAACCGAGACCCCGGAATTTTATACTATCTGACAGGAAATAAAATTGCTTTCAAAATATTTCCATTCGCAGCTAAAGAAGTAAGAAAAAGTCGAATAACTTTTATTCATAAAGAGCCCGTTACTTTAAATTTTGATGGAGAAACTGTTTCCATGGGTAATACCCGTCCCAATAATCCCACTAAGGTTGAAACAATTAACAATACTTTCTATATACCTCCAAATGAAAAAATCAAATTACAATTGGTTAAGCGGAAACCCGTATATCATTTAATTATCGACGTTTCTAAAGACAAAGCAAAAAACATTAGAAGTTACTGCGCTAGAATTGAAAACTTTATAATCAACAATCACATTAAAAAAGAGGACATCAGACTTCAGCTAACAAATTCCTATTCTACTGAAAGTCTAATGAGCGAAGATTGGAAAACCAAACTGAGCAGACAGCCATTCGATGGTGGATTTTATCTTGAAGGCACTATTAAAAAAATTCTGGCGAATAATTACAAAAATAACGGTTGTACATTTCCAATCATGATTGTACTTACCAATGGCTTAGAAAATGCAATTATGCAAAATGATTTTTTAGATTTTAAAATAACATATCCCGAAAATTCAAATTTCTACGAGCTAGATGGTAACCATAAACTATGGATACATACTTTAAGTACAAATCCAAAGTCAAGATTATCTTCGGCCACAACAGTCTCAAATTCAATTCCAGTATATGCCTGGCCAAATCCTAAAAATCCCATTGCTTATTTACCAAAGGATAATCAGCCTTCTATAGTCATTGGCACTAAGCCCAATACTGATGAGTCACAAACCGAAAAAAAATCATGGCTTTCCGGCTTAAACCTTCAGGGCATATGGATTAGAAACACCTTAAATCCGAGTCCATCTAACCATCCTCATTTTAAACTGGTTAAACAAAGCATAATAAGTGGAATATTGTCTCCATCGACTTCATTTATCGTTGTAGAAAATAAAGCACAAAAGATGGCTTTATTAAAAAAGCAAAAGCAGATTCTATCCGGGAATAAAAATCTGGATCCTGATGAAGAAACTCAAAGTATGGCTGAACCAAACCTGTACCTTTTGATGGCCTTATTATTGGCAATTTCCATCTACAGATTCAAAAAAAATATTTTTTACGCTCCCTAGCCCTTGCAAACGGTTGTCAGATTCTGTCTAAACCCCACTCAAATCGTGAGTGGGGTTCTGCAAGGGAAGTTTATGTAGAATTAAACCTTTCATTTCTAAAAAAACGTAATCGCTATTTGTTTAAAGGCTTTTGAAGTTGTAGATTTGAACAAATTTTTTCAGCATAATGAATATCCACGAATATCAAGGTAAAGAAATACTTAAAAGTTTTGGAGTAGCCGTACAAGAAGGTGTAGTAGCCGACACGGTAGAGCAGGCTGTAGAAGCTGCTAAAAAAATGAAAACCGATTATAACTCCGACTGGGTTGTGATTAAAGCTCAAATCCACGCTGGTGGACGCGGTAAAGGTGGAGGCGTAAAATTAGCCAAAAATCTGGATGAGGTTAAAGAAAGAGCTACCGCTATATTAGGTATGCAATTGGTAACTCCTCAAACCGGTCCTGAAGGAAAGAAGGTTAACAAAATTTTAGTTGCGCAGGATGTTTACTATCCAGGAGCTTCAGAAACCAAAGAATTTTATGTTAGTGTGTTGTTAAACCGTTCAACCGGAAGAAACATCATCATGTACTCTACCGAAGGTGGAATGGACATTGAAGAGGTTGCTGAACACACTCCACACTTGATCTTCAAAGAAGAAATCGACCCTAAAGTTGGTTTACAAGGATTTCAGGCACGTAAAATCGCTTTCAACTTAGGTTTAAGCGGTGGCGCTCATAAAGAAATGGTAAAATTTATTACCGCTCTTTATAAAGCATACGACAGCACTGATTCTGCTATGTTTGAAATCAACCCTGTATTAAAAACATCTGATGATAAAATCATCGCTGTTGATGCTAAAGTAGATTTAGACGAGAATGCTTTATTCCGTCATCCTAATTATGCAGCAATGCGTGATAAATTGGAAGAAGATCCTACTGACGTAGAAGCAAGTGAATCAAACCTTAACTATGTAAAACTTGACGGTAACGTTGGTTGTATGGTTAACGGTGCTGGTTTAGCTATGGCAACTATGGACATCATTAAAATTGCCGGTGGTGAGCCTGCTAACTTCCTTGATGTAGGTGGAACTGCAAATGCACAAACTGTTAAAGCTGGTTTTAACATTATCCTTAAGGATCCAAATGTAAAAGCCATCTTGATTAACATCTTTGGTGGTATTGTACGTTGTGACCGTGTTGCTCAAGGTGTTATTGATGCTTACAATGAAATCGGTGATGTTCCAGTTCCTATCATTTGCCGTTTACAAGGTACAAATGCTGTAGAAGCTAAAAAACTGATCGATGAGTCAGGATTGAAAGTTTACTCAGCTATCGCATTGCAAGATGCTTCTGACTTAGTAACGAAAGTATTAGCGAGCTAAAACAACAGTTTTTACTGTAACCATATTAAAAAGCTACCTTCAAAAGAGGTAGCTTTTTTTTTCTAAAAATTCGGCCCAAAACCGTCGATTTCGTCGAGGGAATAACTTAGGTCATCGTTCATTTCAGGACGTTGGTCTATTTTCCTGCAACTATTGCAACGTATCCAGATTAATACCGTCTTAATAATGTCTATCAAGACAATGCGAAAAACTAATCTGCTACCCATGAAAACAATTAAACTCTTTTTATCTATTACCCTATCCATCATTATTTTCTCTTTAACCAATCTCAATGCACAGGGAAACAATTACACAGGCGAAATAGCGGGTAAAGTAACAGATGAAAAGCAAGACGCTTTTCCTTACGCTTCTGTTAGTTTGTTAAATGCTAAGGACTCGACATTAGTAAAAGGGACACTTAGCAATGACAACGGTAACTATCGCTTAACAAACATCAATCAGGGAACTTATCTGATAGCTATTTATGTAGTTGGCTACAAAAAAACATATAAAGGGCCTTATACCATTACAGCAACAAATCAGTCACATAAGCTAGACGCTACACAATTAAATCAGGATACCAAACAACTACAAGGTGTTGAAATCGTGAGACAAAAGCCATTAATAGAGCGAATGATTGACAAAACTGTAATCAATGTAGAGAACAGTGCCCTAACAGCTGGCAACTCCGCCTTAGAGATCCTGGAAAAGCTGCCTGGTGTAGCCGTCGATAAAGATGGCAAGGTTAGTCTGAAAGGCAAACAAGGAGTAAACATTATGCTTGATGGAAAATCTACTTATCTATCCTCAGAACAATTAGCTAATCTATTGCGCACCACAGAAGGAAGCGCGATCCAATCTATTGAATTGATTCCGAATCCTTCGGCAAAATATGACGCAGCAGGTAATTCAGGAATTATAAACATCAAGTTAAAAAAGAACCAAAACTACGGCACCAATGGCTCTGTAGATGCCGGCTTAGGATATGGTAGATATTACAAGGCCAACGGTGGATTAACCTTAAATCATCGGGAGAAAAAGTTTAATATTTTCGGGAACTTTAATTATGGACGCAATAAGAGGTATAGTGGTACTGATATTATGCGAACTAACAATACAGCAACTAACAAAACATATTTTGATCAAACCAATTACAATTTAAGAATCAGAAACAACATCAACTATAAAGGTGGTATTGACTACTTTATAAATAACAAAAGCACGATAGGCTTTTCATTTAATGGCTATAAAAGCGATGGTAAAAACGCATCTGATGTATTAACCTTAATTGGCGACCAACCCTTAAAAACAGACTCCTCAGTAGTGGCAAAAAATCCAAATGATTACAAATACACAGGTATCTCTTACAACCTAAATTACAAAGGAACAATTGATACGCTGGGGCAAGAAATTAGCATTGATGCCGATTATTCAAATTATACAGGCCTGGAAAATAACAATTTCAACAATCGATACTTAGACGCACAGGGGCAAATACTAAAACCTCCATACTTATTCAGAAATGCCACACCTACCAAAACAAACATTAAGGCTATAAAAGCGGATTACACCTACCCCATCAGCAAAGAGCTGAAACTAGAAGTAGGCATAAAATCCAGTTTTGTAAAAACGGACAACAACTTCATATTCGAGAACTTTGAGAACGGCGGTTGGATAAACGATAACAAGCGGACTAATCAATTTCTTTATGACGAAAATATTAATGCCGCTTATAGTAATCTGACCAAAAAATTTAAAACAACATCTGTACAATTAGGTCTGAGAGCAGAACAAACTAATTCAAAAGGAAACTCTATCACCGACAATAAAATTGTAAACAGACATTACATCAACTTATTTCCTAGTGTTTTTATAAGCCAGACACTCTCCAAAGATCACGATATGGGCTTTTCATATAGCAGAAGGATCGACAGACCAGATTATGAATCTCTGAATCCCTTTGTAAGTTTCCTGGATTTATATTCTTACCGTTTTGGAAACCCCTTCTTAAAACCTCAGTACACCAATTCCCTTGAAGTTTCTTACACTTATAAAAAGAATTTAAACATCACATTCGGCTACAGTAGAACTACAGACGTAATTTCTAATGTTTTATTAACTGATACTGCCAAAAAAACCATTTTCATCTCCTCCGAAAACCTTGCTACACAAGATTCATATAACATGAATATCACCTATCCTATAAAAATCACAGACTGGTGGAACAGCAACAATAACCTGAATGTGTATTATAATAAATTCAAAACTCCAGATTTATTGGGCAGCCCTTTTGAGAGCGGAAGAGTTGCATTTCACCTGAATACGACCCAAACTATTACTTTAAACCCGACGACCAATTTAGAACTTTCTGGCAACTACGAATCTAAACAAGTCGCTGGAACCTTATTAATCGACCCTCAATACAGTATAGACTTAGGAATTAAGAAATCTGTGATGGATAAGAAAATGGATATTAAACTAGCTGTCAATGATATCTTTAAAACACAAGGAAATAAAATCACCAGCGCCCTACCTTCTCAACACTATGTAATTAAAGAAAGATGGGAAAGCCGTGTATTTCGCTTATCCTGTACCTATCGATTTGGAAGTAATGACATCAAAGCTGCATCTAAGCGATCTAGCAGTTCGGAAGCAGAAAGAAAAAGAGTTAAATCTGGCGGTTAAAAAATAAGAGGCCTATATCCATCCAGATATAGGCCTCTCTAACCAAATATAAATTAAACGAGCATTACAAATATAGAGATATATTCTAAAAACAAGCAATAAAATAAATAAAATTCAATTTTATTTTCAATAAAAAGCCAAAAACACAAATAATATTCACAAAAACAACATTAAAAACATACAAAAAACAAAATCCAATACAAAAAACACAAACGAAACACACAACAATAAACCAAAAACAACAATAAATCTAAAAACACCCATCAAAAACAACCAAAATAAAAACAAAAACTAATTAAAATCATAAAAACACCAAACAAAAACAACAAAAACAAAACAAACATCCGACAAAAATCAAAATTCACTCAAAATAACCTTCTAAAATATTAAGCTGTTATTTATTCATGATTTTCCTTATTTTTGACACTCTCCATAATAAAATCATGATACACAGAGAAAAAGTAAAAAGTCTACTCGAGACAGAAGAGTTTAACAGAGAAGTAACCGTTATGGGTTGGGTACGTACTTTCCGTAACAACCAGTTCATCGCTATAAATGATGGCTCCTGCATGGGAAACATCCAGATCGTTGTTGATTTTAATAATACTCCTGAGGCATTGCTTAAACGCATCACTACTGGTGCCGCTATAGCTGTAAAAGGTACGCTGGTTGAATCTGTTGGAAAAGGCCAAAAAGTAGATATCAAAGCTGAATCTATCGAAATACTGGGCGACAGTGACCCGGAAAAATTCCCTTTACAACCAAAAAAACATAGTCTTGAGTTTTTAAGAGAAATTGCGCATTTACGTTTCCGTACCAATACATTTAATGCTGTTTTTAAAGTACGTCATGCTTTAGCCTTTGCCGTACACCAGTTTTATAATGAAAGAGGCTTTGTGCATATGCATACACCAATCATTACAGCATCAGATGCTGAAGGTGCCGGCGAAATGTTTAAAGTAACAACATTGGACCTGGATAACCCACCTCGTACTGAAGATGGTCAGATTGATTATTCTGAAGATTTCTTTGCACGCTCTGCAAACCTTACTGTTTCCGGACAGCTTGAGGGTGAGTTAGCTGCAATGGCATTTGGACAAATCTATACTTTCGGACCTACATTCAGGGCCGAAAATTCAAATACTACCCGTCATCTTGCTGAATTCTGGATGATTGAACCTGAGGTTGCTTTTGCCGACCTTGAGGACAACATGAACCTGGCAGAAGACATGCTAAAGTATGTAATTGACTATGCCATTAAAAACTGTAAAGAGGAATTAGAATTCCTGAACAACCGTTTACTGGAAGAAGAAAAAACAAAACCTCAAAATGAACGTAGCGAATTATCGCTGTTAGACAAGTTAAATTTCTGTTTAACCAACGACTTTGAGCGTGTAACTTATACTGAAGCGATTAAAATCTTAAAATCTTCAAAACCTAATCAGAAAAAACAGTTTAAATATCTGATTGATGAATGGGGAGCTGACTTACAGTCAGAACATGAGCGCTTCCTGGTTGAGAAACACTTTAAAAAACCAGTGATCTTAACAGACTACCCTGCTGACATCAAATCTTTCTATATGCGTCAGAACGAACCTGATGAACAAGGAAGAAAAACAGTAGCCGCAATGGACATCCTTTTCCCTGGAATAGGTGAAATTGTAGGTGGATCAGCCAGGGAAGAAAGGTTAAACAAGCTAACTCAAAGAATGCAAGACATGAACATCCCTCAGGAAGAGTTATGGTGGTTTTTAGACACCAGACGCTTTGGTTCTGCTCCACATGCGGGCTTTGGATTAGGCTTTGAAAGACTTGTTCTATTTGTAAGTGGTATGACCAATATCAGAGATGTAATCGCTTTCCCTCGTTTCCCAAAAAACGCAGAGTTTTAACATCGATAAATCATAAACAAAAATGCCCTGAACTAATTATTAGCTCAGGGCATTTTTGTTTACAAAGCAATTCCTTTAAGGCTTGCTTTTTCCTTCATCCAGGTGATCTGAATAAGAGTTTGCATGCGCATAATCCACAAGAGACACCTTATAATCTGTAGGTACAAAACTCGATGAAGTACTCAGTGCCATCCCCAACTCAAACCTTAATGGATAAGGCGTTTGCAATAAACTACCTTCTGGTATGTAAGGGAAACTTTCAATATATGATTGCATCAGATTTGGAGCTACCCTACGATTAATATAAGCACGTGTAAGCTGATGCGTATGGTGTAAACCTGCTGCGCCTAACAACTCAACTGCACTTGCCACAGTCAGCCTATGAAAGTTAAATACCCGCACCTTTTTATCTTCTACAACTAGACCTTTCATTAAACTTGGATCTTGCGTAGCAACGCCCGTTGGACAAGTATTACTATTACATTCCAACGCTTGTATACAACCTAAGGCAAACATCATCCCTCTTGCCGAATTACACATATCAGCACCAAGTGCAATGTTTTTAACCAGATCAAATCCTGAAGCCACTTTACCAGAGGATATAATTTTAATATGTTGTTTTAAATTAAAGCCTGTAAGCACATCATACACAAAAGCCACAGCTTCTCGTAAAGGCATCCCTACGGCATTTGAAAACTCTTGCGGAGAAGCACCAGTACCACCTTCACCCCCATCCACAGTAATAAAATCTACGTAGATGCCAGTCTCCACCATCGCCTTGCAAATAGCGAAAAACTCACTTCTACGACCAATACACAGTTTTATACCGACTGGCTTTCCTCCTGATAGCTCGCGAAGCTGTTTCACAAAACCCACCAACTCAATTGGCGTTTTAAAAGCAGCATGTCCTGGCGGAGAAATCACGTCGAACCCTTCTTTTACCAGCCTGATCCTTGCGATTTCAGGTGTAACCTTACGAGCTGGCAATATTCCGCCATGACCAGGCTTAGCACCTTGCGAAAGCTTAATTTCGATCATTTTAACCTGATCTGTTTTAGCACGTTCACCAAATGCTTCAGGATTAAAAGTGCCATCATGGTTGCGACAACCGAAATAACCAGTTCCAATTTGCCAGATCAAATCACCACCTGGATTGGCATGATAATCACTTATCCCACCTTCACCTGTATTGTGTGCAAAACCACCCAACTTAGCACCGCCATTTAAAGCCAAAATAGCGTTCTGACTTAGGGAACCAAAGCTCATCGCAGATATATTATAAATACTAGCAGAATAAGGCTTTAAACAAGCCGGTCCGCCAACCAATACGCGTGGATCTGAACTCAGTTCGTGATGGCTAATAGCTGAAATGCTATGACTTAACCACTCGTACCCGTTCTCATATACATCCAATTGCGTTCCAAAAGGTATGGTATCGTTCTCCATTTTAGCTCTTTGATAAATCAACGAACGATTTAAACGACTAAAAGGCTTACCATTGGTATCGCTCTCTACAAAATATTGATAAACTTTAGGCCTCAGATCTTCTGCCAAATACCTTAACCGACCTATCACAGGATAATTCCTTACAATACTATGCTTAGGCTGATAAAGATCATAAATACCTAATAAAACAACCGGACCGGTAAAAATGGCTATCCACCATAAGGGCGGATAAGTAAGTCCCAACATAATTGTTAGTGCTACCAAAAATGCAGCAATTGCGACAAATGCTTTTCTCATACTTATCAATTTAGTAAATGACCTGCAAATTGACCAATAATAATCCAATTTCGGCCTAAGATTTGTGTAATTTTACATATGCTTATCAAAATCTATCCTGAGAACCCAAATCCTAAAGCAATAGAACAAATTGTTGAAGTCTTAAAAAAGGGTGGTTTAATCATTTACCCTACTGATACAATTTACGGATTAGGCTGCGACATCACAAACCACAAAGCCATTGAGAAGATATGTAGGATAAGAGGAATTAAGCCTGAGAAGGCAAACTTTTCTTTTATATGCTCCGATCTAAGACACATTTCAGATTTCATTAAACCTATTGACACGGCTACCTTCAGGGTATTAAAAAAAGCACTCCCAGGACCATTCACCTTTATTCTAAATGCAAACAATAATGTACCTAAACTACTTAGTTCTAACAAAAAAACTATTGGTATAAGGGTACCTGATAACGCAATTGCGCAGGAAATTGTAAGGCAATTGGGAAACCCTATTCTTTCGACCTCTATACGCGACGACGATGAGGTGATTGAATATTCAACCGACCCCGAATTGATTCATGAAAAATATGAAGAATTGGTCGACATTGTAATTGATGGTGGATATGGTGATAATGAAGCATCTACTGTTGTAGATTGTACCTCCGGTGACTTTGAAATCATCCGTGAAGGAAAAGGAGACCTGAGTAGTTTTCTATAGTTTTATTCAAAATAGTTATCTTTACCCATATGGCTAAACTATTAAATGTACAAGCTTTTAAAGACTTCTTTCGCTCTGGTCAAATTGGTGGTGTAATTCTCCTTGTTTGCGTAGCTGTTTCGCTCTTTATTGCCAACTCATCTTACGCTCCCGCCTTTTCTACTTTATTGGCTACAGATTTTGGTTTTACCTTTGGTACGCAAATCTATTCATTTACTGTATCTGCCTGGATAAATGATGCCTTAATGGCTGTGTTCTTTTTACTAGTAGGTTTAGAGATTAAGCGTGAAATGATAGAGGGAGAACTCTCTTCCGTAAAGAAAGCATCGCTACCTGTAATCGCTGCTTTGGGTGGAATGTTGGTTCCTGCTTTCATTTATTTTATGTTCAATAAAGGGCAATCTACTGCTTCTGGATGGGGTATACCAATGGCAACTGACATTGCTTTTGCATTGGCCATCATATCTATGTTAGGCAAAAGCGTCCCTACATCATTAAAAGTATTTTTAGCTGCTTTAGCCATCGTAGATGACCTTGGCGCCATTTTAGTAATTGCCGTATTTTACACCAATGAAGTCCACTTCCATTACCTCCTAATGGCTGGAGGAGTTTTAGCCTTATTGCTAATCTTCAACTTCTTTAACATCAAACCACTATATTTCTACCTTATACCTGGTGTATTTCTGTGGTATTTTATTCACCACTCAGGCATACACGCTACAATTGCCGGAGTGCTTTTAGCCTTAACCATTCCAACGAATAAAACCAATATAGAATCGCCCCTTGAAAAATTGGAGCATTTGCTAAATGGACCTGTAAATTACTTTATCATGCCCATTTTTGCTTTAGCCAACACCAATATCACTTTTCAAAAAGAGATGGTTGATGGTCTTGCATCTCCGCTTGGCTTGGGTATTATTGTTGGGCTATTTGCTGGTAAAACTATCGGGGTAACATTATTCTCCTGGATAGGCGTAAAACTTAAGCTGGGGAGTTTACCGACTAGATCGGGATGGAAACACATTATAGGATTGGGCATGCTCGCCGGTATCGGCTTTACCATGTCTATCTTTATTTCCTTGCTATCTTTTAGCGATGAGCTTCATATTACAGAAGCTAAGTTTGCTGTACTTTGTGCTTCTGTAATATCAGGCCTTGTTGGTTTTATCTTTTTAAAATCAATCCCTAAAAAGAAATCAGAGGTTATTGCTTAAACTTTTGCATAAAAGTTTTGATGCTGCCGTTTAAATCATTCGGATCAAGTGCTTTAACAAAGGCGCTACCTATAATTGCACCATTGGCATATTGACAAGCCTTATCAAAAGTCTCCTTACTATTAATCCCAAAACCGATCATCGTTGGATTATTGAGTTTCATAGCTGTAATTCTAGAGAAATAGCTCTCCGTATCTTCAGAAACTTGCAGGTGCTGACCAGTGGTAGCTGAAGTAGAAATCAGGTAAATAAAACCATTGGTTAAACCGTCGATTTTGCGGATACGTTCTGGCGAAGTTTGCGGGGTAACCAGAAATATATTGCTCAAGCCATTCTCTTCAAATATCGTTTGATACAATTCTTCGTACTCTGCCATCGGTAGATCGGGCACTATGCAACCATCTACCCCTACTTCCACACAGGCTTTGCAAAAATTCTCCACCCCAAATTGCAATAGCGGATTTACATAACCCATCAGCAAAACAGGAATATTCACCCTTTTACGAAGCGCTGCAAGCTGTTCAAACAACAACTTTAAAGTCATCCCCTGATCTAATGATTGCTTACTGCTAGCCTGAATAGTTGGCCCATCAGCAACAGGATCTGAATAAGGGAATCCGATCTCTAAAAGGTCGGCCCCAGCCTGCTCCAATGCTTCTGCTATATTTACCGTATCATTTAAACCCGGATAGCCAGCTGTATAATATATTGACAGTATGTTTTTCTTGTTCTGAAAAAGTTCTTTTATTCTGCTCATTACTTTTAAATATTCAATTATAAATTAAAGTACTTCATGTAAGTATCCATATCCTTATCTCCTCTTCCCGACAAGCAAACCACTACGTTTTCTTTCCCTGTAAAGGTCATCTTCTCCAGATAAGCCAATGCATGTGCGCTTTCGATTGCCGGAATGATCCCCTCCATTTGTGTCAATAACAAACCAGCCTGTAGCGCTTCGTCATCTGTAATAGAAACATATTGGCCGCGCCCCGTTTTAAACAAATGCGCATGCTGAGGGCCAATACCCGGATAATCCAACCCTGCAGACACAGAATGAGGCTCCACCACTTGTCCGTCCTCTGTTTGCATCAAAATACTTCTACTTCCGTGCAACACGCCTTCTTTACCTAAAAACGTTGTCGCAGCAGAGAAACCAGTGTCCACACCTTTACCACCAGCTTCAACAGCAACCAGCTTTACATTTTCATCATCAATAAAATGAAAAAACATCCCCATCGCATTGCTACCACCACCTACACAAGCCAGCACATAATCAGGCTGATCATTTCCAGTCTGCTCGATCAATTGCTTCTTGGTTTCTTCAGAGATAATAGACTGAAAGATAGCCACCATATCAGGATAAGGATGTGGACCAACTACAGATCCGATGATATAATGAGTATCTACCGGATTATTGATCCAGTCGCGCATAGCCTCATTAGTTGCATCTTTTAAAGTTTTACTTCCTGAAGTTGCAGGCACCACTTTTGCGCCCAGCATTTTCATTCTGGCGACATTGGGAGCCTGACGTTCAATATCAACCTCCCCCATATAAACTACACACTCTAAACCTCTCAAAGCACATACGGTAGCTGTAGCTACGCCATGTTGCCCCGCACCTGTTTCGGCAATGATTCGTTTTTTACCAAGACGTTCGGCCAATAGAATCTGCCCGATGGTATTGTTAATTTTGTGTGCACCAGTATGGTTCAAATCCTCTCTTTTCAGAAAGATATTGGCGTTGTATTTTTTCGACAAGCGCTTGGCCAAATACAAAGGAGAAGGTCTCCCAACGTAATCTTTAAGTAGCTGATGAAACTCCTTTTGAAAGGATTCATCACCAATTATTTTAAGGTAATTCTGTCTCAGCTCTTCTACATTGGGATAAAGCATTTCGGGGATATACGCTCCACCAAAATCTCCATAATAACCTTTATCATTTACAAAATAACTCATATTGCTAGTTTATGCTTAAAATCATTCAATTTATCTATGTCCTTTAATCCCGGCGCCAACTCAAACCTACTGTTGATATCAATGGCATACAAACGGGAATCATTTATTTGTTTCAATTGCTCAATACTATCCGGACCTATACCTCCACTTAAAAAATAAGGCTTATTTAACTTATAGTTCTCAAGGAGCGACCAGTTAAAGACTTTACCAGAACCACCATGATCCGGAGTTTGTGTATCAAACAAAAAGTAATCAGCTACATTCGCATAAGCATTCAATGTATCGAAATCGAACTGTTCATCCACACCAAATGCTTTGATCAGTACTATCCCCGTATCTGCAAGTAAGCCCTTTAAGGCTATACAATATTTTACAGGCTCCTGCCCATGTAATTGAACAGCATTCAACCCATACATAACTGCCAGCTGGGCTACCCTATCCAACTCTTCATTCACAAAAACACCTGTTCTCCTGATTCCTGCGGGTAGATTTTTAACAAAGGAAGGAGTTAAGCCATCCACAAAGCGTTTAGACCCCCTATAAAAGATAAAGCCTAAATAATCGGGTTGCAAGGTGGTAACAGCCTGTATATTATCAGGCAATCTCATTCCGCATATTTTCAGTTTAACATCCATTTGTTTACAATTAATACCTTTGTTAAATTAAAGGTGGTTTATCTTCCGGTTAGTTTTTTAAAGCTAGTCAGTGCTTTCTTTCCCATCAAAGAAGCCTCAGCTTCGTAAAAGCAATCTGCAAAAGTTTTAGTATCATCGATGGTCTGTATGGCCAAAGCAGCGTTACATAACACAACACTATTCTGCTCATCAGTCCCCTTGCCATTTAACACATTCATAAATATCTCTGCAGATGACTCAACGGTATCGCCACCTTTTATCCGATCTTCAGATATTTGATCAAAGCCCAAATCACCAACTTTTAACAGGGCTTCACCTTTTTTGCTAAAGGTTTTGATATCGCAGGTTAAAGAAACCTCATCAAAACCATCAACAGCATGTAGAATAGTATAGTTTTTATCGGTATCCTGATATAAGTAAGCGTATAAACGCGCTAATTCCAGACTAAAAACACCTACAATCTGATTTTTAGGCTGTGCAGGATTTACCATTGGCCCCAACATATTGAAAAATGTTTTTACACCAAGCTCCTTACGGATAGGTGCAACAGTTTTCATCGCCGGATTAAACAATGGCGCGTGAATGAAGCAGATACCGGCATGATCCAGGCTTCTTTTTAGCACATCCTGATCATTGGTAAATGAATACCCCAGATATTCCATCACGTTAGAGGAGCCACAACCTGATGACACCCCATAGTTACCATGTTTAGCGACTTTATAACCTGCTCCAGCAGTAATAAACGAGGCCAGCGTAGAAATATTGAAAGTGTCTTTGCCATCGCCACCGGTACCACAAAGATCTACCAGTTCAAAATCAGAAAAGTCTAGTTTTACGCATAAATCAAGCATTGCATCCCTAAACCCCTGCAACTCTTCAACGGTAATATTACGCATCCCATAGGCAGTAATGAATGCAGCAATCTGCGAAGTATTAAACTCTCCCAACGCAATAGCCGTTAAAATTCTTTGTGCCTCGGATCGGCTAAAGGTCTTGTTTTCAAATAGGTGATTAAGTATTTTCTTCATGTTATGACTTCTAAAAGGAAGTTTGTAAAAAGCTTGTAAAACAAAAAAGGGCTGCCTTAAAGCAACCCTCAAATATTATTATATAAAATAAAAACGTTCAATACAGGGTTACACTACGCATTTGCGTTGTGCCACCACCAGTTATTAAGTCCGTTTGTTAGTATCATTATGGCAAATATGGAATTCCTTTTGCAAAGCACCAAATGTTTGTTAAAAAAAATTATTTAATGAGTGCATTTTTCTCTTTGGTAAAATGGTTGAAAACCAGCTTATCAGCCAACGCAGGCAGCAGTTTATTGATCCAAACCGTCAATTTCCCTTGTCCTGTCATAATTAGCGTCCGCTTACGGGCAACAATTCCATCAGCGATAGTGTGCGCAACCGTGTCAGCACTCATCATCTTTCCCTCTTCCATACTTGTCTCTCCATGCGAGGCCCCATCTTTAGCCAAAGCCGTAACCCGTATGTTAGAAGCTGTAAAGCCCGGACAGGCTACCATCACATGCACACCTGTTTTAAGCAACTCCGTACGTAAAGACTCCATAAACCCGTTCATCGCAAATTTTGAAGCTGAATAACCGGTACGACCTGGCAAGCCACGATAACCTGCTATTGAAGATACACCTACAATGCTCCCTTTCGCCTTGAGAATCTCTGGTAAAGCGTACTTAGTACAATAGACCGTACCCCAAAAATTCACATCCATCAGGTTTTTCAATACAGAAAGATCAAGTTCATCAAATAACGCACGCATAGATAAGCCTGCATTATTGATCAAAACATCAATTCTATTAAATGTAATTAAAGCTTGTTTGATCAACAATCTACAATCTTCTTCCTTGCTCACATCTGTTTGCACAGCCACGGCTTTTATACCATACTTGTTTTCCAGATCAGCTGTAATTTCGCAAAGGGTTACATATTGTCTGGCTGCCAGTACCAGATTAGCGCCGCGTTTTGCAAACTCTTCTGCACAAGCTTTACCAATACCCGATGACGCACCGGTAACTATAACTACTTTATTCTTAAAATCCATACGGGTTATTTAATTAATGAGTTGTGATAAGGTACCCGGGTAACAATTGATCGCCCTAACGTAATCTCATCAGCATACTCCAACTCGCCACCAAAAGCAATTCCCTTGGCGATAGTAGTAATTGGAATCTGAAAATCCTTAAGTCTTTTATATAAATAAAAGAGGGTTGTATCGCCTTCCATTGTGGCGCTTAATGCTAAAATAACCTCCTTTACGGGAGTTGTAGCCACACGCTGCACCAGGGAGTCGATAAAGAGATCGGAAGGCCCTACGCCATCCATAGGCGATATCAATCCACCTAGCACATGATAAACACCAAAGTATTGACCGGTATTTTCCACAGCCATCACATCGCGTGTATCCTCTACCACACAAATTACATCTTTATCCCTTTTATTGGCAGTACAGATGTCGCAAATGTTATGGTCAGAAATATTGTGACACACGCCACAGTGCTTTATTTCTTTTCTAAGTTTTATTACTGAATTTCCGAAATGGTCAACTTCTTCCTGTTCCTTATTCAAAAGATGCAATACCAGTCTCAGTGCCGTTTTTTGTCCTACACCTGGCAGCTTAGAAAATTCATTAACAGCGTCTTCAAGTAGCTTAGAAGAAAAATTCATGATACAAATTTATATTTTATCTGTGTAAACTCATGATGGTTTCTTACATTTAGTTGCTAAAAACATAATATGACTCCAGCTATACTTTTGTCTTTTTTAATTGGGTACTTTCTGATTTTGATCATTATTGCATTTGCAACTTCAAAAAAATCGTCTGACAACTCTACCTTTTTTATTGCCAACAGAAACTCCAAATGGTATTTGGTGGCTTTTGGGATGATTGGCACCGCATTATCCGGTGTAACTTTCATCTCCGTTCCCGGAGAAGTTGGTTCACCCGCTGGAAATCAATTCCAATATTTTCAATTTGTTTTGGGTAATGCGATCGGCTTCATCATTATAGCCACAGTCCTACTCCCACTTTATTATCGGATGAGGTTGACCTCTATCTACAGCTATATTGAGCAAAGACTAGGTTATTACAGCTATAAAACTGCCGCTTCCATCTTTTTAATCAGTCGTACCATAGGATCTGCTTTCCGCTTGTACCTCGTAGTAATTGTATTGCAAAGGTTTATATTCGACAGCTATGGAGTTCCCTTCTGGCTTACGGTATTAATATCCTTAGGACTGATCTGGTCTTACACCTTTAAAGGTGGATTAAAAACCATTATCATTACCGACACATTACAAACGTTTTTCCTGGTATTGTCGGTGTTTCTGACTATTTATTTTGTATGTACCAGTCTGCACATGAACATTCCGGAAGCCTTTGAGACCATTAAAAACAGCGGTTATTCTAAAATCTTCTTTTATGAAGACTTCCTCACCAGCAAGTTCCATTTCAGTAAACAATTGCTAGGAGGAATATTTGTAACCATTGCGATGACAGGCCTTGATCAGGATTTGATGCAAAAAAACCTAAGTATGAAAACTATAGGAGAAGCCCAAAAGAACATGTTCACCTTTACTGGGGTATTTGTTGTTTTAAATATCTTCTTTTTAAGTGTTGGTGCGTTACTATACATTTATGCTACAAAAAATGGTATAGAAATTCCTGTTGATTATGTTACTGGCAAACCTAGAACTGACTTTTTATTCCCTGAGATTGCATTCAACCACCTGGCGCTCATCCCGGGAGTTGTATTTATGCTTGGCTTAACCGCAGCAACTTTTGCGACCACAGACTCTGCTTTAACTGCATTAACTACTTCTTTCTGTGTAGATTTCCTACAAATGGATAAAGGTGATAATGGCAACTCCGCAAGTGCTGTACGCAAACGTCATATTGTACACGTTGCCTTTTCATTATTAATGTTCCTGGTCATCATTGTATTTAACGCCCTGAATGACCAATCTGTAGTCAATGGAATTTTTAGAGTGGCATCTTACACCTATGGCCCACTGTTAGGACTTTATAGTTTTGGACTTTTTGTAAAAAAACGTGGATTACACGACAAATTAGTTCCTTTCGTATGTATAATATCGCCGGCAATTTGTTACTTGCTAAATGAATACTCGGCCCAATTGTTGGGAGGTTACCAATTTAGTGTTGAATTGATCCTGGTCAATGGATTGATAACATTTATAGGCTTATTATTGATCAGCAAGAAAACTGATCAGCAAACAAAATTTTAAAAATACATCTGTGTATGACAAGTGAAGAGAAAATTAGAAGCGCTTTCGAAAATAAAAACTGGCAGGAAATAAAAGTTACAGACTCCTGGCAGATCTTTAAAATAATGGCCGAATTTGTTGACGGCTTTGAGAAATTAGCTAAAATAGGTCCATGTGTATCGATCTTTGGATCAGCAAGAACTGCAGAAACAAATAAATACTATGAAATAGCCGTTGAATGCGGTCGATTATTAACTGAACGTGGATATGGAGTAATTACAGGCGGTGGGCCAGGTATTATGGAAGCTGGAAATAAAGGCGCCCACATGAATGGTGGTAAATCCGTAGGATTGAACATAGATTTACCTTTTGAACAGTTTCACAACAAATATATCGACCACAATAAACTCCTGGAATTCGATTACTTCTTTATCAGAAAAGTAATGTTTATGAAATATTCTCAGGGCTTTATTGTATTACCTGGCGGAATGGGCACAATGGATGAGTTATTTGAAGCTATTACGCTGATACAAACCGGCAAAGTTGCACGTTTTCCTATTGTATTAGTTGGAAAGGACTATTGGGGCGGGTTAATAGACTGGATTACGAATACGATGTTACAGAAAGAACACAATATCCATGCTGAAGATTTAAACCTTTTTAGATTGGTTGATACTGCTGAAGAAGCTGCTGAGCATATCTTCAGATTCTACGACAAATATGTATTGAAACCGAATTTCTAACGGGCTAATATATTACTATAAAAAGATCAATTATTGTTCGCCTCGCCAAATCTTTTGCTGAAGGGCAAAATCTTTGCATGTCGGCTCACAACATTTGATCTTTTTATTTGAAATCGTCTAACAAACCAACCATTCAAAGATCCAGCTTAGTATAGCTGGTTTTCTATGTTATCCCAAAATCTCGTGGATTTTCTCTGTAGGCCTTGCGACTACAGCTCTATCGCCTGATACTAATATCGGGCGTTCTATTAAGATAGGATCTATCACCATCGCAGCAATCCATTCTTCATCAGAAAGCTCCTTCCCCTTATATTTCTCCTTATAAATCGCTTCTGTTTTACGAACCAATTCATGAGCTCTAATACCAAGCTTACTAATAATAGAACGCAACTCCTCTGCAGTTGGCGCGGCTTCCAGATAATTTACAATTTCAAACTCCTCTCCGCTTTCTTCTAAAACAGCCAAAGCACACCTGCTTTTACTACATCTGTTGTTATGATAAATCTTTATCATTTTTATAAAATTAAATCTGATTAAACACCTCTCCAATTTGTAAGCCTACCTATCCGTCTTGCCGGTTGTTAGTCATTCCAGAAAAAATTGATTGTTGTGAGCCGACATGCAAAGATTTTTCCCTTCAGAAAAAGATTTGGCGAGGCGAACAATGATCAATTTTTCACCCAAAATGGCTAACCCCGCCAGACACCACCAATTTCATGGCATCAGCAGCACTCATATTTAATGGCTTTATTTTCTCATGCTTCACAATGTACACCTGCCCTGCAAATGAATAAGAAAACGGGAAATACACGATAGACTCTCCAGGCAGATTGATAGATTTCAAATCACCCTGGGTAAGAAAACCAATTCGCTTCAAATCACCTTCCACTTCTACTAAAACAGGATTATTAAACTTCTTTTCATCCCCCACAAAAGCCTCAGTAAGGTCCTTTATAGAAGAATAAATAAACTTTAAAAATGGCACTTTATCTAGTAAACGCTGAAACCAATTGTACATTGGTTCAGTAACAAAATACGTTACAAAAATACCTGCCAGTAATATCAATGAAACGACTAGGGCAAGGCCTAAACCAGGAATATTTCTACTTGCACCTGTTTTGGGGTCAACCCCCAGAATGTTATTTACATTTAACCAGCTATCCACTGTTGTGACAGCCCAGATTACGATAAAAATACTTAATGCAATAGGGAGTACGATTAACAATCCTTTGATCAGATAATTCAGTAACGCCCTGCCAATTCTATTCATAATGCAAACTTAGATAAAAACTTTAAAATCATGTGCAACAACTCTATTCGTAAAAATACACGCGCTTAACCCGCTGAGAAACATTGGTCAGGATCTCATAAGGAATTGTTCCAATTTGCTCGGCCAATTTGGAAATAGTTAACTGATCATTAAATACAATCACCTCATCCCCCGTTTTCACATCCAGTCCAGTTACATCCAACATACACATATCCATACAAATCACGCCAACCGTTGGAACAAGCTTTCCCTTAATCAGCATACTCCCTACTCCATTACCAAAGGCACGACTATAACCGTCGGCATAACCAATCTTTACAGTAGCAATAGTACCCCCTTCAGGTAATAGGCCCTTACGCCCGTAACCTACAGTTTCATTAGGTTTAATTTGCTTAACCTGGGTAATGGTTGTTTTTAAAACGGCCACAGTCTGCAAGCCTTTATTGTTTTTTAATCCCCCATCAAAACCATACAGACCAATTCCAATCCGCACCATATCCAATTGTGCTTCCGGATGGCGCGAAACCCCTGAAGTATTGGAAATGTGTTTAATAAATTTATAGTCAAGTGCACGGCCAATTGCATCAGCAACAGTCTTAAACAATGCTATCTGGTGTTTGGTAAACTCATCATGCATCCCCTCTTCACTTCCAACCAGGTGAGAGAATACAGAGGCCACTTTTATTTTTTTAGTGTCAGTCAGTACTTTTAAAAGTTCCGGCAAATCTGGTTCTTCAAAACCAAGACGATGCATTCCTGTATCAATTTTTAAATGGACAGGATAATCAAACTCAGGCACGAAACTGATAAAGCTTTTTAGAATCTCTAAATTATATAATTCTGGTTCGAGCTTAAAACGAACAATCGCATCGAAGGCGGAAGGCTCAGGACTCATAACCATGATTGGCATTTTTATCCCCGCTTTTCTTAAAGCAATTCCTTCATCAGCATATGCAACAGCTAAATAATCTACTTTATGATATTGTAGCAAATTGGCAATTTCAAAACTACCGCTACCATAAGAAAAAGCCTTAACCATTGCCATTACTTTAACACCAGGTGCAAGCTTGCTACGATAAAACTGCAAGTTACCTGCCAGCGCATTCAAATCTACTTCCAAAACCGTATCATGCACTTTTTGTGCGATCAATTTACTGATCCGCTCAAACTCAAACTTTCTTGCCCCTTTAACCAAAATTGTTTCATTACTGAAATGCATAGCAGGGAAACTCTCTATGAAGCCTTGTGTATTTTCGAAGAAAGTAGTTTCAAGATCAAAGAGGTCTGCCGAGGCAGTAATATGTGGACCGATACCAATTAATCTGTCTACATCTTTTTGTTTTAAAAGTGAGGCAATTTCGCTGTAAAGAACTTCATTTTTTTTACCCGTTTCAGAAATATCAGATAAGATTAATGTTCTTTTGGCATGTTGGTTCTGGATGTTCAGAAAATCTAATGCAATAGCAAGTGAAGATATATCTGCGCTATAAGAATCATCAATTATTGAGCAGTTATTAATACCATTTTTCAACTCCAGCCGCATACTTACTCTGGTTAGTTTTTCCAGACGTTCATCAGCTTCCTCGGGAGTATAACCAAGCGCTAGTAAAGTCGCCCAGCAAATGATACCATTCTCAACAGAGGCTTTATCACTAAATGGAATCAGACATTCAATTTCATGTCCCTTAAACTTTGCTCTAATGTAATTTCGCCCATCAATGGGCTCTATAAATAAAATTTGAAGGTCTGCTTGCTCTTTAAAGCTCCAGGAAAACTTTTGCTGTCCAGGCAAATCATTCTTACTTATCCCCTCAGTATATTCAGGAGCATAAATAAATAGAGAGGTGTCTTTAAACAATTTAAGTTTTTCATGTAGCTTTTCACTTAGCGAAGAGAAGCCTTCAGCATGAGCTTCACCAACATTTGTCAGAATGCCTATTGTAGGCTGAATGATATCAGCCAACACCTCCATTTCATTAGTTCTTGAGATACCTGCTTCAAAAATACCTAAAGTATGATCAGCACCTATTTCCCAAACAGAAAGCGGTACACCGATCTGAGAATTAAAACTTTTTGGACTCCTGATAATATTAAAATCAGCCGCCAGCAACTGGTACAACCATTCTTTAACAATAGTTTTACCATTACTTCCTGTTATCCCCAATACCTCTAAATTGTATAACTTACGGTTATATTTCGCAAGTGTTTGCAAAGCAACCAACACATCCTTAACCAGCAAAATATTCGCATCAGGATACTTTTCAGCATATTTACCATCACTTATCACAAAACTACGAATACCATTAGCATAAGCATCCGCAAGGTATTCATGACCATCTCTTTTACCACTCAAGGCAAAAAATAAGGAGCCATCCGGATCTATCACCGTCCTGCTGTCAATCACTAATTTCCTAATTACTGCATCTTGTGCTTTTTTAAAAGATGCAATGTTTAGCAGTGCTGCAATATGATTAATTGTATAAGGGGAAATGCTCATTTGGCAAAATTAAGCTTATGCTTCAAACTTCATACATTTTATATTTTTTATGAGCAGGACTTTTATCAATTTTTGTTGCAAGAAATATCCTCTGTTCATTTTTACGATAAAAAAAGTTCGTTTTGAAGATCTGGTCACAGTTCTCATTCAACCGCCATAGGCGCTGAACAAAAGGAACAAAAAGAATGCCCTAAAAAGTTGGTCTATTTCAATTAGTTGCTTAGTTTTACTTCGAGAGCGTTAAGGCGTCCTGCTTCTTTTAGCAGGGCGCCTTTTGCTTAGCACAAATGCTGCGCTTAAATTTATGAAGCATGTTGATGTAAAATAGACTCTAGTAAAGCGCTTGATTCTTGCTCCGGACTAATCAAATCCTGTAAAGTAACCCGATCCAACAACTGATCAACCGTAAGCTGTATCATCTGCCACAGAGAGCGAATGGAGCAATCAACAGAGTTGGTACACAACTTTAAAGCCCCAGGATAATCCTGACAAAATTCCTTACTAAACAATGCCCCACCCAAAACTTTCATTACCTGATTAATATTAATTGCTGTAGCCGGACGCGCCAACACATAGCCACCCTTATAACCAGGTGTACTATTGATATAGCCAGCGATCCGCAAAGTACGCGTAAGCTTGCCCACATAGGCTGTAGAAATCCCCTCGATTTCACTTATAGCTGGGATACTAATTCCTTCCTTTTGATCATGTCTTGCAATACGAAGTAAAATCCTTAGCCCATATTCCTCTTGTGCAGTAATCTTCATTTTCTTTAAAATCTTTAATTACATCATTCCCAACTCAAACCGGGCGGTTTCCGACATCATATCCCTGTTCCATGGTGGATCCCAGGTTACAATAACAGTAACCTCATTTACCCCTTCAATCTCTTTCACTTTCTGCTCTACCTCCTGAGGGATAATCTGTGCAGCAGGGCAACCGGGCGCAGTAAGTGTCATTACTATCTGCACGTTATTTAACGGGGGCAAAATCTCCGTTTCGTAGATCAAGCCAAGCTCGTATATGCTGACCGGTATTTCTGGATCATATATGGTCTGCAAACAATCAATAACTTTCTGTTTTAATTCTTCCTTATCCATGACCTATTTATTTTTTTCGCCCTCTTGCATCATCTTATAAGCAAGCGCGTAATTTTTCATTTGTTTAATCATGGCCAGCAAACCATTAGAACGGGTTTGGGCCAAATGTGTCATCATACCAATTTCAGCTATAAAATCCATTTTCGCTGTTAATATATCTTCTGGACTATGTCCCGATAGTACCTTGATCAACATGCTAATTAAACCTTTAACAATAACAGCATCACTGTCGGCCTTAAAAACCACTATCCCATCTTCATACGAAGCGGTAAGCCAAACGGTAGACTGACATCCTTTAATCTTATTCTCTTCTATCTTATATTGATCCTCAAGAACCTCTAGTTTTTTACCCAGATCGATAATGTATTCGTACTTATCTTCCCAGCTGTCAAACAAGGCAAAATCTTCAACAATCTCCTTTTCAATTTCAGCAATTGATCTCACATTCATTACAATAACATTTTTAAAGCCTTATGTAAACAAGTAACCAGCACATCTATTTCCTCCTTCTGATTGTACAATGCAAAAGAGGCTCTTACTGTACCCGGAATACCAAAACGTTTCATTAAAGGCTGTGTACAATGGTGACCTGTCCTAACCGCAATTCCCATATTATCGAGTAATACACCGATATCCTGTGGATGTACGCCTTCGATCACAAAAGACACCAAACTCACTTTATCCTTAGCATTACCGATAATTTTAAGTCCCGGAATTGCCTCTAGCTCGGTAGTTGCATAAGCTAATAGTTCCGCTTCGTGCTTTCTGATTCGATCTTTTCCTACGCTTTTAATAAAGTCCAAGGCTGTTTTTAAAGCAATAGTATCTGCAATATTTGGCGTACCAGCTTCATATTTATAGGGCAGATCATTGTAGGTGGTCTTTTCGAAGGTCACCTCTTTAATCATTTCTCCACCACCTTGAAAAACAGGCATATTTTCGAGCAATTCCTTTTTACCATACAAAGCACCAACGCCTGTTGGCCCATATACTTTATGCCCAGAAAAGGCAAAGAAATCACAATCCATATCCTGTACATCGATATCCAGATGAACAGCAGATTGTGCCCCATCAACCAATACTTTAGCACCAACCCGATGTGCTGCAGCGATCATCTCTTTAACAGAATTTACGGTACCCAACGAATTAGATACCTGCACAATAGACACCAATTTGGTCTTATTGCTCAGCAATTCCTGGTAAACGTTCATCGCCAGTTCGCCGTTATCTTTTACAGGAATTACTTTTAAAATAGCACCCTTTTCTTCACAGAGGATTTGCCATGGAACAATATTAGAATGATGCTCCATCCCCGAAATAATGATTTCATCGCCAGCATCAATATTTTCTCTCCCCCAGGTATATGCGACCAGATTAATGGCCTCGGTAGTTCCTCTTGTAAAAATAATCTCTTCCACAAAAGCAGCACCTACAAATTCCTGCACAGCAAAACGTGTAGCTTCGTAAGCCAATGTAGCCTCTTCGGCCAAAGTATGTATGCCCCGATGGATATTGGCATTATAGTGCGAATAATAATGGCTCAACGCATCAATCACACTTTGTGGCTTTTGCGAAGTAGCTGCATTATCAAAATAAACCAGTGGTTTACCCTTTACTGTTCTACCTAAGATCGGGAACTGCCCCCTTAATTCTGATACCGTCATGTTACACAATAGATAAGTGTTCGTAAATCAGTTTTTCCACGTAAGCACGAATAGCCATCGGTTTAATATGAGCCAAAACATCAGCTGCATAAGCTTGTAAAAGCAATACTTCCGCTTTATCTTTAGGGATGCCTCTTGCTCTTAAATAAAACAAGGCTTCCTCATCAAGCTGCCCTACGGTACAACCGTGCGAACATTTCACATCATCAGCAAATATTTCAAGCTGTGGTTTAGTATTTATAGTTGCGTTATCTGATAACAGAATATTTTTATTGGATTGAAAGGAATTGGTTTTCTGCGCATCAGGCTGCACCATAATCTTACCATTAAATACAGCAGTCGAGAAATCATCAGCAATGCCCTTATACAATTGATTGCTAAAACAATTGGGTTGTTTATTGTCAATCATCGTATGGTTATCAGCATGAGTCTTACCCTTTAACAAATAAAGGCCGTATAAATGAGTTTCATTACCCGCTGCATCAAGTACCAGGTTCATATTGTTGCGAACAACACCCCCATTTAGGGTTACAGTTACCGTGTGTACGTAACTACGTCCAATTTGGGTAATATGAGTCGTGCTTACCTGACTGGCATTGCTTTTATCATTTTGTATTTTATAATACTCTACATAAGCATTTTGGTCAACTACTACCTCTAGCACCCCATTGCAAAAACTATCAGATACCCCTAAAGTTGCATAAGTCTCTGTCAACTGTAACCTACTGTTTTCAGCAACATAGATTAACCCGCGGGGCTGCGCCATCACAGGATGATCCCTGCCATCTAAAATATGATATATATACAAGGGATGTTGTGGTGTTTTCCCTTTATGGATATACACAAAAACTCCTTCTTCAATAAAAGCGCCATTCAATGCATGAACACCATCCTTCATATATTCGCTGCTTTTATTTAAATAGCGAGCTACTAAATCCTTGTATTCACCCTTTGCGGCATCCTTTAATGATAAAACAGTCAACTCATCATCGGTAGAAAGAATATTAGAAAGTGTAGCATCAAAGCGTCCATTTACAAACACCAGCTCGTTAGCTTTATGGTGCCCAGGCATCCGTAAAGCGTCCAGATCAGCAAGTGTAATCGTATGTCCGGCTTGCGCAAAGCTTTCATCAAACAAGTTACTGATACTGGTATATTTCCAATCTTCCGTCCGATAAGTAGGTAGACCAGTCTTATTAAAGCTGTCGAAGCTATTTTTTCTAATTACAGCAATACCATCATCAGCACTTGCTTGTTGCAAGTGTTCAAACCGGTCATTTAAATAAGTTAAATCAATCATTGTCTATTGCTTTAAAATCTGCTGTTAAGCATTTAAATCAACTCCTTCAGTAATAAAATCGTAGCCCTTTTCTTCTAGTTCCAAGGCCAGTTCTTTAGTCCCCGATTTCACAATTCTTCCATTGTACAGTACATGAACATAATCAGGTTGGATATAATCCAGCAAGCGCTGATAGTGGGTAATCACCAATACGGCCCTTTCTGGACTATGCAGTTTATTGATACCATTGGCAACAATACGCAGGGCGTCAATATCCAAACCAGAGTCCGTTTCGTCAAGGATAGCCAGTTTTGGTTCGAGCATAGCCATCTGAAAAATCTCGTTACGCTTCTTTTCACCACCCGAAAAGCCTTCATTGATAGAACGGCTCAATAACGACTGGTCAATTTCTACCAACTTCATTTTCTCTTTCATGATCTTTAAAAAAGAAACTGAATCAAGAGGTTCCAAACCATGATACTTACGCTTCTCATTAACAGCAGCCTTGATAAAATTGGTGGTGCTTACCCCCGGTATTTCAACAGGGTATTGAAAAGCTAAAAATAACCCTTCACGAGCCCTATCTTCAGGAGAAAGTTCCAATAAATCTTTATCTAAAAAACTCACCTCACCCGCCGTCACTTCATATTGTTCTCTACCTGCCAAAACCGAAGCCAGTGTGCTTTTACCAGAACCATTTGGCCCCATAATGGCATGCACCTCTCCGGCTTTTATTTCCAGGTTAATCCCTTTTAATATTTCTTTACCTTCTACGTTTGCGTGTATATTTTTAATTGACAACATATTCTTATAATTATCGGTTTACCCTACACTACCTTCCATACTAATGGTCAGCAGTTTTTGTGCTTCTATGGCAAATTCCATAGGTAGCTGGTTCATTACTTCTTTAGCAAATCCATTTACAATCAGCGCAACTGCTGCTTCCGGATCAATACCTCTTTGTCTACAATAAAAAAGTTGGTCTTCACCAATTTTTGAGGTTGTCGCCTCATGTTCTACAATTGCAGTCTTGTTTTTTACTTCTATATATGGAAAAGTATGCGCGCCACATTTATCACCAAGCAATAAAGAATCGCATTGTGAATAATTACGGGCATTTATTGCTTGTTTACTAGCCCTCACCAAACCACGATAGCTATTCTGACTGTGACCCGCAGAAATTCCTTTAGCCACAATCCTGCTCCTGGTATTTTTTCCCAGATGCATCATTTTAGTACCTGTATCAGCTTGCTGATGATTGTTGGTAAAAGCTACCGAATAGAACTCGCCGATAGAATAATCGCCCTTTAAAATCACACTGGGGTATTTCCAGGTGATAGCCGATCCGGTTTCTACCTGAGTCCAGGAAATTTTTGAATGATCTCCTTTACATATCCCCCTTTTGGTTACAAAATTATAAATGCCACCCTTGCCCTCTTTGTCGCCCGGATACCAGTTTTGAACCGTTGAATACTTAATTTCAGCCTTTTCCATAGCGATCAATTCCACAACAGCGGCGTGCAACTGGTTCTCATCACGCATTGGCGCAGTACAGCCCTCAAGGTAACTCACGTAGCTTTCATCTTCGGCTACGATTAGCGTACGCTCAAACTGACCTGCATTTTCTGTATTGATACGGAAGTAAGT
The DNA here is from genome assembly GCF_900100435.1 of Pedobacter sp. ok626. Taxonomy (GTDB): domain Bacteria; phylum Bacteroidota; class Bacteroidia; order Sphingobacteriales; family Sphingobacteriaceae; genus Pedobacter. The sequence goes on along the minus strand of NZ_FNEX01000004.1, from coordinate 167,073 downwards.
GGACAATTCCATTGGACAGCGTACCCCTTTAGGGATATAGCAAAAAGACCCATCAGTAAACACGGCTGAGTTTAGAGCCGCAAAATAGTTATCAGTCATGGGCACTACCGAACCCAAGTGCTTTCTCACCAATTCTGGGTGTAGCTGTATGGCTTCACTGATGGAACAAAAGATGACACCTATCTCAGCCAACTGCTCCTTAAAGGAAGTAGCGATAGAAACACTGTCCATCACCACATCTACGGCAACACCAGTTAAACGCTTTTGCTCGGATAAAGAAATACCCAGTTTTTCGAAAGTGCTTAACAACTCAGGATCTACTTCATCCAAACTGTTTAATTGCTTTTTCGGCTTCGGGGCTGCATAATAGATGATATCCTGATAATCAATTATCGGATATTTCACATTCGCCCAGTCGGGCTCTACCATTTTTAACCAATAGGCATAGGCTTTGAGTCGCCATTCGAGCATCCATTCCGGTTCATTCTTTTTATGGGAAATCAGCCGGATTACATCCTCATTAAGACCTTTTGCAATCGTGTCGGTATCTATATCTGTTACAAATCCGTACTTATAATCATTTGATACGGCCTGCTCCAGGGGACCTTGTTTCTCTTTCATATTCAAATATTTTTTGAACCGTTAGACTATACCCCAAAGATACCCCCTTTTGCTTATTTATACAAAAGAGTATAAACAGAGAAATGTAAGATTTGCGATGGCTTTAAGCTACAGCCTTAAACCAAGTCCCAATTCAAAATCACCGTTTGTATATCCGCTAAATGCATGAGGAACTGAAGAGTAGATACCAGAAAAACTTAAGGTCTTATATTTTATCCCAAAACCAAATGTTGCATTTTCCGAACTGTGGTACAGACCAAAGACATTAAACCTATCCTGAGCAAAAGTTACATTCAGACCTCCATCCACAATACCATCAGCTTCTTTAACACCTCTGTAGCAAAGCTTAGGTTCCAGGCCAACATCTCCATACTGTTTACCCATATTAAACTTATAGCTAAGCGCAGTAAAGAAGGTGGAGTAATTCATTTGATTCCTTTTATCTCTATCCATAAAGTTATTCAGGTTAAGAATTGCTCCTTGAACGGTTATTCCCCTACCGGTGTAAGCCACACCAAAATCGCCATCTATAACAGCACCACGTTCATTAAAACGACTTATATTCACATCAGTAGCATCACCTTTTATGGAACGCTCATCAGCTTTTTCATTCAAAATCCCAACGGAAAGGCCGAAATGCAACTTATCTTTCTCATTTAGTTGTAAGTGGTAAGCATAACTCCCCAGTACCCTTGTCCGCCTTAGCAGCCCAGCCTTTTCATTGGACACGTTTAGCCCTATGGCAGCTTTATCAAAAGCATAAGTACCTGTCAAAGCCTGCTCCGTCAGGGCACCAGGTACAGAATTGAGTTGTTTACGATAGCTTAAATCGAAGGAAGTCCCCCCATCTAAGCCAGCCATAGCAGGATTAATTAAATACTGGTTCTGATAAAAAGCTGCAGCCAAAGGCTTCAGCTGTGCATTTGCATGAAGCATAAATACAAAAGAGAACAGGACGATTAATGCGCTCTTTTTTTTACAACGGAGACCATTGTCATAAAATGATAATGTCATATTAAATTCGCTTGAGTTTAAAATCTATTTATTTCTGATGATCGTGATGAAGCCTTTAATCTTCTTTTCCGACGCCCCTGTACTTAACATATAATAGTAGGTACCTTCGTTCAGGAGATTTCCATTCAACATTCCATCCCATTCATTATCATAGCCCTTTTTAGAATAAACCAATCTTCCGGCCTTATCAAATACGCTGACCTCATTATTGGGATACATTTTAATATTCTCTATGATCCATCTGTCGTTTACCCCATCTCCATCCGGAGTGAGCAGATTTGCGGCCTCCATAGGGTAAAGTTTTTCAACAGGCTCCTCAGGTTTTGGTTTTTCGTCGTATACTACTTCATAGGCAAATGGTATAGCCGAAGGCCCTACAAATTTCGGCTCAAGCGCACTGATAAAAATCGGGCTATTGCCTTTGTATTCATCTGCGCCAATATCTTTGGCCCCTGTCCTCGGTTGCCTTTCAAAATCAACAGAAACCTCATTAAAATCTCCCTTTGCAGCGTCTATAGCCGGACTCCACTGATCGAGTCTTAAAACCTTGTAAGCCAAATGATCTGCGCAAGCCCCATTTAAGTCTTTGCATTTGGGCTGTACCAACTTAGGATCAATGTTCCTGATCTGATCTGGGGTAGCACTGATTCCAATCGAAGACAAACCTGTTGGGTACATGATATTACTGGCAAAGCTTAGCCCTGCAAGCGCAGCAGTACTAAATGATTTTACAATAGGAGCGGTATTATCGACAACAATGTTATTTGAAATGGAGCAGTTTATCGGATATTTAGGATACTTCCCATTGTTATCAAACCCAATCTCAATATTCGATTTGTTGTTAACAAATGTGTTAAAAGCTACAGTGATATCTTCTGGCAAGTAATGATCTGAAAGACTACTGGAACTATTTGTCACATCCCCATTTGTTAAAGTAATTGCCGCATCCCATTTTGAGCCTGTAAGTCCCTGAAAATAGTTATTAAGAATTTTGTGGCCTTTCCCATAAGCCCTAACCCCACCGCAACCAATGGTATTGCTGGCCCCGGATTCAGGATCGGTATACACCGCAGTCTTACCCTCACCAAAGAAATAATTTCCTTCGGCAATAGTACCTGTCCCCTGGCGCAGACATAGCGTCCCAAGACAGCGCTGAAAAGTATTGAACCTTACCGTATTATCGCATGATTTTATCGATACGATTTCAGGATCTCCATCACAATCCTGAAAAAGATTGTATTCTATCACTGTAAATCCACTGCTTTTAGACAAAGGGCTTACGCCCACTCTAATGCTTTCTTTTTCATTGGCAGCCCTTGGGCCATTATTTTTAAACACATTATAACTAATGGTGTCGTGCTGTGACTGCTGATTATAATTTCCATCCAGCACGATATACTTACCGGATTGCGTTTTACCATCAAAGCTGTTATGATCAATCAGATTGTGACCAGAGCGCAACGGTAGCGGACTGGCAAAAGTATCACCTATATAAATCCAATTGCATGAGCTGGTTTCTTTAATTTCAAAGATATTCCCGGTGATCCGTACCCTACTGCAATTCTGTATTTTAATCCCTGTACCTATTGAAGCACTTTGAAAGGAAAAGCCTTTAATAGTCAAATACTTTAAACTCTCAAGGGTTAATGCCGTATTGCCATTTAAAATAGCCTTCCCCTGGTTTTTAGCCCTGATAACAATAGGTTTGGTCTGACAGCCAGAACGTGTTATCGTTAAAGCACTAAGGTTGTAACTCCCATCTTCCACTTCAATGACATCCCCCGGATTCATAGCACTCAAAGCAGTTTTAAATTCGGCAACCGTGGTTACAACTCTTTTAACGGCCGGGGTTGTAATCTCGCCGATATTAGCGCCAATCGTTAGGTTTCCGCTCAGCGTGATTGATTTCGATAATTCATTTCCTGTAAGTCCACCCGTCCATCCGTTGAATTGAGAACAGGCATCATAAACGATGGTAGCGGTTACCTTTGTCTCTTTATAATACTTGTTATCCGCTGCTGCAGGCGACAAGGTGATTTGCCCATTTACAGGCTGATTTATACTGATCACGTATTGTGGTGGTGGATTCCCGAGATCAACCCCAGTAGTTGCACCCACGGTCATATTTCCGGTTACCGAAAAACTTTTCACTAGCTCTGTGCCGCTAAGATCCCCTGTCCAACCATTATTCTTATATCCTTGTGGGAGCGTAAGCGTTGCTGTAACCTGCTGACCAAGCTCATATGATGCAGTCGCAGGACTTAATGTGATCGTTCCATAATCGGGCTGACTAAGCGTAATGGTTCTTGAAGTGGCAGAGGCGCCAAAAGAGATATCATGTATTGGATTCGTCCCAATATACATCTGATCTATAAAAAATTCAGAACTGGCAACTTGACTATCCGAAGTGTGATTAAAACGAAGAGAGTGAAATTGCTTAATAGATGCTATGCGGGCTCCACTTGCCGTAGGTGTATAACTTTCCCTGAGGTTAAATTCCGTATCAACAAGTACTCCGTTAATGGCCACCTTATATTTTTCTCCAGCCAAATCAGCTTTAACACTGATCCTCACCCAGTCTTTACTGGTCCATACTCCAATATTAACCGCAGCAGAGCCGTTATAGGCTTTGATTTTGTTATCAGTACTGAGCTCAATAACAAATATCCGCTTAGCGCTGTTCCCAAACAAATCATAGGCATTGATAGCTACTCCTTTTGTCGCAAATGAGACCGGATTTAACCAAATATCCGTATAAATATCACCCGTTAGGCCTGCCACAATGCCCGAGTAAGGAATAAAATCCACCAACAACGCAGCGTTGTCGGCCTTCATATTCACAGATTGAGAACCGGATTTAACAGTATTAGTTGCCGAGACGACCGCATTTCCGGCCTTTACTTTCCAATTGTTCTGATCATTTAGGTTTCCTGAAACATACCCATCTGTTGTTTCAAATGAAGTTTGCAATGCAACCTGGGCCTTAGTTTTATCAACTAAAAATAGCCCCAGTATCATGCAAAGGCACAATGCTAGTTTATTCATACTTTTGGTTTTAAAGTACAAGGTGGTTAAACCTCACACTTTTTCGTTTGGTTAGCGATTACATTTGGTTCACCAATAATTGGTAAACCAATTATTGGTGAACCAAATGTAATCATTAAAATGACTCTTCAAAATAGTTTAAGAAATTAATTGAGGGTTGAAAAACCAAACCAACACAAATAGACAGCAAAAAGCCTCTTAGTTTTCGCTAAAAGGCTTTATTATCAATTGGATTTTACTATTCAGTTAATAAGTAGGAACAATCAATATGGTATTTGCTACTTCACGCTCCCCAGCATGGTCATATTTCTTGTTGTCTGCGGGGTAGCTCACCACGCCCTGTTCAGGCTCCCCTTTGATGTACATCGCAGATGATCCCCCACCGTCCAGATTAAGGGCTGTGACACATCCCAGCCAGCGCATGGTTTGTTGAAGTTCGCTTAGATTCATACCTGCAGATTCTTCTGCACGGCCATCCACCACCAATAACACAATAGAACCATCAATCATTTTACCTACCGCAGTACGAGGGTGACGCTTCTGACTGAATGCATCCGCAGAAATAGGTAAATTTTGACCATTTAGCAACAGCAATGGTCCTGAAGTCATCACATCCTGTGCCTGGATACTATTTTCCCAATCAAAATTAAGCGTATCGGCACTTAAAATAACCATACCACTATCATTCACTGCAATAAGTCCCTGTTGATATCTTTTTCGTGCCGTTTGCTTGGCGACTATTTTATTCGGGGCCACCAACTGGCCGTCTTTTCGCAAGTAAGTGATTGAGCGGTTATAATCAAGTTTCGAAGGTTCCAGTTTGGGTACCTGATTTAATCCAGGATGATCATCTGGATCTGCACCACGCATTTTAAAAAATGAACCGTTAATACCTGCCAGCGCATGGTATTTCATAGCTTGTTGCGAGGTGGTTTCTAATGAATCAGAATAACCAACTGCTAAACGAATGCCATTAGCGTGTGGGGATATAATGATCAAATTGATGTTTTCATTTGCAGCAAACAGATTGCGATGCGTAAAATGTATGTTTTTCCAATAAACCTGGGGAGTCAGTTCCTTGACAGCCCATTCAGCATTGACCAATGCAATAGAGTCCGTTTGCGCAAGCAATTGAAGACTTAATAGTAAAGCGCAAAATAACATATAACACTTTTTCATAGGCTTATCTTATTAAGATGTTAAGTTAACATTTATACATAACAAATGGGATTCTGAATCAAGGAGAATAATTCTGCAAAGAATATCGTAAACAAAAAAAGAGAGAACCTCATTGCTGAAATTCTCTCTTTCTAATTGTACTCAGAGCGGGAATCGAACCCGCACGACTTTTAAGGTCACAGGATTTTAAGTCCTGCGTGTCTACCAGTTCCACCATCTGAGCATTTTCCCAATATCCGTGGGGAAATATCTTTTAAAATAAAAGCCCTCTTTGAAGAAGGCTTTAGAGCGAAAGACGAGATTCGAACTCGCGACCCCGACCTTGGCAAGGTCGTGCTCTACCAACTGAGCTACTTTCGCATTGGTATTGTTTTGCTACATCTATAACATGCAGTCTTTTGTACTCAGAGCGGGAATCGAACCCGCACGACTTTTAAGGTCACAGGATTTTAAGTCCTGCGTGTCTACCAGTTCCACCATCTGAGCATAATCGTTATCAACTTACATCGATAGGATTAATTTTATAAATATCTTCCTGGTATTGAAAATATTTAGAGCGAAAGACGAGATTCGAACTCGCGACCCCGACCTTGGCAAGGTCGTGCTCTACCAACTGAGCTACTTTCGCATTGATTAACATCATCCGATGTCTTCCCTTTTTAGAGCTAGATAATTACTTATCTTGTTTCCGTTTGGGATTGCAAATATAAAGACTTTTATTTTACCTCCAAGTTATTTTTAATAAAAAAAACACCTTCTAAACTAACTCACTGGCCTTCAATACATCAATTATCAAATCTTTTTCAAATCCTTTGCTCATGAGGTAGCTAATCAGTTTATACTTCCGTTTAAAAGGATCATTTTCTTTAATTAAAGGAGCTTTTTTCTGTGCTGTAATCAAAATAGCATTCAAATAATCATCGTAATCAATTGCATTCAGCGCACGCTGAATCATTTTATCTGGTATCCTTTTTAGTTTTAAGCCCTGCTTTATTTTAATCTTTCCCCAACGTTTGATCTTGAACTTGCCCGAAACATAAGCTTCAGTGAAGCGTTCCTCGTTCAAAAAGTTCGTCTGTATAAGCTCCGAAATCAACTCTTCAACATCATCCGACCATAAGCCCCACTCGTATAATTTATCACGAATCTCCTGCTGTGCACGCTCCTGATAAGCACAATAATGCTCAGCTTTTGCTAAAGCTGCCTTCTTGTCCAGTTTAATCTTCTTTTTTTCTTGCCCTTCTTCCATCATGCTTTTCAGAAATGCTAAAAATTACTCCGCTGCTGTCTCTTCCAGTTTACCTTCTTTGTTACGCTTTAATGCCACCTTAGGTTTCTCCTGCGTTCCAGTAATGCTCAAAGGAATACCAAACAAGCCAAATGGTGGCAATCCTAGTCTACCACTCATATTTAAACGACCATCAAAACTCACCTGACCTTCAAAACGAGGTCTGAAGCCAGCAACACGCATTTTAAACCTTTCGATATTAATGATATTCTTTGCTATAGTACTTTTGATCTGCACCTCCGATACATCCTGGTTACTTAAGCTATCTCTATTAGTAGCCTTACTTACGGCATTCATAAACTTAAAGCCCATCAGACTTACTTTTTTAACAGAAAGTACCCCCTGTCCCTTTAAAGATGGATATACGGGCATCATATTGCCATCTAACTTACCGGATAATTGATAATCCAATCCAACAACGCCTTTAACCTTTGAAGCTGAAGTCGCTAAATCTCTAAACAATTTAATTTCTTTATACGCCTTTGCAATGTCAAACTCCTTTGCAAGCACACGATAATCAAAAGTGGCTGATACTGGTGTTAAGCTTTTGTACTTAGCATCCATAGTTACCGCAGCACCAACTAAATTAAACGCGGCCTGATTTAGGTTCAATGTGCCATTATTTAATACCAGATTGCCCTTAGCATTTTTTATATCTAATCCGTTGTAATAAACCGAACCAGCATTGGCGGTTACCGATACATTTAAATTATCAGGAATGATGACCACTCCCGTTGTTGCAGCCTTACTTCCTTTCGCTGCAGTACTGCCTCCATCATTATAGGCCATCAACTCGTCAACAAATAACTTTCCGCTTTTCAGGTTAAAATTACCCGTCAACTTAGCCTTATCCGCAAGCACATAGTTAACTACATTGCCCAGAAAGCCTTCCATACTAAAATCAGACTTACCATAACTTCCTTTAAAGTGTTCAAACTTCATCTTGTCCTGGTTAAACGAAAATACGCCCTTATTTACCAGGAACGACTTCGGAAACAGATCCGAGTTCAAAGTCATTTCCTTAACAGTCACTTTCCCCCTATTGTCTAACTTATTATATCTACCGGCCATAGCATCACTCTGCAAGCCACTAAAAGATACATCAGTAAAAATCGATCCTTTTACATCGTAACCCTTTATAGCAAACAAACGATACATTTTACCAATATCAATACTCCCTTTCGAAGTAATCTTATACTTCACATTTTCCAGATTTTGTACCGCAGCCTTCAACTCAAATGGTTGACCGCCCATTTGAAAAGAGACGGGTTTAATGTTCATTATCGTGCTCTTTAGCGTGCCATCTCTATTTGTTAGTACCCCATCAACAGAAATCTGTTCTAGTGCCTGATCAAAATGGGCCGTTTTAATTCGGCCATTATTCAATAAAATTGCAGCTTCAGTAACAGGGAATTGTTTTTTAGCTTTGTTATATCCCCCCTTGCTCTTCACATTCAGATTTAACTTACCACTCAGTTCCAAATCTTTTAATGGATAAAAATCCTTGATTTCAGCAAAGTTCAACAAACCATTTAATTCTACATCAATTGGAGTTTTACCCGAAGTCCGCAACTTCGCAAAGCCTCGGATATAATTAGATAAAGCCTGGATATTCAGATCTGTCAATTCAAGCTCAGTATGTTTATAATCACCATCCGGATTTGTACCATTGATGTTAAAATTGATCTTATCTATTGGCGACGCTACCGCGTGATGTTTAAAGTAACCGTCTTTTAACGAGCTTACCAGTTTAAATTTAGGGATCGTCGCGATTACCGTATCTACTTTCCTAAGTCCGCTGCGTACTACCTTTTTTGTATAAGTTCCTTCCGCATGAAAATCCATTGCGAATCGGCCCTTAAGCTGATCTATTTCAAAAATCTTTGCCCACTTCTCTAAATCTATATTTGCACGACTTTGCATGTATACTTCCGGCGTAACTAAACCTCTTAAATTTACCATAGCTCCAACATAATCCTTCCCTATATTAAAATAAAGACTATCCATATTGACATACAAACTGTCAGGATTTAATGATGGTAACTTGGTTTGAAGGTTTAAATACAACTTACTTATAGGCTCAGGTACCTTTGGATTAGAAATCTCTCCCTCACGTATTTTTAAATTAAATGATAGCGTAGGCATGATATTCTTACCTGCCAAATATTTACCTATTAAGGAAGCTTTTATCTCAGCATAGCCCTTCATATTTGTCCGTTCCATACGCTCGGCAATAGCTGGTGGCATGGCCGAAAAAATATTATGCAAATCAGTTTCTTTAGCTTTTGTCCTAAAATTTATGTCATAGCCACCCTCTATAAAAGAAAACTTGCCCACAAAATGAATTGGCAGTGAATTAATCTGCAAATCATTTTCATTGAACATTAAATCTAAGGAGTTGGTATTGATCTTAGTTACCAATCGGGCATTTATTTTTTTATTCAGCAAATAAGGCTCATTGTTATAATAAACATCCAGTGCCTCGATTTTGGCATTACTGGTCAGATCAAAAATAGCTTTACTCAAATCGCCCTTTCCAGAATAGTTTAATCCGCTAGCACTTATCAACATCGGTACAGATTGATCCTGATAAGTAAGCTTACTTTTATTGATATATATACTTTCAATTTTTATAGCTGTAGCGGCAGTATCCTGCTTTACAGCCGTTGTTGTATCGCTACTTTCATAAACATTATAATTCGCATTTCCCTTTTCATCCACCTTAATATTAATAACGGACTCATTTAAAAACACCTTGTCGATCTTGATCTGCGACGAGAATATCGTACTCAAATTAACACCAAAAGACAGTTCTTTACTATATAGCAATGTATCCTGCTCAAACGGAGCCGCTCCTTTAAGCATAAACTCATTTAGGCTAAGGGTTAAAGATGGAAAATGCTTAAAAAAAGAAAGACTAGTACTTTCAAACTTTACCTCACCCTTTATATTTTTATTAATAGCTTTTTGTATTTCTTTAGAAATGGTCTCTGGAAACAAATATGGACCAACGAATAACAGTAGGAATACCGTAGCGAAAGCTATTCCTGTAATTTTTAAAACTCTTTTCAATTTTATAAAAAATTTAAATCCTTGCAGCAGCTACAAAGATAATTTTTTATTTAACTAAACGACTGCTACTTAATTTAACTATGGCATAATTACCATAGTTAAATTAAGGCAGATTTACAATTTATAAAAGGCATTATTAATCGTACTTCAATGCCGGATAGCCTAACAACCTACGCCATAAAGCAAGCTGCCCAATAATACTGGCCTCCCTATATATCGTAAAAGAAATCATCTCATAATAGGTCATTTTCATCCCACCCATATCCATCTCACTATCCAGTTTTTCATCCGAAATGCTTACCAGGGCCTCCCGGGCAATTGGTGTAAATTTTTCCCAATCACTAATGTATTCCGAATTCGTAGGATACGTAGCATCATCCTGAATTCCCTTATAATCTTTAAACAGTTCCTCCCCCTTTTGTTTAAGCCCTGGATGTGTTTCTGTAGTCATCCAGTAGCGCTGTTGCACCAACGATCCTGTAAGCCAGGCCATATGATTTGCTTTAGTATTTAAACGGTTATGCATGTCCTCCGCTGTAATCCCATCTATTGCCCGATTAAAAAAGGTAGTTTGCATATCAAATAAGGTAAGCAATCCTTCAGTTCTTGTACTCGCTGTTTTAGTGTCCTTAAGACTCGCTTCTTTAGTTTCCATAATTTTATGATTTTAATGGTTAACATGAATCCACATCTGTTTGTTTAACCAATTTATGTACATAAAATTAAGTATTACGCTTAAGACCTTTACTGGCACAACACGACAATTAAAGGGGGCAATCACGACATCAAAAAGTCTTCAGCACATGCTACCCAGCTTATAACAAGACATTAAATAAAAATAAATAACCTGATTTTCAACCACTTAAAACATAATCTTAAATTCATTAGAATAAAGTCTAGTAAATTTATAGACTTTATATATATTTGCATTAGTAATCGCTTAAACGATGAACATATAGTCATGTGGCCGAGTGGTTAGGTAAGGGTCTGCAAAACCTTTGACGGCGGTTCGAATCCGCCCTTGACGTCCAGTACAATTTCTATATTGACTGCATTTAGATGTTTGGTTAGATCTAAGTTTTGTTTAAAAAGCCAGGTTGGATGACCTGGCTTTTTTATTTTTCATAAAACTCTATCGGCAGTTGATCTGGATCAGCAATAAAAGTAAAGCGCTTACCCGTAAACTCATCAATTCTGATAGGCTCTGCCTCCACCCCTTTACGCTCCACCCTCGCAATTACAAGCTCCAGATCATCTACTTCAAAAGCCAGATGTCTTAAACCTGCTGCTTCCGGTCGAGATGGCCTCTTCACAGGCTCAGGAAAAGAAAAAAGCTCTATTACATAAATCCCGTTCACCGCCAAATCCAGTTTATACGATTGCCTTTCAGCTCTATAAACCTCTCTTATTATGGTAAACCCTAAAACTTCAGTATAAAAAGCCTTCGAGACTTCATAATCGCTACAAATGATAGCGATGTGGTGAACCTTATTTATCATGGCACAAAATTACATATTTGTCGCATATGCACCTTGAATATGCCGTAATTACCGACGCATATTTCTGGTTATTTCAGGTAAATTTATAATCATATAACATTCTAAATATTAAGAACATGAATCAAAATGTAATCTGCTGGTTTGAAATCTATGTTAAGGACATGGAAAGAGCGAAAAAATTTTATAGTACTGTTTTAGGAACTAAATTTAGAGACATGGCTGATCCAAGTGAATCTGCAAATATGAAAATGGCATTTTTCTCTGCCCCAGAAAACCAAGGCGTATCAGGTGCCTTAATTGAGATGGCAGGAACAAAAGAAGGTGATGGTGCGTGTGTCAATACTATGGTTTATTTCCCATGTGAAGATTGTAGTGTCGAAGAAAGCCGCATAGCCAATGCAGGCGGAATGGTTAACAAGTCAAAATTCTCTATTGGCGAGTATGGATTTATCTCTGTATGTATGGATTCAGAAGGAAATCATTTCGGACTGTTTTCGATGAAATAAATGGAAATTCAGATATCGTTAATCGACAATAAAAAACAAACAAATAAGAAATAAATCGACAAAAAGATTAATTAAAGTAACAAATAGTAATAGTCCAATACCGAACAGCCACCTTGCTCCTACCCCTATTTACCCGGACATTACCCGGACATTAACCGGAGATTACCCGGATACTACGCGGGTTTGTCCGAGTAGTGTCCGTTTAACTTCTGGTTAACACCCGGTTATTAGCGGCCGATTGAGCAAATGCTATCCTAACCCCGATAAAATCCAGGTTGCCTTAATCACGAGAAATTTGATTTAAACTACTGAGAAAGGACTTTATAGATGTAGCCCTTATTGCCGGCTAACAATACCAAATTGCCTTTTTTAGATTTTTGCACCACATTAAAGCCCAGATCAGAAATATTGTACCATTTCAATCCGCCATCCTGCGAAATATCAGTCCCAGAACTGCCTATTGCCAGTAAAACTTTAGCCGTTAGATAAGCTACACCAGAGCGGTAACCACTAACAGGTGTAATCGGCTTTTTCCAGGTCTTCCCACCATCCGTGGTCAGTAAAACATTATTGGAGTTCTCCTTATCCTTCAGATAATTCCCTCCAACTACTATACCTTTGTTTTTGTTATAAAATGCCATTGAAAAAGTTCCGGCACTAGATTCACCCTGAACAATTGGGCAGGAGAATCGTTTCCAGGTATAAGCATAGTTATCGGAAAAATAAATATTAGCCACCGCACCACCGGTAGCAATCCAGGTTCTGCCACCCGGCAAGGTCTTGATCGTTGTGCCACTGGCAGCAAATCCAGCTTCACCTACAGTCATATCAAATGTCAGATTAGCCGAAATATCATTCCAGCTCTGTCCACCATCCTTTGTCCGTAGCAGTTGCATTTTATGTAAAATGGGATCACCAAAGATGATCCCATTTTTTGCATCCCAAAAATCCATTCCATCTAAAAATATGGCCGAATCCAGGTTTTTATAACGTTCCGTCCATGTTTTACCCCCATCAATGGTCAACAAAACATAGGCTGGCGAACCAGCATTTACAACAATAGCTTTCTGTTCATCAAAAGCCTCAATATCTCTGAAATCCAATTTTTCGTATCCGGCAGGCTGTGTCCAATGCCAGGTTTTACCCCCATCAATAGTTTTACCGATATACCCATTACTTCCACTTACCCAAGCCACATCTCCCGAAACAGCAGACATTCCTCTTATGCTCGTATTCGTACCTGTTGTTAAGGGTATCAGTTTATAAGTTTGTGCAAAACTTATAAACGGTAAAAAAGCCAGCCAGTAAATTAGAGATTTCATCTATTTTTTTATTCTTTTCCAGATTTCCGTTCTACCAATCAATGAGAAGCCAATATAACCTCTCATGTGTAACTCATCATTACCTTTCAAGACCATGTTACACTTATAGGTCTTACCCGATTTTGGATCATAAATGGTACCACCGGTCCATTTTCCATCTTCAAAAATAAAGTTCTTTAAAATTTCCAAACCAAGAACAGGCTTAGATCTTAGACTCTCTTCTGGATTTTTTACGTCTGTTTTAATCTCCCCCTTTTCAGTTTTAGGGTCTCTTAGCCAAACAATCTTACCGAAATATTTATCACCTTTTTTGATGATATCGATATGTGCCTCACCTAACGAGTTCGTCCATGTTCCGACAACGGCATCTTTGGTCTGGGCTAAGCCCACTAAGGAAATTGCTGTAAATAGCAATATAAATGTTAAATGCTTCATAGGTATAATTAGTGTTTATCTAAAGATACTAAATATCCCCATGAAGCATATAGTCAAAAAAATTATTTAATCGTTTCCTTTACCTCACCACAAGATAGCATACTCTCTCCGAAATAAGGATTTTTGATGTCTTTTTGATTACTCAACCAAGATGCACCTTTATCATTTAGGGCCATTGGGCAATATTCTACATATAGCTCACCCGAAGTTAAACCAGAGCTTTTTACCTTGGCAATAAAATCATTGCTTAGATCCGAAAATATAGCTCTTTGCACTTCGATATCTGTAGCAGCGCCTATCTTAGCAGCTAATGCTGTTAATCCAGCACCATTATTCAGTTGTTTCGAGCCCAACTCAATAGCATTCGCTGCAACTTTCGCCTCAACCATATCACCATTTACAAGCGCACCAGTCAAATGGATATAATGTTGATAAACAGCATTCAATTTATCGTCCTTTAAGCTCAGCCTTGCTACTGTTTTTTCAACCGTTGCACCATGACCTTCACCCGGAGCATGATTATGTCCAGCATGTGGATCTGCTTCTGCAGGTTTTTGTGTATTTCCACATGCAGCAAATAGCGTTACTGCGGCAATAGTAATTACGAAACTGGTTATTCTTCTCATCTTTCTGTTTTTTATGATTAATATTTAAGATTTCTATTTAAGCCCTTCAACAGGATTTTTACCTTTTTTAAGGATGTATTCGCTGTACAAAAGGTACGCGCCAGTTACCACAACCTGATCTCCGTTTGTCAAGCCTTCCGAAATTTCAACCTGATTATCGTTTTCTGTTCCAGTTTTTACCAATCGAGGTTCAAAGCTGTCTTTTCCAGTTTTAATCCATACATGCATACCTTTCCCATCCCTAATCACGGCATCCACCGGCAGCGTCAGCACCTTACTTTTATTTCCCGAAGGAAGAAAGACGTTTGCTTGCAAACCAGGTTGCCATTGATTTCCGGGATTGGGAATACTGCCTCTAATTTGTGTAAGTTGAGTACCCGACTGCAGGGAAGGGGTAATAAAACTAATGGTAATTTCCTGCGGTTGATCTTCCCAACCTGCAACAACAACCTTTACCTTTTGACCTTGCTTAATTTTAGCGGCTTCGGCGGGATAAACATCCGCTTCAACCCATAATTGTCCATAACCTTCTAACCTTAATATTGGGTTACCCTCTGTTACATATTGTCCCTGGGTTACCGACAATTCGGCTACTACACCACTTTCTGGTGCATAAAACACAACAAAAGGATCTTTCTTCTGCGTTTTCAGCAACTGTTGCACCTGACTTTCAGATTGTCCATACAGCAACAACTTTTGCTTGGCAGAAGCTACAATCTGGCGTTCTATTTTATCACCCTGAAATTGTTTTTCCTGAGCTACTGCCATCAGATATTCCTGTTGCAAAGTCGCCAATTGCTCTGAATAAAGTTTATACAAGGGTTGCCCCTTGCTCACTTTCACACCCGTTTCTCTTACATACAATTGCTCAATCCTACCTGCAATGCGACTAGAGATATAGCTACTTTGCTCTGGATTAACGGTTAACCTTCCATTAAGCTCCTTACCACCCGACAAGATATTTTCCCCGATCACAATCGTGGTTATATTGGCCAAGGCCTGACGTTTCTCGTCTATTTTAAGGGCTTTATCGTCGCTGTTCTTTTCAAAAGGCACCAAATCCATCCCGCAGATCGGACAAGTCCCCATCTCATGTTTAATGATTTGTGGGTGCATTGGGCAAGTAAAAGTCTGCTGTTTTTCCTTTACAGCTCCTGCTTCCGGCTTTTTCTCGTTGCTGCAGGCAGCAATAAATATCGATGGAAGTATAGCCAGTATGGCCATTCTTTTTATAAATAATTTCCGTTCCATTTCTTTAATCTAACCGTTTACAATCTTTTTAATTGCGCTTTAATGAAGCTTTCACTATCCACCAGATAAGCTGCGTTTTGGCTGATCTCCCAATTGCTGATATCTTCTTTAATTTGCACCATTCCAGCTATGGTTACTCCAGCCTTTACCGACTTAGGTAGTACCACATTGCCTTCCTTTTTAAAAACTAAAGTCTTACTGCCTAAGGATAACACCGCCGATTCTGGTAACCACCATGATGCAGCAAGCAACACAGGGATTCTAGCGGTAAGTAACTCCCCGACTCTAAAATTGGGCTTATTGAGGTATACTCTGGCAATCGTAAAATTCTCTCCATCCTTAAAAACAGGTTGAATCATACCAATAGAGGCCGTCTGGATGGTACTTTTATCAGCCGTTTTGTAAAACACAAACTTATCACCTCGTTTAACCAAGGAGGCCAAAGAAGGCTTGAGTGAAAATTCAGCAACCAGCTTATCTGCATTGTAAATGGTAAAAAGCGACTGACCAGCACTTACATATTGTCCTTCGCGCAACATTACCGGTGTACTTACCGGAGCTGCAGGTGTAGGTGCGACTGAAGCGCTAGATGGCGTCCCCATTCCACTCATACCCTCACCACCAGCTGCAGAAGCAGAAGGAGCTGCACCAGGTGTAGCCGCTACAGATTTTTCAAGAATGTATCCATCTGCATTGCTATATACCGGAATGCGATAATTCACTTTGCCTGTTTTCAACACCTGATTAATCCCTGAAGCACTCATTCCTAACAGCGTCAAACGTTGTTTTGCCCTCTCCAATAAAGTAAGGTCGGTTTCTGATCTTTTCAAAAACAACAATTCCTGTTGTGCGGCCGCCAGATCCGGAGAATAAATCTCCATAATCAACTGCCCCTTTTTAACCGGCTGATAATTGTATTTGATAAGCAAACGCTCTATTCTTCCACTAACACGACTAGCTACGCTATTTTGGTTACGAGTATCATAATTGATGATCCCTTGTGCTTCTTCCGTAAATATTTTAGTACCGTAGTCGGCCTTAATTACTGGCAACGTAGATACTACCTGCTCATTTGAAGGTTTTAGCAAATGAGAAAGGTTACTGTCAATTTTTACTACACCCGGATCTTCATGCACAGCATTTTTATCTTTTTTATTCCCAGTGCAAGCACTTATCACCAGAACACCGATCATCAGTACTGCAGCAAAGCTGTAAGCACGCAGCTTAAGTAGCTTATCGATATAGTTCTTTCTCATAATCGGCAATCATTAAATAAAGTTTCAATTTCTCGTCCAATACATTCGTCTGCATCATGGTCAGCGCCTCCCAGGAGTCAATAACTTCAGGCAGCTCCATCTTATTCTCACGGTAACTTAAAAAGTTAACATCCAGTGTTTTTTGCAGACTTGGAATAATTTTACCTTCCATAGCATCAATCCGTTTTTGCATAGACTGGATTTCGAACTGCATACCATACAACATCCCTTGAGTTTCCTGCAACATCGCCGCTTTCTCTTTGCCCATAGCCTCCACTTCGTACTGCATACCTTTTACTTCAGATTTATACATTTTCGAAGACCATGGCGCTATTGGGATACTTACCATTCCCATCACACTATAGGCTTTAGGCATCATTTTACTTAAGGGCGACATGTGGTCGAACCTTAATCTAAAATCTGGTCGGCTCTGTTTTTTCATGGCTTCAATATTCAAGTTCATGGATTGTATACTGTAATCCATCTTTTTGATATCGTTTCTAGCCATAGCCAGACTTGCCGTATCAATAGAAGTTGCTGGAACGAAAGTCGGTTTATAAGTCGTATCAATTGCAAAGGCTGAATTTCCCTTCATATTCATCAAACTATTTAACCAGGCACGAGCTCTGGCAATATCTCCTTCCTGCATCGTGATCATATTGCGGTTCTCTTCCAGCTTGGCAGCCGTTTTGTAAACACTACCCAATTTCGACTGGTTGTAAGGATACCTGATCTCTTCAATCTTTTTCATGGTCTCCATGATCTTCTGGTTTTTCTCCAGTATGCCAATCTTTTGTTGCGCAACCAACCAACCAAAGTACAAACGCTTAGCTTGTGCTTTATACTCATTTAAAGTCACCCCGCGGGTTTCATTTTCTACCTTGCCTTTCGATTCGATATATCGTTTATTCGCGTTTAACTTCACCGGATTAGGAATATCCTGTTCCAGTTGCAACATTAACGATCCTTTGTCTCTATCATCCATCACCACTTGGCCAGGATAAGGAGTCATAAAAGTACCTACACCTACCATTGGTGCCATCCAAGCCGTTGCAGCTTTGGCCGTATGCTTATAACTCTCCGCCTTTAAACCGTAAGATTGTAGCAAAAGGTTATTTTTATCTATTCTTTGCAACACCGTATCCAGTGTAAGCACGGGATTTTGTTGCTGTGCTGAAGCATAAAATGGTAGCAACAGCAATACGCTTAATATTCTTTTAATGCTGTACATCGTGCACCTCCAATTTTCCATATTTCCTTAATTCATATTCTTTGGACATCAAAAAGATCAATGGGGTAACCAACAGAATGTGTGTAGAAGAAGTCAATACCCCCCCAATCATTGGTAGTATAATCGGCTGCATTACATCTACTCCTACTCCCGAGGCCCACAATATCGGCACAAGTCCAAATAGAGACACACAAACGGTCATCAACTTTGGTCTTAATCTTTTCGCTGCACCATGAACTACATATTCTCTCAAATCCTCTTTTGTAATGGTTTCGCTTGAATTGCCTTTCAGCTTAATCAACTGCTGCATGGCATCATTTAGATAAATCACCATCACAATCCCAGTCTCTACGGCGATCCCAAACAGCGCAATAAAACCGACGGCTACGCCAACAGAAAGGTTTACGCCCCAGAAATAAATCATGTAAGCACCACCGATTAAGGCAAAAGGAACAGTAATCAGACTTAAAAAAGCTTCTCTCACAGAGTGAAAAGCAAAGTATAAGGAGAAGAAAATGATCACTAAAACAACCGGAGCAATCCACATCAACGTTTGTTTTCCACGAATCAGGTTTTCGTACTGACCACTCCACTCCAGGAAGTAACCTTCAGGAAGCACCCCTTTTTCTTTGTTCAACTTCTCCATTGCATCCTTTACCGTACTACCCAAATCCCGATCGCGCACATTAAACATCACTGCTCCACGCAAAATGGCATTATCAGAACTAATCATTGGCGGGCCATCTTCAAATTTCACATCAGCTACTGCCGATAAAGGCACTTCGCCAAATGTGGCCGACTGGATAGGAATACGCTGAATGCGTTCTACACTATTGCGATACTCCTGAGCCAAACGTACACTGATAGAGAAACGTTGTCTGCCTTCGATGGTGTTCCCAATGGTTGCACCACCTAAGGCACTTTCCACCACCTGATTTACATCGTCTACATTTAAGCCGTAACGGGCTAATTCTCCTCTTTTCACATCAATAGAAAGGTATTTTCCACCTGTAATCGGTTCAACAAACAAGTCGCTTACCCCTGGTGTACCCTCTAATGCTGCTTTTACTTTTTCCGATACTGCAGCAATGGTATCGAGATTCTGACCAAACACCTTTATCCCCACATCAGTACGGATTCCGGTAGCCAGCATATTGATCCGGTTGATGATGGGTTGTGTCCAACCATTTACCACACCTGGAATTTGTAATTTGGCATCCAGTTCATTTACAATGTCCTTTTTAGTGATGCCCTCACGCCATTCACTTTTGGGCTTTAAAGTAATGATCGTCTCGATCATACTGATCGGTGAGTTATCGGTAGCTGTATTGGCTCTACCCGCCTTTCCTAAAACCTTATCTACTTCCGGTACCGACTTAATAATCTTGTCCTGCACCTGTAAAATCCGCTTTGCTTCTGCATTAGATACATCAGGAAGCGTTACTGGCATAAACAAAATACTTTGTTCATCCAATGGCGGTATAAACTCTGTACCCAAATTTTTAAGTAAAGGAATAGTAATCAACAACGCAATCACATTAATCGCAATAGTTGTTTTTCTCCATTTCAATACCGTTCTAATCACCGGCTCATAAACCTTTTCCAATACCCTGTTTACTGGATTCGCGCTGTCTGGTTTAAACTTACCTTTCATAAAGAAAGAGATCAGTACCGGAGCTAGTGTAATCACCAACAAGGCATCTACAATCATGATAAACGTCTTGGTGTAGGCCAGCGGATGGAATAATTTACCCTCCTGTCCGGTTAACATAAATACCGGTAAAAAAGAAGTAATGATGATGACTGTTGCAAAGAACACCCCTCTTGAAACCTGCTTACTGGATTTGGTGATCACCTCAAGGCGATCTTCTTCAGAAATCCAATCCGGAGATTTTTGAAATATATTTTTAAACCACGTTATCATGATGTTGTCGTTTTATTTTGATCCTTTTCCCACAATTCGTATCGCTCTGCCAGGTGCTTATAAGCGTTCTCACTCATGATAATCCCATTATCTACAATTACCCCGATGGCTAGTGCAATACCGGTTAGCGACATAATGTTGGACGAGATCCCAAAAGCATTGAGCAGAATAAAGCTGGCCGCAATGGTAATTGGTATTTGTATAATGATGCTCAATGCACTGCGCCAGTGAAACAAGAAGATAAATACGATGATGGATACCACGATCATCTCTTCAATCAAGGTGTGTTTTATCGAGTCTATAGATTCTTTAATTAACTCGCCCCTATCATACACAATATCAAATTTCACCCCTTTAGGCAGTCCCTTCGAGACCTCCTTCATTTTGGCTTTTACCCGATCAATCACCTCTGCAGCATTCTCGCCATAGCGCATCACTACAATACCACCAGCACGTTCACCCTCGCCATCCTGATCAAATATACCCAGGCGGGTTTCTCCGGTCATCTGTACCGTTGCCAGGTCTGATATCTTTATTGGCGTACCGTTCTGGTTTTTTACTGGAATATTGGAAATCTCTTCTAATGATTTAAGGTAACCGGAGGTCTTAATGATATAACCCATATCACTCATTTCGAACTTTCGTCCACCCGATTCGTTGTTGTTGCTTCTTATCGCAGCAATTACCTGTGGCACGCTGAGCTTATAATACAGCAACTTGTTAGGATCTATGTTGATCTGGTACTGTTTCTGGAAACCACCGAAAGAGGCGATTTCACTTACACCCGGCACATTTTGCAAGGCAAACTTCACATACCAATCTTGTATAGCACGTTGCTCACCCAGATCCATATTTGGTGCATCAAGTGTATACCAGAGTACGTGTCCTACTCCAGTTCCATCTGGTCCAAGTTGCGGAGCAACACCATCAGGTAAGGTTTTGGATATGGTACTAATCCGTTCCATTACCCGCTCACGCGCCCAATATACATCTACATCATCTTCAAAGATCACATAGATGAAACTCATGCCAAACATGGAAGAACCTCTTACATACTTGATTTTAGGAATTCCCTGTAAGTTGGTGACCAATGGATAAGTAACCTGATCCTCTATTAACTGTGGCGATCTACCCATCCATTCTGTAAATACAATCACCTGGTTTTCTGAAAGATCAGGAATTGCATCTATCGGATTCTTTTGTACGGAGAATACGCCCCATACAAATAACCCGGCAGAAAGTATCAGCACAATAAATCTATTGCGCATCGACCATTCTATAATTTTATGTACCATTTATAATAACCCTCTTTCTTTTATTATTTTACTAGTGTGCTTTACTTGCTTTACCCGAACGGTCGTACTGGCAGCAATCAGGTAATTTACCATAAGCAGCTTCTGTAGCTTTTACCTTTTCAGTATCATAACCTGATGCAGCAACTTTTTGCTGTACCTGATCATTAGTGATTTTAGTAGAATCGTAACTCACGGTCAATACCTTAGTTACTTTATCCCAGTTTGCTGAGCTTACTCCTGGAACTTTAAGCGACGTTTCGATCGTCTTCTTGCACATTCCGCAATTGCCTAATACTTTGATTTTTTCTGTTTTAGATTGTGCAAATACAGCACTCCCAAGGAAAGTCAATGCGACTACCGAAAGAATTCTTAATGATTTCATCTTAATTCGTTTTTAAAGAAAATTGTTAAATAAATTGAATTGGAAGCGATCCGCATTAGGGTACTGAAAAAATCAGTATAACGGAAACTTCATGTTGCATAGCGATGCAACAAAATAAAAGAAAGAGGGTATTATATTCTGTAGGTACAGTTTTTTAGGTAGACAGGTATATACTGTCCATCAGGAGGTGCATTACTCAATGCTTCCCTGGTAATTTTTACCGGTATAGGTGCCTGATAACTAATGTATAGTTCGGGCAGTATAATGGCTTGAGAAAGTTGCTCAAATTTGTAGGCCATTTGACTGGCTTTATAAGATTTCTCAGATTTAACCTCTTGTTGAACATCCTTGCAGCATGATTTCTTTTTAGAAACCGACTTTGGCATTCCGCAGAAATCACATGCGTCTTTAGATTCCTTTTCCAGACTCCAGCTTACCAACTCTCCCATGCAATAATGAAAATGCATAGTTGCCCCACTGGAAACCCCCAGGTAAAAAATAGCAAGTATAGTTAGTAGTGTCCTTTTCATTACAAATCAAAGATTGAAAAAAGAACGGAGATATTTTTATATAATTCCGTTCTTTTTTTACATCGTGTTATTTATTGTTTTTAGTGATGTAGCTATCATGAGTTTATTTCTCCATTTTAAATGTAAACTCATGATGGTTACATCATGTTAGGATTATTACAATTCTGTAGCGATATAGCCTGCTTTTTGAAGCGTATTGACTACGGTATCTGCATCTAGCTGATCATTAGCTTCTACAGTTAGTATCTTTTCAGGATTGTCGGTATCCACCTCCCATTTAGAGATTTGAGGTAGATCGTTTAGAAAAGGAGTTACCGTTGCGATGCAACCTGAACATTTGATATTTGTTTTAAATTTTAGTGTTTCCATGATATTGTTGAATTATTAACGTTATTTATTTGAATTGTTTTATTGTCTATTATATAAGCTTTGCGAATTTTAAGCGCAAACTGTTACTCACTACCGATACCGAACTTAATGCCATTGCAGCACCTGCAATCATTGGGTTCAATAAGAATCCATTGAACGGATACAATAAGCCTGCAGCAATTGGGATCCCTATCAGGTTATAAATAAAGGCCCAGAACAAGTTTTGACGAATAGTTCTAACCGTAAGCTTCGATAAACGCAATGCTTTTGGCACTTGTTGCAAATCGGAAGATACCAATGTAATCTTTGCGACATCAATAGCGATATCCGAACCTTTACCCATGGCAATCGAAACATCTGCTTGTGCCAGAGCCTGACTGTCATTAATCCCATCGCCAATCATCGCTACCACTTTCCCTTGTGCCTGCAATTTCTTCACAAAGTCTGATTTATCAGAAGGCAGTACCTCAGCCTGAAAATGATCGATCCCGGCCTGCTTAGCTACCGAAGCTGCCGTCTGTTGATTGTCTCCAGTAAGCATATAAACCTCAATGCCTGCATTTCTTAATGCAGCAACCGCTTTGGCTGAACCTGCTTTAATCTGATCTGCGATAGATACAATAGCCAGTACTTGCGTCGCATTGGTAAAATAAATCACTGTTTGCGCCAATTGCTGAAGTTCAACCACCCTATTTTGCAAGGCTTGAGAAACCTGTACATTTAGCTCCGTAAGGATTTTATGACTTCCAGCCCAATACTTTTCACCCTCAAACTCGGCCATTACTCCTTTACCAGTCAGACTTTCAAAACCAGTTACCGCAGCACCTTTTACACCTACTTGTTTCAAGTTACGCACAATGGCTTCTGCCAATGGATGCTCCGAAGCCTGCTCCAAAGCGACTAATATTTCCTGCAATTGCAATTTATCTTTCGGCAGGTCAGCAGCCCACTCCACATGAGTTACTTCTGGTTTACCTTCGGTAATTGTTCCTGTTTTATCCAAAATCACCGCATTTACTTTATAGCCTAATTCCAGTGCTTCTGCATCTTTAATTAAAATACCATTCTCTGCACCTTTGCCAATCCCTACCATGATTGCTGTAGGCGTTGCCAAACCCAACGCACAAGGGCAGGCAATCACCAGTACAGTAACCATGGCAAGCATACCTTGGGTAAAGGCGTGTTCTCCACCAAACAGCAGCCATACTCCTAAACTGATAATGGCAATTAAAATAACTATGGGTACAAATATTCCGGCAATCTTATCTACCAATTTCTGCACCGGAGCTTTAGAGCCCTGGGCATCCTGTACTAATTTAATGATCTGGGCAAGCATAGTTTCCCCGCCGACCTTTTCTGCTTTAAATTTAAAACTTCCTTTTTGATTAATGGTCCCGGCAAACACCTTATCGCCCGCTTGTTTGGCCACAGCTACAGGCTCACCAGTAATCATACTTTCGTCTACAAATGAACTGCCTTCATACACCTCACCATCTACTGGAATCTTCTCCCCGGAACGCACCAACAATTGATCATTGAGGCGCACATCCGCAACTGGTATTTCTTTTTCACCATTTTCGGTAATCACAATTACCGTTTTCGGTTGCAAACCCATCAATTTCTTAATCGCTGAAGAAGTATTAGACTTCGCTTTCTCTTCTAACAGCTTACCCAGCATAATAAAGACAATGACTACTGCCGCGGCTTCAAAATATACATGCGGGTGTAATCCTCTACTATGCCAAAACTCTGGATTGAAAGTATTGAAAACACTAAAAAGATAAGCGATACCTGTACTTAAGGCTACCAGCGTATCCATATTGGCTTTTCCAAATTGGGCTTGTTTCCATGCATTGATGAAAAAGCTTTTCCCAAAAAAGAACAATATCGGAGTCGTTAAAGCCATCATATAGTAATTGCCATTAGGCATATCCATAAAGAACATTCCAATGATGACTACCGGAATGGCTAATATGGATGAATAAATCATCCGCTTTTTTAAAGCCTCGTAATTACTTCTCTGTGCTTCTTCCTGCAATTCTTTAGCGCCTTCCTGTTCAACGATCAGGTCGTAGCCTATTGATTGAACAGCTTTCTGTAAAGCTTCAGGTTGTATTGCATCGGGATGGTAAATTACCTTTACAGACTGAGTGGCATAGTTTACCTCTGCTTTATCAACTCCTGTTTGGGCGCCTATTATAGATTCAACGCTCACAGCACAGGCTGCACAGGTCATACCCAGCACCGGCATCGAAATTGTTTCTATATTGTTGTTCATAACTTGCTTTGTTTAATTAACAATACAAAGGTATTTGACAACAGCCTGATTAATTTACAGGATTCAGATATAAGTTTATAGAATTTTGTAAAGTGGAGTAATTTTGCTGGCCTAATAACATTTTGTTGAACCTTCCCTGTCTAATGAACAACCATATTTTATATGGATTAAACTCAATTAAACTGAGGTTTCAACTGATTTTTTTGTACCCCTCCTGTTACTATAATTAGGCTACGTAAGTTTGCTCATAACGTATTGAAAGCCAAACATGCTAGAACAAAGTACTACGACCACCAATTTTCCTCCGATAGATAATAACCAACTGACTCGCTTTATCGACCCTTACAGCGATTTTGGGTTTAAACACATTTTTGGCAAAGGGCCAAATCGCGACTTCTTGATTAAATTTCTGAACGGAGTTTTCAAAGGAAGAAAGGTAATTACTGACATTCAATACAATAATACTGAATACAAAGGCTCAGGAAAAGATTATCGGAAAACCATTTTTGATTTGTATTGCACTAGTGATAAGGGCGAAAAATTCATCATTGAAATGCAGAAAGCAAAAGTCGACAATTTTAAAGACAGAAGCATTTTTTACATGGCTAATTTGATCCAGGAGCAGGGCGTTGGTGTAATTGCCGACTGGGATTACCTATTGCCGGAAATCTACTTCCTGGCTATTATGAATTTTAAGTTTGATGATAGCCATCCGGACCATTATATACACGATGTCCGTTTGACGGAAATTAATACCAACAAAGAATTCTATCCGAAAATGGGCTATATTTTCATCGAGATGCCTAAGTTTAAGAAAAATGAAGGCCAGCTGGAAAATGAACTCGATGAATGGTTGTATATCCTAAATAATTTAAAAAGATTAGATGAAATTCCAATATCTTTGAGGGGAAGGGAAGAATATGAAAAAATATTCGAGCTAGCAGAAGTTGCCAACCTAACACCTGAAGAGATGAACGAGTATCAGCAAAGCTTAAAAATGCAACGTGACAATAATAGCGCACTCAATTACGCAAAAAAAGAAGGCGTCAATGAGGGTAAGCATAAAAAAGCAGTGGAAATGGCGCTTAAATTAAAAATAAAAGGGATATCTCTTGATGAAATCTCGGAATTAACTGATCTCTCTGTTGAAGAAATAAAATCCTTATAACTACAAAAACTGATAATCTATTTTAAATCTCTACAAACTATTTCTTGGGATATAAAATGCGAAAAGCATTAAAGATAGCTTGGTGGGTAACCGTTGCATGATCCTGTCTTCATTTAAGATTTCAGAATACAAACTATCCACATACCCTGAAACAAATTCTTTTGGTTTGTCTTTAACTTGCGCAAAAACGCCAAAAGCAATAATGGAAAATAAAAATATCAGTAATTTAGTTTTCATCGTTTTACTTAGGGTCCTTAAAAAGGTTAATTTTTAAGTTGACCTCAAAATCTCCTCCAGTACGCATCCTATCTCCTGCCAGTTGACTGGTATAAAAACACTGGATAAAGTATTTATCATAATTAACGCCTACGCCAAAAACAGAGCTCTTATCACTACGAAACATACCCATAAAATTAAGGATGTTGTTTTCAAGCTTTAGGTTTGTACCCACATCCCAAATACTTTCAATGTCTTTTGCTCCTCTGAAACTCACTTTAGGCTCTATAGATACAATATCCAGAGCAGAGCCAATTTTGTAAGACATCGCCGCAAAGTAGGTATGTCCATCTATAGTAACCAGCGGATCTTTCTGCAAAAATTTAGACAGGTTAGGCAATGCACCCTGGATGGTAAAACGATCATTCGTATAGGCAATACCAAAATCACCATCAATATAAGGCTTACGTTCGTTAAAACGTTGCGCCAAAATATCATCTGGCTCAGCAATAATCTTGTTGTTATCCAAGCTTTCTTTCATCACCCCTAGTGAAAGACCAAAATGCAAGTTCTTGTTTTCTCCATTTAATGGCAGGTGGTAAGCATAACTTCCCATTACCCGGGTACGTCCAATCAGTCCGGCTTTATCATTATAGATCAGCAGGCCCATCCCCACTTTATCGCGCTGATAATCGCCACTCACTGCCATCGTAACCGGCGAACCTTCTATACTTCTCCATTGATTACGGTAACTAAGATTCACGTTCAAGCCCTTATCCATCCCTGCAAATGCAGGATTACTCAGATATTGATTTTCATAATACTGGGTACCTAAGGGTCTGATTTGGGCCGATAGTGGGAATGCTATTCCTAATCCACTTAAAACTCCCAATGCAGCAAATAGTGCCTTATTAACTCTATTTTTCATATTCAATCCTTTCATTTTACTATTCCCTTACTATAGAGATAAATCCTGACCTTTTAGCTTTTCCTGAATCGAAATATAGGACATAGTAATAGCTATCTTCGGGAAGTGCATTTCCATTAAATGTACCACCCCAGGTATTGTCATAACCAATCATACTGAAAACTATCCTTCCTTCACGGTCGTAAATCTTCAATTCATTATTAGGATACAAATGGATGTTTTTAACAATCCAGGTATCATTTACACCATCACCATTCGGCGTAATCATATTGTTAGCGATCAGATCTGAATAAGCTTCCTTACTTGGAATTTCCAAGGTTACTGCCGTCAAATCCGACAAAGTAATCTTATCTGTAAAAAGCTGACCAACATATCGCTCATCCGGATTAGCCGCACTTTCTTTGACTAGTGTATAATCCTTATAGTTATTACTTGGCGCTTTGGAATAAGCCAATACCAGGTTTTTCCCTTCATTCCCATTGAGCTCAACATCTTCATAATTCAAGGCAAGCTCCCCAAGGAAACTCGTTGGCCTACTGAAACGATATATTCGCTGAATGCTATTGAACTTAGGCCAGATCACAGTTTGCGCTTGTTTAGTAATCAACAGGTTGTTCATCCCCCATTCCGCAGCAGGAACAAGCGTAAGCCCTTCGGTATAAAATACCGTTCCAGGTTGGACAAAGATTCCTTCAGGCCCCACTTTCAGCTGAGCCTTCAAACCAGGACTGATAAACAGCAAAAATCCAATAGCGACAGATGCGACAAGTTTTTTCATTTTTCCTAATTGTATCATTTTATTATTCATCACTACCGGCTATTTCATTAGTTATTGCATTTTTTTGAGGATGCTGTTGATTTGTTCCTGTTGTTTATCCATGCGGCTCTTCAATCCCTCAATCTCCTTCTGTTGTTCTTTCACTGCCTGGATCAACATCCCCGTTAGTTGAGTATAGTCTACTTTTAAAAAGCCATCTTTACCTTTCATCACCATCTCTGGGTATACCTTTTGAAGCTCCTGAGCAATCACTCCTATTTTTACACCTGTCGCATATTTAGTTTGATCTTTATATTCAAAACTCACCCCTCTGATCTGATTAATTTTTTGCAGAACAGTAGTTAAGGTTTCAATGTGTGTTTTCAGGTTTCTATCTGATGGCGTATACAAGTTTCCGTTTATGGTTAGATCTTGTCCTAAACTTGCATTTCCCTGTGTGTCGAAACTCAAGCCTTTGTTAGTTCCACCGTCATTGCTGATCGAGTTTATGGAAAGTTTAATATTTTCTGTAGCCAGGTGGTTACCCAAATTATCTTTACCTGCAGCTGAGGCAGCAGTAACACCCGCATCTACATACTTTTTAGTAGCGGCATCTTGATCTAGAGTTGGCTCGGCAAGATTAATCAGCTTGAAATTACCCATTGCTACATCTCCCTGGGCAGAACCAAAGCCACTTAAAGGAACTACATTTTTTGGGGTAGACACGGCAATACCTGCTGGACTTCCAACAAATAAGTAACCATCAGAAAGTTTATTATCAACCGGTACCCAAGTAGTACCATTATAAACATACAAGCGATCTTCGGTAGTATTGTAATAAGTATCACCAGGTTTTGCGCCAGTTGGTGCAGTTGGGCCTGTTGGTGTTTTCGAAGATTTAGAATCCACATATTTTTTTGTTGCAGCATCCTGATCAGCAGCAGGATCTGCAAGACTGGTAATTTTAAAATTAGTTGTTCCGTCGCCCATTACCACATCTGCTATTGCAGTACCGAAATCACTTACTGGCACATCTCTTTTAAGTACACCATTTGCTTTATTAGAGGCATCGCCGACAAAAATATGGCCTGTTGATAAGGTTATTACTCCAGGTGTCGATAGCTTGCTGTCTACATAATTCTTTGTGGCTGCATCCTGATCAAAAACTGGGTCCTTTAGAAAACTGATATTGAATTGGTTTACTGCATCCCCCATATTCACATTCTCAATCGCTTTACCAAAACCACTCAATGGCACCTGAATTTTCGGCGTAGCTGTTGCTTTCCCTGTACTGTTACCAACAAATAGATTTCCAATAGGCAAAGCTAATATGGAAGAAGGGGAGCTAAAAAGACCGTCAACATACTTTTTATTTGTAGCATCTGTTTCCGCTAACGGCGTGCCTATGTTTGTTAATAAAAAGCCTGCCAGCGAAAGGTCAGCAATAGGGTCTTTGAAACCACTCAATGAGATGGTATTTTTTGCAACCCCCGCAGCTTTTCCGGTAGCATTACCAATCATAAAAAGATCAGTTCCCAGGTTAATACTAGCAGGGTCAAATGTTTTGGTATCGATATAACCTTTGGTAGCAGCATCCTGGGCATCCACTGGATTTGCAAGACCAGTAATCTTAAAACCACCTGCAGCAATATCCGCGGTAGGCGCAGCAAAACCGGTTAATGATACTGTATTTTTTAGCGTAACAACAGCTTTACCTGCAATATCTCCCACCAGGAAATTCCCTGTTGGTAATAGAATATTTGCAGCATTAACTTGTCTACCATCAACATAAGCCTTAGTTGCAGCGTCCTGTGCAGCAGTAGGGTCCGCCATATTTGTGATCTTGAAGTTCGTTACCGGTGTACCACCTCCCATTGACACATTTGCTCCTGCTTTATCAAAACCACTAATAGGAATGAGACTCTTCAGCACCCCTATTGCTTTATTGGAACTGTTACCGACCAGGAAATTATTATTGGCTAAAACCATCGAACCAGGAGCAGATACCAATGCGTCTACGTAGCCCTTTGTTGCCGCATCTGTATTCGCCGATGGATTAGCAAGGTTTATAATCTTGAAATTTGTAACCTCATCACCCATCGATACATTATCAAGGGGAATACCGAAGCCACTTAAAGGAATTTTTGTCTTATCTAGTTTCTCGTCAGTAATAGCAAGCGGCTGAATGGTCAGCTTGCCGATATTAGTGATCGTTGCATCGCCTGTTAACGCAACAGACACGGGTGTATTGGAAGCATTACCAACGAAGATCTGGCCGTTACGCAAGAGATTATTAATTGCCATCCAAACCGTACCATTATAAACATACAATTTGTGGTCTGATATATTATAAAACAAGTCGCCTTCCTTAACACTTACCTTAGTCGGGTCAGGATTTATGTTAGCACTTGGGGTAGACCCATTTGTAGAAAGTTCAAGCCATAAAGCACCATTATAGATATAAGTTTTATTGTCATCCTTATTCAGGAACATTTCTCCCGCTTTAGCAGGGTTCGGAAATTCAGAAGTTGTTCCACTGGCTATTACTCCTCCACCAACAGGTACCCAACCATCGGCCGTATAGGCGTATAATTTCTTTTCTATAGTATTATAAAAAAGATCACCGGCTTTTGGAGTCTGAGGCATTTCAGCTTCTGTACCGGATTTAAATCCTCTGATATCTTTATCGATACTTAGAATAGCAGAGTTTAATACGCCTATTTTTAAAGCCTCATTGACATACTCGGGATCATTAGTTAACTGGCTATAACCATTTGGTGTTGGTCGGAAAAGCGTACCTGTAGCATAAGAAGTAGGATAAGTAGCATATTCATTTGGAGCTCCCTCAAGGTAAGTAGCATCCACAGTAATAAAATTACCACTGATACTCGTTACTTTATCAATTTTATAAGTTAATCCTGCAAAATCAGCAATAATATCTCCCGGTAAAATATCGGCAGCACTATATATGTAGAGCAGATCGGTAAAAGTTCCTTCAATCGAATAATCTGAATTAGGAGTTGAAGCAACTTCTGATGCCCCGCTAATGTAAAATCTCCCATTCAGTTTCGATTGAGCTATGCCTGCAAAGGAGATCAATGCTAAGAGACCAATTACAAGAATATGCTTGTTTATTTTCATTTTTTACTTCTTCACGGTTAATATACTAGAAGGTTATAACCAGTATGTAAATCTTATTGGCACTTTGGGTTGCCGGCTTAAGGCTAATTGTTTTATTAGCAAAAGATTCAACAGTAGCAGCATACGCACTACTTGGTATACCCATGTTAAAATAAGGTGAGGGCAATCCTGTGTCTCTTTTTACCAGGAAAAAACTAGGTAACGGATATTGCGTAAGGTCTGACACCTCCCCATCTGGAATATTTTCATCTTTGATATCGTAATATACTTGAGGAGCATTATCTGTTGGCGCTTTACCCAAAAGCGGGTTATCTATATTGAACTTCGCTTTTATAATAGTTACTCCCAGGGGTATAGTAAGTGTAAATTTCTTTGTCCCCGCAACCGGCCCATCACTCATTACAACCGTTACCCCATCGCCAGTAGCAGATACTACCACACGAGAATTTGAAGATGGATTGTAAGTCTTGAACGCACCTGCACTACCACCACCAGCTGCTGGAGCAACCCATTTAGCAGTTCCATCAGCATTAGCCGTTAAAACCTTTGTCGCATCAGCTGCAACAACCACCGGATATTGCTCCAACTTAGCTTTATCAGTCGCAACCATTACACCCGCCACACTTGTTGTAGCTGCAGGAATAGTAGCAGCAGTTCCAGTCAGGGCCCCTGAAGTAGAAGTAATCACACCATTTGTTGCTGAAGAGGTATACCCTAAATTAGTGGCTACAGCACCACCGCCTCCGCCGGATCCATTTGCAACGGCTGTAATTCTTCCCTTCGCATCAACCGTTACGTTAGCTGAGGTATAACTTCCTGCGGTAACACCTGTACTAGCCAATGATAAAGTAGGGTTAGCTGTAACACCGTCTCCATTCGTTACTGTAATCTCATTTGCTGTACCAGCAATGCTGCGCGATGTAGTCGCAGTAGCCGAGGTCCGAACTAAAATTCCGTTTGCGGTAACACCTGCAAGACCGGTGGCAGTACCTGTTACGTTACCCGTTAAAGCACCATTAAAAGTTCCGGCAGTAATAGCCATCGCTGAGAAATTACCTGATGCATCTCTTTTAACAATCGTATTGGCTGTTGGAGAACTTGTTGCAAGATTAGCCGCCACCGTAGCCGTATTAATAGCAGCAGCAGCGGAACCACCTACTGTCACTACCATAGGTACATCAGCAGTATTACTTAAATCACCGGCAAGCATTACAATACCTTTTGTAGTTGTAGTAGCAGGCGAGCCCCCTCCAGATACCATACCATCAGCATAGTCTTTCATAGCCTTTACCGAAGGGTACTTTGTTGTAGAACCCGCATCACCAGCAATGTTATTACTGATATTTACAACGTTCTGTTTTCCATCCAGCGCAGTTTGTGTGGCTGTACTGATTGGCTTCAATGCATCACTTGTATTATCAACCTTATCAAGCAACAAATCTGCTTTTAGCTCAGTAGCTGTTTTTTGTCCCAGTGTGTTTGTTGCAGTAGCATATAAATAAGTATTTGCGACAAAAGAGTTACGTCCTGTACCACCATTCGCCACTCCTACTGTTCCGCTTAAGGTCGTTGCACTTGAGGCATTTCCGATCAGGTTACCTGTAATGGTTCCAGCTGCAAAATTACCTGAAGCATCTCTTTTTACGATAGTATTTGGTGTATTTGTAGCAGTAGCAGCATTTGCAAGAACCACCCCGGCATTAATATTACTTGCAGTAGAACCACCAACCATTAATACCGTAGGTAAAGTAGCTGTTCCTCCTAAATCTCCTGCTAATTTTATAATACCTTTTCCTGTAGTACTCGCATCAGGCGAACCTGCCGCTGATAAAGCATCGACATAAGTCTTAACTGCTTTTACTGAGGGATACTTGGTGTCTGATGCACCATCAGTACTGATATCTAAACTTTTATTTAACTTATCCTCTTTCAGATTTAAAGCCGTCTGTGTAGCTGTGCTGACAGGTTTCCCCATATCACTGGTATTGTCAACATTCGGTAAACCTAAATTTGTCTTGGTCAAAACCACATCAGGCCCGGCCACTCCGTTCACCGTTTGTACTCCCGTACCCGTTGGTGTTAATATTTCTTTCCAGTTAGCGAGTACAGAAGCCGGGGTAGCACCCAAAACAAAACTCTTACTAATGTCGGTCCTGATAACTGTACTACCTACCTGCGCACCGCTTAAAGCCAACATAGCTGCTTCAGTACTAAAAACATTAACAGAAGCAAAGGATAGCGCTGGAATTTGTGCTACTGGAATTTTTCCAGTACCATCTAATGTAGCAACTCCATTCACAGCTGCTTTTTCAGTAAGATTGATCTTCTTATCTAGCTCAGCCTGTGTTGCAGTACTAATTGGTTTTAGCAAATCACTAACATTATTTACGTTGTCCAGTCCCAGATCTGCTTTTACTTGTGTTGGCGTTCTTTGCTGTAAAGTCGTACTATTTGCTGCATTAATATAGCTTCCAGTTGTATAACTGGTCATGCCCGTACCACCTCTTACCGCCTGCAGGTTCGTAATTAATGGCTCTTTCAAAGCCAATCCTGGTACCGTTGGTGCTGAAGCAACACCTGACAGATCTCCAGCTAACTGTATCTTACCGATTATAGTTGTTGTAGCATCCGGAACACCGCCAGCACCG
Source organism: Pedobacter sp. ok626 (assembly GCF_900100435.1). GTDB lineage: Bacteria > Bacteroidota > Bacteroidia > Sphingobacteriales > Sphingobacteriaceae > Pedobacter. The sequence goes on along the minus strand of NZ_FNEX01000004.1, from coordinate 133,092 downwards.
ATAACAGCATCATTTACTTTTTTATCTACATAGGTTTTAGTTGCTTTTTCCGATGGATAGTTGCTATCCGAATTTGCAGAAAACGTACCATCTGTAATCTTATTAGCCTTATCTTCTTTTAAATCTAAAGCAGTCTGGGTTGCTGTACTTACTGGCTTTGCAGCATCAGAAGTATTATTTACCTGGTCCAGGCCTAAATCCGTTTTAACCTGAGCTGGGGTACGCTCCTGCATAGTTGTGGCGTCCAATGCATTGATATAATTTCCTGGTGTATAAGAAGTGATCCCTGTTCCACCATTTGGCACCATCACCGTTCCGCTAACAGAACCCGCGGTAGTGGCAGTAATCGCATTTCCGTTCAAATTTCCTGTAACTGTACCTACTTCTATATTTCCAAGCCCATCCCTCTTTACAATAGTTCCGGTTATGTTTTGAGCGGTCGCCGCATTAGCCAAATCAACCCCTGTTTTAATAGCACTTGCAATTGCACCTCCTACGGTTTTTACAACCGGAGCGTCAGCTGTACCAGCTAGGTCGCCCGACAACATGATTCTACCTTTAATCGCAGTTGTTGCATCTACAATACCAGCTTTTGAATCAACATATGTTTTAACTGCATTTACAGTTGGATATTTTACATTTGAAGCGGCATCTAAAACCAGATCAGTACTTTTATTGGCTTTATCCTCTTTAGCATCTAACGCTGTTTGAGTAGCTGTACTTATAGGCTTATTAGCATCACTGGTATTTTCGACATTACCAAGACCTAAATTTATTTTAGCATCCGTAGCATTATTGGCACCTGTACCGCCATTGGCAACCGGAATGATCCCATCGCCAGTAATCGTACCTGTAATGATCGGATTGTTTATTGTAGGGGTATTTATCGTAGAGCCATCAGATAACACTATATCCCCAGTACCTGTAGTTGTAGCAACTTTAAGTGCCCCAGCTTCTCCTTTTAAAATGCCCAAAAGTGGCGTACCCAATGTAATTTCTGGCGTAGTTGTCGGATTAGCAACCGTTCCTGTAAATCCATTTAATGGTTTAACACTTAAGGAAGTTACAGTTCCGTTGCCTGTTCCACCCCCACCAGGTGTTCCATTTGTTACGTCTGTAATTCGTCCGTTTGCATCCACCGTAATATCTGCAGCTGTATATCTTCCAGGAATTACTCCTGTAGTCGAAAGTCCCAATGGGCTTGCTAAAGTACCATTACCTTTTAAAGTAGCATCACGTTGAACACTGGTAATTCCGCCGGTTCCCCCACTGCCACTGCCAAGTAATCCGGAAAGATCAACATGACTGTTTCTTGGTCCAGATATAGACAATATCGTTCCGGCAAGACTTAAAGACTGGTTAAGATCGCTAAGACTTACTGAATTTCCTCCTTTAATACCTAAGTTATAAGCTGCATCAAAACTCAGACTTAAATCGCCAGGCGTTGCTGAATCTCCTTTTGGCCCAATTAATACCGTTCCAGATGAAGGCCAGCTTCCCGACACCTTAGGTCCGAATAAACTGGTCTTAGTTAGATCCAGATAAAAATCTCCATTATTTCCAAGTCCCGCCGCAGGTGCGCCATTACCACTTAATATGGTATTTCCAGCTGTGCCACCCCCACCAGAAGTAATGTCACTTTTATTGGCTAGCTTTTGCCATTGTCCATTGCTATAAAAATAAAACCCAGGAGAATCATTTGTTTGATAGATCAATAAACCATTCGCAGGATTGTTGATATCATTACGTTGCACTAATGACATTCTTGGGATAAGCAAACCTTTAGATGTAGAAAGAATTTCTAATTGAGCACTCGCATCTGGAGTACTTGTGCCTATTCCTACCTGAGCTTTTGCGCCAAATGCAAATAACAATCCAATAATTATGGCAAAATGCTTAGCTGTTTTATTCATGAAGTTATTATAATATGATGGGGTTATTCTATTCTTAAAATGGGAGGAAGTTCAATGAGTAAATTGCCTTAAAATTAAACGACACAGCCGTCCAACTTAAAAGCCAGATAAACACTAAAAATGAAATAGTTCAGACGTATTTCAGCCAGGAAATACTTTGTAAATTGTCGTGAATACTAAATTGGGCCTATATTTGAGTCGCTGTAGATGATTTTCCATTTTTGAAAACATTATTTTAAAACAATAGTTGGGGACAGATGATTTACTTTATTAGACCCATAGGCAAGCCTTTTTTCGCAAAAAACCATAAAACTTGCCACAAAGCTACCATTCGATTATGGAATATTCTTGAATAAAAAGTAAAATAATTGTGAACAAATGCAACTAACATTCGTAATCGATTAATTTACAGTAATTTAAACCGAATTAAATTGATAAAAATTAAATGAAATACTACTTTAAGAATCTATTGTGAAGTAGAAGAGCATTAAAGAGTTATCATGTTTTAATCGTCATTTTTACTCTTTTAAATCCAATTGACATCTGACTATATTTGTATTTTACCTTCTTAACCCACTAAAACTATCCAATAATGTCATTCCATGGTTAACTACCTCCCCTATCTACTGCTATCACTTGCCATAATAATGGTTATAAGTGTGAAAGCAAAAAAGCTAACCACTCTCGCGGCCCTTTCTGCAACTGGATTAGGTATTATTGTGTTACAGGCTGCGCAACTAAAAGGCGTATTCATGCTGCTCAGTTTTTTCCTGCTTAGTGTTTGGGCAACCGCGCATAAGAAGAATATAAAAACAAGACTTCATGCCGACAATTTGGCCAGTACTGGTAGAAATGCTGGACAGGTATTTGCAAATGGTGGTGTGGCGGGCTTCACTGCAATCCTGGCGATCATCGATCCCCTACACACTGATATATACCTGATCATGATGGCTGCAAGTCTAGCTTCGGCCCTTGCGGATACTTTATCTTCTGAACTTGGAATGGTATACGGGCGCCGCTTTTATAACATCATAACGTTTAACAAAGAAGCAAATGGCTTAGATGGTGTAGTTAGTCTTGAAGGTTTATTGATAGGCACTGTTGGGGCCTGTATTATTGGGCTAATATATTCTGGCTTTCAAAAAACAGGTCTGATTGTAATATTTGCCGGTATACTGGGAAACCTGAGTGATTCAGTACTAGGTGCGACTCTTGAACGGAAACATAAAATAGGAAACAACACCGTAAATTTTCTGAATACACTTTTTGCCGCATTGGTAGCTATGGTTATGTATCTGATTTAATCTACCTATTCTTTTAGTAAAAATAGCTTAATTTCGACCTTCCTTAAGCGCAGATAGAATAAACAATGATTAAAGCATTCCTAACCTCATTTCAGATATTAACTCCCGCTGAAATTGAACATTTTGAAAGTCTTCTGATCAAAAGACAGCTGAAAAAGGGGAGCTTTTTTATCAGCGAAGGAAAATTCAGCACAGAAGTTGCCTTTATTAATACTGGTATCCTCAGATCCTTTTTCACCCCCGAATCTGGAGAAGAAATCACCTACTGCATCTCCTTTCCCAACTCCCTAATGGCCGCATATTCTGCATTCATTACGGGATTGCCGACTGTAGAAAACATACAAGCTATAGCTGACTCAGAGCTGCTGATCATCCAAAAACACGATGTAGACAAATTACTTGAAAGTAGTCCAAACTGGGTCCGATTCTTTAAGATTATAGCTGAACAACAATATCTGGAGCTAGAAAAAAGACTCTTCCTGTTCCAAAAAGAAAAGGCAAAAAAAAGATATATGGATCTATTAGAAAACCAGCCTAACTATGTGCTGCAAATCCCTCTTCAGTACCTCGCCTCTTACCTGGGAATTACACCACGTCACCTTAGCCGATTAAGAAAAGAAATATATTTATAGACAAATGTCTTATGGCTCCGGATAAACGGGGCATACCTTTGTTCGAACAGTAAATCAGGACAAGATGCAAGACCTCGTAAACAAGAAAAATATATTAATTATCAATGGGCATCCTAATAAGGAAAGTTTCAATTACGCTTTAGCCAAAGCCTATAAAGACGCAGCGATTCAATCTGGCGCATTGGTAACAGTGCTAAATATTGCCGATCTAAACTTTAACCCCAATCTGCAATATGGTTATACTAGCCGAATAGAATTGGAACCCGATCTATTGTACAGTCTGGAAAAAATCAATCAGGCCGATCACCTGGTATGGGTTCATCCTGTTTGGTGGGGCGGCTTCCCCGCTATTATGAAAGGTTTTATTGACCGTTTATTTCTTCCTGGTCTGGCTTATAAATACAAGGACAATTCATTGTGGTGGGACAAACTCCTAACCGGAAAAACTGCCAGAATCATTACCACCATCGACCAACCCGCCTGGTATTACCGATGGATTTACGGCAATCCAAGCATCAATCAACTGAAAAAAAGCACGCTGGAATTTTGCGGAATAAAACCTGTAAAGGTTACCGCTATTGGCATCATTAAAACATCTGACCCAACAAAAAGAGCAGCCTGGCTAAACAAGGTTAGTAAATTAGGTCAAAAACAAATATAATCTCCACAAGATTATTGCCGAATTAAACACTGTCATGACCTAGCTCGTATCTTTTTGGTTTAATAATGGCTAGGTTTGTATATAAAACACGAAAGAGGTGCAAATACCCTGCAGTCCTATATTGTCGAATATTGTAAAGCACTACTTGATTATTGAAAGTAGTGAACACCTCTTTTACCGTTTCTTTTCGGATGGTAATCCAGGAATAGTCTTCCGCTTAGGTGATCCTATTTACATTAGCAACACATTAGGAGATCAAACACAAGCCTCCAGCTTTGTATACGGACAAATTTCTAATTACCTAAATCTACAGGTAAGCAGTGTTAAAATGCTCATTGTTGTACTTCATCCGACTGCAGTACCCATCCTTTTTAAAATTCCGGCTAGCGAGATGAAGGATAAAACCATTGCGCTTGAAGATTTGATAGGTTCAAAAGGGCGAACATTGGAAGAACAAATTGCCAGTAAAAGCCTTGCAAGTGCTATAAGCTGTGTGGAGCATTTTCTAATTGAACAGAAAACTGCAGGTAAACCATCCGAAGAATTCATAAATAAGCTAAGTGAGTACATCAGTATCAGCGCAGGTAGTGTATCTATCGAACAGCTTACCCGAACATTTGGTATATCCGAGCGACAGTTGGAACGTAAGTTCAGCACATATATTGGCATCTCTCCCAAATCCTTTGCCGAGACGGTAAAGCTCCAGAATTTCCTCAAACGCCTCCAAAAATATGCTGGAGAAAAGAACTTAGGTCAACTTGGTTATGAATGCGGATACTACGACCAGGCACACCTTAATACTCGTTTTAAACAGAAAACAGGCCTTGCTCCTTCACAATACTTATCGATAAAGGGCAAGCTTTCTATCAACCTACTTCCGGTATAAGATAGATTGTCGGTTTTATACAAGGAAGTCTTTTTTCTGCTGGATAGATTTGTTATTTAATAATCCTTACCACATGAAAAATTTAATTGTAGCAACAGCCCAGTTTGAAAACAAAAGTGGCGACAAAGCATATAACCTGAATGTGATCAACGAACTTTCTGCTAAAGCAGCGAAAATGGGTGTAAATGCCATCGCTTTCCATGAATGTTCCATTACAGGATATACATTTACAAGAAAGCTGTCTAAAGAACAACTACTCGATATTGCCGAATACATACCTGAAGGCCAAAGCATAAATAAACTGCAAGAGATTGCCAAAGCGCATAACATCGCCATACTGGCTGGTCTTTTTGAAAAAGACTTAAATGACAACCTCTACAAGGCCTATGTTTGTGTAGATAAGAACGGTCTTATGGCAAAACACAGGAAGCTCCATCCTTTTATTAATCCACATCTTCTCCCTGGAGAACAGTATACTGTTTTTGATTTATATGGATGGAAATGTGGCATATTGATCTGCTACGACAACAATATTATTGAAAATGTTAGGGCAACAACATTGCTAGGGGCACAGGCTATTTTTATGCCACATGTAACCATGTGCACCCCTTCTACCAGACCGGGAGCAGGTTTTGTGGATCCCGAACTTTGGATAAACAGGCATGATGCCCCAGATCCACTCCGTAGGGAATTTGATGGACCAAAAGGTAGAGAATGGTTAATGAAGTGGTTGCCAGCGAGAGCTTATGACAATGCCATTTACGCCATTTTCTCTAATCCAATAGGAATGGATGACGATCAGTTAAAAAATGGTTGTTCTATGATTTTGGATCCCTTTGGTGAAATCCTATCCGAATGCCGTTCTCTGGATAATGAGATCGTCATTTCAGAACTCTCTCCAGACAAACTCTCCCTGGCAGGTGGGTATCGTTATATTAAGGCCAGAAGACCTGAACTCTATTCCCACATCATCGGGCAAGAACATCATGCTGAGCAAAAAGTAAGCTGGATGAAATAAAATTTTAAATAACAATAACGGGTTCCTTAATGTACTTCGCTCTATAATCTAGTGGGGACAAGCCCGTTATTTTTTTAAAAACTTCTCTAAATGCCTTATCATCCGAATAGCCCACATCATTCATAACCTCGTAAATGCTCTTTTTGCCTTTTTCTAAAGTGCTTTTTGCCACTTCCACTTTTACTCGCTGCAAATATTCAACGGGAGTATTACCTACGGCTTTAATAAAGCGTCTGTCGAAATTCCTTCTGCTGATTGCAAGCTTTGAAGCCAGTTCTTCGAAAGAAATCTTTTCGGTCAAATTTTCTTCAATATAGTTTTGGGCTTTGCAAATCAATTCATCCCCATGGGTCTTCTGTGTTTTGAAAATATGAAAGGGTGATTGTGATGTTCTTTCAATGTCAATCTGAAAAATCTTTGAGCAGATAATGGCGATTTCCCGGTCGAAGTACTTTTCGACGAGGAAAAGCATCAGGTTTAAAAATGAATAGCCACCACCATTGGTGTATATCCCCTTTTCAGCAGTAATCAGTTTATCAATTTGGAGATTAATGTTTGGAAACAATCGCTTAAAATCTGCAGACATATTCCAATGGGTGGAGCAATTCCTTCCATCTAGCAAACCGGTAGCGGCCAACAGAAATACACCAGAGCACATCGATGCTATTTCAGTTCCATTGTTATGCTGCTCTCCGATCCAGTTAATCAATCCTTCATTCTCTTTTATTAACTCACTATCATAAGAAACTGATGGTATAATCACCAGATCTGTTTTATCCAGATCATTAATATTTACAGGATAAACTGAAAAGAAGCCAGCATCCAATTTCATTTCGGGCACAAAACCGGCTATACGAACTTCCATTAAGGATTTGTTTCCCATCTTTTGCCATATGACATTGGCACGAGTCAAGATTTCAAACGAACCCGTTATGCTACTCAGGTTAACCTCCCCTTTTGGAACAACTACAGTCACTTGCATCATGGCGATTTTTTTAATTAAAGATACCAGATATTTCTGTCCAAATCAACCCGACTAAAAGTCCATTTCACACCCGATTAACTGACGAATAACTCCATAGCTTTGATATAGAAAAACATTAAAATCATAAAACAACAATCAACATGAATACACCAGATTTTACGACTACAATACTAGTAGATCAAAGCCCGAGAGAAGCGTTCGATGCCATCAATAATGTTCGCGGATGGTGGTCAGAAGAAATTGAAGGTCCTACTGAAAAACTCAACGATGAGTTCGACTATCATTACCAGGATGTCCATCGCTGTAAAATGAGATTAATAGAAGTTATTCCTGAAAAAAAAGTGGTCTGGTTGGTATTAGATAACTTTTTTAAATTCACGGAAGACAAAAGCGAATGGATAGGCACAAAGGTTATTTTTGAAATTGATAAAAAGGATAACAAAACCCAAATCCGGTTTACTCATCAGGGTTTAGTGCCGGATTATGAGTGTTATGATATCTGTGTAAATGCCTGGACTACGTATGTGCAGCAAAGTTTATTTAACCTAATCACCAAAGGTAAAGGTGAACCAAACAGCCGTAGTACGCCAAGAACGGAACACGAAAAGAAACTTGAAGCCGAGAAGAAGTAGTTGTTTTGTAATGTTATTATTGTAATTTCATCTTATCAATTTAAGCTCTTGATAAGATGAAATATATTAAAATAAAAACACCTCAAATTCGAATGACTTTTGCTTTAATGACGCTTGTCTTAATTTCAGGCTGTAAGTCTGGACTTAGTATGGATAATTCAGCCAAAGAAAATGAGCAGGCTAGCCTTTTAAAATTAATGGATGAAATTGTAGTCCTATCTAAAAAAGTAAACTGTGAAGATGCTAAGGAATGGAAATTCATGCCAATAGGTGCAAAAGCCTGCGGTGGTCCAGCTGGCTACATCAGTTATTCCATTAAAATAGATACAGATGATTTTATAAAAAAAGTTGGCGTCTACACTGTTGAATCAGAAAATTTCAATAAGAAATGGGGGATTATATCAGATTGTATGGCAGTCAACCCACCAAAAGAAATAAAATGTGAGAACGGAAAACCAATATTTGTTTATTAGTAAATATGATAAGACCGACGGACCTAAACTAACATTCATAATTACCGCGAAACAGACCTATGCACTTAGGAAATACTTCAGAGAATAAGAGAGAAGCCAAGGAGACAAAAAGACGGTACCAGGGATATAATTGTTGGCCCTGATGGGAATGTTACTCAGATCTCTTCTTCTCATGCTTCCAATATTAAATGCCCAACATCCATCTCACATCAAAAACATCAGTTACTTCAACTAATTTTTGGTCACCATAATTATTAGTAGAAAAATTCTTATTATCAAATTCCAGCTTTTCAATAAGCTCTTTTCTACGATCAGTACTTTCACATTGTAAGAAAATAGAAATGTAATTTCCGAGTTTTCTTCCTTCGGCGTGTACCAGATCCGAACCATGAATAATTATATGATCAGAAACTAGCGATCCACAAACAACAGGCTTTTCTGGGTAACCATGTATTTCCTTCTCAAAAATTTCAAATTGTAAAAGCCCTCCAAAACAAGTTTGGTAAAATTGGAGGGCTTTTTTACAATTTCCAGAAAATGTGATAAAAATCGCAGTATTAAGCATCAGGAATCACGGGTTCTACAAGTTTTATCAATTTATCCAAGGATTCCTGCCAACCTAAATAACACATTTCTACTGGTATCATTTCAGGAATTCCTTCTTGGACCGCTTTAAATTCAGTGCCACACAAAACCTTATTCAGCGAGATAGTTGTTGTCATTTCTCCCGGCATATTAGGATCGTCAAACTTATCCGTGTATTTAATAAATTCATTCGGTTTAATTTCAACATATGTACCTCCAAAAGAATGTTTATGCCCTGTGCTGAAATTAATAAAAGTCATTTTAAACTTACCACCTACCCTAAAATCCATTTCCTCTACTGTGCATAGAAAACCATAAGGTGGCAGCCAGGTTGCATGTGCGATAGGATCTGAAAACGCCCGAAATAACTTTTCAGGCTCTGCCTTAATAACTCGATGTAATGAAACTGTGTTGTTTTTCATTTTATTAAAATTTAATGTGTGATTGATTAATTATTTCAACAATTTTCTAGCCGTTATGTTGAATTTTATTGTTGTACCGATAAGAAAGGGCAAGGATACCCAATACCACCAGTGGTAACAGCATAAACCCAATGTTTTTATCTACACAAGCATGACTGATGAAGGCAAAGATTAAATTAAAGCTAAGCCCCGCATAAGCCCACTCTTGTAGCCTGGCTGGGGTTTTAGGATAAGTAATAGCCAAGACGCCTAGTACTTTACAGATGACAAGTGTATGGGCAAAATAATCTGGATAGCCCAAGGGTCTTGTACCCGCATTCACATACTCTGGTGCAAATAGCAAAGTACCAAGAGGCATTATACCCTCCCAAAGTATTAGAATACCAGTCGCCACCCAAAAGATTACTTTATTCTTCTTCATGTTTTTTGATACGGGAACATTTGTTGCTGCTTCTACCGTAATTCGACCTGTTTGTGTCATAGTTTTTTTTCTTAAGTTTTACTATTCAAAGATACATGGGGCTATAAAATCAGGTCTATTGCAAAAGCGACAACTTTAGGGGTGAATTACGACAAACTATTTTCGTAACTTAGTATCTTAATCTAATCTTACAATTGATATGCGAATTTCAGTCTTTGTACCTGAGTATGGGGTAATTGAAGCCATTACGCCGCCTTTTAGAAGCTTTAATACGGCCAATGAGTTTTTAAGCACATTTGGTAAAAAACCAATTTTTGAGGTAGAGTATGTGGGCTTAAACGAGTATGTACCTGCCAACAACGGAGAGTACACGGTTAAAACCAATAGGTTGCTTAAAGATGTGACTGAAACAGACTTATTGATTATCCCACCTACCTTTGGCGACACCACCAAAGGAATACAGGCCAATGCGGAAGCCATCCCCTATTTTAAAAAACTATATAAAAATGGTTCTAGCCTTGCCAGCTTATGCATCGGTGCTTTCCTTTTAGCTGAGACAGGTTTACTGGATGGAAAAAAATGCTCTACACATTGGGCTCATATTAGTGATTTTAGAGATAGATATCCAGAGGTAGAAGTAGAAGATGGAGCGATCATTACTGAACACGATAATATTTACAGTAGTGGCGGAGCAAGTAGTTTATGGAATTTAATATTATACCTGATTGAAAAGTATGCTGACAGAGAAACAGCTGTAATGATTTCAAAATATTTCGCCTTAGACATTGGGAGAGATAACCAATCCCAATTCGCGATATTCAAAGGTCAAAGAAATCATAATGATGTGGAAATTCAAAAAGTACAGGATCATATTGAAAAACACTATGAAGATAAAATAACAATCGAATCGTTAGCAAACTTAATTAATACCGGTCGTAGAACATTTGAAAGAAGATTTAAAGAGGCTACCAACAATACATCTATAGAGTATATACAAAGAGTAAGAATAGAAGCCGCCAAAAAATTCTTTGAAGCATCAAGAAAGAATATATCAGAAATAATGTTTGACGTAGGCTATACGGACACTAAAGCATTTAGAGATACATTTAAAAAGATTACCGGACTTAGTCCAATTGAGTATAGAAATAAGTTTGCAAAGTTAGCATACGAGGTTTAACTTTTTAAAAAACAGGGTTTCCCTGGTATATCAGGGATTTATATTTTTTATTTTCGCGCCCTCTATTTCCGTCGATCATTAAGCTATCAACCCGGGCATAAAGTGTAAAATTATACTCCCCTCTAATAAGGGATTTTAAAAAACTATAGCCGGAGCAGATTTAGAGAAACTTCCTGAGGCATCGGCCACGGCATCAATTGGTGCTCCTACCTGGCTGCCGCCTCTTTTGACCACAATTGTTACTTTTTGACCAGCAACTCCTCCATTTCCTGATATTGCGATAATGGCAGCTGCCACATTTGCGGAGTAAGTAATTTCTTTTGTCCAAGGGAGCACGATCGGGTCGTTCGCTGTGCCTCCTCCAGTGCTGGTATAAGACGCGAAAAGTGTTGGTCCTGTAAAATTTCCCGTGATCTCGTAACGGATGGTACGCGAGGAATTATCAGGCTTTTTGTCTGAATCTTTCTTGCAAGAAACAAAAACTGCGAGCACCATGAAAAGTGCGAAGATTGAATTTTTCATAAGATATATTTTAATGGATGATGAATTTGTGCTTTTGAAAATAGATTTATTAGGAAGCCTTAAAACTTGAAAGCAGCCCCAATGCCGACATGAAGCAATTTATCTCCTTTTTTGAAGGCGCCATTCTCTTGGGCGAACCATGTGGTGGTCGTAAAAAATACCAGGATAAGGATGTTGATGATTTTCATTTTTATCATTTTTAATAGTTCTATGCAAACATAAAAAGGATAAAAACTTAAACTGGTTAACTTAAGTTAAGAAACGATTTGGCCTCGTAAATTTAAGAGGCTTTTCTAACCAGCCTCTTTCTCATTCTACTTAAAGATTGCGGAGTGATACCCAGATAACTCGCTAAATAGTATTGAGGGACTCTTTGAGCCAAATCAGGCCTTAATTCTAGCAAATTCAAATAGCGTTGTTCTGGTGTAGAAATCTTAAAATTATCAAATGCTATTTGACTTTTTGAGTGTAAATCTTCGGAAACAAGACGACACAATTTTTCTAAGATAGGGTATTTTGTAAAAAGTTCTTCATCTGTTTCGGAACTAGCTACAATCAAAATAGAGTCCTCAAGACAATCAACATAATATTCAGATGGGGTATGGTTTAATACGCCTGGAGGGTTAAGGGTTTCAGACTCGGTATAAAAAGCAGTTGTTTTTTCCTCTGCATCAATCATATAATAGCACCTGATGCATCCTTGAAGCACAAAATAGGCATCCTTTGAGCGTTGCCCTTCCCTCAATAAAATTGTCCCTTTTCTAAAACTTTTAAAAATGGCTAAATCTATAATAACATTTTGCTCCTCTTCAGATAGGATTACATATCTCGCTAAAAAATTTAACAGGATTTGATCCATTTTATCATTAGTCAATTGCATTTTTGTAATATTTAGGCTATGTATGTCAAATTTAATATTTCTTGTTGGTTTATTATTAGCCGTTAAAAATTATTTCACATGAAAAATTACGATAGTGTTAAATCTTCAAGAACTAAATACCCTAGGTTCATTTCTTAACTTAAGTGAACGAGTTATGGCATCTCGCCAATCTACCTTTGCATATCGTTTAACAACTAATATACTGTATGCAAAAGAAAATTTTATGTTTCGCCTTGACTTTAATGATGGCAAGCACCCTACAAGTAAAAGCTCAATACTCCAAACAAGACAGTACTTATAGAAAGTATTTTATAGGCAGTACCTTATTTATGATAGCTAATGTAGTAGCTGATAATAATCCGCCTGGCATGGTTTACCTGAACTTAGGTTATCGCATTACAGGAAAGGATGTAATTTCACTAGAACTAAAAACTTGGAAATATGGCTGGCCAATTGGCATTCCTTACGGAAAATCATTTGAAGCAGAAGGAGAAGGGTTTCCAGGTCATATTCGTGAATACGGAGTTTCACTTAATTATCAAAGGTTTTTATGGAATGGTCTTTTTGCTCAAGTTGACGTGATGCCAGCTTGGCAAAGCTTTGTAAATGATAACGGTAATAAGATTGACAATGGCTTTCAAATATTTAACACCTATTCCATTGGTTATCACATTAAACTTTTCAAGGACAGGCTTTTTTTTCAACCGTCAATAGCAATAACTCATCGTCCCTATCAATCAAAAATGCCCGATTCGTTTAAAAAGGTTGACGATAGATGGTCAAAATTCTTCTTCGGGCAACCGGGATTGCATTTTGGGTATAATTTCTAGTAATTTTTCGGAGATAAAATATGCTTTCCAGTGCTTACCGGAAATGCTTACCGAAATCAACCCGGGCTTAATTTAGTTAATCCTCACTCTGAAAAAATCAGGCCAACTGTGGATATCCTTTCAAAATCACACGTTTCAAACTATCCTGATACTCATCTCCCCAATTTCCAATAGCGGCGATCACCGGTATCAAGGTTTTGCCAAACTCAGTAAGTGAATACTCTACCTTTGGTGGCATCACCGGATAGATTGTTCTGATAACCAATTCATGTTCCTCAAGTTCCTTTAGCTGAATATTGATTACCCTACGACTTGCATCTGGTATTTTGCGTTGCAGCTCGCTCGGACGCAAGTAACCCTCGTTGATAAACCACAACAACCGCATTTTCCATTTGCCATAAAGCACCTCCCCAACTAAATCGAGGCCACAGTTTAAATTGGGAAAAGTTTTTTTCTCGTACATCTAACAAAGATACATGTAGGCCATTAATGAAACAATACGGATAAATTTTTCCCTATTCGAATCGTAATCCCCTACTTGTGCATCACGCCAGTACTACCGAAATTTGTACAACAATAAGTTAATCTAAAAATAAATATCATGAACTTACCGAAAGTTATAACAGACCTAATTAAAGCGCAAAACAGCCATGATGCTGTAGCTTATTCCTCACTTTTTTCAGAAAATGCTGAAGTATTCGACGAAGGAAAGAACCATCTTGGAAGAGCCGCAATTCAAAAATGGATTGAAAATTCGAACCAACAGTATCAAACTACTTTAAAACCGATTAGTTATAAGGAAGGTGAAAAGGGTTCGGTATTTACAGCTGAGATTTCGGGAACATTTCCAGGTAGCCCGGCCATTCTTAATTTTAACCTCGTTCTTCAGCAGGGTTTAATTCAATCGCTTAAGATTACTGGCTAATGCTAAACATCCAAAGCCCTACAACAAGCAAAAATTGAACTACACAACAAAACAGAAACTTTTTTATTGATGAATTTTACATTATAAATTCTAATCAACATCAATGAATAATCAAAAAGTGTTAGTTACCAGAGGAACCGGATTTGTGGGCATTCAAACCAGACTGAACCATTAGCAAGAATACTTAGAACAATGCTTGGATAGCTAAAAAAAATGATTTTGAACTAAAAAACCGGACTTTGAACAAATCAAAGTCCGGTTGTACCGATCAGCAGGAATACTTTGAACATTTAACTCTCTTTTTATTACTTATAGAGCCAATAATTAAGGATTTGGAAAGAAAAGGATTCATGCAACAAACCTTTGTTCACTAAGATTGTATAAATTCTAAAATATCTTTATTAATTGTTGCTGCTTCCGTAGTTGGCATTCCGTGAGGGAAACCTGGGTAGGTGATCAGTTTTCCATTTTTCAACAATTTGGCGGATTTTACACCTGCATTTTGGTAAGGAACGATTTGATCATCTTCGCCGTGAAGAACCAGAACCGGGATATCAACAGCTTTCAAATCTTCATTGAAATCGGTTTCAGAAAACGCCTTGATGCCCTCATAATGAGCAACAATTCCGCCCATCATTCCTTGCCTCCACCAGTTTCTTTGGATACCTTCTTTTACATCTGCACCTTCCCTGTTATATCCGTAGAAAGGAACCGTCAAATCGATATAAAATTGTTGTCTATTGTTCAATGTTTGGTCTCTGATACCATCAAAAACGGACATCGAAACACCATCTGGATTGCTATCACTTTGCACCATAATTGGTGGAACCGCACTGATCAAAACTGCTTTTTTAGCTCTACCTTTAGCATATTTATTAACATAACGAATTACTTCGCCCCCACCTGTAGAATGCCCGATGTGAACAACATCTTTCAAGTCAAGAAATTCTACCAACTCAGCAGCATCAGCAGCGTAAGTTTCGATGTTATGCCCGTAAATATCTTGACTAGAGCGGCCGTGACCTCTTCTATCATGCGTAACTACCCGATAACCTCTCTGTAAGAAAAAGATAACCTGCGCATCCCAATCATCTGATGATAGTGGCCAGCCATGATGAAACATCAATATTGGTCCTTGCCCTTGATCTTTATAAAAAATTTCTGTTCCGTCTTTTAATTTTAGTGTGCTCATAGTTTTAAGTTTTTTTGTTTATGATCAATTATTTAGTTTTTTTTTGCTCTACTCTTTAGCAAATGTAATCTGATGAAATTCAATCCATCTTGACGTATGATATCATTTGCTCTTTTTTTATTTTGTTCAGGAAGCTTTTCAGTCTTTATTTCGCTTTGATATAATTATTCTTCGTTTGTACTCAGCAATTGAAATAAATCTTCAGCACCACCATCGAATTTTTTACCATTTACATAGAATGATGGCGTACCGTTTACGCCACTAATGATTCCACTTTCGAAATCAGAATCTACTTTTTTTGCCAATTCTGAATTTTCTAAATCCTTTTCGAATTGATGGATATCTAAGTTTAATTTTTCTGCCAATTTTAATAACAAACTTTCATTTAGATAGTGTTGGTTTTCATATATAGCGTCATGCATTTCCCAGAATTTCCCTTGTAAATTAGCCGCTTCTGCTGCAAGTGCCGAAGAACGTGCGTATTGGTGCATTTCGGATAAGGGAAAATTCCTAAAAACGAACTTGATCTGGTTTCCAAATTGACCCATCAATTCTTTAAGAACAGGATAAGCAGCTCCACAGTATGGACATTGATAATCTCCATATTCTACGATAACAAGATCGGCATTTAAATTGCCTTGTGCATGGTCAGTATTACTGACGGCTGGTTTTAATGACATAATTATTTAGTGTTAAGGGTTTCTAAAGCTTCTAAAATTCCATCAGCACCGGGATTAATCGCAGTTGGCGACAAATAACTCCATTCAATAATCCCATCTCTATTGATGACAAATAACGCTCTTTTACATTCACCTTCTTCCTCATTGTAAACACCGTATTTTCTGGCAATTTCTCCTTTGGATTCAAAATCTGCCAATAAAGGAAAATGTAAATTTCTTGATTGAGAAAAGGCAAGATGACACCATTTACTGTCTACAGAAATCCCAAAAATCTCTGCATTGTAATTTTTAAAGAATTTTAGCATCTCGTTGTACAAAGCCATTTGGTCGCTACAAACTGGGCTCCAATCGGCAGGATAAAACGCTAGAATTATATTCTTTCCTTTAAATTCTGATAAGGTTATTTTCTGGTCGGGCGTTGCGAACAATGTAAAATCGGGCGCAACTTCATTTTTTTGCAGTATCATTTTTAGTTTTTATGGTTTAAAATTTAAGATTGATATCAATAATGAACAGATAAGTAATAATAGTGCAGGAACAGTCAGTATCCATGCCCCCAGAAAAGGGAGACTTAACATTCCGGCATTTTTGGCCAAACTATTTAGCGTACTGCCATAAATTCCCAATACAAAACAGCCAATAACAGTTGTCGATGTGATTATTGCTTCCCATTGATCGGCAGAAATAGCCGTTCCTAATTGGGTAGTATTCCCACTCATAAAAGACACATAAGTTTTCCATTTGATCAGACCAGTTGCATCAATATATCAAGCAATTAAAGCAAGAACTATCGCCAATCTCTCCTGTATCTTAATTTGTTCGGTTGAGGCAGAAATATGCTGTGCGAGTATTGACTTATCCATTTTATGAGCGATTTACTTTGTTTGTTTTTGAGGTTGAATAAAAACTTTTTCGGTTGGAAATTTTTCTATCTCACCGTCGCTCAACCCGACTTCCGGGTTGCAACCTCATAGAAACTCCGGCAATACCGATTGAAGCAGGGAAATCTATAACTGATGCGCCTCGTGTTGTTCCACCATCATTGCTGCGAGGTGCTTTTTTTTCTAATTCGTATTTGAAACTCAGTGATGTTGTATTCATAACCGCTGTTTTGGGTGATTAATTAATTCTTGTTTGTCTTACTAGTGTAAATCTAATGCAGAACCAGAACGTTTAAATTTATGATTCGGTGAATGGGCAAAACCAATCGTCGGAATACATGACAGTAAGTACTAAAACTGCTCTAAACCAAAAAATCACCGCAATACAGCAGTGATTCTTAAATACAATCATCAAATAAATTGAAATCAGTTGTTAAAATTTATCATCTAAACAGCCATTTTTTAATCAGCTGTGTATAATTTGGCATTACCACGTAAACCATCAATAAAACGATGCAACCGGAATTGACAAAAGCATCAAGATAGTGATTAACAGGAATGTTTAGGGATCTTAAAAGTGGGAGCAGCAAAGGCGGAACAACTAGCGATAAGGGATAAATGGCAGACCAGGTTACAAGGTACTGTTTCCAGCGAACTGGTACCTTATTGCCTTCATTTTCTGCGTTGAAAAGAAAATCCAACCCAGACTTTATTTGATACCTATCATTTTTTCTGAAGAAAGGACTTGCTTTTTCAATGAGTTTTTTCCGGTCTGGAGATTCCATCCAACTCTTGAGGTGATCAATGGTATCAAAGCGGATGATAACCGTATAAACAAATGTTAATTTAGGAATAGGTCTTACGATCTGTAAATCGATAAAACCTTGCGAATGTTTAGAAATGGGTACGATTTCATCTAACCATTTTTCATATTCATTTTGTTTACCATCTAATATATGGTGGGTAATCACAACAGATGCACCTGGATTTTCCATAATGGAGATAATTTATAACTGATTAAAAGGCCCTTTTATATTGCCAAGGTATTTCTACATCCATTTCTAATTCTTTAGCGGAATGGAGGGCAAAATAGGGATCTCGCAAATGTTCTCTGGCAATAACTACTAAATCTGCCAGTCCGTTAACAATAATTTCATTTGCTTGTTTTGCATCGGTAATCATCCCTACAGCGCCAGTGGCAATCCCAATTTGTTCCTTGATGGCAGTTGCAAACTGCACTTGATAACCCGGAAAAACCCTATCCTTACTCACATTCGTAAATCCTCCGCCTGATGCGGTAATCAGATCAACTCCATTTACTTTCAGTATTTTTGAAAGCTCAATACTATTTTCCAAGGTCCAGGCTTCTGGCGTATCCATATAATCTACCGTAGAAATTCTCACCATCAAAGGCATTCCTTTTGGGATAACATTTCTGATTTCCTGAATGGTTTCCACCAAAAACCGGATCCTGTTTTCAAAGCTACCACCATATTCATCTTGCCTTTTGTTAATAACCGCAGAGTAAAACTGGTGGAAGAGGTAGCCGTGGCCAGCATGTAATTCTATGATATCAAAACCTGCTTCAACAGCTCTCAGTGCGGCATCTACAAATCTAATCTTCAGTTCCTGAATTTCGTCTAGTGTCACTTCTTGCGATATTACGCCGTTCACTTCTGTTGCGGAAGATGATTTTAAGGTCCAGCCTCCTTCTTCAGGTGTTAATGGCTTCATGCCTTCATTAGGATGTTTTAGGCTTCCTTTTGTTCCAGAATGCCACAATTGGATTGCGATTTTTGCATCTTGTTCGTGCACGAAATCCACTATGGTTTTCCAGGCGTTTTTCTGTTCGTCGTTCCAGATCCCAACATCGCTCAATGTAGCTAATCCCTCCGGAGAAACTGCAGTGCATTCTGTAATAATTAAACCGGCCCCACCAACAGCGCGGCTGCCTAAATGCACCAAATGCCAATTGCCTGGAATTCCGTCCTTTGCGCTATATTGCTGCATTGGAGATAAGGTAATTCTATTTTTTAATGTTAGATTACGAAAAGTTATAGGTGAGAATAAATCCATTTTATTTGTGTTTTATAGTTGTTGTAGAAACACCCTAGCTTCGGCAACTGCCGATGTTAAACTATTTGCTAATTTGTCTAAAACCAGCTGTATAGCTGCATGCTGTTCTGTTGCCATTTCGAGCATATCCAATTTTTCTTCTAAAGAGTCTAGTAATCCTAGCATAGCAATACTCGTTTTAAAATCGTGGGCTCTCATTTTTACAGTTGGAAAGTCATTTTTTTGATATGCTGCTATCAACTGTTGCAAATGATTTGGTACGTTATCAATAAACTGTTGGGTAACAGTTTTTTCAAAAGTGACATTGCCACCACTAATAGACCGCATATAAGTAAGGTTTATAAACTTAAAGTTGGAAATAGTTTCTGCAACTGTTACTCTTGTTTGATCCGAATTATGCAATCCAAAATTAGCTATCAGTTTAAAAAGTTCTTCTTCTTTTATAGGTTTGGAGATGTATTCGTTCATCCCCCTACTCAGGCATTTTTCTCTTTCGCCCGCCATTGCATGTGCTGTCATGGCAATAATGGGAATATCTAATTTCAGGACTTCACGAATTTGTTGAGCTGCCGTATAGCCATCCATTTGCGGCATTTGTATATCCATCAAGACCAACTCATACGTTTGATGACTAAGCTGTTCAATGGCCTCTAAACCGTTGGATACGATATCAAAATCGATGTTCCACTGCAGCAACAAATGTTCCATTAAACTTTGGTTGATGGCATTATCATCAACCACCAGGACACGTAAAGGTACATTTGACTTGTCTTTAAAATAGGCTGTATCCACAACCGTTGAAGAACTAATTTGGTCTTGAGAAATAACATAAGGAATGTAAAAATGGAAGGTAGTTCCCATTCCTTGTTCACTGGTAACTTCAATATTTCCATTTTGCAACAGTATTAAATTTTTCACGATTGATAAACCGAGCCCGGTTCCACCGTAATTTCTGGTAACGGAATCCTCCCCCTGGTTAAATCTTTCAAAAACTTCGTTTAATTTTTCTTTGTCAATCCCTATTCCTGTATCAGAAATCTTGAAGCCAACGGTTACTTTGTTCTCTATTTGTTCTTTTTTATAAACTTCAATGTTGATTCTTCCCTGCTGGGTAAATTTGATGGCGTTGCCAATCAAGTTAACCAAAATCTGTGTAAGTCTGGTAGCATCACCAGTTAAAGTATCTGGAATGGAAGTGTCAACTTTGCTGGATATGGTTAAGCCCTTTTCCTTTGCACGTTCTAAAAAAAGTGTTTCCACAGAATTTATTAATCCATTGATACTGAAAATTCCTGGTGTGATGCGCATCATTCCAGCTTCAATTTTTGAAAGGTCAAGTATGTCATTAATAATAGCCATTAAATTTTCTCCAGACCGTTGAATTGAGGATACAAATTCTGTAGAAGTGGCATCCAAAGATCTTTTCTGCAATAGATTGGTAAAACCTAGAATGCCGCTTAATGGTGTTCTAATTTCGTGACTCATATTAGCCAGGAAATTTTCTTTTGTTTGTGCAGCCACTGATGCTTTCTTTTCAGCCACATCCAATTCCTTGATTAATAAATGTTGTCTGCGAAACTGACGGATGATATGAAAACCTATGACTGCACCACTCAAAACAATTAAAATCAATAAGTAAATATCATACCTACTTGACTTTTCACCCATTTCCTCACTCCTTTTACTCAGTTCAATCATATGCAATTGCCGACTTCTATAAATTTTAGCAGTAATGGAAGTAATTTCGTCGGAAATTGTTCTTGCACGGGGATTAACGATGGAACTTTGATCATCCATATTCCCTAAAGTAAGGTAGCGCTGCAAAAGCTTCTCTTTTACAACTTTTTTATCGAGTGCAAGTACACTTAGCCGATGTATTAATTTTTCTTCATTAACATCGGCATTATCTCTCGAAAGAGAATCCAGAAAGCTTTCGATCTCATTAATTTTTTGATCGATTCCTTCAAGATGTGAGGTATCATTAGTAGCGATAGATGCTCTTATCCTACTTTCCACTCCCAAAATATCACGATCGATTTCCCTCAAGTGGTTACTGGAACGCAACTCGTGTAAAAGTGTATTGTTATTTTTTATCAATTCCCTGGTATTGTTGGCTGAATTGATCTGCAAAGAAATTAACAATATTGAATCGGCAATGAACGTAAGCATAATCAAGTAAGCAAAGCGCTTATTGCCCATAACTGTTGAAATGTTAATCATAAATTAAAATATCAGTTGATAATTATGACTGTTTGACCAAACGTATCATACAGTAGAGTTTAAAAAGGCAGCATTAGTTATTGCTTAGAAAACATTCATTCTGGTATTGAGTGCTTTTCGGTAAGCATCGGCAACAGGAATAAATTTTCCATTGATGATGATTCCGCCATCCTGAAGTGTATCGATTTTACTAACTGCAACAATGTATGAGCGATGAACTCTGATAAAATTATCCTTTAACAGACGCTCTTCTGCAGACTTCATGGTGCCATGAATGGCAAACATCCTTTCTTTGGTGTAAAACTTCACGTAGTCACCCATTGCCTCGGCATAAAAAATGTCATCCAGTTTCAATCGCCTGGTAATATTAGCATCTCTTACGAACAAAAATTCATCATTCACATACCTTACATTCTCCTTTCTACTATCAAATATTGCCTGGGCTTTACTCACCGCTTGTAAAAATCTGGCAGGGGTAAATGGTTTGAGGATATAATCTGCAATATTTAGTTCAAAAGCTTCTAACGCATATTCTTTTTTGGATGAGGTAAAAATGATAATGATATCCCTACCTGATAGGCTTTTTGTCAGTTCAATCCCATTCATATCTGGCATTTCAATATCCAGAAATATCAAATCTATTTGATCTGCCTGTAAATGATTATAAGCCTCTATAGCATTCGCATATTCATTCACAATGATAAGATTTGGGACTTTTTTTGCCAAATGGCCCAAAGTTGTTCTGGCAATGTCATTATCGTCAACGATTAAAGCCTTCATAGAGATAGTTATTTGTGATTTACACCAAATATAAATACTCTATCTTTATTTTGAAGCCCGAAGCATTAAATTACCTAAAGTAAGAACGGATCATCCAAGCCATTTCTTCATGCGTTTCCATTAGGCCTGTAATAAAATCGCTAGAGCCATAATCTTTGTATTTCTCTGCAAAAGGGACGATATTTTGACGTAAGAACTCTATGATACTTTCATGGTCATTTAAAAGATCTCTCATAAAACCTAAACCATCATTTGTTCTTTCGCTGTATTCGGCAAGATGAGTAAGTTCCAGATAACTTTTCATTGTTGCAGGTGCGAAATGACCAATTTTTCTCATGCGCTCAGCAACACTGTCAATTAGTTCATCCAGTTGTTTGTATTGAGCTTCAAAAAAGATGTGGTTGGCATGGAAGTTATCACCAGTTACATTCCAATGTGCATTTCTTGTTTTGGTGTAAAGTACAAACTCGTCGGCTAATAATTTTGCCAATTCCACAGCAACTGAATCTGTGTTTTTTTCGGTAATTCCAATATTCGTTTTCATCTTTTAGAATGTTTAATTTCAAGCTTTATTGCTCTTAATTCTTACCCAAAGGTCATTAAGAATTTTATAAAGACCACGAAAATTTCGCTGAGTAGGCAAAATCAGTCGTTGAAGAGGTGATTAAAAATGTTAATATTGCAGTGAAACTATCAAAAAGCAATAATTACGGAAATATATCTCCATAGTAGAAGAAATCAAGTTAAGGGGGCTATCAAA
Source organism: Pedobacter sp. ok626 (assembly GCF_900100435.1). GTDB lineage: Bacteria > Bacteroidota > Bacteroidia > Sphingobacteriales > Sphingobacteriaceae > Pedobacter. Next base: position 110,237 of record NZ_FNEX01000004.1, on the reverse strand, counting down.
AATTAGTTCTAAACAAATCTTCTCTTCTCCCTTTACCAGATTGACCCATGAGCAGGAATACTTTGAACATTTAAATCGATTTTTATCGATTATAGAGCATATAATTGAGGATTTAGCTCGAAAAAAATTCATTTAGTTTTGAAGACTTTTCAAGTCCTGTCAAAGTAGTTCATACCTTGACAGGACTATTTTATAACAAAAAAGTTGGCAAGGGTGTAAAAAGGTAGTTTTGGTGATTTTTTGGAAACAATTAACAATACAATTCTACTAAAATGACATTCCAAACAAACAGAAAATGACATTTTAAACAAAATAATTTTATAGGTTTAGTTATAATTTTACAACAAAATCCAGTTGACTACATCATTACAATAAAACGAATGGCAAAACTAAACCTAAACAGATTCACTGACCTCGTTTGGACGGTTACAGAAGAAGGTATTTATAAGGATGATCTCAGTCTTGAGTTCCACTCATTCGTATTGATCATTTCTGGTGAGATGAAAATTATACAGGCAGACAAATCCTATACCTTTGGTGCTGATAGTATGTTGCTATTTCCGAGAAACCAAATATCGGCAGTCATTAAACAACCCAAGGACGGTAGACCGTACAAGGCTATAGTTTTCGGACTGACCATTGAACGGCTAAAAGCGTTCTACGCAAAAGAGAAACCAAACCTCATATCGCCGCCAGATGGCGCCGTAAGAATTTTCAGTAAACAACCACTCTTAAAAAGTTTCTTTTCATCGCTAATCCCGTATTTCGAATTGGAGCAAAAGATGCCCGAAAATATTGCAAAAATAAAATTTGAAGAGGCGATCTCTATCCTTAGGTTTATAGAGCCTAGCATCGATAGCGTTTTAGCGGATTTTTCTGAGCCAGGAAAAATAAATCTGGTTGAGTTTATGGAGAAGAACTATAAGTTTAATATGCATCTTGAAAAATTTGCCTACCTCACCGGCCGAAGCCTCTCAACGTTCATCAGAGATTTTAAGAAGGTTTTTAAAGTAACCCCACAACGCTGGCTAACAAAAAAACGCTTGGAGCTAGCCCATTTTCAACTTACTAAAAAAGGGAAAAAAGCAGGAGATATTTATTTGGAAATTGGTTTTGAAAATCTCTCCCATTTCTCTTTCGCCTTCAAGAAACATTTCGGTTATTCTCCTTCCGAACTATAAGTATATTTCGACAAATAATAATCCATCATGGATTATTATTTGTTCTTAAATACCTTTTTATAAAGGTTTACTTCCGCACCATTCGCCATGCCTTTCATCATTTCAAAAATCTCATTTGAATAATTACCAAGCAGGTCTATCCTATTGATTTTCCAATCCACTTTGTGCTCATTCATAACTGGGGCAAATGATTGTGCATGTTTCATCAGTTCAATTTCATTAGCATAAGATTCTAGAAAAATTATTTCCAAGCGCTCTGGATTATAATGGCATTCATGTATCAATACCCCTTCTCCTTCTTTTGGCACTGCTATTCTTGCCGCCGCCATAAATTGTTCTAATTTCTCCCATTCATTTAGTGCTACCGTTGCAGACATTATAAGCCTTAAAATTGATTGTTCTGACATTGGAATGTATTTAATTTATTATTACTGATTAATTATTGTTTGACAAATTTACCATATCAGCGAGCTTGCCGTTTTGTTAAAAATGTCAAAAACACTTTGTTTAAAAGGTCATCTGAAATAAATTAAAACGGATGGCAATCTGACAATCCTAGCAAAGTAAAATTGACATTCTGAGCAAAACAAAAGATTGACTTCAGCCCTACTTTTGTTAAATCATTTAAAAAACAAAAACAATGAAAGCAATAGTTTTAAAAGAAGTAGGCGGACCAGAAAATCTGATCTTAGCAGAGGTTCCCCTACCCAAAATCAAAAACAACGAAGTGTTGGTGCAGGTAAAAGCACTAGCTATAAATCCTGTAGATGCCTTTGTCCGTAGAAATCAGGCTGCCCTGGAGATGATCTATGCCCTTACAGGAGAGGAGGAAAATATTATCCTGGGATGGGATGTAGCAGGCATCCTAACCGAAATCGGTGATGAGGTGACAAGGTTTAAAGTTGGCGATGAAGTTTTCGGAAATTTTAACTTTATTGGGCAGGCAAATGCATACGCAGAATTTGTAGCTGCACCAGAAGACGAATTGGTTATCAAACCCGCCAACGTAAGTTTCGAACAGGCTGCAGGTGCAACAATGGCCGCATTAACGGCCTGGTCGTCTTTAGTTAAATTTGCCAAAGTAAAAAAAGATGATAAAGTCATTATTTATGGTGCTTCCGGGGGTGTGGGTCATTATGCCGTTCAGATTGCGAAGCATTTTGGGGCATATGTCATCGGTGTTGCCTCTGGTGAGAACAGAGATTTCGTTCTGGGACTTGGTGCCGATGAATTTTTTGATTACCAGACCCAGGCAGTGGAAGATTCTATCACCGATGCCGATATCGTACACGATGCAGTTTGGGTAGAAGCAGAGCTAAGCAGCACAGAGGATACCCACTTGGCACGCTCATATAAAACCCTTAAAGAAGGTGGGATTTTATCGAGCATTGTGGTCTACCCTGATCAGCAATTTATAGACAAAGCAAAAGCAGAAAAAAACGTTATCGTCCAACGAGTAAATGTGACACCAAATGATGGCTATTTAAAAGACATTGAAAATATTGGTCGACTTTTATCTACTGGTGAAATTAAAACACACATTTCACATCTGTTTCCCTTGGCAGAGATGGCGAAAGCACACGAGATCATTCAGACTAAAAATACGGTTGGAAAAATTATCCTTATTCCCTAGGCAGATTGCAAGGAGTAAATCTATACAACCTTATATATTGGCGTACTTGTCTGAAGGATAGTTACGGCTTGAGAAATCCATTTCATCGGCAATTTCAGAAATATTAAAACCGGACTTTGAAGAGTTCAAAGTCCGGCTGTACCGATCAGCAGGAATACTTTGAACATTTAAAACGCTTTTTATCGCTTATTGAGCCCATAATTGAGGATTTAGAGAGAAAAAAATTCATTTAAACATAGGTCAAAAATCACCTTGACCAGATTATAATAGAACAAAAAAGTTGGCACATATGATAAATTGTATTTTTGGTTTTAATTTAACATGCCAAATACAATCATAATCATTCTGTTAATCCTGAAAAACTACCAGAGAAAGGGATTAAATCACCTTGCGGTTTTTGATTGCCCGATTTACCAATAAATTTTTGCGCTTTTCCTGTAAAAGTGCCAGAGATCTTACCTCCCGAATTGATAAGCCTTATAGTCCCAGATTTCACTTCATACATCCCACTTCGGGTTACAAATGTAGTAGCCTCTTTCTTATCCGTTGAAAAAGGATAGTTGCCACTTTCTTTTTTGGGCAGTACTATGGCAAACGTATTTGTAGCAGTTGCCATATTGGTAGAAAGTACAAATTTTCCTTTAGGGGTCTGAAAAAAAGAGGACTTTTCGGAGAAGGTTTTGCCTTCTATAACCAGCATGATTTTGCCATTGTTATTTTGCATCTTTTTAAGCATTTCCATCATTTTGGTATTGCCACTTTGGGCAAAAGCAAAATAAGAAGAGAAGATCAATACTGAAAGAATAAGTAGTTTTTTCATGATATTATTTTTTTGAATGTTGTTGGATAGTTTGTATTACAAAAACATCGAAACCAGGCAATGTTTTATCTTCATAAATGCTGATGAATTGCCTAAACTGCATATAACCATACACAAAGGGATCTCGGCTTGGAGAAGTAATATTTTTAGTTTCATATCCTTTAGTTGGGTTCAATAATTAGCGTTACACGATATTTTTTGCTTATTTTTGGATTCAAAATCCCAGCACATTTCCCACTTCCCATTCCTGTTATGCAACCGCTGGCATAGCCGATGTTTCCTGCTATATCTGTCATTTTACCAAAGCATTGATCTGGATGGTTTTTCACAAGCTTTAATCCAGTATCAGGCACATAAAAGAAAAATTCATTTTTGAAGTAAATTGCCTGATCAATAACAATCTCCTGATTGGCGTGATCTTTAGTATTGATGCCGGAACAAACTAAAGACAAACCTTTTGGCATTTTTTTAAGACTACAAACCAAGGTAGTATCTCCCACTGCATTTAATTGGTTTCGTTTTAGTTGTAAAGAGAGTGTCGGAATATATCTTGAAACTACTTCGTTTAATTTTAGTGATTGAAATCCTTTTAAAGACAAAGCTATATCACTATACATATCAAAAGTTTCTGGCAGTTGCCAGTTATTTAATAATGTTTTATCGGTAGTCGTAAGCTGTATTTTAATCGCATCATCTACCAATAGAAAATGATCTGAATAGTTAAATGCAAAAACCCAGGTATTTGCTGGCAGGTAAAAGGACAATTTTTGCCCATACAGAACATTTGTGGATCTGGTCAGATACAGAAATCTACTCTTCCGCATAATTCTTTTTCCATTAAAGTATATCTGCTCCGGTACGGATCTAAACTTTTTATCTACCACCTGAGCGTTTATGCTTTGATTATTTACGCCAGCGGGCAATCGAAAAAAATAAAGTTGTGTATTGCTTAAACCATATTTTTTCCAAGTGATGGATTGCGCAGAAGCAAAATTCCACATCATTAAGAACAAGATAAGGTACTGGATTTTATAACCTTGGAAAAAACGCATTCTTTATTTATTTGTAAATTTTTAAGCTCGAAATATTGTCGCTGGCATTAATCATCTGGTTGTTAACTCCGTTGCCTACAAAATATAACCCGCCTTTGGTATGTTTTCCTAAATCTCTAAAAGTATAATAATCGCCAGTAAAACCGCTATAACCGTTTTCCCTATCGTAATTACCATAGCCATCTGCTTCGGTTTTTAATCCCCCAAAATCATCATCCATAAACAAAGTGATTTTTAACGAAAGCGGAATGAGCATACTGCTTATCTTATCGTTCCAATCTGTACCCAGTTCATGACTTTTCGCACTTCCTTTTAGGGTATAATCACCAACTTTAAGTATTTTCTTTTTACCATTAAAAAATTCATCCTCATAAATCCAAACTTCATCGCCATTTTGGTTAAAAGCATTGTATTCTGCTTGGCATTTATCCCATACATTATCCGATTGGCTTTTGCCGTAAACACTGATCAGCAAATCTTTATTAAAAACGGCTTTAGATTTAATTTGACTAGCATTGGATGGCAATTCGGGTTTTTTATACTTTGGGTCAATTACGTTTTGAGCGTAGCCAAAGCTAAAACTGAATAGCAAGGCGCATAAAATGATTGTTGTTTTCATTTGAGTATTGTTCATGTATAATTTTATTTTTTGCTTAAAGAGAGTATATAACCCACCCGATAAGAATCACCGCTGCCATCTGATAGATCATCATTTCTGGTTGTTTTGTTATTGTATTTTACAATTTCTTGTAATTTGATATCGATATAAGGATGGTTGCCGTTATTGTAAGCGATAGAACCAGTTGCCCGTTTTAATTTTAGATAATCATTTGAGCTCGACTTATCAAAATCATTTAACCAATAGATAATCCTTACAAAAGCATTTTCATCAATATCAGTTTGTGTAACAGCATAATTCCTAATAAAATTTCTATTTGTAGGAATAAAACCTAAATGGGTTTTAAATCCCTCATCTGCCATATATTTATCTTTTGGGATATTGAATAGCGAAAACGATTTTCCATCTGCATCGCTAATTTCTTTGCCATTTGCTTTGTAAAGTCTAATGTCCATCCATCCGTATAAATCAATACCGTCCAAATCGTTTCCAGGTTCTCCGCCACTGGTATAATTGGGCGTAAAGGTTAATTGATAATTTTGAATAGCAGGCGGACTTGTAGCATTTGGATTATTGGAATAAAGCACATCATTTCCATTGCCGAAAAACAAAGTTCCTTTTTCAAATTGCTGGTATCGGGTGTAGCCATTCATGTTAATCTGCACCTCATCGGTTGTAGGGAAACCCAAAGTGGCACTGTTTTCCCAGCCTCTTTTTGCCCACTCGTCTCTAAAAGCTCCAGCTACGAAATGTGTTCCGTTTATTGGACTTTGGTAAATACTTCCGTTATCAAAAGCTACAAAAAAACCTTGCCTGCTTGGCGTTGGTGTTAAATCTGTAATTGGAAAACCCAGCCATCCCGTTTCATAACCTGCTTCGCTCCATTTTTTCATCATCTCGCCCCAAATGGCGAAAGCATGATTTACTTTGGGGTTAAAATATACCCAACCACCTTCGTACCGGAGGAAGTAACCGCCTTTACGAGCAGTTGGCCGCATTATAGTGCTTTCGCTGTGTATTGGCCCCAAGCGATACTTTTTCGCTTTTGCATCCATCATTTGCGCAATACCATATTCAGTATTGTCTGCTTTAGATGGCAATTGCGCAAAGGTGTTAACACTTAGTAAAATGGCAGAGAAAATGACAAACAATTTCATTTCGATTTCGTTTAATGTTGAATTTTATTTTTTCTTTTCAAAAGCACCCATAGATTGGGTGTAGTAAATTACGCCACCCTGAAACGCTTGTTCTCTAAGTTCCTCAACTGATTTTTTGGAAGACATTTCATCGCTTATAGGTAAACCTAAATAGCCTTGTTCCCATTTTTTTGAGACATAATAATCGAATATTGGTCCCTTGCGGATTACAAATGCATCTACATTGTTCGTTCCTTTTATAAAACTTTCATAAATGTATCCTTTTTGAAATTCGGCAAAATACTGATACGGGTTTTTAGGGTAACTGCGGTTGGGTGTAACTAAATCGCCGAGGTAAGAATTTTCTGCTCCTGTTTCGAGCCATTTGGTATATAAACCACGTTTATTTTTTTCACTGTTATAAATGACCTGATACGCCCCGCTTTTTGTAGAAATTACAGCGCCAAACTCAAATTTCTGGATCGAATTATTGTTTTTAATGATTTCATCGCTTATCGGGTAGCCTAATTTACCCTTTTCCCAACCTTCTTTTTTCCATACTTCGGCTATCATTTTAGGTACGGCGAAAGTGCCCAAATTTGGATGGTAATAAATACAGCCTCCCTCAAAAAAGTTAAATTTACCGTAGCCATCAGGCGTTGCAGTTTCGTTGGTTACTGGAAAACCTAAAAACGAATTTTCCCAGCCTAAAGCTTTCCATTTATCTCTAATGTTACCGTGTACTTCGTGAGTTCCGGTTTTAGCGCTCCAATATAAGCTACCACCTTCAAAATACTGACCAGCACCATCTTTTTGCGGTGTTTTAAACTGATCACCTGTAGGTGCGCCTATAAAAAGTTGCCGATTAGAAACCGTAATACGGCCATCTTTTCCCTTTTTTATATCACCATCTAGAAAATAGGCATAAACTTTATAAATATCGCCCCAAACCGCGTAAGCTTCTGCATTGCCATCTTTAAAATACACCCCAGTACCATTTCTATTAAAGGTTAGGTAATAAGCTTTATTATTTGTTGCAAACTCGATAGCTTGCAAGCCGTCAACATCCTTTAATAAACCATATTTTACAGCCTTAGCCATAATTTTATCTGTTCTCGTTTTATTATCCTGAGCATATATTTTGTTGCTAAAAAGTATTAAAATAAAAAATGCAAGGTATTGGATGGTATTTTTCATGGTATTAACTATTTAAAAGTGTATTTAAAAAGCAGGCCACCTGAACCATCAGGCAAATTGGTAATAAAGCCATTTGAGTTTTTTGCGTAGGTGTAGGCGTAAACTGTATTGGCTCCTGTTGGCCCAACATTATTATATTTTTGATAACTAGAACCCTTTAAAGCATAATTTTTTCCTGTTGTGGGATCTAAACCTCCGGTAATGCCTGGCCTAATAGCAACTTTTACCAACGGATCTGGATCAAAAACATCATCGAAATAATCGTAAGTGGTAATGGCATAAACGCCTGCAGTTTCATTGGCATTAACATATTTTGCAGTCTTGATCCGGTTGTTGCCATCTAAAGTATAATCATAAGTATCTTTAATTACACCGTAATAACTTTTGGTATATTTAATTACTTGCCCCCCTGCACCGTAAGTGTAAGTCTCTACCGTTTGCCCATAGGTACCCAATATGGTTAAAGGTAATTTGTTGGCATTCATCACATAGGTAAGTACATTGGTTACGGTATTGGTATTGTCATAAACAGTTTGCGTTTTTAAAACGCCATTGGCATCGTAATCAAACTTATAGGTACCAAAATTATCTTTATAACTAATTAGCAGATTTGCCGAATTGTAAGTATAATCTATGGTATTGATAGGTACATTTTGTATTGGTGGCCCCGGTGCGTACTCCTCTCTTTTAACTACAATATTACTTGTAACAACAGGCGGAACTTCTACCGTTACCGTAACCACATAAGTCTGCGTAGTTCCATTTTGGGCGGTTACCGTTAAGGTTAATGGGGCTGTAAAGTCGTTAGCTGTAGTTGCACTTGTTTGTGCTGTACTGCCCACTTTTAAACTGGCGTTGGCCGATAGTACAAAACTTGCTTTTAATGAGCTAATAACCGTTCCAGCGGGAAATGTTGCAGCAATGGTATGCGTTGTTGTATTTATGCTAGCCATAACATCGGCCACCAAACTCGGGTTAATTGCTTTTGTAAAGCCGAAACTGGTTATTTCTTTGGCCTCGCTTAATACAGGCACAACCGGAATAACGGGAGTGGGCGTTACAACTTCTGTCTTTTTGCAAGATGCAAAGGCAAAAACAAATAAGAGATATAAAATTCTGGTTTTCATAAGGTTCAATTATTTACAATTGTTGTATTCGTTTACAATATTCATCCAAACCTGCTTTCTCCGTACCGCACCTTGATTTACAAATGCATAGAAAAAATCTTTGTCTTTGGCTTTAATTTTATTGGTAAGTGCAATGCAAGCAGTGGTATATGGCGCTACTTTTTCATCGAAATTTGGAATGAATTTTTCGCTCTGTGCATTGTACACATCTCTGGTATTACCGGGCAATTGCACAAAAAGCTGTGTTTCTTTAACTTCCTTCCCATCTGTACCTTTACTAATGGTTTCGTGCTCAAACAATTGAAGCTTACTGCCAGCAGGAGTTAATTCTTTAATAAACCGCAAGGCATTACCGCCCCACATATCGTTTCCTTTTAGGTTTTTTACACTGTAATTGCTTCCATTAAAAAACAGGAAATCAATTTCATTTAAATAGTAGGTTTTATACGTTTTGCTTACGCCTTCAGCAAAAGCTACATTGCTGATGGTGCTATAACTATCAAAAGTTCTGATTTGTATTTTGCCATTAAGCACCTGTCCGCTAGTTAAGGTTAAAGTTGCGGGCTGTGCACCCATATTATTTACGGTTGCATAATAAGGTGTATTGCAACCCCATAAAAGAACAAATAATAGCAACTGATAAGGTTTCATAACAGCACTTATTTAATGGTGTATTTTTTGATTTTAAACACCCCGCCGCTAATTGTAGTTCCGGCGATATAAAAGGCATCCCCATCATCTGTAGCCGCGTTACTGTTGCTAAAAATATTGATGTTGGTTAGATCTTCAAATTCGCCTAAATTTAGTATCGGATTATTGTTCCAAAGTTTGGTCTCTAGGTTATACAAGTAAATTTTATTGCCGTAGCTGTACACCAACAAGTACTTGTTTTTTAAAATGGTGGTCGTATGGCCATTTATAGGTGCATAATAATCAAATGGTAAGTTTGGTAAACTAGCCCAGGTGTTGTTTTGGCTGTTATACATAGCGAATTTTTTCGTTGTGCTTCCTGATGCAAGCTGCTCGCCACCAATGGCATAAATAAACTGATTGTTATAAGGTTGCATAGCAGGGTTTTCGGCCAAATAGGGTAAATTGGCTAAGGTGGCCCAGATTCCTTTGCTATAATCGTAAACGTTAAATCCCACAGCAGCCAGTAAGCCTCCATTACCACTATAAATATTGCCAGCGTAGTAAACCTTATCTAGCATTGTACATACACCATTGTTTGCGCCTGCGCTTACAGATGGATTGTAGCTCGTCCAACTATCTGTGCCTATGCCATAAAGTAATGACACATTTGGACTGGCATACCATAAACCATTTGATACGGCTGTAAGTGTAGAACTATAGCCGTTTGAGCTGATAAACAAACCTGTTGCCAGCGATTTTACCGTATTAAATGAATTGGCGTTTACATCGTAGCTAAAGCCCGAAACACTGAAATCTCCACCTGCAGTTGTTTTTAGAAAAACATAAATTTTAGCATCTCGTTTTGCCATTAATACAGGATTACTGCTTCTTAAAGGTGCAACAAATGGTACAGCGCCTAAATTTGGTGTAGTTTCAATAAAACTGATGTTGTTGCTATCTGTTTGTGGAATAATATTTTCCGTTTTCTTTTTGCACGAAAACGTTATTGCAATAAAAAAGATCAAACAGCTAGCTAATAGCTTGTACTTTAGTGATTTCATAACTTTTAATTAAATGATGATACCCTAAAATTGCAAACTAAAAGGAATGCTATTTTTGTAAATAAGCCAACGGTGAAATTGGCTTATTGAAATGCGGTTTTGTAAATGGTTATTTTTTTGATCTGACTGCTATTGGCGCTAAGCGAAATAGATTTTATGGATGAAAACAAACGTGGATAGGGCTTACCGCCCGACCCCATTACACCTTTTTAAAAAGGTTTAAAAACTCTTGTTTCCGATTTCTGCTCAGCGATATATAATTACCATCCTGCATGATCAATTCGCCTCCTTCGCCACGTATATACTGTTTAATAAATTTTAGGTTGACGATATTCGATTTATGTGCCCTGAAAAATAGCGAATTATCCAACAACACCTCTTCAAAAGTGGCCATGGTCTTGCTGGCAAGGTGTTTGGTTGTATCGTTCATCACAATGTGCGTATAGCAACTATCGGCCTCCAGGTACATGATATCATCTATTTTAACAAAAAGCAGTCCCTGCTGGGTTGAAAGTGCAATGGTATCCTGCATTTTGCCATTTGTAAAAAGATGGAGGTTTTGGACCTGATCTTTAGATATGACCAGTTCCTGGTTTTTAAATTTATCCAAGGCCAGGCTAACATCTTTTTTATCGATGGGCTTCAGCAAATAATCAAGTGCATTTAGTCGCAAAGCTTTTAAGGCATATTGATCATAAGCGGTAGTAAAAATTACTTTAAATGTTGGGTTTTCAAATTGGTTGATTACATCAAAACCGTTCATTTCTGGCATTTCAATATCCAAAAATATCAGATTAGGCTGATGTTCTTCGATCAGTTTTTTGGCATCGGTACTGTCTTGCGTAGTGGCCACCACATCAATGGTATCAAACTTTTTGAGCAGGTGTTTTAACGTTACGATGCAATGTTTTTCGTCGTCAATAATAATTGCCTTTATCATACTAATCGATATTAATTTTGATTCTTACTCTTGTTCCGGTTGCTACATTTTCGCTGTTGTAAAGGTCAATAACTTCAACTCCGTTATGCTCATTTAATAGTTGTAACCTGTTCATTGTAATTTCTATACCGTACGATTTATGGTTTAGCTGTTGTTTCTTTAGCAGTGAGGATGCTTTTCTTCCAATTCCGTTGTCTTCTACAGTTACCAATAGCTGGTTTTTATCATTTTCATCCACCCTGATAAAAATATGTCCATTCTCTTTTTTATTGCGCAGACCATGCCAAATGGCATTTTCTACAAAAGGTTGGATAATCAGTGGTGGGATTTTAACCAACTCGGGCTCAATCTTCTTATCCAAAATGATCGTGTAATCAAACTTGTTTTCCAGCCTTAAAGCCTCCAGTTCCATGTATAGTTTAAGCGTAGAGATTTCCTTTTCCAGGGTGATGATCTCATGTTTGGAAAGATCAAGTATATTGCGCATCAGCTTAGAGAAAGTGGTCAGATATTCGCTAGCTACCTCTCTTTTGTTTTCGATGATGTAACTATTGATAGAGTTTAACGTATTGAAAATAAAATGTGGGTTCATTTGCGAACGCAGGGTCTGCATTTCAGCTTCTCTGATGTTATTTTTCAACCTCATCTCTTCTTCCATCCTCTTCACCTTTTGGTCATTAAGGTCGTTATTGGCCTTTAACGATTTTATCCGGTAATGATTAATGAAAAAAGACAATATACCGGCTAGGCCGATGATACTTAAAATGCCATACAACCACAATTGCTTAATCCGTAGTTCATTCAGTTTTTTGGTCTGCAATAGCGATTTTGATTTTTCTGATTGGATATCTTTTTCCCTTTCGGCCAATGTCAACTGTTTCTCTTGTGCCTTTTTTTCGAGTTGCTCATTCTTCAGTTCAGATTGTGTTTTCAGGTAATTTAATCTAACTAGATCCCTTTCCTTATTGCTCTCATTCAGTTTAGATTGGTTAAGATCCAACATCAGCTGTTGCTGGTTTAAACGTTCGTTGCTCAAAAGCTGCTCATTCTTATATTTTTCTTCTTTGGTATCAAACTCATATTTCATTTCCAAGCGGGTAATCTGCTTTTTATTGTCCTCATTTTCAATACGGTCTCTGGCTGCAATAAACTTTTTGAAATTGACGTAAGCACTGTCCAATTTGCCAGTTTTTTCATAAATATCGCTCAATGTACTATAGGTTTCCTTTTGCACGTCAAACACATTCACCTCTGTAGCAATGCCATTGGCTCTTCTGGTATAATCCAATGCCTCATCATATTTTTCCAAAAGGTAATAGTAATTGCCAATGCCCTGGAGATTTACGGCAATACCCTTTTTATTTTTGAGCTCTTCGTTCAGCTGTAATGCTTTTTGGAAATTGGCAAATGACAACTGATATTGTTTTAGCTCACTTTGCGCATTTGCAACATTTCCATATTCTCTAGCCATATTGAATTTACTGTCAAGCGCAATGTTTTTCTCCAACGCTTTTTGGTAATATTCCAATGCCTTATCATAATTTTTTAACTTGAAATAAACATTACCTACATTACCTAAACCCGTTGCTATGCCAATACCATAGTTTATTTTGGTATGAATATCTAAACCACCTTGAAAATGCTTTAGCGCCATATCATAATTTTTCATTTCGCTATAGATCACACCGATATTGCCATAACTGATGCCTGTGGTCAACTGGTCGTTGATCTGTTGCCCCTTGCGTATGGCTCTTTGAAAATAATCTAACGCTACGGGATAATTATTCTGCACCATATTTACACTTCCCAAATTTGATAGGCAAGCTACAATCCCCGGTTTATTATCAATTTGCTCATTGGTAGCCAAGGCATTTGAAAAATAATCCAATGCATCCTTAAAATTACCCTGCGTATATTTGGCAATTCCACATTGACGATAAGCTTTTGCCAAACCTATCTTAAAATTTGCCTTTTGTGCCCTTTCTACTGCCTGTACACCATAATCCAGCATCTTTACAGGATTGTTCCCATAATAGAATGACGATAATTTGATCAGTGAGTTTACTTTAGTTGTATCATGCTGGTTTGATTTATTCAAATCGGATAGCAGCCCATCGAGAACAGCTGTACTCTGCCCTAACGCCGGGAAATTAAAAGCGAGAACAAATAATATAATTGCTATTTTAAAAGTTGCAAACGGTTTTGTCTTTGCCAAATTGATAAGTTCTATTGTAACATAAAAATGCAAATAAATTTATTCACTTTATTGCCAAATTAAGTCAATGGAGGTAATGGATTATTGAACGGTCGTTATTCTACAGTAACAACTACTCCTGGATTTTATTCCTCTACTTAATTAGAAGATGTGCTATTCACAATCGAGGCGACAAAAACATATCTATTCAGACAATAAGTTCAAAGCTATTATCTTATTCAGGGTAGGTAAGATAAAACTGTATGAAATTATATAAATTTGAGACTTAGTTTCAACCTAGTAAAATGAAATACCATAATAATTAGATAATAAAGCATGAAAAAAGAGTGGATACCATTAATGATAAAGACAGGAAAACTGAAAATGGGATTCACAGATTTGCTGACTCATTATCTGATTGTATTTTTCTTACTTACGCCATTAGCATTTAATGTATTTTATTTTATTCAAAAACATGTATTCCATAATTATCAAGGAGTGAGAAATCCAGAGGAGACATTTACCCTGACTTTATCATTTGGATTAATTGCAGTCTTATTTTATTTCATCCAGAACAACAGACTCAAATTTAAAATAATTGAAACTAACCTATCAAAAGAAAATATTAGAGCTGTTATAAAGCAGACAGCACAAGACCTAGAATGGCACATGGAAATCAATAATGATAAAATGGTGATTGCGAGAACTTATCCAAAATGGTGGACAGGAAGTTGGGGAGAACAGATTACAATTATTATCGATAATCCTCGAATAATGATAAATAGTATTTGTGACCCTAACAAAAAAACGTCTGTAGTTTCGATGGGAAGAAATAAAAAAAACATTAATAATTTGATTGAGAATATAAAATCTGCCACCCAGTAACGCCTCTGCAAAAATTAGCAAGCGGTCTGCCTACACAATTAAATTATTAATACCAGCCTCATTGGTCAATAGGCAAGACACCAATTGGAATTAAATAGTTCTAAGCTAATCTCCTCTTCCCCCCTTCACCAGACTGAACCATTAGCAGAAATACTTTGAACAATGCTGGAATAGCAAAAAGCACCGATTTGGCATAAAAAAACCGGACTTTGATTTGTTCAAAGCCCGGCTGTACCTAAGAGGAGATTCGAACTCCCACACCGTTGCCGGCGCCAGCCCCTCAAGCTGGTGCGTCTACCAATTTCGCCACCTAGGTATTTGTTCTGCAAATATAGATTTATTCAGATAATATCGTCAACCCATCATAGGCTAATTTTATATTTGCAGGTAAATCTTTTTCCACAACGGCATGAAGTCCCAAATTATGGCTGATATGCGTAAAATAAGTAGTCTCCGCTCCTACCTTTTCTGAAAACTCAATAGCCTCATCCAAAGTGAAATGCGAAATATGTTGTTCTCTTTGCAAAGCATTAACTACTAGAATACGAGTGCCCTTGATTTTTTCTAAAGTTTCATCAGCAATGGTTTTTGCATCCGTAACATAAGTAAAATCACCTATCCTGAATCCCAAAATAGGTAGTTTATAATGCATGATAGGAAGTGGTACGATAGTAGTATTGCCTACATTAAATGCTTCATCTGTTATCGTATGCAAGTCTATTTGTGGCAAGCCCGGATAATGAGCCTCAGCAAAAATATAGGAGAATTCCTTTTTTAAAGCATGCTGTACCCGTTCTGTCGCATAAATATCAATATTCTTTTTTAGCAGATAATTAAATGGACGGATATCATCGAGGCCCGCTACGTGATCTTTATGCTCATGGGTAAACAATATCGCATCAAGGTCTTTCACGCCAGCACGAAGCATCTGATACCTAAAATCAGGGCCACTATCGATCACAATGGTCTTATCCCCGGTTTCTAACAATACCGAGACCCTAAGTCGTTTATCCCTATGATCTGTGGATTGGCAAACTGCACAATTGCAGGTAATAACAGGGATCCCCTGCGATGTGCCCGTACCTAAAAATGTAACCTTCAAAATATATTTGTTGCTTGCATGAAATCAAACTTAATTAAATTACCTTAAGTCTACAACCTCTACACCGGGATATTTCTTCGCATCAAATGTAAAAGTCGATTCAGGTACTTTCGCGTTAGCCAGGAAAGATTTCACGGTATAGGTATACTTGTTTCCATTCTTTTCCAAAATAAGTGCACTGGCAATTTGCTTTGCTGCCTTATCAATGGTTAAGCGTATTTTAAAGTATGATTTATTAATATCAGTTGGCGTTAAATCGATCATTTGGTAAACCTTAGTGCCTACCTTTTTATCGCCGGTATATAGATACTTAAAGCCCTTTTCGTAAATGGTGAATATTTTTGCCGGATTAAGGGCATCATCACTATTGGTTACATTAGTTACCTGAACTTCTTTTTCTTCTTTTAAGTACGTCCAAAGTGTTTTACCATCACTAATCATATCCTGGGTAGTCATGCTCACCTTATACTTATTTGCATTTGCTTTTACATATATAGTACCTTGCTGAGTGTCCTTAGCATTGGCTTGCTGATTGTCGATAATTAGTGTAAAATCTGCTTTTGCGACATCATAAGAACGATATTTCTTACTTACTTCATTCAATATAGCTTTTGCCTTAGCATCGGTTTGTGCATTTACTACATGTATATATCCCAATGTAGCAATCAGCAACAACACAATTTTCTTCATCCTTTTTCTATTAAGTATTAGTTTTTGCCTAGGTTGTCCAAAAACTGTTCCAATGCATAATCATCAGGTATCAATACCTCTCTAGCCTTACTACCTTCAAATGGACCTACCACACCGGCAGCTTCCAATTGATCAATGATCCGGCCAGCTCTATTGTAACCCAATTTTAATTTTCTTTGGATTAATGAGGTAGAACCTTGCTGATGCATTACGATTAACCGCGCAGCTTCTTCAAACATCGAATCTCTATCAGATGCATCAAAGTCCATTTTAGCATTTTCAGCTGCTTCATCAATATACTCAGGCAACTGGTATGCTTCAGGATATCCTCTTTGGTTTCCAATAAACTCGGAAATACGGTCTACTTCTGGTGTATCGACGAAAGCACACTGTAACCTGATCAGATCGTTACCAGTAGATAAAAGCATATCTCCACGACCAATCAGCTGATCCGCACCACCGCTATCCAGAATTGTCCTTGAATCGATTTTAGACAATACCCTAAAGGCCAATCTGGCTGGGAAGTTGGCCTTAATTGTACCTGTAATGATATTTACTGAAGGACGCTGCGTAGCTAAAACCAAGTGGATACCTACCGCACGAGCCAACTGTGCCAGACGCGCAATTGGTGTTTCCACCTCTTTGCCTGCAGTCATCATTAAATCCGCAAACTCATCCACAATCAAAACAATGTAAGGCAAGAACCTGTGCGAATTGTTTGGATTCAGTTTACGCTTGATGAATTTTTCGTTGTATTCCTTTAAATTCCTTACCTGCGCATCTTTTAATAGATCATAACGCTGATCCATTTCTATACACAGTGAATTTAAGGTATTGATTACTTTTTTAGTATCGGTAATAATGGCATCGGCCTCACCAGGAAGTTTGGCCAAAAAGTGACGTTCTATTTTGTTAAATAGGGTTAACTCCACCTTTTTAGGATCCACCAATACAAACTTCAATTGCGAAGGGTGCTTTTTGTACAGCAAGGAAACTAAGATAGAGTTGATACCAACAGATTTACCTTGTCCGGTTGCCCCGGCCACCAATAAATGGGGCATTTTAGATAAGTCACCGATATACACTTCATTTGAAATGGTTTTACCCAAAGCAATAGGAAGATCCATCGTTGTTTGCTGGAACTTTTCTGTGGCCAGAATACTACGCATAGAAACCATTTCTGGGTGCATATTAGGCACCTCAATACCAATCGTCCCCTTACCCGGCATTGGTGCGATGATACGAATACCTAATGCTGCCAAACTTAAGGCGATATCATCTTCCAGGTTTTTGATTTTAGATATACGTACACCCGGAGCTGGTATGATTTCATAAAGCGTTACTGTTGGCCCGATGGTCGCCTTAATCTTATCAATCTCTATGTTGTAGTGATTAAGGGTTTCAACAATCTTATTTTTATTGGCTTCCAGCTCTTCTGCATTTACAGATATTTTATTGGAACCATGATTTTCTAATAAATCAAGATGCGGGTATTTATAACTTGATAAATCCAATGTTGGATCGTAATTACCAAACTGCTCTACCAGTTCATCAGATTTTTTCTCTTCTTCAGTTTTCTCTATGGTTAGCTCAGGCTCAGCTTTAGTCGTTTCCAGTATGGGCGTAGTTTCCAATATGGGTGTAGTCTCGAGCGTTGGACTAAGTATTATCGGTGCCGTCATTACATTTACAGCAGGGGTAAATACGGGAGCGATCTCTTCTTCTTCCTTCTTTTCTTCAAACCTGGATGGCGTAACCACAATATTCTGTTCGCGTTTAGGCTGTCCTGCATACCTGTCATTCACATTAAACTCAACAGGCTCTGAACGGACTTCGCTTTCCAGTTCAAAATCTTCAGGTACATCAGGTATAATATTTTCCTCCTTCTTTTTACGCTCTGGAATTTTAAAATCAATGTTATAAGCAATGATCAACACGCTTAGGCCTAAAAAAGCAATAAGGCCGCCTACTCCGGCAACGCCAATTTGCGCAACCAATAATTTATTGGTCCAGTAACCAAATTCACCTTCAACAAAATGTGGCGTATTGGAAATGAAAGCATGTCCAAATCCGAATGTTAAGGATAAGAATAGTAAAAAGAATAGGCTGTATCCTAGTGTTTTTTCGATAGAAAAGATTTTAACCTTAAACAACAGGCGGTAACCGATCACAAAAAACACGAAAACAAAGAGAAAAGACGCTAGTCCAAACCATTCGTAAATAAACTGGTGCGACAATAACGCACCTACTTTACCCAGCCAGTTTTGTACAACTGGTGGTATATTGACCTGCTGAAGCTCTTCAGTCGTTTTAAAAAGATTGCTCCAACCTCCATTTGCGTCTATTACATAGCTATAATCTTCCTGCCAGGTAAACAAATAAGACGTAAAGGCTATCAAAAAATAGAGCGACAAGATTAAGAATACCAGTCCGATAATTTTAAACAACCTACCATCCTGAAAATTAAAACGAGGCAAAATCTCTATTCTTTCTTTAAATGGTCTGGTAGCGGATGGTCTTGAGCTTTGCTTCTCCGCAGGCTCATTTTTAAATGAATTGGACTTAAACTGGTTTCCCCTTACCGACATCTTTAATTACTGATTTTAATAATTAACAAATATAAAACATATAGTTGTATGTGCTAAGTTATTATAAACATTGCTGAAAAAACTTTTTATTTACATCTGGCCACCCATTTGCCTATATTAAATTAATTAAGCATTTTTAACCGAAATTTAACATTAGAAATGACGGATCTAGAGACATTAATCGAAACAGGAAGCAGACAGGATATTTTTGATCTTTTAACCGCAAACCCAGCCCTTGCTACTAAAGAAACCAGTCATGGCATATCTCCTATTTTATTAGCCTGCTACTACAAGAAACCAGAAATTGCTGCCTTAATAGCTAATTTTGCTAATCAAATTAACCTATTTGAAGCTTGTGCTTTAGGCAAACTGGAAGAAACCGCATTTATAACAGAACGAAACCCTGCTACGGTAAATGCTTTTTCTAAAGATGGCTTTACAGCACTAGGTCTTGCTGCCTATTTTGGCAATGAGGAAATAGCTAAACTACTAATAGTTAGGGGTGCAGATGTCAATATACCCGCCAACAACGGTTACAATGTTTTCCCAATTCACTCTGCTGTAGCTTCTGGAAACATCAACATTACAAACATGCTGATCAATGCCGGTGCAAATGTAAATGTAACGCAACAGGCAGGTTTTACACCGCTTCATGCTGCTGCACAGTTGGGCAATGTAGAATTGATCATATTGTTACTTGAACATGCTGCAGAAGTAGATATGAGGATGGAAGGTGGTAAATTACCGGCCGATCTGGCACTGGAAAAAGGCTTTAATGAAATTGCCGAAATCCTTAAAGTTTAACTAAACATCCCAAACACGCATCTTGATTTTTTTGATATAATGCCGCACATCTAGTACCAGTGCTGCAAGTATATAAAACACAATCGGGAAGCCTACAGCCAAAAAAGAAGAATAAATAAAAAACAATCTGATTTTACTGATAGACATATTTAACCGTTCGGCAAGATAGGTACATACCCCAAAACTCTGTTTTTCAAAAAAAGTAATGATCCGCTGGAACATGTTATTTCTTTAAGATTTTAATTCCTATAGCACAATTTAAGCATTTTTTCTGACTGCAATAGCATTTATTTAATTGAAGTAAAGCCTGCGAGCTAAAAGCGCAATCGACCTTAAGCCCAGCGCTTACATACTGACTTACAATACTGTTCTTTTCTGAGGGGATTTTCTCCAGAAAATCAAGTGCCCGATCCACCAACTCAGGCTGGTCCGTATACTTACCATAGGAGAATAAAAACAGGCAAACCGTATTGATAATGATGTTATCAATGGATTGGAGTCCTGGCTGTACGATTACCTTTCGAGTATTTTTATTGAAATGATAATGCGTTTGCCAATATTTATTTACAGGTAGATCGGTAAAAAGTAAACGGACTTCGTCTACAGATCCGGCTTCTAATATTTTTGAGAATAGATAGTTAGATTTTAGGATTAATGCAGCAAACTGCGCCAACCTAACTGTAGGGAAATTCTGTGGCCGCATTCGCAAAAACTTCCACAAAACTGGATCAACAGGGATTAAACCATATTTTTTCTTCAAAAAGAGATATTCGTTTTGTAGTCGTGTTGGATAAACATCAAGAAATGGTTGTTCGAGAAATCCGGCCTGCCCAAATACCAGGGCCGTTATCTGCAGAGCATTGTCTTTATGTTTAGAAAAAATTAGCAGTGGTAAAGCATCCGCTAGTAATTCAAATGGCACTGCATTAACTTTAAAACCAAAGTTTCTAGCCAGAAAATAGTAAAATGTCTGTTCCCAGTCTCCGCGGTTATTGCGGAGCTTCTGAAATACCTCTTCCGATTTTTGTTCAAAACGCTCTATCATTACTCTGGATAGAAAGGTATTTACAATAAGCTGATCAACACCAGCAATATGCTTTTGACAAGGGAAAGGGTTTACAGTTGCGATGAGTTCACTATAGTTACTGAGTAAATGGTCCGGAAACCGATTTTTGAGCACTAACACCGGTACCAGACTGCCATTTGTTCGATAAATTGGACTGTCGTGTTGATAAACTACATGAAGTACAACAGAATTATAAGCGGGATCATTTTGATGACCATGGAGAAGCCAATCGGAAGATTTGAGATGAATCTCCACATGTCCCACCCAATTCACCCCATCGATAACCAGTTTAGCTTCAGTAAAATCAGGTCCAGCGTGTTTATTTAAGCGACCAGGATGTAATACCTGTAATTCCTCTCCGTCTTCACAATATAGTTTAGTCGAATTAAGCAGTCTGAACTGCCATATAAAGTGTAAAAAATGCTCAGAAAAATCCATCCCTGAGAATTTAACACAAATGAATCAATTGAGCCACAAATTACAGGGCTTCTTTTTTGCCTTTATAGTTTGTGATGAATACACCGATGATAATAAGTACCGTCGCAATTAAAATGTCAATGGTAATAATTTCATCTAAAATCAGCCATCCAAGAAATAAGGCAATTACTGTGTTGAAATAAGTTAATATCGAGACTTCGGTAGCACTAACTTTCTTTAGCGCGTAATGATAACAGAAAAAAGCAACAACCGACCCAAATATGGCCAGATATGTGACAGCTAACATGCTGTTTAAACTCCATAGAGAAACATCCCTACTATCGGAAAACATAAACGCCAATACAAACTGAGCTACTGCTGAAAAAGCAAACTGATAAAAAAGATCCAGTAAAATATTGTCGGATGGTTGATTGTTCTTTTTAATATAAACCGTACCAATGGTCCAACCCGTTATTGCGAAACACAAAAACATGATACCCGTTTTATAATTCGGATCCAGCAATGCACCTAAGCCACTCCGGAATATAAAAGCTACACCTAAAAAGCCTATGATGACTCCCAAGAATCCTTTCAGAGAAGGTTTTTGCAGACCTATGGCTACGCAGGTAATAAATACGAATAGCGTAGTTAATGCATTTAATAGCGATGTCAATCCACTTGGTATGGTTTGCTCGGCAACAGTTGTCATACCATTTGCCACAACAATCATCAATGAAGACAACAACATCTGTCGCCTTGCATGTGGCCAACCCTTCCATGCCAATTCTTTTTTATGAAGCAGAATCAATAAAAGGATAATCGATGCAATTGTTTGTCTAATTGCCGCAACAAACCAAGGTGGTATCGTATGGACAGCAATACGGATACCTAAATAAGTTGTGCCCCATATTAAAGCTACCCCAGTTAAAGCGAAAATTAGCTTTAAATCTATTTTCCTGGTCATACTAACCCGGCAGATTCAAGAATCTGCGCCATTTCCTGTTGCAATTTTAAAGCTTCTTCTCTTGCTCTTTCCGCAAAATCTTCGCCTTTGCTCGCGTAGATGATACCACGTGCAGAATTTACCAATAGTCCGCATTGACTATTTAATCCATACTGACAAACTTCAGCTAAACTTCCACCCTGTGCCCCAACCCCTGGTACCAGTAAAAAGTTATCAGGTGCTAATCGTCTGATGTTTTCGAACTCAGCCCCTCTGGTAGCCCCAACAACATACATCAGCTGTTCGCTATTTGCCCATTGCGAAGAAATCCGAATCACTTCTTCATATAATTTTCCTTCTGGTGTTTGGTGCAATTGAAAATCACTATGCCCTGCATTTGAAGTTAAAGCCAAAAGGATAACCCATTTATCAGTATAATTTAAAAATGGGCCTACAGAATCCTTACCCATATATGGAGCAACGGTAATGGAATCAAAACTCATCCCTGATTTTTCAAGGTTGAAAAAAGCATCAGCATACATAGCTGAAGTATTTCCTATATCACCTCTTTTTGCATCAGCAATAGTAAAAATATCCTTATCAATATATTCCCAGGTTTTGATTAAAGTTTCCCAACCTTTCAATCCCATCGATTCATAAAAAGCAGTATTGGGTTTATAGGCAACGCACAAATCTTTAGTGGCATCAATAATTTGTTTATTGAATTCTAATACCGGATTATCGTATTTTAACAAGTGTTCTGGGATATTCTCCATTACAGGATCCAGGCCAACACATAAAAAAGATTTCTTGGTTTTAATTTGTTCAAAAAGTTGCTTCTTATTCATCTGGGGGTAAATTTTGGATACAAAGATGTCAATTTTCGGGATGATTCCGGCCCCTTTCCAAAACTTTTAATCGAAATTATTACAAAGAATTTTAACTTTTTCTTGGAGAATAGATTTCAAATACATACAATTGCAACATAATTCCCTAAAGTTTATCTGACAATCCCAGAAAATCCCTTAAAATTTTGTTCAATAACACCTTTTATAATTGCATTTTCTGCGTTGTTCAACTGATCCCTTCATGTGTTACCCATCAAAAAAATATTAAGAAACAACACCTGATCGCTTCATAAATGATGAACTTAAGTACTTATGAAAATTACTACTTAAAAATTTCTCTACATCCATATAATGTTTAATAAAACAGAATTAAATGAAAAACTCACTGCTGAACTGCGTGAGATAGCAAAAACTCAGGGCATTCTAAATGCTGATGAATTGCGTAAGGCTGAACTTGTTGAAATTATTGCCCAGATAACAGAACAACAAGCAGAAGCTGAGTCTGCTCCTAAAGCAGCACCTGCTAAGCCTGCAAAAACTAAGGCGGTAAAAGACACCGCCCCAAAAAATAACCCGGCTAAAGAAAACGCGACTCCACAAGATGCCTCTCCTGCTCCTGTTGCAAACGCGCCAGCTGCAGCTCCTGTAAAAAAGGAACGTCAGGTAAAAGAACAAGTGGCAAAAGCTAGTCCCGCAGCAAATGTGGAAACTATTGAAAACGTTGTAGCTGTTGAGAACGTTGAAACCGTTGAGCCAAATGAAAAGGATGCTCAAGGTGACAAGCCTGCAAGAAAAAGGGTTCGTTTATCCCCTAAGGAAGCGGAAGAAAAAACACAAAGACCTTTTAACAGGGCTTCGTTGTTTGACCCTCAACCTGCTGGCCGCGAAAATTACAAACAAGACAGACCTTTTCAGGCCCCTGCTGAATCTTCAATAGAAGCAGTAGCTGCTCCGGCAGGAGAAGGTAACGCCGCCGCTGCTCCGACTGAATTTAAGACGAATGTCCCTGCAAACGCAGATCATAATAAAAAACAAAGACCACAAGAAAATAGACCTAAAAACCAAGGTAATCAAGGCAATAGTGGTGGTCAGCAAAAACAAAACGAAAACAGCTACTCCAATCTGGATTTCGACAATACCATCACCAATGAAGGTGTGTTAGAAATCATGCCTGATGGATATGGCTTTTTAAGATCTGCAGATTACAACTATCTTTCTTCACCGGATGATATTTATGTATCTCAATCTCAGATAAAATTATTTGGTTTAAAAACTGGTGATACTGTAAAAGGAAGCATCCGTCCACCAAAAGAAGGTGAAAAATATTTTCCATTGGTTAGGGTTGAAACAATTAACGGACGTTTACCTGCTGATGTAAGGGATCGTGTACCGTTTGATTACTTAACGCCACTATTCCCAACAGAAAGATTAAACCTGTTTACAGAAACCAATAACTACTCAACTCGTATCATCGACCTATTTACCCCAATTGGTAAAGGTCAGCGTGGTTTAATTGTAGCACAACCCAAAACCGGTAAAACCAATTTACTAAAAGAAGTTGCCAATGCAATTGCTAAAAATCACCCAGAGGTTTATCTGATCATTTTATTGATCGATGAGCGTCCGGAAGAGGTTACGGATATGGCTAGAAGTGTAAGAGCTGAGGTAATTGCCTCTACTTTTGATGAGCCAGCAGAACGCCACGTAAAAATCGCCAACATTGTGCTTGAAAAAGCAAAACGTTTGGTTGAATGTGGACATGATGTGGTTATCCTTTTAGACTCTATTACGAGGTTGGCAAGAGCTTACAACACAACTGCTCCTGCTTCTGGAAAAATCTTATCAGGTGGTGTTGATGCGAATGCATTACACAAGCCTAAACGTTTCTTCGGTGCGGCTCGTAACATTGAGAGAGGTGGTTCATTAACCATACTTGCAACTGCATTGACTGATACAGGTTCTAAAATGGATGAGGTAATCTTCGAAGAATTTAAAGG
Source organism: Pedobacter sp. ok626 (assembly GCF_900100435.1). Classification (GTDB taxonomy): domain Bacteria; phylum Bacteroidota; class Bacteroidia; order Sphingobacteriales; family Sphingobacteriaceae; genus Pedobacter. The sequence continues at coordinate 85,304 of NZ_FNEX01000004.1, read as the reverse complement.
TACTGGTAACATGGAGCTTCAGTTAGATCGTAAATTATCTAACAAACGTATCTTCCCTGCTATCGACATTACCGCATCAAGTACACGTAGAGACGATCTGTTACATGACAGAGACACGTTACAACGTGTTTGGATCTTACGTAACCACTTGGCTGACATGAATGCTCAAGAAGCGATGGAGTTTGTTCAGGCCCAGATAAAAGGCACAAAATCGAATGAAGAGTTCTTAATTTCAATGAATAGCTAATTGTGCTAAAAAAACATATTCCAAATGCCATTACCTGTGCTAACCTATTTTCGGGTTGCATAGGTATTGTTTATGCCTTTAACGGATCGCTTGAAATCGCTGCATACTTTGTATTGCTTTCGGGTATATTCGATTTTTTTGATGGCTTTGTAGCCCGTTTACTGAACGTAAAATCGGCTATCGGTAAGGAACTGGATTCCCTGGCTGATGTGGTAAGCTTTGGTTTTTTACCGGGTATAGTGATGTTTCAATTGTTGAAACAAAGTGACTATACTTCCGAATATCTACCTTACTTCGGATTTATCATCACTGTATTTTCGGCACTAAGGCTAGCGAAATTCAATATTGACACCAGGCAAACAGAAGACTTCATTGGCTTAAATACGCCTATGAATACTTTGTTTATTGTATCGCTACCATTTATACAAAAGGATTATCCTTCAGTTATCGGTTCAGCGCCATTACTAGTCGGACTTATTGTATTGTTAAGTTGGTTATTGGTTAGCGAGATTAAGATTTTTTCACTTAAATTCAGTTCAACAAGCTGGGAACAGAATAAAATAAAATACATCTTCCTTATCTTATCGGTATTGCTTATTGCCTTTTTAAAGTTTGCAGCTGTCCCACTTATACTTGTTTTGTATATCGGACTATCTGTTATTCATTTTAAGGGTACAACGGATAAATAGATCTTAAAACGGCTAAAGTTCGTTTTGAAGACCTACTTTAGCCTCATCAAGTTGAGTATACAATAGCTCAACAAAAGAGCTGATTTCCTGAAATGCTGTTGGCAACTCCTCTATATTCTTAAGGTCTCTGGCATTGTTTTCCATCATTTGCATATGATCTTTTGCGTCTTCACGACCTACATAAGAAAATGTTGGCTTTATTTTATGTGCACAATTAGATACCCTTGGCCAATCCTTATCCTCAATAGCCTTCCCTAAATCGGCCATATACAGAGGTGTTTGGACTTTAAACATATCTATCATTTCTATGATAAATTCAGCGCTATCACCAGACATATCCCTCAAATAGGAAAGATCCAATGGTTCATTATTTTTTTGTACGTTTATCATCATAGACAAAACTAACGAATTATACTTTTGATACCGACAAATTATCACTTAATCTTTCTAATATTTCCGATACACTTAGCTTAAGTGCAGGATGAATGTGTTTGGGTGCAATTTCGGCTAATGGTTCCAATACAAATTTCCTGTACTGCATTTGGGGATGAGGAATCTGCAACTTCTCCCCCATATCCACAATCCTGTCACCATAAAAAATAACGTCAATATCGATCAGTCTTGAACCCCACTTTTGAAGCCTCACTCTTCCAAGTTCCAACTCTATTTCTAAAGCTTTTTCAAGTACCTCCATTGGGCTGAGCCTAGTTTTAACCCCTACAGCAATATTCAAGAAAACCGGTTGATCTTCGACGCCCCAGGCTGCTGTTTCGTAAACTGATGATTTCTGAAAAATAGGTCCAATATACCGCTCAATTTCCTTTAAAGCATCATTTATGAGTGTATTTCGATCTCCCAAATTACTTCCCAGTAACAAATAAACAATTTCACTATCCAATTCCATACAAAGGCCCAATTAAAAAGGCAAACTTATCAACCTTTAATTATCTTTACAAATTAACTATTTACCTGTCACATGAGAGAATTTTTCAAATATGTTTTCGCAACAGTTATTGGAGTTGTTATTTCAATGGTACTGTTTTTAATCTTTTTTATAGTACTAATTGTCGGTATTGTAAAGTCTTCGCTGAAGGAAGATAAAGTCAGTGTAGCCAAAAATTCGGTGCTATTCCTAAACCTGGATCAGGCCATCACAGAACGTACATCGGAAGATCCGCTTTCTAAATTGCCTGTCCTGGGATCTGATGGAGACAAAAGTATTGGCTTTAACGATGTGATTCATGCCTTGAAAGAGGCAAAAACGGACGACAACATCAAATGTGTTTACATTAATGTAAGTTCACCTCATGCTGGTTTTGCAACTATGCTCGAAATCAGAAATGCATTGATTGATTTCAAAAAGAGCAAAAAGAAAATCATAGCATATAGCGAAGTTTATACCCAGGGTGCTTACTACCTAGCCTCTGTTGCAGATAAAGTTTATTTAAATCCGGAAGGTGCTTTAGAATTTAAAGGCCTAAAATCTGAGACCATGTTTTTTAAAGGCACGCTTGATAAGCTAGGTATTGAAGCTCAAATTGTGAGGGTGGGAAATTATAAAAGCGCTGTAGAGCCTTTCTTTACAGATAAAATGAGTGATAAAAACCGCGAACAGGTAACCGCTTACATACATGGCTTATATGAAACTTTTCTGGATGGCATTTCCAAAAACAGAAACATCAGTACGGCTACATTACATCAACTTGCAGACGATTATAAAATCCAACAGCCGAACGATGCAGTTGCCTATAAAATGATTGATGGTCTGAAATACAAAGATGAAATTATTGATGAATTGAAATCACTTAGTGGAACGGATAAAAAGAAGGAGCTTAAAACGGTTACCATTAATGAATATGCGAGAAATATAACGGACGATCCCGACAAGTCAGCTAAAAATAAAGTCGCTGTAATTTATGCAAATGGCGATATTACTGGTGGCGAAGGATCTGATACAAAAATCGGTTCCGAACGCATTTCAAGAGTCATTAGAAGGGCTCGTTTAGACAGCAGCATTAAAGCAATTGTTTTAAGAGTTAACTCTCCGGGAGGCAGTGCCTTAGCATCTGATGTAATTTGGAGAGAAATTATATTAACGAAAAAAGTGAAACCAGTAATCGCTTCTTTTGGTGATGTTGCCGCCTCTGGTGGTTATTATATTGGTTGTGCTGCCGATTCTATTTTTGTACAGCCTAATACAATTACCGGTTCTATTGGTGTATTTGGTGTGATCCCAAATCTTCAGAAATTTTATAATGAAAAGCTGGGGATAACTTTTGATGGTGTTAAAACAGGTAAATATGCCGACATCATGAGCACCGACCGTCCAATGACTGCAGGTGAGCGTTTAATTATACAAAACGACGTAAACCGTGTATATGACGCCTTCACCACGCGCGTAGCAAACGGACGTAAAAAATCAAAAGCATACATCGACAGTATTGCCGGTGGAAGAGTTTGGGTAGGTACTGATGCCGTTAGAATTGGTTTGGCCGACAGAACTGGTAGCTTTAATGATGCGATCGTTTCTGCAGCTAAAAAAGCTAAAGTAAAAGATTATAGTGTTATTGAATATCCTGAAATGCTGGATCCATTTAAAACATTAATGGAAAACACTACTGATAAGGTTAAAACCTATTATACGAAACAAGAACTTGGTGCCAGTTACACCATTTATGAGCAAATAAAATCGGTAATATCCAGATCTGGAATACAAGCCAGAATGCCATTCGAAATTAAAGTTCAGTAAAATAAGCTTCTATAGTAAAACATAAGCCATCGTTTCAAAAAAGCGATGGCTTTTTATTAATTTAGCATCCCATGGAAAATAAGACCATTGCCCGTACCCTACGCCTGCTTTCTCAATTGATGGAACTTCACAATGAGAATCCTTTTAAAATTAAATCAGTAGCCAATGCTGCTTTTAAGGTTGATAAATTACCGTATGCCATTCAGGGCAAAACTCTGGAAGAAATAGGCCAGATTGATGGGCTAGGCAAAAGTATATCTGCCAAGGTATGGGAATTGTTGGAAACTGGTACAATGGCCGAACTACAAGCAATCCTTGCGGAAACTCCGGAAGGCATTGTCGAAATGTTGGGAATTAAAGGCATTGGACCAAAAAAGATTGTCGTGATCTGGAAAGATCTTGGCATTGAAAACATTGGAGAACTGTATTATGCCTGCAACGAAAACAGATTAATTGAAGCCAAAGGTTTCGGGTTAAAAACCCAGGAAGAAATTAAAAAGATCATTGAGTTCAAAATGGCTGCGCAGGGTAAATTCTTATACGCCCATGTTGAAGCATTGGTCAATAAACTATATGCAGATCTTGCTGTTTGGTTAAACACGGTTTCAGGTGATCCTTTACTTGGCATAGCTGGTGATTATCGTCGTTGCGTAGAAATTATTGAGGAAATTGAACTGGTTATTGGTGCCAATAGCCCAGAGGAGATACAGGAAAAAATAACAGCATTTAAGTCGATGGGCTTTGAGCTGCAGGCCGATGGAACTTACCTAAGCCACAGTGAATTGGGATTAAAAATTATACTTACCGTTGTTCAAAAAGCTGATTTCTACCTCAATTGGTTTAAACTTACAGGTAATGTGCAACATGTAAATGAAGTATTAACATTGGCTGGAGAAGGCCCTTTTGAAGACGAACAGGCTATCTACACAAAAGCCGGTTTAGCTTTTGTAGCACCAGAACTAAGAGAAGGACTTGACGAAATTTTACTTGCCAAAGAAAATAAGTTACCACTGTTAATTACAGATGAGAATTTGAAAGGAACCTTACACAACCACTCTACCTGGAGTGATGGGGTGCATACGCTTGAAGAAATGGCAGTGTATTGTAAGGATACCCTTAAACTGGAATATTTGGGGATGTGCGATCACTCTAAATCCGCCTTTTATGCCAATGGATTAAACGAGCAGCGAATTTATGCGCAACATCAGGAAATCGATGCCTTAAATGCTAAACTTGCTCCTTTCCGTATTTTTAAAGGCATAGAAAGTGACATCTTATATGACGGCTCGCTGGATTATAGTGATGACATCCTTAAAACTTTCGACTTTGTGGTTGCTTCTGTCCACAGTATTTTAAAGATGAATGAGGAAAAGGCGACTTCAAGGCTTATTACAGCGATTGAAAACCCATATACAACCATCTTGGGACACCCTACCGGTAGATTGTTATTGAGCAGAAAAGGTTATCCAATCAATTATGCTAAAGTAATTGATGCTTGTGCTGCAAATAATGTGGTGATAGAGATCAATGCAAATCCACTTAGGCTGGATCTCGACTGGCGCTGGCATCGTTATGCGCTTGAAAAAGGCGTACTGCTTTCCATCAATCCGGATGCGCATAGAAAAGAGGGATTCCATGATATGCATTATGGTGTACTCATTGGCAGAAAAGGTGGCTTAACCGCAAAACAATGTTTAAATGCCTTTTCATTGCAAGATATCTCTCAATACTTCGATAATAAAAAATAGTTACCTTACCTTTGAGCCATGATTAGTAAGCTTTGCAATAAAATATTCGGAGAGGCGATTAATGATTATCACATCCATAACAATATAGACCAGCCTATTGAAAACACATACCGCATCAGTTCTATTGAACATTTGCTGTATTTAAAATGTTGGATAGATACCGTTCAATGGCACATGGAAGATGTAGTGCGCAATCCTGCAATCGACCCGGTTGAAGGATTACAATGGAAAAGACGCATAGATGCATCCAACCAGGAACGTACTGATGTTGTGGAGTATATTGACAGCTATTTTTTGGAAGAATACAAAGACACTAAGCCAAATGCAGATGCCAAAATCAACTCTGAAAGCCCTGCCTGGGTGATAGACAGACTATCTATCCTAGCTTTAAAGGTTTACCATATGAGGGAGGAAACTTTGCGTACTGATGCATCCGAAGAGCATAAAACGCTTTGTACACAAAAACTTAACATACTGTTAAACCAACAAGCGGATCTTTCTAATAGCTTAGATGAATTGATACAGGACATTGAGCGTGGTGCTAAATACATGAAAGTTTATAAACAAATGAAAATGTATAATGACCCTAGCCTAAACCCTGTCCTTTACAACCCAAATAATGAATGACAGGCAGAAATAAAATATTGGTAATTCGTTTCTCTGCAATGGGAGATGTAGCCATGACAGCCCCCGTATTAAAAGAATTTATACGGGACTATCCTGATACAGAATTACTAATGGTTAGCCGGACTTTATTTAAACCTTTCTTTAATGACATTCCGAATCTAAGTTTTTATCCCTTTGATCCGAAAGTAAAGCATAAGGGTTTTTTGGGATTAGTTAAGCTGTTTATTGCACTTAGAAAAGAAGGTATCACTGCCGTTGCAGATCTACACAATAACCTAAGAAGTAAAGTATTGCGCAATTTATTTCTACTTGCAGGGATAAAAATCGCGGTGCTTGACAAAGGACGAAAAGAAAAAACGGAGTTAACTCGTAAAGAAAATAAGCTGTGCAAGCAGCTTAAACCTACAATAAATCGCTACGCCGATGTATTCAAAGCACTAGGCTTTCCATTTGTCCTTAAAAATTCCTTAGAAAAACGCACTCCAGATACATTACCAGACGAAATATTTCCCTTTGCCCCGCTTCCAAAAGCAAAAAAATGGATAGGTATAAGCCCTTTTGCTCAACATCAGCAAAAGGTTTATCCTTTACTTAAAATGGAAACGGTGTTACTCGCTTTGGCAAATGCAGGACATCAACTTTTTATTTTTGGCGGCTCGGAAGAAGAAGAACAAATCGCTCTTCAATGGGAGAAACAGCACAAAAACATTACATCTGTTGTAAAAAAAATCAAGTTAGCGGATGAACTGAAGCTCATTTCAAACCTGGATGTGATGCTTAGCATGGATTCTTCAGGTATGCACCTTGCATCATTAAAAAACATCCCCGTAGTTTCTGTTTGGGGTGCAACCCATCCCTATGCCGGTTTTTTAGGCTACGGTCAATCTATAAATGATGCAGTACAAATCGATCTTTATTGCAGACCTTGCTCGATATATGGCAATATCCCTTGTTATAGAGGAGACTTTGCTTGCATGAACAATTTATCAGAATCAGTTGTTATAAATACAGTATTAAAAAAACTCGACAATGGCTAAAAAACTTCTATTGGTTAGACATGGTAAATCAGAATGGGGAAATGCCCATCTTGCAGATTTTGACAGACCTTTGAACCCAAGGGGGCACAGAAATGCACCAGAAATGGCGGCAAGGTTGCTTCAAAAAAACCTTGTCCCACAACAAATAGTAAGTAGTCCGGCATTAAGAGCCATTACCACTGCTAAGCATTTTGCTCAGGCATGGAAAAAATCTACAGAACAAATAAAAGAGGATCCTTCAATTTACGAAGCCAATATTAAAACGTTATTGAAAGTGATCAATAACTTCAGCAATAAGCACGACTACATTGCTGTTTTTGGGCACAATCCAGGATTCACGGATTTGGCCAATGACCTTAGTGATGCAGATATCTATAACATCCCAACCTGTGGTACAGTATTGATAGAATTTGAGATTGACGATTGGGCACTGGTAAGCCACCATACCGGTAAGCTTCTCCAGTTTGATTACCCTAAAAGTCTAAACGACGATTAAAAATGTAGGTGTTTAACCGTAAGTCCATTATTGATTAACTGTTTCAACGAATCAATCCCGATTTTAAGATGTGTTTCCACATAAGTTGAAGTCACATTACTATCGCTTTCCGTTGTTTTTACCCCTTCAGGAATCATCGGTTGGTCTGAAACCAATAACAAAGCTCCTGTTGGAATTTTATTCGCAAAGCCAGTTGTAAAAATAGTTGCCGTTTCCATATCTACAGCCATTGCCCTTAAACTTTTAAGGTATTTCTTAAAGGTTTTATCGTGTTCCCAAACTCTACGATTAGTGGTATAACAAGTTCCCGTCCAGTAATCTCTTGAATGATCACGTATAGTGGTCGAAATAGCCTTCTGTAACGCAAAAGCAGGCAGGGCCGGCACTTCTGCTGGTAGGTAATCATTAGAGGTTCCCTCGCCTCTTATAGCGGCTATAGGCAAAATCAAATCACCCAACTGATTCTTCTTCTTCAGTCCACCACATTTACCTAAAAATAATACTGCTTTGGGATGGATGGCAGTAAGCAGATCCATCATAGTCGCAGCTAGCGGACTACCCATTCCAAAATTTATAATAGTAATCCCGTTAGCTGTTACGCTCTGCATTGGTTTGTCAATACCCATTATTGGCGCATTGTCATGCCATTCAGAGAACATCTGCACATATTTACTAAAGTTTGTCAGCAATATATACTGGCCAAAATCTTCTAGCGGTCTACCTGTATATCTCGGCAACCAGTTCTTTACAATCTCTTCTTTGGATTTCAAACCTTTCCTTACAGGTGATTCTACTTCCTTTACTCTTTTTTTCTTTTCCGAAGCTTGTTCCTCTTTCTTTACATCTTTTTCTTCGTTCATATATTCTCCTTTCTTAAATAACAATATAAAAAAAAATCCCCGGTAAACCGGGGATTAAATTTCTAAGCAGCTTTTAACTTTTTAAAGTCGGCCTTCTCAAATTTCTCCACCGCATAATCGAGTGTAATGTTCAATTCCTTGACACTCGTATCCGAAGGGATATCAAACATGGCATCCAACATAATGGCTTCGCAAATGGAACGTAGTCCCCTTGCACCTAGTTTATATTCCATAGCTTTATCAACTATAAAATCTAAAACATCATTATCAAATGAAAGTTTCACATTCTCCAGTTCAAACAATTTTACATACTGACGGAACAAAGAGTTCTTAGGTTCAGTAAGAATATTGCGCAAAGCTTGTTTATCCAATGGATTAAGGTGTGTTAAAACAGGCACACGACCAATTAACTCAGGTATTAAACCAAATGATTTCAAATCCTGAGGTGTAATGTACTTGTACAAGTTTTTAAGATCAAGCTCAGCATCATCTTTTTTAACCTTATACCCTACTGCCTGGGTACGCAATCTGTTGGCAATTTTACGTTCAATACCATCAAATGCACCACCACAAATAAATAAGATATTATTGGTGTTCACAGGGATCATTTTCTGATCTGGGTGTTTACGACCACCTTGAGGTGGAACATTAACTACGGTACCCTCTAAAATCTTCAACAGAGCCTGTTGTACGCCTTCTCCTGACACATCACGAGTAATAGAAGGATTATCACTTTTACGTGCAACCTTATCTACTTCATCAATGTATACAATTCCACGTTCTGCAGAAGCCACATCATAATCAGCAGCTTGTAGTAAACGGGTTAGAATACTCTCCACATCTTCACCAACATAGCCCGCCTCAGTAAGTACTGTTGCATCGCAAATGCAAAAAGGCACATGCAATATCTTAGCTATAGTTTTTGCCAATAAGGTTTTACCGGTACCGGTTTCACCTACAAGCATGATGTTAGACTTTTCGATCTCTACTTCATCTCCTTTATCAACCTTCTGACCTAACCTTTTATAGTGATTATACACTGCTACCGCAAGTACTTTTTTAGCATCATCCTGACCAATAACATATTGATCAATATGTGCCTTAATTTCCTGTGGCTTCAATAATGTAATCGAAGTATCTAAAGGTTTCGATTTTTTATTCCCTAGTTCTTGTACCAGTAGCTGATTGGCCTGGGTTACACATTTATCGCAGATAAACGCATCCAGTCCCTCAATAAGCATTAAAGTATCCTGCTTACCTGAACCACAAAAAGAACAACGAGATTCTTTACTTTGTTTTGCCATTTTTTAGTCTTTGTTGCTAGCACCTAGCACTTCATCAATCATTCCGAAGCCTTTTGCTTCGTCAGCTTTCATCCAGTAATCACGGTCTGAAGCCTTTTCTACCCACTCATACGATTGCCCAGAATGGGTTGCTATAATATCGTATAACTCTTTTTTCAATTTAAGCATCTCTCTCAGGTTGATCTCCATATCCGAAGCAACACCTTGTGCGCCACCCGAAGGTTGGTGAATCATCACACGTGAGTGAGGCAATGCTGCACGTTTTCCTTTAGCACCAGCAACCAATAGTACTGCACCCATAGATGCCGCCATACCTGTACAGATAGTAGCCACATCCGGTGTGATATACTGCATGGTATCATAAATACCTAAACCTGCATATACCGAACCGCCAGGTGAGTTGATATAAATCTGGATATCTCTATTGTTATCCGTTGATTGTAAAAACAACAATTGTGCCTGAATAATATTTGCATTTCCATCATAAATGGCATCACCTAAAAAGATGATACGATCCATCATCAAACGCGAGAACACGTCCATTTGAGCAACATTCAGCTGACGTTCCTCAATAATATAAGGAGTCATGCTTTTTGGTGAATTGTTGGTTGCACCAATATAACGATCAACATTTAAACCATTAATGCGGTGATGTTTAACTGCGTATTTTCTAAATTCGTCTTTATCTATCTTCATGATTTGTAATTGTTATGTTAATCAAAATGTAGTTTCTTTTATAGGAAAACTCCATCCTGTATTTTTTTATTCTCCAATACTAATAAAACTAAATTGGTAATTTATTGTGGTATTGTAAAATTTGAATCCCTTTTATATAAATAAGGCGGCCTTAAATAAAGCCGCCTTATCTGTTATTCTATTAAAAATTAAAACTTTACCGTTAAAAACGGTGCTTATTTTAACTCTATAAATTTATTATAAGCTATTTCTTTTTGTTCTAAAGTAGCAACTGACTGAATGTATTCGAAAACTTTAAGCGCTTTCACCTCATCAAAGATACGGTTTGCATTGTCTTTCTCTTTCAAGAAAGTAGCCGTATACTGTGCCAATTGATCTTCAGGCATTGGACTTGGGCTATACATTCTGAATTGGGCATCTAAACGTTGTTTAGCTGTCTGAAATACATCTTCATATTTAATTTCGATGCTATTGTCTTTAATCAATTTATTCTCGATTAAAGTCCATTTCAGGTTTTTAGCAAAATCATCATAACCTTCAGCCAATTCCTCTTCGGTTAATTTTTCGTTAGTAGCTTTTAACCACTTACGTAAAAACGCATCAGGTAATTCAATATTTACACTTTCAATCAGTTTAGTGTAGATGTCGTTTTGCAGTTTGCGATCAGCATCCTGTTTAAACATACTTTCAATTTCCTCAGTGATTTTAGCGGTAAAACCAGCCTCGTCAGTCACTATACCTTCACCAAATATTTTATCAAAGAACTCCTGGTTTAAATCAGCTTCCTCTAAACGGTTTACATTTTTAACCGTTACCTGGAATTTCGATTGTAAATCTTTAGCATCTTCTTCGCTGATGTTTAATAATTTGGCAATGATCACCTCATTTTTATCAAAAGCTTTCTGAACATCAAGTTCTACAACATCATCCTTTTTTAAACCGATTAAAGATTTTAAAATCTTTTTATCTGTAACCTGATCTAAACGAATAGATCCTGTCTGTGTAATTCCACCTTCAAAAACTGAACCATCTGCCGAAAGTTGTACTAATTCTGCATAAAGGACATCATCTTCTGCCGAAACTTCCGGGTTTGTCATTTTGCCATAGCTTCTGCGGATATTTTTGATACGTGCAGCAAGCGTTTCAGCATCAGCTTTAACGTTATATTGAGTAAACTTATCCTTAGAAGTGATGGTTACATCAATTGCCGGAGCAAGTCCTAATTCATAATCAAATTCAAACTCGTCTGTGTTATCCCATTTGAATTCTTTAGAATCATCCATTACAGGTAAAGGTTGACCAAGAATTTCTACTTTATTGTCTGTAAGGTGTTTGTTTAACGTCTCACTTAACAAATTATTGATTTCTTCTACAAGAATGCTTCTGCCGTACATCTTTTTGATGTGGGCTGCAGGAACCATTCCTTTACGGAAACCTGGAAGCGTCGCTTTTTTAGCTTGTTCTTTTATAGCTTTATCAACTTTTTCAGTATAATCTTCAGGCGCAATCTTAATTTTTACAACCGCGTTTAAGTCGTTAATTTTTTCCTGTGTAATGTTCATCTTTCTGAATCAATAATTATTAATGTCTATATACAAAAAATCCCCCGGGTTGCGGAGGAAGTTTACTGCGGAAGATCAAATCCAATCTACCGCTCAAATCTCCCTTTCGAGGGCGCAAATATATGCTTTTTTGTTGATTTCAAAGCCTATAATTTAAAATATTATGCCGGCACATCGCCTGATCTTCAGTGCTCCAAATGCATATAAGATACCTCTTCACAAGATTGAGGCTCCTGCACACGAATACACCTCTATTCATCTACATTCCCTTGCAATCCGCAATGGAGATTTAAGGAAGTCGGTTGATTTTCGGCATCATTACTAATAGTGACTCCATACTAAGTCCATGTTAAGTCCATGTCAACTCCATATTTTTATATAAATACTTGGATTTAATATGAATATTATATAGATTTGATATGTAGTTATATCGAGACGACACCGAACCTATTATATTCACACGCTTAACTCATTAACATTATGGCCACAATTGATGGTAAATTCATTCGCGGAGCTGCCGGGAATGTTATATTTAGAAAACAAGGCAAAAAACAAATTGTACAAGGCAAGTCTAAAAAGGAACAAATAGACATGACACAGGCAACATTTGATGCGGCTTTTGTTTTTGGACGCGCAAGTACATTGGCATTTTACTTAAGAGCTAGTGCAGATAACATTATACGTTTCAAGGACGGGGGAATGATCTCAAGGTTTACCGGCGAATGCAATCAGATTCTCCAGAAAGCTTCTACGGGTAAAGATAACGTCTTCGACTTCAGTCAGGATTACTTTAGCCGTCTCAATGGTTTTGAATTTCACGCCGAATCGCCGGTAAAAAACTATTTATTTGCGCAACCCATGGTCAGCCTTTCCGAACAACAGGTAACCATAGAGCTGCCGGAGATGCAGATTCCCAAAGATTTAAAATTTCCGACAAAGGCCAGATATTGCATCGTTGCTTTTTGCGTAACGTTATTTGACCTCAACAATGACAGATATGAAACTCAGGAAATACAGTCCTTTGAAATTGAGCTCAACCACCAGCCCTTTACAGTTCCTGCACAACAATTGAATTTTAAAGGGGCTCCCGGTGCGCTGTCTGTAATTACCCTGGGCTTATATTATTTGGAAAAAACATTCGCCGGTAAAGAGGTGATTAACAATAAAGACCTAAGCCCGTCAGCGGTATTAAAAGCAGCATTTTGTCCGGGAGAAATCGAAATCCAGGAAACATGGAGTACAATGGTATTTAACGAAAAAAAGAAACGAAAGAAGTTAAATAAGAAGAAAAAAAAGACACCTGATCAGTAAGCTGTACTAAATTCAGGATCAAGACCAAATTTTCTCCCCAGCCCGACCAGCCGCTAAAAAATACCCATAAAGAAAAAAGACAGCTTTTCGGGCTGTCTTTAGTCATTGTGCGGAAGAAGGGACTCGAACCCCCACGCCGTGAAGCGCCAGATCCTAAGTCTGGTGCGGCTACCAATTACGCCACTTCCGCAGTTAGGATGTCCCCTTTCGGGATTGCAAATGTAGATATTATTTTTATAAGTCAAAAAGATTTCTGAATTATATTCAACAGCTTTAGTTAACCAACTGGTTTACAGGAAAAATATTTTTAATTTTATTTTCCAGCTTTTAGTACACGCAGGCTATGAAGCCATTTTTACAATAATTCTTTTTGCAATTGAAACAGATATTGAACGGCTTTAACTAGCCTACTTCCATACCAGGAAAACATTTCGCCATCAACAAGCATTACCTTGGCATCGGGAATCAAAGCTCTAATTTCTTGCAGATGCTTTTCTTTAAAAGGATAAGGCTCCGAAGAAAGAAAAACCAGGTCCGGTTTTAAAATCACGAGCTCTTTTAACTCTAATTCAGGATATCGACTTTGCTTAATCACATTTTGCAATCCGTTTAAAGTCAAAATATCATCAATAAAAGTATTCCTCCCTGCCAGCATGTAAGGATCCTTCCATATCAAATAAGCTACCTTTTTATCAATTCCTTGCTGTAGTGCTAATGTCTGTAAATCACTAAATCCTGCATTGATTAAATGATTTAAATATGCGGCCTCAGGCTGTCGATCAACTAACGCTCCTATTTGATTTATTGTACTTTTAGCGTCTTCCAAATTATAAATATCACTCATCCAAACCGGAAACTCTTCCATCAGCTCCTCTATCTGAGCTTGCGTATTCTCTTCTTTGTTTCCAATGATCAAATCTGGCTTTAAACTGCGGATCAGTTCAATATTTAATTTCTTAGTCCCCCCTACTTTTGTGCGTTCTGCAAATTTCCCTACAGGATGAATGCAAAATTTAGTCAAACCAACCACCTCCTTATCCAAACCTAAATCAAATAATAACTCTGTTTGAGATGGAACTAAGGAAACAATCCTTTTGGGCGGATAATTAAATTGAATGGTATTACCCAACTGATCTGTAAAACTGCGTTGCATAATACAAATATAAGCACTCTCCAGCTACATTTTTAACCCGCTTTAAATCGCCTATTTTTCCGCACGGGTGTGGAAACTTCTTTATCCGATAAGCGTTTATCGGATTAGCTGTTCAAATATTTACTTTTCTTAAAGCTACGTCCATTCCTGATCAAATAAGCATGATAAAAGCTTGGAACATCGTGTGTCCACTTCGGCAAAAGTAAAATGATAAGCAGTACATCTATATGAGAAATCAGGCCCACTATGATGGTTACATTTAACGACCAGCCACCATATCCAAAAGCAAGCAGGGAAGTAAATGCTGCCAGCAATGTAAGTCCCCACATTTTTGAAACAAAGGCATGGGTACAGGTTTCCTTTCCAAACTTTATAATACTGGTCATATAACAAACCGCTTCCATAATGATCAGCAGAACAACTCCATATATTTTGTCAGATATCGCTTCAGGATAAATTAAATAACAGCTAATAGCTACAGCAATCCAGAATATTAAGTCAGTCTGACTGTCTAATCGGCGCATCTTTTCAGTAGACAACCCTTGCTTTCTTGCGATTATACCATCAAAAATATCAGATATCAACCCCAGATACATTAAAATGAGGATCAGAAAACGACTTTCTGATCCCCAATAAAAGCCTAAGCCCAATATTACAGGTGCCAATAATAACCTGAATAATATTAACAGATAGGGTATACTCATCAAATCACCGTTCCATTTGGAATAACAGCGCCCTTTTTAACCACAACTATACCATCCTTTACGGTATACAATGGATGGTCGCCATCAGGCAAATGGTCGCCCCCAATAATTTGCACATCATTTCCGATCCTGCAATTCTTATCAACCAAGACATTTATAATCCTGCATCTTTCACCTATTCCGATCAAAGGTTTTTGCTTCTCTTTCTCCTCTTCAATTTCCTGCAAAGTCTGGTACCGATCGCTACCCATGACATAAGCATTCTCAATTACTGTATCTACCCCTATTCTTGAGCGGATCCCAATCACGGCGTGTTTAATCTCTTTAGCTTGTAAAATGCAACCCTCAGCAATTACGGCCTTATTTAATGTTGTGCCTAATATTTTTGAAGGTGGCAACATCCTTGGCCTTGTAAATATACTTTGGTGGCTATTAAACAAGTCAAATTTAGGGATATCATCAGTCAGTCCCAGATTGGCTTCAAAAAAGGAAGCAATTGTCCCTATGTCCGTCCAATAGCCTTCGTACTGAAAACTCAATACTTTATTATATGCCATTGCCCTTGGGATAATTTCTTTACCAAAATCCTTCTCATCAGGGTTATCTAACAGGATTTTAACCAGCAAATCCCTGTTGAAAATATAAATACCCATTGAAGCCAAATAATCGCGCCCCTCTGCCTGCATTTCTGCACCAGTATCAGACGACCAGTCCGGCAGCAATTCAGCAGCAGGCTTTTCTATAAAAGAGGTAATAAAACTATCCTCATTAACCTTTAATATCCCAAAATCCGTAGCATCTTTTGCAGTTACCGGAATTGTAGCAATACTTACTTCTGCACCTTTACTAGCATGCTCCTGCACCATTTTATTGAAATCCATCTGATACAACTGATCACCAGATAAAATCAATGCATACTCAAACTCATGATTCAGCAAATGATGCATAGTTTGTCTAACCGCATCTGCTGTTCCCTGAAACCAGGTTGGATTATCAGGCGTTTGCTCAGCAGCAAGAATATCAACAAATGCCGAACTAAAATGGCTAAAATGATAAGTGTTTTTAATGTGTTTGTTTAATGATGCAGAATTGAATTGCGTTAAGACAAACATCCTGTGTATGCCAGAATTTAGGCAGTTAGAGATTGGAATGTCTACCAACCGATATTTCCCCCCTATTGGTACCGCTGGTTTAGAGCGGGTTTGCGTTAATGGCGCCAGCCTTGAACCTTGACCGCCGCCAAGGATTACCCCCAATACATTGTCAGTCATAGTTTTTCATCTAGTTTATATATTCGTTTTCGTGATGAAGCTATCATGTAGCCATGATGGTTTCATTTTATATTTGGTATAGATCTATATATTGTTGCGCTGCCTTATCCCATGAATGATCCAGCTGCATTATAAACTTACGTATTTCTTTTACCTCTTTTGCATTCTGATATAAATCATATGCCCGGCCTATAGCATGTCCCACATCCCAAACACTGCTCTGATCATGACAAATACCAAAACCACCATCTCCAATATCAATCACGGTATCTTTTAGTCCGCCAACTCTCCTCACAATAGGAATCGTTCCATACCTTAAAGCATACATCTGATTTAAACCACAGGGCTCTACCCTACTTGGCATCAGCAGAAAATCTGCCCCTGCATAAATCTGGTGCGACAAATGTTCATTATATCCAATGTAAACATTGTAATTTCCCGGGAAGGCTTCTTTCAATTGCCATAACCGACCTTCTACCTGCGGGTCACCAGATCCAAGTACCAATACATTTATTTCTCCGTTATGAGTGATTAAAGCGTTATAAAATATATCAGGCAGCAAATCAGCACCCTTTTCACCCACCAACCGACCAATAAAAGTAAACAATGGTTTTTCCGGATCGAGATTAAAAACCTTACAAAGCGCTTCTTTATTTGCCTGCTTTCCGGCGTCTACGGTACGTAGGGTAAATTTTTTCTCCAGCATGGGATCCGTCTGCGGATTCCAGACTTCATTGTCAATTCCATTAAGGATACCGAAGGACTTACTACGCTCCTGGGCAAGCAAATCTTCCAGTCCGTTTGCTTTAAAGCTGATCTCATCCAAATAGCTCGGAGAAACTGTTGTAACCCGCCATGCACATTTAATGGCCGCAGCTAATGGATTAATAGCCCCCTTCCAATCCAACTGACCAGATTTCCACAAATCAAAAGTCGGAATATAATGGAGCTTATCCCAACCAAACTGCCCCTGATATTGAGCATTGTGAATGGTTAAAACGGTAGGAATATGGCTTAAACTTTTAAACTGATGACAATAAGCAACCATAAAGGGTACCAATCCGGTATGATGGTCATGGCAATGGATTACATCAGGACGATGTTCCCATTGGGCCATCCAATCGAGCACAGCGATCTGATAAGCCAGAAAACGTTCCGTATCATCGTCGTACCCGTACACCATCTCCCTGTCCAATAGGCCGGCAATGTGAACAAGATATAGGTCAAAGCCCAATTTATTGGTCTTCTCCCTAAATATCTTTACGGTAAAGTTATGAAAGCCGAGTTTACCCCAGCCATCATAAACTACCTCAAATTCATTCTCTTGTATAAACTTGTTTTGATATGCAGGCATTACTACCTTAGCAACATGCCCAAGCTTGTTTTGATACTTTGGCAAGGCACCCACAACGTCACCTAAACCACCAACTTTAGCTATAGGATAACATTCTGCACTAAGGTGTATAATCTCCATAATTCGAGGCTTTAAAAATCACCTCAAAATAGCGATTACAATAACGAATGCAAATATTTAACGTAAATAAATTATTTAAATATAATTTAATCCGCTATAGCCCTAAACATCAATGCTGCAGCTGTTAAATTGGTTCTGCTATCAATCAAAATGGCCGCACCATTCGCTTTATTATCTGTATACAAATCAAATGCAAGTTCATCTGCTGTTTTCAGAACGATTCGTCCAATATCATTCAATTTAAAATCATGCGCTTCTTGTTTTTCCAGCGTATTAATATCCACTTTGTAAACAATTTCAGAGATTTTACATTTCGTTATTTTGCTATTGTGCTGCAACAGATAAGTAATGCTGTCATCAAGTGGTCGAGCATCCATCCAGCAAACATCAGCTTCTATCAGTTTAGAGTTTTGTGGTAGATGGTCAGAATTAACCAATACATCGCCCCTACTGATATCTATATTATCTTTCAAATGAAGCGTTACCGACTGTCCCGCAAATGCAGTGGCAGGTTGCTGATCAAATATTTCTATTCTTTCGATCACGGAGCTGCTTCCAGATGGCAAAACGGTCACCTTATCATTTACATTAAATTCGCCACTTAAAATACGACCAGCATAACCTCTGTAATCATGCAGCTCATCTGTCTGTGGCCTTACAACCCATTGTACAGGCATACGTGCAAGATCAGACTCTGCCCCCGTTTCTACATCAACGGTTTCCAGAAAATGTAATAAACTACGACCATGGTACCAAGCCATATTTTCGGATTCATTTACCACATTATCACCTTTTAAAGCACTTACAGGAATAAAATTCACATCCTTTAAATTCAATTGAGCTGCCAACGTTTTATACTTATCAGTAATCGCTGTGAATACGGTTTCGCTGTATCCCACCATATCCATTTTATTTAAACACACCACTACATGCTCAATCCCCAATAAGGACACCAAATACGAATGGCGGATAGTTTGCTCAACTACACCATTTCTGGCATCAATTAAAATGATAGCCAATTTGGCTGTAGATGCTCCGGTAACCATGTTACGGGTGTACTGAATGTGCCCCGGGGTGTCAGCAATAATAAATTTACGTTTATCCGTCTGAAAATATTTGTAAGCTACATCAATGGTGATTCCCTGCTCACGTTCTGCCCTTAAACCATCCGTTAAAATGGCCAGGTCAATTGTTCCGTCATCATTTTTACGGTTAGATTGCTGTAAAGCTTCTAATTGATCTGCAAGGATGGAATCCGTATCGTATAACAACCTTCCAATAAGCGTGCTCTTACCATCATCAACACTACCGGCTGTAAAAAATTTAAGTATATTCATTAAAAGTATCCTCCCTTTTTGCGGTCTTCCATAGCAGCTTCCGAAACTTTATCGTCCATGCGGGCACCTCGTTCACTAATTTTTGATGCGCTGATTTCTTCAATAATTATATCGATCTGATCAGCATCAGATTCAACCGCAGCAGTACAGCTCATATCACCAACTGTACGGAACCTTACTTTTTTATGTTCAACAACGTCCTCTTCGTCCATATTTAAAAATGGAGAAGCCGCCATTAACTGCCCATTACGGGTAATCACATCTCTGTAATGAGCAAAATAGATCGAAGGCAAGCTTATATTTTCTCTTTTGATATAGTTCCAGACATCAAGCTCTGTCCAGTTACTGATCGGAAATACCCGTACGTTTTCGCCTTTATGGATCCGACCATTGTAAATGTTCCATAACTCTGGACGCTGACGCTTAGGATCCCACTGACCAAACTCATCTCTTACCGAAAAAATACGTTCCTTAGCACGCGCTTTTTCTTCATCTCTCCTGGCACCACCAATACAGGCATCAAAACCGTGCAGCGCGATGGTATCTAAAAGGGTAACAGTTTGCAAAGCATTTCTGCTGGCATTTTTACCTGTTTGCTCCACCACCTTTCCCTGATCAATGGACTCCTGAACGCTACCTACAATTAGTTTTTCGCCCAATCGTTGCACCATCTCATCACGGTAAGTAATGGTTTCCTCGAAGTTATGCCCAGTATCAATGTGTACAAGTGGAAAAGGAAATTTACCCGGTCGGAAAGCTTTTTCAGCTAAGCGCACCAATGTAATAGAATCCTTACCCCCTGAAAACAGTAAAGCCGGTTTTTCAAATTGCCCTGCAACCTCACGTAATATGTGAATAGCCTCGGCCTCTAATTCGTCTAAATAATCTAAATTATACTTACTCATATCCTGTTGCAATTACGTTGTGGCATGCAAACCACATTCTTTTTTTGATTGATCTTCCCACCACCAACGGCCGGCTCTAAAATCTTCTCCCTCACTAACCGCCCTTGTACAAGGTGCACAACCTATACTTGGGAATCCCTTATCATGTAAGGTATTGTAAACAATATTATTTGTTTTTATATATGCCTTCACTTCATCCAGCGACCAGAAAAAGATCGGATGAAATTTGATCAGCTGATTTTGCTCGTCCCATTCCAGGTTCGACATATCGTGTCTGTTTACAGATTGTTCTGACCTGATTCCGGTTACCCATAAGTCATTTCCTTTTAGCGCTCTTCTTAAAGGCTCTAACTTGCGAATCCCGCAGCATTCCTTTCTGTTCTCTACAGACTCATAAAAGCTACTTGGCCCCTTTTTATTTACCATTGCCTGTACAGCTTCAGTATCAGGAAAATAGGCTTTAATGGGTTTATTATAAATTTCTAAAGTGCGGTTCCACACATAGTATGTTTCCGGGAATAGCCTACCCGTTTCCAATGTAAAAACTTCAATGGGGATGTTATTGGCAAAAATCATATGCGTAATCACCTGATCTTCCCATCCAAAACTTGTAGAAAAAACAATCTTTCCAGGATATTGATCTGCAAAAAACTGCAAGGCAGCTACCGGATCAAGACCCTTAATTTTTTCGGCTATTTCTGCTAATTTTTCCTTCATGATTAAACTAATTTTAGAATAAAATTGATGATACTGCGCAGGCTCACTAAAATCACAAGTATCCCAACTGAAACCATAATGGTCTTAGCTGATATCTTATTAGAAACCTTTGCCGCAATTGGCGATGCCAATGCACTTCCAATAACCAAACCTGCAACAGCTTCCCAATGCGCGCCATTTAACATGGTGATAAAGGTTAGCGAGCTCATTAATGCAATAAAAAAACGGGTAATCTTTACCGTCCCTAAAGAAAATCTGGCGTTTCGGCCTCCTGCAATTAAGCTAGACAGTACAATTGAACCCCAGCCTCCACCGCCAACAGCATCAATAAAACCACCAAACAAACCCAATAACGAGATCTTTTTTATTTTCCCATTTTGAGCCGACTTTTTACGGTTGGTCTGATACGCTTTCGATAGTATTACACAACCCAGTATTAAGGTATATAATGAAACAATTGGCTTGGTATAATTGCTGTAATGTTCTAATGAGGACAATAAATAAGCCCCTGTTACAGCACCAATAATCCCCGGAATCAATAATAGTTTAAAAAGCTTCCAGTTTACATTACCAAAACGATAATGCATCCAACCGGCAATACCATTACTTAAAATCTCTGACAAATGCACTCCCATACTAGCCGAAGCAGGAGGAACCCCCATGGCCAATGAAAATGAAGTACTGGTTACGCCGTACGACATCCCTATGGCACCGTCAATCATGGCGAAAATAAAGCCCCCAATTAAAAACCAATAAAACATTGGATTAAGGTTGGCGATATAGGTCTGAAACTCCGGTTCTTTATGCCAAAAAGCAGCGACCACGATGGCAAATGAAAATACAATGGCCAACCAGACTAACCACTTCAAATTAGCTCTAGCGGCTCTTTCTCCTTTACCATCAACCAATGATGAAGTTACCGCATTTAGCTTTTTAACTTTCGCGGCGAAATCTCCGTTAAGCGTATTCCTAAGGGCCTGCATATTTTGCAACGTATCATTTATTTCCTCTGGTAAACTATCATTTAGCACCTCCTTTAACCTTTTTGCAATGGTAGGAGATTTCCCATTTGTAGATATCGCTATTTTAAGATCCCCCTTTTTTACAATGGAACCCAAATAAAAATTACATAGATCAGGCTTATCGGCAAAGTTGACAAGTAAATTCCTTTGGTCAGCTTCCTCCCTGATCTGCTGATTGAGCTCGTCATTATTTGTAGCTGCAACAACCAAGTCAATACCGTCAAGGTCTGAGGGATAAAATTCACGTGTTAAAATGCTTAGCCTTTCATGCTTTTCTGCAAGCTGCTTCACCTCAGGTAAAACCTCCAAAGCGATAACAGTTACATTAGCATCAGGACTATTACCCAGTATTGCCGTTAGTTTTTCGAGCCCCACAGGTCCCGCACCCACCAACAGCGTATGTATGGAGTTCAATTTAATGAAGACAGGAAATAACTGGTTGCCCTCCATAAAAACTACAATTCTTCTTTAAGTGCCTGATAAAAATCCTTGATGGGCTGAAATGAGGGATGTAGGGAAACTACCTCACCAAAAATAAGTAAAGCCGGAGCTTTTATGCCTTTCTCTTCCACCAATTCTACAATAGTATCCACTATGCCAATTGCTAACTTCTCATTTTCGGTTGAGCCACTTTGTATCGCTGCAACCGGTAATTGATGTTTGCCTTCATTTTGAAATAGTTTAACAATCTCTTTCAACTTACCCAATCCCATCAGTACTACTACAGTGGCTTTTGAACGTGCAGCTTCGTACAAATCGTTAGATATCTGTCCCGAAGCAGTAGTTCCGGTAACTACCCAAAAACTTTCACTTAAACCTCGGTGTGTTACCGGAATTTGTTGTAAACCGGGTACCGAAATAGAGCTTGATAAACCAGGGATCACCGAAACCGGGATACTATATCCTGCCGCAAAATCCAATTCTTCATATCCTCTGCCAAATACAAAAGGGTCTCCACCTTTTAAACGAACTACATGACCATAGTTAAGCGCATAATCCACCATTAACTTGTTGATGGCATCCTGACCATACGAGTGTTCACCTGATCTTTTACCTACATATACCTTAATCGCATTGGGATTAGCGAAATCTAAAACCCCTTCGTTCACCAATGCATCATATAAAACAACATCTGCTGTTTTAAGGGCATTGGCACCTTTCATGGTAATTAATTCGGGATCACCCGGACCAGCACCGACAAGTGTTATTTTTGGTTCTTTATTGTTAATTTGAGTGATCATTGAATTGCTCCTCTCTTTTAGCTTTCATTTGATTATAGAATTTATCAACAGTATTCAAGTAAACTGTTGCAAATTCCTTAGTAGGTTCATTTTTATTGATTTGTAGTACCAGGTCGTTAAATGAACCTTCCAGTTCCACTTCTCCGGTAGCTACGTAATGGTTATCAAACTCGCGGATGATACCGATTTGCGTACTGCTGTTCACTCCTTTATCCAATAACAAAGCTTTTGCAGCACTCACAAATACCGCATAGCTATGGTATATCGCATCAGACCAAGCCTCCGCTTCAAAAGAAGCCTTTGCCCAATCCAACTTCTCTTCTGCCTCAAGTAGTAAAGTAGCGACTAAATCTATCACCACTCCGGCACATTCGCCCACCCCAATGGCTGGTATAAATATTCCTTCATGGCCCCAATCTACGAATTCTTCATCTTTCAAATTGGTCAAATCAGCCAAAGGCTTCAACATTTGATAAAAATAATCTTTGCCCTTTCTATCGTAATACTGGTGGAACGATTCATCCTTTTCAGCATTGGCAGCAAAATCATTCAAGATGGTCCTCAATACATCAGTGGCACGTTTAGATGGTGCTTTAATTACGCGTTCAGCTACTCTTCCGGCGCCATCTCCAATAGTACCACCGCCAAGCATCACTTGTACAGCAGGTACAACCTTACCATTAGCTTTTACCGAACTACCGTGAAACCCGATATGAGCCAAACCATGCTGTCCGCATGAGTTCATACATCCGCTAATTTTTATTTTGATGTCTTTATCATAAATCAACTCTGGATATTCCTCATATATAACATCTTCCAAAGCAACAGAAAGCGACATACTGTTAGAAATACCTAAGTTACAAGTATCTGTACCCGGGCAAGTCGTTACATCACCTACACCATCAAAACCAGGTTTTGCAAAACCCAACTCGTTAAGTGCTACATATAAAGATGGCAATGCAGCTGCTCTCACAAACTTTAGCATTAGCCCCTGATTTTGAGTAACACGAATCTCATCAGCAGCATAAGGGCTTATTGCATCAACCAATTTACGAGCAAGCTCAGTTGGGATATCACCTTTAGTTACTTTAATATATATAGCATAAAAACCATCTTGTTTTTGCGCAACAACATTTGTTGCTCGCCAGTGTTTATAATCTATAGCATTAACCACCTCGTCCAAAACCGGATAATCAATCAGTTCTGGTATTTGCGGTTGAGGAACAGCATCACGATCTATCTTAAAGGACTTTACTTTATTCGCTATACGTTCTTCTTCAATTAATCTTAGTACTTCTTCTAATCCAAGTTTTTGAACCAAATATTTTAAACGCGCCTTATTTCTATTTGCTCTTTCACCATAGCGATCAAACACCCTTAAAACAGATTCAGCGTATGGAATAATCTGATCTTCATGCAAAAACTCATGCACCAACTCGGCCAGGAAAGGCTGTGCGCCTAAACCACCACCAAGTAAGACTTTAAAACCGCGCTCTCCTTGTTCATTGATTTTAGGAATAAAACCAAGATCATGGATATAACTAAATGCAGTGTCCCTTTCATCAGAAGAAAAAGAAAACTTAATTTTTCTGCCCATTTCCTGGCAGATCGGATTACGCAAGAAGTAGGTAAAGAAAGCATGCGCATAGGGCGAAACATCGAAAGGTTCGTTCGGATTAATCCCAGCATCTGGAGATGAGGTTACGTTACGAACAGTATTTCCACAAGCTTCGCGGATCGTTACATCATCGCGTTGCAATTCTTCCCAAAGTTGTGGTGTCCTATCCAAACTCACGTAGTGAATCTGAATATCCTGACGTGTGGTAAGGTGTAGGTTCCTGCTTGCATATTCATCAGATACATCAGATATACGAAGTAATTGTTTAAACGTCACCTTTCCAAATGGCAATTTAATGCGCACCATTTGTACACCGGGCTGTCTTTGTCCATAAACCCCACGCGCTAGACGTAGACTCCTAAATTTTTCATCGTGGATTTTACCTTCGCGAAATTCTCTGATCTTTCTTTCCAGATCAATAATGTCTTTTTCGACAATTGGGTTCTCTAACTCTGTCCTAAAACTTTGCATACTTTTGGTCTTATTTAAAAAAAGCTCCTCTGTCTGTGGGACCGGAGAAGCTTCAATATCATGTCTCAACAGCCTATAATTTTACCTAATACATGCTTGCATGTTCAGATAAATAGTGCTGTTGTTAGTTTTGTTCATAAAGCAAATATATAAAGTATACAGGACTTGTAGTATATATTTCATAAAATAACATTTAAAATGTTATAATTCAGGTATTTAATTTACATTCCACAGATAAGAAAACATATACTATCATAAAATTTTGTATTTTTAACCTGATGACATTTGCAGATAAAGCTATCCTTTTCAATAAGAACTTAAAATATACAGGTGCCCCTTTGCCAGCGGGTATCCGAATTATGAACCCCTTTACTGAATTTGAAAAGACAATGGGAATTGTTGAAACTTTCTATCGAAAATACTATAACGACAATAACCCAAGACATCTTATTTTAGGTATAAATCCAAGTCGACTTGGAGCTGGATTAACGGGCATTCCATTTACAGACCCCAAAAGACTAAAAACCGAGTGCCACATTCAATATGAAGGAAGAATAACTCATGAACTCTCTTCAGTTTTTATCTACGAAATGATCAATGCCTATGGCGGTGTCAATGCCTTTTACAAAGACTTCTATATCAACTCACCTAGTCCGCTTGGCTATACTTCCATTGATGCTAATGGAAAAGAAAAGAACTATAATTATTACGACAGCAAAGAACTGATCCATGCTGTTAAAGATTTTATGATTGAAAGCCTCCACAAGCTAATCAAACTAGGCGTCTATACAGACACCTGCTTTTGTTTTGGTACTGGTAAGAATGAAAAATTCCTTAGCAAACTAAATGAGGAGCATCAGTTTTTCAAAAAGATCATAGCTCTCGAACACCCCAGATTTATCATGCAATATAAAAGCGCCGAAAAACAATTCTACATCGATAAATACATTTCCGCATTTGACGCGGTTAAGCAATAGAACCATCTTTCAGCCCAAGCATCATGAGATTCAACACAGTAATGTCATTTCATGTAACACTACAAACACTCTCTCATCCAAAGTGTAATTGAAATTAAATGAAACGAAAAACAAACCTATTACCCTTCCTGATCATCGCCATACTATTCTTCTTAATGAACAGCTATGTACTATCAGGCATTCATACGCTCAGTAGCCATCCAAGTATCACACCGACTTTCTGGACTTTTATCACACTTATAACTGCCGCCCTTGCTTACGCCATGCAAAGAATGCGCGATAATGGTATGGATATATTTTTTAAAATAGCCACCCATGCCTTCCTCGTCCTCTTTGTAGCTGAATTTGTTTTTATCCTGATGTTACTACCTGCAGATGTTTATCGTTTATTTGCGGGTAAACCGCGGAATGGATACTGGGTAGAGTTTGCGGCCTTTCTTTTCCTCCTTACCATCTTGATCTTTATCTATGGCATCATCAAGGGAAAATATGCGTACAGAGTAATCAAACACACTTTATTCTTCGATGATCTTCCTCAAAATTTTGATGGCTTTACCATCACCCAAATTTCGGATGTACATGCAGGAAGCTTCCAAAATCCTAAAGCTGTACAAAGAGGTATTGATTTAATTAAGGCTCAGCAATCTGACCTATTCGTTTTTACCGGAGATCTTGTGAACAACAAAGCAGAGGAAATCAAACCCTGGATCAGCTATTTTTCACAGATAAAGGCACCGTTCGGCCAGTTTTCTATACTTGGCAATCACGACTATGGAGACTACATTAAATGGGAAAGTGAAACTGAAAAAAGTACCAACTTACAACTACTAAAAAAATATCATCAAGAATTGGGCTTTAGATTATTACTTGATGAGCATGTAACCCTACATAAGGATACCGAGCAAATTATTTTGGCCGGTGTAGAGAATTGGGGTATTGGCTTCGGGGAACGCGGCGATCTTAATAAAGCAATGATCGATGTAAGGCCAAATGATTTTAAAATACTGTTATCACATGATCCTACACACTGGGATGAAGAGGTAAAAAAGCTTCCTTCAAAAATACATTTAACCCTTTCTGGCCACACGCATGGCATGCAATTCGGTATTGAAGCATTTGGTATAAAATGGAGTCCTGTAAAATATAGATATTCACATTGGGCAGGTATTGCCAGTGAAAATGGCCGATATTTAAATATCAACAGAGGCTTTGGTTTTCTAGGTTTTTCCGGGCGAATAGGCATTTGGCCCGAGATTACAGTGATTGAACTTAAAAGATCTGGAAAATAATTTTATCATAGAAAGGTTGTTTTCTAACAAAATCAATTTTCGATTGTTAAAATTCTATACTTTTGCATGGTAGAATATAATTATACTACAAGGCCTTAATGGAACAAAATAAATTGAGAGAAGAAACTTTAATCGCGTCTGCAGATACTGATGATTTAAAAAGAGTATTCCAGGATAGAAAAAGAACCAACATTTTAAACAGTCTGGAGCAACAAACGCTTTCTTTTCTGGTAACTAGAATCCCGAGTTACATTTCTTCAAACATGCTTACTTTTCTTGGTACCGTTGGATCAGTATTGGTACTTGCAGGATTTATATTAGCTAATTATGTAGACCGCAGTTATCTTTTACTAGGTATTTTTGGTTTAGCCCTAAATTGGTTTGGCGATTCATTGGATGGCCGTATAGCTTACTACCGCAATATTCCTCGCAAATGGTATGGCTTTTCCCTCGATATTATTATGGATTGGGTAAGCACTGTGATGATAGGCTTAGGTTATATGGTGTACGCAGAAAAAACCTACGAGCTCATCGCTTTTGTATTTGTTGTGCTTTATGGCTGGGCTATGATCATTTCGCAACTAAGGTACAAAATCACAGACGTTTACACTATAGATTCAGGACTGGTTGGTCCTACTGAAATCCGTATCATATTGGCCCTAATTTTTATTTTAGAAGTCATATTTGGTGGTTTAATAGGATATTTCGCAGGTGTAATATGCATAACACTTTTCTTCATCAATATTATAGATACCCGCAAATTGCTAAAGCTTGGCGATATCCGGGATACTATAGAGCGAAATGCTAAAAAGAAAGCTGCTTAATGATTACCATAAAGTCCATTTTTGAATTTGCTAAAGCACAGGTTTCGGCATTTACAGGTGGATTGCTGGATTACTCGGTGATGATATTGTGCACAGAACTCTTGCACATACACTACACCATCTCTATCGCCATTGGTGGAATTATTGGTGCCGTAGCTAACTTTTCAGTTAACCGATATTGGACATTCGGAGCAAGCCAATTGCCTGTTGGCAACCAGCTCGTTAAATTTATTTTTGTAGTAGCGGGAAGTATTACGCTAAAATCATCAGGCACCTACCTTTTCACTAACTGGTTAAATCTAGATTATAAGCTAACCAGAATTATGGTCGACATTATTGTCTCCTTAAGTTTCAACTACATACTGCAAAAATATTGGGTGTTCAAAAAACCACCAATTGAAGAATTCGAACAATTAGATTAAATCCCTACTTTTTATTTTTCAACAAGAATGGTTGTAAAGCCTTTTGCCAAATCTGATAGCCATTAGGCTTCATATGCAGGTTATCTTTTAAAAAGATATCTTTAAAGACTTCCCCATTGGCATCAAGCATTGGTGTCCAAACATCTACAAACGCAGTTAGCTTTTGCTTCTCAGCGTATTTTTTAAGTGCTTGATTAAAGGCTACATATTTATCTTTAAGATCCCATCTGGCTACACTCGGTTTTACTGAGATAAAAACCACAGGAACTTTAGGAAATGCCTCAGCAATTCTTTTTCTCAAGGTGGTGGCCTGTTTAATTAGCGTTTCGGTATCAATCCCTTTCGCAATATCATTGTCGCCTTCGTAAATAAAAATCTTAGCTGGCTTATAAGGCATAATTACCCGATCAGCATAATACAATAGATCTTCAAATTTTGAACCACCAAATCCCCGGTTAATGACATAAGATTCCGGAAAATAAGCAGCAATATCGGTCCATTTAGTGATAGAGGAACTCCCAACAAATAGATTCGAGCCTGGCTGCACATTTTCTATGGAATCTCTTTTATCAAAAGCCTGAATGTTTTTTTCAAAAGTTTTGGTGTTATAACCTTGAGCGAAAAGTGCGACAGGCAAAGCAAGAAAAAAAGCAATTAAACTAACCTTAACAAGATTACCCAAAGAAGATTTAAAAGGATTCATACAATAATTTATTTGACAATATTTTTATCGAAAGATAATAAAAAATTACAAAGCTTCTAACTCTTCTATACTAAATCTTATGATTTTATGTTCTAATAAAGCGATCCTCTTAATCTGAAATTGCTTTAATTTGGCCCTAAATAATCACGAACAAAACATGGAATCTGTAAACATTACAAACACTGAAATCCTATCGGACAACTGGTACACACTCAAGAAAATAGGTTTCGAAATCACTAGAAAAGACGGCACCAAATCTGTGCAGGAGCGAGAAGCTTACGACAGAGGGAACGGAGCAACAATTCTATTGTACAACAAACAGCATAAATCGGTAGTGCTTACACGTCAATTCAGGATGCCAACCTATGTGAATGGAAATGAGACTGGCTATTTGATCGAATGTTGTGCTGGTTTGTTAGATAAAGACAATGCAGAAGACTGCATCAAAAAGGAAACAGAAGAAGAAACTGGCTTCCGAATAAATACCGTTCAAAAAATTTTTGAAGCCTATATGTCGCCCGGCTCAGTTACAGAACTTATTTACTTTTTTGTCGCAGAATATTCCAACGAAATGAAAGTCCACGAAGGTGGGGGGCTTGAAGAAGAAAGTGAGCATATAGAAGTCTTAGAGCTCCCTTTTCAACAAGCGCTCGACATGATCAATATAGGAGAAATTAAAGATGGTAAAACCATCATGCTTTTACAATATGCAGCAATCAATAACCTAATCCTATAAAAGCCAACATACTTGCTTTACACAAAAAAATTACCTTCTTAGAGGAGACCCAGGCGCTGTTACCCTTCAGTAACAGATGCCAGACTCCGAAAAGAACGGTTATTTTTCTTCTTTTTAAGCCAAATTATCAGCCCTGTAACAGGAAGACTGGCGGCAATCAGACTAGCAATACATGCTACAATCTTACCAAAAAGCCCAAATAACCGACCTGTATGCAAATCATAATTAGTAGCTTCAACTAAGTCTGCCCGATTAAAATTCTTAAACAATTTAGCTTTAGATAGTGAACCCGTTGCACTGTCAAAATAAAAAGTATTCTGATTACGAGCCCATTTATATGGATATATCATCCTTAAACGAAGTTCACCATTTTTACGAATGGATATACTCGTTGCTTCTGCCCCCGGATATTTAATGGAAAGATCCTGGTACAGCTTATCATAGCGGACAGGGAGCGAATCGATTACGTCAGACTTAACTAACGTTTGCTTTTCCCCATCTTTAAGCTTTGTTCCAGTTAAAAATGCTGCAGCCGTTTTAACCTCTTTAAAGGCGAAAAACAAACCTGTTAAAGCAATAATCAGTAAAACTCCCGAAGCGTAAAAACCCAACACATTATGCAAATCATAATTAACCCTTTTAAAAGATCCCTTCCATTTAACTGTAAGGGCTTGTTTTAACAATCTTATCTGACGAGGAAACCAGAGCACCAAACCAGTAATTAACATGATTACAAAAACTACGACCGACCAACGTTGAATGAATTTACCCGTTTCCCCCATAAGTAATGAAGTGTGAATCTCCTCAACAGTAGATAGCCAATCAGCTCCTCCTTTGTAAACAAGGCTTCCATCATATGGATTAAAGTAGTAAGCTTTGTCCTTTTTTACAGAAAGTTGTACAGTCGCATTCGGCTGCTTTTCTTTAATTCTTATAACCGTTATTTTTTCATCAGGGGCCACCTGTTCAAAAGTCCTGATGATCTTCTCTAGCCCCAGGAATGGTTTATTTTGAACCGGAACATACAAACGGTCCTTTTGAGTAAGCGCTCTGATCTCCTCTTCAAAAACATATAGACAGCCTGTAATTCCAATGATAAATACAATAAGGCCGGTGCCTAAGCCCAACCATAAATGTATTAATCTTATACTTTTCTTAAATCTTTTGGTCATCTCAATTAAAAGGCATAACCAAGCGACAGATTAAATCTGCGGCCATTTCCCCTAACATAATTGATATCACTTCCGTAAAACTGGGAAATGCTAGGATAATAGGTTTTGTTAAGCACGTTTTCAACACCAAGGTTAACCTTTAATGGTTTCATAATTTGGTAAGAAGCCGCAAAATTAAACAAATCATAGGCTTTTACCGGTCCTTCACCAATTAAATATTTACCAGTCTTAGGATTAACCGGGAAACGCTCCCTATCACCTATGCGCATCCAGTTCAAATCTAGAAACAAATTCTTAATCCCTGAATACTTCGCATAAACAGTGGCCTTCGAAGGCGATATACGCGTAGTATTTAAGTAAACATCTAAGGGACTATTAAATCTCCCGTCGTTATCTACATCCCCCTTACCACCAACCTCGGCGTAGTTACCGCCTATGGCTAAAGATGGAATGAGCTGATAGTCGACCTGAATTTCAAATCCTTCCACACGTTCAGGAATTCTTTGTGAAATATAAGTTCCATTCACTTCCAAAAGGTTGGCGCCCAACTTTGAAGTGCTATAATAATACGCTGCACTAAAATTTAAGTTACCCAATGTACTACTAAAACCTGCCTCGTAATTATTTACAATAATTGGCTTCGTTTCCAATTGAGATAGCGTATTACTTTTAGCGGCTCTCAACACCCTTCCAAGTTCAAACACAGAAAAAGACTGTGCATAGCTGATAAAAGGGTTAAACAATTTGAATTTAGAATACCTCGCACCAGCATTAAATACAAAAGCATTATAGTTTAATTTCCCTCCCTTTACATCAATACTACCTTTGCCGTCTGCACCCGTAGCCAATGTTTTAAAATCATCCACATCAATATTGATATTTTCTCTCCTTAATCCAGCTTTAATAGTTAAATCACTAAATAAATTGGCTGTAGCTTGCAAATAAGGTGCAAAATTAACCATATTCATTTTTGGCACCCATACCCTACCATCAACCAGGTTTTGGGCCGTTTTATCGTTCATCAAGTCTAATCCATAGGTTACGTGCATTGGCACCTGAGGTGTTAATCTGAATGGGGTGTTTAAATTTAACCGAGCTCCTTTTTTAGTAGATGTAATGGCCGATTGACCACTTCCATAAAACGAAGCTGAATTTGAATAAATCGTATAAAAATCCTGAAAGTACACATTAGCGGTCAAATCAGTATTTCCAAAAATCTCCCGATTACTGTATTGAAGATTTGAATTGTGATTAAAACGCGTTCCCTCATCTACCCCTACTCTTTCCCCATAAACACCAATTGCAGGGGATTGACCATACACACCTGTTTTAGTGATATATCTGGAATCCTGACGGGAACTAAAATAATTGTACATCAGATCTAATCTTTGCTTAGCCGTAATGTCATAACCAAGCTTAACAAATCCGTTATAAGATTTAGTCTCTCCAAGCCCATATTCCGGTGAAATCACCAATCCTTCGGCATCTCTGTATACACCCGTTTTTTCATACATTCCACTTACAATATAGTCGAACTTTTTAGCCCTACCATAGAATTGTTGAACTACACGATAGCCAATGGTACTATCACCTTTCGTATTACCAGTCATTCCAATTTGCGAATAGCCACCAAACTCCTTTCCCGTGTTTGCTTTCTTTGTGATGTAATTAATCAATCCACCTTCAGCGCCATTTCCATATATCGCCGTAGCACCTTTTATCACCTCCACACGTTCGATCACTGAGGGATCAATACTACGAATATCTCTTCCCCCTGCCCTAAGCGGAGTAGATTGAGGAATCCCATCAATAAGCACAAGCACGTTTCTCCCCCTTAGCGTTTGCCCCGAATTACCAGTTTGGTTGGTTGATGTCCCCAGTCCCGGAACACTGTATGACAAGATATTGGCAAGATTAGGACTGATAATAGATTGGGTATTGATCTCTTTTGCCGTAAGGATAGTCACTGAAGACGGTGTTTGGGCTAAAGACTCTGCTCTTCTACTTGCAGAAACAATTACTTCTGATAAAGCTGAACTTTGATCTTTTAATACCACATCCATATAAGTCGTGTCACCAGCTGATACAGATACCTCCTGCTGTAGCTTATTGTATCCTGTAATAGAAATAGATACTAAGTGATTACCCGCCGGAATTCCTTTTAATAAAAACCTGCCATTTTTATCAGATGTGGTTTTAATATTCAATTTTCTAATCTGAACATTAGAAAAAGCAATGGTGTGCTTTAGGGAATCGGTCACTATCCCATTTATAATTCCGTTACCATTTTGAGCAAAAAGGCTCCATGGTAGAAACATCAATAATATTATAATAAAAAATCGTAGATCTCTAAACGGCATATGCTATATATTTCAGGCAAATATATAGCTATTTAGATTTATTACAAATAAAAATAAAGAAAGAGCAGATAAATAAATCTGCTCCCGGTTGATTTAGAAAAGAATCATTTTTTTTCTTCCACGTATTTTTTAAAATTATCAAGAATAGATTGCCATCCACTCTGTTGCATTTCTATGGAATTCTGAGTTTCAGGATCAAAAGTCTCATGCACTTTAGTCATATTTCCCTCTTCAGTAAATGTGATTTTCACTTCTCTTCCATCGCCCAATACATATTTAATGAGCTTATGATTTTCAACTTCCGTATAAACGCCAGCAAAATCAAAGCTAAAACTTCCATCTTTTGCTGCCATAGTCGTTTTAAAGGTCCCGTCAACACGTAGGTCATTATCTGCGTAGGGAGCATGCCAATCATCCGATGCAAAAGTCCATTGTTTAATCTGTTCTGGGTTTGTCCAAATATCCCAAACCTTTGCTACTGGAGCATTTATTGTAGCACTTACTGTAATTGTCGTTTTCTTTGCTGTTTCCATCTGTCTAAATATTATTTATCAGTTTCATTTTAATAATGTAAATATACCAGCGCTTTTTCTAAACAAAGGCGGGCAATAATGACATTATCTAGGGTCGATTACGACAATAAAGTATTCAGAGAAGATACAAACAATTCTGTTTCGATTTGGTTAATGCTTTAGGACCTAAACACCCGTTATGTCGCGATTAAAAATTAAGACGTTGCTTTTCATTCTTGCAGCAATTTTCAATGCACAAAACCTACTGGCACAAGACTCCTTATATAATGCCTTGCCCAAAGTCTGGAACCTCAGCGAATGTATCCTTTACGCAAAGGAGAACAATTATACAGTTAACAGCTTAAAACTTAGCTCTAAATCTGCCGAACAGGATCTAATCGCCGCTAAAGCGGCTAAATACCCAAATTTAACTGGTAGCGTAACACAAGACGCGACACATTATAAATCGGGCACGCAAAGCTCCAGTGGATATGGAGTCAATTCTGGACTTACCCTTTTCAATGGAGGTTATCTTAACAACGACATCAAGTCGAAGAACTTTAGTCAGCAAATTGCCAATCTCTCCATTGTCTCCGCAGAGAACGACATGACTATTCAGCTTACCCAAGCCTACTTAAATATTTTATTAACCAGAGACAACATTACCTACCTGAAGGATCTCCTGAGCACTAGTCAAGCGCAAGTCAACCAGGCCCAACAGGAATTTAAAATAGGTACCATTGCGAAAAACGCACTCTTGCAGCTTCAAGCCACCATGGCAAATGATAATTATACGCTGATTACTGCACAAAATCAACTCCAACAAAACATACTTACATTAAAGCAGTTGCTACAGCTGCCTACCCGAATCCCCTTTGAAGTCGCAACAACAGATACCGTTAAAATAACTAAGCCATTGATGGATTTAAACTCAGCACAAGACCAGGCTTTACAAACCCGACCAGAAGTTAAAAGCGAACTCCTCAACGTACAATTGCAAACCAATGAAATGGAAAAGGCAAAAGCTTCAATCCGACCACTTTTAAGCCTGGGCGGCTCCATTTCCTCGGGCTACAATAGCAACAGTTTTGGCTCCTACCCAAATCAACTCAACAGCAGTTTTAATCAGGGACTAGGCTTAACCCTGGCGATCCCAATTTTTGACCGGAAAGTAACCCGGACCAATGTCGCCAAAGCCAATATCGAAATTCTACAGGCCAAGCTATCCTTGCTGAATACCAAAACAATTTTAACCCAAGCCGTAGAAACAGCCTATTTAAACGTTCAGAATGCCAACAGTCAATACGCAGCTGCAAAAGAACAACTCAACTATACCAGCGAAGCTTTAAGAATTGCCGAAGCACAACTCAAGTTAGGCGTCAACAATATGGTCGAATACCTACAACAAAAGAACCTATACATTCAGGCCCTCCAGGCCTATATACAAGCAAAATACACGGCCAACTTAAATACCAAGATCTACGATTTTTATACAGGCGTCCCAATTACTGAATAAACAAATGAAAAACAAGAAAACCATATTTATTATTTTAGGCGTACTTGTACTTGGCTTTGCCATTTGGTACTTCGGCATCCGTAAAAAAGAACAAGTGGTTATACTGGACACAGAGAAACCTACGATAGGTTATATTTCAGAAAATGTAACCGCTACTGGAAGGGTCGAGCCGATGGATACGGTAATGGTAGGTTCACAGGTATCTGGTAACATTTCAAAAATCTATGTCGATTTCAATTCTAAAGTTAAAAAAGGGCAACTGCTGGCAGAGCTGGACAAAACGTTGTTTCAAGCCTCAGTGGATCAATTTAAAGGTAGCCTGGCCAATGCTCAAAGTTTAATTATTTTTCAAAAAGGGAATTTCCACAGACAGAGCGAGCTATATAAACTGGGTGCCATTAGCAAAGCCGATTACGACAATGCCCTCTATACCTATAATTCATCTATCGCCAATGCAAACAGCATCAAAGCGCAACTAGTCTCCGCTCAAAAAAATCTTTCTTTAGCCAGTATTTACTCGCCCATTGATGGAACTGTATTAGCCAGAAGCATCAGCGAGGGACAAACTGTTGCAGCAAGTTTTAATACCCCAACTCTATTCAGTATCGCTAAAGATTTAACAAAAATGCAAGTCGAAGCTGCCGTTGATGAAGCCGATGTGGGCGATCTTAAGATCGGGGAGCGAGCTACTTTTACCGTAGATGCTTTTTTGGACGATACATTTAAAGGAGACATACAGGAAATACGGTTAAGACCAAGCATTGCGTCCAATGTAGTTACCTACACGACGATTATAAAAACAGACAATAGTGATCAAAAGTTAAAACCGGGTATGACGGCCAACATTACCATTTTCGCTAAAGAGGTAAACAATGCTTTGCTGATTCCTGCAAAGGCAATTAAGTTTATGCCAGACACAACCCTAAAAAACTATCAACTGATATGGGCCAATAAAGCCAGAAAGCCAAGTGCAGCTGACGAAGGGTACGTATGGCTCAAAATGGGTGAAAATAAGCTGGAACAAAAGAAAATCCAAATGGGGATCAATAACAATACCCAGGTAGAAATTTTAAGTGGAATAACAAAAGATGATGTAGTCGTTGTTGGCAGTAAGGTAAAAGGTGCTAGTAGTGGTACTGGTGCCGCAGCTTCCAGTCCATTTATGCCGGCACGACGCTCAGGAAATAGTAACAGACCACGATAATGGCAAACAAGATACTGGAATTACATGAGTTAAAACGAGAATTCGTTATGGGTGAGATGACCGTGAGGGCTTTAAAAGGGCTCTCTTTTGAAATCAACGCCGGCGAATTTGTAACCATTATGGGGAGCAGCGGATCTGGTAAAACCACACTCCTAAATATTTTAGGCTGTCTGGATAAACCAACTGAGGGAAGTTACTTTTTAGATGGGATTGACATTAAAGGTTTAGATCGTGATGAACTGGCTGGACTGAGAAATAAAAAGATTGGCTTTGTATTCCAGTCCTACAATTTATTACCTCGGACAAATGCACTGGAGAATGTGGAGCTACCCCTCTTTTACAATAAGGAAATCACTGCCGA
Organism: Pedobacter sp. ok626; assembly: GCF_900100435.1. Lineage (GTDB taxonomy): Bacteria > Bacteroidota > Bacteroidia > Sphingobacteriales > Sphingobacteriaceae > Pedobacter. The sequence goes on along the minus strand of NZ_FNEX01000004.1, from coordinate 47,989 downwards.
TGAACGTAAAGAGAGGGCTATCAAAGCGCTTGAAGCTGTAAAACTGAGTGATCGATTTGATCACACTCCTAGTCAGCTTTCGGGTGGACAGCAACAACGCGTAGCCATTGCCAGGGCATTGGTCAATGAACCAGTCATGATTCTCGCTGATGAGGCTACGGGAAATTTGGATACCAGAACCTCGTATGAGATTATGGCCTTAATGCAAGATTTGAATGCGCAAGGTAAAACCATTGTTTTTGTGACCCACGAGCCAGATATCGCTGCTTTTAGCAGTAGAACGATTATGTTAAAGGATGGCAAGCTACAAAAAGACAGTATCAATGAAAATCCCCGTTCGGCGAAAGAAGCCCTGGCTTCATTACCCACATCGGATGACTATTAAATAGAAGAGATGAGCATTTTAAATCTATTAAAGATCGCTTTTCGGGCATTACGGAGAAATAAACTACGTGCTTTCTTAACCATGTTAGGGGTTATTATCGGCGTTGCCGCCGTTATTGCCATGATGGCCATTGGACAAGGCTCTAAACAAAGTATTCAGTCCTCCTTGTCAGGTATGGGCTCTAACATGATTACCGTACAACCTCAAAGCAACACGCCAGGAAGCGTTAGGCTGGCCGGAAGCAGCATTCAAACTTTAAAACTAGAAGACGTTGAAGCCATTAAAAGGTTGCGATCCGACAATATAAATGGATTATCACCCGTAGTCTCCTCTGGTGGTCAAGCCATTAAAGGGGCCAACAACTGGCCAACCAGTATCACAGGAATCGTTCCAGATTACCTGCATATCAGGCAACTTGAACTTCAGGATGGAATCATGTTTTCCGATAATGATGTTAAAAAATCCGCTAAAGTGTGTTTGTTAGGCAAAACGGTAATCGATAATCTTTTCACAGACGGTAGTAATCCAATTGGTCAGATTATTCGCTTTAAAAGTATTCCTTTTCAGGTCATTGGGACCTTAGTCCCAAAGGGACAAAGTAATTTCGGACAAGATCAGGATGACATCATTCTGGCACCTTTTACCACAGTTCGCAACAGAATTACGGCTACAACCTATTTGCAATCTATTTATGCTTCTGCAGTCTCAGAAGCGGCTAGCGATGCTGCAACTGCTGAAATCACCGCTTCAATCAGAGAGAGTCACAAGTTACTGCCTTCGCAGGATAATGATTTTCAAGTGCGTACCCAGGCACAATTAATCGCGACTATTACTGCCACAAGTAGTATGCTTACCGTTTTACTCACTGCCATTGCAGGAATCTCGTTATTGATCGGCGGTATTGGGATTATGAATATCATGTATGTTTCTGTAACTGAAAGGACGAGGGAGATTGGTTTAAGAATGTCTATTGGTGCCCGTGGAAAAGACATCCTCATGCAGTTTTTAATTGAAGCTGTTTTAATCAGCATTACCGGTGGAATTCTTGGCGTTTTATTGGGCATCACATCCGCCTATTTAATTGCTTACTTTTTACAGTGGCCCATTTTGATTTCGCAATCGTCTATCGTGATTTCCTTTCTAGTGTGTGGAGTTACAGGAATATTCTTTGGGTACTATCCCGCACAAAAAGCCAGTAAACTCGACCCTATTGAAGCCCTGAGATATGAGTAATCCCTGCCAGTGGCCATACCACTTGCTGAATAAAAGCATCATGAAAAAGTAATGGAGCAGGTACGATTACCCAAAACAACGTCCATATTTTTCCAATCAAACGATGTTGCAGTATATAGATCTGGTGATTTAAAAGTGCCTTTTCTAACACCACCAATACCCCCTGAATCAGGAAATATAAAAATGGCAAACCATAGCCAGTATTTACGGGAAGACTCAAAGCGAGTTCATGCAAAATACCAGAAAAGGCAAAACCTGCCAATACTGCTCCAATCTGACCAATTTTATTTTTTAGCGGTTTAAATATAACAATTGCAGCCATTTCACTAAAGGCCAGATTCCAACGCTTACTCCAAAACTCTGTGAGGCTGCGAGATTTTAAAGGTGATTTAAAAAGATAACCAGCATTTACGCCTTTAAAGCGCAAGATTCCTGCACTTATACTCAACAAACCAAAATGCAATATCAGACTAAAGGCAACCAATAAAACCAAGGAGGTAAACCAATAAACCATCGTAGGATTGGCATTTAAAAATATAAGCCGATGTGCAAGGTATAAGAGTAAAACCCCAACGAAGATTCTTTTCAGTCCGAAAACAATCATTTCCCAGCCACCCTCCAATTGCCTTTGTCCATAATGGACGAACAATTGTGGTCGCATACCAGCCCAACCGAAGCAAAACATCAACCACTGTTTGGTGCTTAGCGCGAAGTTTTTTTTACGATAACTTTCAATAGTAACGATGATCTTCATAACAATAAAAGTTATCGAGATCAACACAAGCATTTTTAATATTTCCATATCAGCTAACCCAATTGATATAAAAAGCCCAACTATATACAATACTGAGAAAGACAAAAAGCACAACGAGCATAAATTCCCCAGCCATGTAAATTTTCCCTTTGGGAAAGCTCTTTCTATCAAAATATAAAAACTGTATCAGCACCCTTGAAATCCAATAAACAGCTATAAAACCACAAATCAACAAAGCAAGCAGCGAGCCATTCAGCAATTCTCTGATCGCAAAAACAGAAAGTACACCAAAGCATAAATTGATGACCAGGATGTAAGCCGCATAAGTCCAGAACATTTGCTTAATCAGCAATGAAACTTTAACCAATTCGGTTTTCCAGTTCAGCATAGCCGGAATAGCCAAACTGCCAAATACTAAAGCGATCTGGGCGATTCCCGCAAAAAAGATAAGGTTAAAAATAAGGCTCTGATTGATATCCATAATAGGTTCTAAGGTTTAGAAAACACTTATAATATCTTTTATTGCATGTTCTGCTTTCGGAAAAATAAAGGTATAACCAGAGTCGACAAGCCGTTTGGGTGCAACCCATCGACTTTTTAAAATTAATTCTGTCTCTGTCCCAATAAACATAGCGCCTAGTTCTAACAGCCAGGCCGGAGAAGGGAGCCCCAATGGAATTCCGTAAGCCGTACGTATTGACTTCATCAGTTCTGTATTTTTAACTGCTTCGGGACTGGTACAATTGATAGCCCCATTAAGTTCCTTGTGCTCCATCAACCATTCCGTACATTTCGCTGCATCTTGTTCATGAATCCATGATACATATTGCTGCCCATCTCCTTGTCTTCCTCCAAGACCAAACTTGACAAGATTAAGTAAGCGTGGAAATGCCCCATCACTTTTACCTAATACAATTCCCATACGCAAAGCTATTTTCCTTGTATTTGGGGTATTGGTTTCAAAAAAAGTTTGCTCCCATTGGCGACAAACATCTATAGAGAAGCCATAGCCAATTTCCCCCATTTCTTCATCCTGCGCATGATCTTCTGCATGGCGATAGATTGTTGCTGAAGTAATATTTATCCAAAGTTGCGGGGGACTTTGCATTTTAGCGATTGTCCTTCCCAAAAGCATGGTTGGATTGATCCTTGAAGTTATGATCTCCTTTCTATTCTTCTCTGTATACCTGCAGTTTACATTTTTACCACAAAGGTTCACCAAAAGATCTGCACCTTCTAAAGTACTTTCCCATTCCCCTTCGTCTAATCCATTCCAAACTATCGTTTTAACATTTCCATCAATAGGCGCAGTTTTACGACTCAAAATAATGATTTCTGTAGCAAGGTTTCGATAATATTGAGCCAAAACACCCCCCAGATAGCCGTTCCCGCCGGCCAAAATAATCTTATTATATTTCATGATTAAGCGTTTAAATTATGATAAGAAGCACTACAATACGATACAAAACCCAGGTGATCGTCAGCGCCCAGCCAATTTGTAAAAGCTTGCTTCTTCTGATGTGTTCCAATAACATCAGGCCGGCAACCGCCATAAACCAGGCGAGGTAAAAATATGGGCTAAGACTAAACCATGCAGACAATAACATTGCCGGCAACAGCAACAGCGCCCCTGCAAATGAGATCGTCATCATGTTCCCCAGGTATCCCCAGATTTTATCTTTGTTAACAATTGCGATGACCAATCCCTGGAATAAAATCTGTCCACCACAAACAAAATACTCGCGATAGGCATGACTAGCAGGTAGCAAACCTTGCATTAAGCCCGTATAAGCAGAAAGGATATATGCAGTTACCAACCAGGTAAAAATCAAATAGGCTATCCGATAATGCAGTTTAAATGTTGGCTGAAACAGATAATTTTCACCTTTTGCCGGCGGCACAATTACCCGTCTGTTATAGGCAATAAAGGCATATACCTTACTCATTAGCCAAACAAAGGGTTTAAATCTAAAAAGCGGGGCAAAGAAAGGCATCATCAATGCAAAGATTTTAAAAAGGCTTTCAATACCGTAAGTCACCTCCCCAGTTTCCTGATTAACCAGGGCGATTTCATTTGCCGCCCGCTGCCGGTCTACCATTGGGCAAGCCTGGGTTGGCAATTCCTGATAAGCAGCCCTGCCGTCCTCATCCAAAAGCCCTGTGCTCACAAAAGCACTTGTATACATTCGGCACATCGGACATTCTTCGTCAAACAGAATCAGGTGGTTTTTAAGCGTTTTCATATTAAGGTCATTTAAACATTTTAAAAATTGAGCCCCAAAACCAGCTTTCTTCTGCTTTGAGCATGGTATCTAATGTTTTATCCACATTTTTAGCCAGCTTATTGATGTCCGTAACTGTTTTATTGAAGGTTTTAAATTCAGGGTCTTTCGCATCTCCCTGCACATTCGACAACTCATCCAGAATTTTCAAAACCGGATCAAGCTCACGCTTTCTGCGTTCTTTAGCCACTTGTCGCGCGATGTTCCAGGTATCCTTATCTGCATAAAAATATTCTTTACGCTCACCAGCTTTATGCTGTTTCTCCACCAATCCCCAACCAATCAAATCCCTTAAAGTCATATTCGCATTTCCCCTGGAGATACTGAGATCTTTCATGATCTCTTCTGTGGTCAGCGCTTCTGGAGATACCAATAATAGCGCATGAACCTGTGCCATAGTACGGTTAATCCCCCACTCAGAGCCTAATTTACCCCAAGCTTCTATAAATTTTTGTTTTGCTGCTGCTAATTCCATGAACAAATATACACAAACATATTAAACTTTCAATAATTACTGAAAGTTTAATACAATATATCACGTCACTGTCTGAAAAAATGACCGAAGGGCATATTAAACATATGCATAGCCCTGTTCTGCAGTATACTGATCAATATAACGAAACTCCGCATCAATTAAATTCGCGGCAACTTCTAAACTCACAAATTGCAAATTCCCGAATACACTTGCAAATGCAGTATCAGTAGCATCAACGCCAGTTGCAATCTTGACTAATCCATTTAAGGGAACCAGCTTAGTTGCATCTACAATAATCCAGTAACCACCTATATAAGCCTCGAAACAGGCATGAAAATCTGCAGGCTGCAACTGGTAGGCATAACCAGTGTAATATCTAGCCGGAATGGTTAATGCCCTGCATAAGGCGACTCCCAAATGTGCAAAATCACGACATACGCCTATTTGTTCCGTGATGGTATCAAATGCCGATGTTTGAGCATTGGTATACCCCCCACTATATTCTACATTAGCATAAATCCAGTCACGGATAGCCATTACTTTATAAAATGCATGATCAATATGCCCGAATTTGTGAAATGCGAACTTATATAGTTTGTCGGACTGACAATATCTGCTGGGATTTAGATAGGACAAAGCACTAACCGGCATAGCACTAATAGGTATATCGTCCAGATAATCTGCCGCAACTGCACGAACTTGCGTCTCAACTACCGCACGGTAATTGATCACTAAGCTTCCGGTATCAGGAATTTCTATGATCTTAAATCTTTTTTCTCCGGTGACTGCAAATAACTCCGTCATTTTCAATTGCGAATTCAAATCCATACACTCTTCAACAAGAAACTGACCTGCAGATTTAAGAGGTTGGACATTTAAGATCAGGGTTGAAGGCGAAATCACTTCATAAACTATTCTAGCAGACACCTCTAATTTCATACAAATTCCAGATTAAGATAATAATTCAACAAAATTCTAATCATTTTTCAAACAAAAATTCAAAAAACAGATAAAAACAATAAAAATTAACCACTAAAAATAGATTTAAATAAAGATATAACTATATTTCAGAAGATTTTAACGTAAAATGCTCGGAAATGGAAACAAAAAGCTACACAAAATCGTACAATCTACCCAAAAACACCTGGGACGAGATGTTTGAAGACTCAGAAACGGTAAGAGAAGCGTATAAAACCGTGATGAACTACCTCGATCTGGAGTCTACCGAAGAACTCAACAAGAAAGAAGAGCTATCTAAAGTACTTTTCATGAGCCAGGGCATAACCTTCACTGTATATAATAGCGGAGAAGGCATCGAAAAGATTTTCCCTTTCGACATCATCCCCAGAATTATTACTGCTGATGAATGGTCTTTTATAGAAAAAGGAATTAAACAGAGAGTCACGGCCCTAAATCTTTTTCTGAAAGATGTGTATAGTGACCAGTTTATCATTAAAGATGGGATTGTTCCCATCGATGTCATTTATTCCTGTCCACATTTTTTACGGGAGATGGTCAATGTAAAAGTACCACACGACATCTATATACACATTGCCGGAATAGACCTCATCAGAGACAACGACGGCACTTATTATATTCTGGAAGACAATGTACGTACGCCATCCGGAGTAAGCTACATGCTGGAAAACAGGGAGATTACCAAACGCCTTTTTCCAGATCTTCTGCCCCAATGCAAAGTCAGAAGCGTAATTGAATATCCCAACGTGCTCTACAACAACTTACTTTCACTGGCACCGCATGATGTTGCTGACCCTACGATTGTATTACTGAGTCCTGGCAGCTTTAACTCTGCCTATTTTGAGCACACAACCCTGGCGCGTTTAATGGGAATAGAACTAGTTGAAGGACCCGATTTAATTGTAGAAGACCATAAGGTATACATGAAAACTACTGCCGGACTGCAACAGGTAGATGTCATTTACAGGAGAGTAGATGATGACTATCTTGATCCGCTAGCCTTTAATCCAACCAGCTTACTTGGGGTTGCCGGACTCATGAATGCTTACAGAAAGGGGAATGTCACCATTGTGAATGCAGTAGGCAACGGCGTGGCCGACGACAAAGCCGTATATGTATATGTCCCCGAAATGATCAAATACTACCTGAATGAAGAACCTTTACTGAAGAATGTACCGACTTACCAGTTAGGCAATGCACAAGAGCGAGCCTATGTATTCGAAAACATTTCCCGCATGGTTGTTAAACAGACCAATGGCAGTGGCGGCTATGGAATGTTAATGGGACATGCTTCAACAGGAGAAGAAATTGAAGCCTACAAACTGGAAATCCTGAAAGATCCGAGGCAATTTATTGCTCAGCCAACCATCAGCTTATCATCTGCACCCTGCTACATGCAAGGCAAATTACAGCCCCGGAGAGTCGATTTTCGCCCCTTTGCTTTGTGTGGGCCCAATGGAATCGACATTATCCCCGGTGGGTTGACTCGCGTTGCTCTCAAAGAAGGCTCACTGGTCGTAAACAGCTCTCAAGGTGGGGGCAGTAAAGACACCTGGGTACTTTCTAAATAAAAATCATTAAGCTAAAATAATAGAATCAATATGTTAAGCAGGGTTGCAGAGAGCTTATACTGGCTAAGCCGTTACATCGAAAGAACAGATGGCATGCTACGCATGCTTAAAATAAATTACGCATCCTCACAGGATGCAATTTCAGAGTTTTCCTGGAGCCCGGTCATGCGCTTATTTTGCGATCCTAATGATGATGAACTAAACGCCATGGAATTCAATAGTCGGGCAGTTCTCCAACATATGGTTACCAACAAAGAGAATCCCAACTCCATCGTCAATATCATCACACTGGTGCGGGAAAATGCAAGAAGCGTTCAGGATCATATGACCAAAGATGTATGGCAATGTTTGAATGAATATTACCATACGGTGAAAGACCCCCGACTAAATGCTATGCTCAAAAAAGACGATCCAATATCCGTGCTGGATATTCTGATTAAACAAGGCATGCTGTTTTATGGCACTACAGAAATTACTATGGCAAGAAATGAAGGTAGCAGTTTCATGCGTATTGGAAAATATCTGGAGCGCAGCATCCAGTCGGTAAACATATTAGACATTAAATTTGGTTCAGTAGACCATAACCCGGATTTATTAACAAACACAAGTTATTGGAAACACCTATTGTTTTCCATAGGCGGATACGAACTATATCTAAAAACCTACAGACAAGGTTTTGAAGCAGAAAATGTACTGGATCAGGTAGTATTGAATAATGAGTTCCCCAGATCTGTCATCTACTCCATAAACCAACTGTTCAAATATTTTGAAAGGTTAAAAAGAGATGGGCACATTACCGCAGGAAACCTGGCCTTCCTCATTGGCCGGCTCCAAAGTAAAGTAAAATACAGCTCTATAAAGGGACTAAAAAAAGGAGATCTTCACCTCTACCTGGCCGAAATAAAATCTGAGCTCTATGGCATAGGAAATGCCTTTAACCAAACTTGTTTCAACATATACTAAACGCCATGCCAGAATTCAAAATCAAACACGTTACCAAATACACTTACGAATCTCCGGTAAGAGAAAGCGTAAACCATATCATCCTCTACCCTATTGAAGATCCGTTTCAAAAGGTAATTAAGCATACCCTTATCATCTCTGGCAACCCGAAAGTAGATGTGTTCACAGACTATTATGGCAATAAAATCGGCTTCTTTGCCTATAGCGAACGACACCGGGAACTTGAAATCTGTTCGGAACTTACCGTAGCTACCCTACCTAAAGAACTCCCCACAGAAACGATGTTCAGCGAGATGCAGTGGATGGAATTAAAAAAATTGCGTTATCAGGTCCCTTATATTGATTATCTCAAATGGGAAGCTTTTAATGAGCTCAATGAACTCAAAAAAGTAACAGAGCAATACCTTCAGTCGGATTTAACACCCTACCGCGTGGCGATGGATTATTGCCAATATGTATATGAACATTTCAAATACATACAAGGTGTAACAACGGTACAAACGCAGATAGATGAAATCTGGCAAATCAAATCGGGCGTATGCCAGGACTTTGCACATATCCTTTGCCAGATGTTGCGCATGGCCAAAATCCCTGCAAAATACATAAGCGGATATATCTGTCCGAATAAAAATGGGATTCGCGGTGAAGGTGCTACCCATGCCTGGGTAGAAGCTTACATACCCGACTATGGTTGGCTGGGCTTAGATCCGACAAATAATTGTATCGCCAATGAGACTTATGTCAGACTGGCACTGGGTAGAAGTTTTACCGATTGCTCCCCGGTAAAAGGTGTTTACAAAGGTCCATCCAACCATAAGCTAATGGTTCAGGTAATAGTTGGCTACGACAACGGCATATCAGATACACATGAGCCTTTCACAGAAGAAACCGAATCAGTAGCAACATCTAACCCAGTCTTAAAAGGCAATAGTTATCGTCGTAACCTGGAACTCATGCAGCAGATCCAACAGCAGCAGCAGCAATAAAAAGTATTTAGCAGGCAGATTTCAAGATCGGAATGCGAAGAAACTTCGTTAAATTTGCATAATGAACAATGAGATTGCAGTTATTTTTGACATGGATGGTGTAATATGCCATACCAACCCTTATCATTCTCTTGCCTTTCGTGAGTTTTTTGCGGCAAGAGATTTAGCCCCTACTGACGAAGAATTTGCCGAACACATGTTTGGTAAAAGCAATAGTTATATCTTAAGTCACTTTTTTAAACGTCCAGTTGCCGGAGCTGAGCTACTGGAAATGGAGCAAGAAAAAGAGGGATTATTCCGTAAAATTTACGAGCCTTATATTGAGCCAATCACCGGCGTTGTGGAATTTATGACGGATTTAAAACAGCATGGTGTAAAACTAGGTGTAGCTACTTCAGCGCCTTATGCCAATCTGGACTTGATCCTAAGCAAAATTGATATCCGCGAAAAACTTGGTTCAATTATGGCCAGCGAAGATGTAAAAAAACACAAGCCAGATCCAGAAGTATACTTAAAATCGGCCGAAAATCTGGGCCTAACTCCTGATCAATGCCTGGTGTTTGAAGATTCTTTTTCGGGTATCACAGCTGCATTAAATGCCGGGATGCGTGTGGTTGGGGTACTTAGCTCTCACACCAAAGAAGAGCTACCACCTTGTAATTTATACATCGACGATTACACTGACTTGTCTTATAAAAAGATCATTGAACTTTTCAACACATCATACTAGTTGCTGCCTACCATGGAAGATGAAAACAAAAATCCTTACGTCCAATTTAATGCACAAATCCTTAAGGATTGGAAAGACAATGGCGTAAGCTACATCAAATTGGTTGAGCTGGTGACCGATTTACCCGTTAAATTTTTCGAACTGGTGCCCAACTCCGAAATCCCCGACGCTGGTGAAACCATTTACCATATCGATTCAGAAGACATTACGGAACTTTTAGAACCATTAAAACATGTGAAATTTTTAGTTCACGAAATCTATTTAGAGGAAGAGGAAGACTAGCTTTTGGAAAAACCAATCGCTAGTTCAACTTAATTTCAAATAAACTGAATGTTCCTTTTGCATAGTGCAAAGGCAAACCTACGGTATTCTTTAATTTCGTTACACCTAGATAGGTAAAACCGCAGCTTACATAATATTTGTTTAGCTTCTCGTTCCCTGCGCCTGTATCCATTCTGATATAGGATTTCTCCTTTTCTATCGCATAATTTTTAACCCAGGCTACAATGTGCTTTACAAAATGCATCCCTCTAAACTTAGGGTTTGTGGCAATGCGGTGGATATATACCGCAGGGTCTTTATCTTTTTCTTCCCAAATTAACGGATCACTTAAAGTTAGCGTAAATACGCAGGCCATCTCTCCATCTACCATAATCTGCCACTGAAGGTCATCTTTGATCGTCTGCGCTACCATAGCTCTTTCGAATCCCAACCAATTGATTGATCCAACTATTTTCTGGTACGCAGTAGCTGCATCATACAGTTCAAATATCGCATCTATGTCTTGGTCTCTGCTTTTTACAACTTCCATCATCTCATTATTTGTTTCCTACAAATCTATGCAGCTTTAAGAAACTATCACAGATACAGAAATAAAATATTTTATGGTAACAGATGACCCATATATCCAGCAAACAATACTCGCCTTCAGATGTTACACTTCCGCAATACTTATTGCTCGATCATGATAGGGAATCTCCATTTCAAAACGATACTATTCCTTCTTTTACTATTTATTTCCACTCCCATTTGTGCCCAAATTTCATTCTATAATCAACACTATCACAGAGACTCCCTGGTCAGAGGGCCAATCACCGAAAACCCAGTGGAAAAAAGATTTGGACGTGGCGCATTTCTGTTCTCGCTCACAGAATTATTGCCATGGACCTATGACAGGTTTGTGGTAAATGCCGACTTCGCAAAAATCACCTTTAAAGGAATAGGCCAAAATTTAAAGCTTAGTAGCTGGGCTTGGGACAACGATGGATTTACCACCAATCAATTGAGCCATCCTGCGCATGGCAGCATCTTTTTCAATACTTTTCGCTCTAATGGTTACAACTTCTGGCAATCTATTCCGGCTGCAGTTGCAGGAAGTTACATTTGGGAAGTCGCTGGAGAAAATCAGGCATCATCGAAAAACGACTTCTTAAATACCTCTTTCGGCGGCGTGATCATCGGTGAAATGGTTCACCGTTTGGCTGGAAAACTAATCAATAACCGTAGTAGAGGGATCAGAAGACAGATCAATGAATCAGTAGCCTTATTGATTAATCCAGCAAATGGTTTTAACAGATTAATAGATGGCAAATGGGGGAAAGTACCCAACCCCATGGATATAGATTCTTCAAAAATAGATTTGGAAATCGATGCTGGTCTAAGAAATTTTAATGTGAATGAACGCAATGCTAGATTTAGAGGATATGGCCGAATAAAATTACTATATGGCAGTCCCTTTGAGAATTATAAAATACCCTTTAGCACCATTACCGTTAATGCGGAAGTTGGAAAAGATGATAGCACTTTTGTAAATGCAATCAATCTTTTTGGTTCCATCAAAGGTTGGCCCGTTGGTAGATCCGACTACTCCAGACATATCGCGGTCTTGACTGCCAATTACGACTACATTCTTAATCAGGCTTTCTCTTACAGCGGACAAAGTCTTAAAGCCAATTTATTTTCAGAATTTGGCGTGAAACGTAAAAACAGGATGAATACATCAATAGGTGCAGGCCCAATATTGCTTGCGGCCATCCCAGAGAAGTATATAGGCAACGGTAGAAACTACGATTATTGTTCTGGATTTGGCTTTAATGCCAATGCTGAAATCAATATCAATAATATTTTTTTTTACGGCATGACCTATAACAACGGCTTCTTTTTTACCTGGAATGGAAATACATCCAGCTTTTTTTTACAAAGTCTTTCAGCTGAGTTGAGATATCGATTTCTCCATAATCTTTCTTTCTGTACAGAGCCAGGTTATTTTGTATTAAGGGAGAATTATAAAAGCAATGAGGAGGTAACCAGAACCTATCCTTATTTAAAAATCGCTGTGAAATATAACATTCGCATCCAATAAGACTCATTTCACCTCATGACTGAGACTTACCCAATACCTTCAGAAATCGGAGATACTTTCTACGGACAGTAAAAAAGGGAGCCCATATTTTTATATGGCTCCCTTTGATAAACAGGTAAGAACCTAACTCTTACTTTAACAACTCAAAAACCTTATTCGGAATTTCGAAATTTTGTAGAAATCCTGTAAACCTATCGGCACCAGGGCCATAACTCAATAAAGGTACAGGCAAACCAGTATGGTCGGTGGTTGTATAAGTACTCACTACTGTCCCCGTTTTATAATTGCCATCTAATACAATCAAACCGCCAGTTTCATGATCTGAAGTGATAATAACTAAGGTTTCGCCATTTTTATCGGCAAACTGCAATGCTTTACCAACCACTCTGTCAAAGCTCAGGTATTCATCAATAGAGATATTAAGCTTATTACTATGGCCGCCATGATCAATTTTCGCACCTTCAATCATCAGAAAGAACCCCTTCTTATTGTCAGCAGACAGGAGTTCTACGCTTTTATCAAAAGCATGTTCAATCATCCTGTAATTATCTTCAGCCCGATCGGTATCAAAACAAAGTATTTTTTTACTTTTCTCTTCTTTAGGGATGTTACCAACACCTTTATACACCTCAAAGCCTGCAGCTTTAACACTGTTTAATATGGCATTATTATTCGCACCAAAAGCATCATGATAGCCAGCAATCACTAATTCGGCAGGACTTCTGCTCAGATCAGCGGCAATGCTATCACTTTGATCTCGCTCTGTTCTATGCGCAAAAAAAGTTGCAGGCGTAGCACCTGTTACCCGGTCATTACTCACAATTCCTGAACGAACGCCTATTTTAGCCAGTCGCTCAGGTAAATTGGGTACTTCCTTGCCATTGGCATCCATACCAATATAACGATTATTGGTTTTTTCACCTATCGACATGGCACTACCGCCTGCCGCAGAATCGGTGGTATAATCATTAGCCGCCGAAGTATTTGAAAAGCCCACATGTTTGATGTTCGTTGCATTCAAATATCCACCGTTAGCAGTTGCCGCAGCCCAAAAAGAAGAGAAGCCAGATCCATCGCTGATCAGCAAAATCACATTTTTAGGCTTAGCCTTCCCGTTATCACTCTTATAGGTAGGTTGATAAATGCTGTGCTTTGACTTTGCGGTATAGTTATTACTTGGATAATTGTTCAGAAACTTGGCCATTTCTGCCGGCGAGTCCGTATTCAAATAATCAACGCCCATTTTAATAAAAGCCTGCCAGCAGGTTTTGGTATCCGGGTTGCCCCAGAAACGTACCGGTTTTCCAATACGATGTACCGAGTCGACAAAGTTTTTTGTCTTCAATGAATCCGGTGCCACCATTCTACCTAAACCATTCCATTTACTAAACTGCTGAAAGCTTGCACTAAAAAAAGCTACTCTTTTTAACTGCTCTGCAGTATAAGCAGTATTTCGGTTCCCGTCAAAGAAAAAGATCTCATCAAAATCTTTAAACCTATCTGCAGTCGGTGCAGCTCCACTAATCACCAGCTTTATCGCATCAGGATTGTTCTTCACATCAAAATACTGACGGATGGGTTTCAACTTAGCTTCCAGACATCTTAAAGTAGGTTCACCAGCAGTTTTTAAGTCGATCATAAACTGTAGTTTACCACCATCTTTATACGCTTTGTTGTTGCCGTTTAGCTTAATTTGTCTTAGCAGCGGTTCTATATATAAGCTTTCAATGGTCTGTTTAGGATCGATCTCATTCTTGCGATGCGCAACATATAACTCATTTCCTTCCAGAAAAACATCAATCTCCATAGAAGCAAAATGATTGCCATGCGCTGCATAAAAGGGCTGACTCTGTAGGTAATCATTGTGAGAATGGGCATTTTTGCCTACCTCATATTGTTGAGCAAAGGTAGTAGTACCTGCGCCCAGTATCATCAAGCAAAAAATTGCTGCACGTAATGTATTTGTTCTTTTACTATTCATCTTCTGTTAAGGTTGAAACCAAACTTTAGTGTTGTGTGTCGGCATTTTACCGCCCATATGCTCTTGAACCCAAAGAATCAGGTTTGGATTGTTCTGCTCATTATCTGAATATACATAACGAACAGGTATTGGAGATAAAACCGAGGGACCAGGAACCAATTGTGGGTATCCCACTCTTCTCCATCCTGCCCATCCTTCAAAACCGTTCAGATAAGCATCTATCCATAATTGCTCGGCAATTTGCTGTAATGAATTTGTGGGAGAAAGTGCCGCCAATGGCTGATCCAAATAGGCCTTTTTCTGCGCTTCAGAGATAAATGGAGTCTCAGTCGCTGTTGCCGAACCTACTGCAGGCCATTTTTCCAGCGAAGCCTTAACTCCTGCCAGGTAAACATCTGCAGCTGTTCCACTAACGCCCATGTTACGCTGAATAGCTTCTGCTTTCAACAACATCAACTCTGTATATGTCATCAGAAAAGCGCGGTTTTCTTTTCGAATTCTCTTACCTATTACAGAGTAGTCATCCTTATTCAATCCTGTATTAGTATAATCAGCTTTCTGTTCAGCATTGCTCAATCCGGCACGCTGACCTCTGTATTCTAAGGGTTTAGCTGCATTTGCTACATTAGCGAGATAAGAATTTTTGGTTGGTGCAGCAAAGATGGTTAGCCTTGGATCATTCTTGCTTTTCAATAAGTTTACCATTACATCGCTCACCCTGGTATTGCCGCCAAAATCGACCCCACTACCATCAGCCGGAGGATTCTGAATAAACCAATAATACAAATCTGTACCGTTGTTATAAACTAATGTTGCCTGATCGCTGTTTCCTTCAAAAACAGGAAACTCTGTTGGATTGTTAAAAATGGCTGCTACCGATGCTTTAACATCGATCTTTGCCGATTGCCTCATCAGAATTCTCACTTTAAGCGAATTGGCAAATTTCCTCCAGCGATTGATGCTACCATTAAAAAGAATATCCCGTTTTACTGTAGTTCCTGCAGGCAGACTTTTGAATTGTTGATTTGCGGATTCCAGATCTCTTAGCATCAGCCCATAAACATCCTGTTGCGCTTGAAAATGAGCAAATTCCATTCCGCTCAGGTTACCCATTCCGGCTTCATCATAAGGGATATCACCATAAGCATCGGTCATTAAGGAAAGAATATACACTTTAAGGACATGGGCTACAGCTACATATTGTGGCAGATTACTTTTAGTACCGATCTCCTTCAGCTGGTTCACATCCTTGATTAAACGCATCGGACCATTCCATTCTTCGCGGAAAGAGGCTCCGGTTAGGTTGTATCGCCCGTCTTCTTCACTGGTACCACCCAGCCAGGCCAGGTGTTGTACATATTGCCCTGCACGTGTACCACTACCATTCATGGCATTTGCCGCACTAGCAATAATTGGCGGTAACAGCATTTCTGCAGGAACCGTAGCCGGATTGTTAGGGTTCACATTGATTTCTTCAAACTTTCCGCAGGAGCTGAGCAACAAAAGCATCGCACCGGTTATTATAGAGAACTTCTTCATTTGCTATATGTTTATAGAATTTGATTTAAAAGGATTAGAAATTAAGATTAAGCGCAAAACCAATGCTTCTCAACGAAGGGAGTGACATGGCCTCTACGCCTTGGAATTGACCATCATAAGCAGAAACCTCAGGATCAATGTTAGGTACATCCGACCAAAGTAAAAGGTTACGTCCTACAGCAGAGATAGAGCCTGTTTTTACGGCTATTTTTCGCAACAATGACGTTGGTAGCGCATAACTTAGCTTTACCTCTCTTAATTTTACGTAAGAAGCATCAAAAGTTGCAATGGCATCGTTGTTATAATAAGCGCGCCAGTAGTTTCTTACCGTTACTTCGGTCGAGTTTGGATTACCCGTATCGATATCCGTACCACCGCCAATCATATTTCCAGCACCATTCGCATCACGGTTTACCAAAGATTCTTTTAAACTACCTGCATTAATACCTTCTATATAAGTACGTGAATGTACTACGCCACCTTTTTGCATGCTAAACAACACACTTAACGATAGTTTTTTGTACCTAAAGTTATTGGTAATTCCGGCAGTGTAATCAGGATTTACATTACCAATGAAAGCCCAGTCGCCATTTTCTTCTTGTGGCAAACCGTTTTTATGTGTTAAACCTGCATTATTGTAAATCAGGTAGTCACCATATAAAGAGCCAAAAGAGCCATCACCTTTGGTATTTAGGGTACGTAATTCCAATGACGCCCAACGCTCTAATTGACGAATACGGGAGATCCCAATGTTTTCGGCCAGAGAAATTACTTTATTGCGATTCATGGCAAAGTTGACTGACATATCCCAACTAAAATCCCTGAGTTTAACCGGAGTTGCATTAAGCATCACCTCTAGTCCCTGGTTATTCATTTTACCCACATTCATCAGCTTAGTATCGTAACCTGCAGAAGGGTTTAAGGTGACAGGGATAATCAGGTCAGTCGTGGTACTTTTATAATAGGTCACATCCAAACCGATGCGGTTATTTAAAAAGCGGGAATCAAAACCAAATTCATAAGAGTCTACTTTTTCCGGACGGATATCCGCATTCGGGTAATTGTTATTATGAACCGCTACGGTTTCACCATTCCAACCCTGCGAAATCTGGAAGTTTGAAGCTGTTTGGTAAGGCTCTAAATCCCTACGTACAGAAGATACACTTCCTCTTAATTTCAAAAAGCTTACAACCGGACTGGTCAGATTAAACAACTCTGAAGCCACCACACTCAATGATGCGGATGGGTAGAAATAAGAATTGTTCTTTTTTGGTAAAGCACTAGACCAGTCATTTCTACCTGTTAAATCTAAAAACACAACGTTTTTATAACCCAATTGCGTAGTCGCATAAATGGAGTTGATCTTTTTCTCCTGATACGTATTACCAGCTACGATTGGAATGGCATTGTTGGATAAGTTGTATACATTAGGAATGGCCAACCTGCCTGCAATAGCACCTAGTCGTTTAGATTTCTGGGTAAGCAAGTTACCGCCTGCATTTGCGTTAAAGCTAAAATCACTACTGAATTTAGTATCGTATGATAGTAAGAAATCATGGTTGGTTTCCAGGAAATAGACATCATCCTCCTGATAATATCCATTTACAAATTGCGCCGTAGAAGTGGCATGTCTCATGGTACGCTTGTCGTTATAAAAATCACGACCCGTTCTTACCATTAGTTTTAAGTTCGGCATAAAATCGTAACTCAACTTTACATTGCCATACACCCTGTCGCGGTTGTTACCATTCAGGTTTTCCTGGGCTACAAAGTAAGGATTGTTCAACCTTGAACCATTTGGACTATAAATCGGCGTATTTTGCAAAGTATTTGAGGAACCTGGCTGCCAATAATTTTTCAAACTCTCTACGTTCACATTTCGGGGCATGTAAAGGAAAATTTTCATGATCGCATCATCATTTTTAGCCCCGTAACTGGTCCTGTTGTCACTGGCTGTATTGATGTAATTCATGTTTACATCAACTTTCAGTTTTTGGGTAATGTTGTATCCCGCATTTAAACCTAAGGTATTACGACTTAAGCCTGTATTTTCCACAATACCCGTTTGCTCGGCATTGGTATACGATAAACGGAAATTCAATTTATCGTTGCTGCTGGCAATAGATAAGTTATTGGTATAGGTTTGACCGGTAATAAAGAAGTCTTTCAATTGATTGGGATAAGCCACAAAGGGTGTAGGAACACGTTTTCCTGTAATGGGATCAATTGGCGAATCGAACTGCGGGATCAATTGCCCATTCATTGCAGGTCCCCAGTTTTCCATGATGTTATCATTGGTACCACCGCCCATTCCATCTACATAGGCATACTGACCATCGCGACCCTGACCATATTGGTATTGATAATCAGGCAATTTTAACGGCGACTCAAAGCTTGCCTGTGAGTTAAAAGAGATACCAACACCTTTAGTGCCTTTACCAGATTTGGTGGTAATCAGGACTACCCCGTTCGCGGCTCTTGATCCGTATAATGCCGCAGCATTCGGCCCTTTTAATACAGTAATCGATTCGATATCATTGGGATCAATCTCTCCGGCGGCATTACCATAATCCACCTCGCCTTCGCCATTCGTTAAGTTCGGATTGTTGTAATCCTGTCTGCCTGTATAAGCACGGGTAGATTGTTCGTTGTTGTTACTTACCGGCACTCCATCCACCACAAAAAGAGGAGAGTTGTTGTAATTATAACCACTTACGAAGTTTTGTCCACGGATCTGGATATTCGCAGAAGCGCCTACCCCACCCGATGAATTGGTGATTTGCACACCAGCTACTCTACCGCTAAGCGTATTCAATAGGTTGGTTTCATGTGATTCCTGTAACAGATTTCCATCTACTTTTTGAGCAGAAAAACCTATCGATTTTGCCTCCCGGGTAATTCCCAATGCTGTAACCATCACCTCATTCAGCTTATTGTCGTTTTCAGACAAAGCAACATTAATCACTTGACGGTCGCCCACAGTAATTTCTTTAGATGCATAGCCTACGAAAGCAAACACCAATACTGCATTTTCATCAGGAACCGTCAATTGATAATGTCCTTTGCTATCTGATACCGTACCTTGGGTACTACCTTTTACCCTAATACTTACACCAGGAATGGTTGATTTTGTACTGGCATCAGTTACCACACCTGTAATGTTTTTACTTTTTGCGAGTACAATTGAATTCTCATACTCCTGGTACGAAATGGCGTATGGTGTTAACAACTTGTGTAAAACATACTCCAATGGTTCATCTCTAAAGGCGATACTGCTAACCCCGGCTTTTTTAAGGTTAAGTGAAGTTGGATCATAGGCGAAATTCAGTCCCGTTTTGTTTTTAATTTTTTGAATGGCTGTTTCCAGGTTTTCTTTATCAAAGGAAATAGAGATCCTTTGTTTTAAAATACCCAGACTGAATAAGTTTTTTGCATAAAGCTGACCTGTGGTTAAAAAGAGGAATAGTACACAGAAGCTCATTACAGTTGATGTCTTTAATACAGTATGTATAATTTTTTTCATCAGTATATAATATTGTTTTTCTATTTTTGATTAAAATGTTGAGTGATTGACTTTTTAATAGCGATGCCCTTGGCATCCTATATAGAGGTTGCTGTTAGTTCCAGTAACAGCAGCTTCTTTTTTACCTATACAGTATTATCTTTCCATTTTCAGTTCTTGTATGAAGTCCGTGAATTTTTGCTGCGATTTTTAAGATGCGCTGCGCATTATCCGTTTTATTGATCGTGAAGGTGTATCTCAGTTCTGCGATCTCTGCATCAGGCGCCAGAAGTTCTGTGCCATAACAGCTGCTAAAAATATAAGCGAGTTCTTTAAAGGATACATTGTTAAGCTCCATTGTTGATTTGTTCCATGCAGCTACATAGTTGGTATTGATGCTATCCAGTTTAAAGGCGCCTGATTTGGTATTAAACCTGATGAGTTTCCCTTTGGTTAGGTAAGCCAGACCATGGTTTTTGTCGCTTACCTGCACTTTACCATGTGAAACAGCTACTTCAACCTCGGTTAAATCCGCTTTGTTTTTAATGTTGAATGCTGTACCCAATACCTGAGTTGAAATCTGCCCGGATTGGACAATAAAAGGGCGTTTAGGATTTCTTGCAATGGAAAAGTAAGCTTCGCCACCCTCCAGTTTCACCATACGCCTGCTGCCCCGCGTAAATGTTGCAGGTACATGTAACTTTGTTCCGGGGCGCAAAGTTATCACTGACCGGTCTGTGAGTGTTATGGTTTTGGTCTCGCCAGCTTTGCTGTTATAAGTAGTCCAGGTCTCATTTCTGTTTACCTCGGGTTTACTGCCAGATCTATATAAGGCAATACCAATTGAAGCTATGAGTAAGATTGCTGCTGCAGCCCTTATAAAAAATAGTTTAAAGCTTTTATGTTGATTTACTTTCTGATAAATCTGATCGAAGATTTCATCTTTGATTCTGTTTTCTTTATCTATATCTCCGAAAGCATCAAAGGGGAGCTTGTCATCTGTCTGATGGAACCAGGTTATGGCCCGTTGGTCTACGTCTTTTTTAAAGCGGCTGTTTGTCTTACCCATATACTAACTCATCATCGCCAAAGTCAAAAAGTACTTTAAGCGCGGGTTATGTATAGGTTAAAGTTTTGTTAAGGCAATTGTAAATAGCGCGGCGAGGTTTGTGGGGTCAGAATAGAATTTTTTTGTTTTCTTTTTGAGTCTTTCCAATGCCTGAGAAATGTTGTTTTTTATGGTTTGTTCGGATAAGGAAAGCTCGGAAGCAATTTCACGAATTGACTTATTTTCCTCCCTGCTCAGCACAAATGCCTTTCGCATAGTATCCGGCATTTCCTCAATTTCCTTATTAAAGAACGCTTTCAGTTCATTTGCTTCTAGGTTATGCTCTATGGAATGTTGCAACTGATCATCCTGAAAAATGTTGTTCCTGGAAAAGTCGGCCAGGTTCTTTTTGTAAAAACTAATGGTTCTATTTTTTGCCGCAGTATTTAAATACGGAGCAAGGGTACTTTCGATAGTAATAGCTTTTCTAGAAGTCCAGAGATTTACAAAAATGTTCTGAACAATATCCTTAGTGGCCTCTTCATCATGTATTCTGCGGTATACCATATTGTAAACTTCTTTCCAGTACCGCTCATATAAAACCTTAAAGGCCGACTGATCTCCTTTTCTTAAACCAAGAAGTAAATTATCATCAGTATCAATGGCATTATACATGCTTCAAAGGTAGAAGTCAGTTGTTAAGCCAAGGTTAAGATCAAAAAAATAAGACGGTCCTTACCTACAAGAATATTTTTGTAGATAAGGACCGCCTTATTCGATCTCTATTTAATCCAGGATGGACCAATATTATTATTGCTTAGGTTTTCTTATCGATATGTTAAAATCCTTCCAAATTTGAGCTTGCTCAGGCGTCATGATTTCTTTTTCTTTAGCAGCCATTTCTTTCCTGACAGCGGTAACTTTTCCCTTTCTTTGTTCGTCAGTTAATGTTGCATCTTCTTTAATTGCCTTTTGTGCTTTACTACTTTCAGATATCGCATCGTGCATTTTTTGTTTATTTTCATCACTAAGCTTCATCACAGTAAAAACTGAATCTCTTCGTAATTTCATACTTTTAGGTTTGTCTTGAGCAAAAATTGTACTTGCCGCCAACATCAATCCGAATAACAATGCTACTTTTTTCATAATTACTATTTTATATCGTTTAATTTATGTTTAATGATTGGAGTTTTGTCCCCCTATACTTCTATTTAAATTACTACACCTGCCGCAACAACTATACTATAGTTTACCATAGAAATCTAATAACGTCAGCTGAAAGATATTGATTTACGATCAAAAAATAAGCTCCACAAGTAAAATTCATCAATTTCAAACTATTTCTGGAGATATTCGAAAGTCCGTTGTCTCATTCTCCCCTACCTTCACTATTATAAAGAATTAGATCTGTAATAACAAAAGATTGAATGATGAGAAAAACTTTCAGCATGCTTTTAGCAGCCTCCACCCTTGCTTTAACCAGTTTTGCACAATCCGGGCAAGACACATCTTTGAAGTGGTTAAAGAATAGTACTAATGTAATTAGCTACCAATTAAATAAAGCGTCAAAGACCTACAAACCTGGTCAAAATCCCCGTTCGGTGAATCCAGATGGCACTGTAAGACTTGCTCCTTATAAAGATTGGACTACTGGCTTTTTTCCAGGTTCATTATGGTATGGCTATGAGCTTACCGGAGACAAAAAACTAGCAGAAAAGGCAAAACGTTTTACCCTGGCTTTGGATTCTGTCCGCTACCTTACACATACCCATGATTTAGGTTTTATGTTGTATTGCTCATACGGAAATGCTTATCGCATTACTGGTGATAAAACTTATTTACCTGCATTAGCCGATGGCGCAAAAAATCTTTTTGCCAGGTTTAATCCTAAAGTTGGCGCTATACGCTCATGGGATTTCCCACAATGGCATTTCCCGGTAATCATTGATAATATGATCAACCTTGAGTATCTATACTGGGGCGCAAAAGAATTCAACAAACCTGAATATGCACAGGCAGCAAATACCCATGCCATTACAACCATGAAAAACCATTACAGAAATGACCATAGCTCGTACCATGTGGTGGATTATGATCCTGAAACTGGAAAGATCCTACGTAAGGCGACACACCAAGGCCTTACTGACGAATCGGCATGGGCACGAGGACAAGCCTGGGGACTTTACGGCTATACCATGTGTTATGAAAACACCAAGGATCAAAAATTCCTTGATCAGGCAGAATTGGTTGCTGCTTTTATCATGAATCATCCACGTATGCCTAAGGATAAAATTCCGGTTTGGGATTTTGATGTGCACAATGCGCTGGATGTGGATGAACGTGCCCCTAGAGATGCTTCAGCCGCAGCTGTTATTGCATCAGCGTTGCTGGATTTAAGTACTCAGGTAAAGGATGGCAAAAAATATATGGACTATGCAGAAGCCATACTCAAAAGTCTATCTTCGCCAGCTTATTTGGCCAAACCAGGTACAAATGGTTTATTTATCTTAAAACACAGTGTAGGTGCTTTCCTTTACAATTCTGAAATCGACACCCCTCTGGATTATGCTGACTATTATTACCTGGAAGCTTTGAAAAGATATGCCAACATCAAAAAAATAGATCTTTCAAAAATTTAAAAGATGAAAAAAAAAGGAATTGTTCTATTCACTATTTTAACATTATGTTATATAGGGGTTCACGCGCAAGAAACAGACCTTACAAGAGTAAGCTTTGACAACATCAACCTCTCCTATCCGGGCCTTGAAAAAACAAATCAGCTTTTTACGACTGGTAAATACGAGGATGCCGCTAAAGAATTGCTAAGTTATTACAGAAAAAAAAGCAAGGCTAAAGCACCTGATTTCAGCAACTCTGAAAAGCCTGCCGATTTAAGTAAGCCTATTGACAAGGCTACACAAGAAATGGCAGACAAAGCTTTATTCCACCAGTTTCAACCCCACAAGGGATATGGCTACTTCGATTATGGCCAGGATATCAATTGGCAAATGTGGCCGGTAAAAGACAATGAAGTACGCTGGCAGTTACACCGTGTAAAATGGTGGCAAGCGCTGGCCTTGGTTTATCATGCCACAGCCGATGAAAAATATGCTAAAGAATGGATATACCAATACAGCGATTGGGCAAGAAAAAACCCATTGGGTTTATCAAAGGATAACGATAGGTTTGTATGGCGCCCGCTTGAAGTTTCGGACAGGGTTCAAAGTTTACCTCCAACTTTTAGTTTATTTGTAAATTCTCCTAATTTCAGTCCTGCCTTTTTAATGGAGTTTTTAAAAAGCTACCATCAACAGGCGGATTATTTATCTGAAAATTTTGCCGAAAAAGGAAACCATCGTTTATTTGAAGCGCAACGCACCTTATTCGCTGGTGTGTCATTTCCTGAATTTAAAAATTCCCAAAGATGGAGACAAACTGGTATCACTGTATTAAACACCGAAATTAAAAAACAAGTGTATGCAGATGGAATGCAGTTTGAGCTTTCGCCGATTTACCATGTTGCTGCCATTGATATATTCTTAAAAGCTTATAGCTCTGCACAGCGTGTTAACCTGGAAAAAGAATTTCCACAATCTTATGTGCAAACTGTGGAAAACATGATTATGGCCGTGATCAGCATTACTTTACCAGATTACAACACGCCTATGTTTGGTGATTCATGGCTTACCGATAAAAAATTCAGAATGAGTCAGTTTGCAAGTTGGAGTAAAGTTTTTCCGGCAAACAAAGCGATCAAGTTCTTTGCTACAGATGGTAAAGAAGGTCAGGCTCCAAACTTTTTATCTAATGCATTGAGCAATTCTGGCTTTTATACATTTAGAACTGGATGGGATAAAAATGCAACCGTTATGGTGTTAAAGTCTAGCCCTCCGGGAGAATTTCATGCCCAGCCAGATAATGGAACTTTCGAGCTTTTTGTAAAAGGCAGAAACTTTACACCCGATGCTGGCGTATTTGTATACAGTGGAGACGATGCCATTATGAAACAAAGAAACTGGTACCGCCAAACGCGTATTCATAGCACGCTTACACTTGATAACCAAAATATGGTGATTACCAAGGCACAACAAAACAAATGGGAAACCGGGAAAAACCTGGATATCCTTACTTATACCAACCCTAGTTATGCTGAACTTAATCATCAGCGTAGTGTACTTTTCATCAACCAGAAATACTTTCTAGTTATTGATCGTGCAATCGGCAAAGCTACTGGAAATCTGGGCGTACACTGGCAATTGAAAGAAGATAGCAAACCAGTTGTCGACCAATCAAAAAACAGGGTTTACACTACATACGGAGATGGAAACAATTTATTAATCCAATCACTAAATAGTGATAAGATAACACTTACTGAAGAGGAAGGTAAAGTATCTTATGTTTACAACAAGGAACTATCCAGACCTGCTTTTGCATTTGAAAAGCTTAAAAAGGATGATAAGACACAAAATTTTGTGAGCATCGTTTACCCTTATCATGGGGAGAAAGCACCAAGCATCAGCATTAAAGAAAACGCTGGTAATGATTTCGAAAAAGGCAACATCAACATTAGCCTGATCATTAATGAAAAAAAACAAGACATTAAGACAACGCTGAATTAACAACACTTATAAATGAAGAAAGGCAACCCTATTGGTTGCCTTTCTTCATTATAGAAATATATCCTTTACTTTGCCGGCACAAGCAATAAGGCGTCCGCCACTACAGCTCCATCCGATCCCTTAGCCAAAATTTCAACATAAGCCTTTCTTCCTGCATCGAGGGAATAAGTACCCAAGCTAACCCACTCACCAGAAGTTTGACCAACAACCTTAACTTCAGTATCCTTTATCAACACTTCTTTAATCCCAGTTCCGTCATTAACATGAACAAGCGTTAATGCTGCTGCATTTTTCAACTTCGGGTAATAGATATATAGTTCATACTTTCCCTTTTTTAAAACTTCAGGTTTGTATTTAATTGATTTGGGATCCGAAGAAACCGTGTCTGCGATAAAATAATCAGGACCGTACCCACCAGATTTATGGATAGCCCAATCTCCTTTTTTCTCCACCTTTAGTACATCGCTATTGTCTACCAGAATTTCCGGCAGACTTCCATCCGCAAGAGGATTTGCTTTTAGCTGTGCCTGAACCTTTGCCACATCAACCTTTTGTACCGACAGTTTCTGATCAATTGCCTGCACTGCAGCCAACGCCGCCGATTGACCAAGCACCATAAAAACAGGCTCCATACGTATAGAGCCGTAAGCGATATGACTGGCAGAAAGACAAACCGGCACCAATAAGTTAGTTACCTCAGTTTCCTTTGGAACAATTGCACGGTAGGAAATCGGATAGGGCCCAAAACCGCCCTCCTCTACATTCCCTTCATTTTTCACCATTCCATTGACAACCAGTCGGTCACAATTGTGTGAATCCATTGTATATGCCGCCATACCTACGCCATCTGTTACTGTTTCTCTACCCTGACAATGGTGTTGTGTCATCACCAATTCCCCTTTCATTCTCCTGGCTTCTCTGACATAAAGCTGGTGTGACCAGTTCCCCATATCAGTATACTCATCTTTAGGGTAACCCCATTGATTGAGCTCTGATCTGATGTGTGCATCAACCCGAGGATCATTACCTACAAAATACAACAGGCCTTTGGTATAATCAACATGCGCCTTCCAGATCTCGGCTCTTTTCTGGTAATCTGCATCAGGGTACTCCCAGTTCATTCCAATCATATCCGTAGAGAAGCCGTTCCTGTTGTTGATATCGGTTTTTCCATTTGGCATGCCACTCCATATGAAACCATCTTGCAGGGATTTCCAAGGTCTTTTTTCCATTTGCCGCAGTAACAACTCATATTTTTCTGGTTGATAGTGCTCTGGCTTGGTAATGGGTATCAGGTTTTCCTTATTATTAGTTAAGCAGATCCGAAAGTTATAAGCCTGAACTTTTTTATCTCCTGTTCCGTCTTTTTCCAAAACACCAGTGTTAATACCCCAAAGCAATCCGCTTGAAGCATCCCCAGGAGTTTTGTAAGGGTCTATCCCCTCAAGCATCTGATGCCCCTTCATGAACTGAACGCCATTAAAAGTTTCCTTGTACAAGTCATTTGCCTCCCGCCCCACAGTATAAGAAACGCCTGCCTTTGCCATCAAATCTCCTTCATAGGAACAATCGATAAACATTTTGGCTTTAACCCTGTTATTTGGTGTAGCTTTGTTCGTACTCTCGAGTGCTATTTCGCTGATCAGGGTACCATTCCTGGTAACCGACACTAAACGGTTCTGGTACAAAACTTCTACTTTAGCGCTTTTAATATATTCAAGAAAGAGATTTTCGGCGACATGAGGCTCAAACACCCATTGCTCAAATTTGCCATAATGCTGACCTATTCTTCTGTAGAAATCAAGTGCAAGGCCACTGATGGCGTATTTATTACCTATGTCGGTAAGGCCGAGACCACCGGAACTCATTCCACCAAGGTGTTTTCCAGGCTCAATTAACAATACGGTTTTTCCAAGCTTTGCTGCTGTATAGGCTGCAATTACACCAGAAGAAGTTCCTCCATAGATACAGATATCATAATCTTTCTTATTGGGTTGCTGGGCTAGTGAAGGCTGCAGCGATAAGCCGATCAGAATGGGTATCAGCAAGTAAAGAAGAATATTTTTCATAACTAGTATTTAGGGTTTTGAATTAATTTAGTATTGGTCACCACTTCTATATTAGGAATTGGCCATAGATAATCTCGTTCGCTATTGAAAGTACGTATTTCTATGACCCTCAAATCAGCACGATTTGGTACCGCAGAATAATCGGCCAGACCGTTTTCGTCTATTTGTGGTGCGGCAGCAAGCAAACCTCTTTGTACCCTTCCGTAGAAGTTTCCAGTCATTGCTTTCTCAGCAATATTCCATCTGCGGAGATCTGTTTGTCTGAAACCTTCCATAGCCAGTTCATAAAGGCGTTCTTTACGAACTAAACTGCGAAACTCAGCTGGCGTTTTACCCAATGTAATAGCCGGCATGTTTACACTTGGCCGCTGCCTTACCAGGTTAATAGCGTCATAGGCCGACTGATCTAATTGATTGAGCTCGTTTTTTGCTTCGGCATAAATTAGCAGGATTTCAGCATACCGAATCTGTATTACATTCAGTTCCGAATTGGAGCGGTCTATCTTATCGGCCAGGTCTACATATTTTCGCCAGCAATATCCGGTAAATGTAGCAAAGGCGTTAATGGCTTCCTGATTGTCGACCCGTGTTGCTGGTGTTGTATCGTAATTCCAGCATTTTAAACTGTCTCTATGTGTTTCAAACTGATAGTTGAAATATATTGATCCGGGCAATGCAATGGTAAATCCAAGCCTGGGATCTCTGTTTTTATACGGAACTTTAGGATCAAAAAGTGGTGACTCATCAATATTCAATCCATCTGTGCATGGATATGCGTCTACAAGTGATTGTGAGGGTACTTTGTTTGAAAACCCTTGTCCGTTCCTCGATAAAAGAGCTGTTGGGGTAGAATGGGTTTTGGTTTTTGAGGCGCGAAGATATTGAAATGCCCAGATGATCTCATTCGAATTCTGTCCTGCATAACTAAACAAAGCACCAAAATCGTTATGCAGACTATAGATTTTCAGATCCATGACTGCTTTAGCAGCATCAGCGGCATCCTGCCACTTCCCATTGTTTAGTGCGGAGCGGGCTTTAATGGATAGCGCTGCTCCTTTTGTTGCCCTGCCAACATCAGCTCCGGTGTAGCTATTCGGCAAATCCGGAGCTGCTTCAGTTAGCTCTTTCATAATAAAATCGACCAGTTCAGCTTTTGAAGTTTTAGGAATCTTAGCTTCTTCGAGGGTTAACATTTTAGTAACCAATGGTACGCCACCAAAGTAATCGATAAGATATTGATAGGTATAGGCCCGGATGAAACGAGCTTCCGCTTTGGAACGGTTAAATATGGCGGGAGTAGTTTTGTCCTTTACTTTGTCAAGATTATCCAAAATGAAATTGCATTTTGCAATTACTTTATAGGAGTCTCTCCAGATATTCAATGCATAACCATTGTTACTGTCGTGGTTACCTTTCCCTATACTCTGCAAGGGGCTATTGTTACGGTCCCAACCGATATCTGTTCCATCATCTATAGTAAGATTGAGTGGCATGCCATCAAGCGGTGGATTACTTACATATTTATACAAGCCGTTAACAGCCAATATAAGTTCATCCTGATTGGTGAAAAAAGTATCATCTGCGGGACCTGACAAAGGACTTTTATCCAGATATCCTTTTTGGCATGAAGGCGCAACTGTTATTAAGACAGCGGCCAGTATAATAAGGTATATATTTGTTTTCATCTGTTTCGTATTTAAAATGTAGCCTCTAAACCAAAGCTATATAGTTTAACCTGGGGATAGACACTTCCTGAACCAATTGGTGCTTCTACGTCGTAACCATTAAGAAAGCGGTCGAACGAGGCCACGTTTGAGCCATTTGCAAATACCCTGAGGCGGTTGATGCTTAGCTTTTTGATCACACTAGCTGGCAGGGTGTAACCGATCTGGATATTTTTAATACGCAAATAAGACGCATCTCTCATCCAGAAACTGGAAGCCTGCTCATTATTAGATTCACCAAAAGCGAGTCGCGGATATTTTGCACCCGGGTTCTCTGGCGACCAACGATCTTTATTTTCCTCGCGGATCGTTCCACCAAGTGCTCCGCCTACATTAAAGGGTAAAACACCAGGCCCATTCACATAACCATTCGCTTTACCTACGCCTTGTATCAACATAGAAAAATCGATGCCTTTGTAGGATGCGCCAATATTGGAAGCAAAAGTAAATCTGGGAATAACACTACCTATAATGATCTTATCACTTTCGGTAATCAGGCCATCGCCATTTTGATCTTTGTATTTGATGTCGCCTGCTTTAACAGCACCAAATTGTTTAGCGTGAGCGGCAACTTCTGCATCAGATGTAAAAAAACCTTGTGCTTCGTAACCAAAAAGTGAGCCGATTGAATAACCCTCTCGGTTTACCTGTAGCTTGCCGGCCTCGTTGATGCCTTTCATATCAATTACGGTATTTTTTACATCAGATACATTGAAACTCACGTTATAATTGAAGTCTTTAACCTTCCCTTTATAAACTATGCCCAGTTCCCAGCCCTTATTGTCAACAACTCCAGCATTTTGAAAGGGTGCTTTCAGACCAATGGTGAGTGGGACATCAAGCTCCAGAAGTATATCCCTGGTACGCCTTTGATAATAATCGGCAGTGATGCTCAAATTATTGAAAAGGGTTAAATCAATACCGATATTCTTTTCTTCAGTAGCCTCCCAGGAAATATTCTTATTGGCCATCTTGTTTAATATTGCCGTATTTACGATCTGTTTACCCAAGGTAGTAGATTCCAATTCCAGCGCAGTGGTGGAGGGATAGGTACCGATAAGTTGATTACCGAGCCTACCCCAGGAAAGCCTTAGTTTGGCTTCGTTAATGGTGTTTTTTAATCCACTGAAAAAGTTTTCTTCTGAAATTCTCCATCCTGCTGATGCAGATGGGAAAAATCCGTATTTATTGCCGGCTGAAAAGCGGGATGAGCCATCGTAACGTGCATTGACCTCGAATAGATATTTTCCTTTATAGGTATAATTAAACCTGCTGAAGAGTGATTGCAGTGCCCATTCTTCGGCATCACCAGTTGCAGTTTGATTTAAAGCTGAACCAGTGTTAAGCACTGGATACTCTGGAAGTATATAGGTATCGCGATAGCCATTTAGTGACTCGGCATAATAATCTTCCCGAGATCCACCGATTAAAAATTTTAAATCGTGATCACCAAAACGCTTGCTTGCTGTAATGGTTGCACGTATATTGTTAAAAAACGATTGGACTTGCTTTTGTGTTAATGAGGTTAATGCCGGAGTAAGGAAACTACGTGTGCCATTGGGTAAATAGGACTGGATCGCTTTCCGGAAATTTTTGGCTGATGAAAGTGCATATTTGGGTGAATAGGCTGCCTCTGCCTCCAACCACTCTACGGGTTTATAATTTAAAGTGGCGTTAATGCTGCCAAATGGTGCTCTCAGCCTGTTTGTGCCTCCATCTCTGCTTGCTGATATGGGATTGACACCGTTCCAGCCCACTCCCCACTGGCCATTTTCAGTAATGCCAATCTGATTTGCAGGAATTCCATTCATCCACTGGAAGATCTCGCCGGAGGCTGAAGTATTAGGATCCGAGGTTGACGCAGGTTCGGTAGTGATGGTATTTACGAATTGAAGGTCAACTCTGGCTTTTAGTTTATCAGAAAAAGTGATGTCGGCATTGTTACGAATGGTGTATCGTTTGAAATTTGAGTTTTCAATGATCCCTTTCTGGTCGAGAAGCCCGAAAGAGCCCAGTAATTTTACCTTTTGCGTGCCACCCTGGATGGTTAGAAAATGGCTTTGTTGTAATCCGGAACCTGTTAATGTTTCTTTTTGCCAGTCGGTATTTGGATAAAGATCTGAACTACGTCCGTTCTGCTCGCGGTACTTGTCGATCAGCGTATTGGCATAAAGGGGGGTTCTACCGGTATTGGCGTATGCTTCGTTGATTAACAGCATATAATCCAGCGCGTTTACCAGCTTCGGCAAATTCGTTGCATCCTGCCAGCCAATATAGTTGTTGTAAGAGATACTGACCTGATCGGCGCTTGCCCTTTTTGTTGTCACTAAGACCACGCCATTTGCAGCCCTGGACCCATAGATGGACGAAGAAGCGGCATCTTTAAGGATAGAAATGGATTCTATTAAATTTGGATCTATATTGTTGATTGAACCCTCGATTCCATCGATGATGACTAATGGATCGGCATTGCCCATGGTACCTATCCCACGTATGCGAATTTGCCCACCATCACCACCGGGCCTGCCCGAACTTTGTCTGATGGTAACACCAGGCGCCATACCTTGCAGCGCAGCAGAGGTTTGCCCCATCGGACGCGCCGCCAGATCCTTTCCTGAAACCATAGAAACAGCACCAGTTAGGTTTACTTTTTTCTGCGTTCCATATCCAACTACCACAACCTCGGTTAGATCAGTATCATCAGCCTGCATTTTTACATTGATACTGCTCTGATTACCTAGAAGGATTTCCTGAGCGGTATAACCAATATAGGAAAATAGCAGAGTGTTGCCACTTTTGGCTTCAATTGAGTAACGTCCCTTCTGGTCTGTAACGGTTCCCACGTTGGTTTCTTTCACTTTTACACCTACCCCTGCCATTGGTATTCCAGCATCATCGGTTACAATTCCCCCAATTTTTTGACGGGTATTATCAACTGTCCCCTGGTCTGCTTTGTGATCTGCAGGAATAGCCGGTGAAGCTGTTTTTTGCAATACAATGTATTTTTCTTTAACCAGCCAGCTCAGTCCTTTACCCTTGAGTGCTACTTTCATCACTTCGGCAAGGTCAGCCCCATTAAAGTCGACAGAGATCTTTTCAGTGTCGTCCAGCAGTTTATTACTGTAAAATACGGTTAAACCAGTTTGTTTCTTAATGGTTTTAAATAAAGTGGCAATGGTAATGTTTTTGCCTTTGAGGCTGATCTTACTGACGCCCTGGGTACTTGCGCTGACAGGCATTAAGATCATCACCATAAAAATAGCTGGCAGTGATAGCCAGCCTAATCGGGTTAGTTTTTTAAGCATACATCTAAAGTTTATATAAGGTTTGCTCTAAGACGCAGCTTTTACCCGAATGGGTGAAAAGTATTTAAAAAAAGAATTACCTAAAGGTCAGTATTCCATTTTTAAGGTCTGCTTGCATTCCTGAAGTAATTTTTAAATTATTGATCACTACATCCAGGGGCAGGTTTTTATCAATTTCGCCGGTAAAAGTTTGTTCGGAGACTCGTTGGTTCTGCCATGCGACTTTTACATCAAACCAGCGGGTTAAGACCTGCGAGATCTGGGATAATGATTGATTATGGAAGGAATAGGTCCCATTTCGCCAGGAAAGCACTTCTTGTGGATCAAATATTTTGACCTCCAGATTGTCTTTTCCTATTGTTGCTTCCTCTCCTGGTTTTAATTTGATAACCTGACTGTCTTTTTTCGCGGATACAGACCCCTCGACAAGTGCAGTGCTGAAGTTTCGAGCGGTATAGGCATTCACATTAAAAGAGGTTCCGTGCACATGAACATCAGCATAGGAGGTATGTACAATAAATTCTTGCTGCTTGTTCTTTGCTACTTCGAAATACGCCTCTCCTGTTAAATAAACCTCTCTTGTTTGTCTTCCAAATTGGAAAGGAAAACGCAGACTAGATGCTGCATTCATCCACACAGTAGTACCATCTGATAATTTAATCTTATAGTCTTTTGTAACCGGAACAAAAATCGTAGCCCATTCTTTACTATCGGCATTATCAGATGCGTAGCTTAACTCCTTTTGTTTTGCGTTGATTTGAGTTTGGCCTAATTTAATTCTCTTGTTATTCGAAAGATCTACAGCTTTTCCATTGTCAGTTTTAAGATATACCTCTTTAAATTCCTGCTCCTCAATGTTTGAAAGTCCTTGTTTTGTGGAATTGAAATACCATGCCAGGGGAAGTACAATGGTCAGTATTGCAGCCACAGCAGTTAATGCCCATCTGTTTCTGCTGAAAACCGAGCCTGGTTTTTGATGCAGGCTTGTGGCTGTTTTATCCCAAGCCTCATCCGCACTCAATCCGGATAAGAATGCAGTTCCTTTAGCGCTTCCCATTTTGGCTTCCAGTACTTCCCAAAATCTTCGCAGTTCGGCATCGTTTGAAATGGCATGCTCAGCAACGAGGTTATCCTCTTTAGAGATCGTTCCTGCTATCTTTTCAAATAAAAGACCTTGTATATATTCCTCGTTGTACTCCATTACTACACATTAGACGCAATTAAGCGATTATCAGGTGAATATTTCATTTAAAATTGATAAGTTTTTTTTGCAAGGCCTTTACTGCCAGTTTTAAATGGGTTTTTATGGAGTTTACAGACAGGCCCATTTCCTCCGCTGCTTCCTTATACTTTTTATCTTCCAGGTACACCAGCTTAAATGCCTTTTGGCGCTGGGATGGTAATTGGCCAAATATTAGCTCAAACTTTTTTTCGTAATCATTTTGCGGAACCGTTTCCTGATCCTCTTCGTCCTGCCAGTTTTGTTCTTCTGTATATCTATTGAGCCTACGTTCAGCAGTTTTCTTATCTCTGAGCACTGTTAAGCAACGATTGTGGGCTGAACGAAGCAAATAGGCTTTTACAGAGGTATTGACAGAGAAAAAAAGGTTATTTTGCCAGATGGAAATAAACAGGTTCTGCACCAGATCCTCGGCCTCCATATCGTCCTCGAGCATGAAATATGCTTTAACGGAAAGTGCCTTATAATATTTCTTAAAAATCAGCTCATAAGCAGAGTAGTCCCCGCTTTTAAGTTGATCCAGTAATATTTGGTCTTCGTTTTCCATGCTACAATCAAGTAGGTTATTTAGGTTCTGAATATATAAAGCTAATAATTATATAACACGCAAAACCAAATTTCAAAAAAAACACACACAATAGCGCACCTCCCTATAGCTATTATTTATACATTTACTGCATTATTATTAATGTGTAATGGGTCATCATAAAAACGTCCACAAATTAAGCGCTGCAGGTTTATTAATTAGCTTAGGTATCATTTATGGGGATATCGGTACCTCTCCGCTCTATGTTTTCAAAGCCATCATTGGTGAACGTCTGATTACACCAGATCTAATTCTAGGCGGCTTATCCTGCATATTCTGGACGCTTACTTTACAAACTACCATTAAATATGTGGTCATTACCTTACAAGCGGACAATAAAGGTGAGGGTGGTATTTTCTCCCTATTTTCTTTAGTAAAGCGCAAAGCAAAATGGTTAATCATACCTGCCATGATTGGTGGAGCCGCCTTATTGGCTGATGGCATTATGACCCCTGCGGTTACAGTTTCTTCTGCGATTGAAGGTCTGGGATTAATTTATAAGGATTTACCTACGGTACCTATTGTACTAGCTATCATCGTCTTTCTATTTGTTCTACAGCAGTTTGGAACTTCTTTAGTGGGCAGAGCCTTCGGTCCCATTATGTGGCTGTGGTTTACCATGATCGCGGTTTTAGGTTTTGTATACATTATGGAACTTCCTGAGATCTTAAAGGCGATTAATCCTTATTATGCTTATCATATCCTGACCACTAATCCGCAAGCATTTTTAATTATCGGAGCGGTATTTTTATGTACAACTGGAGCTGAGGCATTGTATTCTGACCTAGGACATTGCGGCCGTTCGAACATCAGAATTAGCTGGATTTATGTGAAGATTTGTTTGGTTTTAAATTATATGGGCCAGGGCGTTTGGTTATGGAAACTACAGGGCACCCATTTGGGCGATGTAAACCCCTTTTATCAATTGATGCCGGGTTGGTTCCTGATCTACGGTATAACGATAGCAACTATCGCAGCAGCAATTGCCAGTCAGGCGCTTATTTCAGGTTCATTTACCTTAATTGCTGAAGCTGTTAGGTTAAATCTATGGCCGAAGGTTAAAATTAACTATCCTAGTGAGCAGAAAGGGCAACTTTATGTACCTTCTATGAACTGGATCTTAATGAGCGGATGTATTATTGTGGTATTGATCTTCCAAAAATCTGTAAATATGGAGGCGGCCTATGGTCTATCTATTACGGTAGCCATGCTCATGACTACGATTCTAGTTTCAGTATTCCTTTTAAGGAAAAAAGTACCTAAATACCTGATCGCGATATTTTTAACGATTTATGGTATTATTGAATTGACATTCCTTGCAGGTAATGCAGCAAAAATACTTCATGGCGGCTGGTTTACTGTAATTCTGGGGATGGCGATATTCTCTGTAATGTGGACCTGGTACAATGGCCGTAGAATCAGAAACAGGTACATGAAATTTGTGGATATCGAAGAGTTTTATCCGGTGATTAAAAACATTAGCTCTGATCAATCCATTGCTAAATATGCATCTAATCTGGTTTACCTCACCAGTGCGAATTTCAATACGGAGATTGAATCTTCGGTGATTTATTCGATCATCCAAAAACACCCTAAACGAGCCGATGTATACTGGTTACTGCATGTGGATGTAACGGACGAGCCTTATACCATGGAATATGAAGTAGACCATATGATCCCGGAGAAACTGATCAGAATAGATTTCAGATTAGGCTTCCGGGTTGAACAACGAATAAATGTCCTGTTCAGAAAAGTGGTTGAAGAATTGGTAAAAAGCGGTGAGATTGACATCACCAGTAAATACGAATCCTTAAAGGCATTAAAAATACCCGGCGATTTTCGCTTTGTGGTAATTGAGAAAATTCTATCCAACTCGAGTAGTCTTCATTTTATAGAAAGATTAACCATTGCTTATCATAAGATCCTTAAGCACATGAGTATTTCTGAAAGAAAAGGTTTTGGACTGGATTCAAGTTTTGTGAGTGTGGAGCAGGTTCCATTGATCGTAGATGTTCCGGATCCCATTCATATGAAAAGGATTAAGTAAGCAATGGATCGATTCTCACTGAGCCCTCAATTAACGCGTCTAGTGACCTGCTTAAAATCTCCACTGCATCGTCCATTTCTTTTTTGTCTAAACTACCAAATCCTAAACGAGTAGCGGTAAGGTTTTTGGTTTGGTACAAAATCGTTTTTGGCAAGAATAGTCCATTTGCAGTACATTTCTTTTGAAACTTTATCAGGTTAAAGTTATCTAGCCATTGAACCCAAATCGCTAATCCGCGGGGTGGGACATGAAACTTGATCCTATCTTTTAATTTTTCAGTCAATAGAAAAGCAAAATAATCCCTGCGTTCTCTATAGATCTTTCTATTCTTTTTCGAAAGTCGATGAACCTCTCCATCCTGAATCCAATCAGTCAGGACCTGCTCTTTAATCACATCTATTCCCGGCTCTAAAATATTTTGGTGCTTTTCCAATTCCTTGATGAACGCTATTGGTGCTGCAACAAAGCCATAGCCGAAACCTACAGGCAATGATCTGGCGAATGACCCAACATACACTACCCTTTCCTGTGAATCAAAAGCAGCTAATGGTAATATTGGATTGTTATCATAGTGAAAATCAAAATCGTAATCGTCCTCTAAAATGATAAAGCCATATAGACTGGCCAATTCAAGTACCTCCATCCGCCGTTTAGCACTAAGCGAAATTGTAGTTGGATAATGATAATTGGAAGTAAGATACAATACCCTAATCGTATGTTCTTCGCAAACCTTCCTCAGCTGTGCTGTATCAATTCCCTCATCATCAATAGGCACTGGAATAATATGTGCACCACTATCCG
Organism: Pedobacter sp. ok626; assembly: GCF_900100435.1. Lineage (GTDB taxonomy): Bacteria > Bacteroidota > Bacteroidia > Sphingobacteriales > Sphingobacteriaceae > Pedobacter. Next base: position 10,809 of record NZ_FNEX01000004.1, on the reverse strand, counting down.
ACAAGGTCATATTCGACAAATAATAGCTGGGAGCAGCAACGATAACCTTATCACCTGCTGAAATCAGTAGCTTTGTAACCAAATACAGACTAATCTCATGACTGGTTGTGGTGAGTAAGTTCGATTCAGAGATTCGCAGCCCCCTGGTTAAGTTTAAAAAATTAGAAAACTGCTTTTTAAAAGTCAGATGCGACTGAGTCTGGATCTGTTCCCAGGTCCTTTTAACCTGTTGTCTTTTCAGTTTTGAGACATAAAGTCTTGCCAAAACATCAGTATGAACAAGCCTCAAGTCTGGCAAACCATCATTAAATTGTAAAGCCAGGTCACTTACCTCAACTGGATTTTCCAACAATGATGAATGCTTGAAAGTAAAACTTGTAAAAACCGCCGATTTCTCCAGGCTTAAGGATGGACCAGCCGTCTTTGTATTTTTCTTTTTTTGATCTGATAAGATAAATGTTCCCCTATTTGGCAGAATTTCGATAAAACCTTGCGATTCTAAATCGTCAAAAGCTTTGATCAATGTATTTCTGTTTACCGCTAATAACTTACACAATACACGTGTACCAGGAAGCTTTGTACCCTCTGGAAGTAGGCCCAATTGTATGGACTTAATGAATTCAAAGACGATCTGTAGGTAAATCGCTGTGCCTTCGTCAGGCTTAAGTTGAATGAAACTTTTGAAGGGAATTTGAACCGGACCATCCATTATCTTAAAACTGGTACACTTTAGTGGTACGGCAAGGTACTACTTTTGTCGAAATTTATAAGGAATGAAGAAAATTTACTTTGCTTTATTCATGCTTTTATGCAGTAATTTATATGCGCAAAAAGGCCTGGATAGTGTTATCAGGATTAAAGAAGTAGTGATCAACGAAAATGGGTTCAGTACTCCGATCTCTAAACAAAACAGAAATGTATATGTAATCGATAAAGAAATGATTGCCAAATTACCGGCTCGTAGCATCCAGGAATTGTTACAATATGCCAACGGAGTCGATATAAGGCAAAGGGGGCCTTTTGGAACGCAGGCTGACATCAGTATCGACGGAGGAAGTTTTGAGCAGACTGTAGTGCTTTTAAACGGTGTGAAGATCATTGATGCGCAGACAGCTCATAACATGCTTAACCTGCCTATTCCGGTCGAGGCTATTGAGAGAATTGAAGTGGTCCGGGGACCTGCTGCCAGAATATATGGAATCAACAGCTTAACAGGGGCTATCAATATCATCACCCGAAAACCAACCAAATCAGGCTTCCTGGTCGATGTACACGGAGGTTCTAACTTCGAAAAGGACACTGAAGGAACAGGAAAGACATTTTATGGAGAGGGTATTCAAGTGGGCGCCGCTTTGAGCAAGAAACATCAGCAACATTCCCTTTTCGGATCTTATGATAAAAGTAACGGTTATCGATTTAACACCCAGTTCGATAATGCTAAACTTTTCTATCAGGGAAACATCCAAATTGATGATTCAAATGAAATCATGACTTCATTTGGCTATACCAACAATGAATTCGGAGCAAATGGATTTTACGCAGCACCTGGAGATAAGAATTCGATCGAAACCGTTCAAACCACCCTTGTGGCTGTACAATCCAAACACCTCTTATCCAGCAAATGGACACTAAAGCCAAAATTAAGCTACAGATATAATTTCGATGATTATAGCTATTTAGGGGCCTCTAGTCCAACAGCTGGCAGAAGTAAGCATTATACAAATTCAATAGCTGCCGAAGTCATCACTTCCTATAAAACCAGCGCGGGTGAATTGGGTTTCGGTACCGAAGTTAGAAGAGAAGATATTAAGTCTTCTAATATTGGCCAGCACCATCGAGAGAATCTGGGTATCTATGTACAGTACCAGACCTACCTATTTGAGAAGCTCAATCTAAATTTTGGTACCTACCTAAATTATAACTCTGATTATAAGTGGCAGATCTATCCAGGAATCGATGCGAGTTACGCCATAACTGATATGTTTAAGATTATTGGAAATATTGGAACAAGCCAAAGGATTCCTTCCTTTACCGATTTATATCTGAATCAACGCCCTGCGAATATTGGAAATCCAAACCTTAGTCCCGAAAATGCACTACAAGGAGAACTGGGTTTCAAAATCACCAAAGGAAACTTCAGTTTCAACTCCAATTTTTTTCGCAGGAGGATTAGCAAGTTTATAGATTGGACTCGGGCAGTTAATACTGATCCATGGCAAAGTAATAATGTAGGAAATCAAGTTACTGGAGGGATAAATATGCGATCAGATTATTCCATGAACGTTTCTGAACGCGCCAAACTGAATATAAACCTTGCTTATTCTTATTTGGATTCTAAAAATAGTGAGATGGAAACTGGGCTTGCTTCAAAATATCAGATCTCATCGTTGAAACATCAATTGACCAACACCATCGATTTCCAATACCTCAATTTTTCAATAATGGCTGCAACACGTTTTAATCAACGGATATCAGGCCCCTCTTATTGGATAAACGACTTCAGGTTAAGTCAGTCGATTCATAAAGTAACGATCTTTATGGATGCGCAAAATATCTTTAACACGAAATATTATGAGATTGGAGCTATTCCACTTCCCTCACGTTGGCTCAGTTTAGGGCTAAAATTTGTAAATTTCTAAACCCTGCTAAAATTCTATGAAAAGCAAAAGAGGGTGTAAACCTACACCCTCTTAACTATTTTAATTTCCAATCAGGTCTTTCGAAATGGCAGGTATATCCGTTCGGATTCTTTTGCAAATAATCCTGGTGCTCTACCTCCGCATTCCAAAAATCAGTCGCAGGAACAACTTCAGTTACAATTTTTCCTGGCCATATACCAGAAGCATCCATCTCAGCGATTAAAGCCTTTGCAGTTTCTTCCTGCTGCTCATCCAAAAAGAAAATGGCCGAACGATAAGAAGTACCGATATCATTTCCCTGTCTATTTCGAGTTGATGGGTCATGAATCTGGAAAAAGTATTCAAGAAGTTTACGATATGATAATTGTGCCGGATCAAAGACAACCTCTATACCTTCCGCATGTGTTCCATGATTCTTGTAAGTTGCATTAGGCACATCCCCACCTGTGTATCCAACTACCGTTGAAATGACACCTGGGTAATGTCTTATTAATTCTTCTACTCCCCAAAAGCAACCGGCTGCCAGAATGGCTTTTTCAGTATTCATATCAATTCTTTTTTTAAAACAAAGGTACTGCGTGGTTGTGTAAATGGCAAGTCGGCCTCTTTATTATTACTTTCTGCTGAACTTAATCTCCATGGTTTTCATTTCCTTACCATCGGTAGTGCAATACATCTCCAAAACTTGATTGTTATCATCCACTAGTTTAAAGACCTCCCGGACATCCATATCCTTACCTGTAGCAGGATCAACGCATTTCCCCTTAAAGTTAATGGTTTTCGTCGCTTCATCCCAAGTACCATCCATCACCATCATCCCAGTACCCATATTGTCTATCCAGGTAGATGTAAATGTTTTCTTGGCGTTGTCATACGCCAGAAGACTCATCCCTTCAAAAGGCATACCCATCATTGTACCTTTATGAGTAGATTGCTGGTACCGCCCACCCAAAATCATTTTATTTTCACAAACGCTTTTACTTTTTTCTGGTGGAGCACCAGGCTTCATCCACATGGTTACATCGCTATCCCAGGTCCCGTCGCTCTTTGCAATCATTTTGTGTACATCCCCTGGTGTCATGTAGGCTTGCCAGGCTTTCATCATGGCGTCGTCCTGAGCTTTAATACCACTGGTTACGGCTAGCATTAGCAAAGCCATAACAGATAATGTTAACTTTTTCATATCAATTAGAATTAGTTTTCCCTTACCTAAATTTACGAAAAAAAAAGGGCTTAAATGTCAAAGAGCTCCGACATCCATCTGAGCTCTTCATTATCAACTAAACCTAAACTTATAAATACTAACCAAATATTTATACCGCAAAAATAAAGGCTCATTATTAAAGCTGTGTTAAGGCTATATCAACTGTTAATATTTTTATATCTAAATTAGCCGCTTATTTAAACATCGCTCTTGCAATGAAAATACACTATACCTTTCTGTTAAGCTATTTAATTCTACTTGTGTCCTGTAATTCAACAGAGACCGATCAGCAAAGTAAAAAATCTGATTCTGTACACAATCCAGTTGAATCTACAAGACTACCTAGTGAGACATTGCAAACAACTGCAGTAAAAGCCAAATACTCAGAGATCATCAAAATAGATTACCTGAAAAATAAGGAGATTCTGGACATCCTACCACTGTTACCGGATAGTGCCATGACAAGCTGGGAATGGAAAAAAGAAGAACGAGAAGGCTGGGTCCGGAGTCTGGCAGCTAACAACCAGTTTACGGATACCACAAAAAACTACAACACGATTAACAAATTAACCCCCAACTATTTTGAAACCCTCGTAGTAGATGGCTTATGGACCGTAGCGCTTTATAAGCTATCAGAAAATCATTACATCGTAATCACGAACGACATAGTGGGTGATGGATATGATATCAATGCATTTGAAGTGAAAGATCAGCAGATCCAAGCTATAAGCGTTGATAATCTAATCGGAACAAAACCCGGAGACTTACTGCTTAAAAATAACAGCGAAAAATGTAAATCATTTATATCAGAAAAAGACATGGGGATGTTCACGTACGACTTTTCCGATCCGGACATAATCCGCATATATTGTGATTATTTAACCAAAAAAGAAAATAGTGCGTGTTTCAAAGGCAACGAGGTCACCCTTAAATTCAATAAAGATTTAAAACGATTTGATTTTATAAAAATAAGCTGGCGTGATCGCCCAGTCTATGACTAAGGACCTCGAAGAGGCCATAAAACCCTGTTAGGATTGAAGCTTCAAATAACTCAGTGGTGTTTTTCCCGTATAGGTTTTAAAGTCTTTTAGAAAGTGGTTTGAATCGTAGTAGCCATTTGATATTGCAATTCGCATCAAATCGACATCTTCATTTCCTACCAATTCAAGATATGCGTGAATAAAGCGTTGGAGTTGAATATACTCTTTAGGCAAAAGTCCAATATTTTTCACAAAACTCCTTTCCAGCCACTTATAGTTTACACCAGCATCATTGGTCACATTTCGCACAGTGCTGTTTCCTTTTATTTTATGGATATAATCCAATGTTTTTTGCAAAACGTCAGGGGTACCGATCTGTGTAAAAGAACTTTGAACATATGTTTCGATAAATTCGATCTTTTCTTCGATAGCATTACATTCAAAAAATTCTGCCATGCTGAAGTTATTGTTCTTCGCAAGATCCCCAAATGGAACAATTGGATTGTGTCTAAAATATTGAGCATCTAAACCAAACATCTGATAGAAAGTACTGGGATGGAAACGGACTATGAAAAGCTGCGCTGTATTGCTGTTGTATTTTATATAAACATTTTTTATCGAGCCAGCACTTGCCCATCCTCCCTTAATTTCGATTGCATCCTTCACTCCTGTTACCCCTATCGTATCTTCGTGACTTTGCAAAAATACAAGCACGGGAAAGCCGTCATTGAAAATAAGATGGTTATCATGCTTGGAATCTCTAGAGAAAACATAAAAACCCTCGATAACTGAGGCCAAGTCTTTAGACGGACTAATTCTGTACCCTTCCTCATCAAATTCCTCTAGCTGTATCTTCTCCAGATAATTTATTGGCATGCTGCAAATTTACGGGAAATGTAACTGGCTAACGAATAATACAATGTCTAATATTTACTATGAGCTCAATTTAAATGCCCCTAACTTTGTGCAAAACTGAATAACATTAATTTATGATTGTAAAAACGGAAGAAGAATTGCTTGGTATGCAGCGCGTGAGTGAAGCTGTCGGGCTTACCTTACAAAAAATGCAGGCATATACCCAGATAGGCATGTCCACAAAAGACATAGACGAGTATGGAAGACAAATATTAGAGAACCTTGGTGCAAAGTCTGCCCCATTCGAAACCTATGGTTTCCCTGGTTATAGCTGTATTAGTGTCAACAATGAATTTGCTCATGGTGTCCCTTCCGACAAAGTCAATCTAAAAAATGGTGACATCATCAACATTGATGTATCTGCAGAGTTGGGTGGTTTTTGGTCCGATAATGGTTGCTCATTTGTCGTCGGAGAAGATATTCAGGGCCTACAACATTTGGTAGACACTTCTAAAGAAATATTACTTGAAGCAATTTCACAAATTAGAGGAGGAGTCAAAATTTCTGATATCGGAAAACTAATAGAAACCAAGGCTAGAAAAGCAGGATATACTGTTATCAGAGATTTAGCTGGTCATGGCGTTGGACGTAGCTTACATGAAGAACCTGATGCGATCATGAACTATTGCGACCGTTATGATAAAAGGCGATTTAGAAAGGATTCTGTTGTTGCTATTGAAACATTTATCTCCACCGATTCAACATTTATAAAAAAGGGGGCGGATGATTGGGCTTTTGTAGGTGACAAAGGTGGATTTGTAGCCCAACATGAACACACGATATTAATAACGTCGGACAAACCAATAATTTTAACAGCAGCGAACGGAATATAAAAATTGTTCAATTAAATTCGCTGCTGTCAACAGGCTTAATTCTCTGCTCTGAATGTATTTGACATTAATTTTCTAGGGCGTTTATTTTTAAACGACTCTGTGTTGCTTGCCCCACTACTTGCATTACCCTGTAATTCTTGAGAATGGAAGTGGTTTGTTTTAAATGCTCTCGGCCGTTCTGCTCTATCTTCATCGGCTAGTTTAACACGAATCTTCCGACCTCTCAGCACCATGCCATTTACAGCGGCAATAGCCCTGTCGGCATCTGCTTGCTCCTCCATTTCGACAAAACCAAAACCTTTATGTCTTTGGGTCACTTTATCTCTTAGCAATTCTATGCTGTGTATTGCCCCATGGATGCTAAATATCTCCTTCAGGTCAGCTTCTTGTATATCTAGTGGATAGCCCACTACAAATAATTTAATCATGATTGTATTTAGTTTTGTTCGATTTCTTTTAAGCTATCCATTTTCTTGTACGCCAGGAAGCCTTTAATATCCTCAAAGTGCTCCCGAACACGCTTATTACCAAATTCGAACACTTTTTCTGCCAGTCCATCCAAAAAATCCCTATCATGGGATACCAGAATCAAAGTACCATCAAAATCCTTAAGAGCGTCCTTGATAATGTCTTTGGTCTTCATGTCCAAATGATTGGTTGGCTCATCCAGGATTAACACATTTACGGGTTCTAACAACAACTTAATCATTGCTAAACGGGTTTTCTCTCCTCCAGAAAGTACCTTAACTTTTTTCGTAGTGTCATCACCACTGAACATAAAGGCCCCCAAAAGGTCTTTAATTTTTATGGAACCATTGCTTAATGGAATCTGGTCAATGGTTTCGAATACCGTTAAGTTCTCGTCAAGCAATGCAGCCTGGTTTTGGGCAAAGTATCCAATCTTGGCATTGTGACCTACTTTTAAATCTCCTTCAAAATTGATCTCACCCATGATGGCTTTGATCATGGTCGACTTACCTTCACCATTTTTACCCACAAAAGCTACTTTTTCTCCTTGCTTGATCACCATAGATGCTTTTTCGAACACCACATGATCACCATAAGTTTTAGTCAGCTCTTCCACAATTACAGGATATTGACCCGAACGCGGTGATGGCGGGAATTTCAATCGCAATGCCGAAGTATCAACTTCATCAATCTCAATAACTTCAAGCTTTTCGAGCATCTTTACACGCGATTGTACCTGTAAGGTTTTAGAATAGGTTCCCCTAAATCGGTCTATAAATTCCTGGTTATCTGCAATAAAACGCTGTTGTTCTTCGTAAGCTTTCAGTTGGTGTACACGACGGTCAGCGCGCAATTGAAGATAATGGCTGTATTTGGCTTTGTAATCGTATATTCTACCCATAGTAACCTCAATGGTACGATTGGTAATGTTATCTACAAAGGCACGGTCATGCGAAATTACCATAACTGCTTTTGCCGAATTGATCAAGAAATCTTCCAACCATTGTATACTTTCGATATCCATGTGGTTGGTAGGCTCATCAAGTAAGATGAGATCAGGCTTCTTTAACAGAATTTTAGCCAACTCGATACGCATACGCCATCCGCCAGAAAACTCAGCGGTTAGACGAGTAAAGTCCTTGCGTTCGAAACCTAAGCCTTTTAGCACTTTTTCTACCTCTGCATCATAATTGATCTCTTCGATCGAATAAAATTTCTCACTCAATTCCGATACGCGTTCGATCAGCTTCATGTAGTCATCACTTTCGTAATCGGTACGAATAGTCAGCTGCTCATTCAGCTCATCAAGCTCTTTTTGCATCTGGTTTACCTCTTGAAAAGCTTTCATCGTTTCTTCAAAAACGGTAAGCTTATCCTCTGTAAGCAAATGCTGCGGCAAATACGCTATTACCGCATCCTTTGGACCGGTTACGCTACCAGAAGTAGGTTTAGCAGCATTTGCAATGATCTTTAGGATGGTCGACTTTCCAGCGCCATTCTTGCCCATCAGGGCTATTTTATCGTTCTCGTTTATCGAAAAGGTTACATCGCTAAATAGAGTGGTTCCGCCAAATGAAACGGAGATGTTATTTACATTAATCACAGTATGGGGTATTGAATTGTCGGCAAATATAAGAGAAAGACATCGAATTAACAGTCGACCGATTTTATTTTGAGCCGACTTTTATTCTCGCCAGTTCCATCGCCTTTTTCATGTCTGCGATACCATAACCAAAAGGCAATTCAGGATGGCCAGCTCTATCAGCAGATTTACGGATTATTTCCATTAAGTCATTATTTGTCAGTGTGGGATTGGCTTGCCATAAGCAGGCTACTAGTCCACACATGATCGGACTGGCATATGATGTCCCACTTCTATTTTCGGCTATGCCTGAAGTATTGATCACACTAGCTCCTCCACCCATAGCCATTACATCAGGTTTAATTCGACCATCAGCTGTAATTCCCCAGGATGTAAAGTAGCTTTGGGTGCCATTGCTATTGATTGAACCTAGCGTTAACACGCTCGGCGAATCGGCAGGAGTGCCTACCCATTTTTGTTCGTTCCCTGCACAGTTTACAATAAAAATCCCTTTCTTGAAAGCCATATTTGCTGCCCTGCTAGCGAAAGCGGTTCTACCATCCATATCATTAGCAGTATATCGTTGTTGTGGGAGATAATAGCCATCGCTATAGGATAGAGAAGAATTAACCAAATCTACCCCTACACTGTCTGCAAATTCTATGGCACTCGTCCAGTAATCCTCTTCGACCGGATATTCAGTTGCGCTATCTTCTGTACGTAGTAGCCAGTAATTTGCCTCTGGTGCAGTCCCCACATAGCTTCCAGGTTTGTTCACAGCCATGCATGAGGTTACCCAAACACCATGTGTATCGATGCTATATGGATCATCATTTTCATACACAAAAGATTTTGCCCCTTTAATACGTATATTACTAAATGCTGGATTGTTTTTCAACTGCATGAACCCGTCATCAATAACAGCGATATCCATTCCTTCGCCTTTAAAGCCTTGCTGATGCAGCAATTCTCCCTTTACTGTATTGATGTTCAATGCGGCCGATCCGTAATCAATTGATGTACCTAAATTGCCGGAACTTCCTGGCTGTGGGCTATCCACATATTTTTGAACCTCCGAGCTTAGTTTCCTTTTGCCCACATATACCAATACGACCTCTTTTACGAATGGTAAAGCTTTATATTTATCAATCAGAAACTGATCTTTTACGTTCACAGTCACTGTATTCAGCCATTTACTCTGAGCAACAATTGTACCTCCAATTTCGGTTATCTCCTTAAGATATTGCTTAGCTATAGGCAAATCACTTTCGTCAATGGGAATATTTCGTTTTCGACGTCTTTCAATAGCTTTTGAAGAAAGAAATGCCTCAGGCCTACCAATTGAAAAATCAGACTTCCCCTTATCGGTCAATACAAGCCTGTATTTATAGTCATTCCCATCAGTAACGATGACCTTGCATTTCGCTTCACCCTTTCCATTCAGCAGTTTTGCAAAAACGTAGGTAATTCCAGCTCCCTTAGGCCATACGACTCCTTCTAGGGTTACCTCAGCAATACGTGGATTTTCTACACGCCATTCTACAGCATCTGAAGTGCCTTCTGGAAAATTTTTAAGGATCACCGAAAGGCGTGTGCCAAAAAAGTTGTCATTTGCCAAAATGGTACTGTCCAAATTCATACGAAGGGAAGGAATTGGCACTTCTGGTTGTTCTGGTAGTTCGCTTTTTTTACATGCAGATAGAACAATAAGGAATGAGAAGAAACTTATTAGGAAATGACGAGCGTGTAATTGCATTTTAAGATATGTATTTGGATACTCTTTTTTGAATAAATGTGCTGGGTACAAATGTAGGATTAATTAATTCCAAAATCTAGAACATTTTTAAGCCTGAAAAGGGCATAGAGTAGGAAGGTAATCATTATTTGATTACCTGTCCCCTCACACCACCGTACGTGCCGTTCGGCATACGGCGGTTCATTAAACATAAACAGCTTTAGGGGCTACTATTTCTTTAAGACATAGTAGCCCTTGTTTCTTTAAAAATGCGTTGTTGAGCGTCCGGGTCAAGATCGGGCTATGCACCGTTCTCCAATGGCCTTTACGAGTATTTCCCCATTGATAGGCTTGATAGGGTTTCACCCCTAGTTTCTCAAGCTGTTTAACACGAGTCTTTACCTGTTTCCATTGGATCCAGTAGCATAGTCGGATACGACTACGAACCCATTC
>NZ_FNEX01000035.1 GCF_900100435.1 Pedobacter sp. ok626 | reverse complement strand
AACAAGCCATAACTCACTGAAAAACAATAAGAAAAACTAAAAACTATTTCAGTCCTCTATATTAAGCTCTTCCTATTCTATCGATGAGCAGCTGACAAACCCTTTATATCTCTTGTTCATTAGTCAACTCTGAATACATACATTCAATGCTTAGGTTTTAAGTTTAACTTCATAACTAACCTTAAAAACGGCATAAAAATAAGGCCAAGTAATTAAACTCAGCTTAATTTAAGGTCAAAAACAAAACTAACCTTAAAATGAAGTACTTTTTAAGGTTAGGTGGATTATTTTAGTTATATTTGATTATGGCTTATCCAATAAACCCTGATAGAAACAAACCCTGGAATGATCTACCCTTGCTTCCAATAGATAAAGAACTATATGAAGATATTCAAATATTTACCCGCCTTGGAAATGCTAAAGCTGCACTAGGAAGATTACAAGGTCGTAGCATTGCCATACCTAATCAAGGATTGTTGATCAACTCTATAAGTCTACAAGAAGCCAAAGCTTCAAATGCGATAGAAAACATCTTTACCACGGATGATGAACTTTACAAAGCTTATAGCGAACACCAAACCAAACAACAGGAGGGCCCTACCAAAGAGATCTTAAATTATAGAGAAGCTCTATGGTTGGGCTATGGATATTTACAAGAAGGTCAACTGTTCGATGAGGCTTACTTTGTAAAAATGTACAGAACCATAAGCCAATTTAAGGATGGCATAAGGCCACCCGTAGCACAGATTTATATTAAAGAAGGTGGCTCTGGCTTAAATGCAGGCAAAGCATCCTATACTCCGCCTCGTGGCCCTGGCATTATAGAGTCCAAACTTAGCAACCTCATAAATTTTTTAAATGATGATGAGAAATATCCAATAGATCCGCTCTTAAAAATGGCTATTGGTCATTTTCAATTCGAAGCCATTCACCCTTTCAGAGATGGCAATGGAAGAACTGGAAGAATATTCAACATTCATTATCTCACCAAAAAAGGCTTACTTGATTATCCAATTCTCTTCTTAAGTCGTTACATTATGGACAATAAAGAAGAATATTACTCAACACTCTCTGGAATTACCCAAAGGGGCAACTGGAAAAACTGGTTTCTCTTCATGTTAAAAGCCGTCGAAGTCACGGCGAACCTCACTTACAATAAAATTAATGATATCATCTCGGCAAAAGATGCAATCCTGGATGCAGTTATTTCCAAAGGAAACATCAACCGTCCAGAATCTCTCGTAAATACCTTATTTATGGAGCCTTTTACACGGGTAATGCATCTTACCAACAGAGGTCTTTATGCTGAAAATACAGCGCGTAAGTATCTTGATGAATTATCAAATATGGGAATACTTGAAAAAAGGATGATACATGGCAATAGTTATTACCTCAATCTAGAACTATACAGGATCCTTTCAGAATAATAACATAATCGTATCTCAACGAAATAGCGTACCCCAGGAGAATGGGGTTAAGAAACAATCTTCAAATACCTCAGTAGAATTCGGCCAGACAGTTATAAAATAAATCTTAGGATTATTCCTAAATTCCTATAAACAAGAAAAGCCGATAGTCTATTGGACTACCGGCTTTCTTTTAAGATTTGGCACCGACCTACTCTCCCACGTGTTACCGCAGTACCATC